>CAWFTM010000012.1:0-108475 GCA_963818665.1 uncultured Hydrogenophilales bacterium | reverse complement strand
AATCCGAATATATCGATTATCTCGTTCGGCCGAGTGGGCTGTCCGGTCTCAAAGGCGAGGCAGAGATTCTCGCGTTCTCGCGAGCCGTGCTTGAACACGCGCCAACGACCTCCCCTGCGAGCTTCCATGAGATGTACGTGGCCTTGAAACTCAGGGGGATCGTGACGACCTGGTGGACCTCAAAAGCCATGGGTCTTATCGAAGCAACCCGCTGGATTTTCTTGCCTGGCCGAGTTGGCCGTGGTCTCGCTGATGACAGTGCGAAAAGGCGTGGAACTGCCTGCGTGCGGATGCCTATTCCGCGAGGCCGTGCGCAGCGGCTTCATCTGATCCGAGTCGAATACATTGTGGCTTCGGGAGCCGGATATCCGGGCTGTGCGTCGCAGTCGGCCATGGCTTCAAGAGCTTGTCCGACGAGGATCTCGCGTGTCTTGGCTTCTGGCTGGTTTCGTCGGAACCCCGCAGTTCAACAACTGCATGCCATTCTCCACATCTTCGACCACACCCTGCCGCTGCATTCTGGCTACACCTTCCGCAGCGCGGCGATCAACGAGCGGAAATGGGCTGGGATACCTACCATTTGTCCCGCCCAAAAAAGCAGATCGATTGCGACGTGATGGAAGAGGACGCCGACGGCCTACTTCTATCGCACCGCCAAGCCGACTGGCCTGCTCGCCAGACTTCCGGGTTACGATCCTTTCGCGGTGACGGGTGCGATCGAGACGTCTGCTTGGCTTGGAAAAGCGCTGCAGCCATCATCACGTGCGTCGCTGGTGCTGATGTGTCCGGCAATTGGCGTTGGGCGGCAGGTGGGGATTGCAGTTCGTCTGATGAATACGTGCCTTTGAGGCACGCAGCGGTCGATCACTGGCAGCACCCGGAAAGGCAGCCTGCGCTACAAGCTCACCCGATGCTGGAAAAACCTGGGCAGTGAAAAAGGCCCATGCCGTTACGGTCATCTGCGAAGGCCTGCGCAATACCTTGTCGCGCGCGGCACTCCCGCCCGGGGAACCCACGCCACTCCCCAATGCGGGTCGAGCACTTCGAAAAATTTGAAAATGGGCGGCAAGGCCTGGGTCTAGGCAATAACCGCGCGCTTGGTCCATTCGGCTCGTTACGTGACGAAGGGGTCATTCTGCGCCACCACCGCTCCGCCGACGATTCTAAAGGAATGGCCTGACGTCAAAATGCCGCTGGTCGGTGGCGGGCCGCACACGCCCCGGCGCCAAGACACCATGCGCTCACTTGAAGATTGCGTGGTGTTCACCGGACGCGCGCCCATGCGAGGCGAACCGCTACTACGATCTGATCCATGTGTGTGTACGCCCGTCATCCGATGCGGCTGACGGAGCTCTACGCCGCTGAGCCGCTGGAGGCGATGGCGCAGGGACGCCTGATGGTGGCCTCCGACGTCGGCGGCCACCACGAACTGATCCAGGATGGCCGAGACCGGCCGGTGCGGCGGCTCGGTGCGGGCGACCTCGCCAGCAAGGTGGTGGCGCCGCTGAAATACGAGCAGGGCTGGGAGAGCACTGAGCGTATGCGGCCAGTTCGTCAAGTCAAGCGCACCGGCCGCCAGCGCCGCGCGCCACCGTGGCGTGTACGGCAGCCTGGTGAAACCCTGTGGGGATGGAGGCTGCGCTTGGCTGACAACGGTCCGCTCAATCAGGTCGCATCGACCTGGTGGTGTTCAGCGCGCTCTTCCCCAGTTCGGCGCGTCCCGCCGCCGGGTGCTCGACGCGGGGAACGCATGTCGCCAGCAACACCTCCGGCTGCTCCGCCGTTGTCTCCGCCAACGCGGTTTCCCGGCCGTCGCCCACCGCCTGCGGCGTTGGAGAGGATGTCCGCAGGCGCCGGCACTGGAAATCGGAGCAGGGGTATTTCCGGGTGTATCACCCGCGTTTCCTGTCGGTGCCCGGCCTGCTGTGCCGGTTCGATGGCTGGTCGATGGCGCTGGCGAGTTTCGGCCTGCGGCCGGGCCGAAGCGGCAGGGCGCGCGGCTGGATCGACGCCCATTCGCTCATCCCGACGGCGAAGCCGCCATGAGATTAGGCCGCTGGCTGGGTCTGCCAGTGACCGTCACCCTGCGCGGCACCGAGGCGCCGCACAGCAAGAATCCCATGCTGCGCCCGCGTCTGGCGCGCACGTCATGAAACCGCCGCCGTGTCCTGTCCGTATCCCATTCGCTTCTCACTGGCTATTGAACTCGGCGCGCCGCCCCCTACCAAAACTAAGTGGTGGGTAACGGAATCGACATTGCGCGCTTTCAGCCGGTTGATCGCATCGCAGCCCGTGCCCGCTTCGGGCTGCCGGGTGGCGCCAAGGTGCTGATCTTGGTTGGCGGGCTGGTTGAACGCAACATGCACCGCGTCATCGAGGCACTGCCAGCACTGCTCAACTTCACTACCTCATCGTCGGCGGCGCCAGCCGGAAGGCGACAACCGCACCGCAACGCTGCACCTAGTGGCGCGGCGGGACTGGCCGATCGCGTGCATTTCCTCGGCGCCCTGCCGTCGGATGAAATCAAAATGGCCGTTGTCGGCATCCGATGTCTCGCGCTCGCCGACGGCAACGAAGGCTGGGCCAACGTCTGAAGCTATGGCGTGCGGCCTGCCTGTGGTGTCCACGGATGTCGGCGGCAACGCCGAAGCGGTGTGTCGTGATGAACTCGGCACGCATCGTCCCGTTCGGCGAGCGCCGCCCTGCTGCAGGCATGGACTGCCGCGCTCGACAAGGATCTCGGGACCGGGCCGCGATCGTCGACTACGCGCGTGACAATCAGTGGGACAAGCGCGTGGCACAAGTGCCGCGCGTGTTCGACGGCATGTTCCCGAACGCATCGGCGAGCCAACCGGAGTGGGCGACCAAATGAGATTCCCTGGCCTGGCTCGCCCGTAGCGTTCTTTCCGCCTTAGGGCGATGCGGCGTCCCACCTTCGCCGTGCTCGGCGAGTTCGAGCGCACGCAGTGGGCTGTCTCGTGACGCGATGTGCCGCTATCAGACCGTCCGCCTGAACGCAGCGCCGTGCAAAGCGCGCTGGCACACAGCCCCTGGCATGCGGGCCGCTTGCATGCTGCGGGTTTGGCCGAAGCCGCCAGGGCAGGGACGCTGGCGCTGGGAAGACTTGTCACGCCTGCCGACCATGAGCAAGCGCGACGCCCGCGACAACGTGGAGCAGATGGTGTGGCGCGACGTGCCGGTGGCGCGATACACCACCGGCTGCAGCGGGGCGCCGCTGATTTTCTATTTCGGCCGTGCACGCCAGGCGGCTGCAGCCGGGGGCGACGTGAAAGTTGATCGTGGCGGCGCCGGTGGAGCTGAACAAGACCGATCGCATCAAGACCCTGCGCGACCGGCCAGCTGCTGCTGAACGCCTTCGAGACGTCGCCGCGCGCATGGACGACTACCTGGCGGCGATCCAGGCCCTGCAACAACGAAGGCGATCTACGCGACAGCCTGGCGCTGGCTCGCCGATGCCGAAGCGCGCGGGACCCATCCGCGGCTTGCTGCGCTTCGCGTGGTCAGCACCACCGGCGAGCCGCTGTTCCCACATCAGCGCGAGCTCATCGAGCGCGTATCGGCGTGCCGGTGTCGGTCGAGCACGGTGCGCGCGACGCGGGATTGATGGCCTGGAATCACCGACCCGACGCTTCTGCACAACCAGCGGCGCCACCTGTCGAGGTGCTCGACGACGCCGGCAACCCGGTGGAAGAAGGCGAGGCGGCGATTACTTCGCCGGTTTCCGAGGCGCAGCCGTTTATCCGAACCAGGATCAGGCGCTCGGGCAGGGGCAGATCCCGGCGGGCGCGGCCTCGCTGTGCTCGACGCCGTCGTCGGACGGCAGACCGACTTCATCGTCACCGCCGACGGACGGATCATGCACGCCCTAGCGCTGATCTATGTGTTGCGGGCGATTCCCGGCGCCGGGAATATCAGTTCAAGCTGATTCAGCATGCCGTCGACCAACTCGAAGTGCAGGTGGTTGCGGATGCGCGCTACATGGTGCACATCATGCCGCTTGTGCAAGGCCTGCGCGCGGCTTGGGGACGATCTGAAAATTGAATTGAACGGCTTGGTGCCATTGCCCGGGAGGCCTCCGGAAATCACCAAGTTGTCAGTCATGTCGCGCTGCAGGACTACGCGCTGGCCCAGGCTGTCGTATCAATACCTCGCCATGAAGCCTTCCATCCGATTCCGTGCCGCTATGTTCTGGCGGCTGCGCCATCCGTGAGGCTACATGCCGGACCTGGCGGATATTCGCTCGCCAGCCTACAACGATCGTCGCACCCATTCGCGCGCCACGCTGGAATGGGTGTGTCGTGCCCAGGATGCTCGCTGTAACCCGAATGACAACGGCTTGGCCGCCGCCGGCTTCGACTTCGAAGGCTGGCTGATCTATAACCGAACGCCAAGGATTTTCGATGCGCCGAGACGATCCGACACGGCGGGTGTCGCCATTCCCCGCCGCGGGAGGTAACACATGAGAGACATACTGGTCACCGCAATCGTGTTCGGGGCGCTGCCCTTCATTTTCAAGCGGCCCTGGATCGGTATCCTGCTGTGGTGCTGGCTGGCCTACATGAACCCGCATCGGCAGGCATGGGGCTTTGCCTACGAATTCCCGTTCGCGATATACTTGTGCGATCGTCACAATCCTCGCTTTCCTGATCTCGAAAGAGAAAAAAGAAATGATCTGGAGATGCGCGCAACAGCCACCGCTATGAATTCCATCGGCTGGATGTTATTCACGACCCCTCCATGGGTCCAATGGAACAAGGTCTGGAAAATCCAGCTTATGGTCTTTGACGGCCGTGATCATCAAACACCGTCAGCTCCACTGGATGATCTGAAATATTATCGCCCCTGTCGCTAGGGTATTACGGAGTCAAGGGAGGGGACACTTACCATCATGCATGGAGGCGCATTTTGCGTACCGGCTGGCACGTTCTTCGGCGGCAACAACGAAATGGCGCTGGCGCGACGCGGAGACCGCGATACGCTATCTTCACCTGCAGGAGAACCGACGATGGATTCGTTTGGATCGGCATTCCGCGATGGCGCTGTTGGGCGTTGCTGCGATCGGCTCACCGGGGCTTGCTGGCGATTGCAGCCATGGGCCTGTTCCGACGGTTCAAGAGCCGCCATAAATTCGTTACCGGGAATAGGCCGACCGCGGTTGTGATCATGGCATTCGTGATTTACGCGCCGCAACAGTGGAGCACCACGACACGATATTAGACATATACAAGACACCTCTGCGCTCGGCCGCATCAACGCCTGGCACATCTCGCGTTCCAGCGTGGCGAAGAGCCACATTACCGGCGGAAGGTTCCAGATGTTCCAGCCGTCCACTTTTCGTGATTACGCGCCCGAGCCTCTTCCCGGTGCACGACGTGCACAGCATTTATTTGAGGTGATGGGCGAGCGGCTTCATTGGGTTGGGCCTGTTCCTGCTTCTGGCGCTGTTCACCTGGCAACGCGCCAACCAGGTGATTCGCCTGTGCAAAAAGGACCCGGAACGGAATGGGCGGCGGACCTGGCGGCGATGTCGCAGGTCAGCTTGGTCGGTTACGGCGCTGGTGGGGCGTTTCTGGGGCTGGCATATTTTGATCTGACTTATCATCTAATGATCATAGTGGTGTCGTGTCGCAAAATTTTCCGGTGTTCTGGGACAGACAGTAACGGTTGAGAAAGTCACCGCGTTTGTTCATCATGCCTCGCGCTGGGAACATAAATAGCAGGGCACTTGGCATTGACAGGCTCAGTGCTCGTTCTCCTGCAGCCACTGCTCGAGCATCATCATTGCCCAAATCATCACCCCGTAATAACTGGCATGGGGGCCGCGCTGCATGGCCAGCATGTGGTCGAGGTAAGCGGGCTGGACCGAGCCGCGCTGCTTGAAAGCCGTCAGGCTGTCTCCGACCAGATCCCCGAGCGGTGCAGTACCGAATGGTCCACACTCCGAACGGAAGGCCGAAGCCGTGCTTGGTCTCGTTGATGATCTTTTCCGGGGAGAAGGTCGCGCAAGGCTTCCTTGAAGAACCAGCGCAGCGTTTGCCCGCGCACCTTGTCCACCGGGCATGATTGGCAAAGTCCACCATGCGGTCGTCAAGCAGCGGGTAGCAATGCTCTCGTACTGCCTGCGGCTTCGGTCATCGTGCCCACCTTGCGCAGGTCGTCTGCTCGGCCAGCGGTCAGAATTTCAGGCTCAGACTGATCTCATGCGATTGATGTAATGGTCTGAATGGGTGCGTTGGTAGACCTCGGTGAGCGCTGCGTCGGCTGACGAAGGGTCGACGGCATGATGAAATCAGGGGCGAGAATCTGGTCAAGCGGAGTGCGACTGGAGGAAGTCTGAGCTTTTCCAGGCGCAGCGGCAGGCCGATCTCGTCGGCAACGAGCCGTCAACTTGGCGAATGGTCCACATCCGGCAGCTGCGTCAATGGCTCCATCACGCCTCGCCGCAGCAAGGAAGGAACATGCGCGTAGGCTTCGAATAGGCGCTGCTTGGCATAGCGCGCCACGCGCGGAAGATTTCGTTGCCGCCATTGCCGCGGTGAAACACGGCGCCCGAATCCGCCTCGCGTGCGACCTTGGCACAGAAATAGGTCGGTACTGCCGACGCGTCGCTGAACGGCTCGTCGTATTCGCGCGCGATGATGGGGATCGCGCTGACGATGTCGCAGGGTTCCAGGTAGATCGTGGCGCTCAGCTCGGCGGCGCAGCGGGCGAATTCCATCGTTGAAACCGTCGGCCTCGAAGCCGATGGAGACGCGTTGACTGGGGCGCGCGCGGAGCCAGCGCGCCACGGTCGACGGTCGGTGCCGCCGAGGGGCGGCGGCGGCCGGAGCGTCGGCGTCGCGCACGGACTGATCCAGCAGGCTGCGGAAGGTGCGGTGGGTGTCGAAATCGGCCTCGACTGGCGTGTAGTCGGCCTGCCAGTAAAAGCGGCTGGTGGCCTGGCCGTTCTTCAGCGAGACGTATCGCCCCGGCAGCAACTTGCGGACGCCCTGGTACAAGCTACGCGGGGCGGGTATGGTGTGGAAATACAGTATTGCTGCGGATTGAACGACACGGCCATGGTGATGGGGCGGCCACGTTTGCACGCCGCTCCGAATACCAACGCCGCGGCGCTTGGCGTAGCACATGTCTCGCGCCAATGTTGTCACAAGCGCAACAAAGGCCGCGGCTCCAGAGGTTCGAGCACGAAAAGGCGAAATTACCCTGTATCAGGGTCGGTAGCCTTTCCCCGAAAAGGACCAGCCGTGCGCCACCGCTATGGCGGGATTCGGGTCCCGGCTGATGAAAGCCAGTCTGCGTCATCCAGAAAGCGTGGATGCCCGCAGAGCGCTGCGGCCAGCCCGTTCTCGACGTGAATGTCGGCCTTGCCGAAGTGAGAGCAACCCGCCATGCCCAGCAGCTGGCTGCTATGTTGGCGCAGCAGTCCTTCCGGCCAGCAAGGAAAACACCGCGCCTGATCAAATCCTGATGTGCGCCGTGGTCGCCCAGCCAGCCAAAAATGCCATCCATGGTGTCGTGTGCCAGAGCGATGCAGGATAATAGAAAACCGATATCTTACGGGCTTGCTGGTTTGAGATGAATCTGTTCGTTGAACCCGTCTTTGCCACGTCGTCAGAAAGCCAAACTCTTTGAGTGAATTCCTAAAAAAGGTAAGCAAAACTCTTGCCTGGAACGCGCGGCACTTGGAGTGCGGGTGCGCGTGGGCGTGCCGCACAGGACGTCCGGCGGCTCAGCGCCCGAATCCCATTGTGGTTGGCTGTTCGCGCGCGGCACCACTCTGGTCTACAAGACATTAGAATCCGAGGAGATCGGCAGCCTGCAACGTGAGACCCACGATCACTGGACGGGCCGATCCGCTGGCCGACAAGAACTGGGACACCCATGCACTGGATGTGAGCGACGCCAGCGATCAGGGACCGCGAGCGTGTAAGCCGTTATTTTTACAGGTGGGGACGGGGCGGCATCGCTGGGTCGACACAGAGGCGAGACCTGTGCGTACCTATTCTGCAGGCGCTGTTCTGCAGTGCCGCGTTCGTTTCATCAAAGTGTAGCCCGGGGGACACCCGATTTTCTGATCGAGGGTGGCGCAAGCCCGATGAGTTCGCCACCTGTGGTCGAACCACCTGCCGTGGCGGTGGAGAAGGTACGCTGACCCAGTGGTGCTTCTTCTTGCCATGGCTGGGCGAAGGGCATGTGACGTATCAGTCGAGGACGTCGCGGCCTTCCCATATGCGCGATCAATCAGGCCATTCTCGACGCCAAGGCAGCCACTCCCGCCGGGCACGGTCGAGGCGTTCTACGAGGATTGCCCCGGGTGTTCGAAGGCTGCGGACTCGTCTTCGATAGCCGGGTCACAGGCGCACTGCGCCGAGGTGCTCGACATTCCCTACAACGCCTTTTCCGAAATCTGCCTCGACAAATGGAGGGACGGCCGCGAGCGGATCGAACGCGTGTTGCAGAAGGTGGTGGATGTGGCTGCGCGGATGGGATATTGATGAGCGGCGCGCAGACTCATCTCTCGTTATATTCCGGCGGTGCATGGTTGTTGCCAGCTTTAGCTGTTTTACAACTCCGGCCTACCCCATGCCGGTGCACGCCGGAATCCAGTGCTTTAATCAAAACTGGGAACCGGCTTGCGCCGGTGTCAACGAGACGGCGGCGTTAGCGCTTGCTCTTGCGATGTCTGCCTGGCGCGCCGCGGTGGTTCGCCACGCCGCTCACGCTGGCGCGGAGCCGGCGCTGAAACAGCCGGTGCTGGTGATTGAAGGCGACGATGGGGCGGCTGGGGCCGCTGCGGCAGGCTGAGGCATTGCGCCGGCTGTCCGCATTGCTGCAGCGCGTTCGCGACCGTAGCGGCCGTCCCGCGCTGATGACGCTGGGGGTGGTACTGGCCATGGCCCCGATCGCTGCAGCAACTGCACCTGATACCACGCCCGCCGCTCGCCGACCCCCGCTTCGACGTGTATGCGCACGGCGATGACCGACGGCATTGCCACGGGCGTATTTGTCCTGAGTTACACGGCCAGTGCCATTACTGGCCGCCGGTGCCGTCGGCCGCAGCTCAGGCGATGCCCAGGTGCGTGCCTGGCTCACCGCATCCGAAGCGCCTGTCACCGAAGCGCTGCCTTCCCACCTGCATGCTGGTCGATGTGTTCGAGCATTTTGCCATTGCATGTGCTCGATACCGCCGAGATCCGCCAGGCTGTCGCCCGCGAAAAGGACACTTCGCGAAGAGATCGGACAAGCACCACCCCGGGAAGGTGGCGGTCGCGACCACCTTCGCGTGGAACGACGCGGGTTGAGCCGCCTGGGCGCAGGCCGGGATCGAAACCGTCATCACGCCCGGCAGCCGCGCCACCTGCCGCATGGCGGCTGGCCAGCCCGGTTGTGTCGGACCGAACCATGCTGGCCGGTGAGCGTTCAGGGCGGTTCGGGGCAATCCTATTCTGGTGCCGACGTTCATTCTCTTTGAGCCTGCGCTTGGCCACCCGCCGCAACAACTGGCGGACGGCCTCGCGGCGCGCACCCGACAGGGGTGCGCCGCCTGATCGAAACGCACCGCTTCAATTTTCTGTAGGTCTGCGATGCCAAGTCGCAACCCTCGAGCCGAACGCAGCGCTCCGCGCGCCCAATTCGCGCTTTGCTTCTCCGCTTGACGCGCGCGCCATGAGGCCGCGATCCCGACTGGATCGAGACCGCTTGAAGCCGCGCCTCGCCGCCGCGCGCACGCCGATGAAATCCCGCGTTTTCGCCGGATGGCACGACGAGCGGGTTGGCACTGCCGCTCGCGCTGTTGGGGGCGCGCATGAATGAGCTTCGGTCACCACTCCCGCATTCAATGCCGCCGCGACGCTGGCGCGCGCGATCGAATCGGTGTGCGCGCAAAGCTGGCCCGTGCACGAGATCATCGTCGTCGACGACGGCTCGACCGACGCCACGGCGGAGGTCGGCCCGCCAGTTTGGTGACGCGGTGCGGCTAATCCAGCAAAGTGAACATGCGCGCGTCGGTGGCGCGAAACGTCGGGCGCGGCGTGCGCACCGGCGACTGGCTGGCGTTTCGGACGCCGACGACGGGTAATCTACCTGGACCGGCATCCGCCTGCACGCAGAATGGATCGCGGAAAACACCGCGCTGGATTGCCCACCGGCGATTACGAATACCGTGACGAAGCCGGCAGCCTACTCGGCGCCTCGATGGCGCAGCACTAATCGGGACGCATGATGCTGGCTAAGGCGCGGATGCGGCGCGGGTGGCGATGGAGACCCCGCCGAGATCGCCGCCTTCGTGGCGGACCATTTCGGCGACACCCACACCCTCTCAGTGCCGCGCGCGCGCTTTGTCGAACTGGGCGGCTACCCGACCGGTTACAAAGTCTGTGAGGACGTGCACTTGTTGACCCGGCTGGTGGCAAGGAGCCGTCGCATCGGCGTGATCTGTCAAGTCTGGGCGCGGATCTCATCGACGGCGGCAGCGCCACCCGGCGCGACCAGGTGGCGGCGCAACGCGAAAATCTTCGCACGCTGATTGGCCTCGCGCATGTCTAGCCTTTCATCATCGACAGCACAGTGCGCAGGCTCTGCCAGCCCGGGCGTTCGACAAGCGAGGGCAACACGGCATTGATGGCGGCGACACGCCGGCCACTTTTGCTCAATGCGCAGCCGAGGTTGTAGCGCGCGCTTTGCATCCGCGCGGCCACTCCCTGCCTGACCGGGCCGGGGAAATGTTCGGCCAGCCGCGCGAGGTCAATCAGCGTGCGAAGATTTTCGCGTTGCGCCGCCACCTGGTCGCGCCGGGTGGCGCTGCCGCCGTGGATGAGATACACGCCCAGACTTTGACAGATCACGCCGATGCGGCGGCTCCTTGCCACCAGCCGGGTCAGCAAGTGCACATCCTCACAGACTTTGTAACCGGTCGGGTAGCCGCCCAGTTCGATGAAGCGCGCGCGTGGCACTGAGAGGGTGTGGGTGTCGCCGAAATGGTCGGCTACGAAGGAGGCAATCTCGGCGGGCGTCTCCATCGCCACCCGCAGCGCATCCGCTGCCTTAGCCAGCATCATGCGGCCCGACTCATGCTGTGCCATCGAGGTGCCGAGCAGACTGCCGGCAGCGTCGCGGTATTCGTAATCGCCGGTCAGGCAATCCAGCGTCGCATCTTCGGCGATCCATTCCGCGTGCAGGCGGATGCGATCCGGTGAGTACCAATCGTCGGCGTCGAGAAACGCCAGCCAGTTGCCCGTGGCCGCTGCCGCGCCCGCGTTGCGCGCCACCGACACACCGCTGTTCTCTTGCCGGATCAGCCGCACCGCGTCGCCAAACTGGCGGGCCACCTCGGCAGTGGCGTCGGTCGAGCCGTCGTCGACGACGATGATCTCGTGCACGGGCCAGCTTTGCGCGCATACCGACTCGATCGCCCGCGCCAGCGTGGCGACGGCATTGAATGCGGGAATGATGACCGAGAAACGCGGATTCATGCGCGCCCCCCCAACAGCGCGAGCGGCAGTGCCAACCCGCTCAGTCGTGCCATCCGGCGAAAACGCGGGATTTCATCCAGCCGTGCGCGCCAGGCAGCAAGGCGCGGCTTCAAGCGGGTCTCGATCCAGTCGGGATCGCGGGCCTGCATGGCGCGCGCGAGTTCAAGCGGAGAAGCAAAGCGCAAATTCGGGCACGCGGAGAGCGCTGCGTTCAGGCCTGCTTCGAGGGTTGCGAGACTGGCATCGCAGACCTGCAGAAAATTGAAGCGGTGCGTTTCGATCAGGCAGGCGCGCCCCGTCGGGTGCGCGCCGCGAGGCCGTCCGCCAGTTGTTGCGGCGGGTGGCCGAGCGCAGGCTCGAAATAGACGTCGCGCACCAGATAGGATTGCCCCGACAGTGAACGCTCACCGGCCAGCATGGTTCGGTCGACACAACCGGGCTGGCCAGCCGCCATGCGGCAGGTGGCGCGGCTGCCCGGCGTGATGACGGTTTCGATCCCGGCCTGCGCCCAGGCGGCTTCAACCGCGTCGTTCCAGACGAAGGTGGTCGCGACCGCCACCTGCGGTGCTTGTCCGAATATCTTCGCGAAGTCTGCCGCTTCGCGGGCGACAGCCTGGCGGATCTCGGCGGTATCGAGCACATGCGATGGCAAAATCGACGCATCGACCCAGCGGCTTTGCAGGTGGGAAGGCAGCGCTTCGGTGGCGGCGGGTTCGGATGCGGTGAGCCAGGCACGCACCTCGGCATCGGCCTGAGCTGCAGCCAACAGCA
The DNA here is from genome assembly GCA_963818665.1 of uncultured Hydrogenophilales bacterium. GTDB lineage: Bacteria > Pseudomonadota > Gammaproteobacteria > Burkholderiales > Thiobacillaceae > Thiobacillus. Next base: position 96,212 of record CAWFTM010000012.1, on the reverse strand, counting down.
CCGGCGGCCAGTAATGGCACTGGCCGTGTAACTGCGGGACAAATACGCCCGTGGCAATGCCGTCGGTCATCGCCGTGCGCACACCGTCGAAGCGGGGGTCGGCGAGCGGCAGGGCGTGGTACTCGGTGCAGTTGCTTGCAGCGATGCGGGGGCCATCAGGCACTTCCAGTACCACCCCCAGCGTCATCAGCGCGGGACGGCCGCTACGGTCGCGAACGCGCTGCAGCAATGCGGACAGCCGGCGCAATGCCTCAGCCTGCCGCAGCGGCCCGGCACCCCAGTCGTCGCCTTCAATCACCAGCACCGGCTGTTTCAGCACCGGCTCGCGCCAGCGTGAGGCGAGCGGCGTGGCAAAGGCCAGCAGCACGCCCACCCACAACAGCAGCAACATCGCAAGAGCAAGCGCTAACACCACCATACGTCACACCGGCGCAAGCCGGTTCCCAGTTTGATTAAAGCACTGGATTCCGGCGTGCACCCGCATGGGGTAGGCCGGAGTTGTAAAACAGCTAAAGCTGGCAACAACCATGCACCGCCGGAATAACGAGAGATGAGTCTGCGCGCCGCTCATCAATATCCCATCCGCGCAGCCACATCCACCACCTTCTGCAACACGCGTTCGATCCGCTCGCGGTTGCGGCCGTCCTTCCATTTGTCGAGGCGGATTTCGGAAAAGGCGTTGTAGGGAATGTCGAGCACCTCGGCGCAGTGCGCCTGTAACCGGCTATCGAAGACGAGTCCGCAGCCTTCGAACACCCGGCGGAAGGTGCCCACCGGGTCACGCAGGAAATCCTCGTAGAACACCTCGACCCACTGCCCGGCGGGGATGGCTGCCTTGGCGTCGAGAATGGCCTGATTGATCGCGCGGTACTGGAAGGCCGCAACGTCCTCGACTGATGCGTTCACATATTCGCGCCAGCCATCGGCGAGAAAGAAGCACCACTGGGTCAGCGTACCTTTCTCCACCGCCACGGTCGCCGGCAGGTCGTTCGACCAGGTGGCGAACTCATCGGGCTTGCGCCAGCCCTCAATCAGAGAATTGAGGTTGTCCCCCGGGCTACGCTTGATGAAGACGAACACGGCATCCGGGAACAGCGCCTGCAGATAGGGTACGCACAGGCCATTCTGGTTGTTCTTGTCGACCCAGCGATGCCGCCCCGTCCACCTGTAAAAATAACGGCTTACACGCTCGCGGTCCTGATCGCTGGCGTCGCTCACATCCAGTGCATGGGTGTCCCAGTTCTTGTCGGCCAGCGGATGCAGGCCGGTCCAGTAATCGTGGGTCTCACGTTGCAGGCTGCCGATCTCCTGCGATTCTGACAATGTCTTGTAGACCAGAGTGGTGCCGGCACGCGAACAGCCAACCACGATGATCGGGCGCTGAGCCGCCGGACGGCCGAGTGTCCAGCGCACCCCACGCACACCGCGCTGCAAGTGCCGCGCGTTCCAGGCAAGAGTTTTGCTTACCTTTTCCAGGAATTCACTCAAAGACTTGGCTTTCTGACAACATGGCAAAGGATCACGGGTTCGACAAACAGGATTCGTGCCAAACCAGCAAGCCCGTTAATATCGGTTTCTATTATCCTGCATCACTCTGGCACACGACACCATGGATGGCATTTTTGGCTGGCTGGGCGACCACGGCGCACATCAGGATTTGATCAGGCACATGGGACAGGCAGTCTGCCTGTCGCCGGAAGGACTGCTGCGCCAACATAGCAGCCAGCTGCTGGGCATGGCGGGTTGCTCTCGCTTCGGCAAGGCCGACATTCACGTCGAGAACGGGCTGGCCGCAGCGCTATACGGGCGTCCACGCTTTCTGGATGACGAACTGGCTTTCATCGCCCGCGACCAGAATCCCGCCATAGCGGTGGCGCACGGCTGGGTGCGTTTCGGGGAAAGGCTACCGACCCTGATACAGGGTAATTTCGCCTTTGCCGTGCTCGAACCTCTAAAGAAGCAGGCCTTCCTTGCGCTCGACCGTACCGGCGCCGAGCGCCTGTGCTACGCCAAGCACGGCGGCCAACTGGTATTCGGAAGCAGCGTGCAAAGCGTGGCCGCCCATCCCGCCGTGGGCCATATCGTCGATCCGCAGGCGATCTACGACTACCTGTATTTCCACACCATACCCGCCCCGCGTAGCTTGTACCAGGGCGTCCGCAAGTTGCTGCCGGGGCAATACGTCTCGCTGAAGAACGGCCAGGTCACCAGCGGCTTTTACTGGCAGGCCGACTACACGCCAGTCGAGGCCGATTTCGACACCCACCGCCGCACCTTCCGCAGCCTGCTGGATCAGTCCGTGCGCGACGCCGACGCTCCGGCCACCGCCGCCTTCCTGTCTGGCGGCACCGACAGTTCGACCGTGGTCGGCGCGCTGACCGCTGCGCGCGGCGCGCCGGTCGACACGTTCTCGATCGGCTTCGAGGCCGAGGGCTTCGACGAGATGGAATTCGCCCGCTGCGCGCCGAGCGCTTCGGCTGCGCAGCCACGAATACTACGTGACGCCGCCGACATCGTCGAGCGCGATCCCGATCATCGCGCGCGAATACGACGAGCCGTTCGGCAACGCGTCGGCGGTGCCCACCTATTTCTGCGCCAAGGCTCGCGCGCGAGGCGGGATTCGAGCGCATGCTCGCCGGCGACGGCGGCGACGAAATCTTCGGCGGCAACGCGCGCTATGCCAAGCAGAAGCTGTTCGAAGCGCTACGCGCATGCTGCCGTCGCTTGCTGCGGCGCGGCCTGATCGAGCCGATTGCGCAGCTGCCGGGTGCGAACCGCTTGCCGCCGCGCCAAGCTGAGCAGCTACGTCGCACAGGCCGCTCGCCGCTGCCGGTGCGCCTGGAGAGCTACAACTTCCTCCATCGCACTCCGCTTGACCGACATCTTCGACGCCGGATTTCCTCGCTGCCGTCGACCCTTCGTCAGCCGACGCAGCGCTCACCGAGGTCTACCAGCGCACCGACTCGACCATTACATCAACCGCATGATGCACCTCGACCTGAAGTTCACGCTGGCCGACAACGACCTGCGCAAGGTGGGCACGATGACCGAAGCCGCCGGCATCGAGGTGCGCTACCCGCTGCTTGACGACCGCATGGTGGACTTTGCCATCGATCTGCCGGTGGACTACAAGGTGCGCGGGCAAACGCTGCGCTGGTTCTTCAAGGAAGCCTTGCGCGACCTTCTCCCGGAAAAGATCATCAACAAGACCAAGCACGGCTTCGGCCTTCCGTTCGGAGTGTGGAGCAACGAGTATGCACCGCTCGGGGATCTGGTCGGAGACAGCCTGACGGCTTTCAAGCAGCGCGGCTGGGTCCAGCCCGCCTACCTCGACCACATGCTGGCCATGCAGCGCGGCCCCCATGCCAGTTATTACGGGGTGATGATTTGGGCGATGATGATGCTCGAGCAGTGGCTGCAGGAGAACGAGCACTGAGCCTGTCGAATGCCAAGTGCCCTGCTATTTATGTTCCCAGCGCGAGGCATGATGAACGAACGCAGGACTTTTCTCGACCGTTACTGTCTGTCCCAGAACACCGGAAAATTTTGCGACCAACACCACTATGATCATTAGATGATAAGTCAGATCAAAATATGCCAGCCCCAGAAACGCCCCACCAGCGCCGTAACCGACCAAGCTGACCTGCGACATCGCCGCCAGGTCCGCCGCCCATTTCCGTTCCGGGTCCTTTTTGCACAGGCGAATCACCTGGTTGGCGCGTTGCCAGGTGAACAGCGCCAGAAGCAGGAACAGGCCCAACCCAATGAAGCCGTGCTCGCCCATCACCTCGAAATAAATGCTGTGCACGTCGTGCACGCGGAAGGGCTCGGGCGCGTAATCGCGAAAAGTGGACGGCTGGAACATCTCGAAGCCTCCGCCGGTAATGTGGCTCTTCGCCACGCTGAACGCGGTGTGCCAGGCGTTGATGCGGCCGAGCGCAGAGGTGTCTTCCTCGTATGTCTTGATCGTATTCATGCGGTCGTACCACTGTTGCGGCATGACCGATGCCATGATCACAACCGCGATCACCATATATATCCCGGTAACGAATTTATGGCGGCTCTTGAACCATAGGAACAGGCCCATGGCTGCAATCGCCAGCAAGCCCCCGCGCGATTGGCTGCCGATCGCAGCAACGCCCGACAGCACCATGGCGGATGCCAATCCCAAACGAATCCATCGTCGGTTCTCCTGCAGGTGAAGATAGCGTATCAGCGGGACCAGCATCGCCAGCACCAGCGCCATTTCGTTGTTGCCGCCGAAGAACGTGCCAGCCGGTCCCTGAACGCGAAATGCGCCTCCATGCATGATGGTAAATATGCCTCCCTTGACTCCGTAATACCCTAGCGACAGGGCGATGATCCAGATCATCCAGTGCAACTGCTGACGGTCCTTGATGATCACGGCCGTGAGAAAGACCATAAGCTGGATTTTCCAGACCTTGTTCCATTGGACCCATGCGAGGTCGGGATAAAAGGCAAGGAAGGTAGTGAATAACATCCAGCCGATGAATATCAGTAGCAGGATGGTCTCGCGCGTCCAGATCATTTCTTTTTTCTCTTTCGAGATCAGGAAAGCGAGGATTGTGACGATCGCACAGATATACGCGAACGGAAAATCGTAGGCAAAGCCCCATGTCTGCCGATGCGGGTTCATGTAGGCCAGCCAGCACCACAGCAGGATACCGATCCAGGGCCGCTTGAAAATGAAGGGCAGCGCCCCGAACACGATTGCGGTGACCAGTATGTCTCTCATGTGTTACCTCCCGCGGCAAGAGGGAATGGCGACGCCCGCCATGTCGATCATCGGCGCATCGGAAAAATGTTTGGCGTTCAGGGTATCGATCAGCCAGCCCTTGCCGAAGTCGAAGCCGGCGGCGGCCAAGCCGTTGTCATTCGGGTTACAGCAAGCATCCTGGGCACGACACACCCATTCCAGCGTGGCGCGCGAATGGGTGCGACGATCATGTTCTGGTGGCGAGCGATACCCGCCAGGTCCGGCATCACCCCTCGCGGATGGCGCAGCCGCCAGAACATCGCACCGCGCGGTGTTTCGAATCGGATGGAAGGCTTCATGGCGAGGGTATTCATACGACAGCCTGGGCCAGCGCATCCTGCAGCGCGACATGACTGACGACATAGCGGTGCTTTCCGGAGGCCTCCGGGGCAATGGCACCAAGCAATTTCAATTCAATTTTCAGATCGTCCCCAAGCCGCGCGCGCAGGCCTTGCACAACGGCATCATGTGCCGCCGTGTTCCAGCGCGCATCCGCAACCACCTGCACTTCGAGTTGGTCGACGGCATGCTGAATCAGCTTGAACTGATCCACGCCGGGAATCGCCCGCAACACATAGATCAGCGCTAGGGCGTGCATGATGCGTCCGTCGGCGGTGACGATGAAGTCGGTCTGCCGTCCGACGACGGCGTCGAGCACGGCGAGGCCGCGCCCGCCGGGATCTGCCCTGCCCGAGCGCCTGATCACGTCGCCGGTCCGGTAGCGGATAAACGGCTGCGCCTCGGAAACCAGCGAAGTAATCACCGCCTCGCCTTCTTCCACCGGGTTGCCGGCGTCGTCGAGCACCTCGATCAGGTGCGTTTCGCTCATTTGCAGAAGCGTCCCGTCCGGTGATTCCAAGGCCATCAATCCCGCGTCGCGCGCACCATACTCGACCGACACCGGCACGCCGAATACGCGCTCGATCAGCTCGCGCTGATGTGGGAACAGCGGCTCGCCGGTGGTGCTGACCACGCGAAGCGCAGCAAGCCGCGGATGGGTCCCGCGCGCTTCGGCATGGGCCGCCAGCAGCGCCAGGCTGCTGGCATAACCGTAGATCGCCTTGGGGTTCCAGGCCTGGATCGCCGCCAGGTAGTCGTCCATGCGCGCGGGCGACATCTCGAAGGCATTCAGCAGCAGCTGATTCACCAGCCGGTCGCGCAGGGTCTTGATGCGATCGGTCTTGTTCAGCTCCACCGGCGCACCCCACAGATAGACTTCACGTTCGCCCGGCTGCACCCCCCACCAGCGCCGCGCCCGCAACCGCCCCGCAGCATCCGCGGCCTGGCGTGCACGGCCGAAATAGAAAATCAGCGGCGCCCCGCTGGAGCCGCCGGTGGTGTATCTGAACACGCCGCCCGGCACGTCGCGCCACACCATCTGCTCCACGTTGTCGCGGGCGTCGCGCTTGCTCATGGTCGGCAGGCGTGACAAGTCTTCCAGCGCCAGCGTCCCTGCCCTGGCGGCTTCGGCCAAACCCGCAGCATGCAAGCGGCCCGCATGCCAGGGGCTGTGTGCCAGCGCGCTTTGCAGCAGTGCGTTCAGGCGGACGGTCTGATAGCGGCACATCGCGTCACGAGACAGCCACTGCGTGCGCTCAAACTCGCCGAGCACGGCGAAGGTGGGACGCCGCATCGCCGCTTCCTGCAGGCAGAAGACGCTACGGGCGAGCCAGGCCGGGATGCTCATTTGGTCGCCCACTCCGGTTGGCTCGCCGATGCGTTCAGGATGCCGTCGAACACGCGCAGCAACTGTGCCACGCGCTTGTCCCACTGATTGTCACGCGCGTAGTCGACGATCGCGGCCCGGTCCCAATCCTTGTCGAGCGCGGCATCCAGTGCCTGCAGCAGGGCGGCGCTGTCGCCGAACGGGACGATCGTGCCGAGTTCATCACGACACACCACTTCGGCGTTGCCGCCGACATCCGTGGACACCACAGGCAGGCCGCACGCCATAGCTTCGAGAAAGACGTTGGCCCAGCCTTCGTTGCCGGTGGCGAGCACGAAGACATCGGATGCCGACAACGGCCATTTGAGTTCGTCCGACGGCAGGGCGCCGAGGAAATGCACGCGATCGGCCAGTCCCAGCCGCGCCACTAGGGTGACGAGTTCGGTGCGGATGTCGCCTTCCGGGCTGGCGCCGCCGACGATGAGGTAGTGAAGTTCGGAGTGATGTTTGAGCAGTGCTGGCAGTACCTCGATGACGCGGTGCATGCCCTTGCGTTCGACCAGCCCGCCGACCGAGATCAGCACCTTGGCGCCACCCGGCAGCCCGAAGCGGGCACGGGCTGCGATGCGATCAACCGGCTGAAAGCGCGCAATGTCGATTCCGTTACCCACCACTTCAGTTTTTGCGTCGGCGGCGCCGAGTTCGATCGCCAGTCGGCGAAGCGAATCGGATACGGACAGGACACGGGCGGCGGATTTCAGCGTGCGCGCCAGACGCGGGCGCAGCATGGGATTCTTGCTGTGCGGCACCTCGGTGCCGCGCAGGGTGACGGTCACTGGCAAGCCCAGCCAGCGGCCCAATCTCGTGGCGGCTTCGCCGTCGGGATAGACGAAGTGGGCGTCGATCAGCCGCGCACCCTGCCGCTTCAGCCGCCGCAGCAGGCCGAAACTCGCCAGCGCCATCGACCAGCCATCGAACCGGCGCAGCAGGCCGGGCACCGACAGGAAACGCGGGTGATACACCCGGATGCCCTGCTGGATTTCCAGTGCCGGCGCCTGCGGACGGTAGCCTGGACGCAGCAGGCGGATGAGCGACTGGCCGGGAAACCACGGTTGCGGCGAGACGACGGCGAGCGGCCGATGCTGCGCGACGCGGAACATGCGTTCACGGATGAACAGCCCGGCGGCGGGACGCGCCGAACTGGGGAAGAGCGCGCTGAACACCACCAGGTCGATGCGACCTGATTGAGCGGAGCCGTTGTCAGCCAAGCGCAGCCTCCATCCCGGGTTTCACCAGGCTGCCGTACACGCCACGGTAGCGCGCCACGCTGGCGGCCCAGTTGCGCTCGGATTCGACGAACTGGCGGCCGTTGCGCTTCATGCTGTCCCAGCCCTGCTCGTATTTCAGCAGCGCCACCACCTTGCTGGCGAGATCGCCCGCATTGCCCGCACGGAAAAGCACGCCGGTCTTGCCATCCTGGATCAGTTCGTTGTGGCCGCCGACGTCGGACGCCACCATCAGGCGTCCCTGCGCCATCGCCTCCAGCGGCTTCAGCGGCGTGACCAGTTCCGTCAGCCGCATCGGATGGCGGGCGTACACCAGCACATCGATCAGATCGTAGTAGCGGTTCACCTCGGCATGCGGCACGCGTCCGGTGAACATCACGCGATCCTTCAAGTCGAGCGCCATCACCTGCTGCTTCAGCGCGGCATCCTGCGGCCCGCCACCGACCAGCAGCAGTTTGACGTCGGGCATCTGCTTGAGAATCGTCGGCAGAGCAGCGATCAGCAGATCGAGCCCTTCGTAGGCGTAGAACGAGCCGATGAAGCCAAGCACGCGGCTAGTGCCCAGACCGAGTTTCATTTTCAGTTCCGCGTCGGCCTTGCCGCCCATTTCGAATTGTTCGACGTCGACCGCGTTGGGGATGACGGTGATCTTGCTCGGCCGGAATGCCGCGCGCGACCAGGTCCTTGCGCAGGCCTTCGCAGATGACGGTGACGGCATCGGCCTTTTTCACCGCCCAGGTTTCCAGCACGCGGGTGAGCTTGTAGCGCAGGCTGCCTTCCTGGGTGCTGCCGTGATCGACCGCGGCGTCTTCCCAAAAGGCGCGGATTTCATAGACGACTGGGATGCCCAGCCTGCGGCCGACGCGAATGGCCGGCACCGCGTCAAGCACCGGCGAATGCGCGTGGATGACGTCCGGCTGCAGCGCTTTCGCCAAAGCCAGCAGGCGTTGTTCGATCGCACCCATCACCGCGAAGGGATCGCCACCCGGGAGCTTGGCGAGCAGGCCGGTCGGTTTGGGCGTGCGATAGAAATGCAGGCCGTCGGCGTCCTCTTCCATCACGGTGCAATCGATCTGCTTGGGGCCGGACAGATGGTAGGTATCCCAGCCCATCTTCCGCTGGTTGCGCAGGATCGCCGCACTGCGGAAGGTGTAGCCGGAATGCAGCGGCAGGGTGTGGTCGAAGACGTGGAGAATGTTCATGACTATTAAACTGCGGGTTTCCGACAAACCAGCCAGAAGCCAAGACACGCGAGATCCTTCGTCTGACAAGCTCCTTGAAGCGCGTCGGCCAAGTTCGGACGCACAGCCCGGATATCCACTGCCGAAGCCAGCAATCGTAGGTTTCAGCTCGAGTCAGATCTAAGCCGCTCTGCGCCACCGCCTCGCGATAGGCATCCACACGCAAGCGGTTAGGCACGCCTTTCGCGCTGTACATCAGCGACCACAGCCAACTCGGCCAGGCAAGAAAATCCAGCGGATTCTTGCGATGCAGCCCATGACTTTTGAGGTCCACCAGGTGCATAGCAATCCCCCCTGGTTTCAAGTGCCGCATACATGTCACGAAAGCTCGCAGGGAGGTCGTTCACATGTTCCAGCACGGCTCGCGAAAACACGATGATCCACCTCGCCTTTGAGAGTCCGGACAGCCCACTCGGCCGTAACGAGATAATCGATATATTCGGATTTGAGCCCAGCTTCAGGATGACCCGCTTGCCTGAAGCAGGCTTTAGCCCGACTACGTGCCGAGTCAGGTAAACGCTTCAGCATGAGCTTCACAATCTGCACGTTCTTGGGCGACATCCTAACTAGGGGGAAACGATCCACGCACACGACCTGATCAGCACCATGCGCAACCATCAGCATTGCAACGCCAGGCACGTCACCCGGACCGTATTCCAGCAAGCGTTTGCCTTTTAGGAAACCTGCCCGATCGGATTTCTCCACGCCCAGGTGCTCGAAATATTCGTCAAAGCACGTCTGGAAATAGTCGCCCACCGTTTCCAGATGCACTTCCCCCGCGCCTCGACCTGTCTGGCCGGTCATCTGCACATACAGCGCGGGCGCATAACGGGCAATCTGATTTGTCAGGGTTGCCTGAACAACCCGACGAATCGTGCTGAAAGGATTATTTCTGTTCATGCGGCCTGCCTTTCCGTTTCATCCATGCCCAGCACCTGCGCCAAAAAGGCGTCGAACATCAGCACCGTCCACAGGATGACCGAATAATCGCGGCGGCCGCTCTGATGCGCTTCGCCTGCCGCTCCGCCTCGTCGATGCCCAGCACCTGCGCCAAAAAGGCGTCGAACATCAACACCGTCCACAGGATCACCGAATAATCGCGGCGCCCGCTCTGATGCGCTTCGACCACCTCGCGCAGAAAGTCCTGGTTGAACAGCCCGGTCGAGGCCAGCCGTTCGCCCAGCATCACGCCACGAATCGTGGCCGCCAGCGGCCCCCGGAACCACGCAGCCAGCGGCACCGAAAACCCCATTTTCTTGCGGTACAGCACATCGTGCGGCAGATAGGGTTCCATCGCTTTCTTCAGCAGATATTTGCCTTCGGTGCCGCGCAGCTTGAGGTCGGTGGGCAGGCCCGAGACCCAGCCCATCAACTCGTGGTCGAGCAGGGGCTCGCGCACTTCGAGCGCGTGCGCCATGCTGGCACGGTCGACCTTGGTGAGGATGTCGCCGACCAGGTAGGTTTTCATGTCGAGATACTGCACCAGCGAGAGGGGGTCGTCGGTGGGCGCCACCGCCGCGTGGCGGCGCAGCACTTCGACCGCTTCATAGCCCTGCAATTCGCGCTTGAAAGTGGGCGAAAACAATTGCTTTCTTTGCGCGTCGGACAGCAGCGACACGCCGTGAAAATAGCCTTCGACCGTGTCGCGCGCCAGCGCCTCGAAGGTGGTCTTGGCACGGAATACCTTGGGCGCCCAGTCGGCTTTGGGATACAGCTTGCCGAGCGTGCCGAACAGCGGGCGGCGCAGCGTCAGCGGCATCACTGCGCGCATCCGCTCTTCATAGCGAAACCAGCGGTAGCGCCGATAGCCGGCAAAATGCTCGTCGCCGCCGTCGCCCGACAGCGCCACCTTCACGTGCTTGCGCGCCAGTTCGCAGACCCGGTAGGTCGGCAGCGCGGACGAATCCGCATAGGGCTCGTCGTACACGTTCGCCAGCTTGTCGACCAGACCGAAATCATCGGACGCCACGGTTTCGACGTGATGCCGGGTGTGGTAGCGATCGGCCACCTGCTGGGCGAATTCGATTTCGTTGAATGCCGGGTCGTCGAAGCCGATCGAGCAGGTGTTGACCGGCGTGGCGGATTGCGTCGCCATCATCGCCACCACGGCGCTGGAATCGACGCCGCCCGAGAGAAAGGCGCCGAGCGGCACATCGGCGATCATGCGCAGGCGGATCGATTCCTGCATCCGCTCGACCAGTTCGTCCATCGCGCTGGCCTCGTCCTTCACCGCCACCGGGGTGAACGGCATGTCCCAATATTGTTTCGGCAGCGCGCGTGCTTCACCGCGCCTGAGGGTGAGCGTAAAGCCGGGCGGCAGCTTGCAGACGCGCTTGAAGATGGTGCGCGGTTCCGGCACGTAGCCGTAGGCGAAATACTCCTCGACCGCCAGCGGATCGATTTCGCGCGCCAGGCCGGGATGCGCCATCAGCGACTTCAGCTCGGAGCCGAACAGAAATTCACCGCTGTCGAGGAAAGCGTAATACAGCGGTTTGACGCCGAAGCGGTCGCGCACCACGAACAGCGTCTGCTGCTTGCGATCCCACAGCGCGAATGCAAACATGCCGCGGAAGCGCGCCACGCAGGCCTCGCCCCAGGCTTCCCAGGCATGGACGATGACTTCGGTATCGGAGTGGGTGCGGAAGACGTGGCCGAGCGCTTCCAGTTCGGGCACCAGTTGCTGGAAATTGTAGATTTCGCCATTGAAGACGACGACCACCGAGCCGTCTTCGTTGAACAGGGGCTGCTGGCCGGTGGACAGGTCGATGATCGACAGCCGCCGATGCCCCAGCCCCACGCCCGGCTCCAGATGCAGGCCCCCTTCGTCGGGACCGCGATGGAACTGGGTTTCGTTCATCGTGTGCAGCAGGTCGCGTGAAATCTCGCTCGCGCCGCGTGTATCAAAAATCCCGGTGATGCCGCACATGATGTGTGTTTATCCCTGTTGAGTTTTCAGACTGCCTGACGGCGTCCCAGCGTCTGTTCGTACACGGCGGCATACGCCGCCGCCATCGCCGGGATGCTGTAGCGCTGCTCGGCCATCTGCCGCGCCTGGCGACCCTGTTCGACCCCCTGCGCCGGCCGTGTCCAATAAGCCAGCAAGGCCTGTGCCATGTCGGCCACATCGCCCGAGCGCACCAGCAGACCATTCACGCCCGACTCGACCAGTTCGACATTGCCGCCCACTGCGGTGGCAATCACCGGCAAGCCGCTCGCCAGCGCCTCCAGGATGGTATTCGAGATGCCCTCGTTTTTCGACGGCAGCACGAACACGTCCAGCGCCTGCATGATGGCCGCGATGTCGTGGCGCTCGCCCGGCAGCCAGGCCCGATGCGCCAGGCCCGCCTCGCGCAGCAAGGCCTGACAGGATGCGCGCGCGCCGCCCTCGCCGACGATGACCAGTCGCACGCGATCGGCCGCATCGGGGTGCTGTCGCACCAGTTCGATGAACGCACGCACCAGCGTGGGGTAATCCTTGACCTCGACCATCCGCCCCACCGAACCGAACACGAGGCTGTCGGGTTCGGCAAATCCGGGGGGCAGCACATCCGGCCGACCGCCCGTGCGCGGACAGAAGGCCGTGCTGTCGACGCCGTTGTAAATCTGGTGCAGCTTGCGCGGCGGCACCCCGACGGTCTGGCGCAGCCAGGTTGCGAGGTCGCGGCTCACCGCAATGTAATTCGACACGCAGGGCCGGGCGGCGCGGCGCAGCAGGTTGTATTTCCAGTTCTGGCCGTAGAGATCGAACACGTCGCGCCCATGCTCGCCATGCACGGTGGCGCGAACACCTGCGGCAGCGGCGACGAACTGCGCTTCCAGCGCGGCCAGATTGCGCGTGTGCACCAGATCGGGCTTGAGCGTGCGCAGCAGTTTCCACAAGCGGATGGCCCAGCCCAGCCCATGCCCGGGTGGCCGGTGCAGCGCATGAAAGTCCACGGCTTGCGCGACGATGCGCTGGCGGAAGTCGCTGTAGTCGGTCAGCGCCACCACGGTGTGGCGGAAGCGTTGCGGCGACAGGGTGTTGAACAGATTGACCATGCCGTTTTCCATCCCACCGGTATCGAAGCGGTGGACGATGTGCACGATATGGGCGGTCACGGCCCGTCAATCCGGTCGAGGGCGCGCCCGATCGCGGGCTCCATGTCGGCGGCGAAATCCGCCAGCGCAGCGGCCGCGGCCTTGAGTTCGGTCTCCTCGTACGGCGTCGCGATCAGCACCGACAGCCCGTCATCGCGCCGCAGCCGCACCCGGTCCAGCGCCAGGATCAGCTTGGCGGCCTGGTCGTTGACGACGGCTTGCTGGTTGATCAGATTCCACTGCCACACCAGCAGGCGCTGGCCGTCGCTGCCGCGCATCCTGGCCTGGCGCACCTGACGCGAATGCCCGTCGATCTGCACCGTGGCGAGACTTTCGCCCACGTTCGACCAGGCCGGATCTTTCTGCCGGATCATGAAATTCTGCGAATTGATCAGCTCGGCATCCTGCCGCTGGGTCACGTAGTAGTTCAGTTCCATGCAATACCGGGCGGCCGGCCTGCGTATAAGGCTGACGCAGTTGACGGTCGGCGCCGACCCAGTGCGGCACCCAGGAAGTAAAGGGTGCAGCCGGCTGCCAGTCGCCAGCCGGCTCGACCTGCAATGCGGCCACGGCGGGCAGCGGACGGGCGTCGAGCCAGCGCGCATAAGCTGTCCACAACGCAGCGACCAGCAGCGCCAACACGGCCACCCCCAGCATCGACCGTGCCGGTAGTGCAGCTACTGCCAGCGACGGGACGCATCACGGGCTTGTCCGGCTGGCCGGACTGCGGCTGGTCGTCCTCGCGCCAGAAACTGCCGATCCAGAACAGCAACAGCATGACGATGCCGAAAAACACCCAGCCATAGATATAGTGATCGACGCCCAGCGCCAGCTTCATGTCGGACAGGTGAGCGATCATCACGATCATGTAGGCGCGCCCGCTGTTGGCGAACACCGGCACGATGATCGCTGCAATGGAAAACAGCAGACGCCGCTGCCACGAGCGATACGTCAGATAGGCATACAGCACGCCCAGCGTGATCGACGCAATCAGGTAACGCAGTCCGGAACAGCCTTCGACGACCGACCAGTCGCCGCTGGGAATGCTGAAGAACATCCCCTCGCGATAGACCGGGATGCCGGTGGCCTGGAGCATGCTCACGGTGAAATCGGCGGTCACCCCCATCAACGGCTGGATCAGGAACTCGCCCACCGGCACCGCGAAAAACAGGAACATCAGCGGAAAAAATGCCGCCCACACGAAAGTCCAGCCCAGCAGCGTCCACACGGCCGCTATCAGCATGGCAATGAACGCGAATTGCGCGACCACATTGACGCTTCCGGCATCGGCCAGCAACCAGCCCGCGCCGGCTGCTGTCAGCAGAATCAGGCCGCGCCAGTCCGGGCGCGGCTGGATCAAGGCCAGTTCGTCGCGCATGCGCCAGATCAGCCAGGCGCTGATGGGGAAGATCAGGTAACCATGCGCGAAGGTTTCCGAGCGTTCCCACACTTCGGCCATCGAATAGAAGGTCGGCCAGAACATGGCCGTCATCAGGAACAAAACGGCCAGGGTCATGCCAGCAGGCAGCGCCCATGTTCTACGCGGGATATCGGACACAGGGCTCATGCGGGACAGGTCTCCAATGCGCGGGGCAGTGCCTGCGTCAGGTCAAACAGGGGATTGATCGCGTTCAGATTGCGCGCCCAATCGTAATTTTGCAGGATGCAGTCACGGGCATGCCCAGCGCGAGCAGCGCTCTGCAATTGCGCCACCACGGCGCGCGCGAATGCCGATTCATCCTGCGCCAGCTGGAAATCACGCCCTGCTTCGGCGCGAATGCCTTCTGCGGCCTGCCGGGTCACGACGACCGGGCAGGCCATCGCCATCGCTTCCAGCACCTTGTTCTGCACCCCCCGCGCAACGCGAAGGGGCGCGACCGCGCAGGCGGCATGCGCAAGGTAAGGGCGCACATCGGGCACCGCGCCGGTGACGAGGATGCCGGGCAGCCGCGCCAGCGCCAGCACGGCATCGCTGGGACGGCTGCCGACGATGCTGAACTGCGCGCCCGGAACCGCCTCGCGCACGGCGGGAAAGATGCGTTCGGCGAACCAGGTGACGGCATCGATATTCGGCCAGTAATCCATCGCACCGGTAAACACCACGCCTTGCCGGCCGACCGGAAACGGATTGGCATACTCACGGTCGGGCGAAAAATAGTCGGCATCGACGCCATTCTCGAATGCACCGATCCTGTCTCGCGCCTGCGGTACGCGCTGTTGCAGCAGCGCGGCCTCGTCATGCGACACCAGCAGGGTGGCGTCGAAATCCTCTGCCACCCGTGCTTCCCAGGCGGCCAGCTTGCGGCCTTCGCGCGCATACACCCACGACAGCGGCCAGCGCTGCGCCGCCGCGTATTGCGTCCATTTGTCCGAGTCGACATCGACCATATCGATCACGCGGCGCGCGAGCGATTTCGGCATGAACTTGGCCATCACCGACGAATACGCCAGTCCGCGCGTGACGACCCCGCTCGCAGCCAGCCCGGCCGCCCAGTCTTTTAGCGCGGCGCTGCGGTAATACGGCAGCGTCAGCGCCTCGCCGGTCAGCAGACCGGTCAGGCTCGCCAGTTTGGCGCGGCGCGGATTCAGCGGGATGAGTTTGATCGAGGCGCAATAAGGCTGGAGCGCCGCCTCGTATTGCCAGTCGTCGGGGTCGTCGACGAAAGCACCGAGGTGAATGTCGTAGCGCGCGCTGAGATGCCGCAGCAGGTGAAACGAACGGATCTTGTCGCCCTTGTTGGGCGGAAACGGAATGCGGTGGGCGAGAAACAGCAAGCCTTCCATGCTCACCCCAGGTTCTTGACGATATGCGGCCCGATCACATTGGCAAGCGCCAGCGGCATTCTCTTCCAGGCCTTGATGAACAGGCTGTACTTCGGGTTGAGCGGGTTGATTTCGGGAACCTCGCTGTCCTTCACCAGAAAATATTCGTAATGCAGCGGCGTCGGTTCGAATCCCCAGTTCTTCTTGAAATCGAACGAGCCGGTGCCGCGCTTGCTGCGACCGAAGTCGAACACTTTCAGGCCGCGCTCGCAGGCGCGCCGCATCAGTTCCCAGTACATGAAATCGTTGCCCGCCACCGCACGCGCGGCATCCACGCCACCGCCGTAATACGGCAACACTTCGTCGCGGAAATAGAACGACATCACGCTGGAGATCACCGCGCCGTCGAGCACGATGGTGAGCACTTCGCAATCGTCGCCAAACTCGGACTTGAGCAGGCGGAAAAACGTGCGCGAGAACACCGGCGTGCCGAGACGATGCACGCTCGCCGAATAGGCCTGAAAAAACCGCGTGGTGTCGGCATCGACTTCGCCGGTCAGACCGGCCTTGATGCCCTTGCGCACCATCGCGCGCTGCTTGCGCGGAATGGCGTTCATGTTGGCTTCGGTTTCGGGCTCGATGGCTTTCTTGAAAGTGACGTACAAATCCTTGGTCGGCCAGTTGGCATGCTGCGGCGTCTGGTTGCGGTATTCGAGCGCCCCCACTTGGCGCTGCTGCGCCAGTGTCTGCGCCGCGCGATCCAGCGCCTGCTGCGCAGCGGCATCATCGGCCACGATGCCACCATAGGCGCAAAACGGCAGCGATGCGAGACTGTGGCCAAACAGGCGGCTGTTGATTTCGGCCAGCGGCAACACGCCGACGATGGCGCCGTCGCGCTCGGCCAGCAAAAAATGCGTGCGGTGGCCGAACGCCTGTTCGATCACCCGTTTCCAGCCGGCACGGTGAAAAAACGTCGCGCCGGGATGCGCCATCACATAGGCATCCCAGCGTGGAACGCTGCCGTCATCAAGCGGACGCACGGTGACGGCCGCTGCCGCCGCAAGAGGTGGATGCTCGGCCGGGCTATTCATTGCGGATCAAGATAGACGCGGTCAACGCGATCCCATTCGAAGTCAGTCAACAAGCGCCGCAGTCTGCCTGGCATCCGTTGCAAATTGACGTAATGGCGAAACCGCGTTTTGGCCGACAAGCCGGCCTGGCGCGGCTGCCCGGCGTCGATTTCCCAGGGATGAAAATAAAACATGCAGGGGGCGCAGTCTTCCGCATTCACCCGCTGCAACATCCAGCGTGACACCGAATAAGGCAGCAACCGGAACCAGCCGCCGCCTGCGGCAGGCAGGTTACGTCCCATCAGCGGCACGGTGGTCGGTGGCAGTTCGAGAATGCCGTCAGCGCCATTCGGCCGATACGGAAAACGCGGCGCATCGGGCATGCCGTAATGATCGTGCTTCACCGGATAAATGCTGGAACTGTAGACATAGCCGGCATTTTCCAGTTCTTCGACCGCCCACCAGTTGTTCTGGTTGATGGAGAAACTCGGCGCCCGATAGCCGCGCACGGCGACGCCGCCGAGGTCTTCGAGGAGACGCTTGGCGCGGGTGATGTCGTCGCGGAATTGTTCGGGAGTGAGATCGTTCGCGCGCTGGTGCCCGTAGCCATGGCTGGCAAGTTCGTGGCCGCTGTCGACAATACGCCGCACCACCTGGGGGTAACGCTCGGCGATCCAGCCGAGGGTGAAAAACGTCGCTTTGGCATCGGCCTCGTCGAGCAGGCCGAGGATTGCCTCGACATTGCGCTCGACCCGGCACGGCAGGCTGTCCCAGTCTTCGCGCCGGATATGCGGCGCAAAGGCCGACACCTGGAAATAATCCTCGACGTCGATCGACATGGCATTTTTGATGGAGCTACGCGGCATCAGGCCACCCGTATCCCTTTTTGCTGCGGCAGCCAGGCCTTCAGGGTGTGGGCGATACGCATCGCCGCGCGTCCATCCCAGTATTCGGGTATGCAGCCGGCTTTGCCGCCATGGGCCATGACCTCTGCGAATGCAGCGCGAATCGCCGCCGGGTCGGCGCCCACCAGCGTGTTGGTTCCCTCGGTGAGGGTGATCGGTCGTTCGGTGTTGTCGCGCAGGGTGAGGCAGGGCACGCCCAGCGCCGTGGTTTCTTCCTGGATGCCGCCCGAATCGGTCAACACCAGTTTGGCGTCGCGCATCAGGCCGAGCATGTCGAGGTAACCCAGCGGCGGCAGGATGCGCAGGCCGTCGAGCTTGGCGGACAGGCCGAATTTGTCGATGTTGCCGCGGGTGCGCGGATGCAGCGGCAGCACCACCGGCAGACTGCGATTGATCTCGGCGATGACATCGAGCAGCGCAGTTAACGTCGCCGGGTCGTCCACGTTGGACGGCCGGTGCAGTGTCAACACCGCGTAAGCAGGCAGGGCCGCACCCAAGGTTTTGCTGCTCGGCACGGCGCGCTCGAGGTTGCGGTGCAAGGTGTCGATCATCACATTGCCGACGAACTCGACCCGTGCCGGATCAATCCCCTCGCGCTGCAGATTCGCCAACGCGCTCTTTTCCGTGATGAACAGCAGATCGGAAATCTGGTCGGTCAGCACGCGGTTGATTTCCTCCGGCATCTGCCGGTCGTAGCTGCGCAGTCCCGCTTCGACGTGGATCACACGAACGCCGCGCTTGGCCGCCACCAGCGCGCAGGCCAGGGTCGAATTCACATCGCCCACCACCAGCACCGCCTGCGGCCGCACGCTTTCGAGCACCGGCTCGAAGCGCTTCATCACCTCGGCGGTCTGCACTGCGTGACTGCCGGAACCCACCTCAAGATGATGATCGGGATGCGGGATGCCGAGATCGGCGAAAAAACCGTCGCTCATCGCCGCATCGTAATGCTGGCCGGTGTGCAGCAACTGGGCAGCGATGCCGGTTTCCGCCAGTGCAGCCATCACCGGCGCAATCTTCATGAAATTCGGGCGCGCACCGGCAACGCATAGAACCTGGGTCATAACGGATATTTAATGGGTGATGCCGTGATTGTCGGGCAGACCACCCTCGCCCGCGCCCTGGCGCTCGCTCACGGCGTAGAGAATTTTGCGCACGATGGGCAGGATACGGTTGATCGAGCGTTCCATCTGCTCTACTCGCTGCAGCAGCAACATGCCGTCCTCGCCCTGCAATACACTGTTCGCGGGATGCAGGGTGATTGAGGCTGGTGGCGGCATGGTAATCCTGATGCGCCACTTCGTTTTTGAGATCAGTGATCACCTCATTGACCTCGGCTTCGCCAAAATGATTTTTCTCTTCGAGAAATCCGAACAGCAGCAAGCGGTCGCAGATCGTGTTGATACGGCGCGGGATGCCCCCGGCAAAACGGTGCAGCGCACCAAATGCTGCGTCATCGAATCCCGGGGTACCCTGCCAGCCGACCGTACGCAAGCGGTGCTCGATGTAGCCACGCGTCTCCTCGGCATCGATCGGCCCCAGGTGATATGAGGCCACCACACGCTGCCGCAACTGCTGCATATCGGGACTCTGCAGAATGCCGCGAAACTCGGGCTGCCCCAACAGAAAAGTCTGAATCAGCGAACGTTCGTCGTTCTGGAAATTGGACAGCATGCGCAACTCTTCCACCGCGCGCGGCGTCAGGTTTTGCGCCTCGTCCACCACCAGCAGCGCGCGTTTGCCCTGGCGGGTGGCGGCACCGAGAAAATCTTCGAGGTTCTTCAGCAGCGCGGATTTGGTCAGGCCTTCGTGTTCCAGCCCGAACGATGCGGCGACACTGCGCAAGGTGTCTTCGGCATCCAGTTGCGTGGAGACCAGTTGTGCGGCGATGAGGTTGTGCGTTTCAAGCTGGCGAAACAGATTGCGCACCAGCGTGGTCTTGCCCGCGCCGACTTCGCCGGTGATGACGATAAAGCCCTCGCCCAGCGACAGGCCGTAATCGAGATACGCCATCGCCCGCTTGTGTCCCTTGGATCCAAAAAAGAAACGCGGATCCGGGTTCAGTTGAAACGGCTTGGCGCTGAAGCGGTAATAGTCTTCGTACATGAACGGTTTCCGTTGTTGGTTGGCGACTGGTCGGTCAGCCCTTGCCTATTAACCAAGCAAGGGCCATGCCATGCCGGGAGACCGTCAGAAACGTCAAGGTTGCCGAGGCCGTAATGTTGTTTTCCGTCATAACTCGGCTGGCGGGTCGTTGGAATCCCGCCGGTGGTGACGATAGGTCAGCGCACCCGACAGGTCGGAGCCAAACTGATGGTTGACGCCCAGACTGGCCGTATAGTAATCAGGTCGTCCTCCCGGTCGACGGCCAAGTCTGAAAGGGTCGCCGGGTCCTGGTATTGGGGTCCAATCTCAGACCGGCATTCAGAGTGGTGAGCGGTTGCAGGCGGTATTCACCGAGGTCGGTTGATGCCCTGGGTCTGCGATCCTCGGGCGTCCTCGTGCTGCAGGTATATGCCTGCGTGATATCGAACACGATGCACCCCAGACTGGTCTCTTCCCCTGATCCAGGACACCGCCGCCGCGCAGGATTTTGCTGAGACAAACAGGCCATTTGCGAGGCCAGATCGGTCCGGTGCCTGGGTGCTGCACCCTGGATACACGCAATTCGTCTGGCTCAGCAGGCGGGAGCACGCCGTCTCCGACGAACTGCCCGCCGCAGAGCTCCAGACATACAGTGGCTGCGTCATTGAGGAGTTGCTGCGAAATATCGTTCACGTCCTCGTCGTAGCTCGCGGTCCAGACCGTATTCGCGGGTACGGTAACTCGAAATCCAAAGGCTATAGGTGCGCCGAAGATAGCTCTCGCCAATGCGAGCCTCGATGTTGGTGCGGCGCGACGGCGACCAGGCAAATCCGGCACTCCAGATAGGTCGTCGCGGTTATCGGCCGCTGCGGGGGCACTATCGTAGTCATTCTTTCGTACCCCGACCGTTGCCAGCAATCGGAAATGACGGGTCAGTGCATAGCCCAGATGTGGCGCCATGTTCTAAGTATAGCTGGTGTCATTATCACCGATCTGGACCGATCGCATCCCGCAAAGAATAGTTCAGCCCCCAGGTCAGAGTCGTTGAAGCTGGGTGCCGCTGACAAGGCGCTGCATTGAACTCGCTCGAATTGATGTTGTTGAATTCCGCTGCTGTCAAAAAGGACGCCTGACTGAGTGTAGCGTGCCTCCCTCGGCGAAGGTGCCAAAGCGCTCGCTGGATGTAGGGACTGATCGGATAGGTGCTGGTCGTCGTGCGGTTGTCGTCTGTTGATGGCGGTATCGGCCGGCGAGCCGCTCAGCGAAATCAGTTGCTGCGAGATGCGCGCAGTGGCGTCGATGAAGAGGAAATCCTCCATCAATTCGGCCTTGCCGATGGCATTCAGGTTCTGATAGATCTCGTTGTCATCGTCATCGCCGAAACGGGCGACGCCGTGACAGCCATAGTTCATCGTCGGCCTCGACCCGGCGCGAGCCTTCGAATTCAGGGTGAAGCCCGGGGTCACCGGTCAGGATCAGGGCATCCTGTCGGTCGTTGTCCGGACTCTGATTCGATTGTCGGTATAAGATTGCAGACCCGCCGACATGGGCTGAAAGTCGCCAGTCGAGGGCGTGCGCATCCGGACGCAATGCCAATGCCATGAAAACAGAAAAAGCTCCTGCGAGGGGAGCTTGTCTGCGCTGCGCCGGTTTCGCGCCGCGTGGGAAGCGCTTATTTGCCGTAACTGCCATAGTAGCCATAGTAATAATCCGCACCCGGTGTCGGGGTGGTTTTATTCAGCAACATGCCCACCACTTCGCATGACTGAATGTGGCTAAGCGCTTCGCGCACCGCTTCCTGCGAGGTTTTTTCAGCCTCCACCACCATGACAATCTGCCCCATGTGGGTGGCCAGCACGCCAGATTCGCTGGTTGCCAGGAGTGGCGGCGAATCGAACAGAATGATCCGGTCCGGATAACGGTTCCCGATATCCGCAACCAGACGGGTCATGGCGTGCACTCGCCAGCAGTTCGGTGGCACGTTTGTAAGTCCGACCTGCCGGCAGCACCGTCAACTTGGCGATGTCGGTTTTGATCATCACATCGGACAACTTGAGATCCTTGTCCTGCAACACATCCAGCAAGCCCTTGTCGGCATGGATGCCCAGATATTCAGGCACGCGTGGTTTCGCGACGTCGGCATCGATGAGCAGTACCGTGCGATCCATTTCCATCGCCATCGAAATGGCCAGATTGATGGCGCAGAAACTCTTGCCCTCACCCGGCAGCGAACTCGTCACCATGATGAGATTGCCGTTCTTGACCCGCGCGGTGCCCTGCCCGAACGCGTTGGCGATAAGGGGGCGTTTGATAATGCGGAATTCTTCTGCGATCTGGCTTTTTTCAGCATCCGGCGCCACCACGCCCATGCGATGCAGGCGCGCCAGGTTGATCGATTGCACCTGGCTGCCGCCTTCTTGCACAGGGGTATCCGACCCGCTGAATATCGGTTCCACCGGCGTCGCCACAAAGGGTGTGGTCGGGGTGTTGTGCTGTCTGTTGACCGCATGCTCGATCAGGCTGGCATCGTGCGCTGCTTCGCTGTGGCCACTTTGCGCGGCAGGACGGGGAACACCCGTACCGATTTTGCCTGCGGCTTTTTCAATAATGCTCATGGTTTCTCCTAGCCAGCACGCGACATGACCAGTTGCACGATCATCACTCCGCCATATGCGGCAATCAGGCTACCCAGCGCGGCCAGATAGGTCAGCAGCCCCTTGCGTTTGCGCTGTCGGGTTTCATCGGTCTCGACGCGCGACACCGCGCCCAGCAGCGGCAGGCCGGTCAGTTCACGCAGTGAGCGGCGGTCCGTCACGGTGCGGCGCAACTGGCTCAACAGGAAAGCCACCGCCACGCCCGCAACCAGACCGCCCAACGTCACCAGCGACAGCAACAGCGGACGATTCGGCCATGCCGGCTGGCTCGGCACGAAGGGCGGATCGATCACACGGAAATCGACCGTATCGGTCTTGCTTTCGACTTCGCCCGACATGGTCACGGACTCGCGGCGTTTCAGCAGCGCGTCGTAATTCTGACGGTAGACATCGTAATCGCGCGTCAGCTGGGTGTATTCCTGCTCCACCTGCGGAATCATGTTCGACGCATTGCGCAGTTCGCCGTAGCGACGCTGATATTCGGCCACGCGCGCACCCAGCGAGGATACGGTTGCATCCGCCTCGGCGATGGCAATGGTGAGTTGCTGGTAGACCGGGTTCTGGATTTTCGCGCCCGCCGGGCCAGAGCCACTCTGCGTCAGGTCGGCTTTCTTCTGGTCTTCCAGTTTCTGGATCAAACGCTTGGTCGCCTGGATGTCCGGATGCAGGTCGGTGTATTGCAGACGCAACTGGTCCATCTGCTTTTCCAGTGCCTGAATGCGGCCATCGATCTCGCTATCCGAGACGATTGCCGCTGCAGCGTTGAGCTCAGGCTCTTCGTCTGCCAGTTGCTGCTTGAGTTGATTGCGTCGGTTGACGGCTTCCTGCTGATCGAGTTGAGCCTGGCGCAATTGGGCACTCACCTCAGCCAGCTTGGCATAGTAGTCGCCACCCTGTCCCGGCATCATGCCGATATGTTTCTGCTTGAATTCCTTGAGCGCATTTTCGGCATCAGTCAGCTTTTGCTGATATTGCTGCAACTGTTCCTCGATGAAACGCTGCGAACTGGAAATATCCTGGCGGGTCTTGCCGAGGCTGGTTTCCACAAAAATGGTCAGCAGCGACTGCACCACCTTTTTGGCAAGATCGCCACTGGCATCCTGGTAGCTGATGGTATACAGGTTCTCCCGGCCGGCATCGGCAATGGAGATCTTGCTGGCCAGACCATCCAGCATGGCTTCGGTCTGCTCCGGTGTTTTCGCTTTTACATCCAGATCAGTCATGCGCGCGACCTTTTCCAGCGTCGGGCGACTCACCAGCTGGCGTGTCATCAGCTTGATCTGTTGTTCCACGTTGGGCTCTGCCGCAAGGCCTGCCAACAGCGGCTTCAACAGAGTTTGCGTGTCCACATAAACGCGCGCCGACGCCTCAAAACGATCAGGAATGAGCATCACCCAGGTCCAGCCGACGATACACACCAGCCAAGCGACTGCCACTCCCCACCAGCGCCGCTGCCACGCGGCCTTGGCATACCCCAGAATTTGTTGCAGCACTTGATCCATGCGGATTGACTACCCCATCAAAACAAACACACCGCCCATGGGCGGCGCCGAGAAGATCAGAAAAAGCTTTCGGGAATGACCAGTACATCGCCCGGACGAATTTCCAGCGTTGGCCGTGCTATCGCCGCCCCGCAGCAAGTCTTCGAGTCGCACCCCCAACTGGACACGCTTGCCATCCTCGGCAATTCGGGAGATATAGGCCCTGTTGCCATCGGCGAAATCGGTCAGCCCGCCTACAGAAATCATCACATCCACCAGGCTCATGTCTTCGCGATAACCCAGCGCCTTCGGTTCGGTCAGCCTCGCCCAACACCCGGATCTGCTGGTTAAAGGGACCAATGCCGCCGCCCACGATGACTGTAGCGATCGGTTCCTGGATGTACTTGGAGAGCGCCTTTTCAATGTCGCGCGCCAACTGGGTGGGCGTTTTGCCGGAAGCCTGCAGATCCTCGATCAGGTTCATGGTCATCTTGCCATCGGGTCGAATCGGGAAACTTCCCGAAACCTCGGGATTGCGCCAGACGAACACGCTGACCGAGTCGCCCGGTCCAAGCAGATAATTCCAGCCGCTGACGCATCTTCCCGAGCAGGTGCAGGGCGGATAGATCGGATTACTGGAACAGCCTGTTATGGCAGCGACTGCCAACACCACGCTGACGCGTGCGATGTGCTTGTTGATCGTAAACATGTCCACCCTCCCTTGTTCAAGTTGTGCAATTCAACTGCCGGGATTATGCCAGAGCGAATTGAATATCTGATTTCATCGTCAGGAAGGCTAGAAGCAAGCCTCAGGCCACCTCGGAAAGCCGCGCAAAGCCAGACATGCCATAGATTCCAGGTTTCTCAGGCCGCGCCCCTGCCGACTCCCCGACAACGATGTCGTAAGCTCGTCACTCACCGGGGTATCATGCCACCCATGACCGCACCCGCCATCGACAGCCTCGACACCCTGCGCCTGCACCTCCGCGAATTCGCCCAGGCGCGTGCGTGGGAACGCTATCACACCCCCAAGAACCTGGTGATGGCACTCAGCGTGGAAATGGCCGAGCTCCTCGAACCCTTCCAGTGGTTGACGGCAGAACAAAGCCAGGACTTGAGCCCCGCGCAGCATGAGGCCGTGCGCCAGGAAATCGCCGATGTGCTGATCTACCTCACCCGGCTGGCCGACCTGCTGGAGATCGACCTGCTGCAGGCGGCGTCCGACAAACTGGCGATCAATGCCCGCAAATACCCGGTCGAGAAGGCGCACGGCAACGCTCTTAAATCCTCAAACTTTTCCGATGACTGACTCCTATTTCAAGCACCACGTGTTTTTCTGCACCAACCAGCGCGACGATGGCGCCAAATGTTGCGGCGCCGCAGGCGGCCAGCACATGCGCGACTACCTGAAAAAGAAGGTCAAACAAGCCCATCTCAACGGCGAAGGCAAATGCCGCATCAACAGTGCAGGCTGCATGGATCGCTGCGACGAAGGTCCCCTGCTCGTCGTCTACCCCGAAGGCGTCTGGTACACCTATGTCGATGAAGCCGATATTGACGAGATCTTTGACATGCATTTGAAGCAAGGCCGTATCGTCGAGCGCCTGCAACTGAAATAAAGCGGCCGCGTGAAACGCTACAAACTGCGCATTCCGGTAGCCGTCGGCAAGCTGGAAACCGTCATCGACGACCCTGAAGGCGAGCGTCACGGCCTGTTGCTGGTCGCGCATCCACACCCCCTGCACGGCGGCAACCTCGACAACAAGGTTGTCACCACGCTCGCCAAGGCGGCCAACGAAGCGGGCTGGGTCAGCGTGCGGCCGAATTTTCGCGGCGTCGGCATGAGCGACGGCGTATTCGACGCCGGCAGGGGCGAAACCGATGACCTGCTCACCGTCGCCCGCTTCGTCGAAGCCAGCTATCCGGGCCTGCCGTGGGCGCTGGCCGGATTTTCATTCGGCGCCTTCGTCCAGCACCGGCTGCGCCAGCAACTCGACGCGCGCCGCCTGATTCTGGTCGCCCCGGCTGTCACGATGTACGAATTCGACCCCGTCCCACCCGACACGGTGGTGATCTTCGGCGACGCCGACGAACTGATTCCGCCCGCAGCGATCGGCCTGTGGGCCGAGCAGCAGCAACTCGCCACCAAGGTCATTCCTGCTGCCGGCCATTATTTCCATGGCAAGCTGAAGGAACTGAAGCAAGCCTTTCTGGAAGCCTGCCCATGTTGAAGGTGCGCGGCCTGACCAAAAAATACGGCGACACCGAGGTGGTGCGCGGCCTCGACCTGAACGTCCGGCGTGGCGAATGCTTCGGCCTGTTGGGGCCGAATGGCGCCGGCAAGACCACCACGCTGCGCCTGCTGCTGGGGCTGATCGAACCCGACAGCGGCAGCATCGAGCTCGCGGGCATCCCGGTGCCGCAGCGCGCGCGCGAAGCACGCATGAAAATCGGCGTGGTGCCGCAAATGGACAATCTCGATCCGGATTTTTCGGTACGCGAAAACCTGCTCGCCTACGGCCGCTATTTCGGCATGAGCAAGGCCGCCGTCGCAGCCCGCGTGCCCGGCCTGCTCGAATTCGCCGGGCTCGCCAGCAAGGCCGACGCGCCCATCGCGCAGTTGTCGGGCGGCATGAAGCGGCGGCTCACCCTGGCGCGTGCACTGGTACACGATCCCGACATCCTGTTTCTCGACGAGCCGACCACCGGCCTCGATCCTCAGGCACGCCACCTGATCTGGCAAGGCTTGCGACGCCTCATCGCGGAAGGCAAGACCATCGTGCTGACTACCCACTTCATGGACGAAGCCGAACGCCTCACCGACCGCCTCGCGATTCTCGATCACGGCCGCATCGTCGTCGAAGGCGCGCCGCGGGCGTTGATCGAATCGCACATCGAACCGGCGGTGGTCGAAGTGTTCGGGGAAGGCGTGGCCGACTGGACCCTGCGTCACGCGAGCAAGGTCTGCCAGCGTTTCGAAAACGTCGGCGAAACACTCTTTTGCTACACCCGCAATGCCGACAGCGTGATTGCCACGCTGCAAGCCACGCCTGCGCTACGTTATGTGCATCGGCCGTCCAATCTGGAAGACGTGTTCCTCAAGCTGACCGGGAGGGATTTGCGTGATTAGGCATCTCCAATTTCCTCAACTGTCGTGGCGCTTCATCCCGGTGTGGCAGCGCAACTATCTGGTGTGGAAAAAGCTTGCCATCCCGTCCATCCTCGGCAACCTCGCCGATCCGATGCTCTACATGCTCGGCCTCGGCTTCGGCCTCGGCAGCCTGCTACCCGATGTCGACGGCATGTCGTATCTGAGTTTTCTCGCCGCTGGCACGGTGGCTTACAGCACCATGAATGCCGCCACCTTCGAGGTACTGTATTCGAGCTTTTCGCGCATGCACGTGCAACGCACCTGGGACGCCATCCTCAACGCACCGATGACGCTCGACGACGTGATGCTGGGTGAACTGACCTGGGCGACGTCGAAAAGCCTGCTCTCCGGCGTGGCGATTCTCGCGGTGATCTGGGGGCTTGGGATTGTTCGGCAATTTCTGGATGACGCTATGGATCATCCCGGTGGTGGCGCTGGTCGGCTTCTGCTTCGGCGGCATGGGACTGGTGATGAACGCGGTATCGCCGAGCTACGACTTTTTTCTGTATTACTTCACCCTGGTGATTACGCCGATGGTGCTGCTGTGCGGCGTGTTCTTCCCGGTGTCGCAACTGCCGCCGCTGCTGCAAAGCGTCTCTGCCTGGCTGCCGCTCACCCACGCCATCGACCTGGCGCGGCCGTTGGTGATCGGCCGCGTACCCGACAGCGTTGCGCTGCATGTCGTTGCCCTGCTGGTCTACGGCGGTCTGGGCTATGTCATCGCACTGGCGCTGACGCGTCGACGCTTGTTGAAATAATCAAACCCCGGCGGCCTGCTGGTCGGCGTGATAGCTCGACCGCACCATCGGCCCGCACGCCGCGTGCTTGAAGCCCATCGCCAGCGCTTCCTGCTCGAACTGGGCAAAACGTTCCGGCGTCACGAAACGCAGCACCGGCAAATGGTGTTGCGACGGTTGCAGGTATTGGCCGAGCGTCAGCATGTCCACATCGTGCGCGCGCAGATCGCGCATCACCTGCAGGATCTCGTCGTCTTCCTCGCCCAGCCCCAGCATCAGGCCGGACTTGGTCGGCACGTCGGGATGGCGCGCCTTGAAATCCTTCAGCAATTTCAGCGAATGCGCGTAATCGGCGCCTGGACGCGCTGCCTTGTACAAACGCGGCACGGTTTCGAGATTATGGTTCATCACGTCGGGCGGCGCGGCATCGAAAATGTCGAGCGCGCGGTCGTGGCGGCCGCGAAAATCGGGAGTGAGAATTTCGATCCGGGTGGTGGGCGACAACTCACGCACGGCACGGATGCAATCGATGAAATGCTGCGCGCCGCCGTCACGCAGATCGTCGCGATCGACGCTGGTGATGACCACGTATTTCAGCGCCATCATCGCGATGGTTTCACCCAGATGGCGCGGCTCGTCGGCATCCGGCGGCAGCGGCGTGCCATGGCCGACATCGCAAAACGGGCAGCGCCGGGTACACAGGTCGCCCAGAATCATGAAGGTCGCGGTGCCGTGGCCGAAGCATTCGCCCAGATTCGGGCACGACGCTTCTTCGCACACCGTGTGCAGCCTGGCCTCGCGCAGGATGCCTTTCAGCCGCCCGACATTCGGCAGGCTCGGCGCCTTGGCGCGGATCCACGGCGGCAGGCGCATGCGCTCCTGCGGCACGATCTTGATCGGGATGCGCGCGGTTTTGGCCGCGCCTTTGTGCTGGATGGGATCAGCCATAAAGCGTCCTCACTAAAGACGTGATTTTAACCGAGTTGGCCGGGCGCTCCGCCCCGCGCCGAGTAAGGGGAATCCGGACGCGGCGATCAGGCAGCTTTCAACCGGGCTGCCTCTAGGGGGATTCATTTACCCCGCACGGGTAGTTGACTAATTTACTCGGTTATTCTATGGTTCGTCATCGCAATTTTTTATTTAACGCAAGGATCGCAACATGGAACGTGAAATCAACGGCAAGATGGTCGAGACCGACCCCGAAGGCTATCTGGTCAACCTGGAAGACTGGTCGGAAGAACTGGCCATTGAACTGGCCAAGGAAGACAAGCTGGAACTCCAGGAAAATCACTGGAAAATCATCAACTACATGCGCAGCTTTTTTGCCGAAAACGGCACCGCGCCCAACCTGCGCTTCCTGCAGAAAGGCCTGAAGGAAGAATTCGGCCCGGAATGGGGCGAGAAGAAATTCCTGTTCGACCTGTTCCCGTTCGGCCCCGCCAAGCAGGCCGGCCGCTACGCCGGCACACCCAAGCCGACCGGCTGCGTGTAAGTCGACAGCGTCCGCAGTCTCCTCAAAAGCCCCGCCCATGCGGGGCTTTTGTTTTTCCGAAGCGGATACGCAAGGTAAAATGCTGCCTTTGCTATGAGTCGGGTACGGTCATGTCCCAAATTCAGGTGGGTGTGGTGATGGGGTCTTCCAGTGACTGGGAGGTGATGAAACACGCGGCGATTCTGCTGAAGCAGTTGGGCATCCACTTCGAAGCCAAAGTCGTATCCGCGCACCGCACGCCGGATCGCCTATACGACTATGCCGCCACGGCCGAGTCGCGCGGGCTCAAGGCGATTATCGCGGGCGCGGGCGGCGCCGCGCATCTGCCCGGCATGCTCGCGGCCAAAACCATCGTGCCGGTGCTCGGCGTGCCGGTGCCGTCAAAATATCTCAAGGGCATGGATTCGCTGCTCTCCATCGTGCAAATGCCGAAGGGCATTCCGGTCGCCACTTTTGCGATCGGCGAAGCGGGCGCGGCCAACGCGGCGCTGTTCGCGGCCGCGCTGATCGCCCGCTACGACAGTGGGCTGGCGACGCAACTCAACGACTTTCGCCGGGGCCAGTCCGATTCCGTGTTGACGATGGAATTGCCCGATGTCGAGTAAACCGCTACCGGGTTTGCCCATCCTGCCCGGCGCCACGCTTGGCATTCTCGGCGGCGGCCAGCTCGGTCGCATGTTCACCCTGGCCGCGCGCACCATGGGTTACAAGGTCATGGTGCTCGACCCGGACGCTGCCAGCCCGGCCGGACAAATGGCCGACTTCCATCTGCAAGCCGGCTACAGCGATCCCGCCGCGCTGCAACAACTCGGCGCGGCCTGCGCGGCGATCACCACCGAATTCGAGAATGTACCCGCTGCCAGCCTGATCGAACTGGCCCGTCATTGCCGGGTGTCGCCGGACGCGGCGGCCGTCGCCATCGTGCAGGATCGCAGCCACGAAAAATCCTGGCTCGCCGACCAGGGGTTCGCGACCGCGCCCTTCGCGATCATTGAAAACGAAGCCGATCTTGCCGCCGCACTGGCAGCAACCGGCACGCCAGCCCTGCTGAAAGTCTCGCGCTTCGGTTACGACGGCAAAGGCCAGGCGCGTGTCAGCACGCTCGACGAGGCGCACGCCGCCTTCAGCGCATTCGGCAGCCAACCCTGTGTGCTGGAAGGCTTCGTCAAGCTGGAATGCGAAGTCTCGGTGGTCTTGGCGCGCAGCGATGCGGGCGAATGCCGGCTGTTCCCGACCGCCGAAAACCGCCACGTCAACGGCATCCTGGATGTCTCCATCGTCCCGGCCCGGGTGTCCGAAAAACTGGCACAGCAGGCGCGCGAGATGGCGCGTGCGGTGGCGGATCAACTCGGCTACGTCGGCGTGATGGCAGTGGAGTTCTTTGTCGTCGACGGCCGCCTGATGATCAACGAAATCGCCCCGCGTCCTCACAATTCAGGCCATTACACGCTGGATGCCTGCGTCACCGACCAGTTCGAACAGCAAGTGCGCGCGCTGGCCGGCCTGCCGCTGGGCGACACTCGCCTGCTGTCGCCGGTGGCGATGGTCAACATCCTCGGCGACC
Organism: uncultured Hydrogenophilales bacterium; assembly: GCA_963818665.1. Lineage (GTDB taxonomy): Bacteria > Pseudomonadota > Gammaproteobacteria > Burkholderiales > Thiobacillaceae > Thiobacillus. The sequence continues at coordinate 65,263 of CAWFTM010000012.1, read as the reverse complement.
GCTGGCAACATGGCGAGCCGCACTGGGAGGCGCTGCTGGCTCACCCCGCCATCAAGTTGCATTTATATGGCAAGCAAGCCGCGCGGCCGGGGCGCAAGATGGGGCATTTCAACGTGCTGGATGCCGACCTCGATACCGCACTGGAATTGGCCGAGCAGATGCGCGATGCGCTGTAGCTGGGCGTTATTCTTTTTAATCGGAACCGCCTGCGCGGCTGATCTTCCCCTGCACATTGGCCCGCACACACTGCAGGTCGAAGTGGCTGCCACGCCGTCGCAACGCGAGCGCGGTTTGATGGAGCGCAGGCAGCTCCCCGCCAACGGCGGCATGCTGTTCGTGTTCGAACGCGCCGACCGGCACTGCTTCTGGATGCGCAACACGCGGCTGCCCCTGTCGATTGCCTTTATCGACGCCCACGGTCGGATCGCCAAACTGGCCGACATGCAGCCGCAGAGCGACACCCTGCATTGCGCCGACACGGACGTGCGCTACGCCCTGGAAGTGGTGCAGGGCGGGTTCGCGCAACGCAGCATTGCCACAGGCGCACAGGTAACAGGCCTGCCGAAGTAACGCAGGACTCAGGGCGCGATCGACCGTACGCTGAGCTCCATTTCGTCGCCATTTTCCTCGCTGCGCAGCATCCGCACCGGCAGGTAATACCGGTCGATCGCCAGCCACACCTCAAATCGCCCTTCGCTGTTCATCTGCCGCACAAGATGCAGCGTGCGCAGCGTACCCAGCGCGGTTTCCAGCATGGCTTCGCCGCGCACCTCGTAGGTGTATGCGCGCAGTTTCTTGCCGTTGAATACCGTGTAGCTGAATCGTCCATCCGGCGGCGGCGCAGTCAGCGCCAATTGAAAGAACAGGCTGAGCGCATCCTGCACGTTGCCCTGGTAGGCAAAGTGGCGCGGCTCGCCCTTGGCGGGTTGCAGCGTAAGCTGACCCTGCCCGGCATCGAAACGTGCGCTGCTGCGCTTGTTGCCGCGCTGATCCCAGAACTCTTCCGGCTGCAGGCCATAGGGCGTGATGCGGCCGCGACTGGTCTGCACAAATCGGCCACGATAAAAAACCCCGGCGAACCCCGTAGCCGAGGCCACACTGGTCAGGGTGTAGCGCTCGCCTTCGTTGATCCATACCAGCGTCTGCTCGCCATGGGCAATGCCGTAACGCAGGCGATAACGCAGGTCGAGGCGCGGCGGCAGCGGATTGAGTGGCGGTGGGGCGATTTCAGCCGGAGCAGGCTCGACTGGGGGGACGTCGGCGGCGGGCGGTTCGGCGTGGTCGATCGAACCGGCTTCATCGATAGCTTCGGTTGCTGCCAGGTCTGACGCAGCCGCTTCGGGCAATGCGGTTTCGACGGCGGGCTCGACCGGCGGCGCAGCTGCCTGTCTCACCACGGGCGCTGCAGGCGGTTTGCGCGGCGGCGCCTCTACCGCCGTCACAACGGGTTTCGGCACCGGAACCAGTTGCACGTCGAAGGGGGGCGGCTCAGCCGGGAGGTCCCAGCGCGGCAACAGATCCTTCAGTCCGCCGAACAAGGCAAGATGCAACAGCAGCGAGGCTGCCAGCGCCAACCCCCACGGGCGAACGCTACGCGCCATCGTGTTTACTCTTTGACGCTGGCGCTCACCAGGCGCTGTTCGAGGGTGACACCGTCTTCGACCACGCGGATTTTCAGCGGCAGATTATTGCGAGTGGGTGCAATCCACACCGTCACCATTTTTTCGTCCGGCTTTTGCGTGATGCGCTGATATTGCTGGGTGGCCAGCGTGCCCAGCGGAGTCTGGATCGAACCGCCGTTCGTTTTCGCATAATGATAGTCCCTGAGGTCGCGCCCGCTCACCACCTGCACGCTGTAATCGGCGGGCACTTTCGGCATGAACATGAACTGGTACAGTTGCGACAGTTGATCCTGCGCGCCATCGCGCAGGCCGTTGACGCGCCGCGTTTCACCCTTGTATTGATAGACAATTTCGCGCTGTTTCCAGTCGAAGCGCGCAGTCGCCAGTTTGTGCGGCGCATCACTGCGGGCATGCTGGAATTGCACAGGATGCAAGCCCTGGCGCGTCACGTCGCCGGCACTTTCCAGCCGGATATTGCCCGGCCACAGCATTTTCAGCGGGCCCGTGGCGCGGGCTTCGCTCACCAGCGTGTAATGGTTGCCGCTGCGCTTGAGGGTGTCGGTCACCTGACCGAGCTTCTGGCCGTTGCGGTAGAGGTCATACACCAGGTTGAGATGCTGCGGCGCGCCGGCCTCGCTTGCCGCCGCGATCATCAGAGAACAGCTTGCCAGTAACAGGCGCTTGAGCATGGTCACATTCCAGTGGAAAACACAGACTGTGACGTCAAATCGCCCTGCAAGTTTACGCAGCCCTGCTGCTTGATCAGCCGGCCTTCGGCAAACCAGCGGATCGCCTGCGGGTAAATACGGTGTTCCTGCGCCAGCACCCGCGCCGCCAGCGTGGCGGGAGTATCGTCTGCCCGCACCGGCACCGCAGCCTGGATGACGATGGGGCCGTGGTCGAGCTGGGCGGTAACGAAGTGCACCGTGCAGCCGTGGATCTTGACGCCTTCCGCCAGGGCGCGTTCATGGGTTTTCAGCCCGGGGAACATCGGCAGCAGCGAGGGATGGATATTCAGCAGGCGGCCTTCGAAGCGGGCAATGAACGCCGGGCTGAGAATGCGCATGTAGCCCGCCAGCACCACCAGATCAGGCTGATGGCGCTCGATTTCATCGGCCAGCCGCGCGTCGAAAGCTTCACGGTCGGCGTGCGCGGTGTGGTCGAGTGCAATGGCGGTCAGGCCGTGTTCACGTGCATAGTTCAGCCCGGCTGCCTGCGGCCGGTTGCTGATGACCGCGACGATGTCGATCGGCAGCCCGGCCTCGACAATCGCCTGGAAATTGCTGCCGCGCCCGGACAGCAGCACGACAACCCGGCAACTCACGACACCAGCACCTGCTCCGCACCGGCAGGACGCGCGACGATTTCGCCGATCCGCCACACCGTTTCGCCACTGGCCTGCAAATGCGCCATCGCCGCTGCCGCATCGGTGGCGGCCACCACCACGCACATGCCGATACCGCAGTTGAAGGTGCGCAACATTTCATCCGGCTCGACGTTGCCCACCTGCTGCAGCCAGTCGAACAGCGGCGGGCGCGTCCAGCTCGTGGCATCCACTTGCGCGGCAACGCTTTCCGGCAAACAACGCGGCAGATTGCCGGTGATGCCGCCGCCGGTGATATGCGCCATGCCCTTGACGGTCATGGCCTGCATCAAGGCCAGCAGCGATTTGACGTAAATCCGCGTCGGCGCCATCAGCACATCGGCGAAAGGCTGGCCGTGAAAATCCGACTTCAGGCCGATGCCGGACACGTCGATCAGCTTGCGGATCAGCGAATAGCCGTTGGAATGCGCGCCGCTGGAAGCCAGCCCCAGCACCACGTCGCCCGGCGCGATGGCCTGCCCGCCGATGACCTGGGATTTTTCCACCACGCCGACCGCGAAACCGGCCAGATCGTATTCGCCGTCGGGATACATGCCGGGCATTTCGGCGGTTTCGCCGCCGATCAGCGCGCAGCCGGCCTGTTCGCAACCGGTGGCGATGCCCGCGATCACCGCTTCGGCGGTGTCGAGCGTAGAGCTTGCCGCAGGCGAAGTAATCGAGAAAAAACAGCGGCTCGGCACCCTGCACCAGAATGTCGTTGACGCTCATCGCCACCAGATCGATGCCGACGGTGTCGTGACGGTTCAACTCGAATGCCAGTTTCAGCTTGGTGCCGACGCCGTCGGTACCGGAGACCAGCACCGGCTCCTTGTATTTCTTGGAAATCTCGACCAGCGCGCCGAAACCGCCGATGCCCGTCAGCACTTCGGGGCGCATGGTGCGTCTGGCCAGCGGCTTGATGCGCTCGACCAGCGCGTCACCGGCGTCGATATCGACCCCGGCATCTTTGTAGGAAATGGAAGACACAAGCGCTCCAGGCAGAAAAAGTGGGCTATTTTACCGCCTATGCACGCTATCTGACGCCCGGCTTGCCCGGCCGCCTTCCGGCCCGCATTCGCCCGTCAGGTCATGTCGCGGCAGCTATAATGCAGCCTCTCTCATCCCGCCCTGCCCGCCATGCCGTCGCCGCTGCTCGAATCCCACATTGCCTCCCTGCCGCTGGTCCACAAAGGCAAAGTACGCGACATCTACGCGGTCGGCGACGACAAGTTGCTGATCGTCACCACCGACCGCCTCTCCGCGTTCGACGTGGTGATGCCGACGCCGATTCCCGGCAAGGGCGAGGTACTGACGAAGGTTTCTGCCTTCTGGTTCGACAAGTTGAAAGCCATCGTGCCCAGCCAGGCGCTCGATATCGCGCCGGAGTCAGTGGTCGCGGCGAGCGAACGCGACCAGGTGGCAGGCCGCGCCATCGTGGTGAAAAAACTCAAGGCGCTGCCGGTCGAGGCCATCGTGCGCGGTTATCTGGTGGGGTCGGGCTGGAAGGAATATCAGGTCAGCCAGTCGGTGTGCGGCATCGCGCTGCCCGCCGGGCTGCAACAGGCCGACCGCCTGCCCGAGCCGATCTTCACGCCGTCGACCAAAGCCGCAGTGGGCGCGCACGACGAGAACATCGCATTCGGGCAGATGGCCGAGCTGATCGGCGCCGATCTGGCGAAGCAGGTACGCGACGTCAGCCTTGCCCTGTATCAGGCTGCCGCAGAGTACGCGCTCACCCGCGGCATCATCATCGCCGACACCAAATTCGAGTTCGGTCTCGACGAAGCGGGCAAGTTGGTGTGGATCGACGAGGCGCTGACCCCGGATTCGTCGCGTTTCTGGCCCGCCGACCAGTACCAGCCGGGCAGCAACCCGCCCAGCTTCGACAAGCAGTTCGTGCGCGACTGGCTGGAAGCCAGCGGCTGGAACAAGCAGGCGCCGGGGCCTGAGCTGCCGCCCGAAATCGTCGCCCGCACCGCCGCCAAATACAACGAGGCGATGATGCGGCTGCTGGGCTGAACGTTTTTACTTCAACGTCGAGTTCAGGAAATCCGCCACCGCTGCGACCATTTCCGCCTCGTGCCCGCTGTAGAAGTGGTCGGCGCGCGCAATCACCTTCTGCTTGGACGACGTGGTCGCCAGCGTCTGTTTGCGCTTGGCCGCATTCGCCAGCACCGGCGGCAGGTCGTTGTCGCCGTACAAGTCCAGAATCGGCAGTTTGAGCGCGGCGTAGTCGTCCTGCGAAATCCCCAGACTCGCCCACGCCTTCACCGCCGGATCGGGATGACCCGCCAGATAGACCCGGCTCATGCGCGACCCCATGCTGTGCGAGACGATGGCAATGTGCGTATAGCCTTTGGCCTTGAGGAAGGCGACCGCCTCGCCGATCCGTTCGGCCGCCTCGGGAAAGGTCGGCGGGTAGGCTTCAGCCTTGGCATCGGCGGCCAGGATCGGCATCTGGATCGACAGTGTCGTCATCCCGCGGTCGGCCAGTTCGGTGCGCAGGGTGCCGACCATGCCCCAGTCCGGGTGGATACCCATGCCGTGCACGATGATGGCCGCCTTGTCGGTACCTGCCACCGGCGTGAACAGCGTCAGAAACTTGTGGTGCCCGCGCGGCGTCTGCAAATAGACGGGGTCGCCCACCACCAGGCCGGGCACCACTTCGTCGGCCCATTTCTTCTCGCGCGCGTAATCCGCACCGCTGGCACCTGCCAGCAGCGGCCAGACCAGCAAGGCCCAAGTCCCGACCACCCACGCCAACAAATTGTTTTGCTTCATCTTCTTCCTCCCGCGCGTTAAAGTTTGCCGCTTGTCCACCCGATAATTCAACGAAATCGTGGTTTTATCAATAGAACCGAGGTAGTTAAAAGTGACCTTGAAGCCGTTGCGTGTCGTCCCCCCTTTGCCGCCGGGCGCCACCACGCGCGACCCCCGTCAGCGCAGCGGCGCGCGCGTGCTGATCGTGGACGACCGCGGCACGGCACGCAGCCTGCTCGAAGGCCTGGCGCGCACGCTGGAGCCCGGCGTCATCGTCGACAGCTTCACCAATCCCCTGGAAGCGCTGGAGTACATGCAGCAGGTCACGCCAGACATCATCATCACCGATTACCGGATGCCGGGCATGGACGGCATCGAATTGACCCGCCGGGTGCGCGCGGAACGCCGCCTGGCCGATGTGCCGCTGATCATCGTCACCGTGGTGGAAGACCGCCAGATCCGCTACCAGGCGCTGGAAAATGGTGCCACCGATTTCCTCACCCGCCCCATCGACCCACAGGAATGCCGCGCCCGCTGCCTCAATTTGCTGGCGCTGCGGCGCAGCCAGAAAGCCGTGTCCGACCGTGCACTATGGCTGGAAGACCAGGTGATGCAGGCGACCCGCGAAGTGCGTACCCGCGAACGTGAAACCCTGATGAAACTCGCCAAGGCGGGCGAATATCGCGATCAGGAAACGGGCAACCACATTGTCCGCATGTCGAAATACGCCCGCCTGATCGCCGAGGAACTCAAGCTCACCGCGATGGAATGCGACGAGATCGAAGCGGCGGCGCCGATGCACGACATCGGCAAGATCGGCATCCCCGACCACATCCTGCTCAAACCCGGAAAGCACACGGAAGAAGAGCAGGCCATCATGCGCCGCCATCCGGTCATCGGCCATGAAATCCTCGTCGGCAGCCCCTCGCGCTACCTGAAAATGGGCGCCATCATCGCCCTCGGGCACCACGAAAAATTCGACGGCAGCGGCTACCCGCAAGGTCTGGCCGGCGAGAGCATTCCGCTGGCAGCGCGCATCGTTGCGGTGGCCGACGTGTTCGACGCATTGACATCCGTTCGTCCCTACAAAGCCGCCTGGAGCTTCCAGCAGGCACTCGATTTCGTCAAGACGGAAAGCGGTCGGCATTTCGACCCGGCGTGTGTGAGTGCTTTCGAAATGCGCATCGACTCGGTCGCGGCAATCATGCGCGAGTTGATGGACAGCGAGGCCTAAGCGCGCGTCCATGAAATCCAGCCCCAATCTGCCCGGGTTCGCCCAGCGCCTCGCCCAGCGTGTGCGCAGCCGCCCGGACACCGAATTTCAGCAATCCTTCATCAGGGTCGCGATCGGGCTGATTTTTCTCGCCTATTTTTCGAGCGACCTGGCGGGGCTCCCCCTCGACATACGCGCCTCGGTTCTGATCATCAGCGCACTGTTTACCTGCATTGCCGTGGCGCTGTCGCTGGCCGTGCTGTCCAGTCCGAATATTTCCCCGGTACGGCGCGTGGGTGCCATGCTGCTCGATTATTCGACCTGCTCCTATTTGCTGGTGCTGAGCGGCGAGGCAGGCAGCCCGCTGCTGGTGGTGTATCTATGGGTCACGTTGGGTAACGGTTTCAGGTACGGCGTGGCCTATCTCTATGCCGCCGCTGTCATTGCGGTAGCAGGATTCGCACTGGTTCTGACCCATTCATCCTACTGGAGCCAGCACCTGTCGATCGGGGTTGCCTTTCTGCTGTCGATGATTGCGGTGCCGCTGTATTCTGCTTCGCTGCTCCGGCAAGTGCATACCGCCATCAAGCGCGAGCGCGCGGCCAATCAGGCCAAATCCAGTTTCCTCGCCAACATGAGTCACGAACTGCGCACACCGCTGAATGGCGTAATCGGCGTAGTCGATCTGCTGACCGATACCAAACTCGATAAAGAGCAGAAGGAATTGACCCAGATCATCCGCAGTTCGGCCGGCACCCTGCTGGATCTGGTCGACAACGTGCTGGATATCTCGCGCATCGAATCCGGCCGGCTTTCCAGCAGCAGCGAGGACTTCGACCTGCACCGCCTGATCAACGGCACGATTGCGATGATGGAATCGCAGGCGAACGGCAAAGGCCTGACGCTCGCCGCGCATATCGCGCCGCAGACGCCCTACCAGTTGCACGGCGACGCCCGCCATGTGCGTCAGGTGCTCATCAATCTGATCGGCAACGCCATCAAGTTCACCGAGCACGGCCGTGTCGACGTGTACGTGAGGCCGATGGGGCAGGGGCAGCCGCAGCGCCTGCGCTTCGAGGTGGTGGACACGGGAATCGGCATCGCCGAGGACGCGCAGGCCCGCGTGTTCGAGCGCTTCACCCAGGCCGACAGCACGGTCACGCGGCGCTACGGCGGCAGCGGGCTCGGCACGACCATCGCCAAACAACTGGTGGAAATGCTGCATGGCCAGATCGGGCTGCACAGCCGCCTCGGCGAAGGCAGCACCTTCTGGTTCGAACTGCCGTTCACCGTGCAAACGGAGGGGGTGCAAACCAAGGAGGACGCGCATTTCGATGCACCCATGCGCGTCGCCATCCTGGCCGACAGCGAACTGGCCGCGCGGCTGCAGACCATGGTGCGCGGCTGGGGGGCGGAAGCCGTCGTCGTCGACAACACCACCCGGCTGGCGGCGGAATTATCAGCCTACCTGACGGGCGGCCTGCCGCTGGGCGCGGTGGTGGTCGAGCGCAGCGCGTTGCCGGGTGACCCGGTCGAATTCCTGCGTCTGCTGCACGACGATCCCAGCCTCGCCACGCTGCCGGTCATCCTCATTTCCGATTCGCAACTGGCAGGCCGACGCGACAGCCAGATGCTGCAGGCCGGTTTCGCTTCGGTACTCGCCACGCCGGTCAATACCACGCTGCTGTTCAATGCGATCCACGCCGCAATCAGCCAGGATCTGCCGAAGAACGTCGTTTCGCTGGCGGATCGTTTCCAGTCGCAATCCGGGCATGCCCGCCGCCTGCGCATCCTGGTGGCCGAAGACAACCCGGTCAACCAGCGCGTCCTGCGCGGCCTGCTCGATCACGCCGGCCACGAAGCCTTTCTGGCGCACGACGGCGAGGAAGCGCTGACCATGCTGGAATCGAGCGACAACGCCTTCGATCTGGCGATCATCGACATGCACATGCCGCAACTTTCCGGGCCCGAAGTGGTGCAGCGCTGGCGCTTCATGGAAAGCGGGCGGCTGCCGATCATCATGCTGACCGCCGACGCGCGCGAAGAAGCCGAACACGCCAGCGCCGAGGCCGGCGCCGACATCTTCCTCACCAAGCCGGTGAACAGCCGCGAACTGATCGATGTCATCGCCCGGCTGGCGCAGCAGCAGCCCGCCACGCCTGCCCACAGCGCGCCCGCCACGCAAGCGGTGACGCTTGATGAATCGATTCTGGAAGACCTGGCCCGGCTCGGCGGAACCGGCTTCGTCCAGGAACTGGTGAGCAGCTTTGGGGAAGACAGCCTGCGCGGCATCAACGAGGTGGAACGCGCCCTGATTACGCAGGACTACAGCCTGTGGCACGACCAGTTGCACATGCTGAAAGGGGGCGCCAGCGACATGGGCGCCTGCCAGTTGGCGCGCCTGTGCAACGAAGCCGAACGCATCAAGCCTTTTGAAATCACCCAGCCGGTGGCGCGCCAGAAACTCGACGACGTGCGGCTTGCGCTGACCGACGCACAAGCCGCACTGGCCGCCTACACCGACCGCAAATTACGCGCTGAAAACGTTTGAGGCCGCTGCCGGCGCAGCCTCGGCCTTGCCCGTCTGACGCGCCACCAGGCGCTCCATCATGCGCAAATCCTTGGGCTCCAGGCGCAACGCTGCATCGACCCAGATCTCGGCGATCCGCATCAGTTCATCATGTGAAATCGGCTGGGCAATTTCGCGCGCTGCACGCAATGCCAGTGCACCGTTACGTTGCCGCGTCTCCTTGCGCACAAACTCGTACACCGCCTGCTCGCCTTCACCCGGTTCCGCAAGAATATCCACGGCGCCGAGGGCATGCATTTCTTCTGCGGAATACAGCTTGCCGCTCAGAATCACTTTCTCGGCCTGGGTGTAGCCGATTTTTCGGCCCAGCAAAGTCATCGCGCCCATGCCGGGAAACAGGTTGAACAGGATTTCGGGAAAGCCCATTTTGACGCCGCGTTCCGCAATCACCACGTTGCCGGACAGCGCACATTCGAAGCCCCCGCCCAGCGCATCCCCCTGTACCAGGGTGATGGTTTTCAATTCGGGACGATTCAGATGCAGCGCATTCAGGAACAGCGGCCGGATGCAGGCCTGGGCATATTTGTAGAGGCTGTCCCGATCGCGCGCCTCGATCAGTTGCCGGAACAGGTTCAAATCCCCCCCCAGGTTGTACACCCCGGGATGCGCCGAAGCGACCACCACGTAATTCACATCGATGCCGTCCGGGTCGTCCAGGCTTCGCGCGATGCCGCCGAACCAGTCGACAATTTCTCGCAGCAAGCTCCCGGTAAAACACGGTCGCGGCTCCGCATGCATGTAACCCCAGGCGATCTGGTTATGGGCATCGAGATACGTGGTGAGCTGTGTGTAGGGGGTGTGCTGCGGTTGCAGCGTGGTGCGGACAGCTTGCAGATGCGCCATGAGACTCTCCAGGTAGCGAGGATTGAACAGCATGCGACGAGTTTTCGGCATGTGTCGAAAGCCTAACGCGCGCCCTGCGCTTACTCAAGCAGGAATTTGTGACGCGCCCACAGGCTCAACATCTTGTGTGGTTTTCACATCCCCACACCAGATCATGATTCAATCGCCGCCGGTGTGGAGCGTCCAGGCCATGCGCAGCGCCAGCGTGATCAGCAGCAGCGCGAAAATCCGCTTCAGCGGTCGCACCGGCAGCCGGTGCGCCGTGCGCGCGCCGAGTGGCGCGGTCAGCACGCTGCCCAGCACGATGCCCGTCAGCGCCGGCAGATAGACGAAGCCCAGGCTGCCCGCCGGCAAGCCATCCCGCCCCCAGCCGCCCACCGCATAGCCCGCTGCACCGGCCAGTGCTATCGGGAAGCCGATCGCCGCCGAGGTGGCGATGGCCCGATGCAGCGCCACGTTGTGCCACAGCATGAACGGCACCGACAAGGTGCCGCCGCCGATGCCGACCCAGCTCGACACCGCGCCGATGAGGCTGCCCGCCAGCGTGGTGCCGAGTCGTCCCGGCAGCCCGCGATGCGGCGCCGGTTTGAAATCCAGCCACATCTGGATCGCGGCATAAAACAGGAAAACGACGAACACGCCTTTCAGCAGCAGCGCGGACATCTGCGCCGCCAGCAGCGCGCCGGCCAGCGTGCCGAGCACGATGCCGGGCGCGATGCGCCGCACCAGCGGCCATTCGACTGCGCCGTGGCGATGGTGCGCACGCACGCTCGACAGCGAGGTGAACAGGATGCTTGCCAGCGAAGTGCCGAGCGCGAGTTGCGGCTCCATGCCGGCCGCCAGCCCCTGCGCATGCAGCATGAAAATCAGCACCGGCACGATGATGAGGCCGCCGCCGACGCCCAGCAGGCCGGCGACAAAGCCCACCAGCAGCCCGAGGCCGACGTAGGCGGCCAGCAGGGCCGGAGCCAGTTCGGGCATTACAGGTGCTTGACGATGAACGCGTACTCGGCCGGATCGACCGGCGTGATCGACAGCCGGTTGCCGCGCTGCAGGATGCGCATGTTGGCGAGCTCGGGATAGCTGCGGATTTCGGACAGCGGCATCAGCCGCGTCTTCTTCACCAGTTTCACGTCGACGTTGACCCAGCGCGGATTCTCCGGCGTCGCCTTGGGGTCGAAGTATTTGTGCCCCGGCTCGAACTGGAACGCGTCGGGATACGCCAGCACGCTGACTTCGGCCAGCCCGGCGATGCCCGGCTCGGCGCACGAGGAGTGATAAAACAGCACCTTGTCGCCGACCTGCATCTGGTCGCGCATGAAATTGCGCGCCTGATAATTGCGGATGCCATACCAGGCGACGCTTTGATTGGGAAAGCCCGCGAGGTCGTCGATGCTGACGTCGCCGGGCTCGGACTTCATCAGCCAGTAGCGCATGATCAGGCGCGCTTGACCAGGGTGCCGACGCCTTCCGGTGTCAGCACTTCCAGCAGCAGCGCGTGTTCGACCCGGCCGTCGATGATGTGCGCGGTCTTGACGCCGCTGTTGACCGCATCGACCGCGTAGCCGACCTTGGGAATCATGCCGCCGGTGATGGTGCCGTCGGCCATCAGTTCGTCGACCTGGCGCGGGGTGAGGCCGGTGAGCAGCTTCATCTGCTTGTCGAGCACGCCGGGGATGTTGGTCATGAAAATGACTTTTTCCGCCTGCAGCACGCCGGCGATCTTGCCCGCCACCACATCGGCATTGATGTTGTAGGCGTTGCCTTCCTTGTCGGTGCCGAGCGGCGCGACCACCGGAATGAAATCGCGCGCGTCGAGCACCTGGATGATTTCCGGATCGATACTGGTGATCTCGCCGACCTGGCCGATATCGAGCATTTCCTCGGAATTGTCCTTGCTCGCCACCAGCATTTTCTTGGCGTGGATGAAATTGCCGTCCTTGCCGGTGAGCCCCACCGCCTTGCCGCCGTGCTTGTTGATCAGCGTGACGATGTCCTGGTTGACCATGCCGAGCACCATTTCCACCACGTCGAGCGTTTCTTCGTCGGTGACGCGCATGCCCTGGATGAAGTCGGACTGCTTGCCGATTTTCTTCAGCAGGTCGCCGATCTGCGGGCCGCCGCCGTGCACCACCACCGGGTTCATGCCCACCAGCTTCAGCAGCACCACGTCCTTGGCGAACGCCTCCATCAGGTGGCGCTCGGTCATGGCGTTGCCGCCGTATTTGATGACGATGGTCTTGTCGTAGAAACGCTGGATGTAGGGCAGGGCTTCCGACAGGATGTTGGCCTTGTCGGCGGCGGAATGGGGCGTGGTCATGGCGGCTCCAGGTGAAGGTGCGCGGATTTTACGCCAAACAAAAAGGCGGCGCGCGGCCGCCTTTTTTCCAGTCTGCTGCGCTTACTGGATGGCGAGGCGTTTGGCGGCCGCAGCCGTTTTCTTCGGCAGCACCAGCTCCAGCACGCCGTCCTGATAGCGCGCGGTGGCGCTGGCCTCGTCGACCTCGCTCTCCAGCGCGAAACTGCGGCTGACCCGGCCGAAATAACGTTCGCGGCGCAGCACTTTCTCGCCTTCCTTCTGCTCGGTGTTTTTCTTCACCTCGGCGCTGATCGACACGGTGTTGCCGTCGATGGTGACGTGGATATCGTCCTTGGCGACGCCGGGCATGTCGGCGTGAACGGCATAGGCCTTTTCATCCTCCTTCACATCCATGCGAATCTGCGGCATGTCCTTGTCCATTTGCACCGGGCGGAAAAAACCACGGAACAGGTTATCCAGCGGGTCGGTCATTTCATACGGGTCGTAGCGGGAAATATTGGCCATCTTGATCTCCTTCAAATTGACTGGGTTACAGGTACAAACAAGGTGGGGCAGGTCATAACGATTTCAAGGCCCCATTTGTCGCATTTCACGACTGCCTCTAAAGTGCCGGCTTCCGGTGTACGCAGGAAGGATGTTCTTGAACACGCTCGACGCTCACCGCTGGCTGGCCGACCATGGCGACTATCTGTTCCGGGTGGCGCGCCGCCAGCTGCATTCCGACGAACTGGCCGAGGATGCGGTGCAGGAGACCCTGCTGGCCGCGCTGACGGCGCAGGCGCGTTACAGCGGCGACGCCAGCCCGCGCACCTGGCTCACCGGCATCCTCAAGCACAAGATCGTCGACCTCATCCGGCGGCAACTACGCGAAGTTGAAATCCCGCGCGACGCCGACGGCGAAGAAGCGGTCGACAGCCTGTTCAAGCAGGACGGCCACTGGGCCGAGCCGCTGCGGCCATGGGGTAATCCGCAGGCCGAGGCGGAACTGGGCCAGTTGCGGCGCGTGCTGGACGAATGCGCCGACCGGCTGAAGCCCGTGATGGCCCAGGTGTTCAGCCTGCGCGAAGTGGCCGGCATGGAAACCGAAGAAATTTGTAAGGAACTGAATATCAGCCCGACCAACTGCTGGGTACTGCTGCATCGGGCTCGCCTGTTCATGCGGCAATGCCTGGAGCTGAACGGGTTCGCGAAGGCAGGTGCTGCATGAAATGGATGACGACCTGCAAGGAAACCACGGAACTTGCCTCGCGCGCCATGGACGAACGCCTGTCATTCGGTGACCAGATGGCGATGCGGATGCATCTGGCCATCTGCAAAAACTGCAGGCGCTTTACGCAACAGCTACAAGACATGCGCCGCCTGTTTCAAACCGAAACAGCGGCGAACGATGAGGTGCCGGGGCTGCCCCCCGAGGCCCGGCAACGCATCGCAAACGAATTGCAGAACAGGCTCGACACATAAAGAGCCCTTTGCAACCCGTCGGCTCAGGCCGGCAAACCCGTAGTTCAATTGTTGACTTTTTTAACTGTAAGGAGAGAACACCGTGTCCAACAAAACCCTGATCGCCGCTGCTGTCGGTACCGCTTTTGCAGCCACCCTGGCTGCGCCCGTCGCCTCGGCTGCGGAAAACCCCTTTGCCCTGTCCGCCCTGGCCTCCGGCTATCAAGTCGCGGACAACCACGCCGCCAAGCCGGTGGAAGGCAAATGCGGCGGCAAGACGGAAGCCGAAATGAAGGCCAAGGAAGGCAAATGCGGCAACGCCGAGAAAATGAAGGACGGCAAGTGCGGTGAAGGCAAGTGCGGTGCCACGAAAAAAGGCGACGCAAGCAAGGCTGAAGCCGGAAAAACCAGCACTGAAAAATAAAATGCGGTGAATGCGGCGGCGCCACGTGGCAAGACAGCAAGGATGGCGCCGCCGATCAGCAAGGAGTCGTTGCACCGGTCCGGCTTGTGCCCGCCATCACTTCGACTATTGTTAGTCTTTTTAGGAGAGAAAATCATGTCCAAGCAAACCCTGGTCGCTGCTGCAGTCGGCTCTGCCTTCGTTGCCGGCCTGGCTGCCGCCCCCATCGCGTCGGCGGCGGAAAATCCCTTTGCCCTGTCCGGCCTGTCATCCGGCTATCAAGTGGCCGACGCCTCCACCCCTGCCAAGCCGACGGAAGGCAAGTGCGGCTGCATGTACATGAAAGCGGGTGAAGGCAAGTGCGGCATGCCCATGGCCGATACCAACAAGGATGGCAAAGTCAGCAAGGATGAAGCTGACCAGATGCACGCCTCCATGTTCACCCAAATGGACGCCAACAAGGATGGTTTCATCGACCAAACCGAAATGGGCAAGATGCGTGACGGCATGTGCGGTGGAAAAATGAGGCAAGGCATGTGCGGCGCAGCCAAGTAAGCGATCGAAGAATGGCCTCGCTGCGCCTTGATGGCGCGGGGCTGGGCTTTCGGCGCGAACTGCTGCCCGCGCTGAAAGCCCATGTTCCCGACGCCATCGATTTCTTCGAGCTTGCTCCGGAAAACTGGATCGACATGGGCGGTGCCTATGGCCGCGACCTGCGCGGCTTCACCGAACGCTACCCCTTCGTCTGCCATGGCCTGTCGCTATCGATCGGCGGCCCGGCCCCGCTCGACGAAATGCTGCTGCACAAAACACGGCAATTCATGGATGCGCATGGCATCGCGCTTTACACCGAACATCTGTCCTACTGCTCGGATGACGGGCATCTGTACGACCTGCTGCCGATTCCCTTTACCGAAGAAGCGGTCAAATACGTCGCTGCGCGCATCCGCCGTGCGCAGGACATCCTCGAACGCCGCATTGCGATCGAAAATGCCTCGTACTACACGCCGTCGCCGGTTGCCGACATGGACGAACTCAGCTTCATCCACGCGGTGCTGGAAGAGGCCGATTGCGACCTGCATCTGGATGTCAACAACGTCTACGTCAACAGCGTGAACCACCGCTACGACGCCGTCGAATTCATCCGCGCGCTGCCGACCGAACGCATCGTCTACCTGCACATGGCGGGCCACTACAACGAGGCGGACGACCTGATCGTCGACACCCATGGCGCCGACGTGATCGAGCCGGTGTGGTCGCTGCTCGACGCCACCTACCGCATCCATGGCGTCGCGCCGACGCTGCTGGAACGCGATTTCAATATTCCGCCGCTGGCCGAACTGGTGCGTGAAGTCGAACAGATTGCGCGCCTGCAGGCCGCCCATGCGCCCCATGCACAAATCGCCGCCGCTTCCTGAGTTCCAGCGTTACCAGTACGCCTTCACCGCGCACATCCGCGACCCCAAGGCGCAGCCGCGCCCGGCGGGCGTCGAAGCGCGACGCATGAACATCTACACCGAGCTGCTGTACAACAACATCGAAGGGTTTCTGCTGGCGTGCTTTCCGGTGCTGCGCAAGGTACTGGGGACGCGCAAATGGTCGGCGCTGGTGCGCGATTTTTTCCGCACCCATCGCAGCCACACGCCCTACTTCCGGCAGATTCCGGACGAGTTCATCCAGTTCCTGCAAAACGAATGGACGCCGCCCGCCGGCTATCCGCCGTTCATGCTGGCGCTGGCGCATTACGAATGGATCGAGCTGGTGTTGTCGGTGTCGGATCGCAACGCGGAACCCGCATTCGACCCCGCGGGCGATCTTCTCGACGGCGTGCCGCTGTTGAACCCGGTGCTCGCCAACCTGCGCTACGACTGGCCGGTACACCGCATCGCGCCGCGTCGAAAAACGCCGCCCCTGGAGACGCACTTGCTTGTATTTCGCGACGCCGCTGACCAGGTTCAGTTCATCGAGATCAATGCATTTACCGCACGCCTGCTGACGCTGCTGGAACCCGCCAGCCTGAGCGGGCGCACCGCGCTGGAACAGATCGCCGACGAAAGCCGCCACCCTGACCGTGCCCTGCTGATGCAGGCCGGCGGCGCGCTGCTCGAAGACCTGTGCGCACGTGGCGCAATTCTGGGCAGCGTCATCCCGAACCGGATGGGTCAGTGATGCTGATGCTGCATGCCGCCGGTTGCAGCGCGCGCCTCGGCTTTCACCTCGACAGTCTGCTGCTTGCCACCTGATTCGATCACCAGCGTCAGCGGGATGATTTCACCTGCGGCAATCGGTTTCTTCAAGTTCATCAGCATGATGTGGAATCCGCCGGGTTCAAGCGAAACGGTTTTGCCTTTCGGCAAGTCGATCGCCTTGACCTCGCGCATCCGCATCACGTCGCCATCCATTTTCATTTCGTGCACTTCCACACGCGGCACCGCCGGACTGGATGCGCTGACCAGGCGCGCGTCGGCATCCGCCTGAATGTTCATGTAGGCGCCACTCACCGGCTGCCCCGGCATGGTGGCGCGCGCCCACGCGTCGGTAACGCTGATATTGACGGCCCAGGCGGACTGCGCGGCCAGGGAGGCGATAGCGGTAACGAGCAAGGCATTCAGTTTCATGTTTTCTCCGTTGAAATTCCAGGCAAATCGGGAACGATCGAGAACGATAGGCAATCGTGGGGAAAAACGCGATGCGTCATATTGCCGCAGCGCCGTGCACCGTCATCCCGGACAGGGTTCTGCCGGGTCGCTTGCGGCAATTTGTCACATTCACGCACAGCCGCGATTTCCCTAGACTCGGCAAAGTTCCAATCCACCATAAAAATCATGCTGCCCAGCCAAAAACCGCTCTCCCTCGCTGTCTCGCTCGCCTTGTCGACACTCAGTATCAGTGCTGCCGCCCAAACCGAACCCGAGGTTCTGTCATCCAATACACCCTTGATGACCGTGGTGGTCGTGGGTTCGCAACCCGTGACTGCCGAACCCGGCAGCGTGACGCTGGATGCGTCAGATGTACTGCACCTGCGTGCGGCCACCAGCGATACGGCCACCCTGCTCAGGGACGTGCCCGGCATGAGCTTCTATGGTGCCGGTGGCGTATCCAGCCTGCCGGTGATTCACGGTCTGGGCGACGACCGCCTGCGCATCAAGGTCGACGGCATGGATCTGGTCTCCGCCTGCGCCAACCACATGAACCCGCCGCTGTCCTACATCGACCCGACCCACGTCGGCACTGCCACGGTGTTCGCCGGCCTCGCCCCGGTGAGTTCGGGTGGCGACAGCATCGGCGGCACGATCCTGGTCGACTCGCCCGCGCCGGAATTCGCCGAGGCCGGCCAGGGCACCCTGCTCAAGGGCGAGGCCGGCACGTTCTATCGCAGCAACGGCAATGCGATGGGCGCCAATCTGTCCGCCACCGCTGCCAGCGACACGTTGAGCGTGACGTACAACGGATCGACTGCGCAATCCGACAACTACACCGCCGGCGGCGACTTCAAGCCGGCAGGGCCGGCATTTATCGGCGGCATGGGATTGCCGTCGATGTACAACTCGACCAACTGGCTGGACGGCGACGAGGTCGGGTCGACCCAATACAGCGCCACCAACCAGTCGCTCGGTTTTGCGCTGCGCCAGGACAACCACCTGCTCGACCTGAAGCTCGGCTATCAGCACATCCCGTATCAGGGCTTCCCGAACCAGCGCATGGACATGACCGACAACACCAGCACCCAGGTCAACCTCGGCTATACGGGACAATACGACTGGGGCACGCTCGATGCGCGCGTGTACCGCGAGCACACCGAGCACGAGATGGACTTCCTGGAAGACAAGGCGCTTCTGGTACGATCCCGGGGCCGATGGCAAACCGCCATGCTCGCCCATCGCCGCGCCCGGCATGCCGATGTACACCGATGGCGAGAACACCGGGCGGGTCGGTCAAGGGCGACATCGTGCTGTCCGCGCGCGACCGGCTGCGCGTCGGCGGCGAAATCCAGCATACCGCCTCGACGACTGGTGGCCGGCCTCCGGCGACGGCGGCATGTGGCCGGACACCTTCCGGAACATCAACGACGGCGAGCGCGACCGCTATGCCGCATTCGCCGAATGGGAGGCGCAATGGGCTCCGCAGTGGACGAGCCAGCTCGGGCTGCGCTACGAAAGGGTCAACATGAATGCCGGCGAAGTGCAGGGGTATAACGCCACCTATGCAGCCGATGCGACCGCCTTCAATACTGCCGACCGCGAGCTAGACCGACAACAACGTCGACCTGACCGCGCTCGCCCGCTACGCGCCAGCCGACACCCAGACCATCGAATTCGGCTACGCGCGCAAGACCCGCTCGCCCAACCTCTACGAACGCTACACCTGGTCCACCGGCGGCATGGCGATGAACATGGTCAACATGGTCGGGGACGGCAACGGCTATGTCGGCAACCTCGATCTCAAGCCCGAAATGGCCCACACCCTGAGCGCGACCTTCGACTGGCACGATGCCGGGCAGCAGATCGCGGAGCTGCGAAATCACGCCCTACTACACCTACGTCGACGACTACATCAATGCACGGCGCTGTGCCGGCCGATACCGGCACGGGATGGGCGTTTGCACGAATGCGAACCTCACGCACCGACCGATTCGTCTTCCTCAAGTACGACAACCAGGACGCCCAGCTGTACGGCATCGATGTGTCCGGCTATTTCCCGCTGGCCCAGCACACCGACTTCGGCAGCTTCACCGTCAACGGCCTGCTGAATTATGTCCGCGGCGAAACCACCAGCGGCACCGACGACAACCTCTACAACATCATGCCGCTGAACGCGACGCTGTCGCTGACGCAAACCCTGGGCGGCTGGACCAACATCGCCGAAGTCCTGATGGTCGATGCCAAAACCGATGTTTCGCAGATCCGCAACGAAGTCGAAACCCCCGGCTACAGCCTGCTCAACCTGCGCAGCAGCTACAGCTGGAAAACCGTGCGGCTGGACCTCGGCATCGAGAATCGTGTTCGACACACTCTACTTCTACCCGCTCGGCGGTGCCTACGTCGGCCAGGGCATCACCATGTCGCCAGGGCCGGGAACGGGCCGTCCGGCCTGGGGGGTCACCGTTCCGGGCATGGGACGCTCGATCTACGCGGCGTGCCTCAACGTTCAAGCTCCGCGCGGCATCATCGCCGAGCTGCAAACCCAGCCCCGTGCATGTCGCACGGGGTCGTTCATTCCGAGCCGTTACTGTGGACAGCAGCGCACCCGAAAAAACGCAATTGGACAAATTGCCGCAGCCCCTCACCGCAGGATGCGCGCATTACAATGCCGCCATGCCGTCCGCCCTCGATTCCACGCTGCTGTCCACCCTGCCCACGCACGCCTTGCTGGGGCGCCTGCAGATGTTGCGCGGGCTCCTGATCGCGGGGTGGGCGGCGGGCATTGCCTGGCTGCACTGGGGGCTGCACATCAGCATGCCGCTGCTGCCGATGGGCGCGGTGCTTGCGCTGCTCGGGGCGTTCGCGCTCACCACCGCGTGGCGGCTGCGGCTGGACACCCCCGCCACCCAGATGGAATTTCTCGCGCATCTGCTGGTCGACCTCACCGCATTCGCGGTGCTGGTTTTTTTCAGCGGTGGCGCCACCAATCCTTTTGTTTCGCTGATGCTGGTGCCGATCATCATCGCCGCGATCAGCCTGCGCCCGCGCTGGGTGTGGCTGCTGGCCGCAGTGGCGGGCGGCTACTACGCGCTGCTGCTGTTCGTCTATCAGCCGCTGGCCATCGCCGACCCGGTGGCCGCCTACGGCATGCATCTGGGCGGCATGTGGTTCAACTTTCTCATCAGCGCCGCGCTGATCGCGTTTTTCATCACCCGCATGCACGCCGGGTTGCGCGCGCGCGATGGCGAACTGGCGGCGCTGCGCGAAAAGCAGCTGCGTGACGAACGCATCCTCGCGCTCGGCACCCAGGCGGCGCTGGCGGCGCACGAGCTCGCCACGCCGCTTGCCACCATCCAGACCACCGCACACGAACTCGCCCGGGAATTTGCCAACGACCCCGACATCGGCGCCGACTGCCAGCTGCTCGAAAAGCAGGCACTGGCGTGCAAGCGCATCCTCACCCAGCTGGCTGCACGCGCGCAGGACCGCGCGCCGCAGGCCACGCCGCTCGACGCCTGGCTGGCCGCGCTGGTCACGCACTGGCAGGTGATCCGCCCGGACGTCCACCTGAAAACCAGCCTGCCATCGTCGCAGCGCGATTTCATTCCACCCGAGGGTCTGGAACAGGCCATTCTGAACGTGCTGAACAATGCCGCCGATGTCTCGCCTGATGACGTGGAACTCAGCGTAACAATGGCGGACAGATGATGCGCTGTGGATCGATATCGCCGACCGCGGCCCCGGCTTCACCGTCGCGCAAAAGGTGCAGGCCGGACGCGTGCTGTTCAGCGACAAGCCGGGGCAAGGCTGGGGCATGGGCCTGGTGCTGACTCACGCCACGCTGGAACGGGCAGGCGGCGCGCTCACCCTCGCCGAACGCGAAGGCGGCGGCACCCTGGTCCGTATCCACTTACCCTGGAGTCCTGCACCATGAAGCTGCTGATCGTCGAAGACGATATCGATTTTGCCGAGGCGCTGTCCCGCGCGATGCAGAAACGCGGCGCTGTTGTCGAACGGGCGCACGACGCCGCCGGCGCGCTGGCCATCGCCGAGTCCTTTGCGCCGACGCATGCTGTGGTCGATCTGAAATTGCCCGGCGAGTCCGGGCTCAAGGTGGTGGCCGCGCTGACGGAGCGCTGGCCGGACATGGCCGTCGTCGTCCTCACCGGCTATGCCAGCATCGCCACCGCCGTCGAAGCGGTGCGCCTGGGCGCGCGGCACTACCTGGCCAAGCCGGCGAACGCCGACGAAATCCTCGCCGCGCTGCTGCGCGACGCGCCCGATGCCGGACTCGACATCGCACCCGAACCGCTGACGGTGGCGCGGCTGGAATGGGAGCACATCCAGAAAGTGTTGAACGAACACGGCGGCAACATTTCGTCCACCGCGCGCGCGCTGAAAATGCACCGCCGCACCCTGCAGCGCAAACTCGACAAGCATCCGCCCAAGCCGGAGTAAACCAGCAGCGCGATCAGTGTCCCGCGCTCCAGTCCACCAGACCGGTGTAGGCGGTGGCCAGCACCACGCCGCCGAACACGATGCGGTACCAGGCGAACAGCGTGTAGTCGTGGCGGCTGACGAACTTGATCAGGGTGCGCACCGCGATCAGCGCGCTGACGAACGCCGCGATGCCGCCCACCGCGAACAGCGGCACGTCGTGCACATCGAACAGCCGCCAGTTCTTGTAGAGATCGTAGGCCGTCGCCGCGAACATGGTGGGGATGGCGAGGAAGAAAGAGAACTCCGCCGCGGTCTTGCGCGACAGCCCGAGAAACAGGCCGCCGATGATGGTCGCGCCTGAACGCGAGGTGCCGGGAATCATCGCCAGCGCCTGCGCGAAGCCCACCGCCAGCGCGCGCCGCCAGGTGAGATCGTCCACCGTCGGCGTGCTGACGACGTGCTTGCGCCGCTCCGCCCACAGAATCAGCACCCCGCCGATCACCAGCGCCGACGCCACCACGATGGGATTGAACAGATAGCCCTTGATCTCCTTGTAGAACAGAAAGCCCAGCACTGCCGCCGGCAGGAAGCCCGCCATCAGATTGGTCGCCAGCCGTCGCGACGCCGGCTCGGTATGCAGCGTCGCCACCACGTGCCCGAGCCGCGCCCGGTATTCCCACACCACCGCAAAAATCGCCGCCAGCTGGATGGCGATCATGAATACCTTGGCTTTTTCGCCATTGAAGCCGAGTAACTGGCCCGCGATGATCAAATGCCCGGTGCTGGAGATGGGCAGGAATTCGGTGACGCCCTCGACCAGGCCGAGGATCAATGCGTACAGCAGTTGGGTGGGGTCGGTCATGGCGACGCTTCCGGGATAAAAAAAGGCGCGCCCGGCGGACGCGCCTGCGGATTATACGCGGCGAGGATAAGCGTTCTTCGCCAGCCCTATGGCGTGCTGGCGTGCACGGGCTGACCGGCCGTCACCCGGTTCCGGCCCTGCTGCTTGGATTGATACAGGCACTCGTCGGCCGCGGCGATCAGCGCGTCCAGCGTCGCGTGGCGATCCTCCTTCCGGGCGATGCCGAAGCTGGCAGTGACAGCAATTGCGCCGGTTGCATGCGGGATGCGAATGTCCGCTATTTCCGCACGCAGCCGCTCTGCCAGTGCGATCGCATCGTGCTGGCCGGTTTCGGGCAGGAACACGATGAATTCCTCGCCGCCCCAGCGGGCCAGAACATCGCCTTGCCGAACGGAGTGCCTGAGGATATTCGCCAGCGCCTTCAGCACGTCGTCGCCGTGAGCGTGGCCATGGGCGTCGTTGACCTGCTTGAAGTGGTCGATGTCGAGCAGCATGACCGAGCTGACGTGTGCGTGGCGAATCGCGTGCGCCCACAGCGGGCTGGTCTTGTCGTAAAAGGCGCGGCGGTTGTTGAGCCCGGTGAGCGGATCGAGCTGCGCCAGGCGTTCGGCGCGCAGCCGCTCTTCCTGGCCGACGCGCAGCTGGTAGGCCAGCGCCAGCGCCAGCAGCGTGGCGTCGATCAGCATGCCGATTTCGACCGCGCGGAAGGTCCAGGTGTTATGCGGGATGAAGCCCCAGGTGGACAGGGTCGTCAGCATTGCGCCGACCATGGCGGCCAGGGCGGCGATCAGAAAATACTTCGCCGGCTTCTGGCCGATGCGAACCGCGATGATGCCGAGCAACAGCATGAGGCCGGAGAACAGGAAGGCGAAGCTGAAGGCCGCCAGCAGCGCATATTTCTGGCTGCCTGCCAGGATGGCCGCGCCGAGCAGGATGCCGAATGCCATGCAGAAGCCGAGGACGGCACGGCGAACGCGCGGAAAATAGACCCGCAAATCCAGAAACCGGATGGCGAACAGCAGGCCGCTGACGCCGAAAAGCAGCATCAGGATGGGGTTGGACCATTGCTGCCAATGCACCGATTCGGGCCACAGCCAGGCGAAACCATGGCCGGTATAGGCAATGTTCATGGCGACGAACATCGCCAGATAGATTGAATAACGCAGATAGCGCGAACTGCGCAGGCTGAAATAGAGGATGGCGTTGTATGCCATCAGGGCGAGCAGGAAACCGTACACGATGCCGTAACTGAGTTCCTGCTGCGTCTGCCGTATCCGCGAGGCCTCCGGGCTCAGCACATAAAGGGGAACCACCATGGGATCGGGCGTTTCCACGCGGACGAACACATCGCTGACGCCGCTGTCGAACGCATGCTCGAACAGGAAATAGCGGCTCATGATCGGGCGCTGCCCGAAAACCTGGCGGTCGCCGACGCGATACGCTGCGACGGTTCTGCCCTGGTGCCGAAAATAAACTTCGACACGATCGAGCCATGCGGTCTCGATCGACAGCCTTCTGGGCGAAGGGATCGCAGCCGGATTGTCGACCGCAAAATGTATCCAGACGGGTTTCGCGCCGATGCCGAAATTGAGCACCGGGCGGGCCCCGGGTGCGAACTGCCCCGCCCGGTAGGCAGCCATCGCTTCAGCCAGGCCGAGGCGGTCGGCCGGCTCCTGAAAAAAATGGGTGGACAGGCCGATCGCCGTTTCGTGTTCCTGCGCGACGGACAGGGGCGCGGCAACGGCCAGCGTGCCGCACCAGACAGCCAGCATGCCGATGAGCTGGACGACCCAGCTGATCAGATCGCGGCGCATGTCCTGCTGCCTGTTGGCTGGACCGATCAAACCTTGCGATAGACCTCGGCGCCCTGCTTGACGAATTCCACCGCCTTCACTTCCATGCCCTTGGCCAGCGCGTCGGCTTCATTGAGGCCTTCCTTTGCCGCGTATTCGCGCACGTCCTGGGTGATCTTCATCGAGCAGAAATGCGGGCCGCACATCGAGCAGAAGTGCGCGACCTTGGCCGATTCCTTGGGCAGGGTTTCGTCGTGGAAGGACTTCGCCTTGTCGGGATCGAGGCCGAGGTTGAACTGGTCGTCCCAGCGGAATTCGAAGCGCGCCTTGCGACAAGGCGTTGTCGCGGATCTGCGCGCCGGGGTGGCCTTTGGCGAGATCGGCGGCATGGGCGGCGATCTTGTAGGTGATGATGCCTTCCTTGACGTCGTCCTTGTCCGGCAGGCCGAGGTGTTCCTTCGGCGTGACGTAGCAGAGCATCGCGGTGCCGTACCAGCCGATCATCGCGGCGCCGATGCCGGAGGTGATGTGGTCGTAGCCGGGGGCGATGTCGGTGGTCAGCGGTCCCAGCGTGTAGAACGGCGCTTCGTGGCACTGCTCCAGCTGCATGTCCATGTTCTCCTTGATCAGGTGCATCGGCACGTGGCCGGGGCCTTCGATCATCACCTGCACGTCGTGCTTCCACGCCACCTGGGTCAGTTCGCCCAGCGTTTTCAGTTCGCCGAATTGCGCTTCGTCGTTGGCGTCGTAGATCGAACCCGGGCGCAGGCCGTCGCCCAGCGAGAAGGCCACGTCGTAGGCCTTCATGATTTCGCAGATCTCTTCGAAGTGCGTGTAGAGGAAGCTCTCCTTGTGATGCGCGAGGCACCACTTGGCCATGATCGAGCCGCCGCGCGAGACGATGCCGGTCATGCGGTTGGCGGTCAGCGGCACGTAGCGCAGCAGCACGCCGGCGTGGATGGTGAAGTAGTCGACGCCCTGCTCGGCCTGCTCGATCAGCGTGTCGCGGAACATTTCCCAGGTCAGGTCTTCGGCCTTGCCGTCGACTTTTTCCAGCGCCTGGTAGATCGGCACGGTGCCGATCGGCACCGGCGAATTGCGGATGATCCACTCGCGCGTTTCGTGGATGTTCTTGCCGGTCGACAGGTCCATCACGGTGTCGCCGCCCCAGCGGATCGCCCAGGTCATCTTCTCGACTTCTTCCTGGATGCTGGAACCGAGCGCCGAGTTGCCGATGTTGGCGTTGATCTTCACCAGGAAATTGCGGCCGATGATCATCGGCTCGGATTCCGGGTGGTTGATGTTGTTGGGGATGATGGCGCGGCCGCGCGCGATTTCGCTGCGCACGAACTCGGGCGTGATTTCGTTCTGCAGGCTGGCGCCGAAGTTCTGGCCCGGATGCTGGCGGTTCATCATCGCGGCGAGCTTCTCGCCCAGCGGGCCGGTCTGCTTGAGCGATTCCAGATACGCCACGCGGTTGTTGTTCTCGCGGATGGCGATGAACTCCATTTCCGGCGTGATGATGCCTTTGCGCGCGTAGTGCATCTGCGTCACGTTCATGCCGGCTTTCGCGCGGCGCGGCGTGCGCGCGAGCTCGGGAAAGCGCATGCCGGCCAGCTCGGGATTGGCGGCCTGCTGGCGGCCATATTCCGAGCTCAGGTCGCCCAGCACTTCGGTGTCGCCGCGCGCTTCGATCCAGCGGGTGCGCAGCGCGGGCAGGCCCTTGCGGATGTCGATGCTGGCCGCCGGGTCGGTGTAAGGGCCGGAACAGTCGTAGACGAAAATGGCCGGGTTCTTTTCACCGCCGAAGCCGCTCGCGGTGTCGGCCTGGCTGATTTCGCGCATCGGCACGCGGATGTCGGGCTGGCTGCCCTGCACGTAGATCTTGCGTGAATTCGGCAAGGGCTGGACGGCGAGCGCATCGACATGGGCATCGGCGGCGAGAAACTTGGGGGTGGCATTCATGGTGCGCTCCAGATAAAGCAGGAGGCCCTTGGCCTCGCTGGAAATAAACGGAGGCCTGTGTATCGGCCTCGCTGCATTCAATACAAGGGAGGCCTGTCGGCCTCCCTACGGCGGTCTCAACCGCATCAGGTTCAAAGGGTATGTCTCACTCCATCCCGAAAACATCCGGCCGGAGACCCCTGGCGAGCGGCTCAAGGTAGCCGAAATGTGGAATAATTGCAAGGCAAGACCCCATCTAACTTATTGAGTCGTAAATCAATTTTCACTTTGGCAATTTTCTTCCGGCAAGGGCATAGATGAACATGGAACAGGCGCGCTACAACATGGTGGAACAGCAGATTCGCCCCTGGGACGTGCTGGATCAGGATGTACTGAATCTGCTGTTCAAGATCCGCCGCGAAGACTTCGTGCCTGAGGCCCACCGGGCGCTGGCCTTCGTCGACATGGAAATCCCTCTCGGCCACGGTCAGGCCATGTGGACGCCCAAGCTCGAAGCGCGCCTGGTGCAGGAAGTCGCCATCCGCCCCGACCGACCGCGTACTGGAAATCGGCACCGGCAGCGGCTATCTCACCGCCCTGCTGGCCAGCCAGGCTGCCGAGGTGGTGTCGGTGGACATCGTCCCCGAATTCACCGCGGCCGCCATGCAGAAGCTGCGCGCGCACGGATTCGCCAACGCCCAGCTGCACACCGGCGACGCGGCCCGCGACTGGCCCGACGCGGCCGGCTTCGATGTGATCGTGCTGACCGGATCGACCCCGCTGCTGTCGGAAGCGTTTCGCCAGCGCCTGCATGTCGGCGGACGCCTGTTCGCCATCACCGGCGAGGCGCCGGTGATGCAGGCACAGCTCGTCACCTGCACCGCGCCGGGCGCGTTCCGCAGCGTGACGCTGTTCGAGACCTGCGTGGCGCCGCTGCTCAACGCACCGCACCCCTCCGCCTTCATTTTTTAAGCATGCGCCAATTCCGCCCCGCCGAACTCGCCGCGCATCTGCAAGCCGGACACGCTCCGACGCTGCTCGACGTGCGCGAACCGTGGGAATGGAACCTGTGCCGCATTCCCGGCGCGATCCTGATCCCGATGCGCGATCTGCCCGCGCGGATGCAGGAATTGAACAAAGACGCCGAAACGGTGGTCATCTGTCATCATGGCGTGCGCAGCTACCAAGCCGCCCGCTATCTTGAATCGCTCGGATTCGGCGATGTGATCAACCTGTCGGGCGGCGTCGCCGCCTGGGCCGACGAAGTCGATCCGGCGATGCCGCGCTACTGAATATCTTTTACGGGAACAACATGCAGTTCAAACCCTTGATTCTCGCGCTGGGCCTGGCATTCAGCCCGCTAGTCCAGGCGGCCAACCTCAGCGACATCTATCGTGAAGCGCTGGCCAACGACACCCAATACGCCGCCGCCCGCGCCGCCTACCAGGCCGGGCTGGAAGCGCTGCCGCAGGCACGCGCGGCGCTGTTGCCGAATGTCGAATGCCGACGGCAACGCGCGCTACAACGACGTCCGCACCACCCTGCCCAATGGCGACACCAGCAGCGGCAATGGCGCGCTCGGCATCAACGCCGTGCAACCGCTCTACAACAAGGCAAGTTCAGTGCAGGTCCAACAGGCCGAGGAGCAGGTCAAGATCGTCGCCAAGCAACTGGAACTCGCCGGCCAGGATCTGATCCTGCGCACCGCGAAAGCCTATTTCGATGTGCTTGCAGGCGCAGGACAACATCGGCCTCACCCGCGCGCAAAAAGCCGCCATCACCGAAGAACTGGCCGCCGCCAAGCGCAATTTCGAAGTCGGCACCGCCACCATCATCGACACCCAGGAAGCCCAGGCGCGCTACGACCTGTCCATTGCGCAGGAAATCGCCGAGGAAAACACGCTCAACATCAGCCTGCGTAACGCTGGAACGGATTATCGGCAAGCCGCCGGCTGCGCTCGACACGCTGGCGGACAAGGCCGAGCAGCAGGCCGTGCTGATCGACCCGATCATTCGCAAGCTGTCCGAAGCCCATGCCATCGACGAATGGGCCACCCGGCCGAGAGCCGGCAACCTGAATGTGGCTGATCCAGCGCTACAACAAGACCATCGCCGACGAGCAAATCGAGCTCAGCCGGGCGGGGCACTACCCCACGCTGAATGCCGTCGCAAGCTACCAATACAGCATGAAAACCAGAGCCTCGGCGTCACCCTGGTCGACATCAACACCGCACTGGTCGGGCGTCGAATTCAATCTGCCGATTTATCAGGGCGGGCGGGTCGATTCACAGGTGCGCCAGGCCGTCGCCAATCAGGAAAAAGCGCGCCAGGACCTGAACACCGCGCAACGCGATGCCGCGCTGAGCGCACGCCAGGCCTACCTCAACGTGACCAGCGCCGACGCGCAAGTACGCGCGCTGGAGCGGACGGTGGCATCCACCAAGCTGCAACTCGAATCCACCCGGCTCGGCGTGCAGGTCGGCGTGCGCACCACGCTGGACGTGCTGAATGCGCAGCAGCTGGTGTTTTCCGCGCGAGCAGCGACTGGCGGCCGCGCGCTATCAGTTCATTCTGGCCGGGCTCAGCCTCAAGGCGGCAGTCGGCACGCTCAGCGCGGAAGACCTGACGACCGTCGACCAGGTGCTGCGTCCCCCATCAACGGCTCAGTAAAAGCGCGGCCACCCGCGCCGCCGCGCCGCGATGGCGCGCGGCAAACGCCAGACCGGCCTCGCCCATGCGGGTGCGCGCCGGTTCATCGGCCAGCAGCTTCAACGCAGTCGCCATTAAATCTGCGGCATCGCTCACCCGCAGCGCGGCGCCCGCCTCGATCGCCAGCCGCGTCGCCTCCTCGAAATTGAACGTGTGCGGCCCCACCAGCACCGGCCGCCCCACGCTCGCCGCCTCGATCAGATTCTGACCGCCCAGCGGCAGCAGACTGCCGCCGACAAAGGCCACGTCGCATGCCGCGTAGTAGGCAAACAGTTCGCCGAGACTGTCGCCGAGCAGCACGCGCGTCTCCGCCGCGAGCGGCGACCTCATCGCTGCGGCGCTGATACTTCAGACCCGCCGCCTCGATCAGTCCCGCCACTTCGTCGAAACGCTGCGGGTGGCGCGGCACCAGCACCAGCAGCACGTCGGCCGGCGCGGTCGCGGCAAAGGCACGCAGAAGCGGGGCCTCCTCGCCTTCGCGCGTGCTCGCGGCCAGCAGCACCGGACGCTGCCCCAGCCCGCTTTCCATGCGGCGCCGCGTTCGAGTTGCGCCGGCGGCGGCGTGATGTCGAACTTGAGATTGCCGGTGACGTGCACGCGCGCGCGCGCCCAGTTGTCTGCAGCCGCGCCGCGTCGGCCTCGGTCTGCGCGGCCACGACGGCAATGCGCTGCAGACACGCACGCGTCAGCGCGGGCAGCCGCGCATAGCCGCGCGCCGAGCGTTCCGACAGCCGCGCATTCGCCAGCATCAGCGTCACCCTGTCGCTCGCGGCGGCATGAATCAGGTTCGGCCACAACTCGGTTTCCATCAGGATGCCGACGCGCGGTTGCGCATGGCGCAGAAACCGCCGCATCAGCCAGGCGTAGTCGTAGGGCAGATAAACGATGCGGGCGAAGTCGCCGTACAAGGATTCAGCCGTGGCGCGCCCGGTCGGCGTCATGCAGGTGAGCAACACGGGTGCGTCGGGATGCGCGACACGCAAGGCGGCGATCAGCGGCTGTGCCGCGCGCATCTCGCCGACCGACACCGCATGAATCCACAGCGCGCCGGCCGGCACCGCACTCGATCCCAGCCGTTCGTCCCAGTGTTGCAGATAGCCGCGCTCGCGCCGCCCGCGCCACAGCAGCCGCAGCGGAATCAGCGGCGCGGCCAGCAGCAGGGCCAGCCGGTAGAGGCTCCAGTCGAGGATCAGGCGCGGGTTGGGCATCACCGGATTGTAAGGGTGCCAGTGCTAGAATCGACGCCACTTTTGGAGGCAAAACAATGAAAATCCTGCTCACCGGCGCCGCCGGGTTTATCGGCATGCACGTCGCGCAAATCCTGTTGAAGCGCGGCGACGAAGTGGTCGGCATCGACAACCTCAACGACTACTACGACCCGGCGCTGAAGCTCGCGCGGCTGGAGCAGCTCAAGCCCTACCCCAACTTCCGCTTCCTCAAGGACGACATCTCCGACCGCATGGTGATGGAAGACCTGTTCGAGAAAGGCCACTTCGACGCCGTCATCAACCTCGCCGCGCAGGCCGGCGTGCGCTACTCGCTGAAGAATCCGCACGCCTACGTGCAGTCGAACATCGTCGGCTTCGCCAACCTGCTCGAAGGCTGCCGCCACCACGGCGTCAAGCACTTCGTCTACGCCAGCTCGTCCAGCGTCTACGGCGCCAACACCAAGATTCCGTTCTCCACCCACGACCCGGTCAACCACCCGGTGAGCCTGTACGCCGCCAGCAAGAAGGCCAACGAGCTGATGGCGCACACCTACTCGCACCTCTACGGCCTGCCCACCACCGGCCTGCGCTACTTCACCGTCTACGGCCCGTGGGGCCGGCCCGACATGTCGCCGTGGCTGTTCACCTCGCGCCATCCTGGAAAACCGCACCATCGACGTCTTCAACCACGGCGACATGATGCGCGACTTCACCTACATCGACGACATCGCCGACGGCACCGTGAAAGTGCTCGACCGCATCCCGCAGGGCAACCCCGACTTCGACCACAACAACCCCGACCCGGCATCGAGCCACGCCCCCTACCGCGTCTACAACATCGGCAACCACACCCCGGTGCAGCTGATGGACTTCATCGGCACCATCGAAGCCGCGCTCGGCCAGACCGCGAAAAAGAACTTCCTGCCGATGCAGGACGGCGACGTGCAGGCGACCTACGCGGATATCGACGAACTGGTGCGCGATACGGGATTCAAGCCGGCGACGACGCTGGAATACGGGATCGGGAAGTGGGTGGAGTGGTATCGGGGGTACAAGCAGCTGGGCTGATGCAGGAGTATTAGCGAAGCTACTCCCTGAGTTATGGACAAGGACAGATGGACAAAGAACTCATTGAAGCTTCGTCAGCTCTGATCAAGCCGAGACACAGCCGACAGTGCAATTCCTGTGTTCTGCGCGTAAGGGCTATCTACGCATAACTTTGAATAGGTACGCACGAGCCTGCTCAACGAATATACAACGCATGAGCGCGAAGGTTGCCTCCGGTTATGCGGAAAGAGCCAACTAGCATCCTGAGATGCTCGAAGGCGTTACTGAGGCAAGCGCCGGAAATGCGAGCGATCCCCACTTCTTCGGTAATAATCAACGTGGGCAGCCGTGATGCACTCATTGGCGTCAGTAGCAATAACTTGTTACGGAATGCCTGGCGATGTTCCGTCTTGACAAAGCATGTGCACTCACCGTTGAGTCAAGGCCGCGGAGTGTTTGCGGCGCTCATCGGCTTGTGCATTCCGCACCTAGTCAACGCTTGTTGCACTCGGAGTCCGTGATGCTGAGCAAGGATAAACCTATCTGACGATGGTCGCGATCAACGATTTCGATGTCTGGCGATACTGTACTGCAGTATTGCGGTCACCATGCGCTTTTTAGGAGTTGACAATAACCGACGCATACCATGCTCGCTTGGTGTTGGCCGTATGCTCGATCTTCAGCCCGCAAATTCGAACGAACAGCCACAGGGTCAGGTCTTGCTTCTTGCCATCCCTCCTTGCGGTCTACCCGGCGCTGCCGACTGAAGCAGCGGACTGACCGGCGCATCCAAACGAATCGATGGATCTGGTTCTCGTTCATGGCATGGGAAGAACCCCGCTCTCCATGCTGCGGCTGCGCCGGCGCTTGCGACGGGCCGGCCACCATCCGATCCTGTTTGGCTATTCGCCGACGTTTGAAACCCTGCAGGGGGCGACCGCACGCCTGGTGAAGCTGATCGAGCGCCGGGTCGACACGACGCACTACGCGCTGGTGGGCCATTCCCTGGGGACGGTGATCATCCGCTCGGCGCTCGGCCAACTGGAAAACCGGGCGCCCTCCGCCTGTATATTCCTGACGCCGCCGATGCTTGCCTGCAAGGCCGCCAGGTTCTTTTCGCGGTTCTGGCCCTACCAATGGCTGATGGGCGAAATGGGGCAATTGCTGGCGCAGGACGCGTTCATGCAAGGGCTGCCGATGCCAGCGGTTCCAACCCGGATCTATGCGGGCGTTGCCGGCCCGCGCGCCGCCTGGCTGCCCTTCGGCATGGAGGCCAACGATGGGATTCTCAGCCTGTCCGAAGCCACCGGTGGGTTTGCCGCGCAGGTAGTCCAGGTGTCGGCCTGTCACACCTTCATCATGAACTCGGCGCAGGTGTGCGATGACATGATCCGGTTCCTCGAAACGGGCATCCAGGCGGCGCGTTTGGGCGAATGAATCTCCCGCAGATCGGGCTTGGCTTTGTGTTAGAGGCTTCGGGGTCATGTCTTGCAATAACACATACGCGACGCCCAATTACGCTGCCGCCAGCGGTTGAATCGCCGCAAGATTCTCGGCCAGCATCTTCCGCGTGAGCGCCAGGTCAGGGTGCGGCGCGAACGCCCGTGGGAATATGCTAGATTGAAAACCATAAGCCATTGAACCCGCACAACCATCAGGGGACAAAAATCATGCGTTCCATCGCTCGCCTTGCCGTCCTTGCTTCCAGCCTGCTGTTTGCTTTCTCCAGCACGGCCGACGCGGCCAAGCCCGCCGCGCAATACTGGATGAGCGTCAGCACCGAAAACATGATCCGTTCCCGGCATGGATTCCGCCGCGGGAGGCGGTGGGCTGGAAGGCATGATCGGCTCCATGGCGATGAAGGGCATGGGCGTGGGCGGCGGCACGCGACACAATGTGTTCCTCGACCTGCTGGGGCCGGACACGCCGCCCGCCCCCAGCGCCGAGCACCTGATTCCGCCCGGCATGATGATGGGCGCCAGCCTGCCGCTGCGCTACGAGACTGCAGCCGGGCAGTTCGACCGACGGCGAAGCGAAACGCGAAGACATCAAGATTCTGCTCTACTGGGGCTGCGGCGAAAGCGTGCGCACGGGTCAGCCGCGCGTGCTGGATACGGCCAGGATGACACCCGAGGACTATGCCTCGGTGCTGGTGGCGCGCGGCGGCGGCAGTCGCTTTCGCTTGACCCCGCGCAAGGGCTGGACCTTCGGCGAGTGGCCCAACCGCGAAAATCAACAGGCCGTGCCCGACGGCAGTTCTCTTGTCGGCGAGCATCTGATCAAAGGCAACTTCACGCCGGACATCAAATTTACGCTGGATAACCGGCGCGACTTCATGGCGCCGGTGGTATTCACCCAGGCCGTGGGGGGCTTGGCCGATGCGGTCAAGATCGAATGGAAAAGCATCCCCACCGCGATCGGCTATTTCATGATGGCCGTGGGCGGCAGCGAACAAGGCAAGGAGGTCGTCATCTGGACCTCGAGCGAACTTGCCGACATGGGCGGCGGCCTGATGAGCTATTTGCCCAATGCGACAGTACAGAAATACATCCAGCAGAAAGTGGTGATGAAACCGGACACCACCCGCTGCACCCTTCCCAAGGGCATCTTCGGCAAGGCCGACGGCGCGGCGGTGCAGTTCATCGCCTACGGTGACGAGGGAAACTTTGCTTATCCACCCAAGCCCGCCGACCCCAAAGCGAAGTGGGAGCCGATCTGGACCGCCAAGGTGCGGCTGAAGTCCATGGGCATGCTGCCTTTGGGAATGGAAGGGGTGGGCGGCGCCTCGGCTGCGGAAACTTCAGGCAAGGCGGAGAAACCCAAGGAAGAGGCGAGCCCAGTGGACAGCGCTGTGGAAGGGGTGAAGAAGCTGAAGAGCCTCTTCGGCTTTTAGAACACGTGACGCTTAAGCGCGGAACGCGATTGTCGTGAAATTTCATCACGATGTGGCCACGCATGCGATTGCGGGGTTCAACTTCGCATTGTTTTTTCACCCAGAGCAATCGGGGGCAAACCGCGGTTTGCCTGCACGTATGCTGAGTTCCTTGGACCCGACTATTCCCCATGGCGGTGCGCGATATCTCTATTTCAAGACGGGGTACCACGGCGTTTTGAAAGCCGGAATAAGGGTCCAGGTGAAACGCCGTTGAGCCTGAGACCTACGAGAGCCTGGCGGTCTACATTCTTCTTCATCAACGTGCCGGTGGGACTGATGGCGCTGTGGCTGGCGCATCGCCACATGCCGGACTATCGCGGCGGCACGTCGCGGCCGCTGGATGTCGTCGGCCTGGTCCTGTTCGGCAGCGGCGCGGCGCTGCTGTCCTGGCTGCTGGAAATCTTTGGCGAGCATCAGCTCGACGCGGTCTCTGCATCCATGCTGCTGCTGCTCAGCCTCGGCCTGCTGGCCGCGTATGCCTGGCATGCGCGCCAGACACCGCATCCGCTGCTGCGCCTGGCGCTGTTTCGGGTGCGCACGTTTCGCGTGTCGGTGATGGGCGGCTTCGTCACGCGGCTGGGGGTGGGCGGCATGCCTTTTCTGCTGCCGCTGCTGTACCAGCTCGGGCTCGGCATGCCGGCGTGGCAGGCGGGCCTGCTGATGATGCCTGCCGCTGCAGCGGCCATGTTCATGAAGTTCATTTCGTCGCGGGTGCTGGCGCGTTTCGGCTACCGCCGCATCCTGACCGTGAATACGGTGATGATCGGAGTCGTGGTCTGCCTGTTCTCGCTGGTGGACCCGGCCACGCCGATCATGCTGATCGTGTTGCTGAGCCTGACGATGGGATTCTTCAATTCGCTGCAATACACCAGCATGAATTCGATGGCCTTTGCCGACATCGACACGCCCGATTCGAGCATGGCCAGCACCCTCTCCAGTTCAATGCAGCAGATGTCGATGAGCTTCGGGCTGGCCTTCGGCTCATTGATCGCCGGCTGGTATCTGGGCGAGCTGCCGCAAACCGACCGCACGGCGGTGACAAGCGCGTTGCACCATGCTTTTCTGACGCTGGGGGGCTTGACCATCCTGTCGTCGCTGTCGTTCTGGTCGCTCCGCCCCCGGGATGGTGAAAGTGTCAGCCGGGGGAACCTGCGTGTGGCGGAATAAAGGCGCTCGGCGTGCCAGAACACTCAACTCCCCAGGAGCACACTGGGTCAGTGTCTTGCCTTTTACCATTCCTTTCCATTGAGCATGCCAACCACCCTGCACGCCATTCAGGCCGACATCACGACGCTCGCGGTTGACGCCATCGTCAATGCCGCCAACACGTCACTGCTCGGCGGTGGCGGGGTGGACGGCGCGATCCATCGCGCGGCCGGGCCGCAACTGCTGGATGAATGTCGCCGACTGCACGGCTGCCAGACGGGCGACGCCAAGCTCACGCAGGGCTACCGGCTGCCTGCGCGGTTCGTCATCCACACCGTCGGGCCGGTCTGGCACGGCGGCGACCGGGGCGAAGCGGCATTGCTCGCCTCGTGCTACCGGCGCGCGCTCGAGGTCGCGTCGCAGCACGGCGTCCACACCCTGGCCTTCCCCAGCATCAGCACCGGCGTCTACGGCTACCCGATCGCACTCGCGGCCCGGATTGCCGTAGCGACGGTGCGCACTGAGGTGCCGTCATTTCCAGGCATCCTGGAAGTGATCTTCTGCTGTCATTCAGCGACCGACCTCGCCGTCTACCAGGCGCTGCTGGATAAAGCAGCGGACTGACCGACGCACCCGGACGAACGATGCATCGGTTGGCAAGGCAGTTTCAGCGGGAGACAGGAACCCGCCCCACCGACTATGCTTGCCACACCCCGGACACGAAAGACCCACATGGAATCTCCGCTCCTCCCGCCCCGCCCGCACGACAGCCACAAGGCTCTGCTTCGGCCGCATCGGCATCGTCGGCGGTGCGCCGGGCATGGTGGGGGCGGCGCTGCTGGCGGGACGGGCGGCGCTGAAATGCGGCGCGGGACTGGTGACGCTGGGGGTGCTGGACGAAGCAGTTCGGGTCGATTTCAGCACACCGGAGCTGATGTTTGCGCAGCCCGACCGGCTGGTGGCCGACCCTGCCCTGACGGTGCTGGCGATCGGGCCGGGGTTGGGACAGACGCGCGCGGCGTTTGAATTGGTGGCGGCCGCGCTGCGCCACCCTGCGCCGCTGGTGGTGGATGCGGACGGGCTGAATTGCCTGGCGCAGCGCGAGGAACTGGCACAGGCCTGTGCGATGCGAACCGCGCCGACGCTGCTGACGCCGCACGCCGGCGAAGCCGCGCGTTTGCTCAGGCACCTCGGTTGACGACATTCAAGCCCGGCGCGAACAGGCGGCGCGGGAACTGGCGGCAAGCTTCAATGCATGGGTGGTGTTGAAAGGCGCCGGCTCGGTGCTGGCGCAGCCCGATGGCACCACCTTGATCAACGCAAGCGGGAATCCGGCCTTGAGCGCGCCGGGCATGGGCGATGTGCTGACCGGCATGCTGGCCGCGTTTGCGGCGCGGCTGGAGCCGTGGGACGCCCTGCGCCGCGCGGTATGGCTGCACGGCCAGGCGGCGGATGATGCAGTCGCAGAAGGCCTGGGGCCGGAAGGGCTGACGGCTTCGGAGTTGATCGGGCTGGTACGGCGCAGGCTGAACGCTGTCTGATCGAGCGGCTGACAGCGCATGGCGTGCCGGTGTATCGTTGCGACGCGTTCAATCAAGGCGCCCACGAAACGGCCGGACAGCACCGTTACGGCCACACCACCGAGCTTCACCTCAACAGGGAAAAAACATGAACTGGTATCTCCAGGCTTTAAAGCAATACGCAGTCTTCAAGGGACGCGCCCGGCGCAAGGAATACTGGTTCTTCGCCTTGTTCAACCTCATCGTCAGCGTCGTGCTGACCGTGGTCGACTACATGACCGGCAGTCTCGACCCCGAGCTTGGCGTGGGGCTGCTGAGCGGCATCTATTCGCTGGCCATCCTGATCCCCAGCCTGGCGGTGACCGTGCGCCGCCTGCACGACACCGACCGTACCGGCTGGTGGGTGCTGATCGCTTTCATTCCGTTCATCGGCGCCATCGTGCTGCTGGTGTTCATGCTGCTGGACAGCAAGCCGGGCGACAACCAGTATGGCCCCAACCCCAAAGGGGTGGCGGCCTGACGCACACGCGCCGCATATCGCATCGGCAATACACACAGGGGGCCACAGGATGGCCCCCTGTTGCGTCCGGGTTCAGTCCTTTTGCACCCGCACGTCAGACGGTGAACTGCGCCAGCCTGTCGGCCTGATCGACGCGCTCCCAGGTGAAGTCCGGCTCGGCCCGCCCGAAGTGCCCGTACGCGGCGGTCTGCCGATAGATGGGGCGGCGCAGGTCGAGGCTTTCGATGATGCCGCGCGGGGTGAGCTTGAAGGTGCAGCGCACCCGGTCTTCCAGCGTTTCATCCGGCTCGGTGCCGGTGCCGTAGGTGTCGATCAGCAGCGAAACCGGCTCGGCCACGCCGATGGCATACGCCAGCTGGACCAGGCAGCGTTTGGCATAGCCCGGCCGCGACGAGATTCTTGGCGATGTATCGCGCCATGTACGCCGCCGAGCGATCGACCTTGGTCGGATCCTTGCCGGAAAACGCGCCGCCGCCGTGCGGGCAGGAACCGCCGTAGGTGTCGACGATGATCTTGCGGCCGGTGAGGCCGGTGTCGCCGTTGGGGCCGCCGATTTCGAACGGGCCGGCGGGATTGACCCACAGCCTGAAGGTCGGCGTGCGCAGCGCCAGCGGCACCAGCGGGTCGACGATTTCGCGC
Organism: uncultured Hydrogenophilales bacterium; assembly: GCA_963818665.1. Lineage (GTDB taxonomy): Bacteria > Pseudomonadota > Gammaproteobacteria > Burkholderiales > Thiobacillaceae > Thiobacillus. The sequence goes on along the minus strand of CAWFTM010000012.1, from coordinate 27,304 downwards.
GCGACTTCCTGCGCGACCCAGGCAGGATCGAGGTCGCGCGCGATCTGGGTGGAGATGATCACGGTTTCGACACCGACCATTCGCTGCCCTTCGTAGGCGACGGTGACCTGGCTTTTGGCATCGGGGCGCAACCAGGGCAAGGCGCCGGATTTGCGCAGCTCGGCCTGTTTCTGCATCAGGCGATGCGCCAGCCAGATCGGGTAAGGCATCAGGTCCGGGGTTTCGTCGCAGGCATAACCGAACATCAGTCCCTGGTCGCCGGCGCCGATGTCGCCGCCGGCCAGCGTGATGCCCTTGTGAATCTGGATCGACTGGTGGTTGAAGCGCACCTGCACTTCGCAGGTGTCGGGGTCGATGCCGGTTTCGGCATCGCGGTAGCCGATGTCGCGCAGCACCTGGCGGGCAATCGCTTCGGCGCGATCACGAACCTCGTCGAACAGTTCCTTGCGCACGGTTTTGAACTCGCCGGTAATCACCACCAGATTGTCGGCGACGAGGGTTTCACAGGCGACCTTGGCCTCGGGTTCCTCGGCCAGAAAGGCATCGAGGATGGCGTCCGAAATCTGGTCGGCGATCTTGTCCGGATGGCCTTCGGACAACGGACTCGGAGGTAAACAGATGGCGGCGGGTATTCATGGTGTGGTTCCTGTGAAGCGTGATGCGCTGTATTGATCAAAAACAGTCGTTAAGGGGTGCGTGCCGCGAGCCGCCACAGCGACGTCACCTCGGCCGCACGCGCGGCGTGCAGCGGATCGGTGTCGTCCGCGGCGCGGGGATGCGTGGGCTTGGTGTCCATCCGCGCCACCACGTTCAATCCGGCTGCCTCGATTGCAGCGAGCAGGGCTTCGCGCGAGCGCAGACCCAAGATGCTCGGCCAGATCGGACAGGATCAGCCAGCCTTCGCCGCCCGGCTCCAGATGCGCCGCCAGCCCGTTCAGAAAGCCCTTGAGCATGCGGCTGTCCGGATCGTAGATCGCATGTTCGAGCGGCGAGTTGGCGCGCGCGGGCAGCCAGGGCGGATTGCAGACGACGAGCGGCGCGCGGCCTGGCGGGAACAGATCGGCCTCGACCACCTCCACCCGCCCTGCAAGCCCGAGCCGGGCGATATTCTGGCGCGCACACGCCAACGCACGCGGGTCCTGGTCGGTGGCGATGACATGCTTGACGCCGCGGCGGGCGAGCAGCGCGGCCAGCACGCCGGTTCCGGTGCCGATGTCGAAGGCCAGCGCGGTCGAGGGCAGCGGCGCCTCGGCCACCAGCGCCAGGTATTCGCCGCGCACCGGCGAAAACACGCCGTAGTGCGGGTGGATGCGGTCGCCCAGCGCCGGGATGTCCACGCCGGATTTGCGCCATTCGTGAGCGCCGATCACGCCGAGCAACTCACGCAGCGAGACGATCGAGGCCTCCTCGCCCGCGCCATAGGCTTCGGCGCAGGCCTCTTTCACATTCGGCGCGCGCCGCAGGGGAATGCTGAAATCCGCCTCCAGCGGCAGCAACAGCATGCCCAGGGTGCGGGCGCGCTGCGACTGATGCTGGCGATGGAAATTGAAGGCTTCCGTCGGCGAGGCAGCGGGCTTGCGCGGTTTGCGGTCGATGCGGCGCGCCATCGCCTGCAGCAACTGCCGCGCATTCTGGAAGTCGCCCCGCCACAATAACGCGGTGCCTTCGCTGGCCAGCCGATAGGCCGCATCGGCGGTGAGGCGGTCATCCGCGACCGTCACGCGCCTGGGCGGCGGCGCACCGTTCTCCGAGCGCCAGCGGGCTGACCGGCTCTCGCCGGCTTCGGTCCAGTTCACCACAGCAGGGTGGGCGTCAGGCTGAGGCGTCATCAAAGTCTGGCACTGCGCGCGCCGTCATGCAGCGCGATCCCGGTTTCGTCACAGGAAGATTCAATACCCAGCATCAGCATGGTTGAGGCGCTCACAAAAATCAGCACGCATGATAGCGCGGGCATCCTGCGTGCCCAATCGAGCGGTGAATTGGCCTGGCGGAATTCACCGGATGCGGAGTTTCCATACCGGCAACATGGCCAGTTTAGGTAAAATCTGCCTGTTATTCAGTTTATGCGGACCAAACTTTTCGCTGTTCCGGGCCCAACCAAGGAAAGTCTCATGCCGCACGAAGTCACGCCCCACCCTGCCGACCATCAGTGCGATGTGCTGGTGATCGGCGGCGGTCCGGCCGGCTCGACGGCCGCCACCCTGCTGGCGGAAAAGGGGCACCGGGTCACCCTGCTGGAAAAGGCGCACCACCCGCGCTTCCACATCGGCGAATCGCTGCTGCCGGCCAACCTGCCCCTGTTCGAGAAGCTGGGCGTACGCGCCGAGGTGGAGGCCATCGGCATGCAGAAGTGGGGGGCGGAATTCGTCTCCCCCTGGCACGAGCACCGCCAGACCTTCGAATTCGCCGATGCCTGGGACAAGTCCATGCCGCTCGCCTACCAGGTGCGCCGTTCCGAGTTCGACGAGATCCTGATTCGCAATGCCGCGCGCAAAGGCGCCGACGTCATCGAAGGCTGCCGCGTGCGCGACGTGGAATTCCTGCCGAACGACGCAGGCGCCATCGTGCGGGCGGAACACGACGACGGGCGCAGCGAGACCTGGCAATGCCGCTTCCTCATCGACGCCTCCGGCCGCGACACCTTCCTCGGCAACCGCCTCAAGGCCAAGCAGCGCAACCCCAGACACAACAGCGCCGCGCTCTACGGCCATTTCACGGGCGCCCAACGCAATGCGGGCCATAAAGAGGGCCACATCAGCCTGTTCTGGTTCGAGCATGGCTGGTTCTGGTTCATCCCCCTCGCCGACGGCACCACCAGCGTCGGCGCGGTGATCTGGCCGTCCCACCTGAAAACCCGCAAGAAACCGGTCCGCGACTTTTTCCTCGACCTCATCGCCCAGAGCCCCGCCCTGGCGGAGCGGCTGAAGGATGCCGAACTCGTCTCGGACGTCGAAGCCACCGGCAACTTTTCGTATACCTGCGACCGCAGTCACGGCGCCAACTACCTGCTGCTGGGCGACGCCTATGCCTTCATCGACCCGGTCTTTTCGTCCGGCGTGATGCTGGCCATGAACAGCGCCTTCGTCGGCGCCGAGACGGTCGACACCTGTCTGCGCCAGCCGGACAAGGCGGCGCTGGCACTCAGGCATTTCGACCAGGCGATGAAGCACGGGCCGAAGGAATTCTCCTGGTTCATCTACCGGGTCACCAACCCCACCATGCGCAACCTGTTCATGTCGCCGCGCAACTACTTCCGGGTCAGGGAGGCGCTGCTGTCGGTGCTGGCCGGCGACATCTTCGGCAAGACGCCCATCTGGCGTTCGCTGCTGGCATTCAAGGCGATCTATTACCTCACCTCGCTGGCCAACCTGAAGCGCACGATCACGGCGTGGAAGCGGCGCAAGCTGAATATCCGTCCCCTGGAAGAGGCGGAAGAAGCCGGCTGCCGATGATGACTGCGGAAGCGATTCTGCGGCTGGAGGTTCTGCCCGCGTCCCGACTTTCCCGCCTCGCCGGTGACGGTCAGAGCAGCGTGCTGGGCGGCGCCTGTTTTTCCCATCCCGCCCTCCCACTCGATAGTGCCCTCCCCGGTGCGGCAGAGCTGCCGCTCCTGGCCGTGGACATGATCCTGCCGCCCGGGGAAGAGGCGACCTGTGAGATCTGGCATAGCGCAGAACCGCTGGCAATCCGGCCGGCATGGCCCCATCCGCTACCGTCAAAGCGAAACGCTGCTGTTCGGCTGCATGAGTCTCGACGAAGTCGCAGGGGATGCGCGCCCGCCCCTGCAGGCGACGACCGAAGCGGCTTACGCGTCCATCTTCGAGCTGCTCGAATCCCGCGGCTATCACGCCCTGCGCTTCTGGAACTATTTCCCGGCGATCAACCAGGAAAGCCACCACAAGGAGCGCTACCGCCAGTTCAATATCGGTCGCCAGGATGCCTTCCTCGCCCATGGCCGCTCGGTGATCGGCAATGTGCCCGCCGCCTGCGCCCTGGGCTCCGCCGGCGGCGGCCTCCAGATTGCCTTCCTGGCGGCGCGGGCGGACGTGATCAGCGTCGAGAACCCGCGCCAGGTCAGCGCCTACCATTACCCCAGCCAGTACGGCCCGCGCAGCCCGACCTTCGCGCGCGCGGGACTGGTCAAGCTGGGGGGGCGCGACATGCTGTTCATCTCCGGCACCGCCAGCATCGTCGGCCATCAGACCCTGCACGACGGCGATGTGGCGGCGCAGACGCGGGAATGCCTGCAGAACATCGCGGCCATCGTCGCCGAGGCCAACCGCCAGGCGCCGGGCGCCGACTTCCGCCTCGACAGCCTTGCCTACAAGGTCTATGTCCGCCATCCTGAAAACCTGGACACGGTCCGTCGCGAAATGGCGCAATGTATCGGCGCCGCGGTGTCGGCCGTGTTCCTGCAAGCCGACGTGTGCCGCGCCGACCTGCTGGTCGAAATCGAGGCCTCGGGCGGCCATGCCATCGGCCCCGATTGTGGGTAGGACATGCCATGTCTCTTCCGCGCTGCCTGGCCCCCTTCGCCACGCTGCTGCTCGGCTTGTCTGCCGGCCACGCCTGCGCTGCCGAAAAGCCCCTGTGGGAACTGGGCATCGGCGCGAGCGCGCTGAGCTTTCCGGACTATCGCGGCTCGGACGAATCCAGCCTCTACGCCATCCCGTTTCCCTATTTTGTATATCGTGGCACCTTCTTCAAGGCCGACCGTGACGGGGTTCGCGGCACCTTTTTCGACAGCGACCGGATCGAACTCAATGTCAGCCTCGGCGCCTCGCTGCCCGTGAATAGCGAGGAAAATGAGGCAAGACAGGGCATGCCCGATCTGCAACCCACCGTGGAAATCGGCCCCTCGCTGAATCTCCACCTGTGGCGTACCGATGACCGGCGCTACACGCTCGATCTGCGCATGCCGATACGCGCCGCCATCACCCTAGCGAGCGAGATGAAAGATGTCGGCTGGGTATTCTCGCCACGCCTCAATCTCGACATCATCGATGTAGCCGGATTTGCCGGATGGGACATGGGGATACTCGCAGGCCCCCTGTTCGGCTCGCAACGCAACCATGACTACTTCTATTCGGTGGCCCCGCAATATGCCACTGCCAGCCGCCCGGCATTCGACGCCGAAGGGGGTTACGCCGGCAGCCAGTTTCTGATGTCGCTGTCGAAGCGTTTTCCGAAATTCTGGCTGGGTGCCTTCGCCCGCTGGGACAGCCTCGAGGGCGCCGCCTTCGTCGATAGCCCGCTGGTCAAAAGCGAACAGGCCTTTGCCGCCGGGATTGGCGTCGCCTGGGTGCTGGGGGAATCATCCACACGCGTCGAGGCAGACGAGTGAGCGCCAACCTGACTTCGCTGCCCAGGCGCTGGCTGCATCGGCTCTACGAATATTTCGCGCTGTGGTTCGGTCTCGGGCTGCTCGGTGCGATCTCGCTGACCTGGACGCTGCTTGCGGTACCCCTCTATTACGTGCTGCCGAAGCGCTGGGCCGTCCCGCTCGGACGCTGGGCCAGCACCATCGGTTTTCGCATCTACCTCGGCGCGCTTGCCCTCATCGGGGCCTGCCGCTTCGATCTTTCCGCGCTCGACTCGCTGCGCGACGAAGGCCCGCTGATCGTCGCCCCCAACCACCCCTGCCTGCTCGATGCCCTGATGGTCATTTCGCGCCTGCCCAACATGGCCTGCATCATGAAGGTCGATATCGTCGACAACGTCTTCCTCGGTGCCGGCGCGCGCCTGGCCGGCTACATCCGCAACGACGCGCAGCTGAGCATGATCAGGCAAGCCGTGGCCGAGCTGAAAAGCGGCAGCCAGCTGCTGATCTTCCCCGAAGGCACCCGCACCACCCGCTGGCCGGTGAACGTCTGCAAGGGCACCACCGCGCTGATCGCCAGCCGCGCCCGGGTGCCGATCCAGACCGTGTTCATCGAGACCGACTCGGCCTACCTCGGCAAGGGCTGGCCGCTGTTCCGTCGCCCGCCGATGCCGATCACCTATCGCATCCGCCTCGGCCGCCGCTTCGCGCCGCCGGAAAAGGCCGGAACCTTTACCGAGGAACTGGAGCGCTACTTCATCGATGAGCTGCGCGATGCGCCGCATTTCCTGCCGCCCGACGCCCCGCAGGCCGCCGAATCCGGCGCGGCGCGGCAGACCTGATGCATATGAACGTTTCCGCCAGCCACCTGGTGCTGATCCCCAGCTATAACCCCGGTCCCCAGGTCTACGACACGGTGCGCGCCGCCCGCGCCCGGTGGGCGCCGGTGTGGGTGGTGGTGGACGGCAGCACCGACGGCACGGCCGCAGGCCTGCAGGACATGGCGGCGAACGACCCGCACCTGAAGGTGTGGGTGCTGCCCGCAAACGGCGGCAAGGGCGCGGCCGTGCTGCACGGCCTGGATCTCGCCGCGCGGCAGGGTTTTACCCACGCGCTGACGATGGACTCCGACGGCCAGCACCCGGCCGACCTCATCCCGGCCTTCATGGCCGCCTCGCAGCAGGCGCCCGCAGCGATGGTCCTCGGCAAGCCGGTGTTCGATGCCGATGCCCCCGCGCTGCGCGTGCAGGGCCGCAAGATTTCCAACGGCTGGGCCAACCTGGAAACGCTGTGGGCGGGCATCGGCGATTCGCTCTACGGCTTTCGCGTCTACCCCATCGATCCCTTGCGCCAGGTGATGCGCGGCCAGCGCTGGATGCGCCGCTTCGACTTCGACCCCGAGGCCGTGGTGCGCCTGTGCTGGCGCGGCGTGCGCCCGATCAATCTGCCCGCGCCGGTGAAATACCTGCGCGCCGACGAAGGGGGCGTTTCCCACTTCAACTACCTGCGCGACAACACCCTGCTCACCTGGATGCACCTCCGGCTGATGCTGGGTTTCCTGCTGCGCTTGCCGCTTCTGCTGCTGCGGCGCCTGAACACTCACCGGTCACACACCCCATGAAAAACACCCCCGATTCGTCCACGCCAGCGGTGCATGCCCCGCATCCGCCCCTCACCGGCTACTACGCCAGCGAACAGGAGCGGCGCGGTTACGTCGGCAAGCTGTTCGACAGCACCGCCTCCGACTACGACCGCATCGACCGCCTGCTCGCGCTGGGCAGCGGCCCCTGGTACCGCAACCAGGCGCTGCAGCGGGCGGGGCTGAAACCCGGCATGTGCATCGTCGACATCGGCGTCGGCACCGGCCTGGTCGCGCGCGAAGCCGTGAAGCTGGTGGGCGATCCCGCCCTGGTGGTGGGCGTCGATCCCAGCGCCGGCATGATGGCCTGCGCGAACCTGCCGGGCGTCCAGCTCATCGAGGGACGGGCGGAAGCGATCCCCTTCCCCGATGCCAGCTTCGACTTCCTCAGCATGGGCTACGCGCTGCGCCACATCAGCGATCTGTCGGCCGCTTTCAACGAATTCCATCGCGTCCTCAAGCCCGGCGGCCGCCTGTGTCTGCTCGAAATCACCAAGCCGGAACGCGCATGGAGCCAGGCGCTGCTCAAGGTGTACATGCGCGGCGTGGTGCCGCTGCTGGCCCGTCTGATCGGCAGCAGTGCCGAGTCGGCCAAGTTGTGGCGCTATTACTGGGACACCATCGAAGCCTGTGTGCCGCCGAGCGGGGTGATCAGTACGCTGGAGAACGCGGGTTTCACCGGGGTGAAACGACATATCGAAACCCGTGCGCTGTCGATTCTGGCGGAATATCAGGCAGTCAAGCCTGACTGAGTTGCATGCCGGCTGGCGTGGCCAGTCATCCAGCCATGGCAGCACCCGACCGATGACACTGACCCAGCACGGATCGCGCGCACATCCAATAAACGGCATGAATGCATGAGGAAAGCGCCGGCACAGCTTCGGCCTCCGGGCTTAGCGAATATAATGGAGCCTTAACCCGTCTGCTTCGGGTTGGTTCACCTTTTTTCGCAGTGAAATGTCATGTCCGAATCCAAACCCACCGAATCCAATCAGACACTGCAAGACGAGATCGCCGGGCTGATCGTGGCCGCGCTCAATCTTGACCTCAGGCCTGAAGACATCCAGCCCGACGCGCCCCTGTACGGCGAGGGACTGGGGCTCGATTCCATCGACATTCTGGAAGTGGCGCTGGTGGTGTCCAAGCAATACGGGTTTTCACTGCGCGCCGATAGCGCCGACAACACCCGCATTTTCAGCTCGCTGACCGAGTTGACCCGGCACGTTGCCTCCAACCGGACGAAATAAGCAGGATGCCATGCGTTTGAACTGGGCGCGCATGGCGCGGATATTCCTCATCATCGCCGGCGCTGTCGCCTACCCGCTGCTGGCGCACTACAGCGCGGCCACGTCGGCTGCCACCACCATGCCTTCGCTTGGCGTGGCGGTTTCGCTGGCGCCATCGCTGGCGATTCTGTCGTGGCTGGCCTGGCGTTCGCCCAAACGGCCGTTCATGCTGGCCTTGTGCGCCGGGATGGGCATGCTGCTGGCCGTGTTCTGGGGCACGCTGCAGCGCAATTTCAACTGGGTGTATTTCATGCAGCACGCCGGCACCTACGTCATGCTGGCCGCGATGTTCGGCACGACGCTGTTGCGCGGGCGGCAGCCGCTGGTGACCCGGCTGGCCGAAGCCGTACATCGCACCGCCCTCGCGCCAGACGTGCTGCGCTATACGCGCCAGGTCACGTTCGCGTGGACGCTGTTTTTTCTGGCGACGGCGCTGGTTTCCAGCGTGCTGTTCTGCTGCGCCAGCATGGAAGCGTGGTCGATTTTCGCCAACTTCCTGTCGTTCCCGCTGATTCTGCTGATGTTTGCGCTTGAGTACGCGGTGCGCCTGCACAGGCTGCCGCATCTGGAACAGCACGGCATCATGGAGGGGGTGCGCGCGTTCTGGAACCGGCCCGCCACGACGCTGCCGGATGGGTCGTCACGCTCCCGTTAAGCCGTTCGCGCTCCCCCATTCATGTCGACCCTGCCGCTGCTCTCGCATTCCAGCCTCGATGCCACCGTGGCGTGGCGGGGTGGCGAGGCGATTAGCGTCAGACAGTTTTTGCATGCGGTCGATGCGCTCGCGGCGCAATTGCCGGCCGGGCAGCATGTGCTCAATCTGTGTCACAACCGTTACCGCTTCACGGTTGCGCTGGCGGCGTGCATGGTAAGCGGCCGCGTAAGCGTGCTGCCGCCCAATCACACGGTGGAAATGCTCCGGCAAATGAAGCTGCGCACGCCGGATGTTTTTTGCATAACGGATTCGGCGGCAAGCGGTGTCGCGCTGCCCGTGTTCCCCTACCCGGACTCGCTCCCCGAGCAATCGGCACGGCCAGCGTCGGAGCCGTGCATCCCCCGGATCCACGCTGACCAGGTCATCGCCCGCGTTTTCACCTCCGGCTCCACGGGCGAGCCGACGCCGCATGACAAGCACTGGGGCAGCCTGGTGCGCAATGTGCAGGCCGAAGGCGCGCGCCTGGGCCTGACCCCGGCGCATGCGCTGCTCGGCACGGTGCCGCCGCAACACATGTATGGCCTGGAAACCACGGTGCTGTTGCCGCTGCAATGCGGCGCCGCGCTGCATGACGTCACCCCGTTTTATCCGGATGACATCTGCTCGGCGCTGGAACAATTGCCCCGGCCGCGCGTGCTGGTGACGTCGCCTTATCACTTGCGGGTCTTGCTGGCTGCGCAAACCACCCTGCCTGCCGCCGACCTGCTGCTGTCCGCCACCGCGCCCCTGTCGGCCAGTCTGGCGGCCGAGGCGGAAAGTCGTTTCGGGTGCCGCTTGCTGGAAATCTACGGCTGCACCGAAACCGGCCAGCTGGCCACGCGCCGCACTGCAGCGGACGAAGCCTGGCAGACGTTTCCCGGCATTCGCCTGCGGGTCGAGGGCGCGGCGGTCTGGGCGGAAGGCGGGCACATCGAGGCGCCGATCCGACTGGGCGATGTGATCGAACCGCTCACCGCGCATCCGGGCCACTTCCTGCTGCATGGCCGTCACGCCGACCTGGTCAATATCGCAGGCAAGCGCACCTCACTGGCTTATCTCAACCATCACCTCAACGCGATTCCCGGAGTGGAGGACGGCGTGTTCATGCTGCCGCCAAACGACGTGAATGAACCGGATAGCGTGCGCCGCCTGGTTGCGCTGGTGGTGGCGCCGACGCTGACGCCGGCCGCGCTGATGCACGCGCTGCGCGAACGCATCGATCCCGTTTTTCTGCCGCGCCCGCTGCTGTTTGTCGACGCCCTGCCGCGCAACGCCAGCGGCAAGCTGCCCAACCAGCGTGCGCAGGCCTTGCTGGCCAGCCTGCTGGCGAAAGCTGCGCGCACGCTTCCGGCATGACGATGCAGACCCTGCACCTGACAGTTGCCGCCGATCACCCGGCCTATGCCGGGCATTTCCCCGGCCAACCGATCCTGCCCGGCGTGGTGCTGCTGGACGAGGCGCTCGTCGCGCTCGCCGCGGAGCAGGAAAATCCGGCGCCGCGTTGCGAGATCAAATCGGCCAAGTTTCTCAGCCCGGTTCTGCCCGGCGAAAGCCTGCGCCTCGAGTATTCGTCGACGGCAGCAGGCGTGTTCCGCTTCGAACTGAAGGCGGCTGAGCGCGTGGTCGCCAGCGGCATCGTGGCCTTTTCCGCAGCCGCCGGGACGACGTCATGAGCCCCGCCGGAGTCGATCACCAGGCTGAACGCGATCACCAGGCCGAATGGGTCAAGCGGCCTGAACGCAGCAACATGCTGATGCTGCGCGTGATGCGCTGGATTTCGCTGACCCTGGGGCGTCCGCTGTCGCGCGGCGTGCTGATGGGGATCAGCCTGTATTTCCTGCTGTTTTCGCCCCGCGCCCGCGCGGCGTCGCGCGCCTACCTGCAGCGTGCGCTCGGGCGGACGCCTCGCCTGGCCGAACAGTTTCGCCATTTCCACAGCTTTGCCAGCTGCATCCACGACCGGGTGTATCTGCTCAATGGCCGCGATGATCTGTTTGATATTCAGATTCACGGGCAGGAAGTGTTTGACGCAGCCCATGCCGGCGGACAGGGGCTGTTTCTGATGGGCGCGCACATGGGCAGTTTCGAGCTGGTGCGCGCGGTCGGCCGGCAACAGCCCGGTTTGCGGGTGGCGATGGTGATGTACGAGGAAAACGCCCGTCAGATCAACGCCGCGCTCGCCGCCATCAGCCCGACCGCAGTGCAGGACATCATCCCGCTGGGGCAGCTCGATTCGATGCTGCGGGTGCAGTCTGCGCTGGACGACGGCATGGTGCTCGGCGTGCTGGGTGACCGCAGCCTCGGCGGCGAGCCGACCTTGCGGGTGCCTTTTCTGGGGGCGGACGCCGGATTTCCGTTGGGCCCGATGCGTCTCGCTGCCATACTCAAGCAGCCGGTGCTGTTCATGAGCGGTCTTTATCTCGGTGGCAATCGCTACGCCATTCACTTCGAGCCGCTGGCCGATTTCAGCGACATTGACCGCCAGGGGCGCAATGCCGCCATCGAGGCCGCAGTGACGGCCTACGCTGCTTGCCTGGAGCGGCATTGCCGCGCGGCGCCTTACAACTGGTTCAACTTCTTTGACTTCTGGTGCACGAAGGAATCTGAATCATGAGTCGATTGATGCGACGTTATTGGGCCGCCGCCGCGCTGGCGCTGCTGTGTAGTCAAGCCGCCGATGCCGCGCCGCTCAGCATCAGCCAGCTCATGGCCAACCTGGCGCAGCATCCGCAAGGCGCGGCCACTTTCAGTGAAAAGAAGTTCATTGCCATTCTTGATGAACCCGTCGTGTCATCCGGCGAACTGCTGTTCATCGCCCCGGCGCGGCTGGAAAAACGCACCCTGAAACCCAAGCCCGAGACCATGGTGCTCGACGGCGACACCCTCACCCTGCAACGCGGGCAACGCACGCGCACCCTGCAACTCAAAGACTACCCGGAGGTGGCCGGCATGATCGAGAGCATCCGCGCCACGCTGGCGGGCGATCGCCAGGCGCTGGAGCGGGTGTATCACCTGGCGCTGGACGGCAGCGCTGAACGCTGGACGCTGGTACTCACCCCGCTCGACCCCAAGGTCGGCGCCGTCATCGCGCGCATCCGGATGGAGGGGGTCAAGGACGTGGTGCGCAGCGTCGAGATACTCCAGGCCGACGGCGACAGTTCCCTGATGACCATCGAACAGCGGGCGCCGCCGCAATGACCCACCCGCGCCGCCGCGGCATCGCCGCCATCGTGCTGTGGCTGATTTTTTTGCTGGCCTGTGCCGGCATCATCAGCCGCACCCACTTCACCACCGACTTGTCGGCATTTTTGCCGCGCGCGCCCACGCCCGAGCAGCAGCTGCTCATGGACCAACTCAGCGACGGCCTGGCCTCGCGCCTGATTCTGGTGGGCATAGAAGGCGCCGACGCACCCACCCGCGCCCGGCTTTCCAGGCAAATCGCCCAGCGTCTGCGCGCCGACCGCACGTTTGTCAGCGTCAATAATGGCGAGCCCGTCAACAGCGAGCGCGACCGTATTTTCCTGTTCGACAATCGTTACCTGTTGAGCCCGGCAGTGACGCCTGAACGCTTTAGCGTAGACGGCCTGCATGCCGCCTTGAGCGACAGTATCGATCTGCTGGCCTCGCCTGCCGGATTGCTGGTCAAATCCCTGCTGCCGCGCGACCCGACCGGGGAAATGGTGCAATTGCTCGAGCAGCTCGACAGCGGCAGCCAGCCGCAGCTGGTGGAGGGTGCATGGGCATCGCGCGATGGCACGCGCGCCTTGATGCTGATGCAAACGCGTGCCGCGGGAAGCGACACCGATGCCCAGCAACATGCCATGGCCGCCATTCGGCAGGCGTTCGACCAGGCGTTGGACCAAGCCCCCGGCGCGACCGCCTCCGCCCAACTGGTGATGACCGGTCCCGGCGTGTTTTCGGTGACGTCACGCGACACCATCAAGAGCCAGGTCAGCCGCCTGTCCATCATCAGCCTTGTGCTCATCGCAACGCTGCTATTGCTCGTTTATCGTTCCTTCAGCGCCCTGGCATTGGGCTTGTTGCCCGTGATCAGCGGTGCGCTGGCGGGCATTGCGGCGGTCAGCCTGGGCTTTGGCGCGGTGCACGGCATCACCCTGGGATTCGGCACCGCCCTGATCGGCGAAGCGGTGGATTATTCGATCTACCTGTTTGTGCAATCGGAACAGAACCGTGCGGATCATCAAAACTGGATCAAGCGCTTCTGGCCCACCATTCGCCTCGGTGTGCTGACGTCGATAGCCGGCTTTGCTTCGCTGCTGCTGTCCGGCTTTCCCGGTCTGGCGCAACTCGGCTTGTATGCCATTGCCGGGCTGATCACGGCCGCAACGGTGACGCGCTTCGTCCTGCCTTCGCTGCTGCCCGCCAACTTCCGTATTCATGATGTATCGGCTGTCGGTCTCACCCTGTCTCGTGTGGTGCAGCGCGCGGCAGCCCTGCGCTGGCCTGCGGCGATCGTGGTGCTGGCGGCCTGCGCCATCGTGGTCGCTAACCGCGCCAGTTTGTGGAACGACACCATCGCGTCACTCAGTCCGGTGTCGCAAGCCGATGTGGAACTCGATACCCGCTTGCGCGCCGACATGGGCGCGCCGGATGTGCGCTACCTGGTCGTCGTATCCGGTGCCGAGTCAGGAATCCGTATTGCGCGCCGCCGAGCGGGTTTCCGCGCTGCTGCAAACCCACGTCGAGCAAGGCCGAACTCGCCGGCTTCGAAAGCCCCAGCCGTTATCTTCCCAGCCAGGCCACGCAACGCGCACGCCAGGCCAGCCTGCCCCCTCGCCCGCTGCTGGAAACACGTCTGGCGCAAGCCGTTCAAGGCTTGCCGGTGCGCGCACACCTGTTTACGCCGTTTCTGGACGACACTTCCGCCGCACGCAGCCAGCCTTTGCTGCAGGCGAGCGATCTGCAGCAGACCTCGATGGCGATGGCGGTCGATGCCTTGCTCATCCAGCAACGGGGGCAATGGCGCGCCTTGTTGCCGCTGACCGCGCCCGAGGGGGGCAGCATCGACGCTGATCCTGTTCGCGCTGCCTTGAGCGCAATCCCCGGTGTGCTGTTCGTGGACATGAAGGCCGAATCCGACCGCCTGTATTCCGGCTACCTGCATGAAGCCATTGTGCTGTCGCTCGGCGGGCTGGTCGCCATTGTCGCGTTGCTGCTCGTGGTTTTTCGTTCGCCCATGCGCGTGCTGCGCGTCATCGCGCCGCTGGCCGCTGCGGTCATGACCGTCACGGCGGGATTGAGCCTGTTTGGCCAGCAAATGATCATTCTGCATTTGGTGGGTTTGCTGCTGGTGGTCGCAGTGGGCTCCAATTACGCCCTGTTTTTTGACCGGCCTGATCCGCGCACGCCCATCCTGCCACGCACGCTGGCCTCGATGCTGTTTGCCAGCCTCACCACCGTCGCCGGTTTTGGCCTGCTTGCGTTTTCCAACGTATCCCTCTTGCAGGCGCTGGGCGTCACCGTCGCACCGGGCGTCATGCTGGCCTTGTTTTACTCGGCGATTTTTGCCCGGCAAGCCAATGCGTGATTCTGGCTGGCGCCCCACGCTGTTGATCCGCGCCTCCGTCGCGCTGCATGGTCTGGCGTTGGTGGCCGTGATCGCCGACCCCGCGCAATGGCGCTGGGTGTTGGGCGCCGTGGTCATCAACCATCTGGTGCTGACCGCCGTCGGCCTGTGGCCGCGCAGCAGCTGGCTGGGGCCGAACTGGACACGGCTGCCCGCCGCCGCCACGGCCAGACATGAAATCGCCCTGACCATAGACGATGGCCCCGATCCCCTCGTCACCCCGCAGGTGCTGGATATTCTGGATCGCTATGCCGCACGCGCCACCTTTTTCTGTGTGGGTGAAAAAGCGGCACGCTATCCGGATGTATGCCGGGAAATCGTCCGCCGGGGCCATGCCGTGGAAAACCACAGCCAGCACCACCACCATCATTTTGCCCTGCTGGGCCCGCGTGGATTCATGCGCGAATTGCAGGCCGCACAAAGCACCCTCAGCCGGATTACCGGTCAGCGCCCCGTGTTTTTTCGTGCCCCTGCCGGCTTGCGCAATCCTCTTCTCGACCCCGTGCTGGCGCGGCTCGGCTTGACGCTCGTCAGCTGGTCGGCGCGAGGGTTCGACACCCGGATCGGTGACGCCGAGCGTGTCAGGAATGCACTCTTGCGTGAGCTGCGGGCGGGCGCTATTTTGCTGTTGCACGATGGCAATGCAGCACGGTCGCCCCGTGGCATGCCGGTTGTTCTCGATGTGCTGCCTGCCGTGCTGGAGTCGGCGGCCGCCGCTGGACTGCGGTTTGTCAGCTTGCGGGACGCCCTTTCATGACCGGCACACTGCGCATGATTCGGCCCTGCCGCTCTCCGGAGAACAGGCCTTGAAATACAGTCAGCCCCCCCCCTGGTACCGACAGATTGCGGCGGTCGTCTTCCGGCATGGGGTTCTGAAAGGGATAGGTACGCCGCTTTTTATCGGAATTTTTTTCGGTGCGTATTTCTACGTGCTCAAAGCCCCGGCCTACCCGGCCACGGTGATGCCCTTTACCTGGCTGGATCGGATGGTCAGTTTTCAGCCGTGGACGATGCCGCTGTATCTCTCATTGTGGGTGTATGTTTCCCTGCCCCCGGCATTGCTCGCAACGCGGCGCGAACTCTATCGTTATGGCATGGCGATGGCTGCAACCTGCCTGGTGGGGCTGATGGTTTTTTTCTTCTGGCCCACCGCGGTCCCGGCAGCCGACATTGACTGGGCCCGGTATCCTGAAGTGGGCTTCCTAAAAAACGTCGATGCCGCAGGCAATGCCTTCCCTTCGCTGCATGTCGCCACGGCCATTTTTTCGGGACTCTGGCTGGATCACCTGCTGCGTCGATTCGGTGCGCCGTGGTGGAGTCGGCTATTCAACTGGATGTGGTGTATCGGCATCATTTATTCCACCCTCGCCACCCGCCAGCATGTGGCGGTAGATGTGTGGGGCGGCCTTATGCTGGGGGGGGTGGCAGCCTGGCTGTCATTGCGCCACCACCACCCCCATCTTCGGCAACCACCGCCTTAACCCCGGCGTCGTAATCACCGTACTGAATATCGCCATCAGCACCAGCATGGTGAACACCTGCTGCGAAATCACGCCGAGGTCGAATCCGACGTTGATGACGATGAGTTCCATCAGTGCACGGGTATTCATCATGATGCCAATCACCTTGCCTTCCTGGTGCGACATGCCGACCCAGCGCGCGGCGAGGTAGCTGGCGCCGAACTTGCCGGCGGTAGCCAGCACGATCAGCAGCCCGCACCAACCCCAGGCTTCCAGCGTATCGAGGCTGCCGACGTGGGTACGCAGGCCGGTGTAGGTGAAGAAGATGGGCAGGAAAAACACCATGACGAAGTGGCCGATGCGTTCTTTCCAGGCTTCGATCAGTTCGTGTTCGTCGTGCAGGATGACGCCCATCATGAAGCCACCGAAGATGGCGAAGATGCCGAGCTGGTAGGTGGTCATCGCCGAAATGAAAATGCCGGCGAGCACGATGCCGAGCAGGGTGTGGGTGAGCTTGCCGCGTCCGGCCTTTTCACCGACCGGGGCGGGGCTGATCTGGGTGAGATGGATCACGCGCTTCATCAGCGGACGCACCGCAAACCACCAGGTGAGGAAGAACGCGCCGACCAGCGCCATTTTGAGGGCGAAGACGGCGGCGCTGAATTCGGCCAGGGTGAGCGCGGTGACCAGCGCCAGCAACAGCCAGCCGACGACATCGTTGATGGCGGCGGAACTGATGGCGATGACGCCGATGGGCAGACGGGTAAGCTTGAACTCCATCATGATCCGCCCGAGGATCGGCAGCGCGGTGATGGAGAAGGCGGTGGCGATGAACAGCGCCGAGGCGAGGCGGTCGACGCCGGGCGACAGCAGCGGCGCGGTGAGCCAGCCGAAACCGAAGCCCAGCACAAACGGCGCCACCATGCTGGCGCTGGCAATGGCGGTGACGGCGCGGCGGTTGTGGCGCTCGGTCAGGTGCGCGAAATCGAATTCGAGGCCGATCTGGAACATCAGCAGAATCAAACCGATCTGCGACAGCATCTGCATCGGCGCCGGCGGCGTCGAGTGGAACACATATTGAAAGAGATCGGGCGCGAGCAGGCCGAACAGCGACGGCCCGAGCAGGATGCCGACAATGATCTCGCCCACTGCGGGCGACTGTCCGACGCGCTGCGCCAGCACGCCGCCGAGGCGACCAGCCAGCACGATCAGCGTCAACTGCAGCAGGGTGAAAAACAGCAGGGCCTCGGTTTGATGAACGGCGAGGGTCTGGTGGACCGCGAGTGCAGGGGTGTTCAAATCATGCCGCCGTTGACCGAGATGATCTGGCCGCTGAGGTAGCTCGCCTGTTCCGAGGCGAGAAAGCTCACCACGTTGGCCACTTCTTCCGGCGTGCCCGCGCGCTTCATCGGCACCATGCGCTTCGATGGCCTGCTTGTCGAACACGCCGTCGATCATGCTCGGTCGCGATGATGCCCGGCGCCACCGCGTTGACCGTGACGCCGCGGCTGGCGAGTTCCAGCGACAGCGATTTGGTGGCGGCGTGCAGCGCGCCCTTGGCCGCCGAATAATTGACCTGGCCGCGGTTGCCGGTGAGGCCGGCAATGGACGTGATGTTGATGATCCGCCCCCAGCGGCTGCGGATCATCGCCATCGTCAGCGGCTGGGTGACGTTGAAGAAACCGTTGAGCGACACGTCGAGCACGCTGTGCCACTGCGCCGCGCTCATGCCGGGAAAGACGGCGTCGTCGTGGATGCCGGCGTTGTTCACCAGCACCTGGATCGGTGCGTCGGCAACCAGCGCTTCGAGTGCGGCGCGGCTGGCGTCGGCATCGGTGACGTCGAATGCGAGCGCCTCGGCCTGGCCGCCGTCGGCGCGAATGGCTTCGACCAACGCCTCGGCCTTCGCCGTATTCCGGTTGGCGTGAACGTAGACAAAATAGCCGTCAGCGGCCAGACGCCGGCAGATCGCCGCGCCGATACCGCCGCTGCCGCCGGTGACCAGCGCGCGCTTCATGTTGAACTCCCTGTTTTAGTCGCGTCCAGCACGACAATGGCGCGGCCGCCGAGCAGCAAATCCTGCCCGGCATACACGCTGAATCCGTACAGAATCGTATTGTCGTCGCCCGACTCGCGTACCGCCTCCACCCGCAGATCGGCGGCGATGTCGTCCAGCCGCGCCACCTTCAATTCGACTGCGCGCACGCTGGCCAGATAACCGGCGCGCGGCGCGCTGTCGGCCGCGGCCAGCAAGGCGCCGTGCGCCGCCATCGCCTGCGCGGCGTATTCGATGCCGCACGCCGCGCCGAGGCGGCCGTGCGCGCGCAGCGGGTTGTCCGGCGCGCGGTGGCTGCTGGCGCTGCACTGGATGTGCTGCGCATCCCAGCTGTCGACGCGGTCGAGCAGGCACATGCTGCCTTGGTGCGGGATGTGGGCGAGCAGCCAGGTGTGGTCTGGGGTCATGGGGTGAATCCCCCCTGCCCCCTTTTTCAAAGGGGGGAACAAACCACAGTACAGTCGAGTGGGTTGTCTCGCTGCGCTGGCGAACGCGCAGGCGGTGATGGAAAAAGTAAACCAACCACTGTACGGCGGGGTGGGTTGTCTCCCCCCTTTGAAAAAGGGGGATTGAGGGGGATTGGGGTTCAGGTTTCACGTCGCTCTCTCACAATCTCATCCAACACCGCCAGCACCGCATCCGTTTCCAGCAACACCTGCCGATTATCAAACCGCACCACATGCAATCCCAGTCCTGCCAAAGTGGCATCACGCGTCTGGTCTTTGGCCAGATGCGTGGATTCAGCATGCTGGCTGCCGTCAAGCTCAACCACCAGCTTCGCCGCCGGACAATAAAAATCCACAATAAAAGCCAGCAAGGGTTTCTGCCGGTAAAACTGCACACCTTGTATCTGCCTGCGGCGAATGCGATGCCACAACATCTGCTCGGCATCGGTCATGCTGGTCCTCAGCGTGCGGGCGAGGGATTTCAGGGCTTTACGATACGGTTCCATGAATCCCTGCCGCCTGTATTCAAAGCGGGGAAACCGACAGTTCCAGACTGAGCGGTGCCAGATAATCCAGCACCACCCGGCACGTTTCCCCGCGCGCCACTGCCTGCAACAGCGGCAAGCCGCGTGCGGCGGGAATGCTGCGGCGCAGGGCTTCGAGTGCAGGATCGGCCAGCGTATCGGGCGCGGCGTCGCTCAGTTCAAGTTCAATCTGCGCCAGCGACTGCGCACTGCGCACTGGCATCAGCGCCAGCGCAATGCCGAACGCGCCGGCAGCGGCCGCTTGGCGTGCAGCGGCTCGGGATAGGGCATGTCGTACGCGATCAGCAAAGTGCCCAGGCCCTCGACCGCAACCTGGGTCAGCGCCTCCAGCAGACCGGCGCCGAAGCTGGCGTCGTGCGCGCACAGCACGGTGGCGGGGGTCATCGCGCCGGAGGCGATCCCCCAGTAGCCGGCCGGGGCGTTGTGCACCGAGTTGTGGAAGCGCGTCGGCGAAATGCTGCGGTCGTCGGAGGCCAGCGTCTTGCAGATCGCGTCGCAGTTGTCGTTGTCGGCGCCCGAGGAGGTGAACACGGTGGCCAGTTGTCTGGCATCGAGCTGCCCGGCGGCGATGGCATCAAACGCCACCGCCAGCGCCACCTTGATGGCGAGTCCGGTGCGGCGGCGCTCGGCGGGCGGCAGCGATTGCGGTGCGGCCACGACCAGCGGGCGCGATTCGTACGCCGCATGCGCCCGCCAGGATGGGCTGCGCGGCAGGCCAGTTGTCGAGCCCGGGGCCGATCAGGCCGATGCCGTCGAGGTAAGCGGTCAGCTTCGCTGTCTTGCTCATCCTGCACGCCCCAGGATCAGGCTGCAGTTGGTGCCGCCGAAACCGAACGAATTGCTCAGCACCCGCGCGGCGATACGATCCAGGCGCTGTGGATCGAGTCCTTTGCGCTGTCGCGGTTGGCCGTCAGGTACTGGATCGGAATGGCCGGATCGAGCTGCTGCGTATTCACCCCGCCCGGCAAAAAGCCCTGCTGCAGCGCCAGCGCGCTGATGATCGCCTCCAGCCCGCCGGCCGCGCCCAGCGTGTGGCCGGTGGCGCCCTTGGTCGAGCTGCACGGCACGCGGTCGCCGAACAGTGCCGCGACCGCCTGGCCCTCGGCGGCATCGTTGCTGGGGGTGGCGGTGCCGTGCAGGTTCAGATAATCGATATCGGCCGCCTGCAGGCCCGCGGCTTTCAGCGCCGCTTCCATCGCCATTCTGGCGCCCAGGCCTTCGGGATGCGGCGACGACATGTGGTGGGCATCGCTGGTTTCGCCCGCGCCCAGCAGCAGCACGGCATCCGCAGGCAGCTGCGCGGCAGGGCGTTCGAGCAGGATGAACGCGGCCGCTTCGCCGATCGACAAGCCCTGGCGATGGACGTCGTAGGGCCGGCACGGCTCGGGCGACAGCAGCTCGAGCGAATTGAAGCCGTACAAGGTAGTGAGGCACAGCGAATCCACGCCGCCGACGATGGCCGCATCGATGAGGCCGGCGGCCAGCATGCGCGCCGCCGAAGCGAACACCTTGGCGGAGGACGAGCACGCGGTGGACACCACCATGGCCGGGCCTTCGAGCTGGAACGCGGTGCGGACGAAATTCGCCACCGAGTAGGTGTTGTGCGTGGTGCGGTAAATGAAATCGTCCGGCAGCGCACCGCTCACCGGATCGCGGCGGCGATACGCCTGCTCGGTTTGCAGGATGCCCGAGGTGCTGGTGCCGAGAAACACGCCCACCCGCCGCCGGCCATGGCGCGCGATGGCCGCTTCGACCGCGTCGCTGAAACCGTCCTGCTGCAGCCCCAGCCAGGCCAGGCGATTGTTGCGGCAGTCATGCTCGGCGAGCGGCGCGGGCAGTTCGACGGCGTCGACCCCGGCCACCTCGCCGACGTGGGTCGCCAGATCGTGCACCGTCTCGAACTGGCAGGGCTGCAAGCCGCTGCGCTGCAGGCGCAAGGCGGCCAGGGTGGCCGCATTGCCGTAGCCGAGGCAGCTGGTGGCGGTGAAATGGGAGAGGTGAACGGGGGTCACGAAGCGGTCGGGCGGGTCGGATGGCGTGATTGGCACAGCGCGGCGGATTTTAACCGATGCGGGCGGGCGCAATGGCCTCGGCGTATTCGTAGAGCGCGCCCAGAATAGCCTCGCCGCGCTCGTCGGCCGTTTCCGCCAGGGTGTCGATTTCGTTGAACAGGGCTTCCAGCGTGCGCGCACCGCCGGCGCCGTCGAACAGCCGCGCGGCGCAATGCGCCTGCCACTGCTGCGCCTCGGCCGGGTTCAGCGAGGCCGGGAAATTGCGCGCGCGGTAGCGGAACAGCAGTTCGTTCAGGCGCGGATCGGCGAACGCGGGTTGCGCCGCGGCCAGCTGCGCCGGCGTCAGACCGCGCAGGCGGTTCAGCACGCCACGGTCGGCATTGCCGACGAAGCCGCCGTAGAGGTCGGCGTCGACATCGGCGGCGGCCTGCGGCGCGCGCTCGAACACCGCCTGCCAGACGGCGCGCATGTCCGGCGCCGCCGCCACAGGCAAGAGAATGGCGCTGCACCGCCGCCATGTCGACGCCCCACTGCTCGGCGCGCTCCGGGCTCAGGGTGTTGAGCTTGTTGATCACCACCGGCGACTTGTTGAGGTGAATGGTCTTGACCGGCAGGCGGCTGACGCCTTCGGGCAGGGCATCGCTCTTGGTGAACATGCGCAGGCGGATGGCGTCGGCGTCGAGCGCGAACAGTTCGCCGGGGTCGTGCGCCAGATCCCACACGATGATCTCGTTCTTGTTGGTGGGGTGCTGCGCCAGCGGCCACGCCACCATCAGGCAGCCGCGCTCGACCGGCACCTGCCCGGTGATGTGCAGAAAGGGCCGCGGCGCGTTGAGGCCGACCTGCGCGGCGGCCTGCTCCTTCTTGCGCAGGTCCAGGCAAAAATCGAACAGGCGCGGATTGTTGCTGGCGGATCAGGCGCGCCAGCGCCACCGTGGCGCGCACGTCGGACAGCGCATCGTGCGCGGCTTCGTGCGCCAGGCCATTGGCCGCGCTCAGCAGTTCGAGCCGGAAGCTCACCCGTCCCTGTTCGTTGGTCGGCCACACGATGCCGTCCGGCCGCAGCGCGTAGGCGGTGCGCACCAGATCGAGGATGTCCCAGCGCCCGCAGTCGTCCTTCCATTCGCGCGCATAGGGATCGATCAGGTTGCGCCAGAACAGGAAACGGGTGAACTCGTCGTCGAAGCGGATGGTGTTGTAGCCGACGCCGACGGTGCCGGGCTGGCTGAAGGCCTGCTCGATGTCGCGCGCGAACTGGTGCTCGGGCACCCCCTGCGCCAGGCACTGCTGCGGGGTGATGCCGGTGATCAGGCAGGATTGCGGGTCGGGCAGGTAATCCGGCGCGGGCTGGCAATACTGCATCAGCGGCGCGCCGATTTCGTTCAGCTCGGCGTCGGTGCGGATCGCGGCGAACTGCGCCGGGCGATCGCTGCGCGCGCTGATGCCGAAGGTTTCGTAGTCGTGCCAGAGAAAGCTGCGCATGGCCTCAAAGCTTGGCGCTGCGCCCGCCGTCCACCGCCAGAATCTGCCCGGTCACGAAATGCGTGTCCATCGCGAAGAAACGCACCGCCAGCGCGATGTCGTGGGGATCGCCGGCGCGTTTCAGCATGGTGTGCGAAACGATGCGCTGGCGCGAGACTTCGTCGAAATTCGAGTCATCTTCCGGCCACATGATCGGCCCCGGCGCGATGCCGTTGACGCGCACTTCCGGTGCCAGCTCGCGCGCCATCGATTTGGTGAGCCCCACCAGCCCGGCCTTGGCGACGGAATAGACGACGTAGCTTTTCATCGGCCGGTCGGCGTGGATGTCGGTGATGTTGATGATGCAGCCGCGGCGTTTTTTCAGTTCGGGCGCGGCGGCCTGCGACAGAAACATCGGCGCCTTGAGATTGCTGCCCATCAGGTCGGTCCAGTCCTTTTCGCCGATGCTGCCGACCGGCGTGGGATAAAAGCTCGATGCATTATTCAGCAGCACGTCGAGGCCGCCGAAGGTGGCGACGGTCTGGTTGACCAGCGCGGGCAGCCCGCCGATGTCGAGCAGATCGGCCTGGATCAGTGCGACCGAGTCGGGGCGAATCGCATTCAGCTCACTCTGCAAAGCGCGCGCTTCCGTCGCCGAGCTGCGGTAGTGGATCATCAGATTGGCGCCCGCCGCGTGCAGCAGGCGCGCCGATGCCGCCCCCACCCGCCTGGCCCCGCCGGTGATCAATACGACTTTGCCTTGCATCGGGATTCGCCCTTATAGTCCGTGGATTCCGCATTATCCCTGAACTCCCCGACTCCATGCTGCCCGCTCCCAGCCCCGACGCCCTTGCGCACAGCCAGCGCGTAGCCGCGCACCTGCGTTCGCTGATTCATGACGCGGGTGGCTGGATTTCGTTTGCGCACTACATGGAAGCGGCGCTCTATGCACCCGGCCTCGGCTATTACGCGGCGGGCGCGATGAAGTTCGGCGCGGCAGGCGACTTTGTCACGGCACCGGAACTGACGCCGCTGTTCGGCCGCACGCTGGCGCGGGCGATCGCGCCGGTTCTGGCAGAAACGCGCGGCGACATTCTGGAACTGGGCGCGGGCAGCGGGCGGCTGGCGGTGGACGTGCTGGGCGAACTGGACCGGCTGAATGCCATGCCCGACCGCTATTGCATTCTGGAAGTCAGCGCCGACCTGCGCCAGCGCCAGCAGCAAACGATCACGCGCGAACTGCCGCAGCTTGCCGACCGGGTGCAGTGGCTGGACGCCCTGCCCGCCACGTTCAGCGGCGTCATCCTCGGCAACGAGGTGCTCGATGCGCTGCCGGTGGAACTGGGTTCACTGGACGCAGGACGCGCCGCTTGTACGCGGCGTGGTGTGCGAGGGCGACGGGTTCGGCTGGCAGGATCGTCCCATCGCCGACCCCGTCCTGCGCGCCCGCGCCGATGCCCTGTCGCTCGCGCCGGGCTACCTGTCGGAAATCAATCTGGCTGCCGACGCGCTGATCGCATCGCTCGGACGCACGCTCGAACACGGCCTGATCCTGCTGATCGATTATGGGTTCAGTGCCGGCGAGTACTACCACCCGCAGCGCCACATGGGCACGCTGCGCGCGCATTACCGCCACCACGCGCTGGACGATCCGTTTTATCTGCCGGGGCTGTGCGACCTCACCGCGCACGTCGATTTCAGCGCGCTGGCGCGGGCGGGGATGGCGGCGGGTCTGGACCTGGCGGGTTACGCCAGCCAGGCGAATTTCCTGCTCAACGCCGGCCTCACCGAATTGCTGATGCAGACCCCGCCGACCGATGCCGCCGCCTTTCTTCCGCAGAGCAATGCGGTGCAGCGACTGGTTTCACCCGCCGAAATGGGCGATTTGTTCAAGGTGATTGCGCTGACGAAGGGCGCGCTTCCGCACCTCACAGGGTTTGCGCGCGGCGACCGCCGGCACACGTTGTAAGGCAAAAAACAAATCGGGTTTCTGCCAGGCGAATCGCCCCACCCGGCTTGGGCGTTTGGGTTGCTTGATTTGGTCTTGAGAAATCGGCTGTTCTCGACCCTGAAGCGACCTTCGAGATTGCGATTGGCAACCGCCCGCTTCCGGGGGTGGAGAAGACACACTGGAAATTAGGCGGTGATCAATCGTAACAATGGTTATGCACTTTTTCTGCGACTTGTGAGGACCAGTCCAGCAAGGCCGAGACCAAAGAGTGCGATGGAGGCGGGTTCCGGGACTGCAGATGCATCGGTGTTGATGGTCAGGATGTTAGTTGCAGAATCAAAGGCAAAACGCATCAACGCATGATCGAACGGTACAGTGAAAAGTATATTCGCGCCGTCGGATATTCCACCCTGCCCATAGTTCTCATCCCAAGACTCGTTGAGCGCTGCCATCGTCTCATAGTTGCCGACCGGGAGGTCACTGGTTAAGAACAGATAAATCCCATTGCCGTCAATGTCCTGTAGCCATGAACGCAGGCATGCCGGGTCCCAGTCACCAGAGCAACCAAGTTCACTCTGAAAATCGCCCGCGGCGACAACGATTCGCGAATTGACATTGTCGGTGACCCAATGCGACTTGTCGTCGTAATAAAACTTCACGTTTGTGGGAGCACCGAGACTGAGCGGAATATTGGACCCATTCAGCTGGGCATTAGCGCCGTAGTTCACGGTCCAGTTGTCGTCCAGGGCAGCTTTGTATTCCCAACTTCCCGCGGGAATATTGAAGCCGCCCTGCCAGACGTCATCTCCGGCGTCATAACCCAGATGAGTGGCCACGCACGCAGGGTCCCAATCTCCAGAACACCCGAGCTCACTTTGCAAACTGCCAGCGATGGTGACGGAGATAGGATTCGCTTGAACGTAGGGGGGTAACAGCATTAAGAATCCAAACCCGGCGAGCGCACCCATCAGTTTCTTGATCATGGCCATATCCCTCTGTCGTTCGGTCGGACCCTAACTACGCAATTCGTTGCCAGACAATGCAAGTTTTGCACCAACACACCTAAGTTATTGATGTATTGGTGCTATCCAGAATCGGCGCGGACGCAAGGCCAACGGTCTGTAAAAAATTCCGACACTTGCTGCGGAGGACAAAGGCCGGCGTCTCCGCGTTTAAGTTGCAGAAGCGTCATCCATAGAACCAGACGATTTGCGCAGACGCTTTGAGCCGCATAGGGACAACGCGCCCCATGTGCAAAGAAGTTCAGACAACCGCCCCGACCGGCAGCAAAGGCCAAGGCCCAAGCATAGCGCCAATGTTTGCCAAGGACTCCAACGTGGTGAGAAGCGGACGCTGAGCCGTGCGATCTTGCTGCTTTGCCAAGGATGGCTTGTGGCCGACAACCATCAGCTAACGCCCGACTTGACCTCAAAGCCCGAGCCATCCGTAGCGCAAAAAAAAGCGGCCCACTTTCGCGAGCCGCTTTGGACAACCCTTTCTTCAAGCCTAAACCAGCGGCAGTTGGGCGTCTTCTTCCGGCGGCAGGCGCGTCACGCGCACGGCATGCAGGCGGCGGCTGTCGGCGCGCAGCACGCTGAAGCTGAAGCCGGCGAACCTGACCGACTCGCCACGCTTGGGCAGATGGCCGAAGCGCGACACGACGAGACCGCCGACGGTGTCGAACTCTTCGTCCGAGAAATTCGCACCGAGGGTCTGGTTGAAGTCGGCGATTTCGGTGGAGGCCTTGACGCGAAACACGCCGTCAAGCTCGCGGATGATGTTGTCTTCGGTTTCGTCGAAGTCGTATTCGTCCTCGATGTCGCCGACGATCTGCTCCAGCACGTCCTCGATGGTGACGATGCCGGCGACGCCGCCGTATTCGTCGACGACGATGGCGATGTGATTGCGGTTGGAGCGGAACTCCTTCAGCAGCACGTTGAGCCGCTTGGACTCGGGGATGAATACCGCCGGGCGCAACATGCCGCGGATATCGCTGTCGTGCTCGGCGTAGTGCCGCAGCAGGTCCTTCGCCAGCAGAATGCCGATGACGTCGTCGCGATCCTTGTCGATGACCGGAAAGCGCGAGTGCGCGGTTTCGATGACGTGCGGGATGAATTCTTCGGGCGGATCGTTGATGTCGATCACGTCCATCTGCGCGCGCGGAATCATGATCTCGCCGACGCGCATTTCGGACACCTGCAACACGCCTTCGATCATCGCCAGCGCATCGGCGTCCATCAGGCTGTTTTCGTAGGCGCCGTGCAGCAGTTCGATCAACTGCTCGCGGTCTTCGGGTTCGCGCATCAACCAGTGGGAAATGCGCTCCAGCAGGCTGGGCTTGGGACTACTGTCGGACTCCATGTGCGTCAGGAAGAGTAAGGATTGGGAATACGAAACCGTTTCAGTATAACGGCTTCGCGCGATTCCATGATGTCGGCTTCGGCGGGCTCGATGTGGTCGTAGCCCTGCAGGTGCAGCACGCCGTGGACGGTCATGTGCGCGTAATGATGCTGTAACGGTTTGCCCTGCTCGCGCGCCTCGCGCTCGACCACCGGCGCGCAGATCACCACGTCGCCGCCCAGCACCCGCGCCCTGATTCATTAAGGCAGCTCACCGTATTCGAAGGTCAGCACGTTGGGGACGTAGGCCTTGTCGCGGTAGTCCTGGTTGAGTGCCTGTGCCTCCTCGGCATCGACGATGCGTATGGTGATCTCGGCCGGATGCTCCAGTGCGGCGGCGACCCAGCGGCGGATTTGCGCGCGGCTCGGCAGGTCGTCGGCCTCGCTGGCGTACTGCACCGACAGGCCGAATTCCGAATTCAATGCTTTTCAGTCTCCGCGCGACGTG
>CAWFTM010000011.1:0-162269 GCA_963818665.1 uncultured Hydrogenophilales bacterium | reverse complement strand
GCGGCGTAGGCGTCGACGATGCGGCCGACCAGCGGATGGCGCACCACGTCTTCCGACTGGAAATGGGTGAAGGCCAGCCCGCGCACGCCGGCCAGGATGTCGGCGCGCATCCATCAGGCCGGATTTCACATGCTTGGGCAGGTCGATCTGGGTCGGGTCGCCGGTCACCACCGCGCGCGCGCCGAAGCCGATGCGGGTGAGGAACATCTGCATCTGCTCGGGCGTGGTGTTCTGCGCCTCGTCGAGGATGATGAAGGCGTGGTTGAGCGTGCGCCCGCGCATGAAGGCGAGCGGCGCGACCTCGATGGCGTGGCGCTCGATCAGCCGCGTCACCTTGTCGAAACCCATCAGGTCGTACAGCGCGTCGTACAGCGGGCGCAGGTAGGGATCGACTTTCTGCGTCAGGTCGCCGGGCAGGAAGCCGAGCCGCTCGCCGGCTTCGACCGCCGGGCGCGTCAGCACCAATGCGTTTAACCTGCTCGCGCTCCAGCGCGTCGACCGCGCACGCCACCGCCAGATAGGTCTTGCCGGTGCCGGCCGGGCCGATGCCGAAGGTGATGTCGTGGCTGCGGATCTGCTCGATGTATTCGCCCTGGCGCGGGGTGCGCGCGCGCAGGTCGGCGCGGCGGGTGCGCAGCGCCGGGCCTTCCTCGTCGGCGCGGCCGCGGGTGAGTTCGACCAGACCCAACTGGATGTCGTCGAGGCTCAGTTCGTCGTGCGCGCGGTTGTAGAAATGCTCGATCGCCTGCCCGGCCTTTTCGGCCTGCGCCGTGTCGCCGCTGAAGCGGAAGCTGGCGCCGCGACGACCGATGGTGACGTCGAACGCCGCCTCGATCTGGCGCAGGTTTTCGTCCATCGGCCCGCACAGGTTGGCCAGCCTCCGGTTGTCCTCGGGGGCCAGACGCAGTTCGACGCTATCGGTTTTCAAGCAGGGACGCTCTCGGTGATGACCACTTCGCCGCGCAGACTGTGCGGCAGGGCCTGGGTGACGGTGACCTCGACGAACTGGCCGATCAGGCGCGGCTGGCCGGCGAAGTTGACGATGCGGTTGTTGTCGGTGCGGCCGGCCAGTTCTTCGGCATTCTTGCGGGCGTGGCCTTCGACCAGCACGCGCTGCACGGTGCCGACCATGGCCTGATTCACCACGCTGCGCCTGCGCCTCGATCTGCGCCTGCAAGCGCATCAGGCGCTGCGTTTTCAGTTCGGCGGTCACGTCGTCCGGATAGTCCGACGCCGGGGTGCCGGGGCGCTTGCTGTAGATGAAGGAGAAGCTGGCGTCGAAGTCGAGATCGTCGATCAGCTTCATGGTCGCCTCGAAATCGGCCTCGGTCTCGCCGGGAAAGCCGACGATGAAGTCGGACGACAGGCACAAGTCCGGCCGCTGTTCGCGCAGCTTGCGCACGATCGACTTGAATTCCAGCACGCTGTGGCCGCGCTTCATCGCCGCCAGCATGCGGTCGGAACCGGACTGCACCGGCAGGTGCAGATGCGACACCAGCTTGGGCAGCTTGCCGTAGCACTCGATCAGCCGCTGCGTCATTTCGCGCGGGTGGCTGGTGGTGTAGCGGATGCGTTCGATGCCGGGAATCTCGTGCACCATCTCCAGCAGGAAGGCGAAATCGGCGGTGCCGCCTTCGTCCAGCGCGCCCTGATAGGCGTTGACGTTCTGCCCCAGCAGGGTGACTTCCTTGACCCCGCGCGCGGCCAGATCGGCCACTTCGGCGATGACGTCGTCGAACGGGCGCGAGACTTCCTCGCCGCGGGTGTAGGGCACGACGCAGAAGGTGCAGTATTTGGAGCAGCCTTCCATGATCGAGACGAAGGCCGAGGCGCCCTCGATGCGCGCCGGCGGCAGGTGGTCGAACTTCTCGATCTCGGGAAAGCTGATGTCGACCTGGGCGCGGCCGGTCTCGCGTTTCCTGGCGATCAGTTCGGGCAGGCGATGCAGGGTCTGCGGGCCGAACACCACGTCGACGAAGGGCGCGCGCGACACGATGGCCGCGCCTTCCTGCGAGGCCACGCAGCCGCCGACGCCGATGATGAGATTGGGGTTGGCGGCCTTCAGGTGACGCACCCGGCCCAGATCGTGGAACACCTTTTCCTGCGCCTTTTCGCGCACCGAGCAGGTGTTGAACAGGATGACGTCGGCATCTTCCGGCGTGTCGGTTTTCACCATGCCTTCGGACAGCGCCGAGCACGTCGGCCATCTTGTCCGAGTCGTACTCGTTCATCTGACAGCCGAAGGTTTTGATGTAGATTTTTTTCATGAGGCGCCGGGACAGTGAAGAAACTGGGGGCGGAGACTGCTGCGCGGCAAACAAGCCAGCGCAGCAGACGGGAAACTGGTGGTGATGAGTGGACTTGAACCACCGACCCCCGGATTATGAATCCGATGCTCTAACCGACTGAGCTACATCACCTTTTTTGCGCAACGTCCAAACTGCGGGACGCCGAAAAGCCGGGCATTTTAGCCGATGCCCGGCGGGGCTGTCAAAAGGCCTCGCCAGCCAGGTTCACTGTGGCCGCAGCTTGGCCAGTTCGTCGAGCACGCTGATCATGAGTTCGCGCCCCAGCCCGCCCATTCCGGCAATCAGCTGGTCGGCGTCGCGCTCGCCGTTGACCAGCCGCCGCATGCGTCCGCCGAGGATGGCCATGTCGCCGCCCGCCCGCACCATCTGCTCGGCCATGTTGGCGAGCACCGCCAGCGCCTGCGCATCGCCGCGCGCCGAAGCGTCGATCAGCGACGCCAGACCCGGGGCGGCGCTGCTGCCGTCCGGCTGCGCATTCAGCGGCGGCAGGCTGGCGGGATTGTCGATGCCGCGCAGAATGGCATCGAGCAGGATGGCGTCTTCCTCGTCCAGCCCCAGCTTGATCGACGGATCGCGGCGCCCGTTGACGACATGGCGCAGCGCGCCCACCAGCCGCGCCCAGCCGGCCTGTTCGGCGGCCTCGAGTTCCTTCATCAGATCGGGCAGCTGGCTGCGGTCGCGCAGGGCGTTGACCACGGCATGGATGAACGCGGCATGGACGCGCAGGACTTGTTCGACGGCGGAGGGCAGTTGGGCCATGTTGGGTAAACGGTGAGTGGTCAGCGGTGAGTGGATTGTCGGGTCAGGCAAGCGGCTTGGCAATGGCGGGGCGCAAGGGTACGTTTTTGATGTTCCAGTGCGCGCGTGCCCATGCCAGCAGGTCGGCCGGTTCGGCACCGGCCAGTTCGGCCGGCGGCGGATGGCCGAGCGCAGCCAGCGCCTGCGCCAGCACGGGGCTGCGGCCGCTCGACGGCAGGGCGGCCGCAAGCGTCTGTTTGGACAGCTTCTGACCGGCGGCGTTGGTGATGAGCGGGACGTGGGCATATTCCGGCGTGGGCAGCCCGAGCCGGGTTTGCAGATACACCTGGCGCGGCGTATTCCACAGCAGGTCGGCGCCGCGCACCACATGGGTGACGCCCTGCCACGCATCGTCCACCACCACGGCAAGCTGATAGGCAAACAGGCCGTCGGCGCGCTTGACGATGAAATCGCCGACCTCGCGCGCCAGATGCTGCGACAGTTCGCCGTGGATGCGATCGTGAAAACCGACCGCGCCGTGCGGCACCCGCACCCGCCAGGCGCGCGCCACCGCGCCTGGCGGCAAGCCATTGCGGCAGGTTCCCGGGTAGAGGATTTCGCCTTCCGCGTTGCGCGGCGCCTGCGCGAGCTGGGCGCGGGTGCAGGCGCACGGATAGGCCGCGTCTTGCGCCTGCAATACGTCAAGCGCTGCGGTGTAGGCCGCGTCGCGCGTCGATTGAAACGCGACCGTGCCGTCCCAGTGCAAGCCGTAGGCCTCCAGCTGGCGCAGGATGGTATCGGCCGCACCTGCCACGCAGCGCGGGCGGTCGAGATCCTCCATCCGCACCAGCCAGTGTCCGCCCGACCGCGCGCGCATCGAGCCAGCTCGCCACCGCAGCGACCAGCGAGCCGAGATGCAGCGGCCCGGTGGGCGACGGGGCGAAACGGCCAATGTAAGGGAACGCGGGCGGGTTCAAGGCAGGTGGCGGGAGAGGCGAGTTCAACGGGCATGCTTGCATTGCCCCTCCCCGGGGTCAAGCTGCGTGTGCTGCTGTCCGGGTGTGATGACAACGAACTGAAACGGTGCACACAAAAAACGCCCCCGAATCTCCGAGGGCGTTTGCATGCAGTTCCGAGGTTCAGGCGCGCGCGCGTCAGCATCAGTTGCGCCGGCATCGGGGCAGGGAATCCGGCTTCGGCGAGCGCGTCGCGAATCATCCGGTTGCCGTCGAAATACACCTGCCAGTAGTGATCGGTGTGGCAGAACGGGCGCACCGCCAGCACCGGGCCGACCAGGGTGAACTCGAGTATCTCGACCTCGACCGACGGGCTGGCGACCACGTTGGGAATGGTCTGCAGTTTGCTGCGCAGCAGTTCCATCGCGGCGACATGGTCGGCGTTGCCGGCGAGCTGGCATTTCAGCTCGACGCGACGGAAGGGATTGGCGCTGAAATTCTGGATGGTGTCGCCGAATATCTTGCTGTTGCCGACAATGGAAAACACGTTGTCGGGGGTGTTGATCGCGGTGGCGAACAGGCCGATTTCCTTGACCGTGCCGGTCAGTCCGCCGGCGCTGATGAAATCGCCCACCTTGAACGGCTTCAGCACGATGAGAAACGCACCGGCCGCGAAGTTGGACAGCAGGCCGCCCCACGCCGCGCCGATGGCGATACCGATACCGGCCACCAGTGCGGCGAAGGTGGTGGTCTGCACGCCGAAGTAGCCGAGGATGGCGACCACCAGCACGATGTTCAGGGTCACCGCGAGGAAGCTGCCGATGTAGCGCATCAGCGTGGGATCGACTTTCTGCTTCTCCAGCACGCGCTGCAGCATGCGACCGGCCAGACCGATCAGCCAGCGGCCGATGATCCAGAAGGCGATCGCAGCGAGGATTTTCAGGCCGGCCGCGGTCGCGTAGGCGGCGGCAATATCGGTGTACGTCTGAATGTCTTTTTCCATGGTGGGCATCCCGGAGTTGAATGAACAGCGCTAAATAATCAGTGGCATCACCGTGCGGCGAGTGCCGGATTATCCCGCACAACGCCAGCGGGCGCAGCCAGCGCATGATAAAGCCTGAAGATTTCGGTTTCCATTCTTGTTTCGCTCCAGCCTGCGGCATAGTGCTTGCCCGCTTCGCCGAGTTGCTGGGCCGCTGCACGGTCGGCCAGCAGCGGGACCAGCACCCGGGCAAAGCCTTCGACATCGTCCGGCGCAATGCGGCAGCCTTCGCCTTCCTTCAGCACGTCCTTGGTCCCCATTTCGGCCAGGCCCACCACCGGCACGCCGAGCGCCATCGCCTCCAGCAGCACCAGCCCCTGGGTTTCGGTCTTGGAGGAAAACACGAACACATCCGCCGCGCAGTAGCAGGCCGGCAACTCGGTCTTGCGTTCGAGATAGCCGACAAAGCGCACGTTGTCGGCCAGCCCGCGCCGGGCGACCGCGCGTTCGAGCGAGGCGCGCGCCGGGCCTTCGCCGGCGATGACGAACAGCACATCGGGCAGGCTGTGGCGGGTTGCCTCGGTCACCCGCAGCAGAAAATCCAGGTTCTTTTCGAACGCCACCCGCCCGACGTAGGCCATCACCGGACGCTCGGGCGCAATGCCGTGGCGCGCACGAAATGCCGCGCCGTCGCAGTCGGCGAAATCGGCCAGCCTGAGGCCGGTGGGGATGATGTGGACCGGGCTGCTGACGCCATACGCCAGCAGCGCGTTTTTCATCGCCGACGACGGCGCGATCACCGCCGTCACGAAATCGCACTCCTTGCGCGAAATCATCCGCGCCGCCGCCGCCAGCCAGGACTTCGGCAAAAACGGCAGGTAGTGATGGAAGTATTCCTCGAACAGCGTGTGATAGGTCTCGACGCACGGCAGCCCGTGCTTGCGCGCCCAGCGCACGCCGGCGCGATGCGCCAGGAAGGGCGTGTGGATGTGGACGATATCGAAATCGGCCGGGTCGAGCGCGTCGAGCGCGGCGGCCAGCGCGCGCGGATGCATCAGCCGGTCTTCCGGATCGCGCGGAATCTGCCAGCCCGGTACCCGCACGATGTCGGCCTCAGGCTGCGCAGCCGGGTATTGCGGCGCCACCAGCACGCTCGCATGGCCCGCCGCCGCCAGCGCCTGACGCAAGGTCTGGATCGAGGTCGATACGCCATTGACGCGCGGGAAATACACGTCGGTCACCATCAGGATACGCACGGCAGGACTCCGTTCAAGCGAAGTCTGCGTTGTATGGCAAGGGTGTTACGAAGTGTGACCAAGGTAAAGCAGCAGCCGTTCTGCCGCATGCACCGCACACGGCTGCTTGAGATTTACAAGGACGGGTTAGCGCGCCTCACCATGACTCCCACCAGCCCCAACCCTGCCAGCAGCAGCAGCCATGCTTGGGGTTCGGGAACAGCGGTCACCGATGCACCCAGCAACGAGGCGCCAGAACCACCCGCAGGAGAGGCCTTCATCGTTGAATCGATCCAGGACAGATAAGGCGCCACGATCGTACCGCCGCCGATGGAGCCGAATTTGACGTTGCTGCCACCGGACAGGCTGGTACCGCCGTTGAATGTGCCGATGCCCGCGATTTTCCATACGCCTTTGTCCTTGACGAATACCGGGCTGCCGGAATCGCCACCCGCGTATTGCGCCTCGATGGTTGCGCCCAGCGTCAAATTAGACGACTTGCTGCTCGTACCGAACACATTGGTCGCCTTGGTCGAGCCATCAAAGTCGAACATGAAGACTTCGCTGGCCGAACCGCCGTCATCGTCGACCAGCACGCGATCCACCCGGTTCTGCCCCACCCGCTTGACGCTGGCATTGGCACCGCTGGTGACGCCGTTGACCCCATCACCGCCGCCGCCATAGCCCACGAGCGTGATGGTCTTGTTGCTCAAGCTGCCGCCATACAAGCCATACGTCGGTACTGCGCCGGTGACCGCAGTGCCCAGGGTGATGATCGCCAGATCGTCGTGCCAGACGCCGTCTGCACCCGGGCTGGTGCCGGTGAATCCCGGAAACACGCGTGATTGCCGTGGCGCCGAGGGTTTGCGTCAGGTTGCCGCCCGCATTGAGCGAGAAGCTGACGTTGCCCGGAGTGCCCGCCTGGCCACCCACCACATGCGCAGCGGTCAGCACATGCGTGCTATCGAGCAGCACGCCTGGAATAGACGCCGCCGTTGATGGTGATGGCCCCCACGCCCGCCCAGGGCGAGGTGGCCAGATTGGCATCGACGCTGCCGCCGACCAATGCGAATGCTGATGTGCTGCCCAGCGCGGCAATGACCGCAAGGACAACCTGTTTAGGCTTGGCACTCATGGGACGCTCCTCCGATTTTTTGGCTTATGGTTATGTGTGCCGTTTTCATGCACAGCCGACATTCACGCAAATTATATGCCGCATTGCTTTCCATAAACAAAAACAATAGGTTAAGTTTCATCGCCTGGACGGGCGTAAAATATCCCGACACCCATCTGCCGCAGCCAACTCATCGTATCTACATTGATATCAAATAATTTTCACGAGAAATTTCGCCGCCGGGCAGACGACCGCAGCGTAAAATTTTCCGACAACGACGGCGCGAGGTTCACAGATCGATGCCGCGCTGCGCCTTGACCCCCGCGCGGTAGGCGTGTTTTTCGTCGGCGATGACCGACACGGTATCGGCCAGTTCGATCAGCGCTTCCGACGCGCCGCGCCCGGTGACGATGACATGCTGCATCGGCGGACGCCTGGCCAGCGCATCCAGCACCTCGTCGGCATCGAGATAGCCGTAGCTCAACAGGTAGGTCAGTTCGTCCAGCACCACCAGTTGATACGACGCGTCGGCAAGCAGGGTTTTGGCCACCGCCCAGCCGCGCTGCGCGGTGGCGATGTCCTGCTCGCGGTTTTGCGTGTCCCAGGTGAAGCCGTCGCCGAGCACGTGCCACGCCACCCCCGGCTGCTTGCCGAGGAAAGCCTCTTCGCCGGTGTCGGTACGGCTTTTGATGAACTGGCACACGCCGACCTTCATGCCGTGCCCCAACGCGCGCGCCACGGTGCCGAACGCCGAGGTGCTCTTGCCCTTGCCGTTGCCGGTAATGACGATGAGCAGCCCGCGCTCGTCGGTGGCGGCGGCGATGGCGGCATCGATGACGGCTTTCTTGCGCGCCATGCGAGCGGCGTGGCGCGCCTGCTTCGGGTCGTCCTGCATGGGGTCTCCGGTCTGCTTACTTGAACGCATACTCCACGCTCACCCAGCCATTGCGTCCCGGCAGCGGATAGGCATTGAAGCGGTCGGGACTGAACGAGCTGTGGACGGCGTAAGTGTAATAGTCTTCGTCGAACAGGTTGTTCAGCGCAGCGACTAACTGCCAGTTGCCGATCCGGTGCATCAGTTTCAGATCGACCAGGGTATACGCCGGAATCTCCTGCTCGAAGCTGTTGGTCTCGTCATTGTCCATCCGCTGGCTGCCGACGTACTGGGCATCGGCGGACAGCCGGGTCTGCTCGCTGACGTGCCACACCGCGCCGAGCGACAGCTTGTTCTGCGGCACCAGCGGCACCTCCTTGCCGTCCAGCGCGACGCCGTTGAGGCTGCCGTCGGTGAACTCCGCGTAGGCCAGCGTGTAGGCCGCGCTCAGATCGACCGAACCGGCGCGGCCGTGCGCTTCCAGTTCCAGGCCATAACGTTGCAGCGGCGGCAGAT
The DNA here is from genome assembly GCA_963818665.1 of uncultured Hydrogenophilales bacterium. GTDB lineage: Bacteria > Pseudomonadota > Gammaproteobacteria > Burkholderiales > Thiobacillaceae > Thiobacillus. The sequence goes on along the minus strand of CAWFTM010000011.1, from coordinate 153,545 downwards.
TGGTGTTGCCGATGCCGCTGCTGTACACGTCGAGGTGGATTTCATCCTTCACCTCGATGTAATACGCCGCCGCGCGCAGGCGCTCGGCGCCCGCGCCCCACTCCCAGCCGACCTGCGCATCCTGCGAGGTTTGCGGTTTGAGGAACTGGAATTCGCGGCTGAAGGACGGCGAATACTCGTAAATCTCGTCGACGGTGGCGAAGCGGAAGCTGCGCGCCAGGCGGGCGAACAGCGCATGCTGCGGGTTCAGCCGGTGGTTTACGCCGAGTTCCAGCGCATGCTGCGTTTCATCCTGGCTGCCGGGCAACGCGCCGCTGCCGAAGAAGGCGCCGGGTGCGGCGGGGTCGAACTGGTCGTCCGCGCTGAGATCGAACCACTCGTAGCGGCCGCCTACGGTCAGGCGCGTGGCGGGGCTCAACTGCACTTCATCCCGCAGATACAGGCCGATGGTGTTTTGATCGGCTGTCACATCATTGATCGGCGTGCCGATGTTGGCCTCGGCATTCGAGGTGCGCAGCGCGTAATCCCACCACTGGAAATCCACCCCCAGGGTGAACACGTGCGCGATGCCGCCGGTTTCGAACGGCAGCTGGGCGCGCGGCGAGAAGCTCCACATGTCGAGATCGGCATCGCGGTAGTCGGGAAACCCGCCGAAGTCGAAATAGGATTGCTGCTGCTTGGTGCGATAGTCCAGATCGAGCATCACGGTATTGCGCCCGAATTCCAGGCGGTTGCTCAACCCCGCCTGATAACCACGGCGTTTGGCCCAGTCGAGCGGCGTATCGGTGCCGCGCGGATCGGTTTCCAGCTGGTTCACGCCGAGACTGGAATCGACCGTGCGCGGCCCCGGCAGGCGCAGATCCTGGTCGGAGCCGCCAAACTTGAACACCAGTTCGCCCAGATCGTGCCGGAAGCGCGCATCGCCGTTCAGGCTGCTTTGCGTGCTGTCGTTGTTGTCGCGCCAGCCGTCGGAACGGGTGTGGTCGGCCGTCAGGCGGATGCCGCCGGTCTCGCCGGAATAATTGCCGGCAAGCTGGTAATCCTGGGTGTCGAAACTGCCTGCCTGCACCTTGCCCGACACCTGATTCGGCAACCCCAGCGGCGACCGGGTGATGATGTTGATGACACCGGCCACCGCGCCCGAGCCATGCAGCACGCTGGAGCCGCCGCGCACGATTTCGATGCGCTCGATGGCGGACAGCGGCAGCGCCGACCAGTCGATGGCCGACAGATCGATGTCGTTGAGGCGGCGGCCGTCCAGCAGAATCAGCGTGTTCTGCCCGGCGGCGGCGCCGAAGCCACGCATGTCGACGGTGCTGGCGGCGGCATTGTTGCCGAACAGGTCGCGCATGCCGATGCCGGCCTGTTGCGCCAGGATTTCCGGCAGCGTGGCCTGCGGGCTGTTTTCGATCTGCTGCCGGGTGATCACCGTGGTGTTGGCAGTCTGGCCGGACAGGGCTTGCGGGAATCGGCTCGGGGTGACGACGATGGTTTCGCCGACAAATTCCGGCAGGGTTTCCGCGTGGGCGGGCGCAACGAAGCCGGCGGCGAGCGCAAGCGCGAGGGAAGTGTGACGCATGATGAGTTTCCGGTTGGGGCGCCTGGTTCCCCGCAGGCGCGTTGCACGATCCGCTGTCGGCAAACGACAGGGCTCAGGCCGGTATCCGGGCTCGCACCTGAAATGCATCGCCTTCCCAGGCGAACCCAGTGGCGTGTGTGATGCATCGTTTAGCGCTTACCGTTGCGGGGGCAGCACAGGCATGGCGGCAAAAAGCCGCGCACCTGTTTCCCGTTTATCCTCGGCGGCGGAAAGCCGCGTCGGCACCTGAAGCCGCGCAGTATACCGGGGCGCGATTGACCGTGCGCGAAGCGCCCCCTATAGTCGCGACCATGCACGCCGAACTCGAAACCCTCGAAGCCAAAATCCGCCAGGTGGCCGAGCTGTGCCACAGCCTGCGGCGCGACAATATCGCGCTGCGCCAGCAACTGCTCGCCTCGCAGCAGGACAACAAACAGCTGACCACCCGGCTGGATGCCGCCAAAGCGCGGCTGCAGGCGATGCTCGAAACCCTGCCGGAGGACGACTGATGGCTGCCCCCCGTTCCATCGACATCCATATACTCGGCCGCTCCTTCAAGGTGGCGTGCTCGCGCGAGGAAGAGTCGGCGCTGATTGCGGCAGCCGATTACCTGGACAAGAAAATGCACGCCATCCGCGACACCAGCAAGGTGATCGGCGCCGAGCGCATCGCCATCATGGCCGGACTCAACCTGGCGCACGACCTGCTGACCCAGGGCGGCGGCGCGCTGGTCGAGGAAGCCCGCACCCGGGTGCAACATTGCAACACCCTGCTCGACGCGGTGCTGGAAGATCAGGACAAACTCTTCTAAACTGCAGTGGCTCCCTGCGGTGTTCGAGGTTCGCTGCAATTTCTCTGAACCAATGCATACGTGCAAGGCTGCGGGCTATTCCGGTGCGGGTGTGCGCGTGACACGTCTCATGTGCCCAAAGCGCCTTTGACTGCGGCCGTCTTGAACTCCGGTTCAAGAGTCTGCGGCGCGTCACGGCACAGGCGGGGAGCACTTTCTTCGATGGACAAATACACCCTCAGGCGTCAACTCAAGGCTGCGCGCAACGCGCTCAAACCCGCCGCCCGCCATCAGGCTGCGCGGGCCTCGTTGCGGCTGGCGCTGCGCCATGGGCTGTTGCTGCGCGCGCAACGCATCGGTCTGTACCTGCCGCATGGCGGCGAATTCGATGCCCAGTTGCCTGCTCAATCAGGTGCTGTGGATGCGACGCGAATGCTATCTGCCGGTGCTGCCGCCGCGCGGACGGGTGATGCGCTTCGCGCGGGTCGGCCACAACACGCGCATGACGAAGCAATCGCTACGGCATCGCCGAACCGCTCGATGCCAAGCCCCTGCGCGCGCGCCAGCTCGACCTGCTGCTGATGCCGCTGGTGGGCTTCGATCATCAGGGCTATCGACTGGGAATGGGCGGCGGCTTTTACGACGCCACGCTGGCGTTCATGCGGCATCGGCGCAGCTGGCGCAAACCGCGTCTGGTGGGCATCGCCTACGAATGCCAGCGGGTGGACACACTGCCGCACGACCCGTGGGACATGCCACTCGATGCGGTGCTGACCGAGCGCCAGTTGTACCGCTTCAACTCAAATCCTCATTCGCCCAGATAGGCATGCCGCACCGCCGGGTTGGCCGCCAGCTCGGCTGCGTTGCCGCTCAGCGTGATCGCCCCGGTTTCCAGCACGTAGCCGCGCGCACAGGTTTTCAGCGCCAGATGGGCATTCTGCTCGATCAGCAGCACGGCGACGCCGCTCGCGGCAATCTGGCGAATGATGTCGAACACCGCCTGCACCATCAGCGGCGCCAGGCCCATGCTGGGTTCGTCGAGCAGCAGCAAACGCGGGCGCGCCATCATCGCGCGTCCCAGCGCCAGCATCTGCTGTTCGCCGCCGGACAGCAGCCCGGCGATCTGCGCGCGGCGTTCGGTCAGGCGCGGCAGCAGGGCGTAGACCTGATCGAGATCGCGGGCAATTTCAGCGCGGTCGTTGCGGGTGTAGGCGCCCATCATCAGGTTTTCGACCACCGACATGCGCGGGAACACGCCGCGCCCTTCCGGCACCAGCGCCATGCCGCGCCGCGCGATTGCGTGTGCGGGCAAGCCGGCTGAGCGACTGGCCGTCGAACTGCACGCTGCCCGAGTGCGGCGCGATCAGGCCGCTGATGGCCTTGAGGGTGGTGGTCTTGCCGGCGCCGTTGGCGCCGATGAGGCAGACCATTTCGCCCGGCGCGACGGTCCAGGCTGAGTTCGCGCACGGCCTGGATGCCGCCGTAGGCGACGGACAAACGATCAACAGCCAGCAACGTGCTCATAGGCTTTCGTCGCCCAGATACGCGGCGATGACCTTGGGATCGCGGCTGACCACATCGGGCGTGCCTTCGGCGATTTTCACGCCGTAGTCGAGCACCGCCAGCCGCGTGCACAGTCCCATCACCAGTTTCACGTCGTGTTCGATCAACAGCAGGGTCAGGCCGTCGGCCTGCAGTTGCAGCAGCAGGTCGCGCAGCGCGCTGCGTTCGGCCGGGTTCATCCCGGCGGCGGGTTCGTCGAGCGCCAGCAGGCTCGGCTCGGTCGCCAGCGCGCGGGCGATTTCAAGCCGCCGCTGGTCGCCGTAGGGCAGGTTCTTGGCGAGGCGGTGGGCGTGCTGGGCAATGCCGACGCGCTGCAGCAATGCATGGGCGCGCGCGTGCGAATCGGCCTCTTCGCGGCGGGTGGCGGGCAGGCGCAACACCGCGCCGACGACACCGCTGCGGGTACGCGCATGGCGACCGACCAGCACGTTTTCCAGCGCGGTCATTTCGGCAAACAGGCGGATGTTCTGGAAGGTGCGCGCCAGTCCGGCTTTCAACACCTGATGCGGTCGTTGCGCGGCTGTCGAGGCGGCTGTCCTTGAGGCGAATCTCGCCACTGTCGGTCGTATACAAGCCGGTGAGCGCGTTGAACAGCGTGGTCTTGCCCGCGCCGTTGGGGCCGATGAGGCCGAAAATTTCGCCCGCGTTCACGCTGCAGCGAAATATCCGACAGCGCCTGCAGGCCGCCGAACGCCTTGCTCACCCCCGTGACAGTCAGCAGCGCGCTCATGCTTTGGCGTCGGCGAATTCCTGGCGCCGGCGTGCCGACGGAATCAGCCCGGCGGGGCGATACAGCATCACCGCCACCAGCGCGATGCCGAACAGCAGCATGCGCAAATCCGCCGGGTCGATGATGACTTCGCCGAACAGGCTGCGCTGCCAGTCGCCGGTGTAGCGCAGCGCCTCGGGCAGCAGCGTCAGCAGCAGCGCGCCGAAAATCACCCCGGGGATATGCCCCATGCCGCCGAGCACGATCATGCACAGGATCATGATCGACTCCATCAGGTTGAACGATTCCGGGCTGATGAAGCCCTGGAAGCTGGCGAACAGGCCACCCGCCAGGCCGCCGAAGGTGGCGCCCATGGCGAACGCCAGCAGCTTGAGGTTGCGCGTGTTGATGCCGGTCGCGGCGGCGGCGATTTCGTCCTCGCGGATCGCCACCCAGGCGCGGCCGATGCGCGAATTTTCCAGCCGCATCGAAATGAAAATCACCGCCAGCACCAGCAGCAGGAACAGGTAATAGGTGAGATGAACGCCGCTGAAGGTATAGCCGAACAGGGTGTGCGGCTGGCTCAGGCTGATGCCGCCGAGCCGGATCGGGTCGATCAGGTTGATGCCCTGCGGGCCGTTGGTGAGGTTGAACGGCGCGTTCAGGTTGTTCATGAAAATGCGGATGATTTCGCCGAAGCCCAGCGTGACGATGGCGAGATAATCGCCGCGCAATCGCAAGGTCGGCGCGCCGAGCAGCACGCCGAACAGCCCGGCGAGCGCCGCGCCCAGCGGCAGGATCGCCCAGAACGGCAAATGCAGGCCGAAATGCGGGCTGGCGAGCCAGGCGTAGACATAGGCGCCGAGCGCATAGAACGCGACGTAGCCGAGATCGAGCAGGCCGGCGTAGCCGACGACGATGTTCAGCCCCAGCGCCAGCATCACGTACAGCAGCGCCAGATCGAGCAGCCGCACCCACGAGCGGCCCAGGCCGGCGTCGATCAGAAACGGCAGCAGCGCCAGCCCCAGCGGCCAGCAGGCCGAAGCTGAACCAGCGCGAGCGCAGCCGTTTGAGTTAAGCACGGCCGATCAAGCACGTTCGACCACCCGCGCACCCAGCAAGCCGGACGGGCGGAACACCAGCACCGCGATCAGCACGAAGAACGCGAACACATCCTGGTAATGGCTGCCGAGGAAACCGCCGGTGAGGTCGCCGATATAGCCCGCGCCGAACGATTCGATCAGCCCCAGCAACAGACCGCCCAGCATCGCCCCGCCGAGATTGCCGATGCCGCCCAGCACCGCCGCCGAGAAGGCCTTGAGGCCGAGCAGGAAGCCCATGTAATAGTGCGCCAGGCCGTAATAGGCGCTCACCATCACGCCCGCGATCGCGGCCAGCGCCGAGCCGATGACGAAAGTCGAGGCGATCACCCGGTTGACGTCCACCCCCATCAGGCTCGCCACCTGGCGCGACTGCGCGGTGGCGCGCATGGCGCGGCCGAGGCGGGTTTTCTGCACCACCAGAATCAGCGTCAGCATGATCAGCAGCGCCAGCACGCAGAATGGCGATCTGGGTGTCGCTGATGGTTGCGCCCAGAATTTCATGGCGGCCTTGCGGCAGGATCGCCGGAAAGGGAATGTACTGCTTGCCCCAGATCAGCATGGCGATGTTCTGCAGGATGATCGACACGCCGATGGCGGTGATCAGCGGCGCCAGACGCGGCGCGTTGCGCAGCGGTCGATAGGCGACGCGCTCGATCAGCAGGCCCAGCGCCATGCACACCGGAATCGCCACCGCCAGCCCTGCCAGCAGGATCACCACGCCCGGCAGACCGGGCGCCGCCAGCGCCAGCGCGCCGATCACCGCCAGCGCCACCATCGCGCCCATCATGGTGATTTCGCCGTGGGCGAAATTGATCAGTTCGAGGATGCCGTACACCATGGTGTAGCCCAGCGCGACCAGCGCGTACACGCTGCCCAGCACCAGGCCGTTGATGAGTTGTTGCAGGAAAATGTCCATCTTTGCGCGGCGCGTGCCGGCTCAGCTTAGTTGCCGCTTTGCACGGTTTCGAGCGTCTGCCACTTGCCGTCCTTCACCTGATACAGCGTCACCGCGCCGCCGGTGATGTCGCCCTTGGCGTCGAAGCGGATCTGGCCGGTCACGCCCTGGTAATCGGTCTTCGGCAACTCGGCCAGGTATTTGGCGGGATCGCTGGAATCGGCGCGCTTCATGGCTTCGACCAGCACATGCATGGCATCGTAGGCATAAGGCGAATAATTCTGGATCTTGCCGTACTTGGCTTCGAACTTGGCCTTGAATGCCGCTGCCGCCGGGCATCGCGTCGAGCGGCAGGCCGGGGTTGGACGCCAGCGCGCCTTCGGCGTCGGCGCCGGCCAGTTCGATGAACTTGGGCGTCTGCGCGCCGTCGCCGCCGAGGAACTTGGCGCTCATGCCGAGCTGCTTCATCTGCTTCGATCATCGGTGCGGCCTGCGGATCCATGCCGCCGAAGAACACCAGATCGGGCGCCTTGCCCTTGATCGAGGTGAGAATCGCCATGAAATCGGTCGACGCGGTCGGAGGTGTATTCGCGCGCCACCACTTCGCCGCCGGCCGCCTTGGCCGCCTTCTCGACTTCGTCGGCCAGCCCCTGACCGTAGGCGGTGCGGTCGTCGATGATGGCGATTTTCTTCGCGCCGAGCTTGGTCACGGCGAATTCCCCAGCACGCTGCCCTGCTGCGCGTCGTTGGTCATCACGCGATAGGCCGTCTTGAAGCCGGATGCCGTATAGGCCACAGCGGTGGCCGAGGGCGAAATCTGCGGAATGCCGTCGTCGGAATAAATCTTGGAAGCAGGGATGGTGGCGCCCGAATTGAGGTGACCGATCACGCCGGCCACGCCTTCGTCCACCAGCTTTTGCGCCACGGTGGTGGCGGTTTTGGGGTCGGCTGCGTCGTCCTCGCTGCGCATTTCGAGCACGACCTTCTTGCCGCCCAGCGTCAGCCCGGCGGCATTGATTTCATCCAGCGCCAGCCGCGCGCCGTTTTCGTTGTCCTTGCCCAGATGCGCCTGCGGTCCGGTAAGCGGGGATACCTGGCCGATCAACACCACCTGACTTGTCGCCATGCCTGCTGCGGTTTGTCGCCGCATCCCGCAACCAGTCGCCGCAACGGCCATTGCCGCCAAACCTAGAGTGTGGCGTGTCATCTCGGTCTTCCCGCAATCAAATTTGAAACGCGGGATTTATACCACAAGCCGCGCGCTGCCCGGCTTTCCCGGGTGCGGAAAGCGCAACGCCAGAAAGCACAAGGCCGACGTGAAGTCGGCCTTGTGGGGGCTGGCTGTGCGCGAATTACTTCAGGGTCAGCACCCAGGCAACGATCGCGTTCAGGTCTTCCGGCTTGACCTGCGGGTTCGGCGGCATGGGAATCTCGCCCCACACGCCTTTGCCGCCGGCTTTCACCTTGGCAACCAGCTTGGCTTGCGCGCCCTTGTCGCCGGCGTACTTCTTGGCGACATCCTTGTAGGCCGGGCCGACGATCTTCTTGTCGACGCCATGGCAGGACATGCAGGCATTCTTCTGGGCCAGCGCCTGGCCATCGGCGGCAGAAGCCATGCCAGACATCAGCAACAGGGCAGCAGATGCTGCGGTCATCGTCAGTGCTTTCATCATTTACAGTCTCCGTGGAAATCAGGTTAGCGCGTACATTACCATCGCCCCTGCCATATTAAGGAAAAAACCCTGCTGCGCAAGGCTGCGGCCTGGTTATTTACTGGCCAGAACCCATAAAACATTGTTATTCCCGCTCAACCAGATCACGGTAGGCGTGCCAACTGGCGTGCCCCAGCCAGGGGAAAATCACCGCCATGGCAATAAAATCGGTCGCCATGCCGACCGCGATCAAGCCGGCGATCAGCACGCCCCACAGCAGCATCACCGGAAAATTGAGCCGGGTCGCCATGAAACTGGTCACCAGCGCGGTGGCGAAATCGACCTTGCGATGCAGCAGCATCGGCAGCGACACCACCGAGAGGCTGAACACCATCAGCGCCAGCATGCCGCCGAACGCCAGATAGGCCAGCACGAAATCGGTATGCTGGCGCACCGCATCCAGGCTCAGCAGATCCGCGAGACTGCCGATGCCCGAACCGTTGAGGAACAGCCCGACCAGAATCGCCGAGATGCGCTCCCACACCGACAGCACGAACACCAGCATCAGGGCGAACAGCCCGAGCGAGGCCGGGTTGGCGCGCCACGATATCAGCGGCACCCACAGCGCGGGCAGCTTGTGGTGATGCTCCAGCCGGTGGCTCAGGCAATAAAACACGGTCGCCAGCAGCGGCGCCACGAACAGGAAGCCGGAGGTGACCGCCATCGCCAGATGCGGCCTGTCCCACGCGCCATGCACCAGGCCATAGCCCAGCAAGGCGAACACCACGCCGTAGAACAGGCTCAGCGGCCAGGCCTTGGCCATGTCCTGCGCGCCGTTGCGCAGCCAGTGAAAAGGCTGGTCGATCGTCACGCTGCGGATGGCCGGCAAATTCATGCGGGCAGCCTGCGGATGGAAAACCGCGTGTTCGGTATGTGTGCTCATGATGGCTCCTGATAACAAACAGACTGTTTATTTGATAGCAGGCAGCTCCGCAGGTTCCAAATAGCAAACGCTGATACAGCCGCTACGCCAGCACAGTCGCCAGATCGGTCACCGGCGGCTGGCAGGCGGTGCCGCTGCAGATCCAGGCGGTCGGGCGATCCGCTTCGGGTTTTGCCAGTGCGGCAGGCAGGTTCAGCCCGTTGGGCAGCACCAGCAGGATGTCGCGCGCGCCCAGTTGTGGCATCAAGGCCGCAGTCCACTCGCGCAACGCCGCTGCCGGTCCGCGCAGCAGGATCACGCGCGGCGGCACCAACGCTTCGTCGAGTACGGCCAGCAGCGTGGGATACGCAATCGGCTGCTGGGCGAGTTGCGGGTAGAACAGGCGCAGGCAGCGCGCACCGGCGTCGAGATAACGCGCCTCGCCCAGCAGATGCCCGAGCCGCTGCAACGCGCTCGCGGCAACGCCATTGCCGGATGGGGTGGCGTGGTCATAGCCCGGTTTGGGGCGGGTGATGAGCGCTTCATGGTCGTGGCTGGTGAAGAAGAATCCGCCCTGTTCGGCATCCTCGAAATGCGCCAGCAGGGCATCGGCCAGTTCGCGTGCCCACGCCATGTCGGCCTCGCGGTAATCGGCCTGCAGGGCCTCCAGCAGCGCATCGAGCAAGAAGGCGTAGTCGTCGAGATAGGCGTTGAGGCGCGCTTGCCCCTGCTTGTAGCTGGCGAACAGGCGGCCGTCGCGCCATAGCCTGTCGCGCAGAAAATCCAGCGCCGCCTGCGCCGCGGCGACCCAGTCCGGGCGCGCCATCACCCGTCCGGCGTGCATCAGCCCGGCGATCATCAGCGCATTCCAGCTGGTGAGCTGCTTGTCGTCGCGCCCGGGCCGCACGCGGGTTTCGCGCGCGGCGAACAGTTTCGTGCGCGCGCTCGCTCAGTCGTGCTGCCGCCTCGTCTTCAGCCCAGCCCCAGTTCGGCGGCGACTTCGTTCAGCGGACGCGCCAGGATGGGATTCCAGCTCACGTTCTCGAAGTTCGGCGGCAGGTCGAAGCCATACACCGGCGCTGCCACCGCGTATTCTTCTTCGGTCAGCAGGGCACGCACCTCATCCGGCGTCCACACATAGAACTTGCCCTCGTGGCCTTCGCTGTCGGCATCGAGCGCGGAATAAAAGCCGCCTTCCGGCGCGCGCATTTCGCGCAGCAGCCAGTCGACGATGCTCCTCGGCGGTCTCCGTGAACAGCGGCTCGCCGCTCAGCGCCCAGGCGTCGGCATACAGATGCAGCAGCGGACCGTTGTCGTAGAGCATTTTTTCGAAGTGCGGAATCGCCCACTGCTCGTCGACCGAGTAGCGGCAGAAGCCGCCGCCGATCTGGTCGCGCACGCCACCCGACGCCATTTTGTCGCAGGCTGAACAGCGCCATGTCGCGCACCTACGTTCCCGGCCGTTGCGCGCGTATTCGCGCAGCAAAAAGTGCAGTTCGCCGGGACGCGGAAACTTGGGCGCGCGCGAAAACCCGCCCCATACCGGGTCGAAATTGGCCTGCACAGGTCGCGCACCGCGTCGGCGAACGGCGCCGTCGCTCAGGGCCTGCTGCGCGTCCGCCGCGGGTTGCTGGCGCGCCAGCGCATCGCGCACCGCCTCGTTTTGCGCCAGCACGTCGCCGCGCCGCTCGTGCCAGGCGCGCGCGATGTTTTCCATCAGGTCGATGAAGCCCGGCAACTGGTAGCGCGGCGTCTTGGGGAAATAGGTGCCGGCGAAAAACGGCGTCTGGTCGGGCGTGAGAAACATCGTCAGCGGCCAGCCGCCGCCGCGCTGGGTCAACAGTTGATGCGCCGACTGATAGATCTGGTCGAGATCGGGGCGCTCCTCGCGGTCGACTTTGATATTGACGAACAGCCGGTTCATCACCGCCGCCACCTCGGCATCCTCGAAGCAGTCGTGCGCCATGACGTGGCACCAGTGGCAGGCCGAATAGCCGATCGACAGCAGGATCGGCTTGTTCTCGCGGCGCGCTTTGTCCAGCGCTTCCTCGCCCCACGGATACCAGTCGACCGGGTTGTCGGCGTGCTGCAGCAGGTAGGGACTGGGTTCGGTGGCAAGGCGATTTGGTCATGGCACGCAATAGTTGATTGATTTAGTCAACTATTGTACGCTTCGGCCTGTTCGTCAATGCGCAGGAGCCCCCCATGTCCCAGGAATTATTTGCCGCCGCCCGATCGGGCGATGCCGCTCAACTCAAAACCCTGCTCGATGCCGGTGCCGATCATGCCGCCGTCGACGAGGCGGGCGAAACCGCGCTGATGCATGCCGCGCACGCAGGCCATGTGGCGGCGGTGCAGCTGCTGATCGCGGCCGGCGCCGATGTCAACGCCAAGTCGCCGCAGGGCTGGACTGCGCTGGCGAAAGCCGCCTACAACGGCGAAACCGAGCGCGGCTATGTCGAGGTGATCGAGGTGCTGCACGACGCGGGCGCCTCGCTCGACGAGCGGATTTTCTTCGGCATCACCCCGTTGATGCTGGCGGCCGGCGGCGGCGACGCCTCGGTGGTGGAATGGCTGATCAACAATGGCGCCGACGTGCTGGCTGCCAACGAAGGCGGCCGCACCGCGCGCATGATGGCGAACGACAAGTTCTACGTGGACGTGATCAATCTGCTGCACGAAGCCGAGCAGCAGCTGGGCGTGTCGGTCGATGGCTCGTGCTCATCGACCAAAAGCGTGGTCAAGCCGCAGGTGGTCAATCTGATGAAGCCGACCACGCACTGAGTCGTGCGTGCTGGCTGGCTCGATCAGCGATCCAGCCAGGCGATCAGACTCTGCCACTGTTCCACGTCGCGCTCGGCGATATGGTGCGGCAGATCGAACAGGCTCTTGCCCTCGAACGCAGCGTTCACGTAGTTTTGCGTGTTGCGCAGAAATGCCAGCACCGGCAGATCCTGCTGCTCCATGAACTGCTCCAGCGTCACCCCGGCGCGGGTGCGCGGGTCGACCCGCATCCCGACCACGCCGACGAACGCATGGCCCTTGCGCACCGCTTTTTCGGCATGCAGCGCCGCCAGAAAATCCTGGCTGGCGCGAATGTCGAACAGCGAAGGCGCGATCGGCACCACCACCTTGTGTGACAGCTTGAGCGCCCGCTCCAGGTTCTTGCCGTGCAGCCCGGCGGGTGAATCGATCACCAGCCAGTCGCTGTCCTCCTTCTGCCCTTCGCGCATCAACTCGATGTCCGGCAGCGCCATGTCGCGCATCGCCAGCCAGTGCGTGGCCGATTTCTGGCGGTCGAGATCGAGCATCGCGACCTGCTTGCCGGTGGATGCCAGATAACCGGCCAGATTGGTCGACAGCGTCGTCTTGCCGCTGCCGCCCTTGGGGTTGGCCACCAGAATCACACGCATGCTGATTACTCCTTCATCGATTACAGCGGTTCGACGCTGTACGTCACCGCCAGCGTGTGGGTCTCGCCCGGCGCCACGGTGACGAGGTTGTCCATCGCGTTGGCGGATTCGACGCAGACCATTTCGCGCCAGCCGGCGCCGGATTTGCCCGTGCCCATGTCGCCCATCTTGTCGGCCTTTTCCGTCCACGGCGTCCACACGATGGTCGACAGCGCGCCGGTCTTGGCGATGCGGATGCGGCGCTTCAGGCCGGCATCCTCGATCACGCAGTCGGCCGGCGTATTGACGTAGACGCGATCCACCTCGCCGTCAAAGCCAATCGCGCCGCTTTGTTTTTTGCGTGGCGAAGTTGTCGACCTTGTCATGGAAGGTCGCGCCTTCCAGCCCGCTCGACCTTCACCGCGCCGATGTCGCTGATATGCAGATAGGTATGCAGCGCCTCGCCGATCCGGATCGCTGCATGGCCGGTGTTGGTCGTGGACAGCTGCATTTCCAGTTTGTCGCCCACCACCACCGTCAGCGTCAGCCGCGTGGGATGCGGCCATTGCGCGCGGGTCTGCTCGTTGTCCACCAGTTGCAGGGTGATCTCGGTTTTGGCGTCGTTGCGCTTGCGTGTGGCGGTCACTTGCCACGGCACGGTGCGGGCGAAGCCGTGCGCGGGGAACGCGGCTTCGGTCGCGTGCGCGCCGAACCACGGCCAGCACACCGGTGCGCCGCCACGGATGGATTTGCCGGCCGCGAACTTGGCGGCGTCGGACACCCACACCACCGGTTCATGCTGCGACTTGGGACGGAAGCTCACCACATGCGCGCCCTGCAGACAGATCGTCGCGCGGCCGCCGTGGTTGTCGATGTCGGCGTAGGTCAGGCCGCCCGCGCCGATGCGGAAACTCAGCTGGCCGGGAATGGCGAAACGCGCCAGCGGATCGGCGTGAATCTGCGCTTCGGTCGGGTGTTCCACCAGCGACACGTCGCGCACCGCGCCGAAAGCCGCCGAGGTCACCATCGAGGCGTAGGCGCGCAGCGCGGGCGAAACCGCGCGGGCACGGTTGACCGGCTTCCAGGCGTGCGCGCCTTTGGCGTCCATCGCGGCGCGGCGGCGAGCAAGTTCGGCGTCGCCGAGACGCACGTTGATGCGTGCGCTTGGGAATGTCGATCTCGATCATGTCGCCTTCCTCGACCAGGCCGATGGTGCCGCCTTCGGCCGCTTCCGGCGAGGCGTGGCCGATGGAGAGGCCCGAGGTGCCGCCGGAGAAGCGGCCGTCGGTGATCAGCGCGCAGACTTTGCCCAGGCCCTTGGATTTCAGGTAGGAGGTCGGGTAGAGCATTTCCTGCATGCCGGGGCCGCCGCGCGGGCCTTCGTAGCGGATCACCACCACGTCGCCGGCGACGATCTTGTCGCCGAGGATGGCTTCCACCGCGGCGTCCTGCGATTCGAACACGCGCGCCGGGCCGGAGAATTTGAGGATGTGCTCATCGACGCCGGCGGTCTTGACGATGCAGCCGTCGAGCGCGAGGTTGCCGTACAGCACGGCCAGGCCGCCGTCTTTCGAGTAGGCGTGTTCGATGTCGTGGATGCAGCCGTTGACGCGGTCGTCGTCGAGCTTGGCGAAGCGGCGGTCCTGCGAGAACGCGGTCTGCGTCGGCACGCCGCCGGGCGCGGCGCGGAAGTAGTCCTTCACGTCCTTGTTGGTGGTGCGGCGAATGTCGTAGATGTCGATCTGCTCGCCCAGCGTCTTGCACAGCACGGTCGGCAGGTCGCGATGCACCAGCCCGCCGCGTTCGAGTTCGCCGAGGATCGCCATCACGCCGCCGGCGCGGTGCACGTCTTCCATGTGATAGGTCTGGATCGACGGCGCGACTTTCGACAGATGCGGCACGCGGCGGCTCATGCGGTCGATGTCGTCCATGGTGAAGTCGACGCCGGCCTCGTGCGCGGCGGCCAGCAGGTGCAGCACGGTGTTGGTCGAGCCGCCCATCGCGATGTCGAGCGCGATGGCGTTCTCGAACGCGTCGAAGCTGGCGATCGCGCGCGGCAGCACGGAGTAGTCGCCTTCTTCGTAATAGCGGCGCGCGTTCCTCACGATCAGGCGGCCGGCGGCGAGGAACAGGTTCTTGCGGTCGGCGTGGGTGGCCAGCAGCGAGCCGTTGCCGGGCAGCGAGAGGCCGAGCGCCTCGGTCAGGCAGTTCATCGAGTTGGCGGTGAACATGCCCGAGCACGAACCGCAGGTCGGGCAGGCCGAGCGCTCGAGCTGGTCGACCTTCTCGTCGCTGAACTTGGCATCGGCCGCCGACACCATGGCATCGACCAGATCGAGCTTGATGGTCTTGCTTTCCCAGATCACCTTGCCCGCTTCCATCGGCCCGCCGGAGACGAACACCGTCGGGATGTTGAGGCGCAGCGCGGCGTTCAGCATCCCCGGGGTGATCTTGTCGCAGTTGGAAATGCACACCAGCGCGTCGGCGCAGTGCGCGTTGACCATGTATTCGACCGAGTCGGCGATCAGGTCGCGGCTCGGCAGCGAATACAGCATGCCGCCGTGGCCCATCGCGATGCCGTCGTCGACCGCGATGGTGTTGAATTCCTTGGCCACGCCGCCCGCCGCCTCGATCTCGCGCGCCACCAGCTGGCCCATGTCCTTCAGGTGCACGTGGCCGGGCACGAACTGGGTGAACGAGTTGGCGATCGCGATGATCGGCTTGCTGAAGTCGCCGTCCTTCATGCCGGTGGCGCGCCACAGCGCACGGGCACCGGCCATGTTGCGGCCGCGGGTGGTGGTCCAGGAACGGTAGTCAGGCATGATGCTCACTCACATTTATAATCAGCCGGTCATTTTACCCGCGCCGCCCCCACCCGGACACCTCATGCTCGTTCATCCGCAATTCGATCCCGTCGCCCTGCAGCTCGGCCCCATCGCCATCCACTGGTACGGCCTGATGTACCTCGTCGCCTTCGCGCAGGTGATCCTGCTCGGCCGCTGGTGCATCGCGCACCGCCCGTGGTCGGGGTGGAGCCTGAAAATGCTCGACGACGCGCTGTTCTACGGCGTGCTCGGCACCATTGTCGGCGGCCGGCTCGGCTACGTGCTGTTCTACAAGCCGATGGAATACCTGGCGCATCCGCTCGACATGCTGCAAAGTGTGGGAAGGCGGCATGAGCTTCCACGGCGGCTTTCTCGGCGTGCATCCTCGCGATGGCCCTGTTCGCGCGCCACCACAAGCTGCGCTGGCTCGCCGTCACCGATTTCATCGCCCCGCTGGTGCCGCTGGGGCTCGCCGCCGGGCGCCTCGGCAACTTCATCAACGGCGAACTGTGGGGGCGCGCCACCGATCTGCCGTGGGCCATGGTGTTCCCGCAGGCCGGCGACGGCATTGCGCGCCACCCCTCGCAGCTGTACCAGTTCGCCGGCGAAGGCCTGCTGCTGTTCGCTCATCCTGTGGCTGTATTCCAGCAAACCGCGCCCGGTCGGCGCGATCTCCGGCGTCTTCCTCATCGGCTACGGCAGCTTCCGTTTCCTCGCCGAATTCGCGCGCGAACCGGACAGTTTCCTCGGCCTGCTGGGGCTGGGTTTGAGCATGGGGCAATGGCTGTCGCTGCCGATGGTGATCACGGGCGTGGCGATGCTGCGCTGGGCGCGGCGCGCCTCCGGACAACAGCCGTCATGATCCATCGCATGTGGTGGGCATGCGGCTGGCTCGGCGTAGTCATCACCCTGGTCATCTCGCTGATGCCGCCGCCTTTCAAGGAGGGCGTCGAGCATGGCGACAAGATCGCCCACCTGGCGGGCTACGCCGTGCTGATGTTCTGGTGGGCGCAGCTCATCCTGCAAAAACGCTGGCGACTCGCCATGGCCGTGGTGCTGTTCGGCATCGTCATCGAATGGCTGCAAGGCTTCACCCCCAACCGCCAGACCGACGCGCTCGACGTGCTGGCCAACAGCAGCGGCGTGCTGCTCGGCTGGCTCGCCGCCCGCTTGAGCCCCAACCTGCCGCAGCGCCTCAGCACGCTTTTCGCATCACGCCGCTGAGGCTATAATTTGCCGCGTCGGGGGGGTAGCTCAGCTGGGAGAGCGCCGCGTTCGCAATGCGGAGGTCGGGAGTTCGATCCTCCTCCTCTCCACCAGATTCACTCAGTCACGAATCTCCGCCACCACCGGCGCGTGATCCGATGGCCGTTCCAGCTTGCGCATGTCGCGATCGATGGTCGATGACGCGCAGGCAGCCGCCAGCGGCGCGGACAGCAGGATGTGGTCGATGCGCAGCCCCTGGTTGCGGCGGAACCCCATCATGCGGTAATCCCACCACGAGAAAGTTTTTTCCGGCTGCTCGAACAGGCGGAAACTGTCCTGCAAACCCAGCGCAAGCAGGGCCTGGAAGCGGGCACGTTCGGGCTCCGACACCAGCACGCAGTCTTTCCACACCTCAGGGTCATGCACGTCGCGGTCGTCCGGCGCGATGTTGTAATCGCCCAGCACGGCGAGTTTGGGATGGCGCGCGAGTTCGTCTTGCAGCCAGGCGATGAGCGCGTCGTACCAGGCGAGCTTGTAGGGATATTTGTCGGAATCGAGGCTCTGGCCGTTGGGACAATACACGCACACCAGGCGCACGCCGTCGACCGTGGCGGCGATCATGCGCTTCTGTTCGTCCTCGAATCCCGGGATGCCGACCACGACATCGGCCGCTTCCAGCCGGCTGACGATGGCGACGCCGTTATAGGTCTTTTGCCCGGCGAACACCACGCGATAGCCTGCCGCTTCGAGCTCGGCGCGGGGAAAGTTGTCGTCGGTGAGTTTGGTTTCCTGCAGGCACACCGCGTCGGGTTGGCGGGTAGCGAGAAAGTCCAGTAACTGGGGCAAGCGGACTTTGAGCGAGTTGACGTTCCAGGCGGCGATTTTCATGCCGCCGAGTGTAGCGCATACGATTCCACATGAGCTTCTACCCTAAGGGCACAAGAGCTCATAGTGGATCGGAGTCCTTTAGGGCATACGATTCCACACGGGCTTTGGCCCATAGTGGATCGGAGTACCCCGCAAGGGGGTATTGAAATGAATCCTTTAGGGCAGCCGCGTGGCTGCAGCAGGCTCAGGTCTAGGGTGTGGGCTCAGCGGCAGCAGCGGGGGCTGCCTTGCTGGCGGACGGTGCGGACTTGGGATAACCGGCACGGTCGAGCGCGGCCTGCCATTGGCCGGCCTCGAAGCCGTCGATCCTGTCGCTGCCGACCACCAGCACCGGCACGCTGAGCTTGCCGGTCAGCTTCTGCAGTTCGGCCTGGGCTTCGGGGCTGGCTTGCGGGTCCTTGTTGCTGAAGGGTGCACCACGGTCGGTGAGCAGCTTGCGCGCCTGGTCGCAGGGGGCGCCGCATGCGCTGGCGTAGAGGGTGATGGGCGATTTTTCGCGCGCGGTTCTGGCGGCGTAGGACTCGCCGCCTTCGATCACGCTGCCCTTGAACGACTTTTGCTGGGCGTTCCTGACGCTGACCGGGGGTGGCTGGTCGCTGTAAACCATGCGGCCCTGCGCATCCTTCCATTGATACAACTGGGCGGCCGCAAGCGGCGTGCTTGCCGCTACCAGCCACGCCGCCACCAGGATGAATCCAGCTTTCATGTTTTGCTCCCGAAAGACGTAATCATCCGCATTAACGGCCATGGCCGCGCCATACTTTAAGCCATGCCGTTGTGCCGCAGCAGCGCGTCGATGGTCGGTTCGCGGCCGCGGAAGGCCTTGAACGATTCCAGCGCCGGGCGGCGCCGCCCTGGGCGAGAATTTCGCTCCAGAAGCGGTGGCCGACTTCGGGCGACAGCACGCCGTTTTCCTCGAACAGGCTGTAGGCGTCGGCCGACAGCACTTCGGCCCATTTGTAGCTGTAATAGCCCGCGCCGTAGCCGCCGGCGAAGATGTGCGAGAAGTTGTTGGGGAAGCGGTTGTAGGCGGGCGGCAGCATGCACGGCGATTTCCTTGCGGATTTCGTTCAGCAGATCCATCGCGCTGCGGCCGCCGTTGGGGTCGAAGTCGTCGTGCAGGTGCATGTCGAAGCTGGAGAACTCGATCTGGCGCACGGTCCGCAGGCCGCACTGGAAGTTCTTCGCCGCCAGCATCTTGTCGAACAGTTCCTTGGGCAGCGCCGCGCCGGTGTCGACGTGGCGGGTCATGTGCTTCAGCACATCCCATTCCCAGCAGAAGTTTTCCATGAACTGGCTGGGCAGTTCGACCGCGTCCCACTCGACGCCGTTGATGCCGGAGACGCCCAGCTCTTCGACCTGGGTCAGCAGGTGATGCAGGCCGTGGCCGAATTCGTGGAACAGGGTGATGACTTCGTCGTGGGTGAACAGCGCGGGCTTGTCGCCGACCGGCGCGGCGAAATTGCAGTTGAGATAGGCCACCGGGGTCTGCGTGCGCGCCGACCTTTCTGCGCGCGGGTGATGGCGTCGTCCATCCAGGCGCCGCCGCGCTTGGACGGCGCGCGCGTAGAGGTCGAGGTAGAACTGGCCGACCATTTGTCCGGCGCGGTCGCGTGAGGTGTAGAACTTCACGTCCGGATGCCACACCGGCGCCTTGTCCTCGCGGATGTGCAGGCCGTAGAGCGTTTCGACCAGCTTGAACAGCCCGGCCAGCACGCGGTGTTCGGGGAAATACTGCTTCACTTCCTGATCGGAAAAGCTGTAGCGCGCGACGCGCAGTTTTTCCGAGGCGTAGGCGTTGTCCCACGCCTGCAGGTCGGCGATGCCGAGTTCGGCTGCGGCGAAGGCCTTGCAGTTCGGCGAAGTCGTTTTCCGCGTAGGGCTGGGCGCGGGCGCCGAGGTCGGACAGGAACTTCAGCACCTCGGCCGGGGTGTCGGCCATCTTGGTGGCCAGCGATTCCTCGGCGTAGCTCCTGAACCCCAGCAATTGTGCGGCTTCGCGGCGCAGCTTGAGGATTTGCGCGATCAGCGGGGTGTTGTCCAGCTCGGCCTTGCCGAATTCGGAGGCGCGGGTGACATAGGCGCGGTACAGCGTCTCGCGCAGGGCGCGGTTGTCGGCGTACTGCATCACCGGCAGGTAGGACGGCATGTGCAGGGTGAATTTCCAGCCCGGCTTGCTATCGCTTTCAGCCGCCTGCGCGCATCGCCGTGAGTGCATCGTCCGGCACGCCGGCGAGTTCGGCGGCATCGTCGACATACAGCGCAAACCCGTTGGTCGCGTCGAGCAGGTTTTCCTCGAACTTGGCCGACAGTCCGGAAAGCTCTTCCTGGATCGCCTTGAAGCGGGCTTTCTTGTTCGGCGGGCAGCTCGGCGCCGCCGAGGCGGAAATCGCGCAGCTCGTTCTCGACGATCTTCTTCTGCGCGGCGTTCAGCGCGGCGAATCCGGTGCTGGCGGCAAGTGCCTTGAACTTGCCGAACAAGCGCCTCGTTCTGTCCCAGTTCGGCGTAATAAATGGTGATCTTGGGCAGGTTGGCGTTGTACACCTCGCGCAGCTCGGGCGAGTCCATCACCGAATGCAGGTGCGACACCTGGCCCCAGGCGCGGCCCAGTTTCTCGTTGGCGTCGTCCATCGGGCTGACGAAAGCGTCCCATTCGGCGGGCGTCGCGGCGTCCATGGCGTGCGCGACGGCGGCGCGGCAGTCGGCCAGCAGCTGGTCGACCGCGGGCGTGACGTATTCGGGCTTGAACTCGGCGAAACGCGGCAGGCCGGAGAAATCGAGCAGGGGGTTGTCCATCGGGGCAGTCATGGAAAATCTTTCACAAAGAGAATGCAGAGGGCACGGAGGAAAGCCACCGCGCGGCGAACGCAACAGGGACGATTATAATTTGAGCCCGCTTCCCCTGTGTTTCAACCCCTTGTCGACCATGGCTTTAGACAATCTTGCCCCGCACCACGGCGTCCAGCCGCAACTCGCCCCCGGCGCGTGGGTGCATCCGCGCGCCACGGTGATCGGCGAAGTCACGCTGGGCGCCGACGCCTCGGTGTGGCCGGGCGCGGTGATCCGCGGCGACGTCAATTCCATCGCCATCGGCGAGGCGACCAATATCCAGGACGGCAGCGTGCTGCACGTATCGCACAAGACCCCGGCCAACCCGGCGGGCGGGCCGCTGGTCATCGGCGCGCGCGTCACCGTCGGCCACACCGTGATCCTGCACGCCTGCACGATCGAAGACGAATGCCTGATCGGCATGGGCAGCATCATTCTCGATCGCGCCGTGATCCGGAAACACGTGCTGCTGGGCGCGGGGTCGCTGGTACCGGAAGGCAAGGTGCTCGAATCCGGCCATCTCTATCTCGGCCGCCCCGCCAAACTGGTACGCCCGCTCAGCGACGACGAAATCGCCTATTTCGCCTACTCCGCCCGGCACTACGTTGCGCTCGCCCACTCCTACCGCTAACTCCTTACCCCTCAACCGACCATGAAATTCGCCAAACCCGCCGCCTTCATCGCGATTGCCCTGCTCGTCGTTGCCGCGATTGCCTACGCGATGCTGAGCAAACCCGCCGCGCCCGATGTCACCTTCGTCACGCTCGACGGTCGCCCGATTCAGCTCGGCAGCCTGCGCGGCAAGGTGGTGCTGGTGAATTTCTGGGCCACCTCCTGCCCCGGCTGCATCAAGGAAATGCCCGGCATGATCGAAATCTACAAGCAATACCGGGACAAGGGCTTCGAGATCATCGCGGTGGCGATGTCCTACGATCCGCCCAACCACGTGGTCAATTTCGCACAGACCCGGCAGCTGCCGTTTCCCGTCGCGCTCGACGTGAAGGGCGATCACGCCCGCGCGTTCAATGACGTCCGCCTCACGCCGACCAGCTTCATCATTGGCAGGAACGGCCGCATCATCGAGCAGAAAATCGGCGAGCTCGATTTCGTCCGGCTCAGGAAGCTGCTCGACGAGCAATTGTCGTAACCGCGCGTCCGCGCACCCTCCCTCACTGGATTTTCATTCATGGCGCAATACGTCTATTCCCTCAACCGTGTCGGCAAGATCGTGCCGCCGAAGCGGCAGATTCTGAAAGACATTTCCCTGAGCTTCTTTCCCGGCGCCAAGATCGGCCTGCTGGGCCTCAACGGCTCCGGAAAATCCTCGCTGATCCGCATCATGGCGGGAGTGGACACCGACATCGAAGGCGAGGCGATCCCGATGCCGGGCATCCGCATCGGCTACCTGCCGCAGGAACCGCAACTCGACCCGACGCACACGGTGCGCCAGGCGGTGGAGGCGGGCCTCGGCGAGATCGTCGCGGCGAAAACGCGGCTGGATGAAATCTATGCCGCCTATGCCGAGCCCGACGCCGACTTCGACACGCTGGCCGAGGAACAGGCGAAGTGCGAAGCCATCCTCTCCACCGCCGGCGCCGACCTCGACACGCAGATGGAAATCGCCGCCGATGCGTTGCGCCTGCCGCCATGGGACGCCGTGATCGGCAACCTGTCGGGCGGCGAAAAACGCCGCGTCGCACTGTGCCAGCTGCTGTTGTCCAACCCCGACATGCTGCTGCTCGACGAGCCGACCAACCACCTCGACGCCGAATCGGTCGAGTGGCTGGAGCAGTTCCTGGTGCGCTACCCCGGCACCGTGGTGGCGGTGACGCACGACCGCTACTTCCTCGACAACGCCGCCGAGTGGATTCTCGAACTCGACCGCGGCCACGGCATTCCGTGGAAGGGCAACTACACCAGCTGGCTGGAACAGAAAGAGGCGCGCCTGGAAACCGAGGGCAAGCAGGAGCTCGGCCGCATCAAGACGATGAAGCAGGAACTCGAATGGGTGCGGCAGAACCCCAAGGCGCGCCAGGCCAAGTCGAAGGCGCGGCTGTCGCGCTTCGAGGAACTGAATTCGGTCGAATACCAGAAGCGCAACGAAACGCAGGAAATCTTCATCCCGGTCGGCGAGCGGCTGGGCGACAAGGTGATCGAATTCAACGGCGTGTCGAAAGCCTTCGGCGACCGCCTGCTGATCGACAACCTCAGCTTCAGCGTTCCGCCCGGCGCCATCGTCGGCATCATCGGCCCCAACGGCGCGGGCAAATCGACTTTCTTCAAGATGATCACGGGTCTGGAAAAACCGGATTCCGGCGAGGTCGTCATCGGCCAGACCGTGAAGCTGGCCTACGTCGATCAAAGCCGCGATGCGCTCGCCGCGAATAAAACCGTGTTCGACGAAGTCGCCGAAGGCCGCGACATCCTCACCGTCGGCCGCTACGAAATTCCGTCGCGCGCCTATCTCGGCCGCTTCAACTTCAAGGGCGGCGACCAGCAGAAAATCGTCGGCAACCTCTCCGGCGGCGAACGCGGCCGGCTGCATCTGGCGAAGACGCTGATCGCCGGCGGCAACGTGCTGCTGCTCGACGAACCGTCGAACGATCTCGACGTGGAAACCCTGCGCGCGCTGGAAGACGCGCTGCTCGAATTCGCCGGCTGCGTGCTGGTGATCTCCCACGACCGCTGGTTCCTCGACCGCATCGCCACCCACATCCTCGCCTTCGAAGGCGATTCGCAGGTGGTGTTCTTCCCCGGCAACTATCAGGAATACGAAGCCGACAAGAAGAAGCGCCTGGGTGAAGAAGGCGCGAAGCCGAAGCGGATACGCTACAAGCCGATCAACCGCTGATGATCATTGCCGCCCTCACCGACGCTGAACGGTATTACGCGCTGCATCCGCTGTTTGCGCGCGCGTTCGAATTCCTGCGCCACACCGACTTGAATGCGCTGGCGCCGGGCAAACATGCGGTGCAGGGTGAGGACATTTTCGTCATCGTCGAAGCGTGTGCCGGCCGTACCCGGTCAGAAGCGAAGCTCGAATGCCACCGTCGTTACATCGACATCCAGCTGGTGCTTGAAGGCATCGACGAAATGGGCTGGAAGCCAGTGGCCGAATGCGTGAACCCGTCAACGGATTACGATGCCGCGCGCGACATCCGCTTTTTCAACGACGTCCCGTCAAGCTGGGTCGCCACCCCGGCCGGATCGTTCTGCCTGTTCTTCCCCGACGATGCGCATGCGCCGCTGGTAAGCGATGGTTTCATCCGCAAGCTGGTGGTGAAGATCGCCGTGCAAGCGGAGTAAGTCCGATCAGTAATGCGGCGGAAGCTCGTCGCGCAGGCTGCGCGCTTCTTCCGGCAGGGCATCCTGCATCCGCTGATGCAGCAGCCGCAGTTGCTGCTGGATCGAATCAAGTTGCGCCTGCTGGCGGATGACCGTCTGGTTGAGCGTATCGACCAGGTCTTCGGTGAAGGCGAGCTTGGCTTCGAGTTCGGTGAGGCGGGCTTGTGCCCCAGCCGCAAGGCTGTCGGGTAATTCATTCATGAGCTTGGCCGGGGAGCAGGGGCGCAACCAGTTTTTCCAGCCGGGCAGCGTGCAGTTGCCCGGCGACCTTGTGGCGGATGTGGCCGTCGGCATCGACGATGAACGAAGTCGGCACGCTGGTCACGTTGCCGAATGCCGCGGCGACCGAGGCGTTGGTCGGCGCCGCCATGAAGGCGTAGCCCTTGTCCTGCATCCAGGCGGCGATTTTTTCCGGCGAGTCGTCGATGCTGATCGAGACGACCTCGAATCCCTTGCCGCGCGTGTCCTGCCAGAAAGCGTCGATCACCGGCTTTTCCTTGCGGCAGTAAGGGCACCAGGTTGCCCAGAAATTGACCAGCACGACTTTGCCCTTGAGGGCCTCGCTGGTCAGCACCCGGCCATCGGGCAGGGTCACATGCCAGGGCGAGACTGCGCGGTTGTCCTCGCTGACCTCGGCGGGCGGGCGAAACCACAGCCAGGCGATCAAACCCAGTAAAATCAGGGTCAGCGGACTTGGCGTCCATTTCTTTGATCAGGGCTTGTCTATCCATGTTGTGGCTGAAATCGTTTCATATCGTGATGGTGGTGAGCTGGTTCGCCGGGCTGTTCTACCTGCCGCGCATCTTCGTCAATCTGGCGATGGAAACCCATGATGCGGCCTATGACCGCCTGCTGCTGATGGCGCGCAAATTGTATCGGTTTGTCACCCCGATCATGTGGCTGACCTTGATTACCGGCAGCTGGCTGTGGCTGGCGTATTTTCCGCTCAGCATGAACTGGCTGTGGGCGAAGCTCGCGCTGGTCGTCGGGCTGATCGGCTATCACCATGTGTGCGGCAAACGCCTGCGCCAGTTCGAAGCCCGTGAGAACACCCAATCGCATGTCTGGTTCCGCTGGTTCAACGAAATTCCGGTGATCGTGCTGCTGGTCATCGTGCTGCTGGTAGTGCTGAAGCCGTTTTAATCCTTTCTGAAAGTCCCGTTTGAAACCCGAACCCCGCCGCAGTAAAACGCCGCATTCCGCCCGTCCCGAACGCGAGGTGTTGCCGCCTGCCAGCCATTTCGCCACCTGCCCGCGTGGGCTGGAGCCGTTGCTGGAGACAGAGCTCGTCGCCGCCGGTGCGAAGATCGTGCGGCAACTGCCGGCCGGAGTGCTGTTCATGGCCGACGCCGCCGCCGAGATGCGCGCCAATCTCACTTCGCGGATTGCCACACGCATCCTGCGCAAGGTCGGCTACACGCGTTATCACAAGGAAGAACACATCTACCGCGCCGCACTCGACCTGCCGTGGCCGGACTGGTTCGATGTGCACAAAACCATCGCAGTGAAGGTCGGCGCGCAGAACGCGCCGCTGAAAAGCCTCAACTTCATCACGCTCAAGATCAAGGACGCGATCTGCGACCGCTTCCGTGAGGAAACCCGCGAGCGCCCGAGCGTCGACACCGAGGCGCCGGACGTGCCGATATATGCCTTCTTCACCCCGGACGCGGTGACCTTTTATCTCGACACCAGCGGCGTGCCGCTGTTCAAGCGCGGCTTCAAGGCCGAGGCGAGCGCGGCGTCGATCAAGGAAAACCTCGCCGCCGGGCTGCTGATGCTGTCCGGCTGGGAGCCCGGCACGCCGCTGCTCGACCCGATGTGCGGCGCCGGTACCATCCTGCTCGAAGCCGCAGACATGGCACTGAATCGCGCGCCGGGGCGGGGGCGGCATTTTGCCTTCGAGCATTACCGCGATTTCGATGCGGCCTTGTGGAAGCGCATCAAGGACGAGACGCGCGCGCAGGAGAAGCCCTTGAAACCGCTGCCGATTTTTGGCGCCGACCAGGATCGCTGGGTGCTCGACAAGGCGCGCAACAATCTCGCCGCCGCAGGCTATGCCGATGCCATCGAACTGAAACTGTCCGATGCGCTCGAACTGACGCCGCCGACCCCGGTGGGCACCATCGTCACCAACCCGCCCTACGGCGAACGCCTGGGCGAAGCCGAGGATCTGGCCGACTGGTATCCCTTGCTGGGCGACTGGCTGAAGAAAAACTTCAGTGGCTGGGACGCGTGGATCATTTCCGGCGATCCGCTGCTGCCGAAGTTGATGGGGCTGAAAGCCAGCCGCCGCATTCCGCTGTTCAACGGGCCGATCGAAACCCGTTTCCTGCAGTACAAGCTGATTGCCGGATCGATGCGCGATAAAAAGCCCTCCGCCCCCGCGGTTTGAGCGTGGTTGTTGAGGCGCTGGCGTCTTTGCAACCACGGCCTGCCCTTTACGGGTAGGGCGGAACCCCGTCGCTGCATCGGTGTCTGTGCTTCATTCCACTGACGAGCGACTGGCCATGATTACCGCATCGATTAGACTGACCGGCACCCTCAACGACGGCGCGGAGGTCTACCGCAGCTACTATCTGGTGGCCGATTTTGGTTCGTCGGGCAGCGGCAAATCCTCGATCATTCCCATGTCCGTCGGCGCACCGATGCCGGACGACGACCATCTGGCGGTGAAATACGGCGGCGAGGAGGCCGCCCTTAAAGCTGCGGCCGAAGCGATCAAGGCGTTGCCGGGCAATCAGGGGCTGGAGGTGAAGGTCGTGATCAATCCCGAATAAGGGCTGGTCTTTTTACTGGAACATCAATGAAAAACAGGGTGCCAGGCACCCTGTTTTTCATTGGCGGAATACCTCAAACGATATCGAGGTGATCCAGCCCCGCCATCATGTCGCGGCCCTTGGCCTCCTGGCCGTGCAGCTTGATCTGCAGGCGCAGGTCGTTGAGGCTGTCGGCGTTCCTGAGCGCGTCCTCGTAGGAAATCATCCCGGCTTCGTAAAGATCGAACAGCGCCTGGTCGAAGGTCTGCATCCCGAGTTCGCGCGATTTCGACATGAGCTCCTTGATCTCGTGGACGTGTCCCTTGAAGATCAGATCGGCGATCAGTGGCGAGTTGAGCAGGATTTCGACGGCGGCGACGCGGCCGGTCGTGCCTTTGCGCGGAATCAGGCGCTGCGAAATGAAAGCCTTGAGGTTGAGCGACAAATCCATCAGCAGCTGGTCGCGGCGCTCTTCCGGGAAGAAGTTGATGATGCGGTCGAGCGCCTGGTTGGCGCTGTTGGCGTGCAGCGTCGACAGGCACAGGTGGCCGGTTTCGGCGAAGGCGATGGCGTATTCCATGGTCTCGCGGTCGCGAATTTCGCCGATGAGAATGACGTCGGGCGCCTGACGCAGCGTGTTCTTCAGCGCGGAGAACCAGTTGTCGGTGTCGATGCCGACTTCGCGCTGGGTGATGATGGACTTATTGTGCTCATGCACGTATTCGATCGGGTCTTCGACCGTGATGATGTGGTCGGCGGCATTTTCGTTGCGATAGCCCACCATCGCTGCGAGCGAGGTCGATTTACCGGAGCCGGTGGCGCCCACGAAAATCACCAGGCCGCGCTTGATCATTGCCACGTCGCGCAGGATCGGCGGCAGATTCAGGCTGTCCATTTTCGGGATTTTCGTGATGATCGTCCGCATCACGATGCCGACGCGCCCCTGTTGCACGAACACGTTGACGCGGAAGCGGCCGATCTCGGGCGGGCTGATGGCGAAGTTGGATTCGTTGGTCGCCTCGAAGTCGGCCCACTGCCGATCGTTCATGATCGAGCGCGCCAGTTCACTGGTGTGGGCGGGGGTGAGGGTCTGGTTCGACACCGGGGTAATCTTGCCGTCGACCTTGATCGCGGGTGGAAAGCCGGCGGTAATGAAAAGGTCGGAGGCGTTCTTCGCCAGCATCAGCCGAAGCAGGTCGTGGACGGTTTTTTCTGCATTCATTGCTCTATTCCTCAGCCGAAGAAGGCGTCCTTGTTCTGTGCCGCGTTGCGTGCCACGCTGGAGGCGACCATATTGCGCTTGACCAGGTCCTGCAGGCACTGGTCGAGCGTCTGCATGCCGATGTTGCCGCCGGTCTGGATCGAAGAATACATCTGCGCCACCTTGCCCTCGCGAATCAGGTTGCGGATCGCCGGGGTGCCGATCATGATTTCGTGCGCTGCCACGCGGCCGTTGCCGTCCTTGGTCTTCAACAGCGTCTGCGAGATCACTGCACGCAGCGATTCGGACAGCATCGAACGCACCATTTCCTTTTCCGCCGCCGGGAACACATCGACCACGCGGTCGATGGTTTTCGCGGCCGACGAGGTGTGCAGGGTGCCGAACACCAGGTGACCGGTTTCAGCAGCGGTCAGCGCGAGGCGGATGGTTTCGAGATCGCGCAATTCGCCCACCAGGATGACGTCCGGGTCTTCCCGCAGCGCGCTGCGCAGGGCGTTGTTGAACGACAGCGTGTGCGGGCCGACCTCGCGCTGGTTGATCAGGCATTTCTTGCTCTGGTGCACGAATTCGATCGGGTCCTCGACGGTGAGGATGTGCGCGTACTGGTTCTCGTTGACGTAGTCCATCATCGCCGCCAGCGTGGTCGATTTGCCGGAACCGGTCGGCCCGGTCACCAGCACGATGCCACGCGGCTGGTCGGAAATTTCCTTGAAAATGGGCGGACAGTTCAATTCTTCCAGCGTCAGCACCTTGGACGGAATCGTGCGGAACACCGCGCCGGCGCCGTATTGCTGATTGAAGGCGTTGACACGGAAGCGTGCCAGCGAGGGAATTTCGAACGAGAAGTCGAGTTCCAGCGTTTCTTCGTATACCTTGCGCTGGCTGTCGTTCATGATGTCGTACACCATCCGGTGCACGTCCTTGTGTTCCATCGGCGGCAGGTTGATGCGGCGAACGTCGCCGTTGACCCGGATCATCGGTGGCAGGCTCGACGACAGGTGCAGGTCGGAGGCTTTGTTCTTGACGGCAAATGCCAGCAGTTCGGAAATGTCCACGCGTGCCTCGTTCAGTGTTGGTGCGGTTTTGACTTTATCGATCCGAAACGAAGCCGCTTGAAACCGCCAGGGCAGGCGGCTTGGCGAAATACCTTGAAAGCCGGATTGCGCTTCGGATCGATAACAATTTAATCATGGCTGTTATTGAACAGGGTTTGTGTTCAATAATAATCGCAACAGATAACGGCCCGGAAACGCGCAAACTTGAGCCTGACATGACCGCCACCGTGATTGCCCCGAACGAGCGTTTTCACGCCGTGCAGGCACGCATCGCGCGCGCCGCTGCCGAGGCCGGGCGCGACATCGCGACGGTACGTCTGCTGGCGGTCAGCAAAACCATGAGCGCGGCGGCAGTGCGTGAGCTGGCCACCTGCGGCCAGCGCGAATTCGGCGAAAACTACGTGCAGGAAGCGCTGGACAAACAGACGCAGCTGCGCGATTTGCCGCTGGTGTGGCATTTCATCGGGCCGATCCAGAGCAACAAGACGCGGGCCATCGCCGAGCACTTCAGCTGGGTGCATAGCGTCGACCGGCTGAAAATCGCCGAGCGGCTGTCAGCGCAGCGCCCCGTCGACTTGCCGCCCTTGCAGGTGTGCATCGAGGTCAACGTGAGCGGCGAAGCCAGCAAGGGCGGGGTGACGGCGGCTGAACTGCCGGCCCTGGCCGACGCCGTGGCCGCCCTGCCCGGTTTGCAGTTGCGCGGGCTGATGGCGATTCCGGCGCCGGCAACCGACATCGCTGCCCAGCGCGCCGCCTTCCGGCAGGTGCGGATGGCGTTCGAGGCGCTGGTCGCGCGCGGCCACGCGCTCGATACCCTGTCGATGGGCATGTCGGCCGACCTCGAAGCGGCCATACTGGAAGGCGCAACGATCGTGCGAATTGGCACAGCACTCTTTGGTGAGAGGAACACACATGCATAAAGTGAGCTTCATCGGCGGCGGCAACATGGCCGCTGCCATCGTCGGCGGCCTGATTGCCAGCGGCGCGCAGCCGACCGATATCGAGGTGGTGGAAATCAACCCCGACGCACGGGCGCAGCTGGCTGCGCGCTTCGGCGTGGTCACCCATAGCGACCTGTCGCAGGCGCGGCTGCATCCCCTGATCGTGCTGGCGGTCAAACCGCAGACCCTGCCCGAGGTGGCGGCCGCGCTGTCGACGAAACTGGCCGGCCATCTGGTCGTGTCGATTGCCGCCGGCGTGCGGGTGGCCGACCTCGCCCGCTGGCTGGGCGGCCACGACCGCATCGTGCGCGCCATGCCCAACACCCCGGCGCTGGTGCAGGCCGGGATTGCCGGGCTGTTCGCGTCGCCCGCGGTCAACCAGGAGGCGCGTTCACAGGCCGAGGCGGTGCTGCGCGCCGTCGGCGGCGTGGTGTGGGTGGACGACGAGACGCTGCTGGATGCGGTGACCGCCGTCTCGGGCAGTGGCCCGGCCTATGTGTTTTATTGCATCGAATCGCTGGAAGCGGCGGCGGTGGCGCAGGGACTGGCGCCCGCCACCGCGCGCCAGCTGGCGCTGCAAACCTTTTTCGGCGCGGCCAAGCTGGCGCTGGAATCAGGTGAAGAACCAGCGCTGCTGCGTCAGCGCGTCACCTCCAAGGGCGGCACCACCGAGCGCGGCATCGCCGCGCTGGAAGCCGCAGCAGTCAAACCCGCCTTCGGCCAGGCGGTGGAGGCGGCCAGCCGCCGCAGCGCCGAACTCGGCGATGAACTGGGGCGGCTGGCATGATCGCAGGCGCACTGGCTTTCCTGATCCAGACGCTCGGCAATCTGTTCGTGATTGCGGTGCTGCTGCGCTTCATGATGCAGCTGTTCCGGGTGCCGTTTCGCAATCCCTTCGCCCAGTTCATCGTCGCCCTGACCGATTTTGCGGTGAAGCCGCTGCGCCGGGTAATACCGGGTTTTCTCGGGCTCGACTGGGCGTGTCTGCTGCTGGCCTGGCTGGTCGAACTGGCAGTGGTGGCATCGGGCTACTGGCTGAACGACTATCCGTTTGCGCTGGCGGGCGGCAAGGTGTGGCCGGTGATGCTGGGGCTGGCAGCCGTGCGTTTGCTGAGCCTGACGATTTATCTGATTATTGGCCTGACCCTGGTGCGCGCGGTCTTGTCGTGGGTCAATTCCAGCACTCCGCTGGTGCCGGTGATCTACGAATTGACCGAACCTTTCCTGCGTCCGTTGCGGCGCATTGTGCCGACGGTCGCCAATGTCGATCTGACGCCGCTGGCGCTGTTCATCCTGTGCCAGCTGATCCTGATGGTGCCGATCCTGGCGCTTGAGCGCATGCTGCTTGCCGCCCTCTGATCGGGTTTTGAAACTGAATGAACCGCCTGTCTGGGCGCGCCGCGACGGCGCCGACTGGCTGATCGATCTGCACGTCCAGCCGGGCGCCAAAGTCACCGAGGCAGTCGGCGAACACGGCGGCCGCCTGAAATTAAAGATTGCCGCGCCACCAGTCGATAACAAGGCAAATACGCACCTGCTGGCATGGCTGGCGGCGCAACTCGGCGTGCCCAAGTCAGCGGTACGTCTGGTGCGGGGGGAGTCTTCGCGACAGAAAACAGTGGCAGTGTGCGGCGTCGCCGCACCTTGGCGAGACATTGGTGTGGACAAAAAATAGCAAAACATGAGCATTCACCTCGAACAGGAAGTCGCCGACTACAGCGAACGACGCATGCGGCTGGCAACCGCGATTACCGACTACGCCGACTGGCTCGACCGTCAGCACGGCATCGATGCCGAACGCACCCTGCGCCTGGCCGACACCGCGTCCGGCCTGCGCCAGGACAAGCTGGTGGTGGCGTTTGTCGCCGAGTTTTCGCGCGGCAAGACCGAACTCATCAATGCCCTGTTTTTTGCCGATCACGGCCAGCGTCTGTTGCCGTCCGACGCCGGGCGCACCACGATGTGCCCGACCGAGCTGTACGCCAATGCCGACGAAGCGCCGAGTCTCCTGCTGCTGCCGATCGAAACCCGCCGTCGCGACGAATCGCTGGCGCGGCTCAAGCACATGCCGATCGAATGGTGCCGGGTGGCGCTCGACCCGACCGATCCGAAGCAGATGCAGCAATGTTTGAAAAAGCTCACCGAAACCCGGCCGATGCCGGCGGTGGAGGCGATCGAGCTCGGACTGTGGAATGGCGAGGACGCCAGCGAGCGCCACCAGCTGCGTCCGGACGGCACGGTGGAGGTGCCGGCCTGGCGCTATGCCATGGTCAATTATCCGCACCCCCTGTTGCAGGCCGGATTGACGATCCTCGACACCCCCGGACTCAACGCGCTGGGCGCCGAACCCGAACTCACGCTGTCGGTGATTCCCAATGCGCACGCGGTGATGTATCTGCTGGGAATCGACACCGGGGTGACGCGTTCGGACCTGGAAATCTGGCAAAAGCATGTGCATCGCCACGCCAACTACCACATTGCGGTGCTGAACAAGATCGACATGCTGTGGGACGAACTCAAAAGCGATGCCGAAGTGCAGGCCACCATCGAACGGCAGGCCGAAGAAACCGCGCGCGTGCTGAAATTGCCCCGCAGCCGGGTGTTTACCGTGTCGGCGCAGAAGGCGCTGGCGGCGAAGATTCGTGGCGATGCCGCCCTGCGCGTGCGTTCCGGCATCGAGTCGCTGGAATACCTCTTGGTGCACCAGGTGATTCCGGCGCGCCGCGACATGCTCTATCACGCGGTCAGCCGCGAGGTGACGGTTCTGCTCGACGAGAGCCGGGTGGATCTGGTTGCACAGCTCAAGCGCAGCAGCGACGAACTGATCCAGCTGACCCAGCTGTCGGGCAAGAACCGCGAACTGATCGAGCAGACCCGCGCCAGCCTGCAACAGCAGAAGGACAGTTACGACGCCACCGCGGTGCAGTTCAAGATCACCCGCAAGATGGTGAAGGGACAGGGCGAACATCTGCTGGCGAATTTGTCGGAAGAGACGCTGGACGCCATCTGCTCCGCCGGCCGCCAGGCCATGGAATCCAGCATGACCACGCGCGGGCTGACCGGGAGCATTCGCCAGCTGAGCGAGCAGATGAATGACCGCCTCCAGCAAGCCACGCAACTGGCCGACAACATGCTGGACGCGCTCGATCGCGCCTATACCAATTTTCATCGCCAGCACAACCTGCCCAAAATGCAGGTGCCGCGGCTGGATCTGGGAGCCTATCGCAACCGGCTGGAAGCGCTGATGCGCGAGACCGAGGCGTTCTGCAAGGATCCCGCCAACCTGCTGCTGGAAAAGCGTTTCATGATCCGGCGCTTTTATGCCGGGCTGGCCGAAGAAGCGCGCAAGGCGTTCAAGCTGGCGCGCGCGGAAGCCGAGCGCTGGCTGCGCATCGCGCTCGACCCGGTGATGACGCGCATCCGCGAACACAAGCAGTATCTCGACACGCGGCTGGCCAGCCTGCAACGGATTCTGGAAAACATGGGCACGCTGCACAGCCGCATGGCGCAGATCAAGCAGGAGATCGGCAAGCTGCGCCAGGACAAGCTGGATCTCACCCGCCTCGCGGCGCAGCTCGCCGCCTAGCAACCGCCTCTAGCCGTTCAGGCGATTCAGCAGCAGCGCCGTCTTGTCCGGATCGGTGTTTTTCAGCAGCCGCTGCGCGGCGGGCGTCAGTTCGTCCAGATGCGATTTCAGCACCTGTTGCTTGACCTGCAACAGGCTCGCCGGCTGCATCGAAAACGTCCGCAGCCCCAA
Organism: uncultured Hydrogenophilales bacterium; assembly: GCA_963818665.1. Lineage (GTDB taxonomy): Bacteria > Pseudomonadota > Gammaproteobacteria > Burkholderiales > Thiobacillaceae > Thiobacillus. The sequence continues at coordinate 120,115 of CAWFTM010000011.1, read as the reverse complement.
GCCCAGCAGCAATCGCGTCAACTGCGGATCGCCCGCCATTTCGCCGCACACCGAGACCGGCTTGCCCGCCTTGTCGCCGGCGCGGATGGTCTGCTGAATCAGGTTGCAGCACCGCCGGATGCAGCGGGTCGTACAGATGCGCCACGCTGTCGTCGGCGCGATCGATCGCCAGCGTGTACTGGATCAGGTCGTTGGTGCCGATCGACAGAAAATCCAGCTGCTCGGCGAAAAAAGTGGCCGACAGGGCCGCGGCCGGGATTTCGATCATGCCGCCGACCGCAATGCCCTCGTCGAATTTCAGGCCATCGCGACGCAGCGCATCCTTCGCCATATCGATGTGTTGCAGGGTTTGCCGCAATTCGATGAAACTGGCCAGCATGGGAATCAGGATGTTCACCCGGCCGTGGTGCGAGGCGCGCAGAATCGCGCGCAACTGGGTATGGAACAGCCCCGGCTCGGCCAGACAGAGGCGGATCGCGCGCAGGCCCAGCGCCGGATTGTCGGCCACGGTGTGGCCCCACGGCGCCTGCTTGTCGGCGCCGAGGTCGAGGGTGCGGATGGTGACCGGTTTGCCGTCGAGCGCCTCCGTCACCGTCTTGTAGGACTCGTATTGCTCTTCCTCGGTCGGCAGATCGCTGCGGTTGAGGAACAGGAATTCGCTGCGGAACAGGCCGATGCCGTGTGCCCCGGCCGCCTTCACCGCATCGATATCGCTCAGCAATTCGATGTTCGCCATCAGTTCGACCGGGGTGCCGTCGAGCGTCGCCGACTTGCTGGTTTTCAGCCGTTTCAGCTTGTCGGTGTCGATGCGCCACTGGTTCTGCCGCAGCCGGTATTCGGCCAGCACCGACTCGTCCGGGTTGACGATCACCACACCGTCGCGGCCGTCGACGATCAGCAGATCGTGGTCGCGGATCAGGTTGCGTGCATTGTGCAGCGCCATCACCGACGGCATCGCCATGCCGCGCGCCAGGATCGCGGTATGCGACGTGGTGCCGCCGAGATCGGTGATGAAGGCGGCGAAATGCACGTTCTTGAACAGGATCATGTCGGCCGGCGACAGTTCGTGCGCGACCAGAATGCGCTCGACGTCGAAATCGACATCCAGCGGCAAATGGCTGGGGTGGCCGAGCAGCGCCTTCAATACGCGCTGCACCACTTGCACCACGTCTTCCTGGCGGCTGCGCAAATAGGCGTCTTCGATTTCATCGAAGCGCGCCACCAGCGCTTCCATCTGCTGCGCCAGCGCCCATTCGGCGTTGCACTGGGTTTCGCGGATCAGGCGCTTGGGCGCCTCGGCGATCATCGAATCGCCGAGGAACATCAGGTGCATGTCGAGAAAAGCCGACAACTCCGCTGGTGCATTGGCGGGGATGTGGCTGCGCAGCGTTTCCAGTTCGGCGCGGGTGGCGAGGATGGCCTCGTCGAAGCGCGCCAGTTCGTCCTTGATGTACTTGCGGTCGAGCATGTACTGCGGCACTTCGACCCGCGCATTGGACGTGATGTGCGCATAGCCGATGGCGATGCCGCCGGAGACGCCGATGCCGTGCAGGCTGAAGCTCATGCCAGCTCCTCGCCGAAGCCGCTTTCGATCAGCGCAGCCAGCGCGTCGATGGCTGCGACCTCGTCCTCGCCGTCGGTTTCCAGCGTCACCGTGCTGCCCTTGGCGGCAGCCAGCATCATCACGCCCATGATGCTCTTGGCATTGATGCGGCGACCGTTGCGCGCCATGTGGACATTGCTCGAAAAGCTCGATGCCAGTTGCGTGAGCTTGGCCGACGGGCGCGGCGTGCAGCCCCAGCTTGTTGACGATTTCAACGTCCCGTTGCTGCATGGCACATGGTCTCGGAAATGTGGTTGATGCTGTTGCGCCCGCCTTCGACGATGCGCACGACGAGTTGTTGCAGGTTCAGGGTGTCGCGGTAGTTCAGTGCCTTCAGCAGCATCGGCAGATTGACGCCGGAAACGCCTTCGATGTGATCCGGTTCGAGCAGCCGACACAGCGTGTTGCTGGGGGTGGCGCCGTAGACATCGGTCAGCACCAGGATGCCGTCGCCTTCATCCAGCTCGGCCAGCCGCACCTGCAAGGCTTTCTGCCGCTCATCGGGGTCGGCGTGGCCGATGAAATCCAGCGTGGCGAGGCCGCGCGGGCGTTGCCCCAGCACGTGGGTGGCGCATTCGACCAGACTGTCGGCGAGCGAACCGTGGGCGACGATGAGGATGCCTATCATTGTTGGAAGGTCAGATTCAAAACAGCATTCTAACGAAGCCGGGCCTGCATCGCCGGCGAGACCTGCATTTTGCCGGCGGCGTCCACCGCCAGATAGGCGTCGATGCGCAGCCGCGCCGCGTGGTCTGCCAGCCGCGCCGCGCCGTCGATGAACAGCGGCTTCGACAGCGCGTCCGAGCGCGTGCCTGCGCGTTCACCCCCTGTGAGAATCGTCACCGACTGCATCCCGCTGGCCGGCCGGCCGCTGCGCGGATCGATCAGATGGCAGTAACGCTGCCCGCCCACCTCGAAATAGCGCTGGTAATCGCCCGAAGTGCCAATCGCCTCGCCGTCGCGCAAATCGAGCGTCGCCAGCGTCCCCGCCTTGCGCGGATGCTGGATGCCGACGCGCCACGGGCGGTCGCCATGCGCACCCAGCGCGATCACGTTGCCGCCAATGTTCACCAGCGCATTCTCGATGCCGTGTTGTTTCAGGATCGTCACCGCGTCGTCCAGCGCACGCCCCTTGGCATAGCCGCCCAGATCGAGTTGCACCGCCGGGTTGTCGCTCCAGACCGCGTTGTTTTCAATGTGCAAATCACCCATGCGCGGCTGCCGCTTCACCCACCCGGCAATCGCCGCGGCATCGGGCACCCGCGATTGCGGCGTGTCGGCATGAAACCCCCACAGCGCAATCAGGCCGCCAATCGCGGGATTGAACAATTCGTTCGACTGTGCCGCCAGCGCCTGCGCGTCTCGCAACATCGCCGCCAGTTCCGGGGTGACAGTCGCACGTTCGCCTTTCGCCAGCAAAGCGTTCAGCCGCGACAACTCGCTCGGTTGCCAGGCGTGCAGCGTGCGGTGCAGGTGATCGAAACGTGCCAGTACGGCGTTCGTCGCTGTGCGTGCCTGGGCTTCGGGCGCGCCGACCACACTGATCTCGACCAGTGTGCCGAACACGTAAGACTGTTGTTGAACCAGCGGCGGCGGACTGCACGCAGCGAGCACGCCAACCAGCAGGCACACCCACAGCGCACGGGTCAGATGCATGCGCGTTCGATCGCGTCCACGAACTGCTTCGCCACATCATGCCCCGTCTGCGCCGCAATCTCCTGAAACCCGGTGGGGCTGGTGACGTTGATTTCGGTGAGGCAGTCTCCGATCACGTCGAGCCCGGCGAGGAAGATGCCGTTGGCTTGCGCCCACGGCGCGATGGTCTCGGCGATTTCGCGGTCGCGTGTGGACAGCGGTTGCGCGCGGGCGGTGCCGCCGGCGGCGAGGTTGCCGCGCGTTTCGCCCGCCTTGGGGATGCGCGCGAGCGCCCACGGCACCACTTCGCCGTCGATCAGCAGGATCCGTTTGTCGCCATCCTTGATTTCGGGCAGGTAGCGCTGCGCCATGATGGCGCGGCGGCCATGGTGGGTCAGGGTTTCCAGAATGGCGTTGCGGTTGGGGTCGTCAACGGTCAGCCGGAAGATGCCGGCGCCGCCCATTTCGGTGAGCGGCTTGACGATGATGTCGCCATGCTCGATGAGAAAGGCCTCGATCTCCACGGCCTGCGCGGCCACCAGGGTGGGGGCGATGAAGTGCGGAAAATTCAGGATGGCGAGTTTTTCGTTGAAATCCCGCAGCGCCGAGGGGCTGTTCAACACACGTGCGCCGTTGGCCTCGGCGACGCCGAGCAGATGCGTGGCGAGCAGATAGTCGGTATCGACCGGCGGGTCGGTGCGCATGACGACGGCATCGAAGTCGGCGAGCGTGTATTCCTTTTTGCGCTGTACGCGGAACCAGTCGTCGCCGGGCAGGATGTCGAGCGCGTCGCAATCCGCGCAGGCAAGGCCGTTTCGCACATAGAGTTGCCCCGCCTCGCAGGCAAACACGGCATGGCCGCGTGCATGGGCGGCGCGCATCATCGCCACGCTCGAATCCTTGTAAGGCTTGAGCCCGGCCAGCGGGTCGACGATGAACAGCAGCTTCATGCGGCTTCGTTCAAGGCTTCGTCGAGCTCGATGCTGGCGGCCAGCATCGCCAGCCGCGCGATCACGCCGTAGGCGTAAAAGCGGTTCGGGCTGGCGTCGGGATTGGCGCCGCGGTCGGGCATCACGCAGGTTTCGTCGAACGCCAGCGGCACGAAGTGCATGCCGGGGCTGTTGAGGTTTTCGTCGATGCCGCGTCCGGTGTGCACGCGGTAAAACCCGCCGACGACGAAGTGGTCGAGCATGTAGACCACCGGCTCGGCGATGGCGTCGTTGATGCTCTCGAAGGTGTAGACGCCTTCCTGGATCAGCACTTCGCTGATGTCCATGCCTTCCTTGCCGACCGCCATCTTGTTGCGCTGCTTGCGGTTGAGTTCGCGCACGTCGTCGGGCGATTTCACGGTCATGATGCCCATGCCGTAGGTGCCGGCGTCGGCCTTGACGATGACGAAAGGCGGCTGGTCGATGCCGTACTCGGCGTACTTGAGCTTGATCTTGTCGAGCAGTTTGCTGACCTTGTCGGCCAGGCAGTCCTCGCCCTGGCGCGCATGAAAATCGATCTTGCCGCAGTGATCGAAGTAGGGATCGATCAGCCACGGGTCGATGTTGATCAGACGCGCGAACTCGCCTGCGACATGCTGATACGCCTTGAAGTGCAGCGACTTGCGGCGGGTGGCCCAGCCCGCATGCAATGGCGGCATGATGGTCTGCTCGATATCTTTCAGGATGTCCGGCACGCCCGCCGACAGGTCGTTGTTGAGCAGCACGGCGCAGGGGTCGAAGCCTTCCAGTCCGATGCGGTCGCCCTTGCGGATCAGCGGTTCCAGCGTGAGCCGCCCGCCGCCGGGCAGTTCCAGCGTGGTCGGCTGGGTGACTTCGGGAATCAGGGTGCCGATGCGCACGATCAGGCCGGTCTGGCGCAGGATGTGCGCGAGCACCGCCACGTTTTGCAGGTAGAAGGTGTTGCGGGTGTGGTTTTCGGGAATCAGCAACAAACGCTGTGCATCGGGGCAGATTTTTTCCACTGCGCCCATCGCAGCATGGATGCTCAAGGACATGAAGGCCGGGTTCAGATTGTTGAAACCGCCGGGAAACAGATTGGTGTCGACCGGCGCCAGCTTGAAGCCGGCGTTGCGAATGTCCACCGAGGTATAGAACGGTGCGGCCTGCTCCTTCCATTGCTGGCGGAACCAGTGCTCGATGGTCGGCTGCGCGTCGAGCAGGCGCTTTTCCAGTTCGAGCAGCGGGCCGGTCAGTGCAGTGGTGAGGTAGGGAACCATACAATGCGCCTTTCGTAAGATGGTTTATTTTAGGGCATACGACTCCACATGGGCTTCTGCCCTTAAGGGCACACGCGTCCAGAGTGAACCGGAATCCTTTCTTCAGGGCATCGCCGATGTTTGACATCGTTTTATATCAACCCGAAATTCCGCCCAACACCGGCAACCTCATCCGCCTGGCTGCCAACACCGGCTGCCGCCTGCACCTGATCGAGCCGCTGGGCTTCGACCTCAGCGACAAACAGGTGGCGCGCGCCGGGCTGGACTATCACGACATGGCCTGCGTGCGGGTACATGCGGATTGGGACGCGGTGCAGGCTGCGCTACCTGATCGGCGCTGGTTTGCGCTCACCACCAAGGGCAGTGCGCGTTACGCCGACATCGCGTTTCAGCCCGGCGACGTACTGCTGTTCGGCCCCGAATCACGCGGCCTGCCGCCGGACATGCTGGCGCAGTTCGATACAACGCATCGCCTGCGCTTGCCGATGCTGCCGGGTTCGCGCAGCATGAACCTATCCAACGCCGTCAGCGTGGTGGTATTCGAAGCGTGGCGGCAGAATCATTTTGCAGGAGGGGTGTGAATGAGCGGACTCGAATGGCTGGAAGCAGCCAGCTACATCGTCACGGTCATCGGTCTGCCGCTTGCCATCGGCGTCTATATCTTCGACCGCCGCCGCGACCGGCAGAGCGACGAGGAAGAACTCTTCCTGCGGCTGTCGGACGAATACGCCAGTTTCATGCGGCTGGTCATCGACAACGCCGACCTGCATCTGCTGTCGCCCGACTCGACCTGCGCGCTCACCGAAGATCAGCTGGAACGCAAGCATGTCCTGTTCGCCCTCCTCGTCAGCCTGTTCGAACGTGCCTATGTGCTGGTGTACGAGGACAACATGAGCCGACAGCAACAGCGTTTGTGGCAGTCGTGGGCGGATTACATGCAGGAATGGTGCGAACGCGAAGACTTTCGCGCCGCGCTGCCGGCGTTGCTGTATGGCGAAGACCCGGATTTCGTCGCAACGATCCAGCGCTTCGCCAGCGAGCGCAAAACAGGCTGACGCCACCGCGTCTGGCCGCGTCGCCTGCCGTATTGCGCGCCCGGATCAACCCTCGTCGTAGCCCTCGTCCGTGGGGTTGTCGACCAGATGAAACGGGTGATCGATCGGCATATCCATAAAGGCTTTGCGGGTGGCCTCCGTCTCGAAATACATCGTGACATTGCCGTCGACCAGGTAAGGATGGCCTGCCAGATCCTCGATTTCCACCCCGGTCATCGGGTCGGTGCTGCTGAGGATCTGCGCGGGCTCGTGCAGACGCCCGCTTTGCGTCAGATCGCGTTGCAGGGGGTCGGTGGCGACATAGTTGGCGACAGTGGAATTGTGAACGGTGAAACCTTGGTTTGCGGTGTCCATGATTGACTCCTTGGGATGGATTGCGTCACACCGGCAGAGCGGGTATCCGCAGCAGCAGCCCGGAAATGGCGCTGTTAGTTTTATAGCCCATGAATCCCGGGATGTCCTGAATCGGCACGATGCCAATTGCGCCGCAGCCACCGGCAAAGGGCTGGCTCCGAACGGGCACGACCGGCCAGGCTGAAGCGGTCAGGGCGACTGGCCCGAATTCGGTTTGTCTCGGCACAACGAAGAGAGTGGAAGATCGGCCATCCATGCCCTGCGCTTGTGGCACGTATTCGCGGGTTACCATCATGCCGAACAAGGATTTCCTTCGGCCACGCCCAACCCGGCAATCCGATGAAAGGGGATGAATGGATCACAACATTACGCTGATCACCACCATTGCAGCCGGCTTCGGCATTGCCTTGATCCTCGGGTTCATCGCCGAGCGGATCAAGTTGCCGGCGCTGGTCGGCTATCTGGTGGCCGGCATCCTCATCGGCCCGGCAACGCCCGGATTCGTGGCCGACATGCATATCGCCTCCCAACTGTCGGAGATCGGCATCATGCTGCTGATGTTCGGTGTCGGGCTGCATTTCTCGCTCAATGACCTGCTGGCGGTGAAACGCATCGCCGTGCCCGGCGCGGTGGTGCAGATGGGGCTGGCGACCGCGCTGGGCATGCTCATGGCCTGGTGGTGGGGCTGGCACTGGGGCAGCGGGTTGATCTTCGGATTGTCGCTGTCCTGTGCCAGTACCGTGGTGCTGCTCAAGGCGCTCGAAGCCCGTGGCGTGCTCGACTCGATGAATGGGCGGATCGCGGTCGGCTGGCTGGTGGTCGAGGACCTGGTCTGTGTGCTGGTTCTGGTGTTGATGCCGCCGCTGGCCGGCGCACTGGGCGGCACGAACGCACCGGTCGCGGATGCCGATCCGCTCTGGATGACCATCGGGATCACGCTGCTGGAAGTGTCGGCCTTCATTGCGCTGATGCTGGTGGCCGGCCGCCGCGTGTTGCCCTGGCTGTTGTGGCAGGTGGCGAGCACCGGCTCGCGCGAACTGTTCACCCTGGCCGTGGTCGCGACGGCCATCGGCATCGCCTATGGCGCGGCGGAACTGTTCAGCGTGTCGTTCGCCCTCGGCGCGTTCTTTGCCGGCATGGTGATGCGCGAATCCGAGTTCAGCCACCGGGCGGCGCAAGAATCCTTGCCGCTGCGCGATGCCTTCTCGGTGCTGTTCTTCGTGTCGGTGGGCATGCTGTTCGAACCCGCGATTCTGGTCGAGCAACCGCTCCGGGTGCTCGGTGTGGTCGCCATCATCGTTGTCGGCAAGACGCTTGCGGCACTGGCTCTGGTGCTCGCATTCCGCTACCCGCTCAATACCGCCCTGACGGTCGCGGCCAGCCTGGCGCAGATCGGCGAGTTTTCTTTCATTCTGGCCGGGCTGGGTTTGTCGCTCGGCTTGCTGCCCACCGAAGGCATGAGCCTGGTGCTGGCGGGCGCGTTGATTTCGATCGCCCTCAATCCCTTCCTGTTTGCCGCCATTGCGCCGGTCCAGCGCCTGCTTCTGCAGCGGTCCGAACTGGCGCGCAAGCTGGAACGGCGCGAAGACCCCTATGCCGAACTGCCCATGAGCACCGAACGCAAATACCTCGAAGGGCAGGTCGTTCTGGTGGGCTACGGTCGGGTGGGACGCCGCATTGCCCAGGCGCTGGATGCGCGCGGCATTCCCTATGTGGTTGCGGAACAGAATCGCGAGGTGGTCGAAGAATTGCGCAGGAAGGGGATCGCTGCCGTTTCCGGGGATGCAGCCGATCCGGCGGTACTGATCCAGGCACACATCGCCCACGCGGCCATGCTGGTCGTCGCCACGCCCGACCCGCTCAACGTCCGGCAAATGGCCGACACCGCGCGCACGCTCAATCCCGGCATCGAAATCGTACTGCGCACCCATAGCGAGGATGAGTCGCACTTGTTGCGCAAGGACGGGGTCGGCACCGTTTTCTTCGGCGAGGAAGAACTGGCCAAGGGCATGACGAGTCATGTTCTGGAGCGCTTTGTGCCCGGCACGGCGGTGGCCGTAGCCCGCCACAACGGCCTTGGAGATGGCTAGATATCGCCCCGTAAAAGCGGGCGTCGTATCCGTTAACCGCAGTGGCGAGCGGTTGCAAAAACCCCATATGAGTCGTTCTGGCCCGACACCCTGAACTTCCGCTTCCGGCCCATTCGAAACACAAGCAAAGCCGCACCCTCGCCTCGGCTAGAATCCCCCCATGCCTGCCTACGATGTCATTCTTGACGCTCCACCGTGTCGCCTGGGTGCCTGCTTCACCGGCGATGCGTTGACGCGGCTGGATTTTCTGCCTGATGGGGCGCGGGTTTCGCGCACGCTGGATGCGCGCGCCACGCAGCTGGCAGCGCAACTCGACGCTTACTGGCGCGACCCGGCACATCAATTCGATCTGTTGTTCGTGCCGACGGGCACGCCGTTCCAGTTGCGCGTGTGGTCGGCGCTGCGGACGATCCCGCCCGGCCAGCCGACGACGTATGGCGCGCTCGCCAAACAACTCGGCAGCGCAGCGCGGGCGGTGGGGCAGGCTTGCGGCTCGAACCCGCTGCCGATCGTGATCCCCTGCCATCGCGTGGTGGCGGCCAACGGGCTGGGCGGCTTCATGCATGCCGCCAGCGGGGCGCCGCTGGCGGTGAAAGCCTGGCTGCTGCGGCATGAGCGTGGTCATGAACGACGCGCTGATTGACCGCTTTTGCGATCATCTGTGGCTGGAAGACGGGCTGGCGGACCAGACGCTGGCGGCGTACCGGCGTGATCTGAAAACCTTTGGCCACTGGCTGGAAAAGGCGCGTGCCCATGCGCTGGATGCCGCCGTGGCGGGCGATATCGAAGCCTACCTGGCCTGGCGTTTCACCCACCACACCCAGCCGCGCAGCGCGGCGCGCTACACCTCGGCGCTGAAACGTTTTTATCGCTATCTGCTGCGCGAAAACCTGATCGCCATCGACCCCACGCTCAATCTCGACAGCCCCAAGCTGCCGCGTTCGCTACCGAAGACGCTGACCGAGGCCGATGTGGAACGCCTGCTCGACAGCAGCGACACCGACGCGCCGCTCGATCTGCGCGACCGCGCCATGCTGGAAACGCTGTACGCCACCGGCTTGCGGGTGTCCGAGCTGGTGGGGCTGAAGCTGACTGCGGTGAACCTCAACGACGGCGTGCTGCGCGTCACCGGCAAGGGCAACAAGGATCGGCTGGTGCCGCTGGGCGAGGAAGCGGTGTCGTGGCTGCGCCGCTATCTGGCGGAGGCGCGCCCGGTTTTGATGGAAAAGAACCTGAGCGACGCAGTGTTCGTCACCGCGCGTGGCGACGGCATGACGCGGCAGGCGTTCTGGTATCTCATCAAGCGCCGCGCACGCGCGGCCGGAATCGAGCGTCCGCTGTCGCCGCACACGCTGCGTCACGCGTTTGCCACCCACCTGCTCAACCACGGCGCGGATTTGCGGGTGGTGCAGATGCTGCTCGGTCACAGCGACATTTCCACCACGCAGATCTACACCCACGTGGCGCGCGAACGGATGAAGCAACTGCACGCGCAACATCACCCGCGCGGTTGAGTCATTCCGGCATCCTGATCCGCTCCATCAGGTAGCACAGGCAATCCTGCCGGATCACCCGCTCGTCGCGCGTCAGCATGGCCGGCATCAGCGGCCGCCTGAGCCTGATCGCGTTCTTCTGGTAATCGAACAGGCGGTCGCCGATGTCCGCGCCGCTTTCGTCCAGCACCTGCAGCCGCGCCGCGCTGCCCGCCTTCACCCGACCCCACAGATCGCCGTGCGCCAGTTCGCGGAAATTGAAGTGGTCGAGCTCGGGCACGAAATCGATGTCGGCAGCCGGTGCGCCGAAGCCGAAGCTCGCTTCATCCGGCAGCTTGACCGTGGCCACGGTATGAAACAGGTCGACGTCATGCGGCGCCACCGGATGCTGCGGGAATTCCGACAAATGCAGGCAGGCCTCCATGAACGCCGGCGGCATGCTCGACGCTGCCGGGCGTGCCCGGCTTGCCGCATTCCACCGTCACCGCCGGACACAGCTCGGCAAAGGCAGCGGACTGCACGCCGCGCGGACGGATGAAGTACACCACCGTGCGCGAAAACAGCGTGGCCAGATGCAGGAAGGGCTGCTCCAGCCGGTTGACGCAGGCGTAATGCGGATTGAGGCCGGTGTTGTTGTGGATGTCGAGGCTGGCAAACACGCCGCGCGCGCGCATCGCGTCGACCACCTGCTGCATCATCGCCAGCTCGGCCGGGTGCGCTTCCTCGCTGCCCGGCCACACCCGGTTGTAATCCGGCTGGCCGTCGAGTCGACGCAAGCCCGAGCGCGCCGCCTCGACATTGCCGATGAACAGCGACAGCGCGCGCGGCAATCCGGCCGCCGCATATTTTTTCAGCACCGTTTGCGCGGCCTGCCAGCCGGTGTCTTCGTTGCCGTGCAGCAGCACGGAGACGAACAGCGGCGGCATGCGCCGGCCCGGCAGATGGATCAGCGTCGGGCCGGGCAGCACCTCACCCAGCCGGGCAGCGGGCAGATCCAGCAAGCCGGCCGGCAAGGCGTCATATTGCGTCAACATCACAGAGTCCATTCGTGCACCGGAGAACCGGAACGCTGGTTATCCAGATAATCGTCCATCATGCGATGGACATCGCCGCCCACCTGGGCGAGCCGCTGCAACTGCCACGCCGAGCCGGTCTGGCCGCTGCGCACACGGGCTTCGACCACACCGAGATAATGCTCGATTTCGGCATCCGGCAGGCCGAAGTCGCGCAAACCCTGGCGCGCCAGCGGCAAGCCGATTTCAAGGATCAGCTCGCGCGCGGAACAGCGTCGGCCATCCAGCCAGATCAAATCGGCCTGCAGCCCATTCCGCGCAGCCGCATAAAAATTGGCGCGCGTATCGGCAAACGACAGGCCAGCCTCGGCGGCCTGCGGCTGCCGCGCCAGCATATGCACCAAGCCAAAATACAGCGCCGCATTGGCCACCATGTCCAGCACCGTCGGGCCGCTCGGCAACACCCGCTGTTCCAGCCTGACATGCGCCAGGCCGGCGGCATCGAAACCGATCAGCGGCCGCACCCAGCGCCAGATCGCTCCGTTATGCAGGCGCAGATGCGGGTAGCGCGCAGCGGACTCGGTCTGGGGCATCGGCAGCAGCACCGGATAGTGTTCGAGATTTTCCTCGAACAGCTCCAGCGGACTGCCCGCCACATAATCGCGTCCGAACGTCACGCGTCGCACGCTGGATTCCGCCAGCCCGTGATAGCCGCCCAGTTCCACCGCCTGCTCGAACAGCGGCACCCGGGTTTCCTGCCACAGGCGCTGACCGAACAACAACGGCGAATTGACCGCCGCCGCCAGCAATGGCGCGCAGCTGATCAGCGAAGCGTTGTAATAGCGGCCCGCCTGGTCGAACGGCACCTGCAGATGCAGCTGGAACGACGTGGTGGCGGCTTCCAGCATCACGTCGGGCCGGCTCAGGTACAGCTGATCCACGCCCTCGATCCCGATGCGGATGGGCGCGCCGCCACGCTGCTGCAACACCTGCGCATTGAGCACGTCGAAGCGCTTCATCGCCGACATGTTGGCGAGGCACAGATCCTCGTCGCGGATGGTCGGCAGGATGCCGATCATCGCCAGCACCGTGTCCATGCCGTGCGCCACCTGCTGGCAGCTGTCCCAGGTGGTCAGCAGGGATTCCTCCATCGCGGCCAGCACCCCTGCGCCCATTTCCACCGGCGGCGCGTTCAGCTCGACATTGAAGCGCGATAGTTCGGGCACGACCAGCGGATCGTTCAGCGCACGCAGATAGGCTTCGTTGACCGGATTGGGCCGTCCGGCATGATCGAGCAGCCAGGCTTCGAGCTCGAAACCCGCAACGTAGCGCCTGTCCGCAAAGCCACCCGACCTGGCAAACGCGCGCAGCGCAGCCGTCTCCTCGGCCAGCCTGGCGGAGAACTGCTCGAAATCGGCCGCGTTAAAGTGGGTGCGGGTGATTTCCTGGCCCATGCCCGCTTGCCTCAGGCCGGTTCGCTGGCCCGCTCGCCCTGACGATAGGTCACATACAGATAGACCGGAATGGCCAGATCACCCAGATGCTTGTCGATCAGCGGGCGCACCTCGTCCCAGTTCATCCCGCCGACGCCGGTGGCCAGGCGCGGCAACGCCAGACTGGCCACGTTTTCGGTGTCGACCCATTTACGCAAGGCCTTCAAGGCGTGATTGAGGTTTTCCGCTGACGCGCGTCCCGGCTTGGCGCCATGGTCATAGGCAGCATCCTGGGTGAACAGCGACGCCACCCGCTTGCCTTCGGCGCCGGCCCACGCCCACATCGTCCCGGCCTTGGGGTGCGTGGTCTGACAGAAATGCCGGAAATCCTTGTACATCGCCGGCCAGTTCTCGCGCAGCGCGTGCGCCAGCCCCTGATTGTGGCCGTCGTTCGGCGCCACGCCGTGGGCAATGGCTTGCGCGCCTGACAACAGAATATCGCCGCTGACTTCATGCAACATGGTTTTCCTTTCAGTGAGTGAATGCGAAATAAGAATACCCGCTTATCTTTTTATAGACCAGTTCAGGACGGCAGTCACTGCGTGCCGGCTTACACCCGCTTGCTCGGTTTCGCCAGGTAGAACCACTCCTGCCCCGGCAGCGCATTGGGATTGGGGAACACGACATAGCCCGCGCTATCGGCCCGCACGGCGGTACCGTCGTGGCGGGTGCCGATGACTTCGCCTGCTTGCACGCGGTCGAAACTGGCCCAGGCGCGGACAAACCGGTCGTCCGCATGGGCGCGGTCGATCACCTGATACAGGCGCAGCGCTTCAGTGTCGGTCACGGCGGCAGGCGCGGGCGCGCCACTCAGTCCCAGATGCGCCAGCGTGTTGCGAATGGCGCCATAGGCCACTTCGGGCGCGGCGGGATCGTCGTGCTGGCCGCATTCGAGGGTGAGCGCGATGCCGCCCTGTGCGCGCATGTACTCGGTGGTCCCCACCCCATAATGCACATCGGCCTCGCGGCTGCTCGCGCCCGCCGCCACCCGCCGCGCGACGCCGGCGGCGTAGGTATCGAGCCAGCCGTCGACGAAGCGATGCACCCCCAGACGCAGCGCCAGCGCGGTTTCCTCGGCCGAACGGGCAAACGGTTCCAGGCTGCCGTCGTTATCTTCCGGCCCCAGCATGACGAAGGGCTGGCCAGCGGTATGGAAGGAATGCAGATCGAGCAAGGCATCGTGCTGCGCCAGCAGCGGGCACAGCCAGTTGGCGATGCGGTCTTCGAATTCGCTTGGCGCATCGGTCGGCACCAGATTGCGGTTGAGGTTGCGATCGCCCATGCGCTGATGACGCGCATAGGCCAGCGGATTGGTGACCGGAACGAAGGTGACGCTACCGGAGACGATGTGCAACTGGCCGGATTCGATCTCGCCAATGACGCGGCGAATCGCCTGGGTGCCACAAGTTTCATTGCCGTGCACCGCGCCCAGCACGATGAGGCGCGGCCCGGACGCCAGCCCGGTAAAGGCAACAGATTGAAAATGCAGCGACTCGAATTCGTTCATGCGCTCAAGGCCTTGAATAACAACGACACACTCGACACCAGCAACAATACGCCGACCAGCCGCGTCATCTGCGCTTGCGACAGGCCCACATGCACGCGCCCGCCCAGATAGAGGGCGCCCAGCATGATCGGCAAGGCCGCACCATATGCGATCCAGACCTGGCTCGACAACAGCAGGCCGACAATCAGAAAGCTGACGATGCGGGTCAGGCCTTCGGTGAAGAACAGCGCCGAAAAGGTCGCCCGCAAATCGCCTTTGTCGCGGATGCGGTGGCTGAGATAGATCACATAGGGTGGCCCGCCGGTGCCGAACAGCGCGCCCACGGTGCCGCCGGTGAGCGCGGCCGGCACCGCCCAGCCGCGCGAGATCGGCTTGTCGCCGTGCAGATTGAGCACGCTGCGCAGCGCAAAAATGAACACGAATCCCGCCAGCGCGATCAGCATCGGTTCCGGCGGCAGTTTGACCAGCAGGGTGGTGCCGACGATCACGCCGATCACGCCGAACGGAATCAGCAGGCCGAGTTCATTCCACTTCACATGCTTGAAATGCAGGCCACCGATGACGATCGAGGCGGTGAAATCCAGCAGCAGGATCAGCGGCACCACGAACTGCAGCGGCAGGAACAGCGCCAGCAGGGGCACCGAAACCAGCCCCGAGCCGAAGCCGGTGATGCCGCGGATGAAATATGCCGCCAGCAGGATGGCCGCAGTGACGGCAATCTGTTCAACACTCACGCTCGCGGCGCCGCGCTCGATGGTGATGCCCAGTTCCTTGATACCCGGCACGATGGCGAACTTGGTCACCGACACTTTCACCCAGGGCGAACCAAACTCATGGAGCACGATGGCGGCGACATGTTCGGCCACCGACTCCACCAGCGTGATCGGCTGCGGCGCATTGTGCAGATAGTCCTTCACCCGCATCGCCACCGCACCATAGTCGATGGTGTCGGCGACGTTGTCGGTGCCGCCGGCCTTGCTGTTCGGTAGGCCGATTTCGAGGTCGAGACGTACCGGCTGGGGCACTTTGCGTTCCCATTCGTATACGCCGATAATCAGTTCGAGACGGAAGTCCCGCAGAAACAAGATATCCATCACGCCGCGCCCGCTTGGGGCTCATCCAAAACCCGCCATTTTACTGACTTCGTTATGCCCACGCTGTTGTTTATCGTTGCCGCCTACCTGATCGGTTCCCTGTCGTTTGCCGTCATCGTCAGCAAGCTCATGGGGCTGCCCGACCCGCGCAGCTTCGGCTCGGGCAACCCCGGCGCCACCAACGTGCTGCGCACCGGACGCAAGGCGGCGGCGGCGCTGACCCTGCTGGGCGACGCCTTGAAAGGCTGGGTCGCGGTGGTACTGGCGCGCATGCTGGCGCCGCAATTCGGCCTGCCTGAAGACATCGTGCTGCTGTGTGCGCTGGCGGTATTCATCGGCCATTTATTCCCGGTGTTTTTCCGCTTTCAGGGCGGCAAGGGGGTCGCCACCGCGCTCGGCGTGCTGGTCGGCCTCAATCCCTGGCTCGGGCTGGCGTGTCTCGCAACCTGGGTGTTCATGGCCAAGGTGTTCCGCATTTCCTCGCTGGCCGCGCTGACCACCGCCGTCCTCGCTCCGGTATATGCCGGGCTGCTGATGGGCTGGGGCAATACGACCATCGCCGTGCTGGTGATTGCGCTGCTGCTGGTCTATCGTCACAAGAGCAACCTCATCAAGCTGGCCAAGGGCGAGGAAGGCCGCATCGGCGCCCGCTCTTAAACCCACATAGCGCATACAAACGACCTGACATGGCCTTTTTCGAAAAATCCATCGATCACGCCAAAGACAGCCTGGCCGAAGTCTCGCGCGAGGCCATCGACCGCGCCGGTGACCGGCTGGCGGGGGTGGTGAAGGAAGGCGTGTCGCAAGCAGGCAGCGAGCTGAAAGACGTGATCTGGCGCGCCAGCCAGGAAATCGACGCCAAGCTCGACAAGATTTCCGACGAACTGCACGAACAGCGCCAGTTCACCAAGGACGACGTGCGCGAACTGGTCGATTACGCCGGCGACAAGCTCGGCACGATCCTGGACCAGCGCATGGCGGTGGCCAAGTCCGAAATCTCCTCGCTGGTGCAGGACAAGGTCGAATACTTCAAGCGCGAAATCGACGGCTTTTTCATCGAGCGCCAGCGCGACCTCGCGCGCGAGCGGCGGCGCCTGTTCATCAACGTCGCCATCGCGATCCTGGCCTCGGTGTCGCTCGGCTTCGTGTCCTGGCTGTATCACCAGTACATGGGCGGCGGAATCGACCTGTTCGCCATGTTCCGCATCGTGTTCGCCTCGCTCGTCGGCGGCTGGGGCGCGTATCTCGCGGTGCGGGTGGTGCGGCGCTGGCTGTCGATGTCGGAGCACAAGAAGGACACGCTGTTCCTGGTCAGCCGCTACTGGGGCGTGCTGCGGCCGGAAAGCATCTTCGGCACCCTGATCCTGGTGTGCCTGATCGCGGTACTGGTGGGATTCCTGCTGTTCCCGGACCAGATCGCGCAGCTGACCGGCAGCGAAAAGTGGCTGAAGGCGCTGCGCGAAGCGCTATCCGATGCTGCGGCAGTAAGCGCCGCCTCGTTTCAGCCGCCTGCTCACACCGCCTCAAGCGTCGCCAGATCCCAGCGTGGCTTGACCGCAAACGTCAGGTCCGGCGTGCGCATGCGCGCATCCGCTGCGCCCCGGCAAAGGCAATCATCGCGCCGTTGTCGGTGCAAAATTCCAGTTGCGGGTAAAACACCGCAATGCCGCGCGCCGCCGCTTCGCGGGTGAGCCGTTCGCGCAGATGCGTGTTGGCGCCGACGCCGCCCGCCACCACCAGCCGCTGAGCGCCGCTGTGCGCGCAGGCGGCGAGGCTTTTGGTCACCAGCACGTCCACCGCCGCCACCTGAAATGCCGCTGCGATATCGGCCGCCTGTTCCAGCCCGGCCTTGCGCACCAGCGTCAGCACGGCGGTCTTCAGTCCGCTAAAGCTGAAATCGAAATCGCCGTGAATGCAGCATCGGACGCGGCAGCGTGAAGCGTCTCGGCGTCGCCGCTGTCGGCCAGCTTCGACAGCGCCGGTCCGCCCGGATAGCCCAGCCCCAGCAGTTGCGCGGTCTTGTCGAACGCTTCGCCGGCCGCGTCGTCCAGCGTTTCGCCCAGCAGGGTGTAGCGGCCGACGCCTTCCACCAGCATCAACTGGGTGTGGCCGCCCGACACCAGCAGCGCGACGAAGGGGAATGCGGGCGGCGTGTCGGAAATCAGCGGCGACAGCAGGTGGCCTTCGAGGTGATGCACGCCGACGGCCGGAATGTTCAGCGCATACGCCAGCGCGCGCGCCATGCCCGCGCCCACCAGCAAGGCCCCGGCCAGGCCCGGCCCCTGGGTGTAGGCGATGCCGTCGAGATCGGAAAGTGTGCAGCCACTCTCGCTCAACACCTGACGGGTCAACGGCAGCACCCGCCGGATATGGTCGCGCGAGGCCAGTTCCGGCACCACGCCGCCGTATTCGTCGTGCATGGCGATCTGCGAATGCAGGGCATGCGCCAGCAGGCCGCGCGCGCTGTCATACAGCGCGACACCGGTTTCATCGCAGGAGGATTCGACGCCAAGCACCAACATCAGGATTGGAATGGAACAACGGGGGACTGGAAAAAACTTCCTAAGCTTGTTATTATTCTCGTTTTTCCCGTTTCCCGGAAGCCATCTTCATGCCCCACGTTAAAATCAAGGAAAACGAGCCGTTTGATGTCGCCCTGCGCCGCTTCAAGCGTTCCATCGAAAAAGTCGGCCTGCTGACCGAACTGCGCGCCCGCGAGTTCTACGAGAAGCCCACCGCCGAACGCAAGCGCAAGCTTGCTGCAGCCGTCAAGCGCCAGAGCAAGCGCCTGCGCGGCCAGCAACTCCCCCCCAAGATGTATTGATTCTGCCATTCGGCAGAATCTCCCCACCCGCGTCCGCCCGGCATGTCGCTCAAGCTCCGCATCACTGACGACATGAAGGCCTCGATGCGCGCGAAAGAAACAGCGCGCCTCGGTACGATTCGCCTGCTGCTGGCTGCGATCAAGCAGAAGGAAGTCGACGAACGGATCGAACTGGACGACGCGACGATCAGCAGCATCGTCGAAAAACTCATCAAGCAGCGCAAGGATTCGATCAGCCAGTTTCAGGCTGCCCACCGGGACGATCTGGTGGCCGCCGAGCAGGCAGAACTCCTTGTCTTGCAAGCCTATCTGCCCGAGCAACTCTCCGCCGCCGAAGTCGAAGCCGCAGTTGCCGCTGCCATTGCCGAGTCGGGCGCCTCCAGCGCCAAGGATATGGGCAAGGTGATGGGGTTGCTGAAGCCCCGCCTCGCCGGCCGCGCCGACATGGGACAGGTTTCCGCGCTGATCAAGACCCGCCTGGCGGGTTGATACACGCCAGACGCCCGGCAGATTTGCCCGGGTTTATCATGCGGCCATCATGATCCCGCGCGATTTCATCGACACCCTGCTCGCCCGCGTCGACATCGTCGACGTGATCGACCGGCGCGTGCCGCTGAAGAAGGCCGGGCAGAATTACCAGGCCTGCTGCCCTTTCCACAGCGAGAAAACCCCCTCCTTCACGGTCAGCCCGACCAAGCAGTTCTACCACTGCTTCGGCTGCGGCGCGCACGGCACCGCGCTCGGATTCCTGATGGAATACGAGCACATGAGTTTCCCCGACGCCGTGGCTGCACTGGCGCAGGATACCGGCCTGCAGGTGCCGGAATCCGCGCACGAGCCTGATCGGCCCAAACCGCCGCCCGCGCTGTGGGATGCGCTGGAACAGGCTGCGCAGTTCTACAAACAGCAACTCAAGCAAAGTCCACGTGCCATCGATTACCTGAAACGGCGCGGCTTGACCGGCGTCATCGCCGCCCGCTACGGCATCGGCTACGCACCCGACGGCTCGCCGCTGAAGCAGGTGTTTGCCGACTATTCCGCCGATGCGCTGGCCGCCTCCGGTCTCGTCATCGACGGCGACCGCGGCCGCTACGACCGCTTTCGCGACCGCATCATGTTCCCGATCAGGAACATCAAGGGCCAGATCGTCGGCTTTGGCGGACGCATACTTGACCAGGGCGAGCCGAAATACCTCAACTCGCCGGAAACCCCGCTGTTCCACAAGGGTTCCGAGCTATACGGCCTGTTCGAAGCGCGTGCGGCGATCAAGGCAGCCGGCCGCGCCATCGTGGTCGAAGGCTACATGGACGTGGTGGCGCTGGCGCAGCACGGTGTGGAGTTCGCCGTCGCCGCGCTGGGCACTGCCACCACGCCGATCCATGCGCGCACCTTGCTGCGCCACACCGACCGCCTGATCTACGCCTTCGACGGCGACAACGCCGGGCGCAAGGCTGCCTGGCGTGCGCTGGAAAACTCGCTGGAAGCCCTGCAGGACGGCAAGGAAGTCAGCTTCCTGTTTCTGCCCGAAGGCGAAGACCCCGACAGCTACATCCGCACCCACGGCCAGGCGGCTTTCCTGCACCTGCTGGATACCGACACGCTGCCGCTGTCGGCGTTTCTGGTGCGCGAACTGGCACGTGACCGCAGGCTCGACACCCAGGAAGGCCGGGCGACACTGATCAAGGAAGCCAAGCCGCTGCTGGAGAAAATTGCCGCGCCGCTGCTGGCCAGCCTGATCCAGCGGCAAATCGCCGAACTGGCGCACCTGCAGGCCGACGAACTCAGCCACATGGGCGTCAAGCCCAATCTCGCCCGGCGCGCGCCGCCGCGCCCGCAGCGTCGCCCCGCGCCGTCGCGCCTGCGCAGCCTGGCGCGCACACTGTTGATGAACCCGCAGCGCGCTGCCGAGGTGGAAGCCGGCTGGCTGGACGCGAACGATCCGCTCGCCGAGCGCATGGGCGAACTCATGGCCTGGCTGCGCGACATCGAGCAACTCAATCTGCCTGCGCTGGCCGAGGCCGCGCGCGGCAGCACCCTGGAAGTGCTCGTCAATGAACTTATGACGGATTTGCTCGACAAAGACGACACTTGGGACTGGAATGCGGAATTCGACGGCGCGCTGAAACAGTTGCGCGATGACTGGCGGCGCAGACGCCAGCAGGAACTGGCCACCCGGCCACTGAGCAGTTTGAGCGCCAGCGAACGCGAGGAATTGACGACACTGGCACGCTCCTAGCTTGCCACAAACGGCAAGACAACGTCCCGGATTGCGGTATAATTGTCGGTTTTTGAACGACTTTTCTGTCCGTGCGCGCTGCGCGCGATGGAATCTGAGCGGAGAAAATCCTGTGGCCGTACGTGGAAGAAAACCGGGTGGTGGCGCCAAAAAAGCCGAGGCGCTGCACCCTCTCAAGGAACTGACGCCGCTGGAAGCCGAGGCGCGCCGCACCCGGCTTAAAAACCTGATCGTGCTGGGCAAGGAGCGTGGCTACCTGACCTATGCCGAAATCAACGACCACCTGCCGGACGAATGCTCGAAGCCGAGCAGATCGAAGGCGTGATCAGCATGATCAACGACATGGGCATCCAGGTCTACGACGAGGCGCCGGATGCCGAAACCCTGCTGATGTCGGATGCCACGCCGGCCGTGGCCGACGAAGACGCGGTGGAAGAAGCCGAAGCGGCGCTGTCCACCGTGGACTCCGAATTCGGCCGCACCACCGACCCGGTGCGCATGTACATGCGCGAAATGGGCACGGTCGACCTGCTCACCCGCGAAGGCGAAATCGAAATCGCCAAGCGCATCGAAGAAGGCCTGAAGCACATGGTGCAGGCGATTTCCGCCTGCCCGCTCACCATGCCAGAAATTCTGCGCTTGGCCGACAAGGTCGAAAGCGACGAAATGCGCATCGACGAGTTGATCGACGGCTTTGATCGAAATGGAAACCGCAACGCATCGCGAGAATGCAGCTGCCGAAGACAGCGGAGCCAGCGAAGGCGAGATCAGCGAGGAAGAAGACGAAGAAGCGCAGCGCCAGCACTGGCTGCCGCCAATCTGGCGCAGCTGAAGGCCGATGCGCTGGAGCGCTTTGCCGTGATCCGCAAAGCCTTCGACAAGATGCGCAAGCGCCCAGACAAATATGGCCTCGCAGCACCGCAGCACATGAAAGCGTTCAGGCAGAAGTCACCGAGATTGCTGATGGCGTTCCGTTTCTCCGTGCAGCAGGTGGATGGCCTGTGCGACAGATGCGCGGCGCTGGTGGAAGAAGTGCGCGCGCACGAGCGCAACATCATGGATCTGTGCGTGAACAAAGGCCGGCATGCCGCGCCCGCACTTCATCAAGACGTTCCCCGGCAACGAAACCAAGCTGGACTGGGTGGACAAGGAAATCGCCGCCAAGAAAGCCTATTGCGAGAAACTCGCCGAAGTGCAGTACGAAGTCAAGGCGCACCAGCAAGCGCTGATGGATTGCAGGAGCGCGTCGGCATCCCGATCAAGGACCTGAAGGAAATCAACCAGCAGATGTCCACCGGCGAAGCCAAGGCACGTCGCGCCAAGCGCGAAATGATCGAGGCCAACCTGCGTCTGGTGATTTCCATCGCCAAGAAATACACCAACCGCGGCCTGCAGTTCCTCGACCTGATCCAGGAAGGCAACATCGGCCTGATGAAGGCCGTGGACAAGTTCGAATACCGTCGCGGCTACAAATTCTCGACCTACGCCACCTGGTGGATCCGTCAGGCCATCACCCGTTCCATCGCCGACCAGGCGCGCACCATCCGCATCCCGGTGCACATGATCGAAACCATCAACAAGATGAACCGCATCTCGCGCCAGATCCTGCAGGAAACCGGCATGGAGCCCGATCCGGCGACGCTGGCGATCAAGATGGAAATGCCGGAAGACAAGATCCGCAAGATCCTCAAGATCGCCAAGGAGCCGATCTCCATG
Source organism: uncultured Hydrogenophilales bacterium (assembly GCA_963818665.1). Taxonomy (GTDB): domain Bacteria; phylum Pseudomonadota; class Gammaproteobacteria; order Burkholderiales; family Thiobacillaceae; genus Thiobacillus. The sequence continues at coordinate 97,775 of CAWFTM010000011.1, read as the reverse complement.
GAAACGCCGATCGGCGACGACGAGGATTCGCACCTGGGCGACTTCATCGAGGATTCCAGCACGCTGTCGCCCGACGATGCCGCGGTGTACGCCAGCCTGCGCGAAGCCACCAAGGAAGTGCTGGACAGCCTGACCCCGCGCGAAGCCAAGGTGCTGCGCATGCGCTTCGGCATCGAAATGAACACCGACCACACGCTGGAAGAAGTCGGCAAGCAGTTCGACGTCACCCGCGAGCGTATTCGCCAGATCGAAGCCAAGGCGCTGCGCAAGCTGCGCCACCCGTCCCGTTCCGAAAAGCTGAAAAGCTTTCCCGGCAGCGGCGAAGTCTAAGCCACGCCCCATCAACGATGGGGCTTGCAACCGGTTTCGGGTCTGTAGCTCAGTTGGTTAGAGCAGAGGACTCATAATCCTTTGGTCCACGGTTCAAGTCCGTGCAGACCCACCATTTTTCCCTGATAATCCCTGCCAATAAAACGAAAAGGATGGTCGATGGAAGGGGAAGCCAAAAAACCTGGCGAGCGCCGCTTGCAGATTCTGCAAACGCTGGCCTCAATGCTGCAGGAACCGCAGCCGGAAAAGATCACCACCGCCGCACTGGCGGCACGCGTCGGCGTATCGGAAGCGGCACTGTATCGCCACTTTTCCAGCAAGGCGCAGATGTATGAAGGGCTGATCGAATTCATCGAACAGACGCTGTTCGGGCTGATCGCGCGCATCACCGCCGACACGCCCTCGCCGGCCGCGCAGGTCGAGGCCATTCTCAGCATGCTGCTGAATTTTGCGGCGAAGAATCCGGGGATGACACGGGTGCTGATCGGCGAAGCGCTGGTGCACGAAAACGAGCGCCTGCAAAAACGCATCAATCAGTTGCATGACCGCATCGAGGCGCAGTTACGGCAATGTCTGCGGCTGGGCGAGGGCCGACAGGCCGAACTCAGCGCGCCGCTGGCCAATCTGTTGCAATGCGTGGTGGTCGGACGCTGGCACCAGTTTGCCAAGAGCGGATTTACCCGCGCGCCGGGTGGCGATATCGACTTGTTGCTGGCGCGGCTGCTCGACGGTCAGCCCGCCTGAATCTGAAGTGTCGCCTGTCCGCACACCGGACAGGCGGGGTCACGCGGCACATTCATCCTGCGCGCCTCGCTGCGCAAACCGTCCCACAGCAGCAATTTCCCGATCAGCGGTTCACCCACCTGCGCCAGATATTTCAGGGCCTCCATCGCCTGCATCGCGCCGATGATGCCCACCAGTGGCGCAAACACCCCCGCCTCGGCACAGCGCATTTCAGGCTCGTCCGCGTGGTCGGGGAACAGGCAGTGATAACACGGGCTCGCTGCGCGGCGCGAGTCGAATACAGCCAGTTGCCCCGAAAAGCCGATCGCGGCGCCCGACACCAACGGTTTGCCAAGCTGCACACAGGCACGATTGACGGCGTGGCGCGTGGCAAAGTTATCCGACGCATCGACCACCAGATCAACCGCCGCGACGGCTTCATGCAAGGCGATACCCGTCAGCGCCTCACGAATCGGCTTCACCTCGATTGCAGGGTTGATGGCATTCACGCTGCGCGCCAGCGAATCGGCCTTGTTCTCTCCGATCGCCGCGGTGGTATGGCCGATCTGGCGTTGCAGATTGGTGAGGTCCACGCGATCGCCATCGGCCAGCAGCAGCGTCCCGACCCCCGCCGCGCCCAGATACAAGGCAACCGGACACCCCAGCCCGCCAGCGCCGACGACCAATACACTGGCCTCGGCAATGCGTACCTGCCCGGCTACGCCGACGTCAGGCAGCAAAATATGGCGGCTGTAGCGCAGCAGCAGATCGTCGTTCAGGTCCATGGGTGGGGGAGGTACAACGGAGACTATTTGTAACCCCGCCATTCCTCGGGGGTCTCGTCACTGTCGCCATGCAGATGGCGCTCATAGACTTTCATGAAGGCTTGCTGGGATTTGATATCCGGCTCGTTCGCGGCGACGTTGCGCCGCTGCACGCTCTCGCAGAAATAAGCCAGCGCACGCTTGAGCTTGGACAGCAGGCTGTTGTCGAGATGGAAACCCTGATTGCTGAGGGCTGTTTCCAGGCCTTCCAGGGTGTATTCGCAGACGTTGTAACGCACCAGCAGATAATTGGCCTCGTTCCCCACCGCCACCGTCAGCCCGTCCATGCCTTCCAGCAGGATCAAGGCGCGCTCGACCTGGCCCAGCGGCAGGTCATGGAACACGATTTCACGACTTTTTTCGAGGTCACACGGACGCATGGTACCCCCGGCAAGCAGGCTCAAATGGATGAGCGCAGTATAGCGCGCGGGCCATGGCTGCAACAGCCACAGCCTTCTGCTCAACGTCCCTGCAGAATCTGCAGCCCTTTCAACAGATTCACCGCCTGATTCACCTGATAGTCATTTTTCGACACGACCTCGCCCGGTTCCAGAGGGGCCGGTTTGGTGGCCTTGCTCTCCTTGTCGTTCTTGGCCGGTTTGTCAGCTGGCGGCGCCTTGATGACGCTATCCGGCTTGTCCGCAGGGTCGGCATCGCCATTGGGATTGCTCAGGTGCTTGTCGAGATCCGCCTCGCGAACCCCCAGGCTTTCCTCTTCGCTCGGCATGCTCGGGTCTTCCACCACGATATCCGGCTCGATCCCCTTGGCCTGGATGGAACGTCCGCTTGGAGTGAAGTAGCGCGCAGTGGTGAGCTTGATTGCCGTGCCATTGCCGATCGGCAGAATGGTCTGCACCGAGCCCTTGCCAAAGGTGCGCGTCCCCATGACGACAGCGCGCTTGTGATCCTGCAGCGCGCCCGCGACGATCTCGGAGGCAGAAGCGGAGCCGCTGTTGACCAGCACCACCATCGGCACCTGCTTGATGCCCTCCGGCAGGTTTTTCAGATAATCGGCCTGCATCGGGCGCAGATAATGCTCACGGTTGGCGGTCAGCCGCATCTTGGCATCTTCGTTACGGCCCTCGGTATACACCACCAGGCTGTCGGGTTTGACGAACGCCGCCGTCACCGCCACTGCCCCGTTCAGCAAACCGCCCGGGTCGTTGCGCAAGTCAAGAATGATGCCCTTGAGCGGCGCCTTGTTGTCCTTGTACAGCTTGTTCAGGGCCTCGGCCAGCAACTCGCCGGTGTGTTCCTGGAACTGCGTCACCCGCACATAGCCGTAGCCGTTTTCCAGCAACTGGGACTTGACGCTGCGAATCTTGATGACGGCGCGGGTCAGGGTCAGCACGATCGGTTTGTCCACGCCCTTGCGCGCGATGGTCAGCTTGATGGTCGACCCCGGCTTGCCGCGCATGCGCTTGACCGCATCATTCAGCGACAAGCCTTTCACCGGCGTATCGTCGAGCTTGATGATCAGGTCGCCCGGCTTGACCCCTGCCTTGAAGGCCGGGGTGTCCTCGATCGGCGACACCACCTTGACGAAGCCATCTTCCATGCCGACTTCGATGCCGAGGCCGCCGAACTCGCCCTGGGTGCCGACCTGCAAGTCCTTGAAGCCTTCGGCATCCAGATAGGTTGAATGCGGATCGAGCCCGGTCAACATGCCGTTGATGGCCCCGTCTGATCAGTTTCTTGTCTTCGACCGGCTCGACGTAATCGTTCTTGATGCGGGCGAACACGTCGGTAAAGGCGCGCAACTCTTCGATCGGCAACGCCGTCTGTGCCGCATCCTTGTCGGCGATCGCCGACAGGTTGACCGTCAACGCCGCGCCAGCCAGCACGCCGGCCAGACCGACCAGCAGGAATTTCGCCTTTTGTGTCATCTCACTTCACCCACAGGAGGGGATTAACAGGACGGCTTTGATGCCGCATTTCAAAGTACAAACCGGGGTCGGGCTGGCCGCCGCTGTTGCCGACCGCCGCGATGGCGTCGCCGGGCTGAACCCGTTCGCCCACCTGCTTATACAGACTTTCATTATTGCTGTACAGGCTCATGTAGCCCTCGCCGTGGTCGACAATAATGAGGTTGCCGAAGCCCCTCAGCCACTCGGAAAACACCACCTGACCGGCGGCAATCGACTTGACCGTCGCGCCTTGCGTGGCGCGAATGAACACGCCTTTCCAGCTTACCCCACCGCCTTCCCTCGGAGCGCCAAAGCGGTTCATGAGTTCCCCGGCAACGGGCAGGCGCAGCGATCCTTTCAGCTTGGAAAATGGTCGCTCCGAGTAAAACGCAACCGGGGTTTCGGTATTCACGCCCACCGCACGGCGCGGCGGAGGCGCCGCCCCCTTCTCGGCTTTTTGCGATTTTTTCGCCTGCTGGGCGGCGCGCGCCGCTTCACGTGCGGCCTGCTCCGCCATGACGCGATTGAGCCGCTCGATCAACTGGGTCAGGCTGCGTTCGTCCCGTTTGAGAGTGGAAATTTCACGCCGTTGCTGCTGAATTTTTACTGACAGCTTTTGCAGCACCTGCTCGCGCGCCTGCTTGTCGCCCAGCAACTTCTGCTGTTCGGCCTCACGCGACGCCTGCAACTGCTTCAGCTCGTCCGTTTTCTGGGCGGTCGTCTGCTGCAGCACGGCCAGTTGCGCCAGATCGACACGCAGGGCTTCGATCAGCTCATGTTGGGCGCGCGACAGATATGCCAGGTAGCGCAGATCACGCGCGGTCTGGTTGGGATCGGCGCCATTGAGCATGAGTTTCAACGCATCGCCCTGGCCACGCTGGTAGGCGGCTTTGAGCGACTGCGCGAGTTGGGCCTGCTGTTGGCGAATGCGAGCGGAGAGGGCGTCGGACTGTTGCGTCAAGGTCTGCAACTCGCCCTGGGTGCGCTGACGTTCTCCCTCCAACTGGCGCAACTGGCGCATGCCACTGCTGATGGCCTGCTCGGATTGACGCAGTTCGTCGGCCGCCTCCTTGCGGTCCGTCTGCATGGTGCGGAATTCCCGTTGCAGCGTATGCAGGCGCTGCTTGAGTGCCTCCAGTTCGGATTGCTTGCGATCAGCCTGATTGGCGCCCGCACACACAGGCCAGATCAAGGCCAGCAGGACGAGGCACTTGACGTTCACCCGGGCCCGTCGCCCCGAATCGGCCGGACACGGGACGGACTTACTCAAAATGAACCAGAGCTTCACCGGTCATTTCAGCGGGTTGCGGCAAGCCCATCATCTTCAGCAAAGTGGGGCTGATGTCTTCGAGCGCGCCGGTTTCGGCCAGGCTGGCATTGCGCCGTCCTATGTAAATCAAAGGCACCAGATTCAGGGTATGTGCGGTATGCGGCTGACCGGTTACTGGATCACGCATGAGTTCGGCATTGCCATGATCGGCCGTCACCAGCACCTCGCCGCCGCGCGCCGTCTGCGCCGCAACCACCTTGCCAAGGCAGGCATCGACCGTTTCGATTGCCTTGATCGCCGCCTGCAGGTTGCCGGAGTGCCCCACCATGTCCGCGTTGGCATAGTTGCAGATGATGACGTCGTATTGCTTGCTGTTGATCGCGGCGACCAGCTTGTCGGTGACCTCGGAGGCGCTCATTTCGGGCTTCAGATCGTAGGTCGCCACATCGGGAGACGGCACCAGCACGCGATCTTCGCCGGGGAAGGAAATCTCCTCGCCGCCGTTGAAAAAGAAGGTCACGTGCGGATATTTCTCGGTTTCGGCGATGCGCAACTGACGCAGCCCCTGATTGGCGATGTATTCACCGAGGCCATTCTTGATGCGCTCGGGTGGAAACGCCACCGACACCACGAAATCATCGCTGTAGCCGGTCAAGGTGCAATAGGTTGCCAGACGCGGCGTCACTTCGCGCTCGAATTCGCTGAAATCAGGCTCGATGAACGGCCGCGACAACTGGCGTGCACGGTCGGAACGGAAGTTGAGAAAGATGACGGAATCGCCATCCTCCATTCTGACCGGCTTGCCGTCAGGCGGCAGGATCGCCGTGGCCTTGACGAATTCGTCGGTTTCGCCGCGCGCGTAAGCGGCTTCCAGTCCGGCCAGCGGATTGGCCGCCCAGAACTCGGTGCGTCCCTGGGTCAACAGGTCGTAGGCCGCTTTGACCCGCTGCCAGCGGCGGTCACGATCCATCGCAAAATAACGGCCGATCATCGAGGCGACATGGCCTACACCGGTCTGCTCGATCTTGTCAGTCAGGCGCTTCAGGTAAATTTCTGCACTTTTCGGCGGAGTATCGCGCCCGTCCAGAAACACATGCAAACACACTTTGTGCAGGCCTTCGCGTGCCGCCATCTCGAGCAGCGCGTGGAAATGCGACTCATGGCTGTGCACGCCCCCATCCGACAGCAGACCGAGCACATGCAGGGTTTTCTGATTGTCGCGCGCCAGATGCACTGCATTCAGCAGGGCCGGATTGGTGTAGAAAAAGCCGGATTCGATCGCGCGGTCGATGCGGGTGAATTCCTGGTACACCACGCGCCCCGCACCGATGTTAAGGTGCCCCACCTCGGAGTTGCCCATCTGCCCCTTGGGCAGCCCCACCTCGGACTCCGAGGCATGAATCAGGGTATGGGGGTTTTCCTTCCACAGACGGTCGAAATTGGGTTTGCTGGCCTGCGCAATCGCGTTGTCGGCACGCTCCGCACGGCAACCAAAACCGTCGAGGATGATAAGGAGAACCGGCGAGGTCTTCATGAAAAAAATTGTATTACCTGATTCGTTTTTGTGGGATTATTTTAATATATGCGTGATTTCTAATCTACCTGCAACGCGCAATGACGCGTCAAATCAGCATTGCTGCGCCGCACCCCCTCTGATACAGCGCAGTGCATCGGAAGAGTACTACACGAACAGGATCTAGGTAATGAATATGGCGGCAAACTGGGACGAAGTAGACCTGATGGACAAGGACGAGCACATCGAGCAGGCCTCGCGTGCGATGAAGGCCATGTCGCATCCGCTGCGCCTGAAAATTCTCTGTGTGCTGGGCGACAAGGAAGTCAGCGTGCAGGACATCGTCGATCACGTCGGTACCTCGCAAAGCAACATCTCGCAACATCTGGCCATCCTGCGCGACAAAGGCGTGCTGCGCACCCGCAAGGATGCCAACCGCGTGTTTTACCGGGTGGGCGACACCCGCACACTCAAATTGCTGAGCATGATGCGCGACGTTTTCTGCGGCTTCACCAAATAATTCATCCATGATGCCCGACCCGGCCACGCGCAAGCGGGCCGGGTTTTTCATTTTCATGGCGTGACGATGTCACGCGCACGTGCGCCCCGAACCTCACCCGGACACCAGTGGATAGACCTCCCCTTGTGGCGCATACTGAGAACGTCAGGCGGCGCTTGTATCGCACAAATCCACACAACTAATTGATATTTATGGTTAATTAGTTTATTCTAATGGACGGTTTTACGGAGAGTCATCTGTGTCTGTGCTGAGCCCCGCCCGTTTGCTTTTAGTCGCCTGCGCAATTGCCGCGGCCCAGCCCGTCTGTGCCGCCCTGCCCTTTGCCGTTGCACCGGTGACCTACCAGATGACCGCCAGCGGCTATTCCACCGAAGCGGTGGTCGAGGCCGTCAAACAATCGACTGTCGCCGCCCAGGTATCGGGGCGTGTCGTGGCGGTCAATTTCGATGCGGGCGACACAGTCAAGGCGGGCGCGGTCATTGTGCGGCTGTCTGCACAGGAACTGACCTCCGCCGTGGCCGGCAGCCAGGCGCAAGTGGCGCAAGCCAACGCCAATCTGGCCAATGCGCGCGCCAATTACGAACGCCAGCAACAGCTGTTTCAGCAAAAGTTCATCAGCCAGGCCGCGCTGGATCGCGCCACCGCTGAATACCGCGCCGCCGAAGCGGGCGCGCGCGCCGCACGTGCCGGAGCGGGCCAATCCTCCGCGGTCAGCGGTTATACCGTCATCACCGCGCCGTTTTCCGGGATCGTCTCCGCCCGCCACGTGGAACTCGGAGAAACCGTCACCCCCGGCAAGCCATTGATGACCGGTTTCGACCCCGCCGACATGCGGGTCATCGCCAACATCCCCCAATACAAGCTGGCCGAATTGAAGGCCGCGCCACGCGTCGCCGTCGAGATTCCCTCGATCAACAAATGGATCGATGCCACCGGCGTGACCGTGCTGCCGTCGGCCGACACCGCCACCCACACGGTCAAGGTGCGCATCAACATGCCGGCCAACCTCGAAGGCGTGATCCCCGGCATGTTCGCGCGTGCGCATTTCTCGGTGGGCAGCGCACGCAAACTCAGCATTCCGGTCAGCGCGGTGGTGCGGCGTTCCGAGATCACCGCGGTCTATGTGGTGAAAAACGACCGGGCCAGTCTGCGCCAGGTACGCCTCGGCACCCCTGACGCACGCGGCCAGGTCGAAGTGCTGGCCGGCCTGAATGCCGGCGAAGTCATCGCGCTCGAACCGGTGAAGGCGGGCATCTTCGCCAAAAGTGCCGCCAACGCCCCCGCCGCCAAATAACCGGGCATGCGCATGGGACCCTCCGGACGCATCGCCCGCTTCTTCCTCACGTCCCAACTCACGCCGCTGATCGCGCTGATCGCGGCGCTGCTGGGGCTGTTCGCCATTCTGGTGACGCCGCGCGAGGAAGAGCCGCAGATCAACGTGACCATGGCCAACGTGTTCATTCCCTTCCCCGGCGCCTCGGCGAAGGATGTGGAAGCGCTGGTCGCCACGCCGGCCGAGCAGGTGCTGTCGCAGATCGCCGGCATCGAACATATCTATTCCGTTTCCAAGCCCGGCATGGCGGTGCTGACGGTGCAATATCTGGTGGGACAGGATCGCACCCAGGCGCTGGTGCGGCTGTACGACACCATCCAGGCCAACCGCGACTGGGTGTCGCCCGAACTCGGCGTCGGCGAACCGATCATCAAGCCGCTCGGCATCGACGACGTGCCCATCGTCACCGTCACGCTGTGGACGCGCGACCCGACGCGCGGCGCCTACGAGCTGGAACAGGTGGCGCATGCCGCCGAAATCGAGCTGAAGCGCATCGCCGGCACCCGCGAAGTCCGCACCGTCGGCGGCCCCGGCTCGGTGGTGCGGGTGATGATGGATCCCGACCGGATGGTGGCGTTCGGCGTGTCGGCGCAGGATATCCGCGATGCCTTGCAGGTCTCCAACGCTGCGCAACCGTCCGGCACCCTGGTGTCGAACAATCAGGAGATTCTGGTCCAGACCGGCACCTTCCTGTCGGGCGCCGACGACGTCAGGCAACTGGTCGTCGGCGTGTCGCGAAGGCCGCCCGGTCTACATGAGCGACATCGCCACCGTCACGGCCGGCCCCGATCAGCCGGCGCGCTACGTCTGGCACGGCCCCGGTGCCGGCGGCACTCACCAGGCCGACAACGGCCAGACCTTCCCCGCCGTCACGCTGGCGATTTCCAAGAAGCCGGGTGAAAACGCGGTCGACGTCGCCGAGAAAGTCATCGCGCGCGTCAACGCGCTGCAGAACAGCGTGCTGCCCGAAGGCATCGAAGTCAGCGTCACCCGCAACTACGGCGCCACCGCCGACGACAAGGCCAAAAAGCTGATCCAGAAACTGATCTTCGCCACCGCCTCGGTGGTGTTGCTGGTGCTGTTTGCCCTCGGCAAGCGCGAGGCGCTGATCGTCGGCGCGGCAGTGCTGCTGACCCTGGCGGCCACGCTGTTCGCCTCGTGGGCGTGGGGCTTCACCCTCAACCGCGTGTCGCTGTTCGCGCTGATTTTCTCCATCGGCATCCTGGTCGACGACGCCATCGTGGTGGTGGAGAACATCCACCGCCGCATGAAGCTGGACCACGACGGGCTCGAAGCGATCATCCCGCGGCGGTCGACGAAGTCGGCGGCCCGACCATCCTCGCCACCCTGACCGTCATCGCCGCGCTGCTGCCGATGGCCTTCGTCTCCGGCCTGATGGGGCCCTACATGAGCCCGATCCCGATCAATGCCTGCATCGGCATGCTGATCTCGCTCGCCATCGCCTTCGTCGTCACCCCGTGGCTGGCGCTGAAACTGATCAAGCAGGAGGCGCACGTCACCCACGACGGCGATACCAAGCTGCTCACCCTGTTCCGTGCCCGCCTCACGCCCTTCCTGACGCGGCGAAGCCGGCAAGGGTGCGCGCCGCAAGCTGTGGCTCGGCATCGGGCTGGCGATCCTCGTGTCGGTTGCCTTGCCGATGGTGCAAGCTGGTGATCCTGAAAATGCTGCCGTTCGACAACAAGTCGGAATTCCAGATCGTCGTCGACATGCCGGTCGGCACGCCGCTGGAAAAAACCGCGCAGGTGCTGGCCGAAATGGGCCGGCGATCGCGGTCGTGCCGGAAGTCACCGACTATCAGGCCTACGCCGGCACCGCCGCGCCGATCAACTTCAACGGGCTGGTGCGCCAGTATTACCTGCGCACCGGCCCCGAGATCGGCGATATCCAGGTCAATCTGGTGGACAAGCACGACCGCGACCGCAAGAGCCACGACATCGCGCAGGGCATCCGCCCGGCGGTCGAAGCCATCGCCAAAAAGCACGGTGCCGACGTCAAGGTGGTCGAAGTGCCGCCCGGCCCGCCGGTGATGTCGCCGATCGTCGCCGAAATCTACGGCCCGGACTACGACGCGCAGATCGCTGTCGCCAAACAGGTGCGCGGCGTGTTCGAACAAACCGACAACATCGTCGCCATCGACGACACCGTGCGAGGACGACGCCCAGCGCTTCGTGCTGCGCGTGCTGCAGAGCAAGGCGGCGGTGGTCGGCGTGGCGCAGAAGGATATCGTCGCCGCGATGAAGATGGGGCTGTCCGGGGAAGATGTCACCCCCATCCACGGCAGCGGCGCCAAGTACGAAATCCCGGTACGCATCACCCTGCCGCCGGAGCGCCAGAACGGCATCGACGAGCTGCTGAAACTCACCGTGCGCGGCCACGACGGCAATCTGGTGCCGCTGTCGGAACTGGTCGAAGTGATGCCGGGCGAGCGCGAGAAAACCATTTACCACAAGGATTTGCTGCCGGTGGTGTTCGTGGTCGGCGACATCGGCGGCAAAGTGGATTCGCCGCTGTATGGCCTGTTCGGCATGCGCGGCGAACTGAAGGACAAGGCGCTGGAACAGGGCGGCACGCTGTCGAACTATTTCATCCGCCAGCCCAGCGATCCCTATGCAGGATTCAGCCTCAAGTGGGACGGCGAATGGCAGGTGACCTACGAGACCTTCCGCGACATGGGCATCGCCTACGCGGTCGGCCTGATGCTGATCTACATCCTGGTGGTGGCGCAGTTCAAGAGCTATGTCATGCCGCTCATCATCATGGCGCCGATTCCGCTCACCATCATCGGCGTGATGCCCGGCCACGCCCTGCTCGGCGCGCAGTTCACCGCCACTTCGATGATCGGCATGATCGCGCTGGCCGGCATCATCGTGCGCAATTCCATCCTGCTGGTCGACTTCATCAACCAGCAGGTGCGTGACGGCATGGACTTCCAGGAAGCGGTGATCCAGGCCGGCGCCACCCGCGCCAAGCCCATCGTGCTGACCGGCGCTGGCGGCCATGATGGGCGCGTTTTTCATCCTCGACGACCCGATTTTCAACGGGCTGGCGATGTCCTTGATCTTCGGCATCTTCGTCTCCACCTTGCTGACGCTGGTGGTGATCCCGGTGCTGTATTACGCCGCGAATTACCGCAAACATTCGTCATCACACTAGTTTCATTTCATCAGGAGTTTCACCATGACCGTTGAACGCATCGTTCGCATCATTGCCGGTTTTTTCATCATGCTGTCGCTTGCTCTCGCCCATGCCTCCGGTACCGTCGACATGAGCAAGCTGTCGTGGCTATGGTTCACCGCCTTCGTCGGCTTCAACCTGTTCCAGTCCGGCATCACCCGCTTCTGTCCGATGGACATCATGCTGAAAAAAGCTGGCGTCAAACAGGGCTGCGGCCTCTAAGCGAGAACATTCATGGACATGCAATTTCTACAAACCAACTGGATGCTGATCGCGATCGCGGTGGTGTCCGGCGCCATGCTGACCTGGTCGTTCATCGGCAGCAAACTCTCCGGCGTCGACGAAGCCGACACGCTGAAGGCCACCCGCCTCTACAACGACGACGCGCTGGTGCTCGACGTGCGCGAGGACAAGGAATACGCGGCAGGACACATTCCCAAGGCCAGGCACATCCCGCTGGGACAATTGAGCAAGCGCATCAAGGAGCTCGACAAGTTCAAGTCGAAGCCGATTCTGGTCACCTGCCGCAGCGGTCAGCGCTCGGCGCGCGCCTGCGGCATGCTGAAAAAAGCCGGTTTCGAGACCGTCTACAACCAGGCAGGCGGCATTATCGCGTGGGAACGCGCCAACCTGCCTGTCACCAAACAATGAAGGAAGCCCCCATGGCCAAAGTCGTGATGTACTGCACCGCTGTCTGTCCTTATTGCGTCGCTGCCGAGCGCCTGCTCAAGAGCCGTGGCGTGACCGAAATCGAGAAAATCCGCATCGATCTCGACCCGTCGAAACAGGAAGAAATGATCGCCCGCACCGGCCGCCGCACCGTGCCGCAGGTGTTCGTCGGCGACACCCACGTCGGCGGCTTCGACGACACCTCGGCGCTGGATGCCGCCGGCAAGCTGGTGCCGCTGCTGGCTGGCGCTTGATTTTCTGAGCTGCGCCACCACCTTGTAGCGACGATCATTTTGCTGCAAGGACACTCATGGAACTCGCCTGCCCCCACTGCCTCGCGGTCAACCGCGTGCCCGACGACCGGCTGGGCGAAACGCCCAAGTGCGGCAAGTGCGCAGCGCTGCTGTTGCCCGGCAAGCCGGTCGACCTCACTGCCGACAGTTTCGACCGTTTTATCGCCAAAGCCGGCCTGCCGGTGCTGGTCGATTTCTGGGCCGGCTGGTGCGGCCCCTGCAAGATGATGGCGCCGGTGTTCCAGCAGGTTGCAGCGGAGATGGCCACGCGGGTGCGTTTTGCCAAGGTCGACACCGAGGCGCATCCCGCTGTCTCCATGCGCCACCATATCAAGGGCATCCCCAGCCTGATCCTGTTCAGGAACGGCGTCGAAGCCGCGCGTGTCTCGGGCGCGATGGAAGCCCATGCGCTGAAGCGCTGGCTGGCGTCACAGGGCGTTCACTGAAGGCCGTGTAAAATACCCCCAATCTCCGGAGCGCAGGCTCCGGTTTTTATTACGCCAGACTTTAAAATCAATCCAGGGAGACATCATGAGCGACGCACAACAACCCGTATTCAATATCGAAAAACTCTACGTCAAGGATCTGTCGGTGGAAGTGCCGAACGCCCCCGCCATTTACATGGAGCGCGAAGCCCCGCAAATCGACGTCAACATGTCCACCGAAAGCCGTGCCATGGGCAACGATGCCTACCACAGCAGCATCACCGTCACCATCACCGCCAAAATCGCCGACAAGACCATGTTCCTGATCGAGTGCACCCAGGGCGGCATCTTCCGCATCCAGAACGTGCCGCAGGATCAACTGCCGATGGTGCTCGGCATCGGCTGCCCCAACATCGTCTTCCCGTACCTGCGCGAAACCGTGTCCGACGTGGTGATCCGCGCCGGCTTCCCGCCGCTGCTGCTGAACCCGGTCAACTTCGAAGCGCTGTTCGCGCAGCAACAGGCCGCGCAACAGCAACAGGCCGCGCCCGCGCAAACGCATTGAGCCGGATGCGTTGAAGCCGTCTCTGCGCCACGCAGCCTGGCTGCTCGCGGTGAGCCTTCTCACGCTGGCGCAGCCTGCCCGCGCACTGGAATACCGCAGCACCGGGCGTGCCGCCATTCTGTACGACGCCCCCGCAACCAGCGCCGGCAAAGTCGCCATCGCCGGCAGCGGTCTGCCGCTCGAAGTGGTGATCGAGACCGAGAACTGGATCAAGGTGCGCGCGCCTGACGGGCGTCTGGCGTGGATCGAAAAGCCGGTCCTCAGCGGTGCTAAAAGCGTCATGATCAAAGCCGAAACCAGCACCATCCGGCAGCAACCGCGCGCCGACGCCGAGGCGGTCTTCCGCGCGACGCGCGGCGTGCTGCTTGCCGTCACCGGCCCGGCCGACGTCTACGGCTGGTTACCGGTGAAACATGCCAGCGGCCAGTCGGGCTGGCTGCCCGCCCACGAGGCGTGGGGCAAGTGAAACCCGCAGCGATGAAACTCGCCGTTCTGGGCGCGGGCGCCTGGGGCACCGCACTGGCGTCCAGCTGGGCGCCCCATCATGCCGTCACCCTGTGGGGGCGCAACGCGGCCGAGCTCGACGCCATGCGCAGCCAGCGCGTCAACGCCCGCTACCTGCCCGGCTGCCCCCTGCCGGAAGGCTTGCAACTCAACCCGGATTTCGACACAGTCGTCGACAACGCCGACCTCATCGTTGTCGCCGTTCCCAGCGGCGCGCTGCGCCCCACGCTTACGGCGCTGGCCGGCCGCCCCTCGCTGCCGCCCCTGCTCTGGGTATGCAAAGGCTTCGAGCCCGGCAGCCGCAAATTACCGCACCAGCTGGTGACCGAACTGCTGCCCGCGCACCGCCAGACCGGCGTGTTGTCCGGCCCCAGCTTTGCCCAGGAAGTCGCGCACGGCTATCCCACCGCGCTCACCCTCGCTTCGCACGACGGCGTGCTGGCGCAGCACCTGGCGGAAACCCTGTCGAACCCACGCCTGCGCATCTATGCCCACGACGACGTCATCGGCGTCGAGATCGGCGGCGCGCTGAAAAACGTCATGGCCATCGCCGCCGGCATCTGCGACGGCCTGCAACTCGGCCACAACGCGCGCGCCGCGCTGATTACCCGCGGCCTGGCCGAAATGACCCGGCTCGGGGTACAACTTGGCGGCCATTTCGAAACCTTCATGGGCCTGTCCGGCCTCGGCGACCTCATCCTCACCACCACCGGCGATCTCTCGCGCAACCGCCAGGTCGGCCTGCGCCTCGCGCGCGGCCAGGCGCTCGACACCATCCTCGGCGAGCTCGGCCACGTCGCCGAAGGTGTCACCACTGCGCGCGAGGGCCTCGCACTGGCCGGCGAACTCGGCGTCGACATGCCGATCACCCGCACCGTCTGCCAGATGCTGTTCGACGGCCTGCCTGCTGCCCAGGCGGTCGATGCGCTGCTGAACCGGGGAATCAAGGCAGAGTTTTGAGGGGGTGCAGGGAATGATGCCTGGGATGGATGACTGTCTGCCAACCTGCCACAAACAAAAACGCCCGCATCAAGCGGGCGTTTTTGTTTGGCGAAAAACAGCTTACGCGTCGGTCGCGGCGGCTGCGCCACCCTTGGCCTTGCGGGCGGGCAGTTTTTCCTTGATGCGGGCGGACTTGCCGGAACGCTCGCGCAGGTAGTACAGCTTGGCACGACGCACGTCGCCACGACGCTTGACTTCGACGCTGGCGACCAGCGGGGAGTAGGTCTGGAAGGTACGCTCGACGCCTTCGCCGGCGGAGATCTTGCGTACGGTGAAGGCGGAGTTGAGGCCGCGGTTACGCTTGGCGATGACGACGCCTTCGTAAGCCTGCAGACGCTCGCGCGTGCCTTCTTTCACTTTCACCTGGACCACGACGGTGTCGCCGGGGGCGAAGTCGGGGAGGGTTTTGCCCAGGCGGGCGATTTCTTCCTGTTCGAGTTGCTCGATGATGTTCATCGTTGTTTCCTTTTCATGCTGGCGTCATAGGTGCATCCGGAGGATGGACATAACGCCGTTTCACGTTGGCCCCGTTCAGGGCCGCTTTATGACCTGCCAGCTTGCGCTGACGGGTTAATCCTGTTTTTGCGACACCCGGTCCATCAAATCCGGGCGGTGCTGCGCGGTGAGGCGCAGGCTTTGTTCGTGCCGCCACTGGGCGATCGCCGCATGGTTGCCGCTTTTCAGCACCTCCGGCACTGCCATGCCCTGCCAGACTTCGGGCCGGGTGTAGTGCGGGCAGTCGAGCAGGCCGTGGGTAAACGAATCCTGCGCGGCCGATTCGGCGTCGCCCAGCGCGCCGGGCAACTGGCGGATGACTGCATCCATCAGGGCCAGGGCGGGCAATTCGCCGCCGGACAACACAAAATCGCCGAGCGAGATTTCTTCGTCCACGCGACGCTGCAACAGCCGCTCGTCGATGCCTTCGTAGCGCCCGCACAGCAAGACCAGCGCGGGCTTTTCCTTCAATTCCATCACCCGCTGGTGCGTCAGCGGGCGGCCGCGGGGGGAAAAATGCACCACCCAGGGCGATAAATTCTCTGCGGCCAGTTCCTGCTGGACGGCATTCAGCGCGCGATCCAGCGGTTCGGCCTGCATCAGCATCCCGGGGCCGCCGCCGTAAGGGCGATCGTCCACGGTGCGGTGCGGATCGTCGGTGAAATCGCGCGGGTTCCACGATTTGAACCGATACAGGCCGCGATCCAGCGCCCGCCGGGTGATGCCGTAATCCAGTACGGCATCGAACATCTCGGGGAAAAGCGTGATGGCATCAAACCGCACACTTTTCTCCTTTAGTAATCTTCGCCCCAGTCCACTTCGATGCGGCCTGCGGCGACGTCCACCTTGCCGACGAAGCGCTCGACAAACGGAATCAGGACTTCCCGTTTGCCCTTGATGACCAGCAGATCATGCGCGCCGGATTCCATCAGGCTGTCCACTTTGCCGAGTTCGACGCCTTCGCGGTTGACGGCGGTGAGGCCGATCAGGTCCGACCAGTAAAACTCGTTGGCTTCCGGCGGCGGCAAACGGCTGCGTTCCACCGAAATTTCCTGTCCGCGCAGGGCATACGCCGCGTCGCGGTCGTCGATCCCGGCCAGTTTGGCGACCAGGGCGTTGCCGTGATCCTGGCTGGTTTCGACGCTGTACTGCTTGTGCTGCTCGCCGCGCCCGATCCGCCAGGATTCGAAATCCATCAGCGTGCCGGGATCTTCGCTAAAAGGCTGAACCTTGACCCAGCCCTTGATGCCGAACGGGGCGGCAATGCGCCCCATCACGACCCACTCGCTACCTGAATCCAATGAGCGATCAGGCAGCAGCGGCAGCGGGCGTGTTTTTCTTGACCAGGCGGGCGACGGTGTCGGACATCTGCGCACCGTTGCTGACCCAGTAACCGATGCGCTCTGCGTTCAAACGCAGGCCTTCGGAACCTTCAGCGGCAACCGGGTTGTAGAAGCCGACGCGCTCGATGAAGCGGCCATCACGGCGGCAGCGCGAGTCGGCCACCACCACGTTGTAGAAAGGACGGTTTTTTGCGCCACCGCGCGAAAGACGAATTACGACCATGATTTAACCCACCGGGCAAACGGAGAAAACCGCGAATTATACTCAAAATCGACCGACTTGCCACTCGCCACGCATTTTGCTGCTGATTCCCCGTTCACACGGGCTTCCTGGCCACCAGATCGATCAGCGCCGACTGGCCGTGATGGTGGGTGCCTTCGCTGATGAAATCCTCGTGCTCGACGAGATGCCGGATATCCCAGTCGCCGAACCATGTGCGCAGCAGCGCGGCGGTATACAGGTTGGCCGGATTGGCGGGGCCGCCGGTGCCGAACTCGATCTGCTTCGGCGTGTAGCCTTGCAGGATGAGGAAACCGCCGGGTTTGAGGCTGCGACGGATGCCGGCGATGATGCGATCGCGTTCGGGCGGCGGCGCGAACTGGATGAAAATGGCCACCACCAGGTCGTACGCCGCTTCCGGCCAGTCCCAGTTCAGCACATCCGCCAGTTCGAAATCGGCTGCGACGCCACGCACCGCCGCCAGCTTGCGGGCCTTGTCCAGCGCAAGCGGCGAAACATCGATCGCATGCACCGCCGCGCCCTGCTCGGCCAGCCACACGCCGTTGCGTCCTTCGCCATCGGCGATCGCCAGCGCGCGCATGCCGGGACGAATCAGCCCGGCCTGACTAGCCAGGAACACGTTCGGCGCGGTGCCGAAAATATAGGTGTCGGTGGCGTACCGCGCATTCCAGAAATCCGCGCTCATCCGTAAACCTTATTTGGCGTTGGCGGCGAGCAGCTTTTCCAGTTGAGCGGCAGGCACCATGCCCGGCACGCGCTGGCCGTTGGTGAAGAACAGGGTGGGGGTGCCGGACACTTTCAGCTTCTGGCCGAGTGCGATGGTGGCGTCGACCGGATTGGCGCACTTGCCGTCGTTGTTCGGCACCACGCTACGCGTGATGTAGGCATCCCACGCCTTGTTGCGGTCTGGCGCGCACCAGATCTGTTTGGACATCTGGATCGCCTTGGGATGCAGGCCTTCGATCGGGTAGAGGAAAGTATAGACCGTGATGTTGTCGACCTTGGACAGCTCGGCCTCGAACTTGCGGCAATACGGGCAATCGACGTCGGAGAACACCACCAGCTTGCGCGCGCCATTGCCCTTCACCACTTTGATCGCATTGGCCAGCGGCAGCTCGCTCCACTTGATCGCCTGCAACTGGTTCAAACGCGCCTGCGTCAGGTTGATGCGGTTCTTCAGGTCGATCACGTCACCGGTGAACACGTATTGCGCCTTGGCATCGGTGTACACCAGCTGATCGTCGAGATACACCTCGAACAGGCCGCTGTAGGGCGTGGGTTTGACCGAGCTGATCTGCGCGCCGGGGAACTGCTGCGTCAGCGCCTTGCGGATGACGGCCTCGTTGGCGTGCGCGCTCGCGGCGATCAGCAGGCTGGCGGTCAGCGCCAGTTGGGTCAAACGAACGGCAAATTTCATGGTCACTCCAGAAGTAAAGAAAAAGTTCAGGCCATCGCCTCGCGCACCAGCGCCGCCTTCAGCGGCGGCAACCGGTTGAGCCAGGCCATGCCGGTATTGCGCAGCCAGCCCGCGTGTTCGCTGGCAAACAGGTGGTGCAGGCCGTGGGTGAGTGCCTGCATGCGCTGCACCGGCTCGGCGCGCGCGCGGGCGTAACGTTGTAGCACACGCACATCACCGCAGTTGCTTTTGCGGTATTCGGCCAGCACCCCGACCAGCGCTTCGGCATCGCCAAAGCCCAGGTTCACGCCCTGCCCCGACAGCGGATGGACGCCGTGCGCCGCATCGCCGATCAAGGCCACGCCGGGCGCCACCACCGCCTCCACCCGGTTCAGCCGCAACGGAAACGCCACTGCCGGGGTCAGCGTACGCAACACGCCCAGGGTGTCATGACCGGCAGCCCGCACCGACTCGGCCAGTGCCGCAGCATCCAGCGCGACCAGTTCATCCGCCCGCGCCGCAGGAGTAGACCAGACCATCGACATCTGGTTCCCGCCTGGCCCGCCCAGCGGCAGCCAGGCCAGAATGTCGTGGTCGAAAAACCACTGGAACGCGGTGCCGCGATGCGGCCGTTCGCATTCGAAATTCGCCACCACGCCGCTCTGGCCATAGGGCGTCAGCGTCGAACCCAGGCCCGCCCAGTCGCGGATGCGCGAGGCCGCGCCGTCGGCGCCGACCAGCAATTCGGTTTCCAGCTGCGTGCCGTCGGCCAGCGTCAGCCGCGTGCGCGACTCGCCCCGTTCGAGGGAAGCAATCGCGGCCGGGCAATGCAAGGCGACGTTGCCGTCGGCCTGCAGGGCCTGCCACAGCGCGTGCTGCAGGCGCCCGCTTTCGACGATGGTGGCCAGATGCGACACCCCGGCTTCGTAGGCATCGAGCCGGATCGCGCCCGAGGTGTCGCCCCTCACGTCCATGCGGTACACCGGCTGCAGGCGGCCGGCATCCATGCGCTGCCAGGCACCGAAGCGTTCGAGAAAGCGCTGGCTGGCCGGGCTGATGGCGTAGATGCGGGTGTCCCAGGCTTCATCCGGTTGCGCGGGCGGCTGGCGCTCGATCAAGGCCACGCGCAAGCCCTGGCGGCCGAGCGCCAGCGCCGCCGCCGCGCCCACCAGACCGGCGCCGACGATCACCACCTGATAGCGTTCGCCGCTCATCCGCGCGCCCCGAATATCATCCGCCGCGCGACAAAGTTTTTCAGCGGCGGGCACAGTTCCAGCGCCAGCAGGCCGAGCCCGCGCGCGTGGCGCAGCGGCGCGATGTCGTTGGAAAACACCCGCACCAGAAAATCGGTGAAGCCGACGCCGCCCAGCACGTCGACACGGCGGCCGCGCGCATAGGCAGCCAGCATGGCGGCATTGCCCAAGGCCTCCGGCGCGCTGTCGCCGCACAGGCTGGCCAGTTCCCAGGCGTCGCGCAGGCCGATGTTGAAGCCCTGCCCCGATACCGGATGCAGCGTCTGCGCGGCGTTGCCGATGCGCACCACGCGGTCGGCGGCTTCGCTGCCGACATAGGCCAGTTTCAGCGGAAAGGTTTTGCGCGGGCTGGCGGCGGTAAATTTGCCCTGGCGTCCGCCGAAGTGGCGGTACAGCGCATCCAGAAACTCCGCATCGTCCAGCGCAGCGATGTGCTCGGCATCGGCATGGCTGGCAGTCCATACCAAGGCGTAGCGGTCGCCTTTCGGCAGCAGCGCCGCCGGGCCTTGCGGCGTAAAGCGTTCGTAGGCCTGATTCGCGTGCGGCAGCTCGGTCTGCACTTCGCACACCACCGCCATCTGCTCGTAATCGCGCTGGAGTCTGGGCGTGGGCGCAGCGTCGCCGCGTCCGCCGTCGGCCACCACCACCAGCGGCGCGGCCAGACTGCGGCCGTCGTCGGTGTGCAGCGTGGCGGCGACCGTATCCGACTCGACGCGGGTGACGGCGACGCCGTACTCGACCGCGATGTTTGCCTCGGCCAGCGCCTGCTTCAGCGCCGCCGTCAGCGTGGCGTAAGGCAGCACGTAGCCCAGCGCCGGCACGTTGACTTCGTCAGCCGACAGGCACGCGACGCCGAGCGCACCGCGCTGCGAAATATGGATGCGGGTGATCGGCGTCACGTCCTGCAGCCTGCCCCACACGCCGAGACGCTCGAGGATCAGCTGCGAGCCATGCGACAAGGCCAGCGTGCGGCTGTCGGCGCGCGCGTCCTCGGGCTGCGCCTCCAGCACCTGCGCATGGATGCCCTGCTGGCGCAGCGCCAGCGCACATACCGCGCCGACAGGCCCCGCGCCGACGATGAGGACGCGATTCATCCCTTCATCCACGCTTCAATCTCCGCCACCGTTCTCGGCGGCGAAGTCAGCACCTCGCAGCCGGATTCGGTCACCGCCACATCGTCCTCGATGCGGATGCCGATGTTCCACAAGGCTTCGGGCACGTCGTCGGCCGGGCGGATATACAGGCCGGGTTCAACCGTCAGCGTCATGCCGGGCACCAGCGGCCGCCACTCGCCGCCGAGCTTGTATTCGCCCGCGTCGTGCACGTCGAGCCCCAGCCAGTGGCCGGTGCGGTGCATGTAAAAGCGGTTGTAGGCTTTCGTTTCGATCAGGCCGTCAACGCTGCCTTCAAGCAACCTGAGATCGACCATGCCCTGCGTCAGCACGCGCACCGCCGCCTCGTGCGGGGCGTTCCAGCGGCATCCCGGGCGTACCTCGCCGATGGCTGCCGCCTGCGCGGCCAGCACCAGTTCGTAGGCATCCTTCTGCGCCGCGCTGAACTTGCCGTTCACCGGAAAGGTGCGGGTGATGTCGGCCGCATAGCTGCCGAACTCGGCCGCGGCGTCGATCAGCAGCAGGTCGCCATCGCGCAGCGGCTGGTTGTTGAAAACGTAGTGCAGCACGCAGGCATTGGCGCCGCTGGCGACGATGGAGGTATAGGCCGGCGCCTCGGCGCCGCCGCTGCGGAAGGCGCACAGCAGTTCCGCCTCGATCTCGTATTCGTGGCGGCCCGGACGGGTCGCGCGCATGGCGCGCGCGGTGCGCGCCGGTGGAGATCTCGGCAGCGCGGCGCATCAGGGCCAGTTCGTGGGCATCCTTGATGAGGCGCATCTCGTCGAGCGCATGCCGCACGTCGATGATCTCGCCCGGCGCGACAATGCCCTGCCGCGTCTTCGCACGAACCGCATTGAGCCAGCCGATCACGCGTGCATCCCACGCCGGATCCTGCCCCACCGCATAGGCGAGGCGCGCGCGGTTGCCCATCAGCTCGGGCAGCCTGGCGTCGAGTTCAGTGATCGAATGGGCGTCGTCGAAACCGAATTGCGCCTGCGCCCCCGCCGGGCCATGGCGGAAGCCGTCCCAGATCTCGCGCGTCTCGTCCTTGTCGCGGCAGAACAGAATCGATTGCGGCTCTGCGCCGCCCACCAGCACCACCACCGCCTCGGGCTCGGCGAAGCCGGTCAGCCAGTAGAAATAGCTGTCATGCCGGTAAGGGTAGTGGGTGTCACGGTTACGCGGCACCTCCGGGGCAGTGGCGACGATGGCGATGCCGTCGCCGAGGGCGGCGGCAAGCCGCGCGCGGCGGTCGGCATGAACAGGGGCGTCAAACATGGGTGCGCAGGCTTTCGTCGAGTTGTTGCAAACGTTCGGGGGTCCCCACATCGACCCAGCGGCCGGCGAAATGTTCACCGCTGGCACGCCCGGCGTCGATCGCCTGCCGCAGCAGCGGTGCCAGCGGGGCTTTTTCGTGAGCGGGGGTGTGGGCGAACAACGCGCGGTGATAGACGCCGATGCCGGAGAAGGTGAGCGGTGAGTCGTGAGTGGTGAGGGGCGAAGGGATCAGCCTCCCGCCGTCGAGCACGAAATCGCCCTTCAGGTGATGCGGCGGATTATCGACCAGCACCAGATGCGCCTGATCGTGCCCCGCCGCCAGCCGCGCCATCGGCTCGGCGAGCCGATTGAAATCGAATTCGCAGTAGATGTCGCCGTTGACCACCGGGAACACGTCGCTTTCGATCAGCGGCAGCGCGGTGGCGATCCCGCCCGCGGTTTCCAGTGCGCTGACTTCGCGCGAATAGTCGATCGACACGCCCAGGCGCCGCACCGTTTCCCAGCGCGTCTTCGATCTGCTGGCCGAGATGGGCGTGGTTGATGACGATATCGGGTAAAGCCCGCCGCACGCAGGCGTTCGATGTGCCAGACGATGAGCGGCTTGCCGCCGACCTGCAACAGGGGTTTGGGCGTGTGGTCGGTGAGCGGACGCATGCGCTCGCCGCGGCCGGCGGCAAGGATCATGGCGGCTGCGTGATTCAAAACGTATACCCCACCTGCGGCTGCCGATCCTGCAACGCATCCAGCAAATACAGCAATGGCTTCAGTTCGATGTAACGTTCGCAGACCTTGCGCAGGTAATCCATCACCAGCGGCATGTCCTTCAGATAGCCGTCCTTGCCGTCGCGGTGGTACAGCCGCGCAAAGATGCCGAGCACCTTGATGTGGCGCTGCGCACCCATCCATTCGAAATCGCGCCAGAAGTCGCCGAAGTCTTCGCGCACCGGCAGACCGGCGGCGCGCGCCTTTTCCCAGTAGCGGATCACCCAGTCGAGCTGCTGTTCTTCGTCCCACTGGATGTAGGCGTCGCGGTAGATCGAGGCGAGGTCGTAGGTGATGGGGCCGTAGACGGCGTCCTGGAAATCGAGGATGCCGGGGTTGGGATCGCTCACCATGAGGTTGCGCGAATGCCAGTCGCGATGCACGTAGACCTGCGGCTGGGCGAGGTTGTTGGCGAGCAGACGCTCGAACACGGTATTGAGGATGGCGGTCTGCTCGTCGTTCATGACGACGCCGAGGTGCTTCGCCACGTACCACTCGGGCAGCAGCATCAGTTCGCGGGTCAGCAGGGCGCGGTCGTATTCCGGCAGCACGCCGGGGCGGCTGGCTTGCTGGATGCGGATCAGCGCGTCGTTGGAGGCCAGGTACAGTTCGCGTGCAGTGCCTTCGTTGAGCGCCGACAGATAGGTGGTGTTGCCCAGATCGGTCAGCAGCAGAAACCCCTGCTCCAGATCCTGCGCCAGCACCTGCGGCACATGCACGCCGGCGTCGCCAAACAAGCGGGCGACGGCGATGAACGGGCGGCAGTCCTCGTGCGCCGGGGGCGCGTCCATCACGATATAATCGCGGCCTTTGGCGGTGACGCGAAAATAGCGGCGAAAGCTGGCGTCGGCCGACGCCGGGGCGATGTCCAGCGCATCCGCGCCCAGTTCCCGGGCAGCCCAGTTTTGTATTGCTTGCAAACGTTCCACTGCCACACCGCTCCGAATAAGGCTGTTTCGAACTGTTTCTAAATTAACCCACGCCCGGATTTTACCTCGCTTGTCCTCCCTGCCCGGCTTTACGCTTGTTGTGTTGTGGCTGACCGCCTGTTCGGCGGCGGCAGACGGGTTCGTGCTGAAAAAGGACGCCGAACTCAGCAGCCCGACGGTGGCAGGTGCGACCGGGCCGATGTTTCTCTTTGCCGACCAGATCGAATCGACCGCGCCCAATGTCGTTGAGGCCAGCGGCAACGTCGAGGCCCGGCAGGCCGGGCAGAATTTCTTTGCCGACTGGCTGCGCTACGACATCACCCTCAGCGAGATCGAGGCGCGTGGCAATGTGCGGATGGAGCAGCCCACGCTGGAGGTGAGCGGCAACACGCTCAGTTTCAATCTCAACGATTACAGCGGCGAACTCACCCAGCCGACCTACCGGTTGCCGCTGCAGCAAGGGCGCGGCGACGCCGAACATATCGAGTTCATCGACAGGAACACCGCCAAACTCACCGACGCCACTTACACCACCTGCCCGGTCGACAACGATGACTGGTATCTCGAAGTGGGCGAACTCGATCTCGACAAGTCGCGTCAGGTCGGCGTCGCGCACGACGCCAGCCTGCGTTTTCTCGGCGTGCCGATTCTCTACACGCCGTGGATCGATTTTCCGCTTAACGATGCCCGCAAAAGCGGCGTCCTGGCGCCCACGTTCGGCACCACCGAGCGCAGCGGTATCGACATCATGGTGCCGTATTACCTGAATCTGGCGCCCAATTACGACGCCACCCTCTACCCGCGCCTGCTGTCCAAGCGCGGGCTGCTGCTGGGAGGGGAGTTCCGTTACCTGCTGAATGATGTCGGCGGCGTCAATCGCATCGACTATCTGGCAAACGACCGGGTGCTCGATGACACGCGCTGGAACGCCGCGCTCAGCAACACCTACCGCATCAACGCCAGTACCCAGGTCGGCATGCTGTACAACAAGGTATCCGACGACGATTATTTTCGGGACTTTTCCAGCCAGTCAGCGGTGACCTCGGTCAGCAACCTCAATCGCGAAATCTGGCTGACCACGCAACACGCCAACTGGAGCGCCACACTGCGCGCACAGAATTTCCAGACCTTGCAGGACTCGACCGCGCCCACCCCCATCGTCGAACCGTACGCGCGGCTGCCGCAGGCGCGCCTGGCCATGGCCGACACGTTCGGCCCCGGTATCGAATTCAATCTGGAGGCCGAGGCCACCCAGTTTTCACATTCCAGCCTGATCGAAGGCACCCGGGTGCTGGCGTATCCCACCCTGCGTCTGCCACTCACCAATTCGTTCGGCTACATCACGCCGCAAATCGGCTGGAGCAGCACCTATTACTCGCTGGACGACAGCGCACCCAAGCCAAGCATCACGCGCAACCTGCCGATCGTCAGCCTCGACAGCGGCGTCGCCTTCGACCGCCCGTTCAGCCTGGCGGGAACCGACTACCAGCAAACGCTGGAACCGCGCCTGTATTACGTCTACGCGCCCTACCGCGACCAGGACGACATCCCGGTGTTCGACACCGCCCAGCTCGATTTCGGCTATGCCCAGATGTTCACCGAAAACCAGTTCATCGGCGGCGACCGCATCAACGATGCCAACCAGCTGACGCTTGCGTTCACCAGCCGCTTCACCGAAGCGGACACCGGACTCGAACGCCTGCAGGTCACGCTGGGCCAGCGTTATTACTTCAGTTCGCAGCAAGTCACCTTGCCGGGGGTGGAGCCGCGCACCAGCAACTCCACCGATGTGCTCATCGCCACCAGCGGGCAGATCACACACGACTGGCGCATCGCCGGCGCGTGGCAATTCGATACGGCGAATGGCACCGCCATCCGCCAGACGCTCGGCGCGTCCTACCGTCCCGGCCAGGGTCGCGTATTGAATTTCGGCTACAACTACCTCAGCCAGAACACCGAGCAGATCGATCTGTCCGCGCAATGGCCGCTGGCCAGGCGCTGGTACGGCATGTTCCGCTATAACTATTCCTTCTATGACGACAAACTGGTCGAGGGTCTGGCCGGGCTTGAATACAATGGTGGTTGCTGGGTGCTGCGCGGCGCGGTTCAACGCCTCGCCACCAAGGATGAGCAATCGACCGATTCGTTTTTTATTCAGCTGGAGTTGAACGGAATGGGCAGCATCGGTTCCAACCCGACCGGCGTTTTGAAACAAAGTGTTCCCGGATACCAACCTAGCAATGAGATTTTTGCCACGCCCAATGAATACGACAACTTTTCTGCGCCCTGAGTGGCGCCTTCTTTACTGGGTGCTGGCGCTGCTGATCGTTGCAGCGTCGCTGATGCCGGCGCATGCCGCCGTGGTGCCACTCAATCACATCGTCGCGATCGTCAACGACGAGGTCATCACCCGCCAGGAACTGGCCAGGCGTTACGATGAAACGGTGCGCAACCTGTCGCGGCAAAATACCCCGCTGCCGCCGCGCGAGATGCTGGAAAAACAACTGCTCGAACGCATGATCACCGAACTCGCCCTGCAGCAGCATGCCCGCAGCACCGGCGTGCGGGTCGACCCGGCGCAGGTCGAGCGCGCCATTCAGCGAATCGCCGCGCAAAACAAGGTCGACGTGCCCACCCTGCAAGCTGCGCTGGAAAAAGAAGGCCAGAGCCTCGACGGCATGCGCACCACCATCCGCAACGAGATCCTCATCGCCCGCGCCCGCGAACGCGACGTCGACAACCGCGTCACCGTCAGCGATGCCGAAATCGAAGGCTATCTGCAAACCAAGGCGCAGCAGGGCGCGGAAACGGAATACAACTTCGCCCACATCCTGATCACCGTGCCGGAAAACGCCTCGCCGGAACAGATCCAGGCGCGCCGCACGCGCGCCGAGGAGATTCACGCCCAGCTCAGCCAGGGCGCCGATTTCGCCCAGATGTCCGCCAGTTCGTCCGACGCACCCAATGCCATGCAGGGCGGCGCGTTCGGCTGGCGCGCCAGCGGCAAGATGCCGGCGCTGTTCGTCGATGCACTGAAGCCGCTGCAACCCGGCCAGATCAGCCCGCTGCTGAAAAGCAGCAACGGCTTCCACATCCTCAAGCTCTTCGACAAGCGCGGACTCGATGCGACGCTCAACGTCACGCAGACCCACGCGCGCCACATCCTGATCAAGACCAACGAGCTCACTTCGGAATCCGATGCCCGGAACCGCCTGCTGCAGTTGAAGGAACGCATCGACAACGGCGTGAAATTCGACGAGCTCGCGCGCCTGCATTCCGACGACGGCAGCGCCGCCAAGGGCGGCGACCTCGGCTGGATCAACCCCGGCGACACCGTGCCGGAATTCGAGAAGGCGATGAACGAGCTGGCAATCGGCGAAATCAGCGAGCCGGTGCAGTCGCCGTTCGGCTGGCACCTGATCCAGGTGCTGGAACGCCGCGAGCAGGACGTCACCCAGGAACGCCAGAAACTGCAGGCGCGCCAGGCCATCCGCGAGCGCAAGGCCGAAGAAGCCTTCCAGGACTGGGTGCGGCAGATTCGTGATTCGGCTTACGTCGAATTGCGGCCGATTGACTGAGGCCCACAGCATGCTGCCCGTCATCGCCCTCACCGCAGGCGAACCCGCCGGCGTCGGACCCGACCTCTGCATTGCCCTGTCGCATCAGGACCTGCCCTGCCGTCTTTCGGTACTCGGCGATGTCGATGTGCTGCGCGCCCGCGCCGGGCAACTCGGCACCCACGTCAACTTCATCACCGGCGATGCCATTCCCGCGCATCAGCCGGGCGCGCTGCATGTGCATCACGTTCCGGTCGCCAGCGCGGTCAGGCCGGGCACGCTCAATCCCGACAACAGCGCCCACGTGCTGGCCCTGCTCGACGCCGCCATCGCGGGCTGCATGAACGGCTCGTATCAGGCCATCGTCACCGCGCCGGTGCACAAGGGCGTCATCAACGACGCCGGCTTCGCCTTCACCGGCCACACCGAATACCTGGCCGACCATAGCGGCACCCCGACCGTCGTGATGATGCTGGTCGGCGGCGGCCTGCGCGTGGCGCTGGCGACCACCCACCTGCCGTTGCGTGCCGTGGCCGACGCGATCACGCCCAGGCTGCTGACCGACGTCATCCGCATCCTGCACGCCGACCTGCAGAAGCGCTTCGGCATCGCCTTCCCGCGCATCGTCGTCGCCGGGCTCAACCCCCATGCCGGCGAATCCGGCCACCTCGGCCGCGAGGAAATCGACATCATCGAACCCGACGCTCGAGCGCCTGCGCGGCGAAGGCATCGACCTCATCGGCCCGCTGCCCGCCGACACCCTGTTCTCGCGCATCCGCCACACCCAGTGCGACGCCGTGCTGGCGATGTACCACGACCAGGGATTGCCGGTGCTCAAATACGCCAGCTTCGGCGCCGGGGTGAACGTCACCCTGGGCCTGCCCTTCATCCGCACCTCGGTCGATCACGGCACCGCGCTCGACCTCGCCGGCACCGGCCGCGCGGAAGTGGGCAGCCTGGTGGCGGCGATCGAAATGGCTTTGAACATGGTGAACAGCGAGCGGAAAACAGTGAACGGTTAACCCCCGTACCGCTCACTGCTTCCCGCTTACCGCTCCCCCTCATGCACACCCCCCGCAAACGCTTCGGCCAGAACTTCCTCATCGACGACGGCATCATCCACGCCATCGTCAACGCCGTGCATCCGCAGGCGGGCGAAACCGTGGTCGAAATCGGCCCCGGCCTCGGCGCGCTGACCCGACCCCTGCTCGACCGCCTGCCGCACCTGCACGCGGTTGAACTCGACCGCGACATCGTCGCGCGGCTGCAACCGCACCTGGCCGGCCGACCGCCTCACCGTCCACAGCTGCGACGCGCTGAAGTTCGATTTCGGCAGCCTGGGCAACGACCTGCGCATCATCGGCAACCTGCCCTACAACATCTCCACGCCGCTGCTGTTCCACCTGATGGAATATGCCGCGCAGCATCCGCGACATGACCTTCATGCTGCAAAAGGAAGTGGTCGAACGCATGGTGGCCGAACCGTCCACCAACGACTACGGGCGCTTGACGATCATGCTGCAGCGCCGCTTCCATCTGGAATGGCTGCTCGACGTGCCGCCCACCGCCTTCGATCCGCCGCCCAAGGTGGACTCGGCCGTGGTGCGGCTGATTCCCAAAACGCCGGCTGAAGTCGTGCCGCTCGACGAAACCCTGTTTGCCCGCGTGGTGCAGGCCGCGTTTTCGCAGCGGCGCAAGACGCTGAAAAACACGCTGGGAAGCCTGCTGAAGCCGGAAGGATTTGCCGCGCTGGGGATCGATTCCACGCTGCGCGCCGAAGCGCTGCCGCTGGCCGATTACGAACGCATCGCGCAGCATCTGGCAGGCAGCCCGGCCATTCAAACCTAATGCAAGGGAGTTGAAAATGATCCAGGACCCGCAACGTTTTAACCAGGCCATCGCCCTGTTCGATGCCGCCAATGCGGAAGACCCCAATCAGGACGAAGGCCAGCCGAAGGAACTGCTCTACGCCAAGCGCATGTCGGACATGATCGCCCGCTTTGCGCCGGAGGCATCTGAAGCGTCACAACTGTCCGTACGCGCCCAGCATATCCAGCGCTGGAAAGTGCCGCGCAACACCTACCCGATGACCAAGGAAGGCTATCACGCATGGCGCACCGGCCTGTATTCATTCCAGGCCAACACCGCAGGCGAACTGATGCGCCAGGCCGGCTATGACGATGCGATGATCGAACGCGTCAAGAAGGCAGTCGGCAAGCGCGGCATCAAGAGCAATCCGGAAACGCAGCTGCTGGAAGATATTGCCGACCTCGTCTTCATCGAGCATTACATGCTGGCCTTCGCCCAGAGCAAGCCAGACTACGATGAGGAAAAGTGGCTGGAGATCATTCGCAAGACATGGCAGAAGATGTCGAAGAGCGCCCAGGCCTTTGCCCTGTCCGGCAAGATCAAACTGCCGGAACCGCTGGTGCCGCTGATCACCAAGGCGATCAGTTAAGCCACGCAACGGCGCGCCCCAAAAGGCGCCCGTTCAGTCCGGCAGCGTCACCGCCCCTGCGGCGTCGAGCGCGAACCCCGGGTTCCACGCCACCTCCCACAGGTGGCCGTCGAGGTCGCGGAAGTAGCCCGAATAGCCGCCCCAGAAAACCTCCGCTGCGGGCTTGACGATCACCGCCCCCAAGGCCGCCACCTCCGCCAGCACCGCATCGACTTCCTCCCGCGTGCGGGTGTTGTAGGCCAGCGCAAAACCACCTGCGCCGCTGCGCTCGGGCGAGACGCCCGCATCCGCCGCCAGACTCGTCCACGGCCACAGCGCAAATGCCAGACCGCCGCACTGGAAGAACGACACGCCCTCGGCCTGCCGCATCGAACGCTGCCAGCCGAGCGCTTCGTAAAACGCGGTGCTGGTGGCGAGGTCTTGCACGCCGAGGGTGATCAGGCTGATGCGTTGTTCCATGTTTCAGGCTGTATTCTAAAGTAGGAACGTGGCCAAAGAAGCGTGAGCGGCCAGCTTCGCAAAAAAACAATGCGAAGCTGACCCCTTGGTGCCTATTTAAGCTGCTAGGCGATTCGCCTTGTGCTTATGTGAATCAGGCACTCGAACCACCTGTCCCTCACGCAGAAGCAAACCCAATAAGCTGTACGATCGAGGCAGTCCTTCTGCTTTCCTCGATAGTCGCTGCGCAACCCAAGCAAGCTCGCCGCATCGGAGTTAGTGATGCCTTCGGGCCGTTGGCACTTGGCCAATTCAAGGATGGCGGTCTTTATAACATCCAGACCATGCTGAGCCACGCTCAACCGCGCCGTGGGGCACGACAACGCCCTTCCTGATCTTGCCACCCAGTTCCAGTGGCACGACAGCGTTGGTAAGCACCCCGCCGAATTCGATAGTGCCAAATGTCGAGATCAACTCGGCTTCCAAGCGTAGCACCTGTGCCTCGGTCAGGTCTTCAACAAGAATATCCACCATCGGCTTAGCGCCAGCAGCGAGGATCTCCTTGATGCGGGTTTACTTCTTCGTGGCATCCGGTGTAACAAGGTGATCAAACGCCCTGCTCTCAGTCCCCTTGCCGATGCAGAAAGGCATTGCCGGGGACGAACGATGATCTTTCAACGCGTATACGATATGAAGAAGTTGGTAGCGCATATATCTCAAATGTCTAACGTTAAATAGCCGTCACATGACGAAATAAGAGATTGTCGGACATGGTCCGGCAACCTCGACTTGAATGCCTGACTGTTGATTCAACTAATGTCCGTAATCGCCTGCGACCAGCCCGCCGTGCCCTTCTGAATGAACTCGATCGGATAACCATCCGGGTCTTCGATGAAAGCGATCACGGTCGTGCCGTGCGACATTGGCCCGGCCGGGCGCAGGATCTTGCCGCCCTTGGCTGCCGCCGCGTCGCACGCGGCGTAGGCATCGTCGACTTCGATGGCGATATGGCCGTAGCCGCTGCCGATCTCGTATTTGTCCACGCCCCAGTTGTAGGTGAGTTCGAGCACCGCCGCCTTGTCTTCGGTGTCGTAGCCGACGAAGGCCAGGGTGAACTTGCCGCCCGGATAGTCCTTGCGGCGCAGCAGTTGCATGCCGAGCACGCTGGTGTAGAAATCGATCGAGCGGTCGAGATCGCCGACGCGCAGCATGGTGTGAAGAATTCGCATGGTTTTATCCCGAAAATCAAACCCGAAACAGACTTGCGCTCATGTTACGCAACTCGGCGCGCCGCGCCAGCGCATCGGGACACAGCACCGCGACCTGCGCCCAGAAACGCGGCGAATGGTCGAGGTGAACCAGATGCGCCAGTTCGTGCGCGGCGACGTAATCGATGATCGCCAGCGGCGCCTGCACCAGCCGCCAGTTGAGCCGCACATGGCCGCTGCGGGTGCAGCTGCCCCATTGGGTTTGCGCGTTGGACAGGGCAAAGCGGCTGGGCGCGCGTCCCAGCTTGCGGGCATTGCGCGCGAGGCGCCAGGCCAGCAGACGAGTGGCCTGCTCATACAGCCAGCTGCGGATCAGGTCGTCGAGATCGGCATCGTGCGGCGCGTGGATGCGCAGGGTGTCGCCGCGGCGGCGCACTTCGACGAACAGGGAAGGCTGAATGTCGAGCGCCAGTTCGCGCCCGAGGTAATGCACGCTGCTGGCGGGCAGCGCGGCGTCCTGCGGCGCGCGCGCCTGCATGCGCGCCCAGGTACGCACCAGCCAGCCGTGCTGCTGGATCACGTAGCGTTCGATCTCGGGACGCGGGGTCCAGCTGGGCGCATGGATGCGCACTTCGTGCGGGGTGACGGTGAGGCCGAGGGTGCGGCGGCGGCGCGAGCGCTTGAGGGCGAACGGCACCGCCGCTTCGCCGAGTTGCAGCAGCCCGCTATTGGCGTGCGGCAGCAGGGGGCAGCCTCGTCATTTCGGTTTCGATCCAGGCTTCGACCGCGCGGGTGAGCTCGGCCGCGCTCTTGCCGGTGCTGTCGATCGCCGGGCCGATGCGCACGGTGACGGTGCCGGGGCGTTTGACGAACGCGTTCTTCGGCCACACTTCGCCGGCGTTGTGCGCCACCGGCACGATGGGCGCGCCGGTTTCCGCCGCCAGCCAGCTGCCGCCGATGCCGTACTTGCCTTTTTCGCCGGGCGCGACGCGGGTGCCCTCGGGAAACACCAGCACCCAGAATCCCTGCGCCAGCTTGTCCTTGCCCTTGGCCACGATCTGCTTCAGCGCCTCGCGCCCGGAGCTGCGGTCGATGGCGATCGGCGAGAGCAGGCGAAACGCCCAGCCGAAGAACGGCACCTTCAGCAGTTCCTGCTTGATCACCGGCGAGACCGGCGGAAACAGGAACAGGAAGGCCACGGTTTCCCACGCCGACTGATGCTTGGCGAGGATGATGGCGGGCTGCGACGGCAGATGCTCGCGCCCTTCCACCACGTAGCGGATGCCGAGCACCCAGCGCGCCAGCCAGATCACCAGATGGTTGTAACCGGTGATCAGGCGGTAGCGCGCGTGGGCGGAAAACGGAAAGCTGAACAGCGCGACCATGCTGAACAAACACCGTCAGCGCGGTTTGCAGAAGCGCGAAAATCAGCGAGCGGATCAGGTTCATGCCGCCGACGTGAACAGATATTCAACGACCTCGCTCAGGTTGGCAAACACCGGCGTATCGGCCGGCAGGCCGCCCGCCGCCAGGGTTTTTTCGCCCTTGCCGGTGTGCACCAGCAACGGACGCGCGCCGACGCTGGCCGCCGCCAGCAGGTCGCGCAGCGAATCGCCCACCGACGGCACGCCTGTGAGATCGCTGCCATAGCGCGCGGCGATCTCGTTGAACAGTCCGGCCTTGGGCTTGCGGCACTCGCAGTCCATGTCGGCCGAATGCGGGCAATAAAACACCGCGTCGATGCGCCCGCCCGCCTGCGCCACCGCCTTGTGCATCTTGGCGTGGATGGCGTTCAGCGTCGCCATCTCGAACAGCCCGCGCGCCAGCCCCGACTGGTTGGTCGCCACCACCACGCGCCAGCCCTCGCGCGTCAGCCGCGCGATCGCCTCCAGGCTGCCGGGAATGGGCTTCCATTCTTCCGGGCTCTTGATGAACTGGTCGGAGTCGAAATTGATGACGCCGTCGCGGTCGAGAATGATGAGCTTCATGTGAGAAAGTTTACGCCGCCAGACGCGACAAGTCCGCAACCCGGTTCATGGTCTGGTGCAGCTGGTTCAGCAGCGCCAGCCGGTTGGCTTTCAGCGCGGGATCGTCGGCGTTGACCATCACGCTGTCGAAGAAGGCATCGACCGGGGCCTTGAGCGCGGCCAGCGCTTGCAGCGAGCGCGGTGTAGTCGCCGGCGGCAAACGCGGCGTCGGCGCGCGGCGCGATTTCGCCAAGCGCAGCAAACAGTGCGGTTTCCGCCGCTTCGACAAAGCGCGCCGGATCGGCGGCGTTGCCCACCTCGCCCTTCGGCTTTCTTCAGGATATTGCCGACGCGCTTGTTGGCCGCAGCGAGGCTGGGCGATTCGGGCAGTTGCGCGAATTCACGCACCGCGCGAATCCGCTTCACGACCTCATGCAAGGCGGCATGTTGGAGAACACGGCCGCAACCGCCTCGCGCACCGAATAGCCGGCTGTCAGCTGATTGGCATTGCGCTCGTAAATGAACAGCTTGAGTTCCTCGGCCACGTTGCCGTCGAGCATGCCCGCCGGGAAAACGGACAGACTGAACTCGATCAGCTCATCCACCGCAAGCTTCAGCCCGGCCCCGTCCATTGCGAACATGGCTCCGAGCAACTGGAAAGATTTGATGATGGACAGCGCATGGCGGCGCAGCGCAAACGGATCCTTGTCACCCGTCGGCTTAAGCCCGATACCCCAGATGCCTACCAGCGTTTCCATGCGGTCGGCGATCTGCAGCACTTCGCTGACGAGATTGGAAACGTCTTCGGTTTCGTCGCGGCGCACCAGATACTGGTCGGCGATGGCTTGAGCGACCGTCTCGTCCTCGCCGTCGTGGCGTGCGTAGTACCCGCCCATGATGCCCTGCAATTCCGGGAACTCGCCGACCATGTCGGTCAGCAGATCGGCCTTGGCGAGTAGCGCCGCGCGATCGGCCAACGCGACATCCGCGCCCACTTTCTCTGCCACCCAGCGGGCAATGGCGCGAACGCGCTCGACGCGCTCGCCCTGGCTGCCCAGCTTGTTGTGGTACACCACCTTGGCCAGCCCGAGCACGCGCGATATCCAGCGTCTTCTTGCGGTCCTGGTCGAAGAAGAACTTGGCATCGGCCAGACGCGGACGCACCACGCGTTCGTTGCCCTGGATCACGGCGGAGGCATCGGCGGGCGAGATGTTGGAAACGATGAGGAACTGGTTGGTCAGCTTGCCCGCCGCGTCGAGCAGCGGGAAGTATTTCTGGTTCGCCTTCATGGTCAGGATCAGGCATTCCTGCGGCACATCGAGGAAGGCTTCCTCAAACGTGCCGACCAGCACGTTGGGACGTTCGACCAGCGCGGTGACTTCGTCCAGCAGGGCATCGTCCTCGATCGGCTTCAAGCCTGATGGCGCGGCGGCCGCCTGCAACTGACGGACGATCTCGGCACGCCGTTCGGCAAAGCCGGCGATCACGGCACCGTCGTCTTTCAACTGGCTGGCGTAGCTATCGGCCGATGTGATCGACAGCGGGCTGACGCGCGCTTCGAAGCGATGCCCCTGCGTCTCGCGCCCGGCCTGCAAGCCCAGCGCGGAAATCGGCACGATGTCGGCGCCATGCAGTGCCACCAGCCCATGCACCGGGCGCACGAAGTTGACGCTGCTCCAGCCATCGGCCAGTTGATACGTCATCACCTTGGGGATCGGCAGCTTGGCCATCGCCGCTTCGAGCGCACGCTGCAGGCCGTCGGCCAGCGTGGTGCCGGGCGCGATGCTGTCGTGGAACAGCGCTTCGTTCTTGCCGTCGGCGGCGCGGCGCAGATTGGCCACTGCGGAGTCATCCGCACCGAGCGCGGCCAGGCGCTTCAACAGCGCGGGCGTGGCCTTGCCATCGGCGTCGAGGCCGACGCTCACCGGCATCAGCTTGGTCGACACCGGCTTGTCGGCGGCACATGCCAGCACGGCTTCGACATGCACGCCCAGACGGCGCGGCGAGGCGAAATGCGTCACGGCTGCCTTCGCATCGGCCAGACCCTGCGCAACCAGACTTTCGGCGAGCGCGGCGGCAAAGGCCTCGCCCAGCTTCTTCAGCGCCTTGGGTGGCAGTTCTTCGACGAAGAGTTCGACGAGCAGATTGCTGCCTTGATCAGATCGGCGCTCATGCGGCCTCCTTCTTCGCCAGGCTCGCCTGCACTTCATCCGCCCATTCTCGCGGCGCCATCGGGAAGCCCAGCCGCGCGCGGCTGTCGAGATAGCTCTTCGCCACCGCCCGCGCCAGATTGCGGATGCGGCCGATGTAGGCGGCGCGCTCGGTCACCGAAATCGCGCCGCGCGCGTCGAGCAGGTTGAAGGTGTGCGCGGCTTTCAGCACCTGCTCGTAGGCCGGCAGCGCGAGCTGTGCGGCCATCAGTTCCTGCGCCTTCTTTTCGTGCGCGCCGAACGCGACCAGCAGGAAATCGACGTCGCTGTGCTCGAAGTTGTAGGTCGATTGCTCGACCTCGTTCTGGTGATAGACGTCGCGGTAGGTCAGCCCTTCGGTCCAGGTCAGGTCGTACACGCTTTCCACGCCCTGCAGGTACATCGCCAGGCGCTCCAGCCCGTAGGTGATTTCGCCGGTGATCGGCTTGCAGTCGATGCCGCCGACCTGCTGGAAATAGGTGAACTGGGTGACTTCCATGCCGTTCAGCCACACCTCCCAGCCCAGCCCCCAGGCGCCGAGCGTGGGGTTCTCCCAGTCGTCCTCGACGAAGCGCACGTCGTTCTTTTTCAGGTCGAAGCCCAGCGCTTCGAGCGAACCGAGATACAGCTCCAGAATGTCCGCCGGCGCCGGTTTCAGCACCACCTGGAACTGGTAGTAATGCTGCAGCCGGTTGGGGTTGTCGCCGTAGCGGCCGTCCTTGGGGCGGCGGCTCGGCTGCACGTAGGCGGCCTTCCACGGCTCGGGGCCGAGCGCGCGCAGAAAGGTCGCGGTGTGCGAGGTGCCGGCGCCGACTTCCATGTCGTAGGGCTGCAGCAGCGCACAGCCGCGCTCGCCCCAGTAGCGTTGCAGGGTGAGGATGATGTCCTGGAAAGTGGGTTTCACGGCGGATAAGCGGCTTGTCGGGAAAGCCGCATTTTAGCGTGGTTGCAGAGCGTTTCCAGGGAAGCCGGGAAACATCCACGGCAACGACGTAGTTCAGGCAAGCCCCACAACCGCTTGCGGCCGGGTTGGCTATCCTGAGTGGAGGAAACCTATGGGGCGTGCCATGAAGCTGCTGAGCTGGAACATTCAATGGGGCCGCGGGATGGACGGACAGGTGGACCTCGCGCGCATCCTGCGAACCCTTCATCAACTGGGCGATTTCGACGTCATCTGCCTGCAGGAAGTCGCGGTCAACTTTCCCGGCCTGCCCGGCAGCCGCGGCGAGGATCAGGTCGCCGTACTTGTCCGCCGGGCTGCCCGGCTACACCCCGGTCTACGGCGTGGCGACCGACGTACCGGACGGCCATGGCGGCCGCAGCCAGTTCGGCAACGCCATTTTTTCCCGCCTGCCGGTCGGCCAGGTGTGGCGGCATCTGCTGCCCTGGCCGGCCGAGCCGGACGCGCCCAGCATGCAGCGGGTGCTGGTCGAAGCCGTGGTGACCGCCGAATCCGGCCCGCTGCGGGTGATGACCACCCATCTCGAGTACTACTCGCTTGCCCAGCGCCAGGCGCAGATCGACGCCATCCGCCGCCTGCATGCCGAGGCGTGCGCCATGTCGGGACGGCCGTTGCTGCCTGAAGAGCAGGGCGGCAGCTTCGAGGTGTTTCCCCGGCCGCAGCAGGCGCTGTTGTGCGGCGACATGAACTTTCCCGCAACGGCGCCCGAGCGCGCGCAGATGCTCGCCCCGTTCGACGGTGGCGTGCCGGGCTTTCGCGATGCCTGGTCGGTGCTGCATCCGGGTCAGGCGCACGCACCCACGGTCGGCATCCATCCGGTGGACTTCGTCAGCCAGCCGGAATGCTTCGATTTCGTCTTTGTCACCGCAGGGCTGGCAGGCCGCCTCACCTCGCACGGCATCGATGCTGAGACCGGGGCGTCGGATCATCAGCCGGTGTGGGTGGAAATAAGCTGAGAGGGGGCTGATCGATGGTGGCGCACGGCCACTTTTCCGACGGGTGCCGGGTGGATCAATGTTCGCCTCGTTTCCGTCTAGACTTAAACAGGTTTGACCCGGCACACGAATGGGGCACACCGAATGGGCGCTGCAGGCCCCGATACGGGCGAACCCCGAGTGGCGGACTCAAACATTATTGGACCGTAGCCAGACAAATCTTTCAGGGAGCCAACCATGCTGAAAAAACTTTGCCTGCAATCGTTCTGCTCACTGCCAGGCGTCCTCGCTGTGGTGGCACTCGCGGCATGCCTGACCGCCTGCGGCGAAAAGGAAAAGCCCGCTGCGCCAGCTGCGCCGCCACTTCAGCCGCAGAAACCAGCTAGCCGCCGTCCAGCCGCCCCAGCCTGCCGCCGCTCCCGAAGAAACCGAAGAAACCGGTGCCCTGACGATCGATCTGGAGCGTGTCGCAAAGCCCTGGAGCGGCGATCTCGACGGGATGATCGAGCGGCGTGTCATTCGCGTTCTGACGACCTACAGCAAGACCAATTATTTCGTCGACACGGGGCAGCCAGCGCGGCGCAACCTACGACTTCTTTCGCCTGTTCGAGGCGGACCTGAACAAGAAACTGGCAAAAGAGAACCGGCTGAAGGGGAAACATCTCAAGGTGCACGTAGTCTTCATCCCGGTGGGCCGGGAAGACCTGCTGACGGCGCTGGCCGCCGGCAAGGGCGACATCGCGGCATCCAACCTCACCGACACCCCCGGGCGGCGCAAGCTGGTCGACTTTTCCGCGCCGGTCTATCCCAACGCCAGTGAAGTGGTGGTGTCCGGGCCGGGCTCACCCGCGGTGTCCAGCGTGGACGACCTGGCCGGCAAGACGGTGTTCGTGCGCAAGACCTCCAGCTACTACGAAAGCCTCGTGGCGCTCAACCGGCGCTTTGCCGCCGAGAAAAAGCCCGCGGTGATCATCAGGGAAGCACCCGAGGCGCTGGAGGACGAAGACCTGATCGAAATGGTCAACGCCGGCCTGATGCCGCTCATCGTGGTGGACAAGCACATGGCGGACTTCTGGAAGCAGGTGTTCCCCGACATCAAGGTGCATGACGATGTGGCCGTGCGCACCGGCGGCAATATCGCGTGGGCGATCCGCAAGGACAGCCCGCAGCTCAAGTCCGCCGTCGATGATTTTCTGGCGCGCAACGCCAAGGGTTCCACCTCGGGCAATGTCATCCTGGCGAAGTATTTCAAGAACGCCGGGTACGTGAAAAACGCCGCCGCCGAATCCGAGCGCAAGAAATTCCGCGCCGTGGTGCAGTATTTCCAGAAGTACGGCAAGCAGTACGACGTCGACTGGCTGCTGATGGCCGCCCAGGGCTATCAGGAATCCCAGCTGAACCAGGCCGTCCGCAGCAAGGTGGGGGCCATCGGCGTGATGCAGGTCATGCCCGCCACCGGCAAGGATCTCGACGTGGGCAATATCGCCGAGATCGAGCCGAACATCCATGCCGGCATCAAGTACATGCGCTGGATGATCGACCACTACTACGGCGATGAGCCCATGACCCAGCTCGACAAGGCCCTGTTCGCGTTCGCCTCCTACAACGCCGGCGCCGGGCGGGTCGCGCAGCTGCGCAAGGAAGCGGCCAAGCGCGGGCTGAACCCGAACGTCTGGTTTCACAACGTGGAATATGTGGCCGCCGAGAAAATCGGCGCGGAAACGGTGACCTACGTCTCCAACATCTACAAGTACTACATCGCCTACAAGCTGCTGATGGAAGTCCAGGCGGAGAAGGCCCTGGTCACCAAGCAGATCGGGGGCAAGCAACCCTAGTCTGGATGACTCGCCTCAACGCGACCCGGTTTGCGATCTCATCCGCCCTACGCGCTGCGGCCGTTGGCCGAAGGGCGGCCAACCGCCAACGGTCAGTGGTTCATCCAGCGCGCGACCGTTGGCCGGGGTAGCCCGGCCAACGGTCAGTAGTCAAGCAACGACTTCAAATCCCCCTCAATCCCCCTTTTCCAAAGGGGGAGGTCTGTTCACCCCGCCCCTCACGCCCCTTTATGCCCTTCAGGGTGCTTTTCCAAAGGGGGAGGCTCGGGGGCGGCCCTCTCAGGGTGCGCGCCTAAGCCCCCGCCGCTTCCAGCGCCTCAATCTCCCCCGACAACTCCAGCCACTCCCCCTCTTCAATCGCCAGTTCGTCGATGACATGCTGAAGCTGCTTGCCGGTTTCGGTAATCTCCTCGACAGAAAGCGTGCCACCCAAACGGGCTTCGAACGCCGCTTTTTCCGCCTGCAACGCAGCCATGCTTTTGTCGAGCTTCTCCAGTTTCTGCCTGAGCGATTTGATCTTGCCCGATGACACCGGCTTCTTCGCCGCCACCGGCGCGGGTTCGACGGCTTTCACCACCGGCGCTTCGGCCAGCTTGCCGGCCTGCTTCAGTTCTTCGCGCAGGCGCTTGCCTTCGTCCAGCAGGTAGCGCTGGTAATCGTCGAGGTCGCCGTCGAACGGTTCGACGCCGCCGCGGCTGACCAGCCAGAACTCGTCGCACACCGAGCGCAGCAGGGCGCGGTCGTGGCTGACCAGCATGACGGTGCCTTCGAATTCGTTGAGCGCCATCGCCAGCGCTTCGCGCGTGGCCAGGTCGAGGTGGTTGGTCGGTTCGTCCAGCAGCAGCAGGTTGGGGCGCTGCCACACGATCATGCACAGCACCAGCCGCGCCTTTTCGCCGCCGCTCATGGTGCCGACGGTCTGCTTGACCATGTCGCCGCTGAAATTGAAGGTGCCGAGAAAATTGCGCAGGTCCTGCTCGCGGCTGCTGAACTGGCCGGCGCCGCCGTTGGCGATGGTGTCGCGGGCGAGGCGGATCATGTGTTCCAGCGGGGTGTCCTTGGGGCGCAGCACGTCGAGTTCCTGCTGGGCGAAGTAGCCGATGTTGAGGCCGCGGCCTTCGATGACTTCGCCGGCGACGACTTTCAGTTCGCGCGCGACGGTTTTCACCAGCGTCGATTTGCCCTGGCCGTTGGCGCCGAGAATGCCGATGCGCTGGCCGGCGAAGACGGACTTGCTGACATTGCGCACGATCACCGTGGACGGGGTGCCGGCTGGCGCATCGACCGGCGGCGGGTAACCGAAGCTGGCGTCGTCGATGGTCAGCATCGGGTTGGGCAGGTTCTGCGGTTCCTGGAATTCGAAGGTGAATTCGGCATTCGCCAGCATCGGCGCCAGCTTTTCCATGCGATCCAGCGCCTTGACCCGGCTTTGCGCCTGCTTGGCCTTGCTGGCCTTGGCCTTGAAGCGGTTGATGAATTCCTGCAGGTGGGCGATCTTGTCCTGCTGGCGGGCGAACGCCGCCTGCTGCAGCACCATCTGCTCGGCGCGCATGTCCTCGAAGGTGCTGTAGTTGCCGCCGTAGCGGGTGAGCTGGCCGTTTTCGATATGCAGGGTGACGTTGGTCACGGCGTCGAGAAACTCGCGGTCGTGGCTGATCACCAGCATGGTGCCGGGGTATTTTTTCAGCCAGGCTTCCAGCCACACCAGCGCGTCGAGGTCGAGGTGGTTGGTCGGTTCGTCGAGCAGCAGCAGGTCGGACGGGCACATCAGCGCGCGTGCCAGTTGCAGGCGCATGCGCCAGCCGCCGGAAAAGCTGTTGACCGGGTGGTCGAGTTCGCGCACCTGGAATCCCAGGCCGAGGATCAGCGCCTGCGCGCGCGACTGCGCGTCATGCGCGCCGGCGTCGTGCAGCGCCATGTAGGCGTGCGCCATGCGCTCGCCGTCGTCGCTTTCTTCGGCGGCGGTGACTTCAGCCTGCGCGGCCGCCAGCATCGTGTCGCCGGCGATGACGAAATCGGTCGCCGACTCGCTGGTTTCCGGCATGTCCTGCGCCACCTGCGCCATGTGCCACTGCGATGGAATGGAAAAGTCGCCCTTGTCCTCGTGCAGGGTGCCGTTCAGCAGCGCGAACAGGCTGGACTTGCCGGCGCCGTTGCGCCCCACCAGGCCGACCTTTTCGCCCGGGTTGATCGAGGCGGTGGCGTTGTCGAACAGCACGCGGGCGCCGCGCCGGAGGCAGAGGTTTTTCAGAAGAATCATGCGCAGCGGTGCGCAGGCGCACCGGGGGAAAGAATTGCAGGAGCCGGATTCTACCGCGCCTGCGCACTGTTGCCGGAAGGTTGCCAGTTCGACGCTGGTTGATGGTTTTCCGACAGCCTGCGCGCCGTCATTACCGACAGCCCGCAACGCGAAAAACACAACTCATTGTTTTTATTGAGTGTTTCAAATGCCGTCCGAGGCGGCCCGGGGTGGCACAGCGGTTGCAAGTATTCAGGCATCCCCACCGGGGCAGCAACCACCAAGGAGCACATCATGAAACTGCAATTCGGCCAAACCCAACTCGTTCTCGAACTCAGCAACGCGCCTTTTGCCTGGTTTTACGGCCATACCGAGCGCATGAGCCTCACCAGCCTGTCGCTGCTGTTCGTGCAATTCTCCCTGTTCGCCCGCCAGCCAGGTGCGTAATGCAGCTGAATAGAGCAACCCGCGTGAGCATCAACCTGTCGCGCTCACCGGTCGGATTTTTCAGCGGCAGCACCTGCCGCATGTCGATGTTCAGCCTGACGGTGCTGTTCATCGAGCTGCGCGTGCTGCGGCACATGCCGGCGCAATACACCTGAAGTTCTAGCGGCGAATCTCCAGCCGCGCTTCCAGACCGCCCGCCGCGCGGTTTTTCAGCCCCACCTTCCAGCCGTTTGTGTCAGCCAGCTGGCGCACGATCGCCAGCCCCAGTCCGGTGCCGCCGGTGGCCTGCGAGCGCGAGCTTTCCAGCCGGTAAAACGGCCTGAACACTTTTTCCAGCTGATCGTCCGCAATGCCCGCGCCGCCATCGCGCACGATCACCCGTACCGATCGGTCGGCGCATTCGAGCACCAGTTCGACCGGCGTGCCACCACCATGACGCTGCGCGTTCTGAATCAGGTTGGTCACGATTTGCCGCAGCGCCAGGCGTCCCGCCTCGACTTCGCAGGGCGCTGTGGGCGACCACGACAAACCGGTATCCGCTGCCACCTCCTGCAGCAAAGCAGCCAGATCGAAACGTACTTTCGCTTCCGCCTGGGTGGTGCGCGCCAGCTCCAGATAACCGCCGATCAGCTGGTTCATTTCCGCCAGGTCGCGCACCGCGTGGTCGATCCGCGCCGGGCTGGCGTCGTCGCGCAACAGCTCCAGATTGAGTTGCAGACGGGTCATCGGCGTGCGCAAGTCGTGGGAAATGCCCGCCAGCAAGGTGGTGCGGTTATCCAGCAGTTCATGCACTTCACGCGCCATGCGATTGAAGCGGCGCGCCAGTTCGGCAAGCTCGGCCGGGCCGGTTTCCGGCAACGGCGCGGGCAGTTCGCCCGCGCCCACCTGGTGGGTCGCCTGCACCGCGCGCGCCAGCGGCACGGTGATGCGGCGCACCAGCAGCAGGGCAGTCAGCAGGCTGAGAAAGGTGCCCAGCGCGACGACCGCGATGGCCGCCAGCGGCGGCTCGACCGCATAGCGATCGGGGAAAAAGCCGACACGTAGATCGTGCCCGCCCAGCGGAATATCCAGCCACGCGGCGGCGGTACCCGGCACCCCGCGCAACTCGACCGCGTCGCCCAGCCGGTGGCTCAGGGCATCCTCGATCTGGCTGCGAAACGAAAAGTGCGGCGCGGCGGCGGTGGCGCCCACATCCACCGTCGTCAGACGCAAGCCGTGGCGGCGCGCCAGTTCGGTCTCGAACGCTGCGCGCGTCGGCG
The DNA here is from genome assembly GCA_963818665.1 of uncultured Hydrogenophilales bacterium. Taxonomy (GTDB): domain Bacteria; phylum Pseudomonadota; class Gammaproteobacteria; order Burkholderiales; family Thiobacillaceae; genus Thiobacillus. The sequence goes on along the minus strand of CAWFTM010000011.1, from coordinate 54,396 downwards.
GCGGCAGTTCCACCCAGGTTTGCGCCGACAACACCACCAGGCCCGCCAGATCATCGGCCGAACGCTCCGCCACCGGCACGATCAGGGTGCGATACACCACCCAGAACGCTGCCGCCTGAAACACGATGAAGGCCAGTGCCAGCGTCAGCGCAGTGCGGGCGAAGAGGGAATGGGACATCGGTCAGGGCAGGACAGGACGCGGGTTTCGTGGCAAACGCGCACTCACTTCCTGAGTACGGGCGCCTGCGCAGACAGCAGCTCGTCGATGCGGCAGGGCTTGTGGATGGCGTAGCCCTGGGCATAGTCGACCCCGATTTCGCGGAGCGCATCCAGGATCAGGGGCGATTCCACGTATTCGGCCACCGTGATCAGGCCCAGCGAATGTCCAATGTCGTTCATCGACTTGACCATGGCATAGTCGTCCGGGTTCTGCAGCATGTCTTTGACGAAGCTGCCGTCGATTTTAAGCGTATCGGTGCGCAGGTTCTTCAGGTGGGCGTATGAGGTGAAGCCGCTGCCAAAGTCGTCCAGCGAAAACTTGAAGCCATAGCGTCGAATTTCCCGGATGAAATCCTGCGCGGCGCCATAACTCTCGATGGCGGCGGTTTCCGTGATTTCGAAGGCGATCTTGTGGGTGGGGATGTTGCTGCCCGGCAGCACCTGCTGCAGATAGTTCATCACCTCGGGACTGCTCAGCGAGTTGGCGGAAAGGTTGATGGCGAAGCCACCCAGGGACTCGAAGTTCGACGGATGGGCCCTGATCCATTCGAACACGTTCCGTATCACCCATATATCCAGTTCGTGAGAGCGCTGCAGGCTTTCCACGGCGGGAACGAAGTGCATGGGACTGATTTCCAGTCCGGTCTCGCTGTTGATGCCCAGCAGAATCTCGTAATAGGGCAGGAGCGACGCGTCCGCATCGATGGGCCGCACCTGTTGACAGCGCAAATACAAGCCGTTTCCACTGAGGAAGGAATCGATGCGCCCCGCCCAGTCCATCAGGGATTCCTGGGACTGCAACTGGGGACTGGCCTGCTCATAAACCTGCATCCGGTTACGTCCCATCGATTTTGCCGTGATGCAGGCCGAGTCGGCGTGCCGGATGGCTTCTACCGCATTGAATCGGGTCGGCACATATTCGGTCAGGCCGATATTGAAACCGATGCTGTAGCTGTGCTGCCCATGCTGGAAATGATAGTCCTTCATTTCCGTGAGCAGGCTGTCGATGGCTTGAAAACCGTCGGCCCGGCTGCAGTTTGGCAGCAGAACCGCCAGGGTGTCGTCGCGAAACGTGGCCAGCGCAGCGTCAGGGCCGATTTGCGCACGAATCTCATTGGCCAGACCGCGAGCCAGGCCTTCCGCCGCCTCCACGCCACAGGTGTTGTAGATCAGGCGGAGCTGGTCGAATTCGATGATGCCGATCGCGTGCGTCTTGTCCGCCTGATCCGGCATGGCCAGTTGGGTCAGGTGCTGCACAAACCCCTTGCGATTGAGCAATCCCGTCACCGGGTCGTGCATGACCTGATGCACCAGGCGCTGATACGTCTCATCGAACAGGGCATTTTCCGAGCGCTCGACCAGCGGCATATCCAGATCCTTGCCCGGTTTGACGAGCCCCCCCTGCATCCGCCGGGACAGTTCGGCCAGGGTGAGATCCGTCCTGCCGGTCGCGGAACGATTGGAAAAAGCACAGCTCAACGGCGGCTGGCTGACCCAGATAAGCTGCATCGGTACCCTGCCGCCGTCCAGACTGAAATCCCACCAGTCGCCCACCCGCAGGCGCGCCGCCAGCCGGCGATGCGCCTGCGCCTCGGATCCCTCGTCTTGCGGGGGGGCCAATCTACCCGGCGGGACCAACACCATCGCGGCTCCCGCGGCGGGGCGCGCCGACGCATCGGCCAGCCTGTCGCCCAGTTCGTCCATGAAGGCGGCCAACAGCTTGGCGTCAACATTGACCGTTGCCAGCGTGCGCTCAACCTCGTTCAGCAATGCCTGAGCCGCCTCGGAGGTGCGGGGTGCGTCCGCATCAGCGGGACTGAACCAGGCGAACAGCCGATCCAGCACCGCCAGGCCTGCGTCCCATGATTCGCCCTGCGCCCCCTGGCGCATCTCCAGCAGGACGAGATACTGGCGCCAACCGGCATCCAGCAGGCGCAGCAGCATGGCGGGCACTTCACGCCCCGCCAGACGCTGTTCCAGTGCCGCATTGACCCGGGTGCGGGCCGAACGGATGCGCTCCCGCCCCTCGCTGGCTTCCTGCAGGCGCGCCACACGCGTTCTGCGGATTTGCAGGATCGGCAACAACACCTTTTCGAGACTGTCGCGAACCGTCTCGAAAATACCGGGCTCCACGTCGGCCCGGCTGCAGACACGATCCACCAGCAGGTAGAGGAATCGTTGCAGCCTGGCATCGAAAAACTTGCCCTGGTCATCCGCTGCCACGGCATATTGCTCGATGAGGTTGAGCACCTGCCGGGCAGGATGGTCTGGCTGGTTGGGGAAATGGGCGTCCTGCAACGCAAGCTTGAGCAGCGGGCGCTCCAGCCGCTTCACCAGCAACTCCACGTCCGAACTCGGCACGAAGTCCGCGCGCGCGCGGGCAAACAAATCCGAGGTGGTATCCAGAATCAGCCGCTGGCCTGGCGCAATCCGTCTGGCGCTGCCCCCGCTCGCGGCGATGTGCGCATCAATCTGATCCGTCAATGACGACGGCATGCCTGCCGCTGCCTGGTTCACCAGGGGCAAGCTATCCAGGGCGAGCTGCAACTCGCGCAGGCTGGCCTCTGTCAAGGCCGTCCCGGCGCCGACCGGCGCAGCAACGGGCCGCAGCGCCGCCTCGTCGCGCCCGCTCATCTGGCGGGCGGTCTGCTGCAAGCGACTGACCATTTGCAGAACCTCAGGCCGCGCGGTAGCCGAATGCCCGGGGGAAGCGCCCATCTGACGGCTGGATTGCGCTGCAGACGTCACCGGTGCGTTGTCGCTTGCTGCGCGTCGCTGGGATTGATTGAGGGTCGCCAGAATACGGTCAAGGCTGTACTCCGCGCTTTCCGGAGTCTGGGGCGCGCCAGACTGATCCTGCTTGTAGAGCGCGTTCAGGGTATCGGCGAGTTCGGCGAGATCCGCCCCGGCCTTGTCACCTTCGGCGGATCGGGCCTCGGCCGCTGCGGCCGGGGCAGGCTTCGACTCCGCCTTGTCGCGGCCCGGTTCGGGCAGGGGGAGCGGCTGCAGGGAAACCAGCGTCTGGTTGAGCTGCTGGTATAGCGCCAAACTCTGGTTCGACACCGCTTGCCCGAGCGCCTTGTAGAGAACCGCCCGCATGGGATTGGAGAAATCCAGTATCTGAATGGCATCCTGGAAGGCGTGGCCGATCATTTCCGGGCCGAGAGGATTGTTCTTCCGGTCGACCGGCATGCCGATCAGCCTGCTGTAGCGCTGCTCGAACTCACCGAGCGGGGAGGCAATGCCCACCTCGATCTGCTTGATGACCGCCGACAGACTCAGCCAGTCCTCGAATTCGGCTTCGTCGACGAGGGATAGCTTGTTCGCCGCCGACCCCTCCGAGGAGGGGTCCGTGATCGCCCCGACATGCTGAATGCGGTCGCGAATGGCATTGAAAAAAGCCTCTTCGATCCGGCTGCGGAGCTGCGTCAGCTCCTGGACGCCATAGTCATAACGTGAGCGCTCCAGAAAACTCGGCTCGTCCTGGCCCGCGTCAGCCAGACGCTCCACCGCGCGCTGGAAAAAATCCTGCATCACCGTATCAAGAAAGCTGCGGAATTGGCTGGTGCATTCCAGTTGCAGCGCCTGAGACTGCTGCGGACTCAGGCCGGATCCCGCCCCGTTTGAACCGGACCGGGTTCGGTGCCCACTCGCAGCGCGCAAGGCCTGCACGATATCTTCGGGCAGGGCCGCGGTGAAGACGCCTACGCCGCCGGGCGAAATACGCGCGACCCGACCCTCGCAGCGCAATACGCCGGAGCCGCCCTCTTCAAACGCCACCTGCACGGAATCGCCCACCAGAACCGGGATGGCGGCGTCGGGTGTGCGCTCGCCAGGAAAGGCCACGTACAGCCCGGTCGGGCAATAGTCACGAATTTCGGCCGGAATGGCCTCGCCTTCGCCAAAACGGATCTGCGCGGTCTGCGACGTGGCCAGCCGCGCATGGCGTCGTTGTTCCTTTTTACCCGTTCCGGAAGAAGCAGAAGTCATCTCGTTATTTGGCAGGAGGCGCACGCCCAAAATCCAGCGATCAGTTTGCGTGATGATCACGCAAATACGCTACGTCCATCAGACTACTAATCTTTACCCCGCGGCACAAACAAATACCCCTGTCCTCGTTGAGTGCGGATGTAGGCCGGGTTGGCCGGGTCGTCCTCGATTTTCTTGCGCAGGCGATTCACCCGCACGTCGATGCTGCGGTCGAACGGGTCGCGCTCGAAGCCGCGCAGCTGATCCATCAGCCAGTCGCGCGACAGTGCCCGGTTGGCATGGCTGACGAAAATTTCCAGCAGTTCGTATTCACCGCCCGTCAGCACGATTTCGCCGCCGTCGCGAGTGAGGCTGCGGGCATCGAGGTTGACGATGAATGGACCGAAGACAAAGGTTTTGGCCGAGGTGGTGGGTGCCTGCGCTGGCGCGTTTTCATGCCGCCGCAGCACCGCGCGTATGCGTGCCAGCAACTCGCGCGGATTGAACGGCTTGGGCAGATAGTCGTCCGCGCCGACTTCGAGGCCGATGATGCGGTCGATGTCCTCGCCCCTGGCCGACAGCATGATGATGGGCGGGAAGCCCGGCCTGCGCGCGCAGCCGGCGGGCCACCGACAGGCCGTCCTCGCCCGGCATCATCCAGTCGAGCACCACCAGTTGCGGCAGGCGCGCTGCCAGCAGGCGATCCAGCGCCGCCGCGTCCGCCGCTGTCTCGACCGCGTAGCCCTGGGTGCCCAGATATTCGGCCACCAGCTGGCGGATGCCGGGGTCGTCATCGGTCACGTAAATCAGGTCTTGTTCCATGCGGCAACTATAGCGCGGCCCCTGCGCACTTCCCATCCGGTTACACATGGTTACAAAATCGCCCTTGCGTGAAACAGAGCGCTTACTTTCCTCAACCAGACTGCGAAGCGTGGAAGCAAGACATCGCCTCCCGCACAAGGAGACCGCAATGAATGTACGTCACACATGGATCGTTGGACTGAGCGCACTGGGATGGATGCTGGCTGCACCCGCCCAGGCGAATCCCCATGACCCGGATGGCTCGTTCATGGTGGCCAGGCACGACAGCCGCGACGATGTTCGTCCGGATCAGCGCGATGAGAACAAGGACCGGCACGGCAGCAACAAGCGCAAAGCCGGGCGCGACGATCCCTCGGGCTACGGCTATGGCTACGAGCGCCGCCAGCAACAGGATCAATCCGACGGCAAAGATCGCAAGGACCGTTCATCGCGTCAGCCCCGTCGCTAACCCGCATCACTTTGCTTCAAACAAGGAGAGTCAGCATGAGTACACGCATTTTCAACACGACCCTGATCGCCGCGCTGTTCGCCGCCAGCGGCAGCGCCCAGGCCGACCGCCACCAGGACGACGAGATGATCGTGCGCGCCAGAGTCGTTGCCAGCGTGCCGGTGTACGACACCGTCAACGAACCGCGCAAGGAATGCTGGATCGAAACCACCGGCTACGAAACGCAGACCATCCCGCAGTGCCGGCAACCCCGGCGGCGCCATCGTCGGCGCTATCGCGGGCGGCCTGATCGGCTCGACCGTCGGCAAGGGCAACGGCAAGGTCGCCGCAGCCGCCGTCGGTGCGGCCACTGGCGCAGTAGTGGGCGACCGCTGGAACAGCGGTGTGGTCACCGAATCGCGCCCGACTCAGGTTGAACGTTGCAGCATCCAGGACAACCCCCGTCAGGTGCTGGCCGGATACGACGTGCGCTACCGCTTCAACGGTCGCGAATTCACCACCCGCCTGCCGTATGACCCAGGCAGGTACCTCAATCTCAACGTGTCATACCGTATCGCGCAGGACCAGCACGACAACGGCTGGGAAAAAGGCCAGCGCAGTTAAGCCGACCGCGCCCCGTCTTCACTTCACGAAAGGAACCTGATCATGCTACGCACCACATTGCTTGCCGCAACACTCCTCCTCGCACCTGTCGCCGCACTCGCTTCCGGTGGCCATCACGGCGGTGGCTACGTCATCGACGCCGAGCCGAGCATCGCCGTTTCGATCGGCGCGCCGCTCGGTGGATTCAACCTGTTCTACCAGAGCGGGGGCTATCCCTACGTAGCCATGGCACCGGTCTACTACCGCGCGCCGGTTGTCGTGCGGGCGCCGTATTACCCGGCGCATCGCGTCCACTATTACCCCTCACGCAACGACTGGCATGGCGGTGGGCGTCATCATCGCAACGACGACCGTCATCACGGCCGCAACCATAACGGTCGCCATGATCGTGATCGTGACCATGGTCGGGGCGATTGAACGCTGCTGATCCAAAGGAATGAAAAACCGCCTCCGGCCTGGAGGCGGCGTCACGACCGCAGCTTATTGGTGATGGACGACGAAGGCCAGTTCGGTGCTGAAATTGCCGACGCCGCGATGGTTGGTCAGCGTCCAGCCGCTGTCTTTCAGGTACGTCGTCATCTCGCGCGTCATCTCGGGGTTGCCGCAAATCATCACGCGGTCATGTTCGGGATCGGGGTGCGGCAGCCCGAGACCTTGCGACAACGCGCCTGAGCGAAACAGGTCGGCGCCGCGTTCGGGGGTGGCAAACGCTTCGCGCGTCACCGTCGGCACGTAAGCCAGCTGTGGATTGCCCATCGCTTCGATGTCCGCGCGATACGCCAGTTCGGCCACGCTGCGCACCGAGTGCACCAGCACCACCTGCTCGAAGCGCGCGCAGGTTTCCGGATCGCGGATCAGACTGATGAAGGGTGCGAGGCCGGTGCCGGTGGCCAGCAGGTACAGCACCCGGCCGGGCAACACATGATTCAGGGTAAGCGAGCCGGTGGCCTTGCTGTTGACCCAGACCGAATCGCCAGGCCGGACTTGCGCCAGCTGGCTGGTGAGCGGGCCGTCGGGGATATGAATGCTGAGGAATTCCAGCTCGTCGCGGTCGGCAGTGGAGACGATGGAGTAGGCGCGCGCCACCAGCTTGCCTTCACGCTTGAGGCCGATGGTGACGAATTCGCCGTTCTCGAACGCGAAATCCTGCGGCCGGCTCAGCGTGAAGCTGAAGGTTTTGTCCGACCACGGGCGCACGGACTGCACGGTTTGTTCGCTGTAGGGCATGGGTGCTCCTAAACGGTTTGTTTCCAGGCTTCGATCGCCGCGGCGCGCGCGCGGAACACGGCTTCGCGAATTTTATCTGGCGCGGATGCCCGCGCCACCGCGCCCGCATCGACTGCACGGGCAACCGCAAATGCCTGCATCAAATACGCCGGTGCAGGGAAATCGCGCGTCTCGTAGCCCGGCCGGCCGCGAAAGTCGCTTTCGCAGGCCTGTAAAAATTCACTGAAGCGTTCCGGTCGCCGAAACGCATCGACGCGCTCCAGCAATTCGACTATGGTCGAAGCACGCAGTTCCAGCGCGCGGTGCACATTGCCGTGGTCGCGCGCCACCGCGAGCGCAAGGTCGCGGCAATCGGCCGGCACCCGGATGCGTTCGCTCAACGCACGCACCAGTTCGACGCTTTTGGCTTCGTGGCCATGATGCTTCGGCCACAATTCGGGCGGCGTGACGCCCTTGCCCAGGTCGTGGGTCAGCGCGGCAAAGCGCACCGGCAGGCTGAATCCCTGCTGCGCGGCCCAGTCGACCACCCGCATGACGTGCACGCCGGTATCGATTTCAGGGTGATGCTCGGGCGGCTGCGGCACGCCGAACAGGCGGTCGATTTCCGGCAGCAGCCTGGCCAGCGCGCCGCAGTCGCGCAGCACCGCGAACATGCGCGAAGGCTGCGCCTCCATCAGGCCGCGGGCGATTTCCTGCCACACCCGCTCCGGCACCAGCGCGTCGACCTCGCCATTGGCCACCATCTGCCGCATCAGTCCAGGGTTTCCGGCGCCACCGCAAAGTCGGTGAAGCGGGCGGCGAAACGCGCCACCCGCAGGATCCGCACCGGATCTTCGGCAAAGGCTGCGCTGACATGGCGAAAGGTTTTGGCCGCCAGATCACGCTGGCCGCCGTAGGGGTCGATCAACGCACCGGTTTCATCTTCGGCGATGGCGTTGATGGTGAGGTCGCGCCGCGACAAGTCTTCTTCCAGCGTGACGTCGGGCGCGGCGTGGACGGTGAAGCCCTTGTAGCCGTGGCCGGATTTGCGCTCGGTGCGCGCGAGCGCATATTCGGCATGGGTATCGGGATGCAGGAAAACCGGAAAGTCCTTGCCGACCGGCTGATAACCCAGCGCCACCATCTGCGCCGGCGTGGCGCCGACGACCACGTAATCGCGATCGACCACCGGCCAGCCCAGCAGCCGGTCCCGTACTGCGCCACCGACGATGTAGGTCTTCATCGTGGCGCGGCAGCGTTAACGATGGGCGTTTTCGCGATACCCCTCGTAGCGCGCACGCGGCGTATCGGCACGCAGGTATTCGGGGGCGATGGCTTCGAGCGTGGCCGGCTGAAAATCGAACACCGACGGCCAGCCGCCGCGGCAGACGTTGTCCGTGCACATGGCGTAGTAGTTGTCGCGCGTCATCAGCTTTTTGCCGGGCATGAATTCCAGCGCCCAGGCCTGCAGGTAGGAAAACAGATCGCACAGCGGAAAGATGCTGCGTTTCTTGCCGATCACTTCACCGACGTAGCTCACCAGTTCTCGCAGGGTATAGGCCTTGGGGCCGCACAGGTCGTAGGTCTGGCCGTAGGTGGCCGGATTGTCGAGGCTGTCGGCAAAAGCGCGCGCAACGTCGTCCACGTGCACCGGCGCAAAGCGCGCATTCGCCTTGCCCAACGGCAACAGCGGGAAGATTTTGAGCAGGCTGGCGAACATCGACAGGAAGGAGTCGCCACGGCCAAAGATCACCGAGGGACGGAAAATCGTGACATCGAGACCGTAACCGTGGATGAACTTGGGCCCGTTGAGATACCAGTTCTCGTGCTCGATATGCTGCATGCCGGCCTCACGTACCAGCGCTTCGGCAATGCCCTTGGAACGCTGGTAGGCCGAGCGTGAATTCGGATGCGCACCCAGCGCGCTCATGTGCAGCAGGCGATGCACGCCCGCTTCGCCGCAGGCATGGATGACCTTGCGCGGCAATTCCATGTGGACTTTCTGGAAGTCCCCCCGGCGTGCACTCGGCAGGTCGACGCGACTGACCTTTTTTTCATGCAGGATGCCCACCAGATTGATGACGGCGTCCATGCCGCGGAACAGGCGGATCAGTTCCTGCTGGTCGTGCACATCGGCTTCGACCACTTCCACTGTCGGCAGCAGGATCAGCTCCTTGGCCATTTCGCGGCGATGGCTCAGCACCCGCACCTTGAGGCCGCGCGCGGCAAGCTGGCTGACGAGGTGGGTACCGACGAAGCCGGAGCCGCCGAGTATGCAAATACGTTCAATCTTCATGGGGAAACGGTTTCTGAATATAAGGCAATGCTGATTTTATCGCGGAACGCATCAATTGCCGCGTCATTCATCAGCCAGCCCGGTTTCCACCGTGGTCTCGGATGGCGGCACCGGGGTGACCGCCGTTTTGCGCGCAGGCACCACGCCGAGCCGGTCCTTCAACAGCACCGAGGGCTGGTCGAAACGCTGGGCGTAGTACATGGCGTTGCTCATGACTTTCTTGACGTAATCGCGCGTTTCACCGAACGGGATCGATTCGATGTAGACCGCGGCTTCCATCGGCTGGCTGTCACGCCAGCGCTGCGCCCGTCCCGGGCCGGCATTGTAGGCGGCGGTGGCCAGCACCGGCGAGCCGTCCAGGGTGGACTGCACATGCTTCAGGTAATACGCGCCGAACTGGATGTTTTTGGCCGGTTCCTGCATCTCTTTCGGGTGAAATTCCTTGATGCCCAGGCGCTTCGCAATCCAGCGCGCGGTGTCCGGCATGATCTGCATCAGCCCGGACGCGCCCACATTGGAACGGGCGACGTTGACGAAGCGGCTTTCCTGCCGCATCAGGCCGAACACCCAGGCTTCGTCGATCTGGTTGTCGCTGGCGGCCTGCTGCGCGAGTTCCCGGTAGGGCGCGAGAAAGCGCAATTCGAAATCGTGCAGTTCGCGGGTGCGTTCGGCGGTGTTGATCGCGCGGTCGTACCATTCCATGCGCCGCGCCCACTCGGCGGCCGCCAGTAACTGATTATCGGAAAAGTTCCGGATCGCCCAGCTCCACTCCAGGCTGGCGTCGCTGCGCAAGCCGAGTTCGTACAGCGCCTGCGCGCGCATGATGCCGGGATGACGGGCCACGGCGGCGAGGTCTTCGCCACCGCTCTTGATGTTGATCTGCGGCGCCCGCATCACCGGGCCCAGTTCTTCCTGCGCCAGCTGGCCGTAGTAATGATGCTCGCGCGACAAGGCCAGGAAAATGGCATTGGCCGCCTGGCGCTGCCCGTTCGCCTGCAGCGCGCGCGCGTGCCAGTAGCGCCAGACCGGCTGCGCGCGGGCGGCTTCGCCCATGCTGTCGATCACCCGCTGCACCGTCTGCCAGTCGCCGGCACGCAGCGCGGCACGCGCCCACCATTCGCGCTGAAAATCGGTGACCGCCACGGTGCCCGCCTGCTGAAACCAGTCCAGCGCGACGGCCTCATGACGGCGCGCCGCCCAGGTGGCAAGGCGCGCCCAGGCGACGCGCAACTCGTCCGCGCCGAGCTGCTGCGCGCGCGCGCGCAACGCCCGCTCGGCCTGGGCAGAACTGTTTTTGGCCAGCTGGTCCAGCGCATAGAGCGCGATTTCGCGATCGCCGCGGCGGCCGAAATCCAGCTTGCCCTCCGTATTCAGCAGGCGTGCCGGATCGCGGGCAGCCTGATCGAACAAGCTCGCAGCCGGACGCTGCGCTTCCGGCAACAGGCTGGCCACGCTGCGCGCCACGCCAGGATTGCCGGCTTCCAGCGCCAACCGCATGCGCCGCCAGATGTCTTCCTCGCCGAGCAATCCGGCCTCGATCAGCTGGGTGAATAAAGGGGTGCAGGCGGCCGGCAGGTCTCGCCCGGTAAACCACATCGCGATGGCGTCACGCTGGTGTTCCAGGTTGCCCTGCGCCCATTCGGCACGATAGGCATAGCACCGATGCGCGGCATCGGGTTTGACCAGGCGCGGATATTCGGCCAGGTACAGCGGCCAGTCGGCACGCGCGCCCAGGGTTTTCAACCAGTCGGCACGCAACAGTTCGGCCACGCGGCTGTCGGGATAACGCGCCAGAAATTCAGCGATGCGCGCCTCGTCGCCGCGGCCGGACAGCATCAGGCGCCAGTACTCGACATAGGGCGACAGCACATGATCGGCCGGGACGTCGGCAGCGGCGCGTTCGAGCGTTGCCACCTGCCGCGCGACAAACGCCGCCTGCGCGCGCAGTACGGCGTCGTCGCCTGACGCCGCCCATGCGGTCGACACCGAGACCAGACCGAGGAGGAAGCAGCAGAGGAATTTCAGCATGGATCGAGGTTAACACGCAGCTCGCGCCTGCCGCGCGAGCTGAACCGGCATGCGGCTTTACGCCAGAAACAGTTTGTAAGCAGGATTACGTGATTCATCCCAATAGGTGTAGCCCAGTCCATCCAGGAATTTCTGGTAACTGGCTTTTTCCTTTTCCGGCACCTGGATGCCGACCAGCACGCGGCCATAGTCGGCGCCGTGGTTGCGGTAGTGGAACAGGCTGATGTTCCAGCCCTGGCTCATGCTGTCGAGAAAGCTGCATCAGCGCACCCGGGCGCTCGGGGAATTCGAAGCGGTACAGCACTTCGTTGTCCGCCTGCGGGCGCGCGTCCGCCGACCAGATGGCGAATGTGCAGCTTGGCCATTTCGTTGTCGGTAAGATCGAGCGCTTCGATGCCGTGGCGCTTCAGCAGGTCGACCACGCGCGCGCCTTCACCCGCGCCCGGTACCTGACAGCCCGACGAATACGTGCGCCGCCTTGGGGTCGGAATAACGGTAGTTGAACTCGGTGATGTTGCGCGCACCGAGCAAATTGCAGAACGTCTTGAAGCTGCCCGGCGTTTCCGGGATGGTGACGGCCAGCACGGCTTCGCGTTTTTCGCCCAGCTCGGCGCGCTCGGCGACGTGGCGCAGGCGGTCGAAGTTCATGTTGGCGCCGGAGGCGACAGCGACCAGCGTCTTGCCCTTGAGTTTGTCGCCTGCGATCGCGGCTTTCATCCCGGCGATGGACAAGGCACCCGCCGGCTCCAGAATCGAGCGGGTGTCCTCGAACACGTCCTTGATCGCCGCGCAGATGGCGTCGTTGTTGACGCGGATGATTTCGTCCACGTACAGCTGCGCCAGCCGGAAGGTTTCCTTGCCGACTTTTTTCACTGCCACGCCGTCGGCGAAGATGCCGACGCGCGCCAGGGTCACGCGCTCGCCCTTGCACAGCGAGCGCGCCATGGCGTCGGCATCTTCCGGCTCGACGCCGACGATGCGGATGTCCGGCCGCAGCCGCTTGATGTAGGCGGCCATGCCGGCGATCAGTCCGCCACCGCCGACCGGGATGTAGACCGAATGAATCGGCCCCGGGTGCTGGCGCAGCAGCTCCATCGCCACCGTGCCCTGCCCGGCGATCACGTCGGGGTCGTCGTACGGATGCACGAAAGTGGCCTTGGCTTCCTTGGCGAGCTGGGTGGCGTAGACGCAGGCGTCGTCATAGCTGTCGCCATGCAGAATCACCTGCGCGCCGCGTGCCGCCACGGCATCGACCTTGATTTTGGGGGTGGTGGCGGGCATCACGATGGTGGCGGCCACGCCCAGTTTCTGCGCCGCCAGCGCCACACCTTGCGCGTGGTTGCCGGCCGACGCAGCGACCACGCCACGCGCCAGTTGCGCCGTCGTCAACTTCGCCATCTTGTTGTAGGCGCCCCGGCATTTGAAGGAAAACACCGGTTGCATGTCTTCGCGCTTGAGCAGAATCCGGTTGCCGAGGCGGCTCGACAGGTTGTGCGCGGGATCCAGCGGCGTCTCGACAGCCACGTCGTACACGCGCGAGGTGAGAATGCGTTCGAGGTAATCGTCAGGTGGGCTCATGGCGGCGGGCAGTTTGATAAAAGGCGACGTTGCCGCTATCTTAGCGGGCTGCAACCAAATCGACGAAAACATCATGACTCAAGACGAAATGAAGCAAGCCGTGGCACGTGCTGCGGTGGATTATGCCCGCGGCGGCATCATCGGGGTAGGCACCGGTTCGACCGCCAACTATTTCATCGACGCGCTGGCCGCGGTCAAAGGCCGCATCGACGGCGCAGTGGCCAGTTCGGAAGCCACCGCCAACCGGCTGAAAAGCCATGGCATTCAGGTGCTCGATCTGAACAGCGTGGGCGAACTCGAAATCTACGTCGACGGCGCCGATGAAATCACCGAACACTTCGCCATGATCAAGGGCGGTGGCGGCGCGCTGACGCGCGAGAAAATCGTTGCCGCGTGCAGCAAGCAGTTCATCTGCATTGCCGACGAAAGCAAGCTGGTCGGGGTACTCGGAACTTTCCCGCTGCCGGTGGAAGTGATTCCGATGGCGCGCTCCTACGTGGCACGCGAACTGGTGAAGCTGGGCGGGCAGCCGCGCCTGCGCGAGGGCTTCACCACCGACAACGGCAACCTCATTCTGGATGTGCACGGCCTGTCCATCGTCGATCCGGTCTCGCTGGAAACCGCGATCAATCACATTGTCGGCGTGGTCACCAACGGCCTGTTCGCACGGCGTGGCGCGGACGTGCTGCTGCTGGGCACGGCCAGCGGCGTCAAGACCTACAAGAAGTAATCACTGCGGGCGCCCGGTTTCGTCGGGCGCCTCGCTCTCTTCCGGTGGCGATTCGGCCGGCACGCGATATTTCTCCGTCGCCCACTGGCCCAGATCGATCAGCTTGCAGCGTTCGCTGCAAAACGGCTTCCAGCGATTCTCCGGCGTCCAGTTCACAGCTGCCTGACAGGTCGGGCAGGTCACGACTGCGGGTTTCATAAGGTACAGAAAGTCAGATCGAAATCGATTGCCTGGTCGGTGCAGACGCGCATTTGTCCGGAATCCGCCTGCACAAACCGGATGTTGAGCATGTATTTGTTGGCGGAAATTTCCGGTACGCACGGCAGATTGTCGACCAGAGTGACGCGGATCAACTGCGGATTGCGCGATTCCAGCATGCGCTGGTAGCAGCCGTTATCGGCGTGCTGCAATTCGGGTTGGCCACTGTCGCGCAGCAGGCCGAGCACGATACCGACCGCCGCGCGGATCGATGAGAACGGCGCCGACCAGCGTTGCATGTGCTGCATGCGCTGTGCAGCCGGCCGGTGCAACCAGTGATGGTAGGTCGGCAAGTCGAACTCACACATGCCGCCGGGGATTGCCGCGCGCTGCTTGATGGTCATCAGCCAGTCGTCTTCACGCAGGTGCTGACCGACTTTTCCGGGAAGCCGGTACATGCCCTGGTGCGCCGATTCGATCGCCGCCAGCACCTGGTTCAGGGTCGTGTCTTCGACATGCGGGTTGCCGCGCAAGGCCGTCAACACGGCTTTCTGGCGATCCAGCTCCTGCAGCAAATCGGATTTGAGATCGGCGCGTGCCGCGACCTCGGCCATTTCAAACAGCGTCAGCAGCGCCGCATGGTGTGCGTGCGGATCGGTCGATGCCGCGTACGCATCGAAGCGCTCGAACAGATCTTCCAGCCGCAACAGGGTGCGGATGCGTTCGCTTAGAGGGTATTCGTAGTGGATCACGCTGCCACGCGCTGGTTTGAATCGGCTGATTGTCGCTGATCCATGTTGAAAATCAAGGCGGCGACGCGGCAAGCGCCAGATAACGCTGATGCAGAATCGCCGCCTCGGCACATAACGCCTCCGGCGAGGCCGTATTGCGGATCACGTCATCTGCAACGGCCAGCCGCTCGGCGCGACTCGCCTGCACAGCCAGGATGGCCATCACCTCGTCGCGGCCGAGTCCGCTGCGCGCCACCACCCGCGCAATCTGCAGGTCTTCCGGGCAATCCACCACCAGCACGCGATCCAGCAGATCGCGATAGCCGCCTGACTCCACCAGCAAGGGAATCACGATCACGACATAGGAGGCGGTCAACGCTGCGAGCATCTGATCGACGCGCTGCCGGATCAGGGGATGCAGGATGGCTTCGAGTTGGCGGCGCGCTGGCGTATCTGCAAATACGCGGCGGCGCAGGGCGGCACGATCCAGCCTGCCATCCGCCTGCATCACGGTGTCGCCGAACGCCGCACGGATGGCCTCGAGTGCAGTGCCGCCGGGAACGGTCAGCTCGCGCGCGATGACATCCGTATCGATCACCGGCACGCCCGCTGCGGTGAAACAGTCGGCAACGGTCGACTTGCCGGAACCGATCCCGCCGGTCAGGCCAACCACGAACATCAGAGTTGCCCGAGATAGGCGTGCGTCAGGTCCGCACCGAAGAACAGCGCAACCAGTCCGCCGCCTGCCAGATAAGGGCCGAAGGGAATCGGTACGCGGCGGTCATGTTTCACCAGCACGATCATGGCAATGCCGATGACCGCGCCGACCACCGACGACAGCAGCAGGGTGACCGGCAGCATCTGCCAGCCCAGCCAGGCGCCAATGGCTGCCAGCAACTTGAAGTCGCCGTAGCCCATGCCCTCCTTGCCGGTGGCCAGCTTGAACAGCCAGTACACCGACCACAGCACCAGATAGCCGGCCATGGCGCCGACCACCGCCTCGGGCAGGCTGGCAAAGTGTCCGCCGAGATTGAACAGCAATCCCAGCCACAGCAAGGGCAGGGTGAGGCTGTCGGGCAGCAGGGTGGTGTCGAGATCGATGAATGCCAGCGCAACCAGTGTCCAGATCAGCAGCAGTGCGCCCACGGTCTGTACGCTCACGCCCCATTTCCAGGCGGCCGCAGCCGACAACAGCGCGGTGAGCAATTCCACCAGGGGATAGCGCACGCTGATCGGCGTGCGGCAGGATGAGCAGCGACCGCGCAGCCACAGCCACGACAGCAGTGGAATGTTTTCCAGCGCGGTAATCTGATGGCCACATTGCGGACATGCCGAACGCGGCACCGCCAGATTGAATGGCGCAGCCGCGGCTGGTGCTTCGCCGCGCAGTTCCGCGCACTGCGCATGCCACTCCGCCTCCATCATCCTCGGAAGCCGATGGATCACGACGTTGAGAAAACTGCCCACCAGCAGGCCGAATAAAAAAACCAGCCCGGTGAACAGGGCTGGTTGCGCGTGCAGCCACTCCATCAGATGACCGAGCCCATCTTGAAGATCGGCAGGTACATGGCGATCACCATGCCGCCAATCAGCGTGCCCAGCACCACCATGATGATCGGCTCCATCAGGCTGGACATCGCCTCGACTGCGTCATCCACTTCGGCTTCGTAAAAATCGGCCACCTTGTTGAGCATGGAATCGAGCGCGCCGGATTCTTCACCAATCGCAGCCATTTGCAGCACCATGTTGGGGAAGCGTCCAGAGTTCTGCATCGCAACCGTCAGCGCAGTACCAGTCGACACCTCGGCCTTGATTTTCTGGGTGGCCTCGACGAACACCTGGTTGCCTGATGCGCCACCGACCGATTCCAGCGCCTCGACCAGCGGCACGCCCGCAGCGAACATGGTTGCAAGGGTGCGTGTCCAGCGCGCGATGGTGGCTTTTTCGATCACCACACCAAAAATCGGCAGTTTCAGCATGAGCCGATCCATGAACATCTGCACTTTTCGCGAGCGCTTCCAGGCCTGCAGCAAGGCGTATATCCCGCCACCGACGACACCGAATATCGCCCACCACCACTTGACGAAGACAGTCTGAAATTTGCCATCACCACCAGGGTCGGTCCTGGCAGATCGGCACCGAAGCTGCTGAACAGGTCCTTGAACGCCGGGATGACGAAAATCATGATGATGGCGGTGATGACAAACGCCACCACGATGATGGAGATGGGATAAAACAGCGCCGACTTGATCTTGCTTTTGATGGCGAGGATTTTTTCCTTGTAGACCGCCAGCCGATCCAGCACGGCTTCAAGAATACCGGCCGACTCACCGGCTCCCACCAGATTGCAGTACAGCGCGTCGAAATAGAGCGGATGCCGGCCGAACGCCTGGGTCAGGCTGCTGCCTTTCTCGATATCCGCCTTGATTTCAGACAGCAAACGCTGCACGGACGGATTGGAGTGCCCCCGTCCGACGATATCGAACGATTGCAGCAGCGGCACCCCGGCTTTCATCATGGTGGCCAGCTGCCGCGTGAACAAAGTGATGTCCTTGTCGGTCACTTTTTTTGTGCTGCTGAACAAGGTGCTCTGCTTCTTGACCTTGGTGACGTTGATCCCCTGCTTGCGCAACAGGGAATTCACCATGGCCTCGCCGCCTGCCATCATCTGGCCCTTGACCTTCTTGCCGCGCTTGTCCATGCCCTCCCACAGGAAGGTGACATCCTTGACTGCCTTTGCTGCTGTAGCCATAGAGGAATTCCTTAGATATTGGTGACGGCCTCGACCTCTTCCAGCGAGGTGAGTCCGGCTTTTACTTTCAACAGTCCTGCCTGACGCAAGTCAAGCACCCCTTCCTTGCGCGCCTGGTCGGAGATATCGGTTTCATCCCCGCCCTTGAGGATGATGCGTGTCATGGTGTCGGTGATCGGCATCACCTGGTAGATGCCCAAACGGCCCTTGTAGCCAGTGCCGCCACAGATGTCGCAGCCCACAGCCTTGTAGGGCCGCCAGCTACCGTCCAGCTGCACTTCGGTGAAGCCGGCGGCCAGCAGCGCTTCGTTCGGGATATCGGTGTGCTGTTTGCAGGAACACAGTTTGCGCGCCAGCCGCTGCGCGGTAATCAAAATCACCGACGAAGCGACGTTGAAGGGTGCCACGCCCATGTTCAACAGGCGCGTCAGGGTGCCGGGGGCGTCGTTGGTGTGCAGGGTCGACATCACCATGTGGCCGGTTTGCGCGGCCTTGATCGCGATATCGGCGGTTTCCAGGTCGCGGATTTCGCCGACCATGATGACGTCGGGATCCTGCCGCAGGAAGGATTTCAGCGCTGCCGAGAAAGTCAGTCCGGCCTTGTCGTTGACGTTGACCTGATTGATGCCCGGTAGCTGGATTTCCGCCGGGTCTTCCGCCGTCGAGATGTTGACGTCTGGCTTGTTGAGAATGTTCAGGCAGGTGTAGAGCGATACGGTCTTGCCGGAACCCGTGGGGCCGGTCACCAGCACCATGCCGTAGGGGCGCTGCACCGCATTCAGCAGCAACTCTTTCTGAAACGGCTCGTAGCCCAGCGCCTCGATCCCCAGTTGTGCGCTGGTGGGGTCGAGAATACGCATGACGATCTTTTCGCCATACAGGGTGGGCAGGGTGCTGACCCGGAAATCGATGGCGCGGGTTTTCGACAGCACCATTTTCATGCGGCCGTCCTGCGGCACGCGCTTTTCCGAAATATCCAGCCGCGACAACACCTTGATGCGCGAAGCCACTTTGTCCTTGATCGCCATCGGCGGCTGTGCCACCTCGGCCAGGATGCCGTCACGGCGGTAACGGATGCGGTAATACTTCTCGTAAGGCTCGAAATGGATGTCGGACGCGCCGGCGTTGATCGCGTCGAGCATGATCTTTTGCAGATAGCGCACCACCGGCGCGTCGTCGATTTCAATCCCGCCGGTATCCTGCTGCGCAGCGGCGCTTTCCTCGTCGGCAAAATCGAGATTGAGGTCTTCCGCATTCAGCACGGCCATCGTGTTGTCTGCGGCGTCGCCGACCTTCTGGATCAGCTTGCCGAGTTTGTCGTCCTCGACCACGACCGGCTCCACTGCCTGGCCGGTCTGAAATTTCACTTCATCCAGCGCCTGCAGGTGGGTCGGGTCGGAAGTCGCCACGTACAGCTTGTTGCCGCGTTGATACAGCGCCACGATGCGCCGTTTCTGCACCAACTTGGCGTCGAGCAGCCCCTGCGGCAGATTCTCGGCATCCATGGCGCTCAAATCCAGATAGGGATAGCCGAATGAAACCGCGGCAAATTCGGCGATCTGGTCCGCCTTGAAGCGCTTGCCCTTGATGAGTTCGGAAACGAAGGAATCGCCCGCCTGGTTGGCGCGCTTCCATACCCCGTCGGCGTCCTCCTCGGACAGCCAGCCATGATTGATCATGGCGCGCGCCAGTCCGGTTAAATTGTTGGTGTTTGTCACAGCGGCCATTGCTCGGTTCCAGACAAGTCCAGTGTCAAATTATCGCCCGCATCAGCGCCGCAACCAGGCGGCGGAAAGGGAATCACAGCCCTTAACGGCCATATTCCGTCTAAATTGAGGCATGCCTGGTTGAGGTCTCACCCACCGCCGGCGGATAGATGCGCGCCATCTTCACCGCCCGATCCTGGGTTTGTACGACCTCGACCGGCACATCGCCCAGCTTGAGACTCACCCCGGCCTCGGGAATGTCCTCGAACTGCTCCAGCAACAGGCCGTTCAGCGTTTTCGGGCCATCCAGCGGCAACGACAGCCCCAGCTTGCGATTCAGGTGGCGCAGCAGCACGCTGCCCTCCGCCAGCCAGCTGCCGTCTGCTTCACGCCGCAGATAGCCCATATCCGAGGGGGCCTGGGTGGTGAATTCGCCGACCATTTCTTCCAGCAGGTCCTCCAGTGTCACCAGGCCCTGCAATTCGCCATATTCGTCGACCACCAGCGCCAGCCGCCGCCGACCGCTCTGGAAGTTGCGCAACTGGGTAAACAAGGGGGTTCCCGCCGGGACGAAGTAGGGGTCCTCGAGGTTTTCCTTCAGCGTCCCGGGATCCAGTTCTTCCCCGGTCAGCGCGTGCAGCACCCGCCGCACATGCAGCACGCCCAGCAAATTGTCGGGCGAACCCTGCTGCACCACCAGCCGGGTATGGTGGCTGGTGGATATCTGCTGGCGCAGCCGCTCCGGGTCGTCCTCGATATCGATCGCCTCGATCTGGTTGCGCGGCGTCATCACGTCATCCACCGTGATGTCCTCCAGTTCCAGCAGATTCATCAAAATCCGATGGTGCTCGCGCGGCATCCGGCCCGACGACTCCAGCACGATGGTGCGCAGTTCTTCCAGCCCCAGGCTGTTGCTGTGTTCGGGCTGCCTGATCCGCAGCAGCCGCAGAATGCCCTGCACGAACAGGTTGACGAACCACACCACCGGATACGCCAGCTTCAGCAGCGGTGTCAGCAGCCATGTCGCCGGATACGCGACGCGCTCAGGGAAGGCCGCACCCAGGACCTTGGGCGTCACCTCGCTGAATACCAGAATCAGGAAGGTCAACAGCAAGGTGGCCACCATCAGCACCACTTCGCCGTCGCCAAACAGGCGGATCGCCAGCACGGCGGACAGCGTGCCGGAGGCGGCATTCACCAGATTATTGCCAAGCAGGATCACGCCCAGCAGCTTGTCGGTGCGATCCAGCAGCGCCTGTGCCCGCATCGCGCCCCGATGGCCGGAATCGGCGGCGTGGCGCAGGCGATAGCGATTGATCGCCATCATCGCCGTCTCGGATGCGGAAAAAAACGCCGAGGTCAGCAGCAAAACGGCAAGCACGCCGAATAGCGTGCCAGTGGAAATGCTATCCAATCAGAATGGCCTCGCTCAACGCCGCAGCATCACTTCCAGCACAAACTGGGTGCCCAGATACGCCAGTAACAACAGGGTAAAACCCGTGATCGTCCAGTAAAGCGCGGTGCGGCCGCGCCAGCCGCGAAAATGCCGTCCCAGCAGCAGGCCGCCGAACACCAGCCACGAGAGGATGGCGAATACGACCTTGTGCGAAAACTGCAAGGGCGTACCGAACAACTCTTCCGAGAAGAACACGCCGCTGAATACCGCCAGGGTGAGCAGCGCAAACCCGGCACCGATGGTTTTGAACAGCATGGCTTCCAGCGTCAGCAGGGGCGGCGCACCGCCCTGCAGCAAGGCGCCGCGATGCAACTGTTTCTCCAGCATGGTCATCAGCACCGCATGCAAGGCCGCCACCGCCAGCAAGCCATAGGCCAGAAACGACACCACCAGGTGCGCGCGCAAGGCCAGCGCCTGCGAGTTGGGAATGGCGTGGCTGGCAGTTAAAAACGCCATGGCCAGCACGGACAGCGCAGCCAGCCCGCTCACCCAGGATTGCAGGCGCGCCAGCGGCGCACCCTGGCTGGCCAGCCAGTAGGTCAACGCGGTCAGCCACAACACTGTCGACAGCGAGTTGCCGAACCCCAGCCGGATATCGCCCTGCCCCAGCACCGCGTCATAAATCAACGCGCCGTGCGCCAGCAAGGCCAGCGGCAGCACGAACCGCACCGACGTGGCGGTCGACGTGCGTTGCAGCCGCCAGGCCACCCACCCATACAACGCACTCACACACAAAGTAACCAGCAATAGCGGGGACATTCGTTAAAATGGAATCCTGGAATCTAGATCGGCCAGTCGGCCAGCCAGCCTCATTATCCATGCCGCCCTCCACGGCAACAAGGAAACCAAGTCAGAAAACCGCCATGTTAGATAATCTCAGTGGGCGTCTCGCCGGCGTCGTCAAACAGTTGCGCGGCCAGGCCCGCATCACCGAAGCCAACGTGCAGGACACCCTGCGCCAGGTGCGGCTGGCGCTGCTCGAAGCCGACGTGGCCTTGCCGGTGGTCAAAACCTTCATCGAAGCGGTGAAAACCCGCGCGCTCGGACAGGACGTGCTCACCAGCCTGTCGCCGGGGCAGGCGCTGATCGGCATCGTTCACGAAGAGCTCACCCGACTGATGGGCGGCGAAAACGCCGAACTCAATCTCGCCGCCACCCCGCCCGCGGTCATTCTGATGGCCGGCCTGCAGGGTTCGGGCAAAACCACCACCAGCGGCAAGCTCGCGCTGCTGCTGAAAAACCGCAAGAAAAAAGTCCTGCTCGCCTCCGCCGACGTCTACCGCCCTGCCGCCATCGACCAGTTGCGGCAGCTCGGCAAACAGCTCGACGTGGCATTTTTCGAGGCCGGCGACGAGCGCGATCCGCTGAAAATCGCCCAGGCCGCACAGGATCACGCCCGCAAGCAGTTTTTCGACGTGCTGATCGTCGACACCGCCGGCCGACTGGCGATCGACGCAGCGATGATGGCGGAAATCCAGGCGCTGCACGCTGCCGTCAAGCCGGTCGAAACCCTGTTTGTGGTTGACGCGATGCAAGGCCAGGACGCAGTCAATGTCGCCAAGGCCTTCAACGAGGCCTTGCCGCTGACCGGTATCGTGCTGACCAAGCTCGACGGCGATTCGCGCGGCGGCGCGGCGTTGTCGGTGCGTCACATCACCGGCAAGCCGCTCAAGTTCATCGGCGTCGGCGAAAAACCCAACGGCCTCGAAGCCTTCCACCCCGAGCGCATGGCGCAGCGCATCCTCGGCATGGGCGACGTGCTGAGTCTGATCGAGCAGGCACAAGGCTCGGTCGATCTGGCCGAAGCCAAAAAACTCGCCGACAAGGTCAAGAAAGGCAAGGATTTCGACCTCGAAGACTTCAAGGCGCAAATCCTGCAGATGAAGAAAATGGGTGGACTCTCCGCACTGATGGACAAGCTGCCCGGCGCAGGCAACATGCCGATGCCCGCAGGCGCCGACGACAAGGCCATCAACCGCGTCGAAGGCATCATCAACAGCATGACCCCGCTCGAACGCCGCAAGCCCGAACTCATCAAGGCCAGCCGCAAGCGCCGCATCGCCGCCGGGGCCGGGGTACAGGTGCAGGAAGTCAACAAACTGCTGAACCAGTTCGAGCAGGCGCAGAAAATGATGAAAATGATGGGCAAGGGCGGCCTCGGCAAAATGATGCGCGGCATGAAGGGCATGCTGCCCGGCATGCGTTAGCGCTCACTTACATCGGAAAAAAACCATGTCCCTCACTGCTGCCACCAGCGCCATCTGGCGCCACCACGCCGCCATCGCCGACACGCCCGGGCTGTCGATCCGCACCACCTACCCGGACAACCCGGACGGCGTCGAGGTCATGCTGGAACAATGGCAGGCCGGCACGTCCGAGCCGCCCCACACCCACCCCGGCGACGACATGACCGTCGTCGTCGAAGGCGAGATGGTGATCCAGTTCTACACGCTGCAATCCGGCAAACTGCTGCGTGACGGCGCCCCCGTCACCCTGCGCCAGGGCGAAACCGGCTACATCCAGGGCGGCCGCATCCACGACGCCCGCTATACCCGGGACTGCAAACTGGTCTTCGTCCACGACCGGGCATTTGGGTTTCACGCCTGCACGGAAGACGTGGCAGCGTAGCGACGCGCCAGGGCGCCGTCGCGAGCCGGGTTGGCCGGGCATTCCGCTGCATTTTAATTTGAGCCTATTCGGACGGCAGCATTGCTGCACGCGGCTTGAGGGATTAAAATGCCGTACTTTTCGCCTGAATTTTTATGCGGCTTGCCCCCTGTGGGCAGGCCGCTGTTGCCTGAGCATACGGAACCATGGAACGACAACGCTGGCTGGACGGGACGCTGTATTCGCCCGATTTCGAACAGGATAGCTGCGGCTTCGGCCTGATCGCGCAGATCGACAATCAGCCCAGCCACACGCTGGTGCAGAACGCGATCGGCTCGCTGGCCTGCATGACGCACCGCGGCGCGATCGCCGCCGACGGCCTGTCGGGCGACGGCTGCGGCCTGCTGTTCATGAAGCCGGATGCATTTCTGCGCACGATGGCCGCCGAAGCCGGTTTCACGCTGGGCGCGCTGTATGCCGCCGGACTGCTGTTCCTGTCACGCGACGCCGCGCCGCAGGCGCAGGCGCGCGCCACGCTGAAAACCGAACTCGAGGCGCAGGGCCTGACCGTCGCCGGCTTCCGCCTGGTGCCGACCGATTCCAGCGTGTGCGGCGAATCCGCGCTGGCCTCCCTGCCGCATATCGAGCAGGTGTTCGTCAACGCGCCCGCCGGCATGAGCGACGACGATTTCGAGCGCAAGCTCTACATCGCGCGCCGCCGTGCCGAAAAAGCGCTGGAAGCGACCGACCCGGTGTTCTACCTGCCGACGCTGTCGTGCCGCGTCATCAGCTACAAGGGACTGGTGATGCCGGACAACCTGCCGGTGTTCTACCCCGACCTCAGCGACGCGCGCTTCGCCTCCAGCCTGGCGGTGTTCCACCAGCGCTTCTCCACCAACACCTGGCCGCAGTGGCGGCTGGCGCAGCCGTTCCGCTATCTGGCGCACAACGGCGAGATCAACACGGTGCAGGGCAACCGCAACTGGAGCCGCGCGCGCGAGCAGAAGTTCGCGACCCCGCTGATCCCGAACATGGACGACATCCGTCCCATCGTCGGCACCAAGGGCTCCGACTCGATGAGCCTCGACAACATGGTCGAAGGCCTGGTGATGGGCGGCGCGGGGCTGTTCCGCGCGCTGCGCCTGGTGATTCCGCCGGCGTGGCAGAACGTCGAGTCGATGGACGCCGACATCCGCGCCTTCTACGAATACAACTCGATGCACATGGAGCCGTGGGACGGCCCCGCCGGCATCGTGCTGACCGACGGCCGCTACGCCGTCTGCACGCTCGACCGCAACGGCCTGCGCCCGGCGCGCTGGGTGCTGACCAAGGACCGCATCCTCACCATCGCCTCCGAAGTCGGCGTGTGGCAGATCGACCCGGCCAACGTCGAGCGCAAGTTAAAACAATATCTGCGCCGCGAGCAGAAGTTCGAAACCCCGTTGATCCCGAACATGGACGACATCCGTCCCATCGTCGGCACCAAGGGCTCGGATTCGATGAGCCTCGACAACATGGTCGAAGGCCTGGTGATGGGCGGCGCGGGCCTGTTCCGCGCACTGCGCCTGGTGATTCCGCCGGCGTGGCAGAACGTCGAGTCGATGGACGCCGACATCCGCGCCTTCTACGAATACAACTCGATGCACATGGAGCCGTGGGACGGCCCCGCCGGGATCGTCCTGACCGATGGCCGCTATGCGGCCTGTACGCTCGACCGCAACGGCCTGCGCCCGGCGCGCTGGGTGCTGACCAAGGACCGCATCCTCACCATCGCCTCCGAAGTCGGCGTATGGCAGATCGACCCGGCCAATGTCGAGCGCAAGGGCCGCGTCAAGCCCGGCCAGATGATCGCCGCCGACCTCGAAACCGGCCGCCTGCTGATGCCGGAAGACATCGACAACGAACTGAAGGGTCGCCAGCCGTATCGCGACTGGCTGAAGTCCAACGCGGTCAAGCTCGACCTGTCGATCAACCAGGACGCCGATCTGGCGGTGATGGACGCGGCGAGCCTGCTGACCCACCAGAAGCTGTTCAACGTCAGCTTCGAGGAACGCGACCAGATCATCCGCGTGCTGGCCGAGGACGGCGCCGAGGCGATCGGCTCGATGGGCGACGACACGCCGATGGCGGTGCTGTCGCAGAAAGTGCGCTCGCCGTTCGACTACCTGCGCCAGCAGTTCGCCCAGGTCACCAACCCGCCGATCGACCCGATCCGCGAAGCGATCGTGATGTCGCTCAACACCGCTTTCGGCCCCGAGCGCAACCTGTTCGAGGAAAGCCCGGCGCACGCGCACCGGGTGGAAGTGCACACCCCGCTGCTGTCGAAGGAAGCCTTCGACAAGCTGCTGAACCTGAACGACCCGGCGTTTGCCCCGGCCGCGCTCGACCTGCACTACGACCCGGCGACGACCACGCTGGAAGCCGCGCTGAAAGCGCTGACCGCGCGCGCGGTCGAGACGGTGAAGGCAGGCAAGGTGATTCTGGTGCTGTCCGACCGCAACCTCGCCAAGGATCGCCTGCCGATCCACGCGCTGTTCGCCACCGGCGCGGTGCACCACGCGCTGATCGCCGCCGGCCTGCGCTGCAACGCCAACATCGTGGTGGAAACCGGCACCGTGCGCGACCCGCACCACTACGCCTGCCTGATCGGCTACGGCGCGACCGCGATTTATCCCTACCTGGCCTACCAGGTCATCGGCGAATTCGTGAAGACCGGCGAAATCAAGCCCAACCTCGACAAGGCGCTGTCCAACTTCCGCAAGGGCATGGACAAGGGCATCTACAAGGTGCTGTCGAAGATGGGCATCTCGCTCGTCGCCAGCTATCGCGGCGCGCAGTTGTTCGAAGGCGTGGGCCTGCACGAAAGCGTGGTCGAGCTGTGCCTGAAGGGCACGGTGTCGCGCATTTCCGGCGCCAACTTCGACGACTTCGAATCCGACCAGAAACTGCTGCACAAGACGGCGTTCAATCCGCTGCGCCCGCTGTCGGCCGGCGGCCTGCTGAAGTTCATGTTCGGCGAGGAATTCCACGCCTACAACCCGGACGTGGTGCAGCAGCTGCAGAAGGCGGTGAAGACCGGCGACTACGCCGAGTTCAAGAAGTATTCCGAAATCGTCGACACCCGCCCGGTGGCGATGGTGCGCGACCTGATGAAGCTGAAGTCCGGCGCCACCCCCATCCCGCTGGACGAAGTCGAGCCGCTGGAATCCATCCTCAAGCGCTTCGACTCCGCCGGCATGTCGCTCGGCGCCTTGTCGCCGGAAGCGCACGAGGCGCTGGCCGAAGGCATGAACCGCATCGGCGGCCGCTCCAACTCGGGCGAAGGCGGCGAAGACCCGAAGCGCTACGGCACCAGCAAAACCTCGAAGATCAAGCAGATCGCCTCCGGCCGCTTCGGCGTCACCGCGACCTATCTGGTCAACGCCGAAGTGCTGCAGATCAAGATCGCGCAGGGCGCCAAGCCCGGCGAAGGCGGGCAGCTGCCGGGCGACAAGGTGTCGCCGATGATCGCGTCCTTGCGCCACTGCAAGCCCGGCACGCCGCTGATTTCGCCGCCGCCGCACCACGACATCTATTCGATCGAAGATCTGGCGCAGCTGATTTTCGACCTGAAGCAGGTCAACCCCGATGCGCTGGTGTCGGTGAAGCTGGTGGCCGAGCCCGGCGTCGGCACGATTGCCGCCGGCGTCGCCAAGGCCTACGCCGACCTCATCACCATTTCCGGCTACGACGGCGGCACCGGCGCATCGCCGCTGGCATCGGTGAAATACGCCGGCTCGCCGTGGGAACTCGGCCTGTCCGAAGCGCAGCAGGTGCTGCGCGCCAACGGCCTGCGCGGCCGCGTGCGCGTGCAGACCGACGGCGGCCTGAAGACCGGCCTCGACGTCATCAAGGCGGCGATCCTCGGCGCGTTTGTCCGAAGCGCAGCAGGTGCTGCGTGCCAACGGCCTGCGCGGACGCGTCCGGGTGCAGACCGACGGCGGCCTGAAGACCGGCCTCGACGTGGTCAAAGCCGCGATCCTCGGCGCCGAATCCTTCGGTTTCGGCACCGGCCCGATGGTCGCGCTGGGCTGCAAATACCTGCGCATCTGCCATCTGAACAACTGCGCCACCGGCGTGGCCACGCAGAACGAAAAGCTGCGCAAGGACCACTTCATCGGCCTGCCCGACATGGTGGTGAACTACTTCAAGTTCGTCGCCGAGGAAACGCGCGAGCTGATGGCGAGCCTGGGCATCCGCAAGCTGACCGACCTGATCGGCCGCACCGACCTGCTGGATATCAGCGCCGGCGACACGCCGCGCCAGGGTCGCCTGAATCTGGCGGCGCTGTTGAGCCAGGGCAGCATTCCGGCCGACGCGCCGCGCTTCTCGCAACAGGAGCGCAACCCCTCGTTCGACAAGGGCGAGCTGGCCGAACAGATGGTGGCCGACGCGCTGGCCGCGATCAAGAACGGTTCGAAGATCGAACTCCACTACACGGTGAAGAACGTCAACCGCTCCATCGGCGCACGCCTCTCCGGCGAAATCGCCAAGGCGCACGGCGGCAAGGGACTGCCGGACGACACCATCCGCATCCAGCTCACCGGCTCCGCCGGCCAGAGCCTCGGCGTGTGGAACCACAAGGGGCTGACGATCACACTGGAAGGCGACGCCAACGACTACGTCGGCAAGGGCATGGGCGGCGGCCGCGCTGGTGATCTACCCGCCGCGCGTCGCCACCTTCGACGCGCACCGCAACACCCTGATCGGCAACACCTGCCTGTACGGCGCGACCGCGCGGCGAACTCTACGCCGCGGGCATGGGCGGCGAACGCTTCGGCGTGCGCAACTCCGGCGCGCTCGCGGTCGTCGAGGGCATCGGCGACCACGGCTGCGAATACATGACCGGCGGCACCGTCATCGTGCTGGGCGACACCGGCCTCAACTTCGGCGCCGGCATGAGCGGCGGCATGGCCTTCGTGGTCGACGACGCGGGCGACTTCATGGCCAAGACCAACAAGGAAATGGTCGAGCTGATTCGCATCACCAGCGACGAAACCGAGCCCTACCGCGTATTCCTCAAGGCACAGGTCGAACGTCATCTGGCGCTCACCGGCTCAGCGCGCGCGAAAGCCCTGCTGGCCGATTTCGACGCCACGCTGGCGAAGGTGTGGCTGGTCAAGCCGAAGCGGATTTCGATTGAAGACCTGGTCGAGGACATTCCCGGCCAGACACGTATTGCGGTAGGTGCATAACGATGGGTGACGTATTCCAGTTTTTGAAGCAGGCGCGACGCGACGGCGACAAGACCGAGGCCTCGGTGCGCAAGCACGAGTTCCGCGAAATCTACGCGCAAGATGGATACCGGCACACGCGCAGGAACAGGCCGACCGCTGCCTCGCCTGCGGCAACCCCTATTGCGAGTGGAAGTGCCCGGTGCACAACTACATTCCCAACTGGCTCAAGCTGGTGACCGAAGGCCGCCTGTTCGAGGCGGCTGAACTAAGCCACCAGACCAACTCGCTGCCCGAGGTGTGTGGCCGCGTCTGTCCGCAGGATCGTCTGTGCGAAGGCGCGCCCTGCACGCTCAACGACGGCTTCGGCGCGGTGACCATCGGCCAGGTCGAGAAATACATTTCCGAAGAGGCCTTCAAGGCCGGCTGGCGCCCCGACATGTCGAACGTGGTGCCGACCGGCAGGAAAGTCGCCGTCATCGGCGCCGGCCCCGCCGGCCTCGGCTGCGCCGACGTGCTGGCGCGCAACGGCGTGAAGCCGGTGGTGTTCGACCGCTACGACGAAATCGGTGGCCTGCTCACTTTCGGCATCCCCGAATTCAAGATGGAAAAATGGGTGATGACGCGCCGCCGCGAAGTGCTCGAAGGCATGGGCGTCGAGTTCCGCCTCAACACCGACATCGGCAAGGACGTCAGCATGCAGTCGCTGCTCGACGACTACGACGCCGTGTTCATGGGCATGGGCACCTACACCTACATGAAGGGCGGCTTCCCCGGTGAAGACCTGCCCGGCGTGCTGGAAGCGCTGCCGTTCCTGATTTCCAACGTGCGCAAGTGCCTCGACCTGATGAAACCGGACGAGGTCTACCAGGACATGAAAGGCCAGCGCGTGGTCGTGCTCGGCGGCGGCGACACCGCCATGGACTGCAACCGCACCAGCATCCGCCAGGGCGCGGCCAGCGTCACCTGCGCCTACCGCCGCGACGAGAAGAACATGCCCGGCTCCAAGCGCGAAGTCGGCAATGCCAAGGAAGAGGGCGTGCAATTCCTGTGGAACCGCCAGCCGGTGGAAATCGTCGGCAATGGCAAGGTCGAAGGCGTGAAACTCGTCACCACCGAACTCGGCCCGCCCGACGCGCGCGGCCGTCGCACCCCGGTGGTCGTACCCGGCTCCGAGGAAATCATCCCGGCCGACCGCGTCATCGTCGCCTTCGGTTTCCGTCCCAATCCGCAGCCGTGGTTCGCCGATCACCACATCGCCATCGACCAGGGCGGCCGCGTCATCGCCAAGGGCCAGCAGCACGCCTTCCAGACCGCCAACCCGAAAATCTTCGCCGGCGGCGACATGGTGCGCGGCTCCGATCTGGTGGTGACCGCGGTGTACGAAGGCCGCGAGGCCGCCAAGGGCATCCTGGGCTATCTGGGAATCGACGCCTGATCTAAACCAGCCAACCTTCCCCGTCACGCAGGAGCACGCATGTCGATATCGCCCCGATTCTCCCTGTTGTGTGCGGCGGTGCTCCTGGCGGCCGGGACGGCGGTTCAAGCCAACCCGGTGCCGCTCGTCCCGCCCGCCGAGTCGACGATACCCAAAGGCCCGGAAGGCGACGCCATCAGGCTGGGCAAACTGCTCATCAGCGACACCCGCAAGCAGTTGCCGAACAACGTGGGCAACGGCCTCAACTGCACCAACTGCCATCTTGGCGCCGGGACCGTCGCCTACGCCGGACCTTTCGTCGGCCTGTGGGGCATGTTCCCGGAATACCGCAGCCGCGGTGCCAACATCAACTCGTTGCAGGACCGCATCAACGACTGCTTTCAGCGCTCGATGAACGGCAAGGCGCTGGCCTACGACTCGAAGGAAATGAACGCCATGCTGATGTACATGCACTGGCTGTCGACCGGCGTGCCGACCGGAACGCCGGTGGCGGGGCGCGGCATGGGCAAGGTCAACACGGCACTGGTGCCGAATGCCGCCCACGGCAAAACGCTCTACGTGCAGAAGTGCGCGAGCTGCCACGGCGCCCAGGGCGAGGGCATCAAGAACCCGACCGGCGGCTACACCTTCCCGCCGGTGTGGGGCAATGCTTCATTCAATATCGGTGCCGGCATGGCACGCACCTACACCGCCGCCGCGTTCATCCGGCACAACATGCCGCTGGGACAGGGCAATACGCTCTCCGAGCAGGAGGCGATCGACGTCGCCGAATATGTGACGCACCAGCCGCGCCCCGCCTATGCGCCGGCAAAAAACGACTACGCCAAGGGCAACAAGCCGAAGGATGCGCGCAATTAGGTATTAAGTAGTCAGCGCGTCCGCCGCACCAGGGTCGCTTCCCAGTCGGCGGGCGGCGCCTCCGGCCTCCAGCCGCACGATGCGGCCCACTTCATTTTCGTACCAGCCGTTGTGCTGTTTGTTGGGCTCGGCTTCATAGCCCCACCACGCGCCATCGGCATCCTGCGCCAGCCATTCCACCCAGTCGGGGAGCGTGGCAAGGTTCATGGGGCGGGCGCGGCAGGCAGCATCGGCAGATCGACCCACACCCATTCCAGCAACGCCTGCTGCGCGGCCTGCGCCTTGCCGGCGTTGGCGTGGTTCACCAGCATGACGAAGGCGACGCGGCGTCCGTTGGCGGTATCGACATAGCCGGCCAGCGCGCTGGCATCGCGCAGGGTGCCGGTTTTCAGATGCGCATTGCCGGCCAGCGGGCTGCCGTTGAAACGGCGCTTGAGCGTGCCGTCGAGCGCGACGATCGGCAGCGCCGACTCGAACTCGGCGAACAGGGGACTGGCATAGGCCGCGCGCAGCAACTGGTTCAATGTGCCCGCGCTGATGCGTTCGATGCGCGACAGACCCGCCCCGTTTTCCAGCACCAGCTTGTCTGTTGCCACCCCCTGCCGGGCCAGCGCCGCGCGCACCGCGCGGTCGCCCTTGTCCAGCGTCGCGGGTGCGCCAAACGCTTCCGCGCCCAGCGTCAGAAACAGGTTGCGCGTCATCAGGTTGTTCGAATACTTGTTGAGCTGGGTGAGCGCGTCGGTCAGCGGCGGCGACTCGAAGCGCAACAGCGGCGGGGTCGCCGGCGCCATGCCCGGCAGGGTCGGGCCGCTCAGCGTGCCGCCCGCCTCCGCCCACAACCCGCGAAAAATGAAATCGAAGGTGGCGGCGGGTTCGAACAGGTTCAGCGCCAGTCGCTGTTCGCCGCACCCGCGCGGGTAATGGCCGGTCACCACCAGTTCGCGCCGCGCCGGATCGGGAATGCTGGGCGTCAGCGCATCCTTCCAGCCGTTGCACGCGCCGGCTTCGGTCAGTGCAATGTCGGCGCGGATAGCCACCCCGGGCAACGCGATGTCCGGCACGATCCACACGCTGTTGCCGTTAGGCTTGAGATGCAGCGTCGTCGCGTTGAAGTTGGCCACCAGCGCGCCCGGCGGCGCGTTGTAGAGCGCCAGCGGCTCGCCGTCGAAGGCACCGGGGTCGAGTGGAGGCAGCTCGAAATGGCTGGTGTCGAGCACCAGATTGCCGCGGATGTGCCACAAGCCGCGCGCGCGCAATTCACGCTGCAACAGCCACATGCGTTCCAGCGTCAGGCTGGGGTCGCCGCTGCCCTTGACGATCAGATCGCCTTCCAGCACGCCGTCGCGAATCGGCCCGTCCGCCCAGATTTCGGTCGCCCAGGTGAAGCGCGGGCCCAACTGGTGCAGCGCGGCGAAGCTGGTCACCAGTTTCATCACCGAGGCCGGATTCAGCGCCGCGTCGGCGTTGTGGCTGAGCACCGGCTCCGCCGCATCGAGCGGCTGCACCGTCACCGCCACATGATCGAGCGGAATGCCGGCCCGTTTCAATGCAGCGACAAAGGCCGCGGGAAGCTCGGCCGCGGCCGCGCCCACACAGAGGCTTGCCAGCAGCAGGCCCGCTGCAAGCCGAATCAAACCCGGTGCGAATGCCATCGTGTCAGGCGGCAGGGCCGGTCATGTTTCATTTACAGCGCTTTCGCCGGCGCGCCCGGCAGCGATTCACGGATGCGCCGAGAGAAATCGGGATCGCCGTCAGCCTCCTGGGCAATCTCGGTGATACGCGAACGCTGGCGCAGTTCCTCGAACGGCAGGCTGTTGTCGAGGAAACCCGCACTGTAGAGATAGCCATCGAACAGTCCGTTCAGCAGGTGGCGAATGTTGAAGCGGCCTTCCCTGCCGGCCCGGTTCATGTAGCGCACGATATTGATCGTACAATTATTGCTGAGCAGGTTGTACCACTCCGGCTGGTCGGCCAGTTCGTTGACCCGTTCGAGATAAACCAGGAACAGGCGGCGCGCAGCTTCGGGCGAGGCCTGGACGTGATAGAGAAACACTTCCTCGTCGCGGTGACTGGTGCGCAGGCCCACCAGATCGTGCTCGTCGCCGATCACGTAGATCAGTTCGAACTGCTTGAACATGGATGCGAGGGGATCGAAGCCTTCGCCTTTTTCAGGCCGGGTCTCGATGGAAATGCTCACCGGTGGCGCATTGTCGAAGATGAAACTGACGAAGGTGTGCCCGACCGGCCCCTCCATCCAGAAGGAAATGAAAAAGTCGACGCCGGTCAGGTGCGACAGCGAGACCTCGCGCTCCTCGTACTTGGCCGTGAAGTCATCCCGGCTGCGGAAATCGAAATTGCGGAAACCGCTGATGCGCACGCGATCGCCGTCAACGACAGCACGCGGCATCACCGCGACTTCCTCGCGCCACGGCCGGTCATGCGAAGGCGGAATGAGCCACCACCAGGTCAGCACGGCCAGAAACAGGGCGACAAACGCGTAGCGCATGCGGGGCGCGCGCGCGAACCACAAGGCCCAGATGCCGAACGCCGCGAAGGCCAGCGCCAGCGCCAGCCGAAGCTCACCCCAGGGCAGGTTCGACCAGTAAATTGCCAACGCGGCCCAGCCGACGAATCCGACGCGAAGCAGAAACCCGAAACCGGCGGCCAGCCAGCCGAGCGGTCGGGACAGCCAGGATGGCCAGAATTTGCGTGGGCGTGATTCAGCAAGCGTCATGATTAGAGGGCCTTGTCGGTGTCGATTGGATTTTTGCAGGCCCTGCCGTTTTTCTGAAGCAGCGTGACGAGCGTGGACTGAGCGCCGTTGCTGTTGCAGCAGTGGTGGGTACATCGTGTGCCATGCAGGTGGCCGAGCGCGCGCGCGTCGTCAACGCAAGGGCTGCGGTTCGAAACAAGGTGATGGGCATCTGCTTCTCCAGCTCGGCGATTTCCGGGTGATGCCATGCCGTATGCATGATTCCATCTGCCCGTCGGGACGCGGCAAATTCTACCTGCATCGGGCCATGCACGGCACATCGCGGAACGTTGTCAGCGCGGTGACGATATGGCATTGTCGGGCCCATGCACGACACCTACAAAATGAACCGCCGCCGCTTTCTCGGCCTGGGCGCTGCCGGACTCCTGACAGGCTGCGACTTCACGCTGCGCGACGGCCTGAAGAACACCTGCCAGCCGCCGCTGTCTCCCAACCTGCGCGACCATCCGCTGGTGCTCGCCGCCTGGCGCGGCCTCGATCCCGCCAAGGTGTGGGACGTACATTGTCACGCGATGGGCACCGGCGACTCCGGTACCGGACCGTGGATGAATCCGGCGATGGAAAGCATCTGGCGGCCCGTGCTGTTCGTGCAGCGTCTGTTTTATCTCAACGCCGGTTGCGCCGACACGACCCCGGGCAAGATCGACCTCTCCGTGGCTGAGCGGATCATCGAGCAAAGCCTTGCCATACCTGCGGGCTTCAAGGCCATCCTGCTGGCTTTCGACTGGGCACGCGATACTGCCGGCGCCCCACTGACGGATCGCTCGACCTTTCACATTCCGGACGCCTTCGCTGCGAAGCTCGCGCAACGTCATCCGCAGCATTTCGAATGGGCGGCGTCGATACACCCCTACGATCCGCGCGCCCTCGATCGCCTCGATGCGGCGGCGGCGGGCGGTGCGCGTGCGATCAAATGGCTGCCCTCGGCACACGGCATCGACCCGGCCTCGGCACGATGCGACGCTTTCTACGCCAGGCTGGCCGCACTGCGGATGCCGCTGATCACCCATGCCGGCGCCGAGCGCGCCGTGACCGGCCATGGCGAAGACTTCGGCAATCCACTCAGGCTGCGCCGCCCACTCGATGCCGGCGTGCGCGTCGTGGTGGCGCATTGCGCCTCGCTGGGTGAGGGATGGGATCTCGACCACGGGGAAACGTCCAAGCTCTCAAATTTCGAACTGTTCGCGCGGCTGATGGATGAAGCGCGCTATCGCAGCAACCTGTTCGCCGACATTTCCGCCATTGTCCAGGGCAACCGCATGAGCGTGATCCCCACGCTGCTGGCGCGGCGCGACTGGCATGATCGCCTGCTGAACGGTTCGGACTATCCACTGCCGGGCATCGTGCCGCTGGTCAACCTGTGGGGGCTGGCCGAGCGGAAGCTGCTCGATCCCGCCATGATCAGACCCCTGAACGAGATCCGGCAGCACAATGTGCTGCTATTCGATTTTGTGCTGAAGCGCACCCTGGCAAGCAACGGCGCAGGGTTTGCGCCCTCGGTGTTCGAGACCGCGCCGTTCTTCAACCGTACTGCCTGAACCTGTGCCTTGCGGCGTCAGGCACACGCCTTGGCTTTGAGCTTCGCAAACTCGTCCGCATTGATGGTGCCGGCATCGAGCAGGGCCTTGGCGTCGGCGATCTGTTCCGCCGGCGACTTCCCGGCCACTTCCCGGATGTACGCATCGGTATCGGATTTCGCCCGCTGCAAGGTCGATCGCTGCCGATCCGCCATGCCTTTGCCGCGCGCGATGATGTAGATGACCGCGGTCAGGATCGGCAGGAACATGAGACCGATCATCCACAACACTTTCGATCCGCCCCCGAGTTCGGTATCCCGGAAAAGATCCACCACGATCTGGAACAGGATGATGAGGTAGGTCACCAGGACGAAGGTCGGGATCATCAGCATGATCACGTCGAAAAAACTGCCGAAAAAATAACTCATTGCCTCTCCATCTTATGCAACGTCCACACGAAAAAACGGGGTGCGCACCGCGAGTCCCGCGGCGCTCCGCACCCCATGCTGCGATCCGTCATAACCCGTCGTTCAGTCGCACAGCAGGCGCACCCGGCGTTCGGCGACATTGAACGCTTCCTCGGTCTGCGCTTCGAACAGCGCATTCTTGGCGTTCAGGCAGGCGTCGGCCCCCCGCACGTCCGCCGTGGCCGGCCGCGCATTCGGCGCGCACCGGGCGTCATCCACCAGGCGCAGGTTGTTGAAGGAGCCGCGCTCGACCGACACGCAGTCGCCGACGCGCAAGCCGGATTGATCGGTGACCATCGTGACGGTGTTGGTGCCGCCGAGCAGAATCGTGTATTCGAACGCCTGCTGGTTGGAGGCGAGGCGCGTCACCTGCTGGCCGGCGACGCCGCCGCCGATGGTGCGCAGGGCGCGATTGCTGGATGAACGCCCCGAGCTCGACGCCAGGCCGATCGTGCCGCCGACCAGCGCGCCGGCGGTCTGCGCCCCGGCATTCGAGACCGTTGTCGCCTGAACCGCGGTAATCCTGCCGTAGGACACGCTCGATTGAGCCAGGCTCAGGCCCGAACAAGAAATCAGGGCCGCAGCCGTGAGAGCATGGAACCAGGTTGTGGTGCGCCGCATATTAAAATCTCCTTGGGGTCTGGGTTGAATTCGGGATACAGGCTGCATCCGTGCCGCCTTCGGACAAGCACAGGACAGGCGCCATCTGAGTGAGTATGAGCGAGTTTGCCGGCGGTGCCAACGGCCGTTTCCACCCCTCCTGCCTTGAAAGCGGGAAAATAGACGCCACACCATCATCCATTGTTTTTTGCGAGGACGTCATGAAGCAGCTATCGATGTTGTTTGTTCTGGCCGCAACCCTGCCAGCCTGTGCGATCGATCGGGCGGGCGACGCGCCGGCGAAGCCTGCGATGTCGGCGCCCGTCGACGCGCACACCAGCCGCAATGCGCTCGACTGGGCCGGGGTGTACGAAGGCGTGCTGCCTTGCGCCGACTGTCCCGGCATCCAGACCCGGCTCACGCTGGGCAGCGACGGCACATTCGAGCGCCAGACCCGCTACCTGGATCGCGAAACCACGCCGCGCAGCGAACGCGGCCGCTTCAGCTGGCACGCCAGCGGCAACGCCATCACGCTCGATGCCAATGGCGACGGCCAGCAGTATGCCGTGGGCGAGGGTCGCCTCATCCAGCTCAATCGCGATGGCACGCGCCCGGACCCGCAAGCGTCGAGCCGCGTGTTGACGCGTGTCGCGGATCAGACAAGCAACGCCAGTCTGGGCCAAATCCTGGAAGATCATCGCTGGACGCTGGTGTCCGCGACCGATGCCCAGAACCGGCGCAACGACACCCTGTTTCCGGCCCCCGACCGTCCATTCGTTTTCGGCTTTTCCAGCTCTGGCATCAACGTCAAGGGCAACTGCAACAGCATGCGCGGAAGTTACCGGATCGATGCCGCGGGGCAACTGAACGTGGGACGCATGGCGGCGACGATGATGGCCTGCGAACCCGCGTCGATGAAAGCCGATGCCGCCTTGTCGGCGCTGCTGGCCCAGCCGCTGCGAATCGACCTCGCCCAGGGCGCGCAACCGCAATTGCGACTGGTGGCGGCATCGGGTGAAACGCTGGTGCTCGCAGGGCAGGCGACACCCGAAGCCCTGTACGGCCCCGCCACCCTCATCTTCCTCGAAGTCGCGGCCGAGCGGGTGGCATGCAATCACCCGCTGATTCCCGAGGCACGGTGCCTGCAGGTGCGCGAACGGGTCTACGACAAGCAGGGACTCATGGTCGGAACACCCGGCGCATGGCGGCCGCTTTACGAGAATATCGAGGGTTACAGCACACGCCGGGACAACGCAATGTCCTGCGGGTCAAGCGCTTCCAGCGTCAGAGCGGCGCCCGCTGACGCCTCGTCGACCGTTTATGTGCTGGATTTGATTGTCGAATCAGAGGTCGTGACCCGCTGACGCCCGGGCGGTGCCCGTTTGACGCCACCATGCATGAGCCACGATCAGCGGGTCAGGTCTGCCACGTACCAGTCCATCGCCTCGGCCAGGCCTTCGCCGATGCGATGCGTGGGCGCATAGCCGAGCCGGGTCTGCGCCTTGGAAATATCGGCCAGCGAATGCCGCACGTCGCCGGCGCGGAAATCGCGGTACACCGGTTTGGCATCGGCGAGATGCGGGAAGCGCGGCGCCAGGTTGGCGCGGATCGCCTCGAAAAGCTGGTTCAACGTGGTGCGATCGCCGACCGCGACGTTGTAGACCTGATTCGCG
This sequence comes from uncultured Hydrogenophilales bacterium, assembly GCA_963818665.1. Classification (GTDB taxonomy): domain Bacteria; phylum Pseudomonadota; class Gammaproteobacteria; order Burkholderiales; family Thiobacillaceae; genus Thiobacillus. The sequence continues at coordinate 16,508 of CAWFTM010000011.1, read as the reverse complement.
GCGTCCGCGTGCTGGCTGGTGGCGGCGAGCAGGTTGGCCTGGATGACGTTGTCGATGTAGCAGAAGTCGCGGCTGGTTTCGCCGTCGCCGTTGATGTAGACCGGCTCGTTGTGGATCATGCTCGACACCCATTTCGGCACCACCGCGGCGTAGGCGCCCTCGGGATCCTGGCGGCGGCCGAAGATGTTGAAGTAGCGCAGGCCGATCGACTCCATGCCGTAGCAGCGGCCGAACACGTCGGCGTACAACTCGTTCACCAGCTTGGTCACGGCGTAGGGCGACAGCGGCTTGCCGATGACGTCCTCGACCTTGGGCAGGCCGGGATGGTCGCCGTAGGTCGAGGAGGACGCCGCGTAGACGAAGCGTTTGACCTTGGCGTCGCGCGCGGCGACCAGCATGTTGATGAAGCCGGTGTTGTTGGCGGCGTGGGTGGTGAGCGGGTCTTCCAGCGAGCGCGGCACCGAACCCAGCGCGGCCTGATGCAGCACGTAGTCGACGCCCTTGCATAGCGCCTGGCAAGTGTCGATGTCGCGGATGTCGCCGCGGGTGAAGCTGAAACGCGCCCAGCGCTCGGCGCCGACGCTGGCTTGCACCTGATCCAGATTGCGCTGGTGGCCGGTGGCGAAGTTGTCCAGCCCGACGACGCGCTGATCGAGCTGCAGCAGGGCTTCGGCCAGATTGCTGCCGATGAAGCCGGCCACTCCCGTCACCAGCCAGGTTTTCGGCGCGGACTGGAGCTGCGCTTTCAATGCGTCGAACGTGGACATCACAGCCTCCAGAGCGTGAAGCCCGCAGCCTTGACGACCGCCGGGTCGTAGGCCGATTTGACGTCGGTGAAGGCGCCGCCCGGTTTCAGTTTGGCGGTCAGGTCTTTAAAGGATTTTTCCAGATATTCGCTGTGCGATACGGCGGCGACGATGGCGTCGCACTCGGGGAGTTCATTCCATGGGGTGAGCGCAAGGCCGTATTCGTGTTCGGCTTCCTTCGCTTCGCCGAGCGGATCGTGCACATGCACGTCGCAGCCGAAGGATTGCAGTTCGCGGATCACGTCGACCACCTTGGAGTTGCGCAGGTCGGGGCAGTTTTCCTTGAAGGTGAGGCCGAGCACGTTGACCTTGGCGCCCTTCACCTGCACGCCGTTGGCGATCATGTTCTTCACCGTTTCCTGCGCGACGTAGGCGCCCATGCCGTCGTTGATGCGGCGGCCGGCGAGGATCACCTGCGGGTGGTAGCCGAGCATGTCGGCCTTGTGGGTGAGGTAGTAGGGGTCGACGCCGATGCAGTGGCCGCCGACCAGGCCCGGACGGAAGGGCAGGAAGTTCCACTTGGTGCCGGCGGCCTTCAGCACTTCGAGGGTGTCGATGCCGAGGCGGTGGAAGATCAGCGAGAGTTCGTTCATCAGCGCGATGTTGAGGTCGCGCTGGGTGTTCTCGATCACCTTGGCGGCTTCGGCCACCTTGATGCTGCTGGCACGGTGCACGCCGGCGGTGATGACGCTGCTGTAGAGCTCGGCCACCTTGTCCAGGGTGGCGGCATCGTCGCCGGACACCACCTTCACGATCTTGGTGATGGTGCGTTCCTTGTCGCCGGGGTTGACGCGCTCGGGCGAGTAGCCGACGTGGAAGTCCTGCAGCCATTTCATGCCCGACAGTTTTTCCAGGATCGGGATGCAGACCTCCTCGGTGGCGCCGGGGTAGACTGTGGATTCGTAGATGACCGTCGCGCCCTTCTTCATGTATTTGCCGACGGTGGTGCTGGAACCCACCAGCGGCGAGAAGTCGGGGATGTGCGCTTCGTCCACCGGCGTGGGCACGGCGACGATGATGAAGTCGGCTTTCGCCAGATCGGCAGGGTCGGTGGTCACCGTCAACTGGGTGGCTGCCTTGAGGTCGTCCGTTGAAACTTCGCCGGTGGGGTCGCAGTATCGACGGTAATGCTCGATTTTCTCAACCGACAGGTCATAGCCGATGGTGGTCATTTTCTTGCCGAATTCCACCGCCAACGGCAGGCCCACATAGCCCAGCCCAACAACCGCAACAACGCTCATGCCTGGATTCCCTTATGAATAGAAAGTCTTTGCTGCCGCCCGGATTGTATCGAATTTGCGTGGCGCTGCCCGCTTGCGTCCGGCGACTGGCGGCTTTACCCGTCAGCAAATGGCATACCAGTCTGGTGCTGCTGGGATGGCTGCTCAGCCCCCACGCACTGGCCGACGTCGCCGACATGCTGCCGAACATCAAACCCGCCGTGGTCGGCGTCGGCACGTTTCACCCCACCGGCAGCCCGCGCGTCAACCTGAAGGGGACCGGGTTCGTGGTGCTGGATGGCCGGCATGTCATCTCCTGCGCCCATATTTTCGACAAGCCGCTGGACAGCGAGAAAAACGAAACCCACGCGGTGTTTCTCGGGCGCGACCGGCAAGTAGGGGTGCGCACCGCCGTGCTGATCGCCACCGACAAGGCGCATGATCTGGCCTTGCTGAAAATCGTCGGCGACCCGCTGCCCACGCTGAAACTGGGCGATTCGAACCAGGCGCGCGAAGGCGAGCAGCTGTATTTCACCGGCTACCCGATCGGCTCGGTGCTGGGGCTGAACCCCTCGACCCACCGCGCCGGCCTGGCGTCGATCATCCCGATTTTCACGCCGCTCGCTGCCGCGTCGCAATTGAACGCGCGCACGCTCAAACAGGCAAATGAACCTTTCGAAGTGTTCGGGCTCGATGCCATCGCCTATCCGGGCAACAGCGGCAGTCCGGTGTGGCACCCGGAGACCGGCGAGGTGCTGGGCGTGGTCAACTCGGTGTATGTGAAGGGCGCGAAGGAAGCCGCATTGACCGCACCGAGCGGGATCAGCTATGCGATCCCGTCGCGCTACATCCACGCCTTGCTGAAAAGCGCCGGGGTCATCCGCGACGCGCCCTGAGCGCTCGCGCCCTATTCGAGCGTGACGCTGGCGCCCGGCATCGGCGCCGTCGCGTTCCAGCCGAACCTCGACTGCAGGTCGGCAGCGAAACCGGTCGCGGCGGTTTCCTCGCCATGCACCACGAACACCTGGCGCGGCTTGCTGCGGAAGTGTCCCAGCCAGTTGAGCAGCGCGGTGCGATCGGCGTGTGCCGACAGCCCGCCCAGGGTATAGAGATCGGCGCGCACCGGAATGTCCTCGCCGAGCAGGCGCACCCGCTTGGCGCCATCGACCAGGCGGCGGCCGAAGGTGCCGGCGGCCTGAAAGCCGGTGATGAGAATGGTGGATTCGCGGCGCGGCAGGTTGGTGCGCAGGTGGAACTTGATGCGCCCGGCCTCGCACATGCCGCTGGCCGAAATGATCACGGCGCCGCCCTTGATGCGGTCGAGTGATTTCGATTCTTCGACGTCCTCGACGAATTCGAGCTTGCGGAAATGCGCCGCACCGCCGTGTTTTCCCATCAGCGCGTGGGTTTCGGCATCCAGCAGTTCCATGTGTTTGAAGGTGATTTCAGTGGCGGCGGTGGCCATCGGCGAATCGACGAACACGGTCAGCTTGGGGATGCGCGCCTGCCGCGTCAGATCGGCCAGCAGATACAGCATGTCCTGGGTGCGTCCCACCGCAAAGGCGGGAATGATGACGTTGCCGCCCTTGCGCTCGAGGGTGTCGTTGATCGCCTCCACCAGTTCGTCCTCGGTGGCGTCCATGCTCTTGTGCTCGCGGTTGCCATAGGTCGATTCGACCAGCAGATAATCGGCATCGAGGATCGGCGTGGGGTCGCGCAGCAGCGGCCGCGCGGGCTGGCCGAGATCTCCTGAAAACACGATCTTGCGACGGTGCCTGCCTTCGCCCACCCACACTTCGACGATGGCCGAGCCGAGAATGTGGCCGGCATCGCGGAAGATGCAGCGCACCTGCGGATGCGGCGCGATTTCCAGGTCGTAGTCGACCGGATTCAATTGCTTGAGCGAGGCCTGCGCCTGCGCCACGGTATACAGCGGCGCCGTGTCGCGCGGCGGCATCCCTTGTGCCGCTTCACGCCTGGCCATGCGCTGGCGGAAGCGGTTGAGGTTGGCGTATTCCGCTTCCTTTTCCTGGATGTGCGCCGAATCCGGCAGCATCACCGCGAGCAGATCGCAGGTGGCGCGTGTGGTAAAGATGGCGCCCCTGAAGCCGAGCGCGACCAGACGCGGCAGCAGGCCGGAATGGTCGATGTGGGCATGGGTAAGGATGACGAAATCGATGCTGCGCGGATCAAATGGAAAGGCACGCTGGTTCTTGGCGCGCGTCTCGCGGCCGCCCTGAAACATGCCGCAATCCACCAGAAAGCGCACGCCATCGGCTTCCACCAGATAGCTGGAACCCGTCACCTCGCGTGCCGCACCGAGAAAAGTCAGTTTCATAGCGGTCTCCCTTCGCCTGCTTCTTCGTAAGTCTTGCCGTCGCGGATATGGTAAATGCGCTTGAAGGTGGGGATGATTTTTTGTCGTGGGTGACGACGATGATGGCGATGCGGAATTCCTGCGCCAGCTGGTTGAGGATTTTCACCACGGTGAGCGCGCGCACGCTGTCGAGCGCGGCGGTCGGCTCGTCGGCCAGGATGATCGGCGGCTTGTTGGCGAGCGCGCGCGCGATCGCCACGCGTTGCTGCTCGCCGCCGGAGAGTTCGGAAATGCGTGCCTGAGCGCGGTGCTGCACGTCGAGCGCGGTGAGCATGTCGAGTGCGATTTGGCGTGCCCTGGCATTCGGCACGCCGGCCAGCATCGGCAGCAGGGCGACGTTGTCGGTGGCTGTCGAGAAAGGGGATCAGATACGCCGCCTGGAACACGAAACCGATGCGATCGCGGCGCAGCGCGCGCAGGTCGCGAGCCTTCCAGCCGTTGTCGTATATCACTTCTCCGCCGAGGGTGAACTTGCCGGCGCTCGGTTCGATCACCGCGCCGAGGCATTTCAGCAGGGTGGTCTTGCCGGAGCCAGAGGGGCCGATCAGGCCGACCACTTCGCCCGGATAGACGGTCATCTCGACGCCCTTTCAGCGCATCGACTGCGCTGCTGCCGCGGCCATAGCGTTTGGTGAGGCCTTCGATCTGGATGGCAGGCTGGGTTGGGTCTATGTCAGCCACCGATCGCCTCCGCCGGGTCAATTTTGAGCGCAGCGCGAATCGCCAGCAGCGAGGCCAGCGCACACACCACCAGGGTCAGCACGAAAGCGCGTGCGGCGTCGCCGGTTTCGAGCAAGACGTATTTGGGGAAGGCGGGCGCCCACAGGGTGGCGGCGAACTTGCCGACAAAGAATCCAATGATGCCGAGTCCGAGTGCCTCCTGCATGATCATCGCGGCAATGGTGCGGTCGCGGGTGCCGATGAGTTTCGAGCACGGCGATTTCCTTGATCTTGCCGAGCGTCATCGTGTAGATGATGAAGGCAACGATGGCCGCGCTCACCACCGCGAGAATCATCAGGAACAGGCCGATCTGCTTGGCCGCGGTGGCGATCAGCTTGGCCACCAGGATGTCTTCCATGTCGTCGCGCGGTGTAGGCCGTGAAGCGCTGCCAGCGCGCGATGGTGTCGGCCAGCGCGCGCGCGTCGACGCCGGGCTGCAGCCGCAGCAGCACGGCGTTGACCTTGTGGCTGGAGGTCTGGATCGCCTTCACCGCGTCGAGCACGCCGGGCTGACCGGGGCGGTTGATCGCCGGGTTGGCGGCGAGCCGCTGGCGGTCTTCGACGATGGCGTCGTTGTCTTTCAAGAACTGCGCTTCCTGCGCGTCTTTCAGCGGAATGAACAGCATCGGGTCGCCGCCCGACGACACCATGCGCCGGGTCAGTCCGACCACGGTGTAATCGTTGCGGCGGATGCGCACGCACGTCGCCGACCTTGAAGTCCGGTCTTGGCGTCGGCCACCGCTTCGTAGTGCGCGCGGGCGATCGGGCGGCCGGCCACCAGAAACGCGCGGGCCGCCGGGCTTGCCCGGCTCGTAGCCCGCCACCATCACGCGCTGCGATTTGCCCGTGATACGACACCTGCATGGTGAGATAGGCGACGTTGCCGGTCTGCGCCACGCCCGCCAGCCCTCAGCAGCGCGCGATAGAGCGTCGTCCGGCACGGCTGGAGGGTTCGGCGAACGGGCCCGAGGGTGTTCTGCTGCACCACCCAGATGTCGGCGTCGACCGCGTGCAGCAGCACCTTGGCGTCGTCGACCATGCCGCGATAGACGCCCGCCATGGTCAGCGTGACGCCGATCAGCAGCCCGAGGCCGAGTCCGGTGAGCAGATAGCTGCTCGAGGTGGTGGGCGATGTCGCGCCGCGGCCAGATTAATCATGGGCGGATGGCTTCATTGCAGCGATCATTATGGCTTCAGACGTTGTTCGCGGACCCGAACGCCATCGTCGAGCTGTTTCGCAGCTGTAGACGATGAGCGTTGTCGCCGGCGCTGCAGGCCCGACACGATCTGCGACCTGCTCCGGCTGGTCTGCAGCTGCCGATGCTGCACCGGCTTGAAGCGCGCGCGGCCGTCCACCGCCTGCCAGACGCCGGTCTGGCTCCCTTGAACTGCGCGATGCGCCGCGCGCGGCACGATGAGCACGCCGCGCGCGCCCGGCAGCCGGATCGTCACTTCTGCCAGTTCGCCCAGATACAGCTGCGCCGGGCGGCGGATCGAACGCCACGATCACGATGCGCTCCTCGGTCGACCGCATCGCTTTGCAACTCGATGCGCGCCACCTTGCCCGGCATCGCGGCGTCGGGTGTCGAAGCGCAGCACGATGCCAGCCGCCTGGCCGACGTGCACCCCCTGCGCGCGCGCCTGATCGACGCGCGCGCGCACCCACAAGCTGCCCGGGTCGACCAGCCGCAGCACGGCCTGCCCGGCCACCACGGTGGTCCCCGGCTCGGCTTCGCGCGCGATCGACCACGCCGTCGATCGGGCTCACGCAGTTTCAGGCTGTTGCGCACACTGCTCGATGCCCCGCGATTCGGCTTCGGCGCGCGCTGATGTCTTGCGTTGCGCGCCGCTCGCGTTGGCGCGCGCCGCGGCCAGCGCCGCATCGGCCGCTGCGGCTTCGGTGCGGCGACTGTCGGCCATCTCCTGGCGATGAAACCTGTTTCTGACACAGCTCCTGATAGCGCGCGCGGTTGGCTTGGGCCAGCCGGGCGCGGCTCTCGGCCTCGGCCACTTGCGCCTGTGCCGCCTGCGCGGTTTGACGTGCGCGCGCCGTCGCGCTCGGCCGCCGCCTCGACCGCGCTGGAGCAAGTCCACCGGGTCCATTTCGGCCAGCAGCTGGCCGGTGCGCACCCGGTCGCCCTGATCCACCAGCACCCGCAACAACCGTCCTGCCTGCGATCGGTCCTACCGCGTAAGCGCGCCGCGCCTCCACCGTGCCTTAAATCTTGCTGCGGGCAATCGTCAAGGGCAACCGCCTCATTTTCAATGACTGTATTTTTTGCTTGCCAAGATGCCTTGACTAAATATAATCACTTGAACACATGATCGTACGATCATGTTGTTTGTGTTTATTCCCATTCAAGGAGATCGTTCATGAAAAAAATCCTGTCCACCAAGCTGATCCTGGCCTGCGGCCTGGCGTTCGCCGCTCATGCCGCAGCCGAGGCGCCCGCCGGCGGTGCGGCCATGCCGGCCGAAATGCAACAGATGATGAAAACCTACTCGCCTGAATTGCGCCAGAAGGTGATGGCGCTTTCACCCGAACTCAAAGCCACCATTCAGAAACTGCACGCAGGCCATACACGGCGCGCCAAGGAGACGACCCTGCGCCAGGTCATGCATGAAATCCTGTCCGAGTATCAGAGCATTGCGTCCGCGCTGGCGACCGACAATGCCGAGCAGGCGGCCGAGGCGGCAAGACGCCTGGCCAACCACCGCATTCCCAAGGGCGGGCTGCTGCCCTACTTCCCCCTGGACAAAATCAATGACAACGACCTGTCGGTATTGCCGACGATGAACACCATTGTCGAGGGCAGCGCGCTCAAATTGGCGGAGGCGGCCGACCAGGGCGACTTGCCGAGAGCGGCATCCCACATGAGCGACATCATGAACGGGTGCGTCGCATGCCATCAGAAATTCCGGGGTGTACCCGGGATTTCGGCGAACCTCATGACCCCGCTGTCGAAGTAAGTCCACCCACCACTCCAAGGAGACATGAATATGAAAAACCAGCTTATTGCGGCTGCTGTGTCTGCCGCCCTCTTCGCCATGACGCACAATGCCTATGCCACCAACGGCGACCAGATGTTCGCCATGTCGGCCGCACAGGCCGGGATGGGGGGCGCCACCGTGGCACAGGCCCAGGATGCCCTGACCATACTGGTCAACCCGGCCGGCATGGCCGATCTCGGCATAACGGATGTGCGCATGGACCTGGGCTTTGGCCTGCTCAATCCGCCACGCGAGGTGAACGGCCAGGAAAGCGATTCCGACTGGTACATGATGCCGTCCGGTGCCGCCGTGTTCAAAGTCAACGACAAGCTTTTCCTCGGCATGGGACTGGGCGGCATTTCTGGCATGGGGGTGAACGTGAACGACATCTATCCCGCCATGGCTGGCAACCAGCCGGTGGTGACGACCAAGCAGGTATTCCGTTTCTCGCCGGCCGCGGCCTACAAGGTCACCGATGACCTCACGCTGGGCGCTTCGCTGAATATCGTCAACCAGAGCCTGGCCATGTCCTTTGTGGGTGGCGGCGGTACCCAAATCAACCTGCCGCAAAACCAGCAGTTCGGTTTCGGCGCGACGCTGGGGGCCACCTACAAGATCAACCCCAAGCTGCAGGCGGGCCTGTCCTGGGTCAGCAAGACCGATGTTTCCGACATGGAATACAACACCGTTGGCGGCACGACCAGCTTCGACATGGACATACCCGCCTCGGTTGCCTTCGGGCTGGCGTTCAAGCCCATGCCAGGGCTGCTGGTGGAGGCCAACATCAAGCGCATTTTCTTTGATGATGTGATGGGCCGCGTCAGCGTCAGCAATCCGCAGCCTGGGATGCCGCCGACGCTGGCTTTCGGCTGGGATGATCAGACCGTCTTTGCTATCGGCGTGAAGAAGGACATGGGACCGATGTCGGTCAGCATCGGCTACAACTATGGTGAATCGCCCATCGGTCCCGAGGACGTCAACATGAACCTTGGCTCAACCGCGATTGTGGAGCATCACCTGTCGTTCGGCCTCACGCGCCAGTTCAGTGACAAGGTGAGCGGCAGTTTTGCCTACACCCATGCCTTCGAAAACGACCTGACTTCCAACGTTGTTGGGCAGCCTGCCAACACGATCGAGATCAGCCAGAACCAGTACAACTTCAACATCGCGTACCAGTTCTGATCGGACGGCCGGGTTTCCGGCCTTCCCGATCTCATCGAAACGCTTCAACTAACGGAGGATCCTATGACCGTAGACCGCATCGTGCACCTGATGGCGGGCCTGATGGTGCTGCTCAGCATCGCGCTTGCCCATTTCTCCAATCCTGCCTGGATCTGGCTCACGGCCTTTGTTGGGCTCAATCTGGCGCAAAGCGGCGTAACCGGTTTCTGCCCGCTGGCTTTCATGCTCAAAAAGTCTGGCGTCAAGGAAGGCAGCTGCTGTTCCTGAGCAATCTGAACAGCACCTTGCGGCAGCAATCGATCGCATTGCTGCCGTCTCCTTTCACTTGTGCGATGCAATTTTCCGCACCCATCACAAAGACACTTAATATTCCGCTTATTGTTACTGCTTTGATCGCTTGAACAGCATGGTCGTAAAGAAACGAAAATCTGCGGAAGTCCGCCGCCATGACATTATCGAGGCGGCCATGGAAATCATTCGCCACGAAGGGGTATCCAGGCTCACCACCCGTTCGCTTTCCCAAGCGGTAGGGATTGCGCAGCCCACCCTTTTCCTTCACTTTGGCAACAAGAGCCACGTCCTGATCGCGCTGGTGGACACCATTCAGGAACGGTTGCAAACAGAAATGGCCGGACTCGCCCTTTCCCAGCTCACACCGTTGCAACGCCTGAAAGCGGTCATCCGCGCCCACTTGAATTTTATCCAGCAGCAACCTGGCATCCCCCGTCTGCTGTTCTCGGAAGAACTGCAAAGCGGCGACCCGATGTTCCGCGACCGCATGAACGAACTGGTGCAATTTTTTCTGCAGTTCATCGCCGGCCTGATCTCGGCGGCGCAGGAACAAGGGGAAATCCGTTCGGACATCGTTCCCCAGCAGAACGCCTGCATACTGATCGCGGCCGTGCAGGGACTGGCCTTTCGCTGGATACTCTCCGACCACCGCTTCGAACTCGCAGAACAGGCCGATGCCGTCATCACGACCCTTATCGAGGGGTGGGCGCCGAGGGCCTAAGAGGAAAGCCCCTCGGCCTCCCCTGCAATGCAAGGGGTATCAAGCGCCCAAGCGTGAGTCAACGACCCCCGCCACCACCTGACCCCATGCCACCGCCCTTGCCGCCCCGCCACCTGACCCCATGCCGCCGCCCATTCCTTGCGCAGGCGGTTCATCCGGCAAGGTGACGCCTTGTTGCTTGGCACGCACCTGCATCTCCTTGTGATGCTGCGCGCGGATTTGTTCGCGCTCTTCGTTGGTTTTGGCTGACGCGCATTTTGGACTGATACGCCGCGCGTTCCTGCTCGGTCATCAACTGGCTGCCGTAAACCTGCTCTTGTGCCTGCTTCTGTACGGGGGGATCTGCAGCAAAGCCAGGATTGAAGGCAAGCAGCAGGCTGCTCGCCATGGCCGAGATCAATAAGGGTTTCTTGAACATGTTCTTGCTCCTGAATATCGGGGCTGTCAGGAATGATCCGCGCCGCAGCAACCCCTTCAACGAACGCTTAGCCTTTGTATATAGCAGGTTATCTGCCTCCAATGATCAGCGCCGGCCACACTGCTCCACCGGGCTGCCCAGAATGAGATCGACTTCATCCTGCGTGATGACCTGTGCCGTGTAGGGTTGGCCCGTCATGGACGTGAGGCTGCCGGCGAAGGCGCGCAAGTGATTGCGTGAACCGCACAGCAGGCTTTCATAGGTGGAATCGAGATCCGCATTGTCGCTACGCTCGATGGCCTCCACCAGATCGTGCATGTCGGTCTCTTCGATGATGCCGCCGACTTGCAGGGCATCCAGCGCACTGATGGCGCCTTTCGCAATCAGCGTGTTGTAGAGCGTCTGCAAGTCAGGGTTGGAGAATTCGCCGATCTCGTTGCCGGCAGCCGGGTCAGACAAACGATACGTGCGCAGCAGCTTGAGCAGCGCGTCCATATGGCTCTGCTCGGAGCTGGCGATATTGCTGAACACGGTCAGCTTCCAGGATTCGTATAGCGTCAGGTAAACATCCCGCGCCAGCTTTTCTTCCTCGCGCATGAACAGCAGATCGGTTTTCTCGGCGACGGAAAGACTCGATTGCGGTGTAGGGATTCTGGCTGCGCCCGAGCCATTGGCGGCATACAGCGGCGTGCTGAGGGCCACGGCCCAGGCGAGTGTGAATGCAGCGACTGATTTCTTGAACATTTTCAACTCCTTAAAGGATGAAAAATCGGGTTGCCTGAAAACACCGTGATGTTTCAGCGTCCTCCACCATCACGTTCGATGCGCTCAGGGCGTTCCATACGTTCCGTACGTTCGATGCGCTCAGGGCGTTCAGGACGCTCCATACGATCGACTTGATCACTGCGAGTCCCCGCATTGACCCCATGACGGGCCTCATAGCCGATCCCATAACGGCTGCCGCTGCGCAGGTTGCCCTTCACGCTGGTTCTTTTGTCCGGCTGCGAATCCTCGTTGGAGGAATGTGGCGCGGCGGCAAGCGTCCACACGGACGAGCCTTCGCCGTGCGCGAGCGGGTCAAAAGGCGCCGCCTGAACCGTTGTCACGATGAACAGAGGCGCCAACAAGAAATAGGGTCTGGGCATGAGCCACATGGTGTTTCTCTTTCGGTACAACAGCTACACGCTGTAAAAAATTGTTCGCGACCAAGTGTGCGTGGCAGGTAGAGAACCCGCCCGCCACGCAGATGATCAAACTTACTTCGGCGCCACCCCGTCAACCGCAGGCACGTCAACTGCGGGTACAGTCTGTCGGGTCTGCGTCTGTTGCTGGGTCATCGAGCGGCGTTGCGCCATGTCCTGTTGCATATCCGGCGTACCGCTCTGCGACTGCGTGCGCGTCTGGGTCTGCTCGCGGGTTTGGGTTTGGGTACGCGTTTGTGTCATGTCGCCCGTGCCCTGAGCATTTTGGCGCTGACCGGCACCCTGGCTGTTGTACTGACCACTACCCTGTCCACCCATCTGGCTTGAGCCCATACCCCCGCCCTGACCGCCACCTTGCCCTCCGCCCTGACCGCCGCCTTTACCACCTGCCTGGGCATCAAGTGTTGCACCCAGCGCGAGGAGGGCTGCGAAAATGGCTGCTGTGGATTTGGATGCGTTCATGATGTGATTCCTTTGTGTTAACAATGAAGGTTGATTCCCGCCGGCATTTCCATTCCGCTGGCAGTGAATGCAGTATCCCGGGCAGGCGTTTCCTGGTTCTTTCGCAGTCGCTACAGGTTGTTACAGGTTGTTACGCAACGGTTGCGCCCCGGGGCCAACCGGTAAAATCGGGCTCTCCCTGAGTGTCGGGCAAGGTGGAATAAAAATGGACGAAGTCGCAGCGCAACGCATCCTGGTGGTGGACGACGACGTAGCCTTGCGTGAGCTGATCACGTCCTACCTCGGCGCCAGCGGCTACCAGGTGGAGGGCGTGGGCGACGGCGCTGCGTTTCGCGCCAGCATGGCGCAGCATGGCGCCGATCTGGTGGTGCTCGATCTGATGCTGCCGGGCGAGGACGGCCTGAGTCTGCTCAAATGGTTGCGCACCGACGGGGGCCCGCCGGTCATCATCATTTCGGCGCGCGGCGAGGAGGTGGACCGGGTGGTGGGGCTGGAAGTCGGCGCCGACGACTATCTGGCCAAGCCCTTCGGGCCGCGCGAACTGCTCGCCCGCGTGCGCGCGGTGCTGCGACGCGGCGGCGGCAACGCGTCCGCCCCCAAGGAGTCCGAGGCACTGGCGTTCGGCGCGTTTCGTCTGGATGTCGCCAGCCATGTCCTGTTGCACGAAGACAGCGAAATCCCCCTGACTTCCGGTGAATTCACCCTGTTGCGCATTTTTCTCGAACATCCCAACCAGGTGCTGACGCGCGACCACCTCATCACGCTGGTCAAGGGCTACGAACGCGCGCCGTTCGACCGCAGCGTCGACGTGCGGGTGACGCGCCTGCGCCGCAAGATCGAGCCCAATCCCGAAGCGCCGATCTACCTGCGCACCATCTGGGGCGAGGGCTACCTGTTCTCGCCGCGCGGCGAGGCGGCAGCGTGAAATTGTTCGGCATGAAGCCGCGCCGCTCCCTGTTTCGCCGCACCGCGCTGAGCATAGCGGCAGGCCTGATCGTGTTTCAGCTCGCCTCGGGCGCGGCTATTTTCTTCAATATCATGCTGCCGCTGGCGCATCGCTCGGCCGACGACCTGGCTGCCCTGCTGGTGTTGTCCGCACGCACCTGGGTCGAGCTGCCCGCCGCCACGCGCCCGGATTTCGAGGCGGAGCTGATATTCAGTCATGGCCTGGAGTTGAGCGAGGCCACCGCACCGCTTGGCGACGAGGCGGGACATCACCCCTATCTCAACTTCTTGCGGGCGGCACTCACTGACCGCCTGGATTCGGTGTCCGCGCTTCGCGTAACCGAGACGGCGGATGGGTATTTCCATGCGGACATTCCGATGGCGAAGCATGTGCTGCGCTTCAGCTTTTCCCGGGATTTGCTTCCGCAGCGTCCTGTTTATGCGCTGGCCTGGAGTTTCGCCGCTGGCCTGCTGGTGACCCTGGTTCTGGCCTGGCTGCTTGCGCGCCGGATCACGGCGCCGGTTGCGCAGCTGGCTGAAGCCGCGCGCCAGATCGGCAGCGGCGAGCGCCCGCCGCGGCTGCTGGAATCGGGTGAACTCGAACTGGCCGAACTGGCACGGATTTTCAACCAGACCGCCGCCCAGCTGGCGGCGCGGCGCGAGAACCAGAGCACCCTGCTGGCCGGCGTTTCGCACGATTTGCGCACTCCGCTCGCCCGCCTGAAAATGGCGCTGGGGATGCTCGCCGAGGAACGCGACTCGCCCCTGCTCAGCCGCATGGAACGCGATGTCGGCGAAATGGAAACCCTCATCGGTGCGCAGCTGGAGCTCGCCCGCGCCCAGGAGCGCGAGGCCGCTGAAACCATCGATATCGATACCCTGCTGAATGAACTGATCGAGGCCACCGAGGCGCAATCGCCCGGCCACACCCGTCTGCGCGCCGCCGGGCCCGCCTGTCATGCGGTCGTCGCGCCCCTGGCGCTCAAGCGCATCCTCGGCAACCTGCTGGAAAACGCCCTGCGTTATGGCGGGCCGGGGCGGCTGGAGCTGGTACGGCGGTGCTGCGCAGGCGCCATCCTGATCGGCGTGCGCGATCGCGGCCCGGGCATACCCGCGGAGTTGCGCGAAGCGGTGTTCCGCCCCTTTTTCCGCCTCGACCCCTCGCGCAATCGCACCACCGGCGGCAGCGGCCTCGGCCTGGCCATTGCCCGCCAACTGGCTGAAACGCAGGGCTGGCGCGTCGCCCTCAAACCGCGCGTCGGCGGCGGCACCAGCGCCTGGCTGGCGATTCCCGTCAATTAGGCCGCGAGCGACCGGTTCAGCGCTCGCAACACCCCCTCAGCCAGCAGCGTCATCTCGTCTGGCGCGACCACATACGGCGGCATCAGGTAGACCGTGTTGCCGATCGGGCGGATGAACACGCCCAGTTCCAGCGCCGCCTGATGAAAGCGGGTGGCGAAACCGGGGGCGGCGTCGACCACGTCAAACGCCCAGATCATCCCCAGATGGCGGAAATGACGCACCCGTGGGTGAGCAGCCACTCCGGCCAGAGCCTGTGTCATTTCGAGCGATTTGGCCCGATTGGCGGCAATCACCTGATCCGTCTCGAAGATGTCCAGCACCGCCAGCGCCGCCCGGCAGGCGAGCGGATTGCCGGTGTAGGAATGCGAATGCAGGAAGCCGCGCGCGGTGGCGTCGTCGTAGAACGCGGCGTAGATGGCGTCGGTCGTCAGCACCGCCGACAGCGGCAGATAGCCGCCGGTGATGCCTTTGGACAGGCAGATGAAGTCGGGTAAGATCGCCGGCCTGCTCGCAGGCGAACATCGTGCCGGTGCGGCCGAAGCCGACGGCAATCTCGTCGGCGATCAGATGCACGCCGTATTGGTCGCACAGTTCACGCGCCCGGGTGAGATAAATCGGGTGATACATCGCCATCCCCGCCGCGCCCTGCACCAGCGGTTCGACGATGAAGGCGGCGGTGGTGGCGGCATGTTCAGCCAGATGGGCTTCCAGCACGGCGGCGCAGCGCAGGGCGAAGGCTTCAGCGGATTCCCCGGGCTCGGCCAGGCGCGCGTCCGGTGTCGGCACCTGCACGCTATGCCTGAGCAGGGGCGCATAGGTGTCCTTGAACAGCGCGATGTCGGTCACCGACAGCGCGCCGACGGTTTCGCCGTGATAGCCGTTTTGCAGGCTGATAAAACCGTTTTTCTGCCGCCTGGCCTGAGTTGCGCCAGTAGTGAGCACTCATTTTCAGCGCAATTTCGGTGGCCGAGGCGCCGTCCGAACCGTAGAAGCAGTGACCCAGCCCGGTCAGTTGCGCCAGCCGCTCCGACAGTTCCACCACCGGCTCGTGGGTCGCACCCGCCAGCATCACATGCTCGAGCTTGCCGAGCTGGTCGATGATGGCGGCATTGATGCGCGGGTTGCAGTGGCCGAACAGATTCACCCACCAGCTCGAAATCGCATCGAGATAACGCCGCCCGTCCTGATCGATCAGCCAGACCCCCTCGCCGCGCGCGATCGCCAGCGGCGGCGCGGCTTCCAGCTGCTTCATCTGGGTGCAGGGATGCCAGACGGCGGCGCGGGTGCGACTAATTAAATCATCCATGCTCTTGAAATTGTCACTTTGCGCCCATACTATTAGCACTCGACGGCGATGAGTGCTAACAACACAGGTCGCCGCTTCTATTTGATTGGCCGATCCGCTCTGACTGGGCCGGCCGCTTGTTCCGCAACGTAATTAAACCCTTAGGCAATGGAGACTTTGCAATGAAAATCCGTCCTCTGCACGACCGAGTGATTGTCAAACGCATGGAAGAAGAGCGCAAGACCGCTTCCGGCATCGTGATTCCCGACACCGCCACCGAAAAACCCGATCAGGGCGAGATCATCGCCGTCGGCACCGGCAAGAAAGACGACCAGGGCAAGCTGATTCCGCTGGATGTGAAAGTCGGCGATCGCGTGCTGTTCGGCAAATACGCCGGCCAGACCGTCAAGGTCGAAGGCGACGAACTGCTGGTGATGCGCGAAGAAGACATCATGGGCGTGGTCGAGGCTTAAGCCTCCGCTCGCTTCTTCACCCTCTATCCCCCATTCAGGAGTAATACACATGGCTGCAAAAGACGTACGTTTTGGCGATTCCGCCCGTCACCGCATGGTGGCAGGCGTCAAC
>CAWFTM010000010.1:0-127728 GCA_963818665.1 uncultured Hydrogenophilales bacterium | reverse complement strand
GAGCGTAGATTGGACGTACGGGAACATCGACGGAGGGGGCGATGGACACGTACACAATTGATGCGGGTGGCGCTTGGCGCCGCTATCATCCGATGGAAGTGCCGAAAGGTTGGCGAATGCTCGGCACCATAGAGTGCGAGAGCGATCACTCGGCCGGGGCGCTCGCTCGTTCACCGGCCGGACTGTACGCGCAGATCGACGTCGGCAGCGTGCGAGTGCTGGATCAGCGCGCCGTTGCCGATGCGCTGCGCAGGGTCAGGCTACCCGATCTTTCCGCGCACGAATTGATCGCGCCTGCGCTGATCTACGCAGCCGGGTCAGGTGAATGGATCCCGGCGAGATGCAACGTCACTTATCGTGGCCGATCTTGCTGAAGACGATGGCGACGACCCAGCCGACCGCGAAGCCGACGAGGGCGTAGATGGCGATCACTTGGTAGTCCGCGGCTGACCAAGCGCGTGCGCCGGCCGGCGTGACGGGTCAAAGAGGATCTTGTACGCGACCGCCGACGGCACCGAGGACACCGAGTACGTCATTCATGGAGGTCACGATACACCCCTATCGGCCCCATTGTCCGACTGGCCAAGTCTCAGCCGCGTTACGCGAGAGCGCAAGTCAGTCGGTCGGCGACAAACCGTTGTAGTCAACAGCCATGCGCACGGTTTGCGCGGACTCACCAACGCAAAGCCCCACGATGGTCGCGGGGCTTCGCAGGATCGCCACATCGCTGCGGCTTCATTTCGTTACGTCATCGTAACGTGCGCCGGGTGTTGGTCACCGGCATTGGGGTAGTCCAGTAGTGGATGTCATCGATAAAGCACCCCCCTTTTTTGGTTGCTGCACCATCGGCGCGACCTCGCAGCTGCGAACTCGGGGGGTATCCGGTTGCGGGACGACCTACCCGCGAAAACCGACACCCACGACTGCTACCCTATCCGCGAGCACCGATCCATCATTTGAATCACCGACGAGTCAAGACTACGCCAAGCCGGAAAGAGTTTCAAGCATCGGGTACCAGTGTGTCGGGTACCAGCGCGATCCGCGGAACTGCGTTGGTCATGGTGAAGGCATCACGCAACACCAGAAAGTCGGTGCCAGGGTGATCATTTCGGCCTTGGAACGTGCATCCGTTTCCGAGCATGACCAATTGTTATGGCGTGGTGTTTAGCGGGTTGTGGAACCGGCGATGGTTCTGGTACATACTGGACGCCGGTAGCGCGATGGTCGCCAGCCCGATTGCCGCGAGAACAGCAACCTTCATGGTACGTCTACGACATTACCTGAACACATCCGATGCCAGGCAGAGCATGAAACGACGCCTCCAGACGTTTGCTGCGAGGGCGCTAATTGTCGCCGGAGCGGTACTTTCGAACGCCGCGCAAGCGGACGTCGAGCTGACCGCTCCGGATGGCCGGCGCATCCTCCTCAAGGACAACGGAACCTGGGTGTACGTGGAGGCAGATCGAGGCGCGGACACGATCAACAAGGAGGGCGAGGCGACACTTGTCTTGGAGCGTAAGGCGGAACGTGGCAAAGGCTGCCGGATCGCGGTGCGGCTCGAGAACAATCTGCCCTACGAAATCCGCAGCCTCGTGCCCTATTATTCGATATATCGCGCCAATGGCGTGATCTACGACACTGTGTCAGGGCCATCGGCGTTCACTTCCTTGAAACCGGGGGACGGACAGAGTCGGGAAGTCGATTTCGTCGGAATCTCCTGTCAGGACATAGCGCGCGTGCAGGTCGTCGGGGGAGACCGATGCGAAATGGGCGAACTGACGAAGTACTCCGCGACGACGGGACAATGCCTGGCACGGGTGCGCGTCGTAAAGAGCGACCTGATGCGTTTCGACAAGTAGCCGAAATCTTGAGCGTTGATTCCGCGCCAGCAAGTGGCTCCGTGCCGGGGGCCTATTGTTTCGGTTACATCCGGCTGGCAAGGTAAAGGCGCCAG
Source organism: uncultured Hydrogenophilales bacterium (assembly GCA_963818665.1). Taxonomy (GTDB): domain Bacteria; phylum Pseudomonadota; class Gammaproteobacteria; order Burkholderiales; family Thiobacillaceae; genus Thiobacillus. The sequence continues at coordinate 125,774 of CAWFTM010000010.1, read as the reverse complement.
CGTTGGCGTACCACGAGGCCCACGGCGGTCATGGCTCCGAGAATCACGCCGAGGATGAACACGCTCAAGGGCTCCAAGGGCGCCCTACGGATGGTGTCGATCTGCCAAACGACCATTAGCGCGAGATAGACCAACAGCGCGACCGCGACGAACAGTCGCTTGCGATAGTGGCGATGGAGTGGGACATTCGTCATGGCACAACGCGTTGGAACTCCCGCAACCGGGAGCCTGAACGTCGGTGACGTCGCCGAAGGCAAAATCCCTCGGCTGATCCGCCTCTCATCGCGGATCGGCGAAATGCGCCCGCGATGTGCATCGCGACCGCGATCGCAGCAGCCATCAGCGTCAGTCAGATCGTCAAGTGAGCGGCGGTAATCGCGACCTTCGTCCGCAGAATAAAGGGATTCTTCATCATGTTTGCCAGCGCAATGCTGGAACGTCGACGGGAGGGGCGATGCACAGGTACACGATTGACCCCAGTGGTTTCTGGCGCCTCTATCATCCAAAGCCGGTGCCGGAAGGCTGGCGGATGCTCGGCACGATCCGGCGCGCCAGCGATCGCTCGATGGGCGCCCTCGGCCGCTCGCCGGACGGCCTGTTCGTGCAGATCAATGGCGACGACGTGAGAATGCTGGATCAGCACGCCGTTGCCGATGCGCTGCGCAGGGTGAAGCTACCCTGACCTATCCGAGCTGGAGTCAAGCGCGGCCCAGAGCGGCGCCGCGCGAGCTGATTTACCCGTACGCCGATCCAGCCGCAAGCGCCGGACGACGACACCGGTCAAACAGCCTGCGCAGAACGCAATAACGAACACCGCGATCGAGGTCAACATTGAACGCCCGCGCCAGTAAGTCGGTGCCGGGTGCGACACCATTCCGGGAACGTTCATTCTACGCGCTAACGGACGCGCGAAGCGAGCGTGCAAAGGGAGACCGTTCGTCGGTCATGCCGAGGCCACGGCGACCACGGCTTCGCTCATCAAATGCCGGAGCGGGTGATGGTCACGTCGGAGTAGGGGTCGATTTGTTTTTGCTGGTGACGCGCGGCGCGATCCTCGTCGCCTGACATGCGCATGAGCGCCAACACAAACAACAACCCGAGCGCCCAGCCGACCAGGCCCAACATGATCCAGCTCAGATTCATCCGCGCCCCCTTTGCCTCGCCCCGTTGGCGGCATACTGCCACGCGCAAGCCTCGCCGGTAGGCTACAGACTTGTTTCAGATCAAGAAATTGCCGCCCCGTGACGGATTTGCAACATAATCCCGTCACACCAATGTTTGCTGCAGTGCATCAAGTATCGAACAGCACGACCGGCATGGCCGTAAAGGCGACATTGAATGGCCGCAACATCCGGCTGGGGTAACCTCAGGCAGTGAACGACAAGTGCAACCAGCGCGGTCCTGCCCCCGCAGCGGCGCCTGACCCGCCCGAGGTCGAGGTCGTGATCGAGGTTCCCCGCGGCAGCTTTCTGAAACGTGGATCCACCGGTCACGTCGACTTCATCTCGCCCCTGCCGTGCCCTTTCAACTATGGCGCCGTGCCGAATCTCATAGGATTGGAAGGCGACTTGCTGGACGCTGTGGTGCTGGGACCGCGCCTGCCATTCGGCGCGCGGACACGCGTCAAGGCATGGGGGGCAGTGATATTGACCGACCGCGGGATGGTGGACGACAAGCTCATCTGCAGCAACCATCCATTGAACTCCTCGGAGCGCCGCAGGGTGCTTCGCTTTTTCCACTTCTACGCGAAGTGCAAGGGGCTGCTGAATGTGTGGCGCCGCCGGCCCGGGCGCAACGCCTGCGAAGGTTGGTGCGAGGCTGGTCTGGCGCTCGGTCGTGCCCGGCCGAGAGACCTTTCGTGGCATGGACCGCCGATTGAGTTCTGACCGGCGAGCGGTCGGTGGCCTACTGGCAAGGGTACGAGCGCGGGCTGCGCAAAAAATGGCGCGGCGGGCGCCTGCAACCTTACATCTGCTTGAACAGATGGTTGTAGCTGCGGCTCACTTCGAGTTTTTCTTCGCTGCCCTTCACCTGCACCACCTGATTGCCGCGGAGGTTGCGGCTGACCTGCTCGACCGCGTCGACGCGAACCACGGTGGCGCGATGGATTTGCCAGAATTCGTCCGGGTCCAGTTCGTCGATCAGCTCTTTGATCGGCTTGCGGATCAGCGCCTCGAAGCTCCGGGTCTGCACGCGAGTGTATTTGTCCTCGGCGCGGAAGAACAGGATGTCGCCGGTCGGGATCATCCGCATGGTGGCGCCCACGCTGGCCTGTACCCAACGCATGTATTCGCGCGGTTTCAGGCCGCCGGCCCCGAGTCGTTGCGATAACTGCGCCAGCAGGTCATGCATCGGATCCGGCTCCTGCTTGAGCCGCGCGCGCAGGCGCTGGCAGGTCAGCGCCACCCGCTCCGGTTCCGCCGGCTTCAGCAGATAGTCGACCGCGCCCTGCTCGAAGGCGCTGATCGCATACTGGTCGTGGGCGGTGACGAAGACCACATGGGCCCGGCCGGCCAGCGCCTGGGCTGCCTGGATGCCGTCCATCCCGGGCATGCTGATGTCGAGAAAGACGATATCGGGTTCCAGGCTCTGCACGATCGCGATGGCCTCGCGGCCATTGCTGGCCTCGCCCACGATCAGCAGTTCGGGCCAGGCATCCTTCAGGCGGGCAATGATCTGTTCGCGCATCAGGCGCTCGTCGTCGGCGACGACGGCAGTGGGGGCGGGCAAGGGTTGCATGCGGGCACTCGTCCAATCAGGCCGGGGCGGGGGCAGGGACAACTTCGTAGGGCACTTTGATCGTGGCACAGGTGCCGCCCGCGGGCGGCACGCTGATGATCAGCTCGGCCCGGCCGTTGTACAAGGCCTTCAGCCGTTCGCGGACATTGGCCAGTCCCACGCCACCTTCGGACTTCGGCATGAAGCCGATGCCGGTATCGAGCACATGGACGGCCAACTGCCCATCGACGATCTCGGCACCGATCTCGAGCCGGCCACCCTCGGCCTTCGGCTCCAGGCCATGCTTGATGGCGTTTTCCACCAGGGTCTGCAACATCATCGACGGGAAGACCGCCGATTTCAAGCCTTCCGGCACATTCACTGTCGGCTGCAGGCGTTCTTCCATTCGCACCGCCATGATTTCCAGGAAGGCGCTGGACAGATTGACCTGCTGGCCCAGCGTGGGCCGGCTGCCGTCGCGCATCTGCGGCATGGCCGAGCGCAGGTAGCGGATCAGGCTCTGCTGCATCTTGGAGGCGCGCGGCGGGTCGGTTTGGATAAGCTGGTCGATGCTGGCCAGCGTATTGAAGAGGAAATGCGGCTCGATCTGGGCCTGCAGCGATTCCATGCGCGCTTCGAGCACCGTGCGCTCGAGCTGTTCCGTTTCGGCCCGCCGGGTGGCCTGGCTGGCGGTCAGTTCCGCCCTGCGCTTGCCGCCCGCCACCACCTTGATGATGAACGAAGCGACGATGAGCACAAAGGCCAGCGTGGGCAGCTTGAATATGCCGCCAATGATCAAGCTCAGGAACGATACGAGCAGCAGCGCCTTCCACGACACGACGGCCACCCAATCGAAGAAACCCCACCACATCACGACGATGCCCCGGCGGATCTCGCGGAACGCTTGTCGGATACCCATGGGCCGCGAGGCGGCGATCGCTCTGGCCGCGCGCGGCGGTGCTGTCAGTGCCTGGATTGCGTTGGTCGGTATTCATGTTTCCTTGCCTTCTGGTCGCCTGCCGGTCGAAGGGGCAAGATTACGGGAGGAGGCCGCCGGGCTCCAGCGCGGCAGGACACAATGCGCGCCGGCAGGGGTGAAATGCAGGAAACCGTCATGGTCGGTAGCGCGCCGCCGCGCGGCAATGACTGACCGCTGTCGCACTGTCGCCAACGCCTGCATCGAGCATGAGCCAGAACTGGTAGAAGCTGGCGCCCACCTTGGGCAGTAAGCCGACGGTCAATGACTGACCCTCAACTTACGCACTTCATCGGGACAGTCGTCAAACCGGCGCAGCAAATAGTCGCGGAACCCCAGATAGCGTGCTCGGCCGGAAGCATCGCTGCCGTTGTAGTGCAAACGCCGCCAGGGTGATGACAAGCCCCAAAGCCATCGTTTAAGGAGTGGTCCGTCATCTGCCGTTCCCACGCTCAAGCGCAGTGCATCCTGAAGGGTTTTCCTGAAAAGCGGCCAATAAGCAGAGCGTGGCAAATGACGCTCAGCCCAAAGCAGGATATTGCGCGAATAGAAATACAGTTGCAGCGGAGACTCCACCCCGCAAAACAAAGCTGACACCTTGTGCCAAAGTTCGAAATCCGTAAATGACTGCGACAACATGCTTGAAACGACTTCGAGTACGTAAGCCTCGCAGTTGTAGGCCGGCATCAGCACACTTACCAGAGGCTTCCGATTCGTAAGAGCTTCCATTGTCATGGCCACTATGGATTAGCTCTGACTGCTTCGATATTCGTGAAGCACAACAAATGCTTCACCTTGTTCGAGGTGCGAGCGGGTTGCCAGATAGGCATGCATGCCTTGAAGTGCTGCACCACCATCGTATTGGGTAAATGGCTTTCGGTGGCTGTGGTCTACAGTCACGGCATCCACAATTCCCATCTTGAAACCAGCGGACTGCAATATGGCTGGCCAGACGAAATCCAGCCCCCAGCCCATTGGGGCATTTTCATCGAATGGAAGGAGCGTGCTGAAAACGTCTTTGCGCAGGCTGAAAAGTGGCCCAATCTCAACAAACCTTGTTTGTCTGGCATCCAGACCGTCGACAACCTCGACGATTGAATGGTCAAGGTAGCTGTTATGGGTGCGTGCGGGCTGCGCAAGCGCAAAGTCATAACGGGACTGGCAGTCCAGAAGTCGGTCCAGGAAGCCTTGAGGTACCGTGATGTCATCATCACAGACAATCAAATAATCATATTCAGAAAGATCAACGCCCGATAACAACTTATTGATCAGCGAGAATTTCGGTATCCGTCCCTCGATTTTTAATGGCGTGACACGAGCAACCTTGCTGGATGGCGGAGAGCCATTTAATGAAACCCACCTTTGATCCACCCGGAAATTCCTGGAAGATCGAAATGCCTTTACCAAGTGTTCGACAGTGTTTTTTTTGTTGGCAAGATAGATTCCAACAATGAGTACACGTCCGGCGTTAACACGGCTCCGGTTTTGCGATATACGTTTTCCCCAGCTATTTAGAATGCGCTGTAATCGAATAGTAAACATATATGCGTCGGGTCTCGATCGTCTTAACAGGGCTACATCAGCCGCAGATAAAGTTTGAGTATTGTGAGCGACTCCTTGATATTCATTGCAGCGGTCTCGATGCTTCAGGTGCCACAACATGGTTGAACGAAATGCGCGCAGGCGTGAAATCGATAGTTGATTCAGGTGCAGGTTTTCGCATTTGGAGTTTTTATGACTTCTTCGTCTGAAAAAAGAAACAACCACGACCACCAGTTCCACTGTTGTTGGCCTTATCCGCTAGCGCCTTAAATTTCGCCACTTCGCAAAATGTAAAATTACTATTGTTTTTATTTACAACAAAAGAATTTTCCGCCATGAGAGGTATGTCTTGACGATATTGTTCGCTGCCCCAAAATTCGAATTCTGTTGAGTCCCAAATCTTATCAACAAGTTTAAATCCGGCCTGATTGGCAACATGCTCAATGCTTTTGGTTGTATGAAGATATAAATGCCTTGGGGCGTCAAGTTCAACCCAATCAACACCATATTCTTCCCAGACCTTTGATGAAACGAGCGGGATGCGAATTAGGCAAAATCCACCAGGCCTCAGTAGAGAGTGGATTGATTTTAATGTTTCAAGTTGCGTCGGAAGATGTTCAAGTGAATGATGAAGCGTAACGAGGTCGAATAAACCCGGAGTTTGTTCAAGTTGTCTTTTAAGAATACGAATACCGTTTTCGTTTATATCGCCTGAAATATAAGGATCGACACCCACCAAATTGTTGAAGCCAAGTTGTTTTAAATCGCTAAGCCACCAAGATGCGGAACCACATCCCACGTCAAGGAACTTGGCGTCAAATGAATGTATATTGCATTTTTTTAGCCATGGGCCAACTTTCCCGAGCTCCGGTGGAAGGTCGACTAGTTTGCTTGCAAGCCTTGCTAGCTTGTATCCACGTCCAAAGAGCGCATTTCTTACCCTTAGGCGCTCCAGTATTTTTCTTGCGGCTGATTTTTCGATTGAAGAGGAGGTCTTGGGACTAAGTGAATAGTATGTGGGTGGATAGAAGCGAGAAAGGTCAGGGGGTATGCTGCTTATTTGGAGGCAGCCGCACTCAGTGCACTTGAAATATTCGAAGGTTTCTCGAGTGCCAAACATCATTTCCCGTGCAGTGATCGCTGGATGATTGCCAACGGCACCACATACTCGGCAGACTCTCTGGTGTTCGTGCATCAAATTAGACCTTGTCTATGCTATGGAGATGGCCGGAACTACCGTCCCGTCGCTCTTGCTCTCGCTCAATAGCCAACGCGCATCCAGGGCAATGAATCCTTCACGGGCCGTAATTGGCACATCGCCTACTACTCGAAAATGCTTTAGGTTTTCACCATAAAAGATGGTGCGTGCAGCCTGGCCAACGGTTACTCCAAAACGGAGGGAATAGACACCGGGCAGAAGCGGTAAATGAGAAATCCTGCATTGAATAACATGATCACCGGGAGTCAGCTGCCTGACATTAAGCTGATCTTCACTATTATGAGTGGTCAAATATAGAAAGTCTGTCGTATGGAAGCCAAAGCCGAAGGTAGCACCCTCAAGGGTTTCTTTTGCTCGAATTTTGAAATTGACTAGGCAGTCTCTGTTATAAGCAAGTTGATCTAAGTTTTGGCCTTGCTCGTCCAGGAAATTAATTTCCAATAGCTCAATCTCGCCGCTCTCTGTGGTGCGCGCCTTGCCATGGCTGGCATTGACCTTGATCTTCTCGTCATTCTGCGCATAGAAGCTATCGCATACCGCTTGCGGAGCCCCTTCTTGGTGGACTCTCCCATGATCAAGCATGATGACCCGGTTGCACAATCTCTCCACTTGGCGGATGTTGTGGCTGACCAACAGCACGGTTCTTCCCTGCCGCTTGATCAGGTCTTCCATTCGGTCGAAGCACTTGCGCTGAAACGCCAGATCGCCGACTGCCAGGACTTCGTCGACGATCAGGATTTCAGACTCGATGCTGGTCGCCACCGCGAACGCGAGCTTGACCTGCATGCCCGAGCTGTAGCGCTTGACCGGCGTGTCGATGAATTCAGCCATCTCGGCGAAGTCGACGATCTCGTCGAACTTCTTGTCGATCTCCTTCTTCGACATGCCGAGGATGGCGCCATTGAGGTAGACGTTCTCGCGTCCGGTGAAGTCGGGCACGAAGCCGGCGCCGACCTCGATCAGCGGCGCGATGCGGCCATTGACCTTGACGCTGCCGCTGGTGGGCGTGCTGATTCGCGCCAGCATCTTCAGCAGCGTGCATCTTGCCCGCGCCGTTGTGGCCGATGATGCCGACCACCTCGCCCTGCTCGATGGAAAAGCTGACGTCGTCCAGTGCCTTGAACAGCGGGCGCTCCTGCACCTGCTTGCCCATGCAGGCGAGCGCCGGTGTTGAGCAGGGTCTGCTTGAGGCCCTGCAGAGCGCCGAGGCGGTATTCCTTGGTGAGGTGGCTGACTTCGATGGCGGGCATGGGTTATCGTGGTTCAGATGACGTCGGCGAAATAGCTTTCGGCGCGCTTGAAGTAGAGGTAACTCAGCGGCAGCAGGATGGCGATCATGATCGCGCCGGGGATCATGGCGTTCAGATCCGGCGGCGCGCCGCGCAGCACGACGCTCTGGAAGGCGTCGATGATGCCGGCCAGCGGGTTGAGCGTGTACAGGGTGTAGAGCGTATTGGACCACTCGCCCGCGGCCTGCTGCACCAGCAGCTTGTCCTTGACCAGCTGCAGCGGGTAGATGACCGGCGAGGCATACATCAGCAGCGACAGCAGCACCGGCAGGGCCTGGCCGACGTCGCGGTAGTAGACGTTGACGGCCGCGCCGACGAAGGCGATGGTCAGCGCCGCCAGCACGGTGTAGGCGATGATGAGCGGCACCCACAGGATGTAGATGCTGGGCGCCATGCCGTACCACGCCATCAGCCCCGCCAGGATGACGAAGTTGATGCCCAGTTCGACCAGCTTGGTGAGGACCGAGGTGATGGGGAAGATCTCGCGCGGGAAGTAGATCTTCTTGATCAGGGCGGTGTTGCCGACCACGCTGTTGACGCCTTCGGAGGCCGATTCCTGGAAGAAGGTCCACGGCATCAGCGCGGCGAACACCAGGATGGGATAGGGAATGTCGCCGCTGTCGATGCCGACGAAGCTCTTCACCAGCGTGAAGATCAGCATCAGCGTGACCGGCTTGAGGATGGCCCAGGCGATGCCCAGGTAGGCCTGCTTGTAGCGCAGGGCGATGTTCTTCCACGCGAGCGTGGCCATCAGTTCGCGGTAGTCGTAGAGGTTTTTGGCGATGGTGAGCATGGGGATGTCAGGAGAAAGTGACCTGGCGCATTGAGGCGTAGCAATCTGCGGAAAGATTGCCGTGGGTGGCGAGATCACAACACAGATGGAGCGGGCACTTGACCCTTTGCGGCTCGATAGGCTTTGCTCCCCCGACATCCGGGATATGAATGGAAGATCTCGCGGCGGTGAAGGTAATGGTATTCATGGGCGGATATTGTATGTGTTGGAGATGGAAGCAAGGGATATGCCAGTGTTTTGGGTGTTTTCAATGACGTGAGGGGGGGCAGGAGGGGCAGTCGCTGCGACTGTTCGCGTTTTGTCGGATGGCGCATTCGGCCCGAGGCGGGGCCGCCACCATCATCGCCCTGCCTGTTGGGGCGGCGCCTTTGCCGCGAGTGATAACAGCTCAACCCTCGATGCGCGCACTGCGGCGGCGTGTGACGAAATCGACCAGGCTGCGATAAAGCGGGGCGGGCAGCAGGCTGGCGAGGAGGTGCTTGAGATCGCCCGCTTTCCAGTCGGCCTTGCCGAAGGCGCGGCGGAACAGGCGGCGGGCGGAATCGGTGTCGTTGCGCCAGTGGCAGCGATAGGCTTCGCGCAGCAGCGGGTCGTAGATCAGTGCGTTGAGGCGGGCAGGCGGTGATGCCGGCGACCAGCTCAGGGTGATGGCGGACGAAGTCGCGGCGCACGGCGACGGCGTCGAACACCTGGCGCCAGCGCGGGATGTGGGCTCCGGCCCGGGGCAGGTGGTGGCGATGGAACGCCAGCACGTCGGGGACGCGCACCAGCCGGGGCTGGCGTGCGAGCATCCTCAGCCACAGGTCGTCGTCCATGGCGGTGGGCGCGCGTTCGGAAAACCCGCGCAGTTCGTCGATCAGGGGGCGGCGGATCAGCACGCTGTTGATCGGCCACGGGCACTGCTCGCAGAAAATGGCCGGCGGCGCTTCGCCGGCATCGAAGTCGGGCGGGATGTTCGGGCTGGATGTCGGCGGCGGCGCGCCGATGGCCTGCCAGCCGCAATAGGCAACGTCGGCGGGTTCGGCTTCGAGCGCGTCGTGCATCAGGCGCAGCGCATCCGGGTGCCAGGTGTCGTCGGCGTCGAGAAAGGCGATGTAGTTACCGTTGGCGTGGGCCGAGCGCTCGGTTGCGCGCGGCAAAGGGGCCGCTGCGGTTCTGGTAGAAGAGGGTGATGCGATCGGGATGGTCAGAGGCCAGACGCTGCAGGATCTCGGTCGAGCCGTCGGTCGAGCCGTCGTCCACCACGACGAGTTCCACCTGCGGATAGCTTTGCCCGAGCACGCTGTTGACCGCCTCTTCCACGTAGGGCGCGGCGTTGTGGCACGGCATGACGACGGAGATCAGGGTGGGGTCGAAGTTGTCCATTCGCTTGGAGCCTTTATGTGGATGACTGGGTTCCGGATCGATGGTTCCGTGCATGGCCTCATGCAGACGTGCCTTCGTTTGCGCCGACACTTGTCGAATGTTGACTACGGGAATTGCTAAGCAAATGCCGAATTTCCAGCCAGATGAATCATGATTCCTCTGGATCGAATCGGATTTCGCCCATCGATTCCATGGCACGGTTCATCGCGGCTTTGGTTACAATCGGACTTCAAGTGCTCCTACTCGATGTCCTCATGCAAACCCTGACCGTCGACCTCGGCGACCGCTCCTACCCCATCCACATCGGCACCGGCCTGCTGGGCCGGGCTGAGCTGATCCTGCCGCATCTGCCGCAGAAGCGCGTGATGATCGTGACCAACACGACGGTCGCGCCGCTGTATCTGGCACAGTTGACCACGACGCTGGAAACGGCCGGCGTGGCCGTGATGAAGGTAGTGCTGCCCGACGGCGAAGCCTACAAGAACTGGGAAACACTGAACCTGATTTTCGACGCGCTGCTGAGCCAGCGTGCCGAGCGCAAGACCACCCTCATTGCCCTGGGCGGCGGCGTCATCGGCGACATGACCGGCTTCGCCGCGGCGAGCTACCAGCGCGGCGTGCCCTTCATCCAGATTCCCACCACGCTGCTGTCGCAGGTCGATTCGTCGGTGGGCGGCAAGACCGGGATCAATCATCCGCTCGGCAAGAACATGATCGGCGCGTTCTACCAGCCGAAAGTGGTGCTGGCCGATACCGACACGCTGAACACGCTGCCGGCGCGCGAGTTGTCGGCAGGGCTGGCCGAGGTGATCAAGTACGGACTGATCTGGGACGCTGAATTTCTCGCCTGGCTCGAAGCCAACATGGACAAGCTGCGTGCGCTTGATCCGGCGGCGATCACCCACGCGATTCACCGCTCGTGCGAGATCAAGGCGCAGGTGGTGGGCGAGGACGAACGCGAAGGGGGCATCCGTGCGATTCTCAACCTCGGCCACACCTTCGGCCACGCGATCGAAACCGGCATGGGCTACGGTGTCTGGCTGCATGGCGAGGCGGTGGGCGCCGGCATGGTGCTGGCGGCGGAAACCTCGCGGCGGCTGGGCTGGATCAGCGAGGCCGACGTCGCGCGCACCCGCGCGCTGATCCGTGCCGCCGGCTTGCCCGACGTGGCGCCCGATCTGGGCGTGGACGCCTATCTGGAATACATGGGCCACGACAAGAAGGTCGAAAGCGGAAAAATGCGCTTCGTGCTGCTGAAAAAACTGGGCGAAGCGGTGATCACCGGCGACGTCCCCGGCGAAGTGCTGCGCGACGTGCTCACCGCACCGCGCTGAGATGAACATGGAAACGCTCGCCCTCTACGCCGCGCATTCCAGCCAGAGCCGCGGGCGTCTGCATGGCGAACCGTCCGCCGCGCCGCGCTCGGAATTCCAGCGCGACCGCGACCGCATCATTCACTCCACCGCCTTCCGCCGCCTGGAATACAAGACCCAGGTATTCGTCAACCACGAAGGCGACCTGTTCCGCACGCGGTTGACCCACAGCCTCGAAGTCGCGCAGATCGGCCGCACCATCGCGCGCCTGTTGCGGCTTGAACGAGGACCTGGTCGAAGCCGTGGCGCTGGCGCACGACCTCGGCCATACGCCCTTCGGCCACGCCGGGCAGGATGCGCTCAACGCCTGCATGCGCGAGCACGGCGGCTTCGAACACAATCTGCAGTCGCTGCGCGTGGTGGATCTGCTGGAAGAACGCTACGCCGAATTCGACGGCCTCAACCTCACCTTCGAAGCGCGCGAAGGCATCCTCAAACACTGCTCGCTCGGCAATGCCGAAAAACTCGGTGAAGTGGGCGAGCGCTTTCTCGACAAGCAACAGCCTTCGCTCGAAGCGCAGATCACCAATCTCGCCGACGAAATCGCCTACAACAACCACGACGTGGACGACGGCCTGCGCTCCGGCCTCATCACCCAGGAACAGTTGCTCGAGGTGCGGCTGTTTGCCCGCCACCATGACGAAGTGAAGGCCAAATATCCGGCGCTCAATGGCCGCCGCGTCATCACCGAAACGGTGCGCCGCATCATCAACACGCTGATTGTCGATCTCGTCGCCACCACTCGCAGCAACATCGAAACCAGCGGCGTCGCCAGTATCGCCGAGGTGCGCGCCGCCGCCCCGCTCGCCGCGTTCAGTTCCGAACTGCTGGACGAACACCGCGAACTGAAACGGTTTTTGCATCGCCATCTGTATCGCCACTTCAAGGTTGCGCGCATGAGCGCCAAGGCCAGCCGCATCATCACCGACCTCTACACCGCGTTTACCGGCGATGCGCGCCTGTTGCCGCCCGAACATCAGGCGCGCGAATCGCTCGAAGGTGCGCGCGCCGTGGCCGACTACATTGCCGGCATGACCGACCGTTACGCCATGCGCGAGCACCGGCGGATTTTTGCGGTGGAAGAAATCTACAGCTGAGTGGCATTTGGGGGAGGGCGCTTCCCGCTGCCTGCAGCCCGGGCGTTATCGATCCCCCGGCGGCAGCGTCCGCGCCACCACCCAGCACGACACTTCACGCGCCCCGGCGCGCTTCAAGGTCGCGGCCAGTTCATCGAGGCTGGTGCCGGTGGTCATCACGTCGTCGATCAGGGCAATGTGCTTTCCCTCGACGATTTCCGAACAGGCGAAGGCGCCGCGCACGTTGCGTCGTCGCGCGTCGTGCTTCAAACCCATTTGCGGCGGGGTGTCGCGGATGCGTCGGCAACTTGTGGTGTCGAGCGGCAGGCCGAGGGGTTTGGCGACAGCGCGGGCGATTTCGGTGGCGTGGTTGAAGCCGCGTTCGCGGATGCGTGTCGCGTGCAAGGGCATGGGGATGAGGCAGTCGGGCAGCGGCTGGGCGGCGACGGCTTCGGCCAGACAGTTTCCCAGCATGGGCACGATGGCGAGTTGGCCGTGATATTTCAGGCGCGGGATCAGCCGGTCGAGCGGGAAGGCATAGGCCAGCGCGGCGTGGGTGCGGTCGAAGGCGGGCGGGTGCTTGAGGCAGGCGCCGCAGACCTGGCCGCCGGGGGTGGGGATTGCGCAATGCGGGCACTGGGGCTGGCGGTGCCAGGGCAGCTCGGCGTGGCAGGCGGTGCACACGGAGTGCGTGCCGGAGCCTGCACCGCACAGCAGACAATGCCGTTCGGCCACGCAATTCAACATAGATCGATTAAAAATTGAGCGGATGTTCAATTAACGAGCGCCACCAGTTTGACAGGCGCAGGATGCGCCCCGACAATCCTGCCCATGAAAGCCAAACGTGTCATTTCTGCCTCGTCCTCCCGTTTCGCCGCGCAGTTGTTCAACATCATCACCGTCGTAGTGATGCTGGTTTCGCTGACCGCGCTGTTGCTGGGCAAGCTGCTTGCCGGCCACAAAATCGGCTTTTTGCCGTTCGTGCTGTCGCTGCCGCCGGTGATGCTCTGGCTCGGCGCATCGATTTTCGTCTACGCCAGCATTGCCCACCATCCCAACGCGCGCACCACGCATTACAACAAGTGGGCAGGCTACCGCTATTACGGCGTGATGGGCAGTCTGGTGGTGATCGGGCCGGCGATTTACGACCTGCTCGGTGGCTGGCAGGGGCTGATGCTGGTGCTGGGGCTGGCGGTGACGATCATCGTGCCGTGGGCGTTGTTCGATATTTACAAGGCCGCGCGCGAGCCGTGGGCGGATATGACCATCGAGGTAGCCGTTTATGAATGACATGACTCAACCTGTAGTGCGCCGTTCGGTCGCCGACATCGAGGCGCTGTTCGCCCTGCCGTTCGCCGACCTGATGTACCAGGCGCAGACCGTGCACCGCGCACACTTCGACCCCAACAAGGTGCAGCTCTCCACCCTGCTGTCGATCAAGACCGGCGGCTGTTCCGAGGACTGCGGCTACTGTCCGCAGTCGGCGCGCTACGACGCCGGCGTCGAGAACCAGGGGCTGCTGGATCTGGACGATGTGCTCAAGGCCGCAAAGGCCGCCAAGGCCGCCGGCGCCTCGCGCTTCTGCATGGGCGCGGCGTGGCGCGGACCCGAAGCAGCGCGACCTCGAACCGGTGCTCGACATGGTGCGCGAGGTCAAGGCGCTGGGGCTGGAAACCTGCGCCACCCTGGGCATGCTGAAGGACGGCCAGGCCGAGCAGCTGAAGGAGGCCGGCCTCGACTACTACAACCACAACCTCGACACCGCGCCGGAGTTCTACGGCGACATCATCACCACGCGCGAATATCAGGATCGCCTCGACACGCTGGAGCGGGTGCGCCACGCCGACCTGCATGTGTGCTGCGGCGGCATCGTCGGCATGGGCGAATCGCTGACCCAGCGCGCGGGCCTGATCGCGCAACTGGCGAGCCTCGATCCGCAGCCCGAGTCGGTGCCGATCAATTTGCTGGTGCAGGTCGAAGGCACGCCGCTGGCCGGTACCGAGGCGCTCGATCCGCTGGAATTCGTGCGCACCATCGCGGTGGCGCGCATCTGCATGCCGAAGAGCTTCGTGCGGCTGTCGGCCGGTCGCCAGCAGATGAGCGATGCGGTGCAGGCGCTGTGTTTCCTGGCCGGCGCCAACTCGATTTTCTACGGCGAAAAGCTGCTCACCACCGGCAACCCGGAATGGGAACGCGACCAGCATTTGTTTGACTCGCTGGGTTTGACGGCGCTGTGAGTTTTGCGTGCGCTGACCCGCCTGCAGCAGGGGCTGGCGGCGCTGAAGGTCGAGCATCTCGAGCGCAAGCGCCTGCTGCTCGACGGCGCGCAGGGCGCGCACATCACGATCGACGGCCAGCGCGTCGTCTCGTTTTGCAGCAACGATTATCTCGGGCTGGCAGCCGATCCTGCGCTGGTACACGCCGCGCATGCCGCGCTCGACCAGTGCGGCGTCGGTGCGGGTGCAGCGCATCTCATCACCGGCCATCACCGGTTTCACCACGACTTCGAAACCGCATTCGCCCGCTTCGTCGGCAAGCCCGCGGCGCTGCTGTTTTCCACCGGCTACATGGCGAATCTGGCGGTGCTGACTGCGCTGCTGACTCGAAAAGGCGAAGTGTTCGCCGACAAGCTCAACCACGCCTCGCTGGTCGATGCCGCGCAACTGTCCGGCGCGCGCTTCACCCGTTATCGTCATGACGACCTGGCGCAACTCGAGGGCCAGCTGGCGGCCAGCCCGGCGCAGGACAAACTCATCGTGTCGGACCTGGTGTTCAGCATGGACGGCGACCTTGCGCCGGTCGACGCCTTGCTCGATCTGGCCGAGCGCTTCGATGCCTGGCTGTATCTCGACGATGCGCACGGTTTCGGCGTGCTGAACGATGGCCGCGGCGGATTGACCGAACGCGCGCGCGCCAGCGACCGCGTGATCTATCTGGCCACGCTCGGCAAGGCGGCGGGCGTGGCGGGCGCGGCGGTGGCGGCGCATCAAAGCGTGATCGACTGGCTGATCCAGAAAGCGCGCCCCTACATTTACACTACCGCGTCGCCGCCGCTGCTGGCGGCGTGTCTGCTGGAAAGCCTGCGCCAGATCGAATCAGGCGAAGCGCGCCGTGAGCGCTTGCATCGCCATATTGCGCAACTGCGCACAGGCCTGGCTGGACTCAAATGCGGCACGCTGATGCCGTCCGCCACGCCGATCCAGCCGCTGCTGATCGGCGCCAATGACGACGCAGTGCGGCTGTCGCAAGCTCTGTTGCAACGCGGCCTGCTGGTGCCCGCGATCCGCACCCCGACCGTGCCGGCGAACACCGCGCGGCTGCGCATCACGCTGTCGGCGGCGCACAGCGCGGACGATGTCGCGCAGCTGGTCGGAGGCGCTGCATGAGTTCGGCTAAACCCGTGCTCGCGCTGCTGCACGGCTGGGGCATGAACGCCCGCGTGTTCGATGTGCTGGCCGGCTTGTTGGCCGATGATTTCGAGGTGCGCGCGCTCAATCTGCCGGGGCATGGCGGCCGCGCCGCCTTGCCGGACAACACGCTGGCAAGCTGGGCGGACGATCTCGCGCAGCAGTTGCCGGATAACGCAACCCTGCTCGGCTGGTCGCTCGGCGGCCAGGTCGCGATGCGTGTGGCGCTCGATTACCCGCACAAGATTTCCCGCCTGATTCTGCTGTCATCTACGCCCAGGTTCGTTGCTGCGGATGATTGGGCGCACGGCATGGCGGCTGCCGACCTTGAAGCATTTGGCGCTGCGCTGCTGGCCGATCCGCAGGCGACGCTGCTGCGGTTTCTGAGCCTGCAAACGCGTGGGGTGGCCGACCAGAAATCCCTGTTGCAGCAATTGCGCATGAGCTTGCAGAGTCTGCCGCAGGCGGACGACATGGCCTTGTCGAGCGGTCTGGCGATGTTGCGCGATACCGATTTGCGGGCGGAACTTTCGCGCCTGGAGCAGCCCACGCTGGTATTGCACGGCGCGGCCGACACGCTGACGCCGGCCGGCGCCGGCACCTGGCTGGCCGAGACCTTGCCCGCTGCGCAGCACGTCGAGTGGCCACGCGCTGCGCACGCGCTCCATTTGTCGCACAGCGAAGCCGTCGCCGCTGCGATCAAAGCATTCGCACATGGCTGACGCGCCGCTCGATTTCGCCGAGGTGCGGCGCGCCTTCGACCATGCTGCCGCCAGCTACGACGCGCACGCCGTATTGCAGCGCGAGGTGTGCGACCGCCTGCTGGAGCGGCTCGATTTCATGAAATTGACGCCAGCACGCGTGCTCGATCTCGGCTGTGGCACCGGTTATGGCACGGCGCAGCTGCGTGCGCGCTATGCCGAAGCGGATCTGTGTGCGCTCGACCTCGCCCCGGCCATGCTGCACGCCGCGCGCGCACGGCTGCCGCAAGCCCGCTGGACGCAGCGTGCGCTGGATCGGCTCACCGCTCACCGTTCACCGCTCACCCACAGCCTGTGTGCCGACATGGAGCGGCTGCCGCTGGCAGCCAACAGCATGAATCTGGTGTGGTCGAATCTCGCTTTGCAGTGGGCACATGATCTTGAGGCCACGCTCAAGGGACTACATCAGGTGCTGGCGCCCGGCGGGCTGCTGATTTTCGCTACCTTCGGCCCCGATACGCTGAAGGAGTTGCGCACGGCATTTGCCGCCATCGACGACGCACCGCATGTGAACCGGTTCATCGACCTGCACGACATCGGCGACATGCTGATACATGCGGGGTTTGCCAGCCCGGTGATGGAAATGGACATGCTGACGCTGACCTATGCCGACCTCAAAACCCTGATGCGTGATCTGAAAGGCATCGGTGCGCACAACGCGGCGACGACGCGTCCTCGCGGTTTGTTCGGCAAGTCGGCGTGGGCGCGTCTGGAACAGGCGTATGAATCGCAGCGTGCGGCGGGCCGTTTGCCCGCAACCTACGAAGTGATCTACGGCCATGCCTGGGCGGGGGACAAGACCCGGCGCGCGGATGGCCGCGAGGTGATTCAATTCGCGATCGATGCGCGCCGTCGCAAGGCGGGACGGGCATGACCGGCTACTTCGTCACCGGCACCGATACCGGCGTCGGCAAGACGCGGGTGGCGGTGGCGCTGATCCATGCGTTGCGCGCGCAAGGCCTGCGCGTGGCGGCGATGAAACCGGTGGCGGCCGGCAGCGTGCCGGGCGAGTTGAACGAGGATGTGGCGGCATTGCTGCAGGCAGCCAACGTGGTGGCCGACATCCGTGATGTGAATCCCTATGCATTTGTCGAAGCGGTTGCGCCGCATATCGCAGCGCAGCAGATGGGGGTGCGGATTGAACTGCCGGTGATTGTCGCGGCGTATTCCCGGCTCGCTGCGATTGCCGATGTCGTGGTGGTCGAAGGCGCAGGCGGCTGGCGGGTGCCGCTGAACGAGCGCGAGGACATGGCCGATCTGGCGCAGGCCCTGGGCTTGCCCGTGGTGCTGGTGGTGGGGCTGCGCCTGGGCTGCCTGAACCATGCGCTGCTGACCGCCGAATCGATAGCCCGCCGGTGTCTGCCGTGGGCAGGCTGGGTGGGCAACGTCATCGACCCGGCGATGCCGCAAACAGAGGCCAACCTGGATGCCCTGCGCGCACGGCTGCCTGTGCCGTGTCTGGGTGTGCAGGGTTTTAATCCTGCCCCGACCGCTGTTGCCGACACACCACAATGGCTGACGCTACCTAAGAATTAGTATCTTAGAATAGTCTGTAATAACGATATTTAATAATTAAATCAATAAGTTAATGCACTCTCACCGCTTGTTCGCGCAAGCGGTGGCGTGTTACTGTCCGCGACATATTGCCGCACACGGTTTCCCATATTCCACATGGAGCAGGTGAATACGGAAGGCGTGACACGCAGCTCAACTGGCGCGTTTGTTTTCCATTCGCGCCCACGCTGTTCGTTGACACGACCGCAAGAGCGCTGCTTTTTTCTGAGCATGGCGCTGTTGTGTATGGGAACGGCGACGGTTTTTGCGGCTTGGGGGTATTGGCTGATTCTGCCGTTTGCGGGACTGGAAATCGGATTGCTGGCCTGGGCGCTGGAAACCATGCGCGAACGTGAAAGCGATTACGAGACACTCACCATCGATGGCGACGCTGTGCGGCTGGAGTGGCGATCCGGTAAACGGAGCGGGCGACGGGACATGAACCGGCAGTGGATGCGCGTGAGATGCGAGTGTGACTGCGTCAGGCAGAAGTTGCCGTTTGAGCGTGGGCTCGCATGGCCGCGAAACAGAAGTTGGGCATTACCTGAGTGATGAGGCGCGTCTGAAGCTGGCCGCCACCTTGCGTAGCAAATTGCAGGCATAACGGCAACACCGCAGCGACTGAAACCACATAACAGAACGAGAGGACGGGGAAGCGATGAGAAGCATGCGACAACGGGCAGGGGTGGCAGGATTGGCGTGGGCAGTCAGCCAAACGGCGCTGGCGGAATTCCGGATCAACTTGCAGACGCCGGCGAGCCAGGTGGCACAGGACGTGTTTCAGTTGCATAACCTCATCATGCTGGTGTGTCTGGGCATTTTCATCGTGGTGTTCGGCGCGATGTTTTATTCGCTCTCAAACATCGCAAATCGGCCGGCCACCAGGCCGCGCATTTCCACGAAAACACCACGGTCGAAGTGATCTGGACGGTGATCCCGTTCGTGATCCTGATGGGGATGGCGTATCCCGCGGCCAAGGTGGTGATCGACATGAAGGACACCACCAACCCGGACATGACCATCAAGATCACCGGCTATCAGTGGAAGTGGGGCTACGACTACCTCAACGACGGCGTGAGCTTCTACAGCAACCTGTCGACGCCGCGCGAACAGATCGAGGGCACCGCGGCCAAGGGCGAGAACTACCTGCTGGAAGTCGACGAGCCGATGGTGGTGCCGGTCGGCAAGCGCGTGCGCCTGCTGATTACCGCCAACGACGTGATCCACGCCTGGTGGGTGCCTGCACTCGGCGCCAAGCAGGATGCGATTCCCGGCTTTATCCGCGACAGCTGGTTCAAGGCCGACAAGATCGGCACCTATCGCGGCCAGTGCGTTGAATTGTGCGGCAAGGATCACGGCTTCATGCCGATCGTGGTCGAGGTGGTATCGGAGGCAGATTACAAGGCCTGGGTCGAGAAGAAGAAAGGCGCGGCAACCGCGGCCGCATCCGACAACAGCAAAACCTTCGATCAGGCCGAGCTGATCGCGCGCGGCGAGAAAGTCTACGCGGCCAATTGCGCGGCCTGTCACCAGGCAGACGGTATGGGGCTTCCAGGTGTGTTCCTGCCGATTAATGGTTCGAAAGTGGCGACCGGCCCGATCGACGCACACATCGACACCGTGTTGAATGGCCGTCCCGGCACTGCGATGGTGGCCTTCGGCGAACAGTTGTCCGACGCTGACATCGCTGCTGTGGTGACCTACCAGCGCAATGCCTGGGACAACAAGACCGGCGACGCTGCGCAACCCGCCCAGATCGCTGCAGCTCGCGGGAGCGCAGAAGCTGCCGCCCCCGCCGCACAATAAATACCGAGAGGAGAGCAGACCATGTCTGATGCAGCACACGCCCACGGCCACGACGATCACGGACACCACGCGCCCCCGAGCGGGATCATGCGCTGGCTGACCACCACCAACCACAAGGACATCGGCTCGCTGTACCTGATTTTCGCGCTGATCATGCTGTTCACGGCGGGCGCGATGGCTTTGTTGATCCGTGCCGAACTGTTCCAGCCGGGGCTGCAACTGACCAACCCGGATTTCTTCAACCAGCTCACCACCATGCACGGGCTGATCATGATTTTCGGCGTGATCATGCCGGCGTTCTCGGGCTTCGCGAACTGGCAGGTGCCGTTGATGCTGGGCGCGCCCGACATGGCCTTCCCGCGCATGAACAACTGGGCGTTCTGGATCCTGCCGGTGGCGGGTCTGCTGCTGATGTCGTCCTTCCTGCTGCCGGGTGGCGCGGTTGCCGGCGGCTGGACCATGTATCCGCCGCTGTTCATCCAGGGCGGCATTTCCTATGACCTGACGATTCTGGCGGTGCACATCATGGGCCTGTCGTCGATCATGGGCTCGATCAACATCATCACCACCATCCTCAACATGCGTGCGCCCGGCCTCACGCTGATGAAGATGCCGCTGTTCTGCTGGACCTGGCTGATCACCGCCTATCTGCTGATCGCCACCATGCCGGTGCTGGCGGGTGCGGTGACCATGCTGCTGACCGACCGCAACTTCGGCACCCACTTCTTCAACGCGGCGGGCGGCGGCGACCCGGTGATGTTCCAGCACATTTTCTGGTTCTTCGCCCA
This sequence comes from uncultured Hydrogenophilales bacterium, assembly GCA_963818665.1. Classification (GTDB taxonomy): domain Bacteria; phylum Pseudomonadota; class Gammaproteobacteria; order Burkholderiales; family Thiobacillaceae; genus Thiobacillus. The sequence continues at coordinate 105,107 of CAWFTM010000010.1, read as the reverse complement.
CCCCGAGGTGTACATCCTGATCCTGCCGGCGTTCGGCATCGTCTCGCAGGTCATCCCGACCTTCGCGCGCAAGCCGCTGTTCGGCTACGCGTCGATGGTCTACGCCACAGCGTCGATCGCGATCCTGTCGTTCATCGTCTGGGCGCACCACATGTTCACCGTGGGCATGCCCGCTGCGGCACAACTGTTCTTCATGTTCTCGACCATGCTGATCGCGGTGCCGACCGGGGTGAAGGTGTTCAACTGGGTGGCCACGATGTGGAAGGGCTCGATGACTTTCGAGACGCCGATGCTGTTCGCCATCGCCTTCGTCTGCCTGTTCACCATCGGCGGTTTCTCCGGCCTGGTGCTGGCGATCGCGCCGGTCGATATCCAGTTGCACGATACCTACTACGTGGTGGCGCACTTCCACTACGTGCTGGTCTCCGGCGCGCTGTTCTCGATCTTCGCCGGCATCTATTACTGGATGCCGAAATGGACCGGCCACATGTACGACGAGACGCTCGGAAAATGGCATTTCTGGCTGTCGGTGATCGGCATGAACATCGTGTTCTTCCCGATGCACTTCCTCGGGCTTGCCGGGATGCCGCGCCGCATTCCGGACTACGCGCTGCAATTCACCGAGTTCAACCAGATTGCGACGGTGGGTGCTTTCATCTTCGGCTTCTCGCAACTGATCTTCCTGGCCGTCGTGCTGAAAGCGATCAAGGGGGGTGAAAAAGCGAGCACCAAGGTGTGGGAAGGCGCAGAAGGCCTGGAGTGGACAGTGCCGTCGCCCGCGCCGTATCACACCTTCGAAACCGCGCCGGTGATCAAGTGAGCGGCGCGACGAACATGACAGACAAGCGCAGCGGCAAAACCCGCACGGCAATTTTGCTGGCGCTGTTCGCCCTCGGCCTGTTTCTGTTCACGCTGTATTCCGGATTGAAGTAAGCCGTGGCCATGGGTAACGCCAAAACCCTCGGCAAGCTCATCGTCGTGACGCTGGGCATGTTCGGATTCGGTTTTGCCCTGGTGCCGTTCTATTACAAGATTTGCGAAGTGACGGGCGTGAATGCGGGCGCGGAGCAGGCGCTGGCGAATACGCAAGTCGACACCGGACGCTGGGTGACGCTGGAATTCGACGCCAATACCAATGCGGCCCTGCCATGGCGTTTCAAGCCGGAGGTGCGCAGCATGAAGGTGCATCCCGGCCAGTTGGTGCAGGTTGAATACGAAGTCACCAACACCAGCGATCAGCCGATCATCGGGCAGGCGGTTCCCAGCTATGGGCCGGCGCGCGCGGCCGGCTTCTTCAGGAAAATCGAGTGCTTCTGTTTCACGCCGCAGACGCTGGCAGCCGGCGAATCCCGGCGCATGCCGGTGCTGTTCGTTCTGGACCCGGCAATGGATGACGATGTGCATACCGTGACGCTGTCGTACACCTTTTTCGATGCTGGCACGCAGGCGCGGACAACGCGTGCGGGAAACGGAGCCCCGCATGGCTGAAACCAGCAACCTGAAAGCCGCGCTGGCGGTGTTCTGGAGTTTTTTCGGCGTGCGCAAACGGCGCGACTACGATAGCGATGCGCAAAGCCTGACGCCGGCGCAAGTCATCATTGCCGGTCTGATCGGCGGGCTGGTGTTTGTGTTGACGATGTTGTTGCTGGTGTATCTGGCGATGCAGTTCGTGAAGTGAGTGTTCCACACAAGGAAAATGAGGGGATGAAATGAGCCTGGCACAAACCGACAAATATTACCTGCCGCAACCTTCGCTCTGGCCGATTATCGGCTCGCTTGCGTTGTTGCTGATGGCGGTGGGCGGCACCATGACGATGCGCGAGATCGACAACGGCGGCTGGGTGCTGCTGGCCGGTCTGGCGGTCATGATTTACATGATGTTCGGCTGGTTCGGCGAGGTGATCCGCGACAGCGAAGCCGGGCGCTTCAACAAGCAGGTCGACGGGTCTTACCGCTGGTCGATGAGCTGGTTCATTTTTTCCGAGGTGATGTTCTTTGCCGCCTTCTTCGGCGCACTGTTCTACACCCGCGTGCTGTCGGTGCCCTGGCTGGGTTCGTCGGATACCATGGAACAGCTCTGGCCTGCTTTTCAGGCGACCTGGCCAACCGCCGGCCCCGGCCTGACCGCAGACGGCTTCGAGTTCACCCCGATGGGTGCCTGGGGGATCCCCGCAATCAATACGCTGCTGCTGCTGACCTCCGGCGTCACCATCACCTGGGCGCACTGGGGGCTCAAAAAGGACAAGCGCAGCCAGCTGATACTGGGGCTGGCGATGACCGTCGCGCTAGGCGTCGTCTTCCTGGGTCTTCAAGTCTACGAATACATCCACGCCTACCATGAAATGGGCCTGACCCTGGGCGCGGGTGTCTATGGCGCCACTTTCTTCATGCTGACCGGCTTTCACGGCTTCCATGTGCTGGTCGGAACCACCATGCTGGTTGTCATGCTGGGCCGATCGATTGCGGGACATTTCACCGCCGAGCATCACTTCGCGTTCGAGGCAGTGTCGTGGTACTGGCACTTCGTCGACGTGGTGTGGGTGTTGCTGTTCATCGTGGTGTACTGGTTGATCTAAGCCGGACCAGACAGCAGAATGCCGCGCAGCGCGCGGCATCGAGTGGAATAAAAAGCCGCCTCAAGAGCGGCTTTTTATTGGCGGGCTGCTTTATCGCAGCCCGGTTTGCGGAATGAATCCAAAGTAGTATCCGCCCATCAGAAGCAGGAACAGGGTGAGCGAGAGACCGACCCGCACGGTAAGCATTTTCACGGTGCGGTCGGATTGCCCCTTGTCCTTGATCAGGTAATAAAGGGCGCTGGCCAGGCTGGCCAGAATGAAGAGGATGAAAAGCAGGGCGATGATGCGCATGGAAAGAGCCGACAGGCAAAATGGCAGTCTAACCGGATTGCCACTCCCATGCACTTGGTGAACCTGCGGCTCGGGCAGTGGCAATTTGCGCCGACGCTTTGGCCGACGCTGGCAGCCCTGTTTTTTTTCGTGTTGACGCTTTATCTCGGTAACTGGCAAAGCGGGCGCGCCGAATCCAAGCGTGCGCTGCAGGCGCGTTACGATACCGCCGTCGAGGAGGGCCCTATCCATGTGGGCGGGGCGCTGCTGGATCGTGACAGCGTGCTGTATCGAAAACTCGAAGTCGAGGGCGTCTTCGACGACACCCATACGATATTGCTCGACAACCGGGTCTACCAGGGAGTGGCGGGGTATCACGTGCTGACGCCGCTGAGGGTCGAGGGCGGGGCGGCCGCTATTCTGGTCAATCGCGGCTGGATCGCAGCAGGCCCGGCGCGCGAACGGGTGCCGAGTCCGCCCGTGCCGCAGGGTAAGGTGAAGTTGGAAGGCATGGCGGTCGACCCGCATACGCGTTATGTCGAGTTGGCGTCGACCGTCACGCAGGGGCGTGTCTGGCAGAATCTCGATGTCGCACGTTATGCGGAAACCAGCGGGCTGACGCTGCAGCCTGTTCTGCTGTTGCAGACCAGCGCCGCATCCGACGGCTTGCGCCGCGACTGGCCGCGCCCGGATACCGGCGTTGCGACCCATGTCGGCTATGCCTTCCAGTGGTACAGTCTGGCGACGACGCTGGCCGTGTTATGGCTGGTGATGAATGTAAAACGCCGTCGTGACGATGGCGCGTGAGACCCGATGTCCGGAATGATGTTGAACATGCAATTGACCCCGCGCAGTAAATTCCTGTTGTTGATCGGCGTGTTCATGGTGCCGGTGGTGGCAGCCTATCTGGCTTTTTTTGGCTGGCGTCCCTCCGGACATGGCAATTACGGCGACCTGATCCCGGTCACGCCGCTGCAGCACACCGCTGGCGTGGCGGTCGACGGGACGCCGTTCGACCTGCAGACGCTGCGCGGCAAGTGGCTGATGGTGCATGTCGGCCCGGCAGCCTGCGATGCCGACTGCGCACAGCAGCTGTACTACATGCGGCAGACGCGCATCGCGCAGGGGAAGGAGCAGTCGCGCATCGAGCGCGTGTGGGTGGTGAGCGACGCCGGCGCGGTCGATCCGGCCTTGCTGCGTGAACATGCCGGTCTGCATGCGTGGCGTCCGGCTGATGCCGCCTTCATCGAACAGTTTCCTGCCGTGCAGTCGCGCCATGCGCATATCTACCTGGTCGATCCGCTCGGCAATCTGATGCTGCGTTTCCCTGCCCGGCCGGAGCCCAAGCGTTTGATGAAAGACCTCAAGCTGTTGCTCAAGGCTTCCCAGATCGGCTGACCCGCACTGACCATGACGCTCTATCGCAATCTCATTCTGGCCGCGCTGGTCCTGACCCTGTTTGTCGTCAGCCTCGGCGCTTATGTGCGCTTGTCCGATGCGGGGCTCGGTTGCCCCGACTGGCCGGGCTGTTACGGCGCGCTGACGCCGCACCACGCGGCCGACGCGATCAATGCCGAACTGGCTGCGCGCCCCGACGGCCCGGTGTCGCACGCCAAGGCCTGGAAGGAAATGGTGCATCGTTACTTTGCCGGCACGCTGGGCGTGCTGGTGCTGGCGATTGCCGTGCTGGCCTGGCGCGGGCGGCGCGAGACGCAAGGCGGCCCCGGTTTGCCGCTGCTGTTGCTGGGGCTGATCGTGTTTCAGGCGCTGCTGGGGATGTGGACGGTAACCAAACTGCTCAAGCCGTTGGTCGTCAGCGCACATTTGCTGGGGGGCATGGCTACGCTGTCCCTGCTGGTGTGGTTGTGGTTGCGTGAACGCAGCCAGTCCGGCCACGCCTACTTTGCGAATGTCGATCACCTGCGCCGCGCCGGCGGAGTCGGGCTGGCGCTGGTGGTGGTCCAGATCGCCCTGGGGGGCTGGGTGAGCACCAACTACGCGGCCCTGGCCTGCACCGATTTCCCCTTGTGCCAGGGGGCGTGGATGCCGGCCATGGATTTTGAGCACGGCTTCACCCTGCATCGCGAACTCGGCGAAACCGCTTCCGGCGAATTGTTGCCGATGGCGGCGTTGACCGCGATTCACTGGACGCATCGACTGATGGCGCTGGTGGTCAGCCTGGTTCTGGGCTGGCTGGTGGTGCGTTTGCTGCGCGCTCCGGGTTACGCCGGCATCGGTCTGGTGATCGGCGGCCTGCTGGTGCTGCAAGTTTCGCTGGGCATCAGCAATGTCCTGCTCAGTTTGCCGCTGATGGTGGCCGTGGCGCATAACACCGGCGCGGCGCTGTTGCTGGCCAGCCTGGTGTGGCTGAACTTCAAGGTGCGCAGGAGATAAGTATGGAATCCTTGATGATCGAGGGCGCGGCCTGTCGCTGCCAGCAGTTTCTGGCGTTGTGCAAACTGCGTGTGGTCAGCCTGATCGTGTTCACTGCGGTGATCGGCATGTTTCTCGCCGTGCCGGGCTGGCCCGCCTGGAATGTGCTGTGGGCGGGGACGCTCGGCATCGCGCTGGTGGCCGGCGCGGCAGCCGCGTTCAACTGCCTGATCGAGCAGAAAATCGACGCCGTGATGGCGCGCACGCGGGCGCGGCCGTTGCCGCGCGGCGAACTGACCAACACCCAGACCCTGGTGTTTTCCGGCGTCGTCGGCGGCATCGGCCTGACCTTGCTGAACGTGTTCGTCAATCCGCTCACCATGTGGCTGACGCTGGCCACCTTCGTCGGCTACGCGGTGATCTATACCGCCATTCTCAAGCCCGCCACGCCGCAGAACATCGTGATCGGCGGGGCGTCCGGCGCGATGCCGCCGGTGCTCGGCTGGGCGGCGGCCACCGGCGAGGTGCATCACGATGCCTTGCTGCTGTTCCTGATCATCTTTGCCTGGACGCCGCCGCATTTCTGGGCGCTGGCCTTGTATCGGCGCGACGAATACGCCAAGGCCGGCTTGCCGATGCTGCCGGTCACCCACGGCGAGGCCTACACGCGCCTGCATGTGCTGCTCTACACCCTGTTGCTGTTTGCCGTCACCATGCTGCCGGTCGGCACCGGCATGGGTGGCTGGATTTATCTGGTGGGCGCGGTATTGCTGGGCGGCGGCTTCATCGCCTACGGCTGGCGCCTGTACCGCCATTACAGTGATGCGCTGGCGAAAGAGACCTTTCGTTATTCGATCTGGTATCTGAGTGTGTTGTTTGCGGTGATGCTGCTCGATCACTATTTCAGATTACCCATTTGATTTATATGGCTTAAAAATCCTTTCTCTGGATATTCGGACAGGTTTGTTCTATATTCACCAGCTGAATTGTGACGAGCCAGGTGCGATGATCCTTTCCAGAACCAGCCAATATGCCGTACAGGCGCTGATCTACATGGCCACCCAGCCCACCTCGGCGCCGGTGCTCAACAAGGATATCGCCGCGCAACTTGGGGTGCCCGCACCCTATCTGGCGAAAATCCTGCAAAGCATGGCCAAGGGCAATCTGCTGTTTTCATTTCGTGGCCGCCTGGGCGGGTTTTGCCTGCGCGAGGGCGGCGAGAAAACCACGCTGATGCAGATTCTGCTGCTGACCGAGGGCGCGACTTTCACTGAAAGCTGTCTGCTGGGTCTCAAAAAGTGCAGCGACGAAACCGCGTGCCCACTGCATTTCCGCTGGATTCCGGTGAAGAAAAAAATAATCGATCTGTTGCGCGAAACGACGCTGGAAAAACTGGCGAAGGCAGTTGAAACCGGCAAGTACCGTTTGGCCGATGTGCCGGGGAAACTGCTCGAGCAGGTGCAGGGGTGAAGCACTGGGTCGCCAGCGTGTGCGCCGTGGCGGCGTTGGCCTTGGCGGGGTGCCAGCCGGCCCCGCAACCCCCGACATTCCACGCGACCGACATCACCGGTGCCGCTTTCGCACGTGATTTCAAACTCACCGACCACAACGGCCAGCCGCGCACGCTGGCGAGTTTCAAGGGCAAGGTGGTGGCCATTTTCTTCGGCTATACCCATTGTCCGGACGTGTGTCCCACCACCTTGTCGGATTTCGCGGCTGCGCTCCAGCAGTTGGGGCCGCAGGCCGAGCAGGTACAGGTTCTTTTCGTGACGGTCGATCCGCAGCGCGATACGCCGGCACTCCTGAAACAGTTCGTTCCCGCTTTCAATCCGGGCTTTCTGGGGATGACGACGGATGCGGAATCGCTAAAAGCCTTGGCGAATGAGTTCAAAGTGGTCTATCAAAAGACTTCGGTGAAAGGCGCAGATGATTATTTGATCGATCACAGCGCTGGATCCTATATTTTTGATTCAAAAGGGAATATCAGATTATTGATGCCCTATGGCAGCAGCCCGGATGTGATCGCCCAAGACCTGAAAACCCTGTTGGCCGCATCCTGAGTCGAGTCTGAATTTGCGAGAATTGGGCTGACTGTCTTATAATCCCGCAGTTTTTTAATATAAGCATATGCTGTTTGAAGCGCGGCAACACGCGCTATTTTGGTACAACAGGAGCGGTCGATGGCGGTAAGCACATATTCCGGGGCGGAGCAGTACAACTTCGATATTGTTAAGAAATTTGCCGTCATGTCGCTCATCTGGGCGGTTGTCGGCATGTTCGTGGGCGTATACATCGCTTCCGAACTGGCGTGGCCGTTTCTCAACTTCGACAGCCCCTATTTCTCGTTTGGCCGCTTCCGCCCGGTTCACACCAGTGCGGTGATCTTCGGCTTCGGCGGTTCAGCATTGTTTGCCACCTCCTACTACGTGGTCCAGCGCACCTGCCAGACGCGCCTGATTTCCGACGGCATGGCCAGCTTTACCTTCTGGGGCTGGCAAACCATCATTGTCACGGCGGCGCTCTCGTATGTCATGGGCTACTCGCAAGGTCGTGAATACGCTGAAATGGAATGGCCGATCGACATCCTGATCGAGGTGGTGTGGGTCACCTATCTGATCCTGTTCGTCGGCACCATCATGCGCCGCAAGCAGCCGCATATCTATGTCGCCAACTGGTTCTACCTGTCCTTCATCCTGGCGACCGCCCTGCTGCACACCTTCAACAACCTGGCGATGCCGGTCAACCTGTTCTCGATGAAGTCCTACAGCCTGTTCTCCGGCGCCCAGGATGCGATGACGCAATGGTGGTACGGCCACAACGCGGTCGGATTCTTCCTCACCGCTGCCTTCCTCGGCATGATGTATTACTTCGTGCCCAAGCAGGCGGGCCGACCGATCTACTCCTATCGCCTGTCCATCGTCCACTTCTGGGCACTGAGCTTCATGTACATGTGGGTGGGCGCGCACCACCTGCACTGGACCGCGCTGCCGGACTGGACCTCGTCGCTGGCCGCTGCGTTCTCGATCCTGCTGCTGATGCCCTCGTGGGGCGGCATGATCAACGGCATCATGACCCTGTCGGGCGCGTGGGACAAAATGCGTACCGACCCGGTGATGCGTTTCATGATCGTCGCGCTGTCGTTCTACGGCATGTCGACCTTCGAAGGCCCGATGATGTCGCTGAAGGAAGTCAACGCCTTGAGCCACTACACCGACTGGACCGTCGGCCACGTGCACTCCGGCGCGCTGGGCTGGGTGGCGATGATCTCCTTCGGCTCGCTGTATCACATGATGCCCAAGCTGTGGGATACCAAGATATGGAGCAACAAGCTGGTTGAAGCGCACTTCTGGCTGGCCACCATCGGCATCGTGCTGTACATCGTGGCGATGTGGATTTCCGGCATCACCCAGGGTCTGATGTGGCGTGCGTTCGACGAATTCGGCAACCTGCAATACTCGTTCGCCGAATCGGTCGCCGCGATGATGCCGTTCTATGCCATGCGCGCCATCGGGGGCATGTTCTTCCTCACCGGTGCGGTGCTGATGACATACAACATGCTGATGACCATCCGCCAGGCCAAGCGGGAGAACGCCGTGCTGGAAGCCAAACTGGCTGCCAAGATGGCTCGCGCCTGATTCAGGGAAATAGATAATGAACTTCAACTTCAAACACGAATGGATTGAAACCAACATCGGCCTGATGGCCGTGTTGACCATGCTGGCGATCAGCGTCGGTGGCTTGGTGGAAATCGCGCCTTTGTTCTTCATCGACAAGACCATCGAAAAAGTCGAGGGTGTGCGTCCCTACACGCCGCTGGAACAGCGTGGCCGTGATATCTACGTCCGCGAGGGTTGCTACCTGTGCCATTCGCAGATGATCCGTCCGTTTCGCGACGAAAAGCTGCGCTACGGCCATTATTCGCTGGCAGCGGAATCGCAATACGACCATCCGTTCCAGTGGGGTTCCAAGCGTACCGGCCCGGATCTGGCGCGGGTCGGCGGCAAATACTCGAACGAATGGCAGGTGCAGCATCTGGTCGCGCCGCGTTCGATGGTGCCCGAATCGGTGATGCCGAATTACCCGTGGCTGCTGGCAACAAAGCTGGATATTTCCGACACGGCCGATCGCATGAAGGCGCTGCGCAGTGTGGGCGTGCCGTATTCGCTGACGCAGGCCGAATACGATGCCAACGTGACCAAGTTCGGTGCGACGGTGGCGCCGCTGCTGCATATTCCCGATGCGCAAAAGAACCTGCTCGAGCAGGCCAATCTCGGTAACTACGACGGCGACCGCTCGGGCATTTCCGAGATGGATGCGCTGGTGGCCTACCTGCAGGTGCTGGGTACCATGGTGGATTTCAGCAAATACAGCGACGACGCTTTCGTCGACAACCGCTGATTTCGACTGTTGTTATCAGAAACGGGCCGGAGGTTAGACGATGGAATGGCTGATGTGGTTTTCAAAACCCGAGAACACCAAGCCTCTGGCCCTGATCATTTTTTTCGTCACGTTTATCGGTATCGTGATTTACGTCTACGGTAGCAAAAAGCGCAGCGAGAAACTCGAGACCTACCGCAACATACCGTTTCTGGACGATCAGCCGGGCGAGCAAGACGACACGAAGGACAAGCAATGAGCGAGCAAAAACTACAATCCCAAACCGTGCAAACCACAGGCCATGCCTGGGACGGCGACCTGCAGGAATACAACAACCCGCTGCCGGTGTGGTGGGTCTACACCTTTTACGCCACGGCGATCTTTGCCATCGTGTACTGGATCATTTATCCCTCGTGGCCGATGGGCAAGGGCTGGATCGGCGGCATGTCCGACATCACCTATGTCAATAACGCGGGCGAGACCAAGACGCACAGCTGGAACACCCGCGCGCTGTATCTGGAAGACATGAACGCCGCCGCAGCGGCACAAAAACCCTACTTCGACAAAGTGGCCTCGATGTCCTACGAGCAGATTGCCAAGGACCCCGAAATGAGTGGCTTCATCCTGTCGGCGGGCAAGGCGCTGTTTGCGGATAACTGCGCACCGTGTCACCAGTCCGGCGGCCAGGGGGTGGCGGGATTCTTCCCCAACCTGACCGATGACGACTGGCTGTATGGCGGTTCGTTCGACAAGGTGCATGAAACCCTGATGGGCGGTCGCCGTGGCTATATGCCGGCGTTCAGCGAAGTGCTGTCCGGCGAGCAGATCGACCAGCTGGCCAACTATGTCGCCAAGCTGTCGGGTATCGGTCACGACACGGCCAAGGCCAGCGCGGGCGACGCGCTGTTCCACAGCGAAACCGCAGCCTGTTACTACTGCCATGGCGCGAATGCCGCTGGCCGCACCGAGATCGGTGCCCCCAAGCTGACCGACAACATCTGGTTGTGGGCGGCCGTGCCCTCTGCCGCCAGCGCCGAAGGCAAGGTTGCCGCGATTCGCAATGTGATTGCCGGTGGTTTGAACAAGGGCGTGATGCCGGCCTGGGCGGGTCGTCTGTCGCCTGAACAGATCAAGGTTTTGACGGTCTACGTTCATGAACTGGGCGGCGGACAGTAAGCCTGTCAGCTGAGGCGATCCGCAAAGCCCCCGCTCGCGGGGGCTTTTGCTTCCCACGTTGAATTGAATACACCATGCAAACAGGCTTAGAAGACCAGCTCGGGCTTTACCAGAAACGCATCCCCATCTTCACCCGTTCGGTGAAGGGGCGCTTTCGCCGTTTCAAAACCTCGGTGCTGGTGCTGGCCTATGCGATCTATTTTCTGCTGCCGTGGATGCCGTGGTCGCGCCTCGACGCCCCGGCGCAAGCCGTATTGTTCGACCTGCCCGGCCGCCGTTTCCTGATCTTCGGCCTGACCGTTTATCCGCAGGATGTCATCTGGCTGGCCTTGCTGCTGTTTATTGCCGCGATTCTGCTGTTTTTCGTCACCGGTCTGGTGGGGCGCGCGTTTTGCGGCTACTTCTGTTTCCAGACCCTGTGGACCGACTTCTTCATCTGGATCGAGCACAAGATTCAGGGCGAGCGTCCGGCACGGGTGCGCCTGTTTCGCCAGCCGTGGGATCGTGAAAAAATCACCAAGATAGGCGGTACCCATGGCGCATGGCTGCTGGCCTCGTTCTGGACCGCGCTGACGTTTGTCGCCTATTTCACTTACGCCCCGCAACTGGTGGTGAATTTTTTCACCGGCCAGGCGGCAGCGGCGGCCTATATCACGATCAGCATTCTCACGCTGTCCACCTACGCCGCTGCCGGATTGATGCGTGAGCAGATCTGCACCTACGTGTGCCCCTATGGCCGTTTCCAGAGTGTGATGTACGAAGGCGAGACGCTTGCCGTGCATTACGACACCCAACGCGGCGAGGCGGTACATGGCCGGGCCATCGCGCGGGCGGGACTGCGCACCCTGGCCGAGCGCCACGAAAAAGGCATCGGCGACTGCGTCGATTGCGGCTTGTGCGTGCAGGTGTGCCCGGTCGGCATCGATATCCGCGATGGCCTGCAATACAAGTGCATCTCGTGCGGGCTGTGCATCGATGCCTGCAACAGCATCATGGATTCATTCAATTTCCCGCATGGCCTGATTCGCTACGATTCGGAAAAGAACCTGGCCGCAACTGCGCCGGTGGCGCCCAAACTGCACTGGAAGCGACTGAAAATCATCGGCTACGGCATCGCGCTGGTCTTGATGAGCGCCTATCTGGTCTACAGCATCGCCACGCGCGGCAGCTTCGATCGCGCGGTGAACCAGATTCGTCAGCCGCTGTATGTGGTGCTGTCCAATGGCGACATTCGCAACCGCTACCAGGTTCGCATCACCAACAAGGCGGCGCAGGAGCAGACCTATCGGATCAGCGTGCGCGGGATTCCGGCGGGTGCGCTCGATCTTGGCCATTTCCGCGAAATCAAGGTCAAGCCCGGCCACAGCGGCCTGGTCCAGGCCAGCGTCCGGCTGCCGCCGGCACTGGCGGCGCAAACCCGTAATTTCGAGCTGATCATCACGCCGCAGGGCAAGCCTGCCGAGGCGCGCTCCGAAACGGTTCGTTTCGATACCCCGGGGATGCATCCATGAATACGATGACCACCCTGTTTGGCGGGTTGGGCGCGGTGCTGGTCCTGTACGCCGCCGGTGGCCTGTGGCGTGGTCTGTCGCCGATGCTGCGCGCCGTGCTGGCGGGGGTGATTCCGCTGGCCGCCTATTTCATCCTCATCGTCGGCCGCTGGCCCGGACTCGACGTCGTGGCCATGCATATCTCGGTCTTTCTCGCGGCGGCGCTGGTGCTGTTTGCCTTCACCCAGTTCCGCCGCCGCAGCACCGGACGCATGCACTGGGTGCCCAAATTGCTGACGGCCTTTTTTATCGGCCTGGTGTTTCTCAATGCCGCGTTGCTGTATATCGCATCCAATGGCTTGCCCGATCCGATCGCGCGTTGGTGGCTGGGAAGCAATGGCGGTGCGGTTCACAGCGGATTTTCCGGGGTGGTCCCCCACGGCGAGGGCGCAGCCAAGACGGTGTCGTCCGAGCTCAGCGAAACCCACCGTGAGTCGACGCTCGGTTGGCAGGTTGCAATGTCCGGGCTGGATACGCCAGGCAACGAGCGGCCGTTGCGCATTCGCGTCACGGATCGCAGCAACGCGCCGGTTGAGCGGGTGGATGCCGAAGTCCGCCTGCTGCGGCCCGGCGAGACCACGCCTGCGCTGACGTTGCCGTTGAGCGCAGCTGAACCGGGGGTCTATCTGGGCGTGCTGCCTCTGCCCGCCAGCGGCCTCTGGCTGCTGGAATTGCGTCTGAAACAGGACGACAAGTTGCGTTACCGCAGCATGCATGAGCTGGCCGCGCCATGAGCGGCATCATGGGGTTCCTGTTTCTGCTGTCCGGCATTTTTGTGCTGCTGATCGTCGTGGGCGTGTTCTGGTCGATCAGGAGCGGCCAGTTCGACGACATGGAAGGCCCGGCCGAGCGCATCCTGATGGACGACGATGACCCCTTGCTGCCGACGCGACGCTTGAGCAGTAAAGACGAATAAACTAAAATTCATCAACTTTAATGGAGTACGCGCAATGAAACAGCTTCTGACCTTTCAGGGTTTCCCCATGGTGGTGGTGGTCGGTTTGATCCTTTGGGCCTGGATCAGCATCCTTTCCGTGTTGATCGGCTCGTTCTTCTGAGCGCCTCTGCCCCAATAAAAAAGCCCCGCACGTGCGGGGCTTTTTTATTGGGGCAGAGGCGTCAAGCCGGAATCGCCGCGCGCATTTTTTGCAGCGCGCGCGCTTCGATCTGGCGGATTCGCTCGGCCGACACGCCGTACTGCGCAGCCAGTTCGTGCAGGGTGGCGGCCTCGCCTTCGGTCAGCCAGCGCGACTTGATGATGTGGCGGCTGCGTTCGTCCAGATTTTCCAGCGCAGTGGTCAGGCCGGTATGGCGCAGGCGTTCGGTTTGCTCGCGTTCGAACTGCTGTGCCGGATTTTCGTCCGGGCTGGCCAGATAGGCCAACGGGCTGTAGCCCTCTTCGCCGTCGTCCACCATCGGATCGATGGAAATGTCGTGCCCCGACAAACGGGTTTCCATTTCCAGCACGTCCTTGCGGCTGACGTTGAGCTCGCGCGCCATGGCGTCGGCTTCCTCCAGCGTCATGGTGTTGAGCGACTGTTTCAGGCTGCGCAGGTTGAAGAACAGCTTGCGCTGCGACTTGGTGGTCGCCACTTTGACCAGACGCCAGTTTTTCAGCACGTATTCATGGATTTCCGCGCGGATCCAGTGCAGCGCGAACGATACCAGACGCACGCCCCGCTCCGGGTCGAAACGCTTGACCGCCTTCATCAGGCCGACATTGCCTTCCTGGATCAGGTCGGCCTGTGGCAGGCCATAGCCCAGATAATGCCGGGCCACGCTCGCCACCACGCGCAGGTGCGACACCACCAACTGACGTGCGGCATCAACGTCCTGGTCGTTATGCCAAGCGCGTGCCAATCGCTGCTCGTCTTCCAGACTGAGCATGGGGTAGCGGCTGACGGTCTGCAGATAGCTGTCCAGACTGTAGGCCGCCGGAATGGGCAAAGACATTGCTTGATTCATGCGTAACAACCTCCTTTATCAATTTAATTTTAGCACTCCCGGTCTCAGAGTGCCAAAACGCTGGAGGGTTCCGGAAATCGCTGAAATTCAGCGTGCCGCTTCGACCTGTTGCAGGGTACGCGAGACCGCGAGCCAGGCACCGAGCCAGCCAAACAGGGTGGTGAGACCCAGCACGACGGCGATCTCGATGGCGGTCGGCGGCAGCAGGTGAAACGACGATCCATACAGCCTGGCCAGATGGGCGACCGGTTCGCGCAGCACCCCGCCGGCCATGGCCAGCACGCCGCCTGCGGCCAGTCCCCCCAGCAGGCCTTGCAGCGCACCCAGATACAGGAACGGCCGGCGGATATGGCGGTTGGTGGCGCCGATCAGGCGACTGACCTGGATTTCATCGCGTCGCGCCAGCACCTGGGCGCGAATGGCATTGCCCGAGATGGCGACGAGGGCGAAGCCGAACAAGCCGGCCAGCAGCCATACCCCGGTACGACCGATGGCAAGCGCGGCCTGCAGGCGTTCGGCCCACTGGCTGTCGAGGTGGGTTTCGGCCACGCCCGGCAGTTTGCCGAGCGCGTCCGCGACGCGCGTCAGGTCCTCGCGCGAACTGGCATGCGGGCGAACCACCCAGGCGTCCGGCAGCGGGTTTTCGCCGAGGCCGGCGGTGATGTCGCTCAAGTCCTGGGAGGCGCTGAGCGCGCTGAGTGCCTGTTCCTTGGGCACATGGCGGGCGTGCGCAATGTCGGATTGTTTCAGCCGGGCGGCAATGGCCTGATTTTGTGCAGCCGACACGTCGGCGTCGAGGAACAGGCTGATTTCCGGCTGTGCGGGCAGATCGCCCGCCAGCCGATTGAGGTTGCCGAGCATCAGGTACAGCCCGCTCGGCAGGCTGATCGCCACCCCCATCGCCAGCGTGGTGAGCAGCGTCGCAATCGGCTGCGCCAGCAAGCGGCGCAGTGCACGGGTGAGCGCATGTTTCTGATGACGCAGCCAGCCGATCATGCTGCCGTCTCCACGATTTTGCCGTGATCGATATGCAGCGTGCGGCCGCCCAGCGCCGAGATGGCGCGGTCGTCGTGGGTGGCGATCACCAGCGTGGTGCCGACCTGATGGAAGTCGCGGAACATCGCCATGATGTCGGCGGCATAACCGGCATCGAGATTGCCGGTCGGCTCGTCGGCCAGCAGCAGGGCGGGGCGGGTGACCAGCGCGCGGGCGATGCACAGGCGCTGTTGTTCGCCGCCCGACAGGCTGACCGGATGGGCTTTCTCGCGTTTGAGCAGGCCGACCTTGTCGATCACCGCGCGCGCGCGCTTCAGCGACTCGCGGCGGTCGAGGCCGGCGATGTCGAGCGGCAGCACCACGTTCTCGATCACGTTGCGGTCGAACAGCAGCTTGTGATCCTGGAACACCAGGCCGATGTTGCGGCGCAGATAGGGCACCGCGCGCTGCGGCAGGCGGCTGATGTTCTGTCCGCTGACCGACACCACGCCGCTGGTGGGGCGCTCGATGGCGGCGATGAGTTTGAGCAGGGTGGACTTGCCCGCGCCGGAATGGCCGGTGAGAAACACCAGTTCGCCCTTTTCGATGGCAAGGTCGATCCCGGACAGGGCTTCGTGGCCGCCGGGATAGCGTTTGGTGACCTGGCTGAAACTGATCATGCCGTGAACACCGCCTCGACGAATTCGCGCGCATCGAATGGCCGCAAGTCATCCAGGCCTTCGCCGACGCCGATGTAGCGCACCGGGATCGGCCGGCGCCTGGGCGATGGCGGCAATCGCGCCGCCCTTGGCGGTGCCGTCGAGCTTGGTCAGCGCCAGCCCGGTGACGCCGAGCGCATCGTCGAACGCCTTCACCTGCGTCACCGCGTTCTGCCCGGTGTTGGCGTCGAGCACCAGCAGCACTTCGTGCGGGGCGCCGGGCGCGGCCTTTTCGATCACGCGCTTGACCTTCCTGATCTCTTCCATCAGATGCAGCTGCGTCGGCAGGCGGCCGGCGGTGTCGGCCAGCACCACGTCGATGCCGCGCGCGCGCGCAGCCGGGATGGCGTCGAAAATCACCGCGGCGGAATCGCCCTTGTCCTGGCTGATCACCGTCACATTGTTGCGCTCGCCCCAGACCTGCAACTGTTCGCGCGCGGCGGCGCGGAAGGTGTCGCCCGCCGCCAGCAGCACCGACAGGCCCTGCGACTGGTACAGCTTGGCGAGCTTGCCGATGGTGGTGGTTTTGCCGGCGCCGTTGACGCCCGCCAGCATCAGGATGAAGGGCTGCTGCGGGGTGATGACGAGCGGCGCCTGCAAGGGCAGCAGCAGATCGATCAGCGCCTGTTTCAGCGCCGCCTGCAAGTCGGACGCTTCGGTCAGCCCTTCGCGCCGTACTTTTTTCTGCAGGGTGTCGAGCAGGGCTTGCGTGGCGTCGACGCCGACATCGGCGGTGATGAGGATGGTTTCCAGTTCCTCGTACAGCTCGGCGTCGATCTTGCGGCCGACGCCGAACAGGCCGGAAAGCTGGCCGCCGAGCTTGTCGCGGGTTTTGGCCAGGCCCTGCTTGAGGCGTTGCGCCCAGCCGGGCTTGACCGGAGCGACATCGGCGACGGGTTCGGCCGATGATGTTTCAGCCACGGGCGCCTGGGGGGCTTCCATGGCTGGCGCCGGGACGAGAGGCGGGGCGGATTGCCCGGAAGGGGCTTGTTCCGGCGCAACCGCCTCGGCAGCCGTCGTTTCCGGCTCGGCAACAGGTTTGGGTTTTTTGAAGAAACTAAACACGGATCAGGGCAGTCAGCACAGCTGTTTGACGAACGCCTAATCTTATCATTCGGCTACGGCTTATCATTCGGGCTCATTCAATTAGAGGGTGTGACATGCGGAGCATGTGGGGAATCGTACTGGCGCTCGCAGTGGGCAGCGCCCAGGCGGCGGTGACGGATATCACGCTGGACAACGGCATGCGGGTGATCGTGCAGGAAGACCATCGCGCGCCGGTGATGGTGTCGCAGGTGTGGTATCGCGCCGGGGCGATGGATGAATTCAACGGCACCACGGGCGTGGCGCATGTGCTCGAGCACATGATGTTCAAGGGTACCCAAGCCGTGCCACCAGGCGAGTTCTCGAAAAAAATCGCAGCAGCGGGTGGACGCGAGAATGCGTTCACCAGCCGCGATCACACCGCGTATTTCCAGCAAATGCAGAAAGACCGGCTGGAACTGTCGATGCAACTGGAAGCCGACCGCATGGCGAATCTGGTGATCAGCGATGAACTGTTCGCCAAGGAAATCCAGGTAGTGATGGAGGAACGCCGCCTGCGCACCGACGACCAGGCGCAATCGGTGGTGTACGAACGCCTGATGGCGAATGCGTATCAAACGCACCCCTACCGTCGTCCCGTTATCGGCTGGATGGACGATCTCGAGAACATGACCGCGCAGGATGCGCGCGACTGGTACGCGCGCTGGTATGTGCCGAACAACGCCACCCTGGTGGTGGCCGGGGATGTGAAGGCCGACGAGGTGGTCGCCTTGGCGAAAAAGCATTTTGGCGCGCCTGCCGGCGCGGGCCCTGCCGCCGCGCAAGCCGCAGGATGAGCCGGCGCAGGTGGGCAGCAAGCGCATCGTGGTCAAGGCCCCGGCGCAGTTGCCCTACCTGTTGATGGCCTGGCATGCGCCGACCCTGAAGGACTGGCAGCAGGACACCACGCCTTATGCGTTGCAGATACTGGCCGGCGTGCTGTCGGGCAACGACTCGGCGCGGCTGCAAAAGTCGCTGGTCAAGACGCAGCAGGTGGCGGTGAACGCGAGCGCAGGGTACGACGCCGTCGCCCGTGGCCCCGGCATGTTCATGATCGACGCGACACCTGCGCCGGGCACCTCTGTCGCGGCGCTGGAAAAAGCCATCCGCAGCGAAATCGCACGCATTCAGCGTGACGGTATCAGCGAAGCCGAGCTCGCGCGGGTCAAGGCGCAAGTCATCGCGGCTGACGTCTATCAGCGCGATTCGCTGTTTTATCAGGCGATGCAGCTGGGCGAATACGCCATAGCAGGTCTGCCGCCCGAGGCGCTGGCGCGCCGGGTCGACAAGTTGCGTGCGGTGACCGCCCAGGACGTGCAGGCGGCTGCGCAGCAATGGCTGCAGGACGACCAATTGAGCGTGGCCGAACTGGTTCCGCAAGCCTTGAAACCGCAGGCAAGCCGCGCGGCGGTGCCGGGGGTGCGTCATGTCAATTAAGCGTTTCGTGTGCGCGTTGCTGTTGAGCCTGCCGCTGTCCGCGCAGGCCGCCCTCACCATCCAGAACTGGCAAACCCCGCAGGGCGCGCGGGTGTATTTCGTCGAAAGCCGCGAGTTGCCGATGCTGGATGTTGCGGTGAGTTTCCCCGGCGGCAGCGCGCGCGATCCGGCCGGCAAGGAAGGTCTCGCACAGCTGACCCACAGCCTGCTCGATCAGGGCGCAGGCGGGCTGTCCGACACCGCGATTGCGCACGGTCTGGCGGATGTGGGGGCGGTGCTGGGCGGCGCGTTCGACCGTGACCGCGCCGGCGTCACCCTGCGCACGCTGTCGTCCAGCGCCGAAAAGACTGCCGCGCTGGAGTTGCTGGCGCGGGTGCTGCAGCAACCCGAGTTTCCGCAGGCCGTCGTCAAGCGCGAGAAGCAGCGCCTGATTTCAGCCATTCATGAAGCCGAAGCCGACCCTGGCACGGTGGCCGAAAAGGCGTTCTATCGCGCGCTGTATGGCACCCATCCGTATGCGCACGATGAATCGGGCGACCCCGCTGCGATCGCAAAACTGACGCGTGCCGACCTGCAGGCGTTTTATCGCGCGCACTACAGCGCGCCCAATGCGGTGATTGCGCTGATGGGCGACATCAGCCGCGCCGAAGCCGAAGCCATCGCGACGCGGCTGGCGGCTGGCTTGTCGAAGACGGCGCGGGTGGCCGAACTGCCACCGCCCGCTTCGGCTCCGCTTTCCGACACGCGCATCGCCCATCCGTCCACACAAAGCCATGTGCTGGTGGGCGCGGTGGGGATGGCACGCGATGATCCCGATTTCTTCCCGCTGTTTGTCGGCAACTATGTGCTGGGCGGCGGCGGCTTCGATTCGCGGCTGATGAAGGAAGTGCGCGACAAGCGTGGCTATGCCTACAGCGCGTACAGCTATTTCCTGCCGATGCAGGAGGCCGGGCCGTTCCAGCTGGGCTTGCAAACCAAGCTGGAGCAGACCGACGACGCGCTCAAGGTGGCCCGGGACACCCTGCGGCAGTTCATCGCCGAGGGGGCCAGCGAGGCCGAACTCGCGCAGGCCAAATCCAACCTCACCGGCGGTTTCCCGCTGCGTATCGACAGCAATAAAAAAATCCTCGACTACCTGTCGGTGATCGGTTTCTACAACCTGCCGCTGGATTATCTGGACACCTGGGTCGACAAGGTCAATGCGGTGGATGCAGCGGCAGTGAAGCAGGCGTTTGCCCGCCGGCTGGATGCCGACAAACTGGTAACCGTGGTGGTGGGAGCCGAGGGTGCTCGCTAAGCGCGCCGCGCCGCAGTGCCCGCATGGCGCAGCCAACCGGGTGCGCATCATCGGCGGGCAATACCGTCGGCGCCTGCTGGATTTTCCGGGTGCCGAGGGTTTGCGCCCGACGCCGGATCGCGTGCGCGAGACGCTGTTCAACTGGCTGGGGCAGGATCTGCCGGGCTGGGTTTGCCTGGACCTGTTTGCCGGCAGCGGGGCGCTTGGTTTCGAGGCGGCCTCGCGGGGGGCGGCGCGCGTCATCATGATCGAGCGCGATGCCAAAGCTTTCCACGCGCTGGAGCGCAATCGGGCCACGCTCGGGGCCGGCCAGCTCGACCTCCTGCGGGTCGATGCGCTGGCCTGGCTGGCAAACAATCGCGAGACCTTCGACCTGATCTTTATCGATCCGCCCTTTGATAGCGGGCTGGCCGGGCCGGTGCTTGCCGATCTGGCGCGTCACCTCAAACCCGGCGGCTACGCCTATGTCGAGCAGGGCTCGGCAGTGGCCGCGCCGCCCGGGCTTATCATCCACCGCAGCGGGCGCGCGGGGCGCTCGCATTTCGCGCTGCTGCTCAAGGAGTAAACCATGCTGACCGCTGTCTATCCCGGCACCTTCGATCCCATCACGCGCGGCCATGAAGACCTGGTGCGGCGCGCGGTGCGGCTGTTCGATCACGTCATCGTGGCGGTGGCGGAGTCGCGCAACAAGCAGCCGTTTTTCAGCATCGACGAGCGGGTGGCGATGGCGCGCGAAGTGCTGGCCGATGTGCCGAAGGTGCGGGTGGAAGGGTTTTCCGGCCTGTTGATCGATTTTGTCGCCGCACAGGGTGCCATCGCCGTGCTGCGGGGGCTGCGCGCGGCATCCGATTTCGAGTACGAATTCCAGTTGGCGGGAATGAACCGCAACCTCAAGCCCGACATCGAAACCCTGTTTCTCACGCCATCGGATCAGTACATGTTCATCTCCGCCAGCATGATCCGCGAGATCGCGCAGCTGGGCGGCGAGGTCGCGCCTTTTGTCCACCCGTTGGTGGCGAAGCGATTAAGTGAGAAAATTAGCAGAAACTGATATGACCCGGAGACAGCCATGTCTATGATGATCACGGACGAATGCATCAACTGCGACGTCTGCCTGCCTGAATGCCCCAACGACGCCATTTCCCAGGGCGATGAGATCTACATCATCGACCCCAACAAGTGCACCGAATGTGTCGGCCATTTCGATACGCCGCAGTGTGTGGAAGTGTGCCCGGTCGACTGCATTCCGCTGAACCCCGATTACCTTGAAACCAAGGAACAGTTGCAGGAAAAATTCCTGCGCCTGACTGCCGCCAAGTAATCTCAGGCCGACTTGGCCAGCGCCGTCCTGTCCAGATCGTCGGACAGGGCCTGGACGATGCGCGTATTGATCCGTGCCAGATTGTCCAGCTGGTCGCTCACCGTTCCGATCGTCGCTTCGAGCTCGGCAATCCGCTCGTCCAGCGTTTCCGTGGCGGCGTGAATGCGGCTGACACTTTCCAGGCGACGCTTCAGCTGGGTTTTGTGTTCGCGCATCTGGATTTCCATCGGCGAGATCAGCGCCTTCAGCCAGGACTCGGTTTCGCTGTTGGCGAGTTCGAACACCTGCACCACCTTGCTGGCCAGCGTGTCGAAAAACCGCGCGGTCAACTGACGCTGACCCACCGTCAGCATTTTGTATACGGTGTTGAAGCGTTCATCGAAAATACGCTCCAGCCGCGCCATTTCCTTGCGGTATTTATGCAGGCTGAAATCCGGCGGGTTGATCGCCGTCAGCCCGTGTTCGTCGCTGAATTTGCGGTACATCGCCGTCATCATGGCGCGGATTTCCTGGATGATCTCCGCCGAGGTGTTCAGGTTGCCGTCGACGTTGCGGAAGAAATGCTCCATCGCATCACGCAGGCCGACGCTGAAATGGCTTTTTTCCATCGCCTGCCGGACCTGGCTCACTTCATCGCGCAGCGCCGGCATGCCCAGCCGCTGGCGCAGGATGTCGACCTGCGCGGCGAATACATTGCGTAGCGCATTGAACTGGTCGAGGCCGCGTTCGAACTGCTGCTTGTCCTCGTTGGCCTTGGCCATCATGTGCTGGATCACGTCGCGGTTCTTGCCGCGCAGTCCCTCCAGTTCATCCACCTGATCCTGAATCGTGGCAAGCCGGGTTTCCAGCAATTCGGTGGATTTGACTACAACGTCTTCCACTGCGGCCAGCGACGATTCGCTGACCAGCGCCTGCTTGTGGGGGATCAGTTCCTGCGACAGCGCCGCTTCCAGTTCGGGCAGGCGGCTTTTGGCCAGCAGGGCGGGATCGTTGCGTACCTTGGCGACCAGGGCTTTCTGCGCCGACACCGGATAAACCTGATGGAGGGGCAGATCGAGCAGCGCGGCGCTGCTGGCCGCCTGCTTGGTAATTTCGGCATCGATTTCAACCTGCGTCTTGAGTTCGTCCCACAGGCCATCGATCTTGTTCAGTACCACCAATCGTGCCCGGTTGGCACCCTGCACCGGCGCGATGTGATGGTGCCAGATTTCGATGTCCGATTTGGTGACGCCGGTATCGGCCGCCAGCAGGAACAGTACCGCATGGGCATTGGGCAGCATGCTGAGCGTCAGCTCCGGCTCGGTCCCGATGGCGTTGAGCCCCGGGGTGTCGAGAATGACCAGCCCCTGTTTCAGTAGCGGATGCGGAAAATTGATCAGCGCGTGTCGCCAGCGCGGAATCGCGATGCTGCCGTCGCGCGACAGGTTGCGTGCGGTTTCCTCGTCATCCGGATTGATCAGGCCATAGGCTTCGGCGGTGGCGGCGTCGACCGGCATGGTGTCGGCCAGCCGCATCAGCGTCGCACTCATTTCATCGGCGGAATCGAGGTTGAGCGGAAATTCGATCCAGGCCGCAGGATCGTGCTTGAAGTCGGCAATGCACCCCTCGCGCGCCTTGGTGTCGATCGGCAGCAGACGCAGCGATGGCGCATGCATGGGATTGAAAAACAGCTCGGTGGGGCACATGGTGGTGCGCCCGGCGGATGACGGCAGCACGCGCTGGCGGTAATCCGAAAAGAAAATCGCGTTGATGAGTTCGGATTTGCCGCGCGAGAATTCGGCAACGAAAGCCACGTTCAGCGTGTCTTCCTGCAGGCGGCCGAGCAGTTGGTTCAGCCGCAGCTCGGATTCGGCATCCCCCAGCTCCTGCGTGTTGAGCCAGTCGCGCAGCGCCTCGACGCGGACGTACACGGCGTCGCGCCAATTGCTGTAATGCTCGAATTCGTCAACCAGGGTGGAGGGTTTCATGGGCCGATCTTGGATAAGGCACAGCTATTTAACGACATGTTAATGACAAACTTGACGCTTGTGGCCGCATGGCCTCAACGCTGGCAGGCCGGGCAGTAAAAACTCGCGCGCTGGCCCTGCACGATGCGGCGGATCGGCGTGCCGCAGGTTTTGCACGGCAGCCCTGCGCGGTCGTACACCCGCGTCTGCAGCTGGAAATAGCCCAGTTCGCCGCTGCTGTGGACGTAGTCGCGCAGCGAACTGCCGCCCGCGGCTATCGCCGCCGTCAACACCTGCTTGATC
Source organism: uncultured Hydrogenophilales bacterium (assembly GCA_963818665.1). GTDB lineage: Bacteria > Pseudomonadota > Gammaproteobacteria > Burkholderiales > Thiobacillaceae > Thiobacillus. The sequence continues at coordinate 81,739 of CAWFTM010000010.1, read as the reverse complement.
GCTGCCACCAGCCGCGCGCAGGCGGGCCGGCTCAGTCGCCGCGCGGCGGTGGCGGGCCGGATGCCGGCGTGGAACAGCGACTCCGAAGCATAGATGTTGCCGACGCCGACTACCACCTGCGCGTCCATGATGACCTGCTTGATGGCGGCGCTGCGGCGCTGGCATTGCGCGTGCAGCCAGGCGGCGTCGAAATCCGGGGTGAGCGGCTCCGGCCCCAGATGCGCCAATAGCGGATGCTGCGCCACGTCGTCCGTCCACAACACGGCGCCAAAGCGGCGCGGGTCGCGCAATCTGCAGAATGGCTCCATCGTCGAACAGCCAGTCGACATGATCGTGCAGCGCTGCCGGCTCGTCGGGGTCGGCAAAGCGCAGGCTGCCCGACATGCCCAGATGCACGATCTGGGTGATCGCCCCAAAATCGAACAGCAGATACTTGCCGCGTCGGGCGATTCCCTCGAGCCGCCGCCCCGCCAGCCGGGCTTCCAGATCGCCGGGTACCGGCCAGCGCAGGTGCGGATTCCGCACGACGACGTGCTCGAGCGCACGCCCTTGCAGGCGTGGCAATAGTCCCTGGCGGGTGGTTTCGACTTCAGGTAATTCGGGCATGGCGTGGAATGCCGGGTAGGCGATAAAGGCGCTGTCCGTAAAATGCGCAGCAGATCAAAATGTTTTGCTCCCGCAAGCGGGAACCGAACCGATACACTGCCATCCTATTAAACGTATTCTAACCAACGCTCTTCAACCTGGTTTTTCCGGCTCCTCCGATATTTTGAACTCACGACTTTCTCTGCTGCTGGTGATGATGCTCAGCGGCGCGGCCTCGGCTGCCGATCCCTTTGACGTGTTTCCGCGCGTGCTGCCGTCGCCGGCGGCCGACTTGCGCCCGGCGGCGGCATGCGATCTCGGCGCGCTGTCGGGCCCGATCACGCTGGCACACGCGGTGGAGCGCGCCCTGTGCGCCAACCCCGCCACCCGCAGCGCCTGGCTGGCGTCGCGGCTGCGCGCGGCCGAACTGGGTCAGGCGGACAGTGCCTATCTGCCCGATGTGTCGGTCAACGGCAGCCTGGCGCGCGAAGGCGACAGCGTGCTGCCGAACGATTACACCGCGTGGCAAATCGGCATCGAGGCGCAATACCTGCTGTATGACTTCGGCGGTCGCGCTGCCCGCCGCGACGCCGCCGAATCCCTGCTGGCCGCCGCGCTCGCCAGCCATGAAGCCAGCGTGCGCGTGCTGTATCTGCAAACGGTCACCGCGTATTTCAACTTGCTGACGGCGCAGGCGGCGGTGACCGCTGCGCGCGAGGTCGAAGCGTCGGCGCTGGCGGCGTTCAAGGCCGCCGATGCGCGGGTGGGGGCGGGCACCGCGATTCCGGTCGACCGCCTGCAGGCCAAAACGCAATATACCCAGCGCCAGATCGAGCGCATTCGCGCCGAGGGCGCGGCTGCACGCCTGCAGGGCGAACTGGCCGCCTTGATGGGCGACGCCAGCCAGAACCATTTCAGCGTGGTCGATAACGAATGGGCGTTCAGCCAGTCGCTGGACATGAACAATGCGGTGGACGCGCTGATCGAGGCGGCACGCAGCCGGCGGCCGGAACTGCGGGCGGCCGAGGCCACGCTGCAGGCGCGCGAGGCCGGGGTGCAGAGCGCCAGGTCCGATGGCATGCCGCGGCTGTCGGCTTTCGTGGATGCGCGGCGGCAGGAATTCGATTCGCTGGCGGTCGACAGTTCCAGCCTGGGGCTGAGTCTGACCATCCCGCTGTTCACCGGTTACCGCAACACCTATGAGATCGCTGCCGCGCAAACCCAGGCGGCGCTGGCGGCGGTGGATCGCGACAGCGTCCGCAATCAGGTGGCGCTCGACGTGTGGCAGGCGTATCACCGCCTGCAAACCGAAACGGCAGCGGACAGTCGCAGCACCGATCTGGTGGAAAGTGCGACGGCCGCCGAAAAACTGGCGCTCGGGCGCTATCAGGCCGGGCTGGGCATTCTGCTCGACGTGCTGAGCGCGCAGGCCAGCCTGGCGCAGGCGCGCTATACCCAGTTGCTGACGCAGTTGGGTCTGCGGGTGGCGCGTGCCGAACTGGCGCAGGCGATAGGCGAATTGAGCTGGGACTGGATGGAACCCGCGCAGCGGGAAGGAATGAAATGAAAAAACTGGGCTGGATGGTGGCGGTGCTGGCGTTGGCGGCGGCAGGGTGGTGGTGGAGCGGCAAGGACAAGACGGCCGAGCCGCAATTTCGTACCGAGACGGTGGACCGTGGAGACATCAGCGCGCAGGTGTCGGCCAACGGCACCCTCAACCCGGTCACGCTGGTCAACGTCGGTACCCAGGTATCGGGCACGGTCAAGCGCATCGAGGCGGATTTCAACCAGCAGGTGAAGGCCGGGCAGGTGCTGGCCCAACTCGACCCGGCACTGTTTCAGGCGGCGCTGGCGCAAAGCACGGCCAATCTCGCCAATGCGCAGGCGCAACTGAACCTGGCGCAGTCCAACGCGGCCCGCATGCAGACCCTGTTCAAGCAGGAATACGTGTCGCGGCTGGAACTCGATCAGGCCGTGGCCGCGCAGGCGCAGGCGGCGGCGCAGCTGCGGCTGGCGCGCGCGCAGCAGATGCGTGATGAAATCAATCTCGGCTTTACCACCATCCGCTCGCCGGTCGACGGCACCGTGATCAACCGCCAGGTGGATGTCGGCCAGACCGTGGCGGCGAGTTTCCAGACGCCGACGCTGTTCCAGATCGGCAAGGACCTGACGCAGATGCAGATCGACTCCACCGTGTCGGAAGCCGACATCGGGCAGGTCAAGCTCGGGCAGACGGTCAAGTTTCGCGTCGATGCGTTTCCTGACAATGAATACAGCGGGGTGGTGCGGCAGGTGCGGCTGAACGCCAAGACCGAGCAGAACGTCGTCACCTACAACGTGGTGGTCGACGTCGCCAACGCCGACCTGGCGCTGATGCCGGGGATGACCGCCAATCTGCGGGTGCTGGTGGAAACCCGCCCCGACGTGTTGCGGGTGCCGACCACCGCCTTGCGTTTCCGCCCGGCAGACAGCGCGACCGAAGGCGCCAGCAAGCCCCGTGGTTCGGCCGTGTATGTGCTGGCAGACGGCAAGCCGGTGCGGATGGCCGTGAAGACAGGCATCAGCGACAAGGCCTACACCCAGATCGTCGACGGCAAGCTGAAAGCAGGTGATGCGGTGATCGTGGCCGATCTCGGCGCGAAAAAGGACAACGGCAGCAGCATGCCGCGCGGGCGCTTGTTCTGATGGCAGTGCCGCTGATCGAGGTGGTCAACCTCGAAAAGGATTATCCGACCGGCGCAGGCGTGTTCCAGGCGTTGCGCGGGGTGAGCCTCACGGTTGCAGAAGGCGAGTTCATTGCCATCATGGGCGCGTCGGGCTCGGGTAAAAGCACCTTCATGAATCTGCTCGGCTGCCTCGATCGCCCCAGCCGCGGCAGCTATCACCTCAATGGTCAGGATGTCAGCCGCCTGTCGTCGGATCAACTGGCGGCGTTGCGCAACCGTGAAATCGGCTTTGTGTTCCAGGGCTTCAACCTGCTGCCCAAACTGAGCGCGCTCGACAACGTCGCGCTGCCGCTGATGTACGCCGGCATGGCGCGCGAGGCGCGGCGGCAGCGGGCGCAGGCGGTGCTGGAACGGGTGGGGCTGGGCGAACGCTCGCACCACACGCCATTGCAGCTGTCGGGCGGACAACAGCAGCGGGTGGCGATTGCGCGTGCGCTGGCCACCCGTCCTCGCATCATCTTTGCCGACGAGCCGACCGGCAATCTCGACACCGAAACCAGCCGTCAGGTGATGGAATTCTTCAGTCAGCTCAATCGCGAGGAAGGCATCACCCTGGTGCTGGTGACCCACGAGGCCGACATCGCCGACTATGCGCGGCGACGCATCCGTTTCCAGGATGGCCGCGTGGTGGAAGACGTGGCGCAGGCGGAGGTTGCGGCATGATCTTCAGCAGCCTGTTCGAAACCGCCTGGCATGCGCTCGCCACCCACCGCATGCGCAGCTTTCTCACCATGCTGGGGATGGTGATCGGCGTGGCGGCGGTCATCCTCATGATGGCGATCGGCGCGGGCGCGCAGGCCATGGTGAACGATGCGATCAAATCGATGGGCAGCAACCTGTTCATCATCATGTCGGGTGCCAGCACCTCGGGCGGCGCGCGCGTGCCCAGCGGCAGCGCGCCCACCCTCACTTTCGACGACGCCGACGCGATCGGCGATCTGAAAGACGTGCTGGCGGCCGCGCCGGTCTCGTCCGGCAGCGCGCAACTGATTTACAACGGCATCAACTGGAGCACCTCGGTGTTCGGCACCACCCCCGACTACGTAGTGGTGCGCGACTGGCCGATGGAATCGGGCGGCTTTTTCAACGAGGCCGATGTGCGCAGCGGCGCCCGGGTGGCGGTGATCGGGCAGGTGGTGGTGCGCGAACTGTTCGGCGACGAAGACCCCCTCGGCAAGATCATCCGCATCAAGCAGGCGCCGTTCGAGATCATCGGCGTGCTGGCGGCCAAGGGGCAAAGCCTGGACGGACGCGACCAGGACGATATCGTGATGGTGCCGATCAGCAGCGCGCAGCAGAAAATTCACAGCAACGCCATTCGCAACCGCGCCCGCTTCATCATGGCGCAGGCGGTGTCGGAAAAAAACATGGATGCCGCCGAAGCCGCCATCAACGACACCTTGCGCAGCCGGCATCGCATCGGGGTCGGGCAGGAGGACGATTTCAGCGTGCGCAACCTCACTGCCATCGCCGAAACCGCGGCCGCCACCACCCGCATCATGAGCATCCTGCTCGGCACCATCGCCGCCATCTCGCTGATCGTCGGCGGGATCGGCATCATGAACATCATGCTGGTGTCGGTGACCGAGCGCACCCGCGAGATCGGCATCCGCATGGCCATCGGCGCGCGTCGCCGCGATGTGCTGTGGCAGTTTCTGATCGAGGCGCTGACGCTGTCGCTGATCGGCTGCGGCATCGGCCTGCTGCTGGGCGTCGGCGGGGCGCTGCTGGTGGGCAGCCTGGCGGGTCTGCCGGTGTCGATTACGCCGGCCTCGGTGCTGCTGGCAGTCGGGGTGTCTTTCCTCATCGGCGTGTTTTTCGGCTTCTATCCGGCGCGCCGCGCCGCCGGGCTCGACCCGATCGAGGCGTTGCGTTCGCAATAATGGCGACGCGAATGAACCTTGCTTGCGGGCAGGCCTCGAAGGCTTAGAATCGTGGCAAGCATCTCCTCTCAAGGCAACAGCATGACAAACCTTAAAACCCTTCCGCTCTACTTGGCGCTGGCGCTTGCCGGCGCGTGCAGCCAACCGGCTGTCAAGACGTCGCAGCCGGAAGCAGTGGAAACGCAGGCGCAGCAGGCGACTGCTGCGGAAGTGGCCGATTCGGAGGCGGCCGAAGCAGCCAAGGCCAGGGCGGAGGCAGCATTGCCCAAACAGGCGCTGACGCCCGATATTCTGTTCAAGTTTCTGGTGGCCGAAGTGGCGGGGCAGCGCGGTGCGATCGGCGTCGCCCAGCCGGCGTACATGGATCTGGCCCGGCAGACGCGTGACCCGCGCGTTGCCCGTCGTGCCGCCGAGATTTCGATGTTTGCGCGCAATCAGGAAAGCGCGCTGGAAGCCACCCGGTTGTGGGTGGCGACCGATCAGGATTCGGAGCGCGCGCAGCAGACGCTGGCGCTGCTGCTGTTGAACGAGGGCAAGCTCGACGAGGCCGAACCCGTTTTGCGAACCTTGTTGCAGAAAGACCCGGCAGGCAGCTTCATGCAACTGACGGCCTTGATCGGGAAAATGCGTGATCATGACGCCGCGCTGGCGCTGGTCGAACATCTGGCCGTGGATTATCCGGACTTGCCGGAAGCGCACTTCGCCGTTGCTCAGGCCGCTGCGCATGCCGGGCGCATGGATGCTGCGGTCGCCGCCCTGAAACGCGCGGAGGCCCTGCGCCCCGGCTGGGAACCGGCTGCGCTGATGCATGCGCAGATCCTGGCGAAAAATTCGCCGGCCGATGCGCTGGCTTTCATGCGCGGGTTCTTGACGGCGTATCCTGACGCCCGCGAAGTGCGGCTGGCCTATGCGCGTTCGCTGGTCAGCGCCAATCAGCTCGCCGAGGCACGGGTCGAATTCACCCGGCTCAGCCGCGATTATCCTGAGAATGCCGAGGTCAGCCTGGCGGCGGGCCTGCTGGCGCTGCAAATGGGCGATGTCGATGCGGCACGTGAGTTGCTGACGCAAACGCTGGCGAACGATCCGGGCGACACCGGGATCGTGCATTACTACCTGGGGCAGGTGGCCGAACGGTCGAAGCAGCCTGATCTGGCAATCACGCACTACGCCGAGGTCAAAGAGGGTAATTACCTGGTGCCGGCACGCGTGCGCCAGGCCGCATTGCTGGCGAAAGCGGGCAAGCTGGATGATGCGCGCGCGCTGCTGGCCTTCACGCACGGCGAAAACGACGCGCAGAATGTGCGCCTGATCCAGGCGCAGGCCGAGTTGCTGGTTGACGGAAAAAACCCCGCCGCGGCATTCGAGACGCTCAGCGCCGGCCTCAAGCGTTACCCCGATTCGACCGACCTGCTGTACGACCGCGCCATGGTGGCCGAGCGGCTGGGCAAGCTGGACGTGCTCGAAGCGGATCTGCGGCGCGTGATCGTGCTGCGCCCTGACAGCGCCCATGCCTACAACGCGCTGGGCTATACGCTGGCTGACCGCACGGACCGTCTGGCCGAAGCCATCACCCTGCTGGACAAGGCGTTGAGCCTGGCGCCGGAAGATCCTTACATTCTCGACAGCGTAGGCTGGGCGCAATTCCGTTCGGGCAACCTGGCGCGTGCGCAGGAATATCTGGAACACGCCTACAAGCTGCGCCCCGACCCGGAAATCGCAGCCCATCTGGGCGAAGTGCTATGGGCGCGCGGGCAGCGCGACGCAGCGGGCAAGCTGTGGCAGACCAGCCTGCAAACCCATCCGCAGAACGAAATCCTGCTGGAAACCCTGCATCGGCTGAATCCCTGATGGCGCGTCGGCCTGCGCCGCTGTATTGGGCCGCGCCGCTGTGGCTGGTGCTGGTGCTGGGCGGGTGTGCCGCCATTCCGCCGGTGCCGTCTGTGCCGCTCGATCACCCGCTGTCCGTCAACTGGACGTTGCAGGGGCGCATCGGTATTCAGGCCGGCGAGCAGAGTCTGTCTGGAAATATCCGCTGGCAGCACCGTGCGGATACCGATGATGTGCTGATGACCTCGCCGCTGGGCCAGGGCGTGGCGCGCATCGAGCGCAACGCCGGGGGGGTCACCCTCGAAGTACCGAATCAGCCTGCGCGGCACGCGGCCGATGCCGAGTCGCTGACGCGCGAGACCTTGGGCTATGCGCTTCCGCTTTCGGGCATGACCTGGTGGGTGCAGGCGCGCCCGGATCCCGATCGTGCGTTCGAGGCGACGCGCGACGCCGCCGGGCGCCTTGCGCAGCTGAAGCAGGATGGCTGGGTGATCGATTATCTGCAATACGCCGAAGACATGCCTGCGCGCCCGCGCAAACTGGTGGTGGCGCGCGAGGGGCTGGAAATTCGTCTGGTGGCGGATAGCTGGCAAGCCGAATGAGCCACGCCTACCCGGCCCCCGCTAAACTCAATCTGTTTCTGCATGTCGTGGGCCGTCGCGCCGACGGCTACCACCTGCTGCAAAGCGTGTTCCGGCTGATCGACCGCGCCGACACCGTGCATCTGGAACTGCGCGACGATGGTCGCGTGGTGCGCGAAGGCGATTTGCCCGGCGTGGCCGAGGACGACGATTTGACGGTGCGCGCCGCGCGGCTGCTGCAAACGTACGCGCCGGAAGGGGCGGGGGTGAGCATCCGGCTGGAAAAGATCCTGCCGCTGGGCGGCGGACTCGGCGGCGGCAGTTCGGATGCGGCCACCGTGCTGCTGGCACTCAATCGCCTGTGGCAGCTCGATCTGTCGCGTGAAACCCTGCAAAAGCTGGCATTGCAACTGGGCGCCGACGTGCCCGTTTTCGTGTTCGGCCAGACCGCTTTTGCCGAGGGGGTGGGCGAAATCCTGCATCCGGTGAATGCGCCGGCGGCGTGGTATGTGGTGCTGATGCCGCCGGTGCAGGTGCCCACCGCGGCGATTTTTGCGGCGCCAGAATTGACACGCAACACCGCAGCCCTCAAAATAGCGCCCTTTTCCGCAGGCATGGGTCGAAATGACCTGCAGCCCGTGGTTGTCAGTCGCTATCCTGAAGTCGCCCGGCATCTCGAATGGCTGGGGCAATTTGGCGATGCGCGGATGACCGGTTCGGGCGCCTGTGTATTTGGATCGTTCGGTTCTGAAGACGCGGCGTGGCGTGTGCTGCGTCAATTGCCCGAAACAATGCAGGGATTTGTGGCGCAGGGTCTCGACAAGCATCCGCTGTTTGATTTTTGCGCCTGACAGTACCTGTTAAGTAGTGCCCATTGGGGAGTCGCCAAGTGGTAAGGCATCGGATTTTGATTCCGACATCCGTAGGTTCGATCCCTACCTCCCCAGCCAGATTAAGTGGACAGCCGCCGGTGGCGGCGCCAAGAGAGAATGAACAGCCGCCCGTGGCGGCTGTTTTTGTTGTGGTGTCTGAGCCCAATCGCCGGAGACGCGCGTGTCCATAGACAACTTGATGGTGTTCAGCGGGAATGCCAACCCGCGTTTGGCCGGTGAAGTGGTGCGTCATCTCAATATCCACCTCGGTCGCGCAACGGTGTCGCGTTTTTCCGACGGCGAGGTGATGGTCGAGATTCTGGAAAACGTGCGCGGCAAGGATGTATTCATCCTGCAGTCCACCTGCCAGCCGACCAACGACACGCTGATGGAAGTGATGGTGATGGTGGATGCGCTGAAGCGTGCATCGGCAGGCCGCATTACCGCTGCGATCCCGTATTACGGCTATGCGCGCCAGGATCGCCGCACCCGTTCGGCGCGGGTGGCGATCACCGCCAAGGTGGTGGCCAACATGTTGCAGGGCGTGGGAGTGGATCGGGTGCTGACGATGGACCTGCACTCGGATCAGATCCAGGGCTTTTTCGATATCCCGGTCGACAACATCTATTCCAGTCCGATCCTGCTGGGCGACATCTGGAAGCGCAACCATCCGAACCTGATGGTGGTGTCGCCCGATGTCGGCGGCGTGGTGCGGGCGCGGGCGATAGCCAAGCGCCTGGAGTGCGAACTGGCGATCATCGACAAGCGTCGTCCCAAGCCCAATGTGGCGAAGGTGATGAACATCATCGGCGACGTGAAAGGCCGTACCTGCATCATCATGGACGACATGGTCGATACCGCCAATACGCTGTGCGAAGCAGCCGGCGCGCTGAAAGAGCATGGTGCGGAAAAGGTGATGGCGTATTGCACCCATGCCGTGCTGTCGGGCAGCGCGGCGGAGCGCGTGACGAATTCCGCGCTCGACGAGCTGGTGGTGACCGACACCATTCCGCTGCGCGATGATGCGCTGGCGTGCAAGAAAATCCGGCAGTTGTCGGTGGCTGAACTGCTGGCGGAAACCATCCGCCGCATCAGCAATGAAGATTCCGTCAGTTCGCTGTTCATCGAATAGCGGCTGGATCGAATGCCCCTGGTCGCGGGGGCTTTTTTGTAAAAACTGGAGAAATACTATGGAAATCGAAGTTATTGCTGCCAAGCGTGAATTGCAAGGTACGGGTGCGAGCCGCCGTCTGCGTCACGCCGGCAAGGTTCCCGGCATCGTCTACGGCGGCACCGCTGCCCCGGTACAGATCGAGCTGGATCACAACGCGCTGTACCACGCGCTGCGCAAGGAGGCGTTCCATGCTTCCGTGCTGACCATGAATATCGATGGCGCCAAGGAATCCGTGCTGCTGCGCGATTCGCAATGGCACCCCTACAAGCAGCAGGTGCTGCACGTCGATTTTCAGCGCGTCGACGAGGATCACATGATTCACGTCAAGGTGCCGCTGCACTTCCTCAACGCCGACATGGCGCCAGGCGTCAAGACCGGCGGCGGCAAGCCGCAGCCACATCGTCAACGAGATCGACGTGCAGTGTCTGCCCGGCAGCCTGCCCGAGTTCATCGAAGTCGACATGGGCATGCTGGAAGTCGGTCATTCCATCCATGTGAACGAGCTGACGTTGCCCGCAGGTGTCGAGCTGGTGCCCCACGTCAAGCATGAGAACCCCGCAGTGGCGTCGATCAACGCGCCCAAGGGCGGTGCGGCTGAAGAAGCGCCTGCCGCGCCGCTGCTCCCGCAGCTTAAGCGGGTCGCGCAATCCCGGTGGGATTTGCCCTGCCGGATTGCGTGTCGTGTCCAGCATGACAGCAGCCAGCCTGGCTCCGCGCCTGATTGTCGGCCTCGGTAACCCGGGGCGCGACTACGAAGAAACCCGGCATAACGCCGGGTTTTGGTTTTGCGCGCGCCTTGCGCAGGCGTGGGGCGCATCGCTTGCGGTGGAAGCGCGTTTCCATGGCGTCGTCGGCAAGAGCGCGCGCAACGTGTGGATGCTGCTGCCGCAAACCTTCATGAATCGCTCGGGTCAGGCGGTGGGTGCGTTGGCACGTTTTCATCGCATCGAGCCTGCCGAGATTCTGGTGGTGCACGACGAGCTCGATATTCCGCCCGGCCAGCTGCGCCTCAAGTTCGGCGGCGGCATGGGCGGGCACAACGGGCTGAAGGACATCACCTCGCATCTGGGCACGCAGGATTACTGGCGGCTGCGTATCGGCATCGGCCATCCCGGCGACCGAAACGAGGTGGTGAATTACGTTTTGAAACCGCCACGTCGCGAAGAACAGGCTGAAATCGACGCCGCCATCGAGCGCGCGCTCGATCTCGTGCCCCTGATCGAAAAAGCCGACTGGAACGCAGCCATTCAGCGCGCCAACACCAAACCTGCCCCACTCTAAAATCCAGGAAAAACCATGAGTCTGAAATGCGGCATCGTTGGCTTGCCCAACGTCGGAAAATCCACGCTATTCAATGCCTTGACCCAGGCGGGCATTGCGGCGGAAAACTACCCGTTCTGCACCATCGAGCCGAATACCGGTGTGGTCGAAGTGCCGGATCCGCGTTTGAAGCAGCTGGCCGAGATCATCAAACCGCAGAAAGTCGTCCCGGCCATCGTCGAGTTCGTCGACATTGCCGGGCTGGTGGCGGGGGCGTCCAAGGGCGAAGGGCTGGGCAACCAGTTTCTTGCCACCATCCGCGAAACCGACGCGATCTGCCATGTGGTGCGCTGCTTCCATGACGAAAACGTGATCCACGTCGCGGGCAAGGTCGATCCGCTGTCGGATATCGAAACCATTGCCACGGAATTGGCGCTCGCCGATCTGGCGAGCTGCGAAAAGGCCCTGATTCGTTACGAAAAAGCGGCGCGCGGTGGCGATAAAGAGGCGAAAGTGGTCGCCGAGGCCCTGAAGCCGGTGCTGGCCACGCTCAACGAAGGCCGCCCCGCGCGCGCGGCCGGGCTCGATGCCGAGGGGCTGCTGGCGATCAAGCCGCTGTGCCTGATGACGGTCAAGCCCACGCTGTATGTCGCCAACGTCAGCGAAGACGGCTTCCATGACAACCCCATGCTGGATGCGCTGAAGGCGTTCGCCGAAAAAGAGGGCGCGCCGGTGGTGCCGGTGTGCGCTGCACTGGAGGCCGAGCTGCAGGAGTTGTCGGAAGACGAGCGCGTCGAGTATCTGAAGGAGCTCGGCTGGGACGAGCCGGGGCTGAACCGCCTGATTCGCGCCGCCTACGATCTGCTCGGCCTGCAAACCTACTTTACTGCCGGGGTGAAGGAAGTGCGCGCCTGGACCATCCACAAGGGCGACACCGGCCCGCAGGCCGCCGGTGTCATCCACACCGACTTCGAGCGCGGCTTCATTCGCGCGCAGACCATTGCCTTCGAGGACTTCGTCGCCTGCAAAGGCGAGCAGGGTGCCAAGGAGGCGGGCAAGATGCGCGCCGAGGGCAAGGAATACGTGGTGAAGGATGGCGATGTCATGAATTTCCTGTTCAATGTCTGAAATGTCCGGTTGTGGGCGGACGAACGGGTGGCTTTCATGCGGAGTGTTTGACAGTCGATTCTGAAAGCCACTATAATCTTTGGCTTCGTTTGGGTGGGGTTCCCGAGCGGTCAAAGGGATCAGACTGTAAATCTGACGGCTCTGCCTTCGAAGGTTCGAATCCTTCCCCCACCACCAGGACATGCAGTGCCAAGCGGGTGTAGCTCAATGGTAGAGCAGAAGTTTTCCAAACTTATGACGAGGGTTCGATTCCCTTCTCCCGCTCCAGCAAGGTTTTAGTTTGGGTTGTGCGCATCATCAGTCGTAAAAATGATTGTGACGTTCAGCCCTGAGCGCCCATGTAGCTCAGAGGTAGAGCACTCCCTTGGTAAGGGAGAGGTCGACAGTTCGATTCTGTCCGTGGGCACCAGTATTTAGGCGTGATTAAGTGTGGTTGTCAGGATGCTGTTCGTGATTGACCGCATCATTCTTGTGCAAATTTAAGGGGCATTTGAAATGGCTAAGGAAAAATTCGAGCGGACCAAACCGCACGTAAACGTAGGCACGATTGGACACGTTGACCACGGCAAGACCACCCTGACCGCGGCGATCACCACCATTCTGTCGAAGAAATTCGGCGGTGCGGCGAAGAAATACGACGAGATCGACAGCTCGCCCGAAGAAAAGGCGCGCGGCATCACCATCAACACCGCCCACGTCGAGTACGAGACCGCCAAGCGTCACTACGCCCACGTCGACTGCCCGGGCCACGCCGACTACGTCAAGAACATGATCACCGGTGCCGCCCAGATGGACGGCGCCATCCTGGTCGTGTCCGCAGCCGACGGCCCCATGCCGCAGACCCGCGAGCACATCCTGCTTGCCCGTCAGGTTGGCGTCCCCTACATCATCGTCTACATGAACAAGGCCGACATGGTCGACGACGCCGAACTGCTCGAACTCGTCGAAATGGAAGTGCGCGAACTGCTCGACAAGTACGACTTCCCCGGTGACGACACCCCCATCATCATCGGCAGCGCCCTCAAGGCCCTCGAAGGCGACCAGAGCGACATCGGCGAGCCCAGCATCATGAAACTGGCCGACGCCCTCGACAACTACATCCCCGAGCCCGAGCGCGCCATCGACAAGCCCTTCCTGATGCCCGTCGAAGACGTCTTCTCCATCTCCGGTCGCGGCACCGTCGTCACCGGTCGTGTCGAGCGCGGCGTCATCAAGGTCGGCGAAGAAATCGAAATCGTCGGCATCGTGCCGACCGTCAAGACCACCTGCACCGGCGTCGAAATGTTCCGCAAGCTGCTCGACCAGGGTCAGGCAGGCGACAACGTCGGCGTCCTGCTGCGCGGCACCAAGCGTGAAGAAGTCGAGCGCGGCCAGGTTCTGGCCAAGCCCGGCTCCATCACGCCGCACACCAAGTTCAGCGCCGAGATCTACGTGCTGTCCAAAGACGAAGGTGGTCGTCACACCCCCTTCTTCAACGGCTACCGCCCGCAGTTCTACTTCCGCACCACCGACGTCACCGGCAGCGATCGAATTGCCGGCCGGCACCGAGATGGTGATGCCTGGCGACAACGTCAGCATCAAGGTCGTCGCTGATCCAGCCGATCGCCATGGAAGAAGGTCTGCGTTTCGCCATCCGCGAAGGTGGTCGTACCGTCGGCGCCGGTGTCGTGGCCAAAATCAAGAGTGACAACTTAGTTAACAGGGCTTCATGCCGAAAGGGCGGGCTGGATGCGTGTCCGTTCCGTCCTTGAGTAATACAGGCCAATAGCTCAATTGGTAGAGCGTCGGTCTCCAAAACCGAAGGTTGGGGGTTCGAGACCCTCTTGGCCTGCCACAGGATAAGCCGCAAGGCATACAGCGTTCATGGCTGACAAAATCAAGCTGCTGGTAGCGGTATTGCTGGTCATTGCAGGCTTGGCCGGCTTTTATTTTTTTGCGGATGCGCCCACCGTGGTGCGTGTGCTGTCGGTCATCGCGGGTCTGGTGCTGGCGGGCGTGGTGGCTGGCATGTCGGCGCCGGGCAAGCAGTTTTTCCGTTTCGCGCTGGATGCGCGCGATGAGGCCAAGAAAGTTGTCTGGCCGACGCGCAAGGAAACCATCCAGATGACCGGTGTGGTCATGGCCTTCGTGGTCGTGATGGCGCTGTTCTTGTGGGCGGTCGACAGCATTTTGTTGTGGCTGGTCAAGCTGGCCATGGGACAGGGGAGTTGAGTATGCGGTGGTACGTGGTTCATGCCTACTCCGGCTTCGAGAAAAGCGTTGCGCGCAATCTGATTGAGCGTGTCGAGCGCGCGGGCATGAAGGATCGCTTCGGTGAAATCCTGGTGCCGGTGGAAGAAGTGGTTGAAATGAAGGGGGGTCAGAAAAAGACCGCCGAGCGCAAATTCTTCCCTGGCTATGTGCTGGTGCAGATGGAGATGGACGACGACACCTGGCACCTGGTGAAGAGCACGCCCAAGGTCACCGGATTCGTCGGCGGCACGGCAACCAAGCCGGCCCCCATTTCCGAAAAAGAAGTGCAGTCCATCATGGATCAGATGCGCGAAGGGGTCGAGAAGCCCCGGCCCAAGGTCTTGTTCGAGGTGGGCGAGACGGTGCGTGTGATCGATGGACCGTTTACCGACTTCAACGGCAACGTTGAGGAAGTGAATTACGACAAGAGCAAATTGCGCGTGTCGGTAATGATTTTTGGCCGGGCGACGCCTGTTGAGTTGGGTTTCGGTCAGGTCGAAAAAAGCTAGCTCCGGCTGGTGATGGCCGTTTCAGCGTCAGGCTGCTGCGGCGACAACAGGCGGAAAAGCGGGTCCGGGCAACCGGAGAGGAGCGCGAGTAGGGTGACCCAAAGCGCGTTGGTACTCATTTATTAGGAGCCATCATGGCAAAGAAAATTGTCGGCTATGTCAAGCTGCAAGTCCCGGCGGGTAAGGCCAACCCTTCGCCCCCAATCGGCCCCGCGCTCGGTCAGCGTGGCCTGAACATCATGGAATTCTGCAAGGCGTTCAACGCCAAGACGCAGGGCATGGAGCCCGGTCTGCCGATTCCGGTGGTGATTACCGCATTCGCGGACAAGAGCTTCACCTTCATCATGAAGACGCCGCCCGCGACGGTGCTGATCAAGAAAGCGATCAAGCTCGACAAGGGCAGCGCCAAGCCGCACCTCGACAAGGTGGGCACGATTACGCGCGCCCAGCTGGAAGAAATCGCCAAGACCAAGGAACCCGATCTGACTGCGGCCAATATGGACGCAGCGGTGCGCACTATTGCCGGCACAGCCCGTTCCATGGGCATCAACGTGGAGGGAGTCTGAGATGGCTAATGCATCCAAGCGCCTGCGTGCGCTGAAAGAAAAAATCGACCGCAACCGTAACTATCCGGTGGCGGATGCCCTGAGTCTGGTCAAGGAAGCGGCCACCGCCAAGTTCGACGAGTCGATCGATATCGCAGTGAACCTTGGCGTCGACGCCCGTAAATCCGACCAGATGGTGCGCGGCGCCGTGGTGCTGCCGAAAGGGATCGGCAAGACCGTTCGCGTCGCCGTGTTCGCTCAGGGCGACAACGTGCAGAAGGCGAAAGATGCCGGCGCCGATATCGTCGGTTTCGACGACCTGGCTGCCGAGATCAAGGCCGGCAAGATGGATTTCGACGTGGTGATCGCCACGCCGGACGCCATGCGCGTGGTGGGTCAGCTCGGCCAGATTCTGGGCCCGCGCGGCCTGATGCCGAACCCGAAAGTGGGTACGGTTTCTCCGGATGTGGCAGGCGCAGTCAAGAATGCCAAGGCGGGTCAGGTGCAGTACCGCACCGACAAGGGCGGCATCGTGCATTGCACCATCGGCCGCGCCTCGTTTGCGGTGGATGACCTGAAAGAGAACCTGGCTGCACTGCTGGATGCGCTCCAGCGTGCCAAGCCGGCCAGCTCCAAGGGTATCTATTTCAAGCGCCTGTCGGTGTCCTCCACCATGGGTGTGGGCGTGCGGGTCGATCAGGCCAGCGTCAGCGCATAAATTGAACGACAGGCCGCGCTGAAAAGCGCGCCTGAATGAACTTTGGGCCGTCAGCCGGTTGTTTGGTTGACGGGTTGTCAAAGACCGTAGGCATCCGCAAGGATTTAATTGCTGGTGGCGGCAAACGGGTGATGGATCTCCGTCCTCTGCTTGCGATCACCAGGCCCTACGCAGATGGCGTTCCCGAGCAGGATTTTCCTGTCAAGGCCGCCAGCCGGAGCACCCCGTGGACACAAGCGGGCAAGGCTCCGTAACTGAGAAGGAGGTAAGACCTTGAGTCTGAATCTTGAAGAAAAGAAAGCCGTCGTTGCCGAGGTCGCTGCGCAAGTTGCGATCGCCCAGACGGTTGTCGTAGCTGAGTATCGTGGCATCAAGGTGGAAGATCTGACCAAGCTGCGCGCAAGCGCACGCAAGGAAGGCGTCTATCTGCGCGTGTTGAAAAACACGCTGGTGCGCCGTGCGTTTGCGGATACGCCGTTTGCGGGGCTGGCTGACCAACTGGTCGGCCCGCTGGCTTATGGCATGTCCAAGGATCCGGTGGCCGCCGCCAAGGTGATGCACGAGTTCGCCAAGACCAACGACAAGCTGGTCGTCAAGGCCGGTGCCATG
Source organism: uncultured Hydrogenophilales bacterium (assembly GCA_963818665.1). GTDB lineage: Bacteria > Pseudomonadota > Gammaproteobacteria > Burkholderiales > Thiobacillaceae > Thiobacillus. Next base: position 65,090 of record CAWFTM010000010.1, on the reverse strand, counting down.
CCCAACTTCATCATGTCCGCCAAGGATGTGGGGAATCTGGCCAGCATGCCCAGCCGCGACGAACTGCTGTCCAAGCTCATGGGCACCATGCAGGCTCCGATTACGCAATTTGTTCGCACGCTTAACGAAGTGCCGACCAAGTTCGTTCGCGGGCTGGCTGCGGTGCGCGACAAGCAGGCCGCCTAACCCGACCGGGTTGGCGCGGACTGACGACATCCGTATCGACGATATTGTTTTTTTAATCTGAAGCACAATTGACAGGAGTAATACAAATGGCTGTTGCAAAAGCTGACATTCTGGACGCTATCGCTAGCATGACCGTGCTGGATCTGTCCGAACTCATCAAGGAAATGGAAGAGAAATTCGGCGTTTCCGCCGCTGCCGCTGCAGTTGCCGTGGCTGCCCCCGCTGCCGGCGGTGGTGCCGCTGCTGCTGAAGAGCAGACCGAGTTCACCGTAATGCTGAACTCCGCTGGCGACAAGAAAGTCGAAGTCATCAAGGTGGTGCGTGCTGCGACCGGTCTGGGCCTGAAAGAAGCCAAGGATCTGGTTGACGGCGCACCCAAGGCTGTTAAAGAAGGCGTCTCCAAGGCTGATGCCGAAGCGCTGAAAAAGCAGTTGGAAGAAGCTGGCGCTAACGTCGACGTCAAATAAGTCAACGATGAATAAGGCGGTGCGTGCAAGCGCGCCGCCTGTTCCGATGACGTATTTAACTCGCCGTAATCACCAGTGCCGTGTTGCGGGCGTGCCCGCAGCAGACGCAAGCAGCAAATACCCGGAACCCGGAATCGGCTTCCGGGTCGTTTGCTTTTTGCGTGTGCCTCACAAAGCGCAGGCCGTAATCCACGTGCCCGCGCGCCCCTGATCGTCAAGGAGACCCCATGGCTTATACCTTTACCGAGAAAAAACGTCTGCGCAAGAGCTTTGCCAGCCGCACCAACACCCTTCCGGTGCCGTTTCTTCTGGCGACCCAGCTTGAGTCCTATCGTGCTTTCCTGCAGGAAGGCCGTTCGCGTGACGAGCGTCTGAACGAAGGCCTGCAGGCCGCGTTCACCTCGATTTTCCCGATCGAGAGCCACTCCAAAAACGCGCGTCTGGAATATGTCAGCTACTTTCTCGGCGAGCCGGTGTTCGACATCAAGGAATGCCAGCAGCGCGGCCTGACCTATTGCGCACCGCTGCGCGCCAAGGTGCGCCTGGTGATCATGGACAAGGAGGCCTCCAAGCCGACGATCAAGGAGGTGAAAGAGCAGGAAGTCTACATGGGCGAAATTCCGCTCATGACGCCGACCGGCTCGTTCGTGATCAACGGCACCGAGCGCGTGATCGTGTCGCAGCTGCACCGCTCGCCGGGCGTGTTCTTCGAGCACGACCGCGGCAAGACCCACAGCTCGGGCAAGCTGCTGTTTTCGGCGCGCGTGATTCCCTACCGCGGCTCGTGGCTGGATTTCGAATTCGACGCCAAGGACATCCTGTTCTTCCGCGTCGACCGTCGCCGCAAAATGCCGGTCACCATCCTGCTGAAGGCGCTGGGCTACACCCCGGCGACGATCCTCGACGACTTCTTCAGCAAGGACACGTTCTACATCAACACCCAGGGCGTGCAGTTCGAACTGGTGCCCGATCGCCTGCGTGGCGAACTGGCGCGCTTCGATATCTGCGGCAAGGATGGTCATGTCATCGTCGCCAAGGACAAGCGCATTACGGCCAAGCACATCCGCGAGCTGGACGCTGCGGGCGTCAAGAAGTGGGCGGTGCCGGCCGAGTTCGTGGTGGGCCGCGTGCTGTCGCATGACGTGGTCGACACCCACACCGGAGAACTGGTGGCGCGCGCCAACGACGAGATCACCGAAGAGTTGCTGACCAAGCTGGCGGCAGCGGGAGTCGGCAAGTTCAACACGCTGTATACCAACGATCTCGATCATGGCGCGTTCATCTCGCAGACGCTGCGCGCCGACGACACCACCGACGAATACGCTGCCAAGGTGGCGATTTACCGCATGATGCGCCCGGGCGAGCCGCCCACCGAAGACGCGGTCAATGCGCTGTTCGGCAACCTGTTCTTCAGTGAAGATCGCTACGACCTGTCGGCCGTGGGCCGGATGAAGTTCAACCGCCGCATCGGTCGCGACGAGCTGACCGGCACCGGCACGCTGTCGACCGAAGACATCGTCGCGGTCATCAAGATTCTGGTCGATTTGCGCAACGGTCGCGGCGAAGTGGACGATATCGACCACCTCGGCAACCGCCGCGTGCGTTCGGTGGGCGAACTCGCCGAGAACCAGTTCCGCGCCGGTCTGGTGCGGGTCGAGCGCGCGGTGCGCGAGCGTCTGGGGCAAGCCGAATCCGACAACCTGATGCCGCATGATCTGATCAACGCCAAGCCGGTGTCGGCGGCGATCAAGGAGTTCTTCGGCTCCAGCCAGCTGTCGCAGTTCATGGACCAGACCAATCCGTTGTCGGAAATCACCCACAAGCGTCGTGTCTCGGCACTTGGACCGGGCGGTCTGACGCGCGAGCGCGCTGGCTTCGAGGTGCGCGACGTGCACCCGACCCACTATGGCCGGGTGTGCCCGATCGAAACGCCGGAAGGCCCGAACATCGGCCTGATCAACTCGCTGGCGCTGTTTGCCCGCACCAACTGGTACGGCTTCATCGAAACGCCGTATCGCAAGGTCATCGACAACAAGGTGACCGACGAAATCGAATACCTGTCGGCGATTGAAGAGAGCAAGTACGTGATCGCGCAGGCCAACGCCGATCTCGATGCCAAGAACAAGTTCAAGGACGACCTGGTTTCGTGTCGTTACAAGAATGAATTCACCCTGTCGACGCCCGACCGCATCGAATTCATGGACGTGGCGCCGGCACAGATCGTGTCGGTTGCGGCTTCGCTGATTCCGTTCCTGGAGCACGACGACGCCAACCGCGCGCTGATGGGCTCCAACATGCAGCGTCAGGCAGTGCCGTGTCTGCGCCCGGAAAAACCCTTCGTCGGCACTGGCATCGAGCGCACCGCTGCGGTCGATTCCGGCACGGTGGTGACTGCGTATCGCGGCGGCCGCGTTGACTATATCGACGCCGGGCGGATCGTGATTCGCGTGCATGACGAAGAGGCGCGTGCAGGCGAAGTCGGCGTGGATATCTATTCGCTGATCAAGTACACGCGTTCAAACCAGAACACCAACATCAACCAGCGTCCGCTGGTGAAAGTGGGCGACATGATCGCGCGCGGCGATGTGATTGCCGACGGCGCGTCGACCGACATGGGTGAACTGGCGCTGGGCCAGAACATGCTGGTCGCCTTCATGCCGTGGAATGGATTCAACTTCGAAGACTCGATTCTCATTAACGAGAAAGTCGTCGCTGAAGACCGCTACACCTCGATCCACATCGAGGAGTTGTCGGTGGTGGCGCGCGACACCAAATTGGGTGCGGAAGAAATCACCCGCGACATTTCCAACCTGGCCGAGCGCCAGTTGGGTCGTCTGGATGACTCCGGCATCATCGCCATCGGCGCCGAAGTTGAAGCCGGCGACGTGCTGGTCGGCAAGGTCACGCCCAAGGGCGAAACCCAGCTGACGCCGGAAGAAAAGCTGCTGCGCGCCATTTTCGGCGAAAAGGCCAGCGACGTGAAAGACACCAGCCTCAAGGTGCCGTCCGGCATGGCGGGCGTGGTGATCGACGTGCAGGTGTTCACTCGAGAAGGCATTGAAAGAGACAAGCGCGCGCAGTCGATCATCGACACGCAGCTGGCCGAGTACAAGAAGGACATGACCGACCGCATGCGCATCGTGGAAGACGATACCTTCGCGCGTCTGGAGAAACTGCTGCACCTGAAAGTGGCCAACGGCGGCCCGAAGAAGCTCGCCAAGGGCAGCAAGATCACCAATGATTACCTGGAGTCGGTGAATCGCCACGACTGGTTCGACATTCGTCTGGCCGACGACGAGGCCAGCCGCCAGGTCGAATCGCTGAAAGACAGCCTCACGCAGAAGCGCGTCGAATTCGATGCGATGTTCGAGGAGAAAAAGAAAAAGCTCACCGCCGGCGATGAACTGCCGCCCGGGGTGCAGAAAATGGTCAAGGTTTACCTGGCCGTCAAACGTCGCCTGCAGCCCGGCGACAAGATGGCCGGCCGTCACGGCAACAAGGGTGTGGTGTCGAAAATCGCTCCGGTCGAGGACATGCCGTTCATGGCCGATGGCCGTCCGGTCGATGTGGTGTTGAACCCGCTCGGCGTGCCGTCACGGATGAACGTCGGCCAGATTCTGGAAACCCACCTTGGCTGGGCAGCAAAAGGTCTGGGCGAGAAAATCGGCCAGATGCTGGCCGCGCAGACCAAGACGCTGGTCAAGGATCTGCGTCACTTCTTCAAGGAAATCTACAACCAGTCGGGCAAGTCGGAAGACATCGACAGCTTCACCGACGACGAAATCATTGAACTGGGACGCAACCTGCAGAAAGGCGTGCCGTTCGCGTCGCCGGTGTTCGACGGCGCCTCGGAAGATGAAATCCGCCGCATGCTGACGCTGGCCGGGCTGCCCGAGGGTGGTCAGGTCACGCTGTACGACGGCCGCACCGGAGAGGCTTTCGACCGCCAGGTGACGGTCGGCTACAAGCACGTGCTGAAGCTGCACCACCTGGTCGACGACAAGATGCACGCGCGTTCGACCGGCCCGTACTCGCTGGTGACCCAGCAGCCGCTGGGCGGCAAGGCGCAGTTCGGTGGCCAGCGCTTCGGCGAAATGGAAGTGTGGGCGCTGGAAGCCTACGGCGCGTCCTACGTGCTGCAGGAAATGCTGACGGTGAAGTCGGACGATGTGAACGGTCGTACCAAGGTGTACGAGAACATCGTCAAGGGCGACCACAAGATCGAGGCAGGCATGCCGGAATCCTTCAACGTGCTGGTGAAGGAAATCCGTTCGCTCGGCATCGACATCGATCTGGAACGTTATTAATTTAGGGTGAGGACACAGCCATGAAAGCATTGTTAGATCTTTTCAAGCAGGCCACCCACGAGGAAGAGTTCGACGCCATCAAGATTGGCCTGGCGTCGCCGGAGAAAATCCGTTCCTGGTCGTACGGCGAAGTGAAAAAGCCGGAAACCATCAACTACCGCACCTTCAAGCCGGAGCGCGATGGCCTGTTCTGCGCCAAGATTTTTGGTCCGGTCAAGGATTACGAGTGTCTGTGCGGCAAGTACAAGCGCCTCAAGCACCGCGGTGTGATCTGCGAGAAGTGCGGCGTCGAAGTCACCCTGTCCAAGGTGCGCCGCGAGCGCATGGGCCATATCGAACTGGCTTCGCCGGTTGCGCACATCTGGTTCCTGAAGTCGCTGCCGTCGCGTCTGGGCATGGTGCTCGACATGACGCTGCGCGATATCGAGCGCGTGCTGTATTTCGAAGGCTTCGTGGTGGTCGAGCCCGGCATGACGCCGCTCAACCGCGGCCAGTTGCTGACTGAGGAAGACTACCTTTCCAAGTTGGAAGAATACGGCGACGAATTCAAGGCGCTGATGGGTGCCGAGGCGGTGCGCGAACTGCTGCGCTCGCTCGACCTGCATACCGTGGTGGAAACCCTGCATTCGGAAATCAGCAAAACCGGTTCCGACACCAAGCTGAAAAAGCTGTCGAAACGCCTGAAGATTCTCGAAGGCTTCCAGAAGTCCGGCATCAAGCCCGAGTGGATGATCCTCGAAGTGCTGCCGGTGCTGCCGCCCGAATTGCGTCCGCTGGTGCCGCTCGATGGCGGCCGTTTCGCCACCTCCGATCTGAACGATCTGTATCGCCGCGTGATCAACCGCAACAACCGCTTGAAGCGCCTGCTGGAACTGAAAGCGCCGGAAATCATCGTGCGCAACGAAAAGCGCATGCTGCAGGAAGCGGTGGATTCGCTGCTGGACAACGGCCGTCGCGGCAAGGCGATGACCGGTGCCAACAAGCGTCCGCTGAAGTCGCTGGCCGACATGATCAAGGGCAAGAGCGGTCGTTTCCGCCAGAACCTGCTGGGCAAGCGCGTCGACTACTCCGGCCGTTCCGTCATCGTGGTGGGTCCGGCACTGAAACTGCATCAGTGCGGTCTGCCGAAGAAAATGGCGCTGGAACTGTTCAAGCCCTTCATTTTCAACCGCCTCGAAGTACTGGGGTTGGCGACCACGATCAAGGCCGCCAAGAAGATGGTGGAAGACGAAGAGCCGATCGTGTGGGATCTGCTGGAAGAGGTCATCCGCGAGCATCCGGTGATGCTGAACCGCGCACCGACGCTGCACCGTCTGGGCATCCAGGCGTTCGAGCCGGTGCTGATCGAAGGCAAGGCGATCCAGTTGCATCCGCTGGTGTGCGCGGCGTTCAACGCCGACTTCGACGGCGACCAGATGGCCGTCCACGTGCCGCTGTCGCTGGAAGCGCAGGCCGAAGCCCGCACCCTGATGCTGGCGTCGAACAACGTGCTGTCGCCCGCCAACGGCGAGCCGATCATCGTGCCGTCGCAGGATATCGTGCTGGGGCTGTATTACATGACGCGCGAAAAGGTCAACGCCAAGGGCGAAGGCATGATGTTTGCCGACGTCACCGAAGCGCGCCGCGCCTACGACAACCGCGAAGCCGAACTGCATGCGCGCGTCACCGTGCGCATCAAGGAAGTGACGCTGGACGAGGACAAGAACCGCGTCGAGACCGTCAAACGGGTAGAAACCACGCTGGGTCGCGCGCTGCTGTCCGAAATTCTGCCGCCTGATCTGCCGTTCAGCTTCATCGACAAGGCGCTGAAGAAGAAGGAAATCTCCAAGCTCATCAACGCCAGCTTCCGTCGCTGCGGCCTGCGTGAAACGGTGCTGCTGGCCGACAAGCTGATGTATACCGGCTTCGCCTATGCCACCCGTTCGGGCATGTCGATCGCGATCAAGGACATGTTGATCCCCGGCGAGAAGGAGCAGATTCTGGATGCGTCCGAGGCCGAGGTGAAGGAGATCGAATCGCAGTACACCTCGGGTCTGGTGACGCAGGGCGAGCGCTACAACAAAGTGGTCGATATCTGGGGGCGTGCGGGTGACGCCGTGGCCAAGGCCATGATGGCGCAGCTGGGCGGCGAGAAAGTCATCGACCGTCACGGCAAGGAAGTGACCCAGGAATCGTTCAACTCGATTTACATGATGGCCGACTCCGGCGCGCGCGGCTCGGCTGCGCAGATTCGTCAGCTGGCCGGCATGCGCGGCCTGATGGCGAAGCCGGATGGCTCCATCATCGAAACGCCGATTACCGCGAACTTCCGCGAAGGCCTGAACATGCTTCAGTACTTCATTTCGACCCACGGCGCTCGCAAGGGTTTGGCCGACACCGCGCTGAAGACCGCGAACTCGGGCTATCTGACCCGTCGTCTGGTCGACGTGACGCAGGATCTGGTGGTGGTGGAAGACGATTGCGGCACCAAGAATGGCCTGGTGGTGAAGGCGCTGGTCGAAGGCGGTGAAGTGGTCGAAGCGCTGCGCGAGCGGATTCTCGGTCGCGTCGCCGCCAGCGACATCATCCATCCCGAAACGCAGGAAACCCTGTTCGAAGCCGGCACGCTGCTGGTGGAAGACGTGGTCGATACCATCGAGTCGCTCGGCATCGACGAAGTCAAGGTGCGCACCCCGCTGACCTGCGAAACGCGCTATGGCCTGTGCGCCAAGTGCTATGGTCGCGACCTCGGTCGTGGCTACATGGTCAACACGGGCGAAGCGGTTGGCGTGATCGCCGCGCAGTCGATCGGCGAACCGGGCACCCAGCTCACCATGCGGACCTTCCACATCGGCGGTGCGGCATCGCGTGCCGCCGCTGCCAGCCAGTTGGAAGCCAAATCCAACGGTACCGTGCAATACACCACCGGCATGCGTTATGTCACCAATGCACGCAAGGAACTGGTGGCCATCTCGCGCAGTGGCGAAATGGTGATTGCGGACGATAGCGGCCGTGAGCGCGAGCGCCAGAAAGTGCCGTATGGCGCGACCCTGATGGTGACCGATGGTGCCAAGATCAAGGCTGGCGCCGTGTTGGCGACCTGGGATCCGCATACCCGCCCCATCATTACCGAGTACGCCGGACGGGTTCGCTTCGAAAACATCGAGGAAGGCGTCACCGTGGCCAAGCAGCTCGACGACGTCACCGGCTTGTCCACGCTGGTGGTCATCGATCCCAAGCGCAAGGCCAGCAGCGCCGCCAAGGGTTTGCGCCCGCAGGTCAAGCTGCTGGATGAGGCGGGCAACGAGATCAAGATTGCGGGGACCGAAACCCTGGTCAACATCACTTTCCAGATCGGTTCCATCATCACGGTGAAAGACGGTCAGGATGTGGCGGTGGGCGACGTGCTGGCACGTATCCCGCAGGAAACCTCGAAAACCCGCGACATTACCGGCGGTCTGCCGCGAGTGGCCGAGCTGTTCGAGGCGCGTTCGCCGAAAGACGCCGGCGTGCTGGCGGAAGTCACGGGCACCGTTTCCTTCGGCAAGGACACCAAGGGCAAGCAGCGCCTGGTCATCACCGACATGGACGGCGTGCCGCACGAGTACCTGATCACCAAGGAAAAACACGTGACCGCGCACGACGGCCAGATCGTCCAGAAGGGCGAGATGATCGTCGACGGCCCGTTTGATCCGCACGATATCCTGCGGTTGAAGGGGGTCGAGACGCTGGCGTGCTATATCACCGACGAGGTGCAGGATGTGTACCGCCTGCAAGGTGTGAAGATCAACGACAAGCACATCGAGGTCATCGTGCGTCAGATGCTGCGTCGCGTCGTCGTGGTCGATCCGGGTGATACCGGTTTGATCCCCGGTGAGCAGGTGGAGCGTTCCGAAGTCATGCAGACCAATGACGACATGACGGCCGCAGGCAAGCAGCCCGCCACCTTCAACCCGATCCTGCTGGGCATCACCAAGGCGTCGCTGTCGACCGATTCCTTCATCTCGGCGGCTTCCTTCCAGGAAACCACCCGCGTGCTGACCGAAGCCGCCATCATGGGCAAGCGGGACGAGCTGCGCGGTCTGAAGGAAAACGTGATTGTCGGACGCTTGATTCCTGCCGGCACCGGCCTGGCCTACCACAATACGCGCCGCCGCCAGGCTGCCGGGGAGGACTTGGGGGCGGCACATCTGATCGTCGGCGGGGAAGAAAACCCTGCCGAGAATCAGGAAGTGGCTTGACAGGGGGATGGCTCTCCCCTAAACTCACGCGTCTTTTTCCGGCCATAGTGATTTGCCGGAAAGCGCAGAACTGCAGCCCGGGACGGCGCCGCTTCTAAAAATGCGGTCGGTAGCCGTCCCGCTTGTTTTGAAAACGATACGCTCACCTTAATTTTTCGGAATTTTTTGACATGCCAACCATTAACCAGCTGATCCGCAAACCGCGTCAGGCGCCGGTGGAGAAGAGCAAGGTCCCGGCCCTGAAGGCCTGCCCGCAACGCCGTGGCGTGTGTACACGCGTGTACACCACGACGCCCAAAAAGCCGAACTCCGCCTTGCGTAAAGTGTGCAAGGTCAAGCTCACCAGTGGCTTCGAGGTCATCAGCTACATCGGCGGTGAAGGCCACAACCTGCAGGAGCACTCGGTGGTGCTGGTGCGCGGCGGCCGGGTCAAGGATTTGCCGGGTGTGCGTTACCACACCGTGCGCGGCAGCCTGGATACGGCTGGCGTGAAAGATCGCAAGCAGTCACGCTCGAAGTACGGCGCCAAGCGTCCGAAGAAGGCCTGATAAAAGCAGCGCCCGAAAAAGCTCAATCATTTAGAGAGTCTGAACCATGCCCCGTCGTCGCGAAGTCCCCAAACGTGAAATCCTGCCTGATCCGAAATTCGGTAATCAGGAGGTTTCGAAATTCATGAACGTCGTCATGTCCAGCGGCAAGAAGTCTGTTGCTGAGCGGATTGTTTATGGCGCGTTCGAGCAGATCGTCCAGAAATCCGGCAAGGATCCGCTGGAAGTGTTTGGTGAGGCGCTGAACAAGGCGCGGCCGCTGGTCGAGGTGAAGAGCCGTCGCGTGGGTGGCGCCAACTACCAGGTGCCGGTCGAGGTGCGTTCGAGCCGTCGTACTGCGCTGGCGATGCGCTGGTTGAAGGATGCGGCGCGCAAGCGCGGCGAGAAGTCCATGGGCGCCCGTCTCGCGGGCGAATTGCTCGACGCGGCCGAAGGCCGTGGCGGTGCGGTGAAGAAGCGTGAAGAAGTGCACCGTATGGCTGAAGCCAACAAAGCCTTCTCGCATTTCCGCTTCTAAACCCAACTTTATTATTGGCAGGTATTTACCGTGGCTCGCGCAACTCCTATCGAACGCTATCGCAATATTGGCATTTCTGCCCACATTGACGCCGGCAAAACCACCACTACCGAACGCGTCCTGTTCTACACCGGCGTGTCGCACAAGATTGGCGAAGTGCATGATGGCGCGGCCACCATGGACTGGATGGAGCAGGAGCAGGAGCGCGGCATCACGATTACCTCGGCGGCCACTACCTGTTTCTGGAAGGGGATGGACGGCAAGTTCCCCGAGCATCGCATCAACATCATCGACACCCCGGGCCACGTGGACTTCACCATTGAGGTGGAGCGCTCCATGCGTGTGCTGGATGGCGCCTGCATGGTGTATTGCGCAGTGGGTGGCGTGCAGCCGCAGTCGGAAACCGTGTGGCGTCAGGCCAATAAATATGGCGTGCCGCGTCTGGCGTTCGTCAACAAGATGGACCGTTCCGGCGCCGATTTTTTCAAGGTTTACGACCAGATGCGTTTGCGTCTGAAAGCCAACCCGGTGCCGATCCAGGTTCCCATTGGCGCGGAAGACAATTTCGAAGGCGTGGTCGATCTGGTCAAGATGAAGGCGATTTACTGGGATGAAGCCAGCCAGGGCATGAAGTTCGACCTGCGCGACATCCCGGCCAATCTGCTGGACACCTGCAAGAAGTGGCGCGAGGCCATGGTCGAGGCGGCTGCCGAGTCGTCCGAAGAAATGATGAACAAGTATCTCGAAGAGGGTGATCTCTCCGAGGCGGACATTATTGCCGGTCTGCGCGCGCGCACCATCGCCAGTGAAATCGTGCCGATGATGTGCGGCTCGGCCTTCAAGAACAAAGGCGTGCAGGCGATGCTCGACAAGGTGGTCGAGTTGATGCCGGCGCCGACGGATATTCCGCCGGTCAAGGGCGAGCTGGAAAATGGCGAGCAGGGCGAGCGCAAGGCGGCTGACGACGAAAAATTCTCGGCGTTGGCATTCAAGGTCGCGACCGACCCCTATGTGGGGCAGCTGATTTTCTTCCGTGTGTATTCCGGGGTGGTTAAATCGGGTGACACCATTTACAACTCGGTCAAGGGCAAGAAGGAGCGCCTTGGCCGTATTCTGCAGATGCACGCTAACCAGCGTGAAGAGATTAAAGAAGTTCGCGCAGGCGACATCGCAGCGGCAGTCGGTCTGAAAGATTGTACGACCGGCGATACCCTGTGTGAGCTGAATGATCCGATCGTTCTGGAGCGCATGATTTTTCCGGAGCCGGTGATTCACGTTGCGGTCGAGCCGAAAACCAAGGCTGACCAGGAAAAAATGGGTATTGCGCTGGGCCGCCTGGCGCAGGAAGACCCGTCTTTCCGCGTGCGTACCGATGAAGAATCCGGCCAGACCATTATGTCCGGCATGGGTGAATTGCACCTGGAGATTCTGGTCGATCGTATGCGTCGCGAATTTGGCGTTGAAGCCAACGTCGGTGCGCCGCAGGTGGCCTACCGCGAGGCGATCAAGAAGGAAGTCGAGCAGGAAGGCAAGCACGCCAAGCAGTCGGGCGGTAAGGGTCAGTACGGGCACGTCTGGATCAAGATGGGTCCGAATGAAACGGGCAAGGGTTTTGAGTTCATTGACGCCATCAAGGGCGGCACCGTGCCCCGTGAATTTATTCCGGCAGTTGAAAAGGGCTTGAAAGAGGCTCTGACCAATGGCGTGCTGGCGGGCTTCCCGGTGGTGGACGTGAAGGTCACCCTGTTTGATGGTTCCTATCATGACGTCGATTCATCTGAATTGGCGTTCAAACTGGCCGCGATTCTGGCGTTCAAGGACGGGATGCGTAAGGCGAGTCCGGTTCTGCTTGAGCCGATGATGGCGGTCGAAGTGGAAACACCGGAAGACTATATGGGTGATGTGATGGGCGATTTGAACCGCCGTCGCGGCATCATCCAGGGCATGGAAGATGCCGCCGGAATCAAGCTGGTCAAGGCGGAAGTGCCGCTGGCTGAAATGTTCGGCTACTCGACCGACCTGCGCTCAATGTCGCAGGGCCGCGCGACCTACTCGATGGAATTCAAGCACTACACTGAAGCGCCGAAAAGCGTCGCTGAAGCGGTTATCGCCAAGAAGTAATCGGGCGCCAGGAAATAATTTAGATCTTATAGGGTACTGAAAATGGCTAAGGAAAAGTTCGAGCGGACCAAACCGCACGTAAACGTAGGCACGATTGGACACGTTGACCACGGCAAGACCACCTTGACCGCGGCGATCACCACCATTCTGTCGAAGAAATTCGGCGGTGCGGCGAAGAAATACGACGAGATCGACAGCTCGCCCGAAGAAAAGGCGCGCGGCATCACCATCAACACCGCGCACGTCGAGTACGAGACCGCCAAGCGTCACTACGCCCACGTCGACTGCCCGGGCCACGCCGACTACGTCAAGAACATGATCACCGGTGCCGCCCAGATGGACGGCGCCGTCCTCGTCGTGTCCGCCGCCGACGGCCCCATGCCCCAGACCCGCGAGCACATCCTGCTTGCCCGTCAGGTCGGCGTCCCCTACATCATCGTCTACATGAACAAGGCCGACATGGTCGACGACGCCGAACTGCTCGAACTCGTCGAAATGGAAGTGCGCGAACTGCTCGACAAATACGACTTCCCCGGTGACGACACCCCCATCATCATCGGCAGCGCCCTCAAGGCCCTCGAAGGCGACCAGAGCGACATCGGCGAGCCCAGCATCATGAAACTGGCCGACGCCCTCGACAACTACATCCCCGAGCCCGAGCGCGCCATCGACAAGCCCTTCCTGATGCCCGTCGAAGACGTCTTCTCCATCTCCGGTCGCGGCACCGTCGTCACCGGTCGTGTCGAGCGCGGCGTCATCAAGGTCGGCGAAGAAATCGAAATCGTCGGCATCGTCCCGACCGTCAAGACCACCTGCACCGGCGTCGAAATGTTCCGCAAGCTGCTCGACCAGGGTCAGGCAGGCGACAACGTCGGCGTCCTGCTGCGCGGCACCAAGCGTGAAGAAGTCCAGCGCGGCCAGGTTCTGGCCAAGCCCGGCTCCATCAAGCCGCACACCAAGTTCAGCGCCGAGATCTACGTGCTGTCCAAAGACGAAGGTGGTCGTCACACCCCCTTCTTCAATGGCTACCGCCCGCAGTTCTACTTCCGCACCACCGACGTCACCGGCAGCATCGAATTGCCGGCCGGCACCGAGATGGTGATGCCTGGCGACAACGTCAGCATCAAGGTCTCGCTGATCCAGCCGATCGCCATGGACGAAGGTCTGCGTTTCGCCATCCGCGAAGGTGGTCGTACCGTCGGCGCCGGTGTCGTGGCCAAAATCGAAGAATAAGGCGAACTCAATGCAAAACCAGAAAATCCGCATCCGCCTGAAGGCGTTTGATTACAAATTGATCGACCAGTCAGCGCTGGAAATCGTCGAGACCGCCAAGCGCACCGGTGCCGTGGTTAAAGGCCCGGTTCCGCTGCCGACCTCGATCGAGCGTTTTGACGTGCTGCGCTCGCCGCACGTCAACAAGACCTCGCGCGACCAGTTTGAAATCCGCACCCATCGTCGTCTGATGGACATCATGGACCCCACCGACAAAACGGTTGACGCCCTGATGAAGTTGGATCTGCCGGCTGGCGTCGACGTCGAAATCAAGTTGTAAAAAGCGGGCGGCGCAGGTATACTGCTGCCCCTTCTGCTGTACCAATAGTCGCCGGTCAATTGTAATCGGCACCTAAAACCCTTGTCGGTGGCTTTGCTGGCCGGCTTGAGATAGGAAATACAAAGATGAGTATCGGGCTCGTTGGCCGCAAGGTCGGCATGACCCGCATTTTTACCGAGAACGGTGCATCCGTTCCGGTGACGGTGCTGGAAATGTCAAACAATCGTGTGACGCAAGTGCGCACGCCAGAAAATGACGGTTATTCCGCGGTGCAGGTTGCCTTTGGCAGCCGCCGCAATAGCCGTGTCAATAAATCGGAAGCTGGGCATTACGCCAAGGCGGGTGTGGACGCGGGCGAGTTGATGCGCGAGTTTCGCGTGTCGGCTGATGTGGCCGCGCAGTACCAGGCCGGCGCCGCTGTGTCGGTCGAGGTGTTTCAGGCCGGGCAAAAAGTCGATGTGACGGGTGTGACCCAGGGCAAAGGCTTTGCGGGCACCATCAAGCGTCACAACTTCAAATCCCAGCGCGCCACCCACGGTAACTCGCGTTCGCATAATGTGCCGGGTTCCATCGGTATGGCGCAGGATCCGGGCCGTGTGTTCCCGGGTAAGCGTATGTCCGGCCACATGGGTGCGGTGACCTGTACCAAGCAGAATCTTGAGGTGGTGCGAGTGGACGCCGAGCGTGGTCTGGTGCTGTTGAAGGGTGCCGTGCCGGGTTCCAAGGGTGGTCATGTTGTGGTGCGCCCGGCAGTGAAAGGGGGTGCCTAATGGATTTGAGCGTTATTAACGACCAGGGTCAGCACATGGCCAATGTCGCCGCTTCCGATGAAACCTTCGGTCGCGATTACAACGAAGCGCTGGTGCACCAGGTGGTGACCGCGTTCCAGGCGAACGCCCGTAGTGGCAACCGTGCCCAGCAGACGCGTGCCGAAGTGACGGCATCGACGCACAAGCCGTGGCGCCAGAAAGGTACCGGCCGTGCACGTGCGGGCCGTACCTCCAGCCCGATCTGGCGTGGGGGTGGCATGGCCTTCCCGAACAAGCCCAACGAAAACTTTACCCATAAAGTGAATCGCAAGATGTATCGCGCAGGCCTGGCGACCATCCTGTCGCAACTGGCTCGCGAGGGCAAGCTCAAGGTGGTTGAGAGCCTGGGGATCGATTCGCCCAAGACCAAGTTGCTTGCGGGCAAGCTGAAGTCGATGGGTTACGGCAAGGTCATGATCATTGCGGACAGTGTGGACGACAACCTGTGGCTGTCGTCGCGCAATCTGCCGAACGTCTATGTGGTCGAACCGCATCAGGCTGACCCGTGGAGTCTGGTCAAATTCGGCAACGTGCTGATCACCAAGGCGGCGGTCAAGCAATTTGAGGAGATGGTGTGATGGGTGCGATCAGTCAAGAGCGTCTGCTCAAAGTCATTCTCGCGCCGGTGATCTCCGAAAAGAGTACCCGTGTCGCGGACAAACTGAATCAGGTCGTCTTTCGCGTTCTGCCTGACGCCACCAAGCAGGAAATTGGCGCGGCTGTCGCCAGCCTGTTCAAGGTTGAGGTGACGGGTGTGCAGGTGCTGAACGTCAAAGGCAAGGTCAAGCGTTCCGGTCGTGTGACGGGTCGCCGTGATAACTGGAAGAAGGCGTATGTCACCCTCAAGCAGGGTCAGGACATCGACTTCGCGTCCGGTCTGTAAGGGAGAAAAATCATGGCATTGATTAAAGTCAAACCCACCTCTGCCGGCCGCCGCGCGGTCGTCAAGGTGGTGACGCCGGAGTTGCACAAAGGCAAGCCCGTCGCAGCGCTGCTCGAGCCGCAAAAGCGTGGTTCGGGTCGTAACAACAATGGACACATCACGGTTCGTCACAAGGGTGGCGGTCACAAGCAGCATTACCGTGTGGTGGATTTCCGTCGCAACAAGGACGGGATCCCGGCGACAGTTGAGCGCCTGGAATATGACCCCAACCGTTCTGCGCATCTGGCGTTGCTGTGCTATGCGGACGGTGAGCGTCGCTACATCATCGCGCCGCGTGGCGCGCAGGTTGGCGCTCAACTGGTGAGCGGTGTCGAGGCCCCGATCAAGGCGGGCAACTGTCTGCCGTTGCGCAGTATTCCGGTGGGCAGCACGGTGCATTGCGTCGAGATGATGCCGGGAAAAGGCGCGCAGATTGCGCGCTCGGCAGGCACCTCGGTTCAGCTGCTGGCACGCGAAGGCAGCTACGCTCAGTTGCGCTTGCGTTCGGGTGAAATTCGCAAGGTGCACGTCGATTGCCGGGCCACGCTCGGTGAGGTGGGCAACGAAGAGCACAGCCTGCGCTCAATCGGCAAAGCGGGTGCGATGCGCTGGCGTGGCGTGCGTCCGACGGTTCGCGGTGTGGTGATGAACCCCTGTGATCACCCGCACGGTGGTGGTGAAGGTCGTACCGCAGCGGGTCGTCATCCGGTCAGCCCGTGGGGTACTCCGACCAAGGGTTATCGCACCCGCAGCAACAAGCGCACCTCCAACATGATCGTCCGCCGCCGTCACGCGCGCTGATTGAGGTAGAAAGATATGGCACGTTCTATTAAAAAAGGCCCGTTCGTTGATGGGCATTTGCTGAAGAAAATCGAAACCGTCGCGCAACTCGAACGACAAGCGTCCGATCAAGACCTGGTCGCGTCGTTCCACCGTGCTGCCTGATTTCATCGGCCTGACGATTGCGGTGCATAACGGCCAGCAGCATATTCCGGTGTTTGTGACCGAAAACATGGTCGGTCACAAACTGGGCGAATTTTCCCTGACGCGCACCTTCAAAGGTCACGTTGCGGATAAGAAGGCGAAGAAATAAGGAGCGCATGATGGAAGTTTCTGCGATTTTGCGTGGTACGCGCCTCGGCGCACAGAAGGGCCGTCTGGTTGCTGACCAGATTCGGGGTCTTGCGCGTTGAGCAGGCGTTGAATATTCTGGCCTTCAGCCCGAAAAAGGGCGCGGAGATCATCAAGAAAGTGCTGGAGTCGGCGATTGCCAATGCCGAGCACAATGAAGGTGCTGACATCGACACCCTGAAGGTCAAGACGATCTACATCGATCAGGGTTCGGTGCTGAAGCGCTTTACTGCCCGCGCCAAAGGCCGTGGCAACCGTATTAGCAAACCGACCTGTCACATCACCGTGACGGTTGGCGATTAAGGAAGCGGCATGGGACAGAAAATACATCCGATTGGTTTCCGTCTTGGTGTTCAGCGTATCTGGACGGCCAAGTGGTACGGTTCGAACCGAACTTTTGCCAGCACGCTGCTCGAAGACATCAAGGTTCGCGATTATCTGAAGAAGAAGCTTGCACATGCGTCGGTTTCCAAGGTGCTGATCGAGCGCCCGGCCAAGAACGCACGCATCACCATTTTCAGCGGCCGTCCTGGTGTGGTGATCGGCAAGAAGGGCGAAGACATTGAAGTGCTGCGCGGTGAACTCGCGCGCCTGATGTCGGTGCCCGTTCATGTCAATATCGAAGAAGTGCGCAAGCCGGAAATCGATGCGCAGATCATCGCTGACGGCATTGCGCAGCAGCTCGAAAAGCGTGTGATGTTCCGTCGCGCCATGAAGCGCGCCATGCAGAATGCGATGCGCCTGGGTGCTCAGGGCATCAAGATCATGAGCGCGGGCCGTTTGAACGGCGTCGAAATCGCGCGTACCGAATGGTATCGCGAAGGCCGTGTGCCGCTGCATACCCTGCGTGCCGAAATCGATTATGGCTTTGCCGAAGCGAAAACCACCTACGGCATCATCGGTATCAAGGTTTGGGTATACAAGGGTGATGCGCTGAACCGTGGTGAGCAGCCTGCGGCGCGTCGAGCAGGAAAAGCGCGGCAAGAAATCAGGAGTGAAACATGCTGCAGCCAGCTAGAAGAAAATACCGCAAGGAGCAGAAAGGCCGTAATACCGGCATGGCGACACGTGGCGCCAACGTCAGTTTTGGCGATTTTGGTCTGAAGGCGATTGGTCGTGGTCGTTTGACCGCGCGTCAGATTGAAGCGGCTCGTCGTGCGATGACCCGTCACATCAAGCGTGGTGGTCGCATCTGGATTCGCATTTTCCCGGACAAGCCGATTTCGCGTAAGCCTGCTGAAGTGCGTATGGGTAACGGTAAAGGTGCTCCGGAGTACTACGTGGCCGAGATTCAGCCTGGCAAGGTTTTGTACGAGATGGATGGCGTGAACGAAGAGATTGCGCGTGAAGCATTCCGTTTGGCTGCGGCCAAGCTGCCGATCGCGACGACTTTCGTTACCCGCATGATCGGGAGCTGAACGATGAATACGCAAGAAATGCGCGGCAAGAATGCCGCAGAGTTGAAGCAGGAACTTGAGTCCCTGTTGCGCGCCCACTTTGCCCTGCGTATGCAGGTAGCGACTCAGCAGTCGAACAAGACTGCTGATCTGGGCAAATTGCGTCGCGATATTGCCCGGGTCAAGACCATAATGCGCGAGAAGGCGGGTCAAGCATGACTGAAGTCAAGAAAATGGTCCGCACGCTGACAGGGCGTGTGGTGAGCGACAAGATGAACAAGACGGTTACGGTGCTGGTTGAGCGTCATGTCAAGCATCCGGTCATCGGCAAGATCATTCGACTGTCCAAAAAATATCATGCGCATGATGAAAACAATGAGTTTCATGAAGGTGACATGGTGCAGATCGAAGAGTCGCGCAAGTTGTCGCGTACCAAGGCATGGACGGTCAGCAAGCTGATTGAGCGCGCTCGCGTTTAAAGCTTGCGCAAGCCGAAAATAGTCGGTATAGTGCTGCGTTTTCCGGTTGGTGTGCCGGTTGTTTGTAGCCGGTTCGCTAACTCAAGTAATCCGCGCCAAGTTTAATTGAGCTTGGTGATGGAATTTCTCCCGAACGGGTTCCAAAACTGGCCGCCGCCAAACTTGATAAGTTGGCTGGTGGATAAAGTTGGAGGCAATTAAATGATTCAGATGCAGTCCGTATTGGACGTGGCTGACAACACGGGTGCACGCTCCGTTATGTGCATCAAGGTGTTGGGCGGCAGTCATCGTCGCTACGCGAGCGTAGGCGACATCATCAAGGTCAGCATCAGGATGCTGCGCCGCGTGGTCGCGTGAAAAAAGGCGATGTCTACAATGCCGTGGTTGTGCGCACGGCCAAGGGCGTGCGTCGCCCGGATGGCTCGCTGGTGCGCTTCGATGGCAATGCTGCCGTGTTGCTTAACAACAAGCTTGAGCCGATCGGCACCCGTATCTTTGGGCCGGTTACCCGTGAATTGCGTACCGAGAAGTTCATGAAGATCGTCTCGCTTGCGCCTGAGGTTCTGTAAGGGGGAATCATGGCACGTATTCATAAAAGTGATCAGGTCATCGTTCTGACCGGCAAAGACAAGGGTAAGCGCGGTACCGTGCTGCGCGTGCTGGATGATGGCCATGTGGTGGTTGAGGGCGTGAATCGCGTCAAGAAACACCAGAAGCCCAATCCGATGCGTAATCAGCAGGGCGGAATCGTCGAAAAAGAGATGCCGATCCAGGCTTCCAATGTTGCGCTGTTCAATACGGCGACGCAAAAGGCGGATCGGGTGGGTTACAAAGTGCTGGAGGACGGCCGCAAAGTGCGCGTGTTCAAGTCCAACGGCGAAATGGTTGACGCTCAGGGGTAATCATGGCGCGTTTTCAAGAGTTATATCGTGAGACGGTGGTGCCCAAGCTGGTTGAACAGTTTGGCTACAAGTCCGTCATGGAAGTCCCGCGTATCCAGAAGATCACCCTGAACATGGGTGTGGGTGAGGCGGTGGCGGACAAGAAGGTGATGGATCATGCGGTTGCGCGACATGCAGAAAATTGCGGGTCAGAAGCCGGTTGTCACCAAGTCCAAGAAGTCGATCGCGGGTTTCAAGATCCGTGAAAACTATCCGGTCGGGTGCATGGTGACGCTGCGCCGTGCGCAGATGTACGAGTTCCTGGATCGTCTGGTGACGGTGGCGATGCCCCGTATTCGTGACTTCCGGGGTATTTCGGGTAAATCTTTTGACGGTCGTGGCAACTACAACATGGGCGTCAAGGAACAGATCATTTTCCCCGAGATCGAGTACGACAAGATTGATGCGTTGCGTGGGATGAATATCACCATTACCACCACCGCCAAAACTGATGATGAAGCGCGGGCTCTGCTTGCCGCCTTCAGTTTCCCGTTCAAGAATTGAGGCAGGCATGGCCAAGTTATCCTTGATTAATCGTGAAGAAAAGCGTCGCTCGTACGGTGAAAAAATTTGCCGCCAAGCGTGCCGAAATCAAAGCTGTCATTGCCAATGCGCAGAGCAGCGATGAAGATCGCATGGCGGCGTACCAGGCTCTGCAGGCTTTGCCGCGCAATGCCAGTCCGGTGCGTCAGCGTAACCGTTGTCAGCTGACGGGGCGTCCGCGTGGCGTGTTCAGCAAATTTGGCTTGGGCCGCAGCAAGCTGCGTGAGTATGCGATGCGTGGTGAGATTCCCGGCATCGTCAAGGCTAGCTGGTAAGGGGTAAACGATATGAGTATGAGTGATCCCATCGCGGATATGCTGACCCGCATCCGTAATGCACAGGCGGTTGAGAAGGTGGTTGTGTCGATGCCTTCCTCCAAGGTCAAGGTGGCCATAGCCAAAGTGCTGAAGGACGAGGGTTATATCGAGGACTTCGCTATTCGTGGCGAAGCGGGTAAGCCTGAGCTTGAGTTGCAGCTGAAATATTACGCCGGCCGTCCAGTTATTGAGCGCATCGAGCGTGTGAGCAAGCCGGGGCTGCGCATCTATAAAGGCGCTGAAGATTTGCCGCGCGTCATGAACGGCTTGGGTGTGGCGATTGTTTCCACATCGAGCGGTGTGATGACAGACCGCCATGCCCGCGCCAAGGGCGTGGGTGGCGAAGTTCTGTGCGTCGTGGCGTAAGGGAGAGTTGATATGTCACGTGTAGCGAATAATCCTATTACGTTGCCGAAGGGCATTGAAGTCACGCTGGGGAATGCGATTTCGGTCAAAGGCCCGCTGGGCTCCATGAGCCAGGCGATGTCGAGCGATGTTGCGGTTGCGCTTAACGAAGGTGTGCTGACATTTGCACCTACCAGCGGCAGCATCCAGGCGAATGCCATGTCGGGAACCTTGCGTGCGCTGGTGAACAACATGGTGCAGGGCGTCTCCAAGGGTTTCGAAAAGAAGCTGACGCTGGTCGGGGTGGGCTACCGCGCCCAGGCTCAGGGAGATGCGCTGAATCTGACGCTGGGTTTCTCGCATCCGGTCGTGCACAAGATGCCTGCGGGTATCAAGGTCGAAACCCCGACGCAGACTGAAATTGTGATCAAGGGTATCGATCGTCAGGTCGTGGGACAGGTGGCCGCCGATGTGCGTGCGTATCGTCCGCCGGAGCCTTACAAAGGCAAGGGTGTGCGCTACAGCGACGAAGTGGTTATCAAGAAAGAGACCAAGAAGAAGTAAGGCTTAAGGACAGACAATGAACACCAAGCAATCACGGATTCGCAGAGCGCGCAAAACCCGCGCCAAAATCGCGGCCGTCAAGGCGATCCGCCTGGCCATCCACCGCACCAATAGCCATATCTATGCGCAGATTATTTCTGCGGATGGTGGCACGGTCATCGCCAGTTCCTCGTCCAACGACAAGGAACTGCGTGGCCAAGTGGCCAACGGCGGGAATGTGGATGCTGCTACTGCAGTGGGCAAGCGCCTGGCCGAGAAGGCCAAGGGCTTGGGAATTGAAAAAGTGGCTTTCGACCGTGCCGGTTTCAAGTTCCATGGGCGCGTAAAAGCCCTGGCTGAAGCGGCCCGCGAAGGCGGTTTGGCATTTTAACGAGGCAGACTCAAGATGGCCCGTACAGCACCTACAAATAACGAAGAGCGCGGCGACGGCTTGCGCGAGAAGATGATTTCGGTCAACCGCGTCACCAAAGTGGTGAAGGGCGGCCGGATCATGGGCTTTGCCGCGCTGACCGTGGTTGGCGACGGCGATGGCGGCATTGGCATGGGCAAGGGCAAGTCCCGCGAAGTGCCGGTGGCTGTGCAGAAAGCCATGGAAGAAGCCCGTCGCAAGCTGGTCAAGATCAATCTGAAGAACGGCACTTTTCACCATACGGTGGTCGGCCAGCATGGCGCTTCGCGCGTGCTGATCCAGCCCGCGTCGGAAGGTACGGGCATCATCGCCGGCGGAGCCATGCGTGCGGTGTTCGAGGTCATGGGTGTGCAGAACGTCCTGGCCAAATGTCTGGGTTCGACCAATCCCTATAACGTTGTGCGCGCAACCATCGACGGCCTGCTGAAAATGTCCACGCCGTCCGAGATTGCGGCCAAGCGCGGCAAGTCTGTCGAAGACATCACGGGGTAAACCATGAGCGAGCAGAAAAAAATCAAGGTGACGCTGGTCAAAAGCCTGATCGGCACCAAGCAGGCGCATCGCGCCTGCGTGCGTGGCTTGGGGTTGCGCCGCATGCACCACACGGTTGAAGTGCTGAATACGCCTGAAAACCGCGGAATGATTACCAAGGTCGCCTATCTGGTGAAGTGCGAGGCTTAAAATGGAACTAAATGACATCAAACCGGCTGACGGCGCCAAGAAAAACAAGCGCCGTGTGGGTCGTGGTATTGGATCGGGTCTCGGCAAAACCGCAGGCCGTGGCCACAAAGGTCAGTCCTCCCGTTCGGGCGGCTTCCATAAAGTCGGCTTTGAGGGCGGCCAGATGCCGATGCATCGTCGCTTGCCCAAGCGCGGCTTTGTTTCGCTGACCAAGGCCGATACGGCTCATGTGAGATTGTCCGAACTGGCGACAGTGGGCGTCGACGAGATTGATCTGCTGGTGCTGAAACAGGCAGGCGTGGTCAGCGCTTCGGTTCGTGCGGCCAAGGTCTACCTGGCGGGTGAAATCGGTAAGTCGGTCAAGCTGCGCGGCATCGCTGTCACCAAAGGTGCGCGTGCTGCGATCGAGGCGGCCGGCGGCAGCATCGCCGACTGAACTGGCAGAGGATACGTATTTTGGCCACACCCAAAACCGGCTTGAACAAATTCGGCGACCTTAAGCGTCGCCTCATGTTCCTGCTCGGTGCGCTGATCATTTACCGCATTGGAACGTTCATTCCGGTGCCGGGTATTGATCCGTTGGTGCTTGATCAGCTGTTCAAGTCACAACAGGGCGGCATCCTCGGGATGTTCAACATGTTTTCCGGCGGGGCGCTGTCGCGTTTCAGCGTGTTTGCTCTGGGGATCATGCCGTACATTTCAGCATCGATCATCGTGCAGTTGATGACGACCGTGTCCCCTCAGCTGGAAGCGCTGAAAAAAGAGGGTGAAGCGGGGCGTCGAAAGATTACGCAGTACACGCGCTATGGAACATTGGTTCTGGCGCTGTTTCAGGCTACGGGCATTGCCATTGCGCTTGAATCCCAAGCGGGACTGGTGCTTGATCCAGGCATGGGGTTTCGCCTGATTACTGTGGTGACGCTGACGGCCGGTACCTTGTTTTTGATGTGGCTGGGTGAGCAGATTACCGAGCGTGGTCTTGGGCAATGGTATCTCCATCATTATTTTTGCCGGTATCGCAGCGGGCTTGCCGCATGCGATCGGCGGCACGCTCGAACTAACCCGTACGGGTGCGTTCTCGATTCCGCTGGTGCTGATGCTGTTCGTTGCCATGTTGCTCGTTACCGCGTTGGTGGTGTTTGTCGAGCGCGGGCAGCGCAAGATCCTGGTCAACTACGCCAAGCGTCAGGTGGGCAAGATGGTGGTGGGTGGACAGAGTTCGCATCTGCCGCTGAAGCTGAATATGGCTGGGGTGATCCCACCGATTTTTGCTTCGAGCATTATTCTGTTTCCGGCGACTTTGGCTGGCTGGTTTGGTAGCGGCGACGGCATGGGCTGGTTGAAGGATATCGCCTCCACGCTATCGCCCGGGCAGCCTGTATATGTATTGTTGTTTGCACTTGCGATTATTTTCTTCTGCTTTTTTTACACCGCCCTGGTCTTCAACTCCAAGGAGACGGCGGACAATCTGAAGAAGAGTGGCGCGTTCGTTCCCGGCATTCGGCCAGGTGAGCAAACGGCACGTTATATCGACAAGATTCTGACCCGGCTCACGCTGGTGGGTGCGATCTACATTACGCTGGTGTGTCTGCTGCCTGAGTTTCTGATTTTGAAGTGGAATGTCCCCTTCTATTTTGGCGGGACATCCTTGCTGATCATTGTGGTGGTGACCATGGACTTCATGGCACAGGTTCAGGCCTATGTCATGTCGCATCAGTACGAAGGCCTGCTCAAGAAAGCCAATTTCAAGAACGGCCTGGTGGGACGCTGATGTCGAAGGAAGATGTTATTCAGATGCAGGGTGAAGTGCTTGAAAACCTGCCGAACGCAACCTTTCGGGTCAAGCTTGAAAATGGTCATGTCTTGCTGGGTCATATCTCCGGCAAGATGCGGATGCACTACATCAAGATTCTTCCTGGGGACAAGGTGACGATAGAGCTCACCCCCTATGATTTGACCAAAGGCCGGATCGTTTTCCGGGCTAAATAAGTTTTGACCGGCAGTTTGCTGTCGGTGAGTGAATGGAGAAAACCATGAGAGTGCAGGCTTCAGTCAAGAAAATGTGCCGTAAGTGCAAGGTCGTGCGCCGCAAGGGTGTTGTGCGCGTGATCTGCGACGACCCGCGTCATAAACAGCGCCAGGGTTGAGTCGGGCAGCATCGACAGGTTTGATTTCGAGTCAGCCCAAAATTGGGTTGATGTGTTATAATTTTTTGTTTTGCGTTCGGAGCTTCGATAATGGCTCGTATTGCAGGGGTTAATATCCCGAATCATCAACACGCGGTAATCGCGTTGACCGCCATTTATGGTATCGGTCGGACCACGTCTGGAAAGATTTGTGACGCATCTGGTATTGCCCAGTCGTCAAAAATCAAGGATTTGACCGAGGCCGAAATGGAGCGTCTGCGTGAAGGCGTGGCCCAGTTCACGGTCGAGGGCGACCTGCGCCGTGAAATCACCATGAACATCAAGCGCTTGATGGATCTCGGTTGCTACCGTGGATTCCGTCATCGTAAAGGCCTGCCGGCACGCGGTCAGCGTACGCGTACCAATGCACGTACCCGTAAAGGTCCGCGCAAGGCCATCAGAAAATAAAGGTTAATCATGGCTACGAAACCAGCGGCGCGTGTTCGCAAAAAAGTTAAGAAGAATGTCGCGGAAGGCATCGCGCATATTCATGCTTCGTTCAACAACACCATCGTGACGATCACCGATCGCCAGGGCAATGCCCTGTCGTGGGCGACAGCGGGTGGTGCGGGCTTCAAGGGCTCGCGCAAATCCACGCCGTTTGCTGCTCAGGTTGCGGCTGAAAATGCCGGCAAGATGGCGCAGGAATATGGCGTCAAAAATCTGGAAGTGCGGATCAAGGGTCCTGGTCCTGGCCGTGAGTCCACCGTGCGTGCGCTGAATGCGCTGGGTTTCAAGATCCTTACGATCTCGGATGTGACCCCGATTCCGCACAACGGTTGCCGTCCCTCCAAAAAGCGTCGTATCTAAATACTAGGGAAAATCATGGCTCGTAATCTTGATCCCAAATGCCGTCAGTGCCGTCGCGAAGGCGAAAAACTCTTCCTCAAGGGCGAGAAGTGCTTCACGGATAAATGTGCTATCGAACGCCGTGCCTATGCGCCGGGTCAGCATGGCCAGAAGAGCGGTGCCCGCCTGTCCGGTTATGGCGTGCAATTGCGTGAAAAGCAAAAGATCCGCCGCATTTATGGCGTGCTGGAAGGCCAGTTCCGCCTGACCTACAAGCGTGCTGACAGCCGCAAGGGTGTGACCGGTGAAAACCTGCTGTCGATGCTGGAGTCACGTCTGGATTCGGTGTGCTATCGCATGGGTTTTGGCGCATCGCGGACCGAAGCGCGGCAGATTCTGCGTCACAACGGTATTACGGTGAATGGTCGTCGGGTCAATATTCCGTCGTACCAGGTGCGTGCAGGCGATGTGGTTGAGGTTGCAGACAAGGCTAAAGCGCATCTGCGCATCAAGGCCGCTGCAGAAGCGACCGCCGCTCGCGGCTATCCCGAGTGGGTCGAGGTGGATGCCAAGGCACTCAAGGGCACCTACAAGGCTGCCCCGCAACGCTCGGAATTGCCGTCGACCATCAATGAGTCTCTGGTCGTCGAACTGTACTCCAAATAAATTTGACTGTTCCTGAAACCCGGCCTTGATGGCCGGGTTTCAGGGGTTGGTTTTAAGGAATTGCACTCTATGCAAAGCGCTACCGAATTTCTCAAACCACGTATTGTAGAAGTGGACCGCGCCACTCCCTTGCATGCCAAGGTCATCATGGAGCCCTTCGAGCGTGGCTACGGCCATACGCTGGGCAATGCGCTGCGGCGTATTCTGCTGTCGTCCATGGTGGGCTATGCGCCGACGGAAGTGGCGATCAGTGGTGTCGTGCACGAGTATTCGACCATTGAAGGCGTGCAGGAGGATGTCGTGGATATCCTGCTGAACCTCAAAGGCATCGCATTCAAGATGCACGGCAGGTCGGAAGCGATCCTGAAAGTGTCGAAGTCTGGCGAAGGCGTTGTGACCGCCGGTGACATTGAACTCAGCCACGATATTGAAGTCCTGAATCCCGATCACGTGATTGCCCACCTGACCAAGGGCGGCAAGCTCGATATGGAAATCAAGGTCGAGGCAGGCCGTGGCTATCAGCCTGCTACTGCACGCAAGGTGTCGGAAGACAGCCGTACCGTCGGTTCGATTCTGGTTGATGCGTCGTTCAGCCCGGTTCGCCGGGTCGCCTACTCGGTGGAAAGCGCGCGTGTTGAGCAGCGTACCGACCTTGACCGCCTGGTGATCGACATCGAAACCAACGGTGTGGTTGAGCCGGAAGAAGCCGTGCGCACCGCTGCCCGCATTCTGGTGAACCAGCTGTCGGTTTTTGCCGATCTGGAAGGCACGCCGGCCGAGTCCGAATCGCCGCGTTCGCCGCAGGTTGATCCGTTGCTGCTGCGTCCGGTTGACGATCTTGAGCTGACCGTGCGTTCGGCCAACTGCCTGAAAGCTGAAAATATTTATTTCATTGGCGACCTGATTCAGCGTTCCGAGTCTGAATTGCTGCGCACCCCCAACCTGGGTCGCAAGTCGCTGAACGAAATCAAGGACGTGCTGGCTTCCAAGAGCCTGTCCTTGGGGATGAAGCTGGAAAACTGGCCGCCCGCAGGCCTTGAGCGCCCCTGATTTTTACTGTTTGACTGAACCAAAATAATTATAAAGTGCGGGTCGCCGTGGCAGGCGACTTGGCCCAAGAATACTGACTGAAAGGAACCGCCATGCGTCATCGTCAATCCAACCGTAAGCTCAACCGAACCACCAGCCACCGTCTGGCCATGTTCCGCAACATGAGCGTGTCGCTGCTGAAGCACGAAGTCATCAAGACCACGCTGCCGAAAGCCAAGGAATTGCGCCGCTTCGTCGAGCCGCTGATCACCTGGGCAAGGAGCCCAGCCTGGCCAACCATCGTCTGGCCTTCGACCGCTTGCGCGATCGCGATATCGTCGTCAAGCTGTTCGGCGAACTGGGCCCGCGTTACAAGGCCCGTCCCGGTGGCTACCTGCGTATCCTGAAATATGGTTTCCGCAATGGCGACAATGCGCCGATGGCGCTGGTTGAACTGGTGGACCGTCCGGATAGCGATGCTGCACCGGTCGATGCCGAGTAATCTGCGTCCGCAGACATGAAAAAAGCCGGGTTTTCCCGGCTTTTTTCATGTCTGTCTCCACCCTTTCTCATCCGCCGGATTGCGTTTGTCAGGCATAGTCAGTTTTTTTGGGAACAGGAGCGGCAAGTGATCGTCCTCTTCACCGATTTTGGACTACGTGACCCCTATGTGGGCCAGCTCAAGGCGCGTCTTGCCGAACATGCGCCCGCGCAGCAGGTGGTGGACTTGCTGCACGAGGTGCCGGATTTCAATCCACATGCCGGCGCGCATCTGCTGGCGGCTTGTGCGACAGGCTTTCAGCCCGGCAGCGTGTTTCTGGCGGTGGTCGATCCCGGCGTCGGCACCCCGCGCGATGCGGTCGTGGTTCTGGCTGGTGGGCACTGGTTTGTCGGGCCGGATAACGGCTTGCTCTCCGTTGTCGCGGCGCGCCATGCTGATACCAAGCGGTGGCGCATCAGTTGGCGACCGGATGGCTTGTCGACCACCTTTCACGGGCGCGATCTGTTTGCGTTGATCGCAGCCGACATCGCGCGCGGCGAATTCCCCACCGGCAAGCTGGTACCGATAGACACCCTTCAGGTCGAATTCGACGCAGGCGATCTGGCGCGGGTGATTTATATCGATCACTTCGGCAACGCCTGGACCGGTGTGCGCGGGGTACAGAAGGATGCACGCGTCAGCGCGGCCGGCGAAATGTTCAAGCACAGCGACAGCTTCGGTTTTGTCGACAAAGGGGCAGGCTTCTGGTTCATCAACAGCGTCGGCCTGCTGGAACTCGCGGTTAACCGGGGTAGCGCTGCCGCCGCGTATGGCCTGAAAGTGGGTGATCCGGTTCAGGTGCAGCGTCTGAACTGATCGCTTTGCCTTCGGCTGTCAGCTTCCATCAACGCCGGTCAACAGCGCCCGGTAATCGTTGACATTGGTGCGGGTGGGGCCGGTCAGCACCAGATCGCCCAGCGCGGAGAAAAAGCCATGACTATCGTGCGCCGCCAGAAACGCGTCGGCACTCAGGTTCTTCGCACGCGCACGCATCAGCGAATCGGGGACGATCAGCGCCCCGGCATTGTTCTCGCTGCCATCGATGCCGTCGGTATCGCAGGCAATGGCTGCGGCCGGAGCGTCGCGCAAGGCCAGCGCGAGCGCCAGCAGATACTCGGTGTTGCGGCCCCCGCGGCCATGTTGCGGTCGCAGGGTGACGGTGGTTTCGCCGCCGGAAATCAGGGCGAGTGGTTTCCGTCGCTGCCAGTGCATGCACCAGCGCAGCATGCTGCCGGGCGACAGCTTGCGCATCGCCGCTGACCGTGTCCGAAAGCAGCACGGCTGGAATGCCATGTCGTTCGAAATAGGCCACCGCGGCCAGCAGGCTGTTACGCGCATTGGCGATGACGCGGTTTTCCATCCGGGCAAAACAAGGAGCGCCTGGCTTGGGCGTGTCGGTCCGTGGATCGGCAACGCAGCGTTCCAGAAATTGTGTGACGCCGGGCGGCAGCGTGATGTGAAACCGGTGCAGTCGCTCGAGCGCATCGGCGCAGCTTGTCGGGTCGGGTGCGCAGGGGCCGGATGCGATATGGGTGGGATCGTCGCCGACGACATCGGAAATGATCAGTGCCAGTCCCCGCGCGCCATTGACCGCCTGCGCCAGTCGTCCACCCGAGAGACGGGTGAGATGCTTGCGCACGGTGTTGATGTCGTGGATGGTTGCACCGGCGTGCAGCAGCGCCTTGGTCACTTGGCGCAATTCCTTCAGCGTGACGCCTTCGACCGGCGCGGCGAGCAGGCTGGAGCCGCCGCCCGAAATCAGCGCCAGCAGCAAGTCGTCCGGCCCCAACTGGCTGGCCTGTTGCAGCATGCGCAAGGCGGCCGCTTCGCCACGCCCGTCCGGCAGTGGATGGCTGGCCTCTATCACTTCAATACGGCCGACTTCGTTGCGCTGTGTGGGCAGGCTGTGCTGATAGCGGGTCACCACCAGGCCGGACAAGGGGGCGTCGGTCGGCCAGTGCGCTTCCACGGCAGCGGCCATGCTGGCGGCAGCTTTGCCGCCGCCCACCACCAGGGTGCGGCCGCGCGGGGGCGCGGGCAAATGGGGCGGCAGGATGCGGGCAGGATCGGCTGCAGCGACGGCAGCGTGAAACGATCCCAGTAGCAGTTGGCGTGCGCGTTCTGTTTGCATATAAACTTCCAGGCTTGATTCGCAGGCCATTTCCGTGTGCTTGCAAGACGAATTCAGGGTCGATCGATGCCATCCTTTTCCGACGTCTTTTTATCGCCGCTCGAACGCTGGGTCCGACTAGCGGCCGTCACGCTTGGCGCAGCAGCGATCAGTCTCATTATCCCGGGATGCACGGATAGCGCCACTCCCCAGGATGGGACGGCCGATGCGCAACAATCCGCTTCAGATGCCGCCACCCGGGAGGCAGGCGCCAAGCCCGCACTGACCGTGGCCGTCATTTCGCCACGAACGAGCGAGTGGCCGCGGATGCTCACGGCCAATGGCAATGTCGCCGCCTGGCAGGAAGCCGTCATCAGCACTGAAGTCAGCAACCTGCAGCTGACCGACGTGAAGGTCAATGTGGGCGATCGGGTGCAAAAAGGCCAGGTGCTGGCGCGCATCGCCAGCGACACGGTCGAAGCGGAAGTGTCGCAGGCGAAGGCCTCCGTTGCCGAGGCCGAAGCGATGCTGAGCGAGGCCCGCGCCAACGGCGATCGTGCCCGCCAGTACCAGAAGACCGGCTTTCTCAGCGCCCAGCAGATCAACCAGTACCTGACGGCCGAGAAGACGGCCGTTGCCCGCCTGAACGCCGCGCGCGCCAGATTGCGATCCGAGCAGCTGCGACTGGCGCAAACGATCGTGCGCGCACCTGACGATGGGGTGATTTCTGCGCGCACCGCCACCATCGGTTCGCTGGCACAACCGGGACAGGAACTGTTCCGGCTGATACGCGGCAATCGCCTCGAATGGCGGGCCGAAGTCAGCGCCGCCGATCTCGGCAGCCTGAAGCCGGGGATGGTGGCGACCCTGACCACGCCTGTGGGTGAACGGGTGCAGGGGCGCGTGCGCATGGTGGCGCCGACAGTCGATCCGCAGACCTTGAATGGGCTGGTCTATGTCGATCTGCCGGTTGCCGTGACCGAAAAGGGCCTGCGCGCAGGCATGTTTGCACGTGGAGAATTCGAACTGGGACGCGCGCGCGCCATGAGCCTGCCGCAATCGGCGGTGGTGTTGCGCGAGGGCTTCAGCTATGTGTTCGTGCTGGACGGGGCAGCCGGGGATGCGCAGGCGAGGGTGAGCCAGGTCAAGGTCGTCGTCGGGCAGCGCCAGGGCGATCAGATCGAGATTCTGCGCGGCATTCAACCCGGCTCCCGCGTGGTGGCGGCCGGCGCGGGGTTTCTCGCCGATGGCGATGCGGTACGCGTGCTCGCCGCACCGACAGCCGTCAGCCAGAATCAGTAAACGCAGTACGCCCGCCACTTGATCCTGCCCAATCATGAACGTTTCGTCCTGGTCGATTAAGAACCCCATCCCGGCGGTGCTGCTGTTCGTCATGCTGACGCTGGCGGGACTGATGGCGTTCAAGGCGATGAAGATCCAGCAGTTCCCGGATATCGATCTGCCGACCGTGACGGTGACCGCCACGTTGCCGGGTGCGGCCCCTGCCCAGATGGAAACCGAAGTGGCGCGCAAGATCGAAAACGCGGTCGCCACGCTGCAAGGCATCAAGCATGTCTACACCAAGGTGCAGGACGGCACCGCCACCGTCACCGTCGAGTTCCGCCTGGAGAAACCCACCCAGGAAGCGGTGGACGATGTGCGCGATGCGGTGTCGCGCATCCGCGCCGACCTGCCGGGCGATCTGCGCGATCCGGTGATTTCGAAAGCGAACCTGGCCGGTGCGCCGATCCTGACCTACACCGTGTCCTCCAGCCGCATGGACGACGAGGCGCTGTCCTGGTTCGTCGACAACACGGTGACCAAGCGCATGCTCAGCGTGCGCGGGGTGGGCGCGGTGGCGCGCGTGGGCGGGGTCAGCCGCGAGGTCCGGGTGGAACTCGATCCGGCGCGCCTGCTGGCACTGAATGCCAGCGCTGCCGACATTTCGCGCCAACTGCGCCAGATCCAGCAGGAAGCCTCGGGCGGACGCGCCGACATGGGCGGCGCGGAACAGTCGGTGCGCACCATCGCCACGGTGGCTTCGGCCGACGAACTGGCGCGCATGGATATCGTGCTGTCGGATGGCCGCCGCGTGCGGCTCGATCAGGTCGCCAGCGTCACCGACAGCGTCGCCGAACAGCGCTCGGCGGCGCTGCTCAACGGCAAGCCGGTAGTGGGCTTCGAGATCGTGCGCAGCCGGGGCGCGGGCGAAGTCGAAGTGGCCGACGGCGTGCGCGCCGCGCTGGCGAAGCTCAAGGCCGAGCATCCCGACATGACGATTACCGAGGCCTTCAATTTCGTCGATCCGGTGCAGGAGAACTTCGACGGCTCGATGGCGCTGCTGTTCGAGGGCGCCATCCTGGCGGTGCTGGTGGTCTGGCTGTTTTTGCGCGACTGGCGCGCCACCCTGGTGGCCGCCACCGCGTTGCCGCTGTCGATGATTCCGGCCTTCGCCGTGATGCATCTGATGGGATTCACGCTCAACGTGGTCACCCTGTTGTCGCTGTCGCTGGTGGTGGGGGTGCTGGTGGACGATGCCATCGTCGAGATCGAGAACATCATGCGCCATCTGCGCATGGGCAAAACGCCCTATCAGGCGGCGATGGAGGCGGCCGACGAAATCGGCATGGCGGTGATCGCCACCACCTTCACCCTGATCGCGGTGTTCCTGCCGACCGCCTTCATGAGCGGCGTGCCCGGCAAGTTCTTCGTGCAGTTCGGCTGGAGCGCGGCGATTGCGGTGTTTTTCTCGCTGGTGGTGGCGCGCATGCTGACGCCGATGATGGCGGCCTATTTGCTGAAGCCGCCGAAAAAGGACCATTCCGAGCCGCGCTGGTTGGGGGCTTATCTGAAATGGGCGGCCTGGTGCTTGCGCCATCGCGTGATCACCCTGCTGGCGGCAGCGGGTTTTTTCTTCGGCTCCTTTGCGCTGGTGCCGCTGCTGCCGACCGGCTTCATCCCGCCGGACGACCTGTCGCAAACCCAGGTCTATCTGTCGCTGCCGCCCGGCAGCACCTTCGCGGAAACGCTGGCGGCGGCCGAGCAGGCGCGCCTCATCGTGCAAAAGAATCCGCACGTGAAAATGGTTTACACCGCCATCGGCGGCGGCGCGGCGGGTTCCGATCCGTTCATGCCGCGCGGCGCGGCCGAAGTGCGCAAGGCCACGCTCACCATCAACATGACGCCGCGCGCACAACGCGGCGGCGTCAAGAAGCAGACCGTCGAGCGCGAATTGCGCGAGGCGCTGACCGCGCTGCCGGGCGCGCGCGTCAACGTCGGATTCGGCGGCTCCAGCGAAAAATACGTGCTGGTGCTGGCCAGCGAAAACGGCCAGGCGCTGGCCGAGCATGCGAAAAAGGTCGAGCGCGAGCTGCGCACGATTCCCGGCATCGGCAACGTCACCACCAGCGCCAGCCTGGTGCGGCCCGAACTGGTGGTGCGGCCGGATTTCGCCAAAGCGGCTGCCCTCGGCGTGACCTCGGCCGCGATTGCCGACACCCTGCGCATCGCCACCGCGGGCGACTACGACCAGAGCCTGCCCAAGCTCAACCTGGCGCAGCGGCAAGTGCCCATCGTGGTCAAACTGCCGCCCGGCGCGCGGCAGGACATGGCGCTGCTGGAACGCATGACGGTGCCCGGCACGCACGGCCCGGTGATGATCGGCAATATCGCTTCGCTCAGCCTCGACAGCGGGCCGGCTGAAATCGACCGCTACGACCGCCAGCGCAACATCAACTTCGAGATCGAGCTGAACCAGCAGCCGCTGGGCCTGGTGGAAAGCCAGGCGATGGCGCTGCCCAGCATTCGCAACCTGCCGCCCGGCGTCACGCAAACCACCATCGGCGACGCCGAAGCGATGAACGAGCTGTTCGCCAGTTTCGGTCTGGCCATGCTGACCGGCGTGCTGAGCATTTACGTCGTGCTGGTGCTGCTGTTCAAGGGGTTCGTGCAGCCGGTCACCATCCTGGCGGCGCTGGTGCTGTCGATTCCGGGCGCGTTCCTGGCGCTGTTCATTACCCAGACTGCGCTGTCGATGCCGTCGATGATCGGGCTGGTGATGCTGATGGGCATCGCCACCAAAAACTCCATCCTGCTGATCGACTACGTCATCCTGGCGCGCCGCGACCATGGCTTGAACCGCCTGGATGCGCTGCTGGACGCCTGTCGCAAGCGCGCCCGGCCGATCGTGATGACCACCGTGGCGATGGGCGCAGGCATGCTGCCGATCGCCATCGGCATGGGTACCGACCCCAGCTTCCGGGCGCCGATGGCGATTGTCGTGATCGGCGGGCTGATTACGTCTACCTTCCTCAGCCTGCTGGTCATTCCGGTGGTGTTCACCTATGTCGATGACCTGATCGTCTGGAGTGGACGCTTTTTCCATCCTGAACAACCGGCGCCGGAAACGTCGGCGGGGTAATAACCACCAAAATAAAAACGGCCAGGAGAACCTGGCCGTTTGCGTTGCGTGTTGCCGAATGATTATTTGGCGGCGTCTTTGGCCTTGTCGGCCACACCCTGCGCTGCGTCGGCGGTATCCTGCGCGGCCTGGGCAGCCGCATCTTTGGTTGCATCGGCAGCTGTGGCGGCAGCTTCACCTGTAGCGGCGGCTGCGGCGGCCGCGGCTTCACTTGTAGCATCGGCGGCAGCGCCAGCGGCATCAGCAGCAGAAGCTGCAGCGTCGGCGGCGGAATCCACGGCAGCGCCGGCGGCTTCCTGAGCTTGTTCAACAGCGGGGGCAGCGGCTTCTTCAGCTTTTTGACAAGCGGTCAGCGCCAGTGCGGCGAAAAGGGCGACGAGCAGTTTGGATTGCATGGGAGGATCTCCGGAGATAGATGAAGGTAAAGGGAAATGCGAGTCTGGCACTCGCGGAACGTATTAGTAACGCTAAAGCCGTGCGCATACAAGCGACTTGTTGCTTTTTTGCCAATCGATGACTAAAACCGCTCGTCCTCGCGCACATAGCGCCACTGTCCCAGCGGCAACTCGCCCAGACGCACCCGGCCGATGCGCACCCGTTTCAGTCCCACCACTTTCAGCCCGACCAGTTCGCACATGCGGCGGATCTGCCGTTTGCGGCCTTCCTTCAGGATGAAGCGCAACTGGTCGGCGTTTTGCCAGCCGACCCGGGCGGGACGCAGCTTTTTGCCATCCAGCGACAGGCCGTGATTCAGCAGCGCCAGCCCGCGTTCGTCGAGTCGGCCTTCGACGCGCACCAGATATTCCTTCTCCACCTCCGAATCGTCGCCGATCAGCTGTTTGGCGACGCGCCCGTCCTGCGTCAGCACCAGCAGCCCGGTCGAGTCGATGTCGAGCCGGCCGGCCGGTGCCAGGCCCTTCAGGTGCTCGCGCGAAAACGCTTGCCCGGCGCGTCCGTCCTGCCACAGCGTCTCGGGGCGGATCAGCATCACCGCAGGTTGATAGCCCGGCTCCGGTTGCCCCGACACATAGCCGATCGGTTTGTGCAGCAGGATGGTGACGCGCTGTTGCTGCTGGGCGCTGGCTTCGCGGTCGAGCCGGATCGCGCAGTCGGGATCGACCTTGGTGCCGAGTTCGCTGACCCGCTTGCCGTCGACGAACACCAGGCCGCGTTCGATGTAGCTGTCCGCCTCGCGGCGCGAGCACAGCCCGCGCTCGGACATGAGTTTGGAGAGGCGGATCGGCTCGGCCATGTCAGCGTCGCGACAGCACGGGTTGCAGATACTTGCCGGTGTGGCTGGCCGGATTGCCGGCCACCGCTTCCGGCGTGCCTTCGGCGATGATTCCGCCGCCGCCGGCACCGCCTTCCGGGCCGAGGTCGATCAGCCAGTCGGCGGTCTTGATCACATCCAGGTTGTGTTCGATGACGACCACGCTGTTGCCGGCATCGCGCAGACGCTGCAGCACCTTCAAGCAGCAGGTCGATGTCGGCGAAGTGCAGGCCGGTGGTGGGTTCGTCGAGAATGTAGAGGGTGCGGCCGGTGTCGCGCTTGCTGACAGTTCGAGTGCGAGCTTGACGCGCTGCGCCTCGCCGCCCGAGAGCGTGGTGGCGGACTGGCCGAGGCGGATGTAGCCGAGGCCGACGTCGAGCAGGGTTTGCAGCTTGCGCTTGACCACGGGTACCGCGGCGAAGAATTCGTGCGCCTGTTCGACGGTCATTTCCAGCACGTCGCGAATGGTCTTGCCCTTGTACTGCACTTCCAGCGTTTCGCGGTTGTAGCGCGCGCCGTGGCAGACGTCGCACGGCACGTAGATGTCGGGCAGAAAATGCATCTCGACCTTGATCACGCCGTCGCCCTGGCAGGCTTCGCAGCGCCCGCCCTTGACGTTGAAACTGAAACGGCCCGGGCCGTAGCCGCGCATCCGCGCTTCCGGCACGCCCGGCGAACAGTTCGCGGATCGGCGTGAACAGCCCGGTGTAGGTGGCCGGGTTGGAGCGCGGCGTGCGGCCGATGGGCGACTGGTCGACGTTGATGACCTTGTCGAAAAATTCCAGCCCATGGATTTCGCCGTGCGGGGCGGGTTCGGCCGATGAGCCGTAGAGGTGGCGCGCGACGGCGGCGTAAAGCGTGTCGTTGATCAGCGTCGATTTGCCGGAGCCGGACACGCCGGTGACGCACACGAACAGGCCGATCGGCAGGTTCAGCGTGACGTTTTTCAGATTGTTGCCGCTGGCGTTGGTCAGTACCAGTTGCCGTTCGGCATCCGGCGTGCGGCGGCTTTTCGGGATCGCGATGTTGCGCCGTCCGGACAGATACTGGCCGGTGAGCGAATTTTCGGCGAGACGGATTTCCTCCGGTGTGCCCTCGGCCACCACCTCGCCGCCGTGTACGCCGGCACCGGGCCCCATGTCGACCACGTAGTCGGCGGCGCGGATCGCGTCCTCGTCGTGTTCGACCACCAGCACCGAGTTGCCGATGTCGCGCAGGTGCTTCAGCGTGGCGAGCAGGCGGTCGTTGTCGCGCTGGTGCAGGCCGATCGAGGGCTCATCCAGCACGTACATCACGCCGGTGAGGCCGGAGCCGATCTGCGAGGCCAGGCGGATGCGCTGCGACTCGCCGCCGGACAGCGTGTCGGCGGAACGGTCGAGCGACAAATAATCCAGCCCGACGTTATTGAGGAAACCGACGCGGGCGATGATTTCCTTGACGATCTTGTCGGCGATCTGGGCGCGGTGGCCGTCGAGCGTCAGCGTCTCGAAAAACGCCAGCGCCTGTTTCAGCGGCATCGCGCTCACTTCGTAAATCGGTACGCCGCCCACCATCACATGACGCGCTTCTTCGCGCAGCCGGGTGCCGTGGCAGGCGGGGCAGGGCTTGTTGTTCTGGTATTTGGCGAGTTCCTCGCGCACCGCCATCGAGTCGGACTCGTGATAGCGGCGCTGCATGTTGGCGAGCACGCCCTCGAATGGATACTGACGGGTGGTGAAGCCGCCGCGTGGCGCCAGCACCTGGAAAGCCACGGCTTCCTTGCCACTGCCGTTGAGAATGACGTCCTGAATGCGCTCGGGCAGCGACTCCCACGGCGTGTCGAGGTCGAAGCCGTAATGCATCGCCAGGCTTTGCAGCATCATGTAGAAGAACTGGTTGCGCTTGTCCCAGCCCTTGATCGCGCCGCTGGCCAGCGACAGGTGCGGGAAAGCGACCACGCGCGCCGGATCGAAGAAGGTGATCTGGCCCAATCCATCACACTGGCTGCATGCGCCCATCGGGTTGTTGAACGAGAACAGGCGCGGCTCCAGTTCCGGCAGCGCGTAGCTGCATACCGGGCAGGCGAACTTGGCGGAGAACAGGTGTTCCTTGCTCGCTGTCCATTTCCACCGCCAGGGCGCGCCCATCGGCATGACGCAGCGCGGTCTCGAAACTTTCGGCCAGACGCTGCTTGGCGTCGGTGCGCACTTTCAGGCGATCCACCACCACTTCGATGGTGTGCTTCTTGTTCTTGTCGAGCTTGGGCACGGCGTCGATCTCGTGCACCTTGCCATCGACCCGCACCCGCACGAAACCCTGCGCGCGCAGTTCACCGAAGAGTTCGAGGTTCTCGCCCTTGCGCCCCACCACCAGCGGCGCCAGGATCATCAGCTTGGTGTCTTCCGGCAGCGCCAGCACCGCATCGACCATCTGCGACACCGTCTGCGCGGCGAGCGTGATGCCGTGCTCCGGGCAGCGCGGGTCGCCGACGCGGGCGTACAGCAGGCGCAGGTAATCGTGAATTTCGGTGACGGTGCCGACGGTCGAGCGCGGGTTGTGGCTGGTGGCTTTCTGTTCGATCGAGATCGCCGGCGACAGGCCCTCGATCAGGTCGACATCGGGTTTTTCCATCAACTGCAAAAACTGCCGTGCGTAGGCCGACAGCGATTCGACGTAGCGCCGCTGACCTTCGGCATACAAGGTGTCGAACGCCAGCGAGGACTTGCCCGACCCCGACAAGCCCGTAATCACCACCAGTTTGTTGCGCGGCAGGTCGAGGTTGACGTTTTTCAGGTTGTGGGTGCGGGCGCCGCGAATGCGGATGTATTCCATTTTTGGGGCCAGAAGGCGTAATTCGCAACCTGCTAATATAACGGACTTCCGTTGTCAGCCTAAGCCGCCGCTGTGTCCGAACTCGAATTCACCGAATCCATGACCCGCAGCGAAAAACGGGCGGCGTCCGGACTGGCCGCGATTTTCGGTCTGCGGATGCTGGGCATGTTCCTGATTCTGCCGGTCTTCGCGCTCTATGCCGAACATCTGCCGGGCGGCGACAACCACACGCTGGTGGGCCTTGCCCTGGGCATGTATGGCCTCACCCAGGCCATGCTGATGATTCCTTTCGGCATGGCGTCCGATCGCATCGGCCGCAAAAAAGTCATCATTTTCGGCCTCATCGTGTTTGCACTGGGCAGTTTTCTGGCCGCCACTGCCACCGATATCTACTGGACCATCGCCGGCCGCGCGCTGCAGGGCGCGGGCGCGGTGTCCGCCGCCGTCACCGCGATGCTGGCCGACCTTACCCGCGAGGAGCATCGCACCAAGGCGATGGCCCTGATCGGTTCGAGCATCGGCGTCACCTTCGCGATATCGCTGATCGCCGGCCCGGCGCTCAATCACCTGATCGGTGTGCCGGGTATCTTCGCGCTGACCGGCGTGCTGGCGCTGGCAGCGATCTGGGTGGTGAAAGTGTGGGTGCCCGACCCGGCGGACAGCCATTTCCACGCCGACGCCCAGGCCAACCCGGCCAAGCTCGTCGACGTGTTGAAGAATGCCCAGCTCGCCCGCCTCGACTTCGGCATTTTTGCCCTGCACGCGGCGCAGATGGCGATGTTCGTCGTCGTACCGCTGGCGCTGAAAAATTCCGGGCTTGCGATCGAGCAGCACTGGGCGGTGTATCTGCCGGTGCTGCTCGGTTCCTTCGTGGTGATGGTGCCGGCCATTATCGTGGGCGAAAAACGCGGCAAGTTGCGCCAGGTATTCATCGGTGCGGTGGCACTGATGCTGCTGGCGCAGATCGGGCTGGCGTTCGGCATCGGCCATTTCTGGGGCATCGTGTGGGCGCTGTTCTTTTATTTCGTGGCCTTCAACCTGCTCGAAGCCAGCCTGCCTTCGCTGATTTCCAAACTGGCGCCGGTGTCGGCCAAGGGCACCGCAATGGGCGTGTACAACACCGCCCAGGCACTGGGGCTGTTCAGCGGCGGCCTGGCTGGCGGCTGGCTGGCTCAGCATCACGGCTTTCAGGCCGTCTTCATTTTTTGCGTGGTGCTGATGGCGGTGTGGCTGCTGGCGAGCCTGTCGATGCAGGCGCCGCCGGCGATCAGGACGCGGATGTTCCGCATCGCCGTGATGCCGCCGGACCAGGCCGCGCTGCTGAAAGCCCAACTGGCCGGGGTGGCCGGGGTGGTCGAGGCGGCGGTGCTGGCCGAGGAAGGCGTCGCCATGCTCAAGGTCAGCCTCAAGGGCTGGGACGAAGCCAGCGCGCGCAGCCTGCTGGCTGCGGCCGCCTGATAGAATTCGGCAACATCTAGCTACCAACAGGGGAGAAACATGGCATCCGTCAATAAAGTGATTCTGGTCGGCAATCTGGGGCGTGACCCGGACATGCGCTACCTGCCGAGCGGCGATGCGGTCGCCAATCTGGCGCTGGCCACTACCGACAAATTCAAGGACAAAAGCGGCGAAATGAAGGAAGCCACCGAGTGGCATCGGATCAGCTTTTTCGGCCGTCAGGCTGAAATCTGCGGGCAATACCTGAAAAAAGGCAGCCAGATTTACGTCGAAGGTTCGCTGCGCACCCGCAAATACACCGACAAGGACGGCGTCGAGAAATACGCCACCGAAATCCGCGGCGACCGCATGCAGATGCTCGGCAGCAAGGGGGGTGGCGGCATGGCGGAGATGGACGACGGCGGTTACACGCCGCAGGCCGCGCCGAAACCGGCAGCGCGCCCGAGTGCTCCCGCTGCGCGCCCGGCATCGAGCGGGTTCGACGACATGGAAGACGACATCCCGTTCTAATGAATCAATCAAGCAGGACAGATTCAACGAATAATAAATAATCGGGAGCAGGGATGGGCGGACGATGGGGATGGTTGGGGGCCGGATGCGGCCTCCTGTGCGCTTCCGTGCAGGCTGCTGCGTTGAACGAGGCTGATTTTCTGGCCGAACTCCCGATGGTGCTGACGCCGTCCCGGCTGAGCCAGACGCTGGCAGATTCGCCGTCCGCGGTCACGGTGATCGACCGTGACATGATCCGGGCGGCAGGCATTACCCAGCTGCCCGACGCCTTGCGGATGGTGCCCGGCTTCACGGTGGCGCGTCAGGATGGCCTCGTTGCGACCATGAACTATCACGGACTGGGTGACGGCTATTCCCGCCGCTTTCAGGTGCTGATCGATGGGCGTTCGGTATACAGCCCTGATTTTGGCCAGGTGTACTGGCGCAACCTGCCGATTTCACTGGAAGACGTCGACCGCATCGAGGTGATACGCGGGCCGGCGGCGGCCAGTTACGGCGCCAATGCCTTTCTCGGCGTTATCAATATTCTGACCCGGTCGGACGAGGGGGGAACCCGCGCCGGCGTCATGGTGGGTGCCGGCGAACGCAGCTATCGCGAACTGAACGCACGGGTCGGCGCGGCGGGTGAAGCCGGGCACTGGCGCCTGTCGGTCGGGCAGCGCGCCGACGATTATTACGAAGCGGATGATTACGGAACGGTAGCGGATGACTTGCGGGACCAGTACGCCGACGGGCGCGGCGACTGGTTTATCAACGACACCGATACCCTGAGCGTCATGGGCGGTGTCGCGAATACCCGGCTGGACGACGACATCGACGCCGGACTGACTTATCCGGTGAAGGTGCAGTCAGGCTATGGCCAGGTCGTCTGGCAACGAGTCTACGAGAGCGGCGCGGAAACCCGCCTGAGCTACAACTATGCGCAGCAGTCCTACGGCGACCTTCTCGATCTGGGGGGGGCGCCGCTGGATCTGGGTTTTTCAACCCAGCGGCAAAACCTGACCGCCGCCTGGAATGTGTCGGCGGGCCCGTCCGTGCGCGCTGCGCTGGGTGCCGAATACCGCATGGACGAAGTGGAATCGCCCTTTTACTACAATCAGGTCGAGCCGATCCGGGAAAATTCCTGGCGTGTGTATGGCAACGGCGAGTTCAGGCTGGCGCCAGAATGGCTGGTGAATGCCGGCGCCATGCTTGAATCGACCCATGCCGGCGAAGAGGAAGTGTCCCCCCGGCTGACCCTGCATTATCAGCCGCACCTCACCCAGTCGTTCCGCGTCGCCTACAACCTGGGCTACCGGGTGCCGACCTATTACGAGTTGTACGGGGAAAACGTGCTGGACTTCGGCTTTGGTCCCGACACGCTGCTGATCCTGCCGGATTCGCTGAAGTCCGAACGCATTGTGTCGCGTGAAATCGGCTGGTGGCAGGCCTGGCCGGCGTCCGGCCTGACGCTCGACATGCGGGCGTTTTACGACCAGTACACCAACCTGATCGATTTTGCCGAAGTGCCGTTTGCCGATGGCCAGGACGATCTGGCATACCAGTTCTTCAATGCGGGCGATGCCACGGTGAAAGGCGTCGAATTCCAGGTCGAGTGGAAACCTGCGGCGCGCACCCGCATCCGCTTCGCCCCATCCTGGGTGCGCATCCGGGCCGACAATCCGGACTGGGAAGACTCCGCGCCGTCCTACGCGTTCAATCTGCTGGCGGAGCATGGCTTGAGCCCGAACTGGTGGATCAGCGGCCTGTGGAACCGGAATGCGGGGTTCAGATGGCTGGGCGCCGGAGGCGAAGTCGAGGGGGCGAATCGTCTCGACCTGCGGCTCGCCTGGCGCGGCGCCGCATCCGGCACGCCGCTTGAAGTCGCGCTGATCGGCCGCCATCTGCTGGGCGGCGATGCGGAGTTCGTGCCCACCCGCGAAACCGACGGGCAGCAGGTCCTGCTGCAGTTCCGCGCGGGGTTCTGATCGCGCGACTACGCAGGACGCCTGAGGGTCTGAAGCCCTCGGCCCGGTTGTTTGGGAGGGGTGCCCGGCGCTATGGGGTGCTTGTGCCAGCCGTTTCGGTACTTGTGCCCGGGTCTATCGCTGGGTATAATCGCGCAACTTCTTGATTGTCGGAGAACTTTTATGCCGATTTACGCTTACAAATGTACGTCCTGCGGCTTTGCCCAGGACGAAATGCAGAAAATCTCGGATGCGCCGTTGAGCGTGTGCCCGTCGTGCGGCAAGGCCGATTACGCCAAGCAGGTCACCGCTGCCGGGTTCGCCCTCAAGGGCAACGGCTGGTACGCCACCGATTTCAAGGGCGGCGGCAGCAAGCCCGCGGAAGCCAAGCCCGACGCGCCGTCCCCGGCTTGTGGCACGGGCGCCTGTCCGGCGTGTAACTGACGCGGGCGGAGACAGGGAGGCGGGCGGTGCAAGCCGCCCGCCTCTTTGTTTGTAAAGCGGATATTCATGAAACGTTATTTCATTACCGGCCTGTTGATCTGGGTGCCGCTGGGCATCACGCTGTGGGTGCTCGACCTGCTGATCGGCACCATGGATCAGAGCCTGACCGTGCTGCCGGCGCAATGGCAGCCCGAAGCCTGGATCGGGATGCGGGTTCCCGGGCTGGGCGTGATCCTGACGCTGCTGGTGATTGTGCTCACCGGCATGTTTGGCGCCAATTTCTTCGGCCAGAAAATCATCGACTTCTGGGAGCGGCAACTGATCCGCATCCCGGTGGTGAAAACCATCTATGGCAGCGTCAAGCAGGTGTCCGACACGCTGCTGTCGGGCAGCGGTCACGCGTTTCGTAAAGTCCTGCTGGTGCGCTATCCCCATCCGCAGGCGTGGGCGCTGGCGTTCCAGACCAATCTTCCGGACGAGGTGGCGCGGCTGCTGCCGGACGAGCATGTGGCGGTGTTCATTCCCACCACGCCGAGCCCGGTCAACGGTTTTTATTTTTATGTGAAAAAGAGCGAGGTCATCGAACTGAACATGTCGGTCGACCG
This sequence comes from uncultured Hydrogenophilales bacterium, assembly GCA_963818665.1. Classification (GTDB taxonomy): domain Bacteria; phylum Pseudomonadota; class Gammaproteobacteria; order Burkholderiales; family Thiobacillaceae; genus Thiobacillus. The sequence continues at coordinate 21,849 of CAWFTM010000010.1, read as the reverse complement.
TGCCTTGAAAAACATTGTCTCGATGGGCGTCGCTTCGAGCGAAGCGCGCCCCGGTATCCAATAGGAAAAGCACCATGCGTACTCATTATTGCGGCGCCGTCAGCGCTGCCGACATCGGCAAAACCGTGACCCTGTGTGGTTGGGCGCACCGGCGGCGCGACCACGGCGGGGTGATTTTCATCGACCTGCGCGACCGCGAAGGCATGATGCAGGTGGTGATCGATCCCGATACCCCGGCCGCATTCAAGCTGGCCGAAGAGGTGCGTTCCGAATTCGTGCTGAAGATCGAAGGCAAGGTGCGGCCGCGTCCGGCCGGCACCGAAAACCCCAATATGTCGACCGGCATGGTCGAGATGCTGACGCAGAACCTGGAAGTGCTGAATCCTTCGCTGACGCCGCCGTTCCAGATCGACGACGACAATATCAACGAGAACATCCGTCTGCAGTATCGCTACCTTGATCTGCGTCGCGAGCCGATGCAGAAGAATCTCAAGCTGCGTTATCGCGTGTCGAAAATCATGCGCGACTATCTCGACGCGCATGGTTTCATGGAAGTCGAAACGCCGATGCTCACGCGCAGCACGCCGGAAGGCGCGCGCGATTACCTGGTGCCGAGCCGGGTGCACGACGGCATGTTCTACGCGCTGCCGCAAAGTCCCGCAGCTGTTCAAGCAGTTGCTGATGGTGGCGGGTGTCGACCGCTACTTCCAGATCACCAAATGCTTCCGCGACGAAGACCTGCGCGCCGACCGTCAGCCCGAATTCACGCAAGTCGACCTGGAAACCTCCTTCCTTGGCGAAGAAGAGATCATGAATCTCGTCGAAGGCATGATCCGCGACATGTTGAAGCGTGCGCAGGATGTGGATTTCTCTGCCGCCTTCCCGCGCATGACCTATCACGAGGCGATGAATCGCTACGGTTCCGACAAGCCCGACATGCGGGTGACGCTGGAGATCGTCGACGTCGGCGACGCCATGAAAGAGGTGGCGTTCAAGGTGTTTTCCGGCCCGGCCAACGACGCCAAAGGCCGCGTCGCGGCGCTGCGCATCCCCGGCGGCGCGAGCCTGAGCCGCAGCGAAATCGACGCCTACACCGAGTTCGTCAAAATCTACGGCGCCAAGGGCCTGGCCTACATCAAGGTCAACGATGTGACGCAGCTGAACGAAACCGGCCTGCAGTCGCCCATCGTCAAGAACCTCTCCGAAGCGCGCTTTGCGTGCGGTGATGGAACGTACCGGCGCGCAAAATGGCGACCTGATTTTCTTCGGCGCCGACAAGGCCAAGGTGGTGAACGATGCCCTCGGCGCGCTGCGCCTGAAAATCGGCCACGAGAAAGGTCACCTCGACGGCCGCGCCTGGGCGCCGCTGTGGGTGGTCGACTTCCCCATGTTCGAATACAACGAAGACGAAGCCCGCTGGGATGCGCTGCACCATCCCTTCACCGCGCCGAAAGACGGCCACGAAGACTGGCTCGCCACCGATCCCGGCAAGTGCCTGTCGAAAGCCTACGACATGGTGCTGAACGGCTGGGAAGTCGGCGGCGGCTCGGTGCGTATCCACAAGCAGGAGGTGCAGGAGAAAGTGTTTGCCGCGCTCAACATCAGCGAAGAGGCACGCCGCGAGAAATTCGGCTTCCTGCTCGACGCGCTGCAATACGGCGCGCCGCCGCACGGCGGTCTGGCGTTCGGACTGGATCGTCTGGTGACGCTGATGACCGGCGCCGAGTCGATCCGCGACGTCATTGCCTTCCCCAAAACCCAGCGCGCGAGCTGCCTGATGACCAATGCGCCGAACGTGGTGGACGACAAGCAGTTGCGTGAGTTGCACATCCGTCTGCGCAACCCGGTCGCGACCGACAAGGCGGCTTGAACCTTCGCGGCTGATGATTTGCAAATGAACTTCGCCGACACCCTGAAAACCCTGCCCGAGTTCGCGGGCGAGAAGCTCATCCTGACCGACGGCAACGGCGCGGAGGTTGCCGTCATCGCCAACGCGCCCGGCACCGCCGGCTCGTTCCGGGTGTATGCCTATCTCGCGCAGCAATACGGCGCGATTCACGCCGAGGCGGCCGCCGAAGGCCTGGCGATATTCGCCGAACACACCGAGGACGCCAGCCGTCATCCCGGCAAGCATCCGAACATCGACCGCCTGATCGCCATCCTGACGACGGGCACCCCGCTCAACGCCCGCATCATTTGACTGCGCACAAGATCCCGGTTTCGGTGCTGGTCGTCATCTACACGGCGGACGGCCAGGCGCTGCTGATGGAGCGCGCCGATGCGCCGGGTCTCTGGCAATCGGTGACCGGCTCGCAAGACGCGGGTGAAACGCTGGTAGAGACGGCGATCCGCGAAGTGCGCGAGGAAACCGGACTCGACGCCACCCGGCTTGAACTGGTGTCGTGGGGCATCGAGAATCGCTACGAAATCTATCCACGCTGGCGCCACCGCTACGCGCCCGGCGTAACGCACAACACCGAACACGTGTTCGGCCTGCGCCTGCCTGCGCCGGTGCCGGTGAGCCTGGCGCCGCGCGAGCATCTGCAATACGTCTGGCTGCCCTGGCAGGACGCGGCAGCACGTTGTTTTTCGCCCAGCAATGCGGCAGCGATTCGGCTGCTGTCCGCGCGCTTATAATTAGACAATGACCTCACCGCTGCACATCGCCAGCTACAACATCCACAAAGGCCTGTCGCAATTCAACCAGCGATTGACGGTGCACGAACTGCGCGACCGCCTCGGCACGCTGGGAACCGACATCGTGTTTCTGCAGGAAGTGCAGGGCGGCCACGGCGGGCGTGCCAGCCGTTTTCAGCACTGGCCGGGCAAGCCGCAGCACGAGTTTCTGGCGGGCCATGTGTACACCGATTTTGCGTATGGCAAAAACTGCGTCTACGACACCGGCCACCATGGCAACGCCATCCTGTCGCGCTACAAGATCCTGTCGTGGGAAAACGAAGACATCTCGGCGCACGCCTTCGAGAGTCGGGGCATGTTGCATTGCGAGATCGAAGTGCCCGGCATGACCACGCCAGTGCATTGCATCAACGTCCACCTGGGGCTGACCGAGCGCGGCCGCAAGCGTCAACTGGCCATGATCGCCGCGCGCGTGCGCGCCATGGTGCCGGACGATGCGCCGCTGATTCTGGCGGGCGATTTCAACGACTGGCTGGTGCGCGCCGGGCGCTTTTTCGAAGACGAACTGGGCTTGTCCGAAGTGTTCACCTCCCACCACGGCAAGGCGGCGCGGAGTTATCCGTCGATTCTGCCGATGTTCCAGCTTGACCGTATCTACGTGCGGCGATTCAGCGTCCAGGCCGCGCACGTCCACACCGGCAATGCCTGGCACCGCATTTCCGATCACGCAGCCCTGACTGCCCAGCTTCGCCCGACTTGATGGCCGTGCGCAGTCGCTGGAAGCGGTTTTCTTCCGGCGCCGAGCCGGTTTCCGGTAACCAGGTGCAACTGCTGCAAAACGGGCAGGCGTTTTTCCCGGCGCTGATCGCGGCCATCGACGCCGCGCACACCGAGATCCATCTCGAAACCTATATTTTCAACGCCGACCCCAGTGCCGACAGCCGTGCGCGATGCGCTGATGCGTGCGGCGCGGCGCGGGGTACGGGTGCAGTTGCTGATCGACGGCGTCGGCTCGCGCGAATTGCCGGCTGCCTGGCTGGAGGCGCTCAAAACGGCGGGCGTCAGTGTGCTGGTCTATCGTCCGCTGGCGGGCCGGGGCTGGCGTTCCAATCCCAAAAGCCTGCGGCGGCTGCATCGCAAGCTGGCGGTGATCGATGCGCGCATCGCATTGATCGGCGGGATGAATCTGATCGACGATTTCGAGCCAGTGCGTTTCGACCAGCCGCGGCTCGATTTCAGCGTCGAAGTCCAGGGCCCGCTGCTCGCCCCCATTCATCGGAGCGTGCGTCGCCTGTGGCGGCTGGTGGCGCTGACGCAGCTGCAGGCGGGCGAGCGCAAGCCCGAGATCGAACCGTCCTGGCCGACCGACGGCCACATGCGTGCTGCCTTCGTGGTGCGCGACAACTTCGCCCATCGTCGCGACATCGAGCGTGTGTACCTCGCCGCGCTGGCGCTGGCACACGACGAAATCCTGATCGCCAGCGCCTATTTCCTGCCCGGCCAGCGCTTCAGAAAGTTGCTGAGAAATGCCGCCGCGCGCGGCGTGCGGGTGCACCTGCTGGTGCAGGGCCACACCGACCACCCCTTTCTTCAGGCCGCCGCGCGTGCCCTGTATCGTGATCTGCTCGCCGCGGGCGTGAACATTCACGAATACCAGGCGAGCGAACTGCACGCCAAGGTGGCGGTGGTCGACGGCTACTGGGCGACGGTGGGCTCCAGCAATATCGACCCGTTCAGCCTGCTGCTGGCGCGTGAGGCCAATATCGTGGTCGAAGACGAGGGTTTTGCGCTTGACCTGCAACAGCGGCTGCAACAGGCCATTGCCCAGTCCATTTCGCTTGATCCCGGCGATTGGCATCGCCGCCCCTGGCCACAGCGCATGGTGTCGTGGCTGGCCTATGGAGCGGTGCGGCTGATGCTTGGGTTGGCCGGGTTCGGCCGTTGGGTTTGACCCCGAGCCAGGTTGATTGGCCGGCCAGGTCATTGTTTGAACCGTACAGCGTGGGTGCTATATTGGCCGCGGTCGGTTCATGGTTTTGCCTGCCCTGTCAGGAGTACCGGAACGATGTGGTATCTGAACCGTGTCGATTTCTTCTCATTCCCTTGTTCGCCCTGGAGACGTTATGAAAAAAGTGTATTCCGTTGTCTGTGCAGCCATGCTGGCCCTGTCCGCTTCCGCCGCAATGGCCGATTCGGAGGCGCTGCCGAGCAAGCTCGTGATCGATTCCATCACGGCAGGCGCAACCGTCACCGCAGTCGACAAAGCCAACCGCACCTTCACGCTGACAGCCAAGGATGGCAAGGCTCACACCTTCACGGCGGGGCCGGACATGGTGAACTTCAACCAGATGAACGCAGGCGACAAGGTCGAGGCGACCTTTGCGGAGGAAATGTCCATCAGCGTGAACAAGTCAGGCGCGGCTCCCAGCATGCAGGAAAAACAGGCTGTGGTGCGGGCGCCCAAAGGCTCGAAGCCCGGCGTGATCGTGGCCAGCAGCACGGAAATCGTCGGCGTGGTTACGGCAATCGACCACAAAACGCGTGCCGTGACCGTGAAAGGCCCCAAGGGCAATGAAATCACCACGACCGTGAAAGAGGGCGTCAAGGGTTTCAGCAATGTGGCAAAAGGCGACAACGTGGTGATCAGCTACACCGAGGCACTGTCTATTTCGGTGGTGGCACCGGCCGCGGCCGCCAAGAAAAAGCCCTGACCGACAGGGCCGGGACCGGGCGCAAGCCTAGCACCCAGCAAAAAGGGCGACCGCTTGGTCGCCCTTTTTGCTGGGTGCCGTTTCAAGTCAGGCGGGCGATGATGGCGCCAGCGCGCCGCCTTACAGCTGCGCCGCCTTGAAGGTGTCGCACTGTCCCGGGTCGCCGCTCTGCAAACCGCGCTTGAACCAGCGCATGCGCTGTTCCGACGATCCGTGGGTGAAGGAGTCCGGCACCACGTAGCCGCGCGCCTGTTTCTGCAGGCGGTCGTCGCCCACCCCGGCTGCCGCCGCCAGCGCCTCCTCGGTGTCGCCCGGTTCCAGAATCTGCCGCTGGCGGTTGGCGTGGTGCGCCCACACCCCGGCGAAGCAGTCGGCCTGCAGTTCCATCCGCACCTGCAGCGCATTGCTTTCGGCTTCCGACGCCCGGCTGCGGGCCGCGTGGACCTGTTCCGATACGCCGAGCAGCGTCTGCACGTGGTGGCCGACTTCGTGCGCCAGCACATAGGCCTGGGCAAAGTCGCCCGGCGCATCGTGACGCTGCGCCAGATCGTTGAAAAAGCTCATGTCCAGATACAGCTTCTGGTCGGCGGGACAATAAAACGGCCCCATCGCCGCCTCGGCGTGCCCGCAGGCCGACTGCACCGCGCCGGAAAAAAGGACCAGTTTGGGGTGCACATAGGCCTGCCCCGATCCTTGAAACAGCGTGCCCCACACGTCTTCCGTGTCCGCCAGCACCACCGACATGAATTCCTTGAGCTTTTCCTCTTCCGGGCTGAAGGTGGCGGTTGATTGTTCCGTTTGCGCCGGCGCCAGATTGCCGGCCTGGTTCAGCACCACCGAAGGATCGCCGCCGAAATACATCACCACCAGCGCCAGCACGATCGCGCCGATGCCGATTCCACCGGCTTTGCCGACGCGCATGCCGCGCCGGTCTTCGATGTTGTCACTGCGACGTCCACGTTCCCAGCGCATGGGCTACTCCTTGTTAAAGAGATCTGACGCCCGGATTGTAGCCCCGGCAGGGGGTCACTGGATGTCCAGGGGTGCCTGGTGGCGACGGGCTGTATCAGGTGCGCGGCGAGGTGCGAGCCTGGTAATGGGGTGCGTCGTGGCAATAAAACAACAACTTTCACGGCGTACGACAGATTGTTGACCGGTTTGCTTGCTGACCCGGCGCGAGTCTGGATAATTGGCTCCGTCCACCAATCACATATCCATGTGGGACAGCTCTGCAGAGCTACGAACCAACTGGTTTATCCACGACTGGTTTTTAATTTTTACTTTTACAGGAGTAAAGCAATGAAGAAATCCCTGATCGCCCTGGCCATCGCCAGCGCCGTTTCCGCCCCCGCTTTCGCCGCGACCTCCAACGTCGACGTCTACGGCGTGCTGAACCTGTCCGTGTACTTCGTTGATCCCGATGTGACCAGTCGAGATCAGCAGCACCAGCGTCACTTCCAACGCCAGCCGCATCGGCTTCAAGGGCGCGGAAGATCTGGGTGGCGGCCTGACCGCAATCTGGCAGATCGAATCCGGCGTCAACGCTGACGAGCAGAACGGTAGCTTCTGGCTAGCCGTAACAGCTTCGTCGGCCTGAAGGGTGGCTGGGGTACCGCGCTGATCGGTAACCACGACACCCCGATGAAGCTGGTGGGTCGTGCGGTCGACCTGTTCGGCGACACCATGGCTGACTCGCGTAACCTGATGGGCGCAACAGCAAGCTACCCGGTTGCTGACGCGCGCTTCGACCTGCGTGCCGACAACGTCATCGCCTACATTTCCCCCAACTGGACCGGCTTCACCGCTATCGCTGCCGCCTACGCGCCGACCCGGATACTCTACCGCCGAGACTGCCTGTCTGGCCACCGACAGTGACATGACTGTCTACAGCGTGAACGCCACCTACACCAACGGCCCGCTGATCGCTGGGTGCTGCGCTACGAGCGACGGCGATTACGCACTGGATGCTGCGGGTCGATCGCACACTGGCGTCTGGCTGGTGGCTTCACCTTCGGCGGCTTCAAGATCGTCGGCCAGTACGACAGCTGGAAGATGATTCGACCACGGTCGGCGCCTGCCTGGCGACTGCGACGCATGGATGGCCTGGCGGTTCCTAGACCATGGGCAACGTTCGTCTTCAAGGCCAACTACATGAGGTGAAGTACGACGCGGCTGTGTCGATAACGGCGGTGAGCAGCTACACGCTCGGCGTGCTGACTACAACCTGTCCAAGCGCACCGCTGTGTACGCTCTGTAGCTGATGGCTCGAACGTCACGCAACGACGCCGTCAGCAGCGCCTCGGCCTGGGTGCCGGTCTGGTGCCAGCGACGTCAGACATTGCAACTACCGATGCCATCCCACGCGTCTTCGGTCGTGGGCGTGAAGCACTCCTTCTAATTTCATGCCGGGGCAACCCGGTTTGAATGACGAAGCTGAAACGGGCTCCTTCGGGAGCCCGTTTTTTATGGTCGCGATCACGTGGCGCAAGCCATCCTTCTTAGCGTAAAGGCGTTTCCGCTCCTGCACCTTTACGCAGCAAACGCCCGCGTAATTTGCGGTGCATATCCCCTCTGCATGGCACCGCTATGGTGCTCGATACGCTCGCTCATCGCCGAGCGGAGTGCTTAATCCAGTCAAATCAAAGGCATTTTGTGTTGCTATGGCCTGGCATAACGATTGCTTTGTTATGGTGCGCAGGCAGCAGTATCGTCCTCAAGTGCAAATCAAGCGGGATACAACGAGGTATCCGATCGGTGTTTCTCAGTCTACTTTGTTCGGAGTGGTGATATGGATATGAGCACGTCCCCTGTGGGGCCCAAAATGAAGCTCGTCATGGTGGGCAACGGCATGGCCGGCGTACGCACGCTGGAAGAGTTGCTGAAGCTGGCGCCCGAGATGTATGAGATCACGGTGTTCGGCGCCGAGCCGCACCCCAACTACAACCGCATTCTGCTGTCGCCGGTGCTGGCGGGCGAACAGACGGTCGACGACATCGTGCTGAATCCGCTCGACTGGTATCGCGATAACCAGCATCACCCTGCACACGGGCAAGAAGGTCGTGAAAATCGACCGCAAGAACCGTTGCGTCGAGACCGCGGACGGCACCCGCGCCGAGTACGACCGCCTGCTGCTGGCGACCGGTTCCACTCCCTTCATCCTGCCGGTGCCCGGTGCGGATCTGCCCGGCGTCATCAGCTTCCGCGACATTGCCGATGTCGAGGCCATGGTGAGCGCCGCCAGCCAGTACAAGCACGCCGTCGTCATCGGCGGCGGCCTGCTTGGCCTGGAAGCGGCGAACGGCCTGATGAAGCGCGGGATGGAGGTGAGCGTGGTGCACATCGCACCGTGGCTGATGGAGCGCCAGCTGGACGAACCCGCGGCGCGCCTGCTGCAAAAAAGCCTGGAAGCCAAGGGCATGAAATTCCTGCTGCAAAAGCAGACCGCCGAGCTGGTGAAGGGGGAATCGGGTCGCGTCGCTGCAATCAAGTTCAAGGATGGCGACAGCGCGCCCGCCGATCTGGTGGTGATGGCCGTCGGCATCCGCCCCAACACCGAGCTCGCAGAATCCGCCGGGCTGCACTGCAATCGCGGCATCGTCGTCAACGACACCCTGCAGACCTTCGACCCGCGCATCTATTCGATCGGCGAATGCGCCGCGCATCGCGGCGTTGCCTACGGCCTGGTCGCCCCGCTGTTCGAGCAGGCCAAGGTGTGCGCCAACCACCTCGCGCAGTACGGTATCGGTCGCTACCAGGGCTCGGTGACTTCGACCAAGCTCAAGGTCACCGGTATCGACCTGTTTTCCGCGGGCGATTACATGGGCGGCGAGGGCACCGAAGCGATTCTCTATTCCGATCCGCTCGGCGGCGTCTACAAGAAGCTCGTCATCAAGGACAACAAGCTGGTCGGCGGCGTGATGTACGGCGACACCGTCGACGGCGCCTGGTATTTCTCGCTGTTGCGCGACGGCAAGGACGTCACCGAGCTGCGCGACCACCTGATGTTCGGCCAGGACCATTGCGGCAACCTCGGCCACCAGGGCATCAACAAGGCCGCCAGCATGACCGACGACATGGAAGTGTGCGGCTGCAACGGCGTGTGCAAGGGCGATATCGTCAAGGCGATCCGCGAGAAGGGCCTGTTCACGCTGGAAGACGTGCGCAAGCACACCAAGGCGTCGTCGTCGTGCGGTTCCTGCACCGGCCTGGTCGAGCAGATTCTGGCGGTGACGGCGGGCGGCGATTATTCCGCCACGCCGAAAACCAAGTCGATGTGCGGCTGCACCGACCACACCCACGAAGAGGTGCGCGCGGCGATCCGGCAGAACAAGCTGCTGACGATTCCGCAGGTGCAGACCTTCATGGAATGGCGCACGCCCAACGGCTGCGCCAGCTGCCGTACCGCGCTGAACTACTATTTGATCTCGACCTGGCCGGGCGAGGCGGAGGACGATCCGCAATCGCGCTTCATCAACGAGCGCGCCCACGCCAACATCCAGAAGGACGGCACCTATTCGGTGATTCCGCGCATGTGGGGCGGCCAGGTGACACCGAGCGAATTGCGCCGCATTGCCGATGTGGTCGACAAATACGCCATTCCGTCGCTGAAGGTCACCGGTGGCCAGCGCATCGACATGCTCGGGGTGAAGAAGGAAGACCTGCCGAAAGTGTGGGCCGATCTCGACATGCCGTCGGGTCACGCCTACGGCAAGGCGCTGCGCACGGTGAAAACCTGTGTCGGCAGCGAATGGTGCCGCTTCGGCACCCAGGATTCGACCAGGCTGGGCGTCGACCTGGAAAAAATCTTCTGGAAGATGTGGGCGCCGCACAAGGTCAAGCTCGCGGTGTCGGGCTGCCCGCGCAACTGCGCCGAAGTCGCGATCAAGGACGTCGGCATCATCGGCGTCGATTCCGGCTGGGAGATTTACGTCGCCGGCAACGGCGGCATCAAGACCGAAGTCGCGCAATTCCTCGTCAAGGTCAAGACCGAAGCGGAAGTCGTGGAGTACACCGGCGCGTTCTTGCAGTTGTACCGCGAAGAAGCGCGCTACCTTGACCGCACCGTGCACTACGTCGAGCGCGTGGGTCTCGATTACGTGAAAAAACGCATTCTCGACGACCACGACGGCCGCCGCGCGCTGCACGAACGCATGCTGTTTGCACTGTCGGTCGAGAAAGATCCGTGGATGGAGCGTGCCAAGGAAGGCAAGCTGAAGCATGAATTTGAAACCGTCGTCGCATAAGGGAACCGACATGAATCAATGGATCGATATTCTGGATGTGGCCGACATCCCCAAACTCGGCGCGCGCGTGGTGCGCCACGGCAGCGTGAATATTGCCGTATTCCGCAACGCCGAAGATGAAATCTTTGCTTTGGAAGACCGCTGTCCGCACAAGGGCGGGCCGCTGTCGCAGGGCATCGTCCATGGTAAAAAAGTCACCTGTCCGATGCATGGCTGGAACATCGAACTTGATTCCGGCTGTGCGGTGGCGCCCGACACAGGCTGCGCGCGCGAGTATCCGGTCAGGATCGAGGGCAGCCGCGTCTGGCTCGACTGCGCGGCGGTTGACCCGGTGGCTACCTGAGTCTTTGTGTATCAATGGCTGCCTGAACAATAGGGCCTGCCATGTATTGTCGCGCTCTCGGGCGCGCGTGATCGAACGGCGCCCTAGTTGAACGCCCACGCCGCAAACGGCTCGATCTCGTCGCGGTTGAGCAGCATCAACTGGCAGGTTTCCGGGTTCATCCCGTGATCCAGCGTGGTATCGACATTCAGGCGTTGCAATACATACCCGAGCAGCGCACGGCGGACGTCCAGTTCGATCACGCCGCCGGCCGCGCCGTAATCCAGCAGCAGATTTTCCCGCTTGGCCGCATCCAGCCCCGCGTGCGGCGCCAGTTGCAGACTGACGGTTTCCACCCAGTCGTCGTCGTATTGCGCGCTGGATTCGGCGGCCGCTTCCAGACATTCGGCGTCTGCCATGCGCGACAGAACAAAGTCGCGGAAATCGCAGGTCGCCTCGCTATACGCGCGCACGTGCCAGCGCAGCCCGGTGTTGACCAGGGTGTGCGGTTCGAGCAGGCGTGCCGGTTCGGACTCGCGATCCGATAAGGAGCGGTAGCTGACGCGCAGTTTGCGGCGGCCATGAATGGCGCGGGTGATCTGCGCCAGCGTGTGCTGGCTGGGCAGACGGGCGGGCAGCGGCAGCGATGCCGTCGGCAGTCCGTAGATCAGTTCCGTGCCGTAGGGGCCGTTCGCCACCGCCAGGTTGGCGGCAAGGATGGGCAGTGCGGCGGCGGGCGACAGGTCGGCGAAGGCCGGACTGAACGATTCGGTCGGCACAAAACCGAACACGTTGTGGTTGTAGCGCAGGTTGCCCGGAACAAGATCGTTGTAGAGCTTGAGGTCTTTGGTCGCCGCCGGGTCGGACTGGCCGAACGCCTTGGCCACATCGCTGCGCGTGACTCCCCCGGCATACCAAGCCATCAGCTCGATATATTGCAGCCGCTGGCGCGTCGCCCATTTCACATCCATCCGCATTTTTTCTTTTGAAATCATATCGCTTGCTCCGGACAAGCTGTTTGTGAGCGAATTATAGGCAGGTCATGAGCAAATAAAAACAATAACTGTGTATTTTGTATGTACGTGATATTTTATATTGACACCAATAAATATATGGCCTACATTGCCTCCATCGCAACCCAGACAGGAGAAGCATCATGGCCACCGCCGCAATGACTGAAGACAAAATGAAGGCACTTGCCGCGGCACTCGGGCAAATCGAAAAACAATTCGGCAAGGGGTCCGTCATGCGCTTGGGCGACCATGATGTCGCGCGCGACATTCAGGCCGTCTCGACCGGATCGCTGGGGCTCGATATCGCGCTGGGCATCGGCGGCTTGCCACGCGGCCGGGTCGTCGAAATCTACGGCCCGGAATCGAGCGGTAAAACAACGCTCACGCTGCAGGTCATTGCCGAAATGCAGAAACTCGGCGGCACGGCGGCCTTCATCGACGCCGAACACGCGCTCGACCCCTCGTATGCGCAAAAACTCGGCGTCGACGTCGACAACCTGCTGGTTTCGCAGCCCGACACCGGCGAGCAGGCGCTGGAAATCGCCGACATGCTGGTGCGTTCCGGCAGCGTTGACGTGGTGGTGATCGACTCGGTCGCCGCGCTCACGCCCAAGGCCGAAATCGAAGGCGAAATGGGCGACTCGCACATGGGCCTGCAAGCGCGCCTGATGAGCCAGGCGCTGCGCAAGCTCACTGCCAACATCAAGCGCACCAACACCCTGGTGATTTTCATCAACCAGATCCGGATGAAAATCGGCGTCATGTTCGGCAGCCCCGAAACCACCACCGGCGGCAATGCGCTGAAGTTCTACGCCTCCGTCCGCCTCGACATCCGCCGCATCGGCGCGATCAAGAAAGGCGACGAAATCATCGGCAACGAAACCAAGGTCAAGGTCGTCAAGAACAAGGTCTCGCCGCCGTTCAAGGAGGCCTTTTTCGATATTTTGTACGGCCAGGGCATCTCGCGCGAAGGCGAAATCATCGAACTCGGCGTCCTCCACAAACTGGTCGACAAATCCGGTGCCTGGTATGCCTACAACGGCGAAAAAATCGGGCAGGGCAAGGACAACGCGCGCGAATACCTGAAAGAGCATCCGGAAATCGCCGCCGAGATCGAAGCCAAAGTGCGCGCCGCCGTGGGCGTCAACAGCCAGGCCATGGCGCCCGCCGAAGCCGATGCCTGAACCCGGCGCCGAAGCGCAAGCGAACAAGCTGCGCGAACGCGCGCTGGGCTTGCTGGCGCGGCGCGAACACAGCCGCGCCGAACTCAGCCGCAAGCTGGAGCAGGCGGGCTATCCGGCCGAGGATATCCGCCCCCTGCTGGACGCGTTCGAAGACAAAAAGTGGCTGTCGGACCAGCGTTTCGCCGAAAGCTACGTGGCCGACCACCGCGCACGCGCTGGCGGCATCAAGCTGGCCTATGACCTGCGCCAGCGCGGCGTGAGCGATGCCATTATCGACGCTGTGCTGAGTGAAAATCGCGACAGCGAACTCGAGCGCGCGCGCGAGGTGTGGAAAAAGAAATTCGGCTCAGCTCCCGCAGACATGACCGAGAAAGCGCGGCAAATACGTTTCATGCAGAGTCGGGGATTTACGCCTGAGGTGATCCGGTGTGCAATCAACAGCGCAGCCGAAACGTAATCGATGGCCTGAACTCGTACGCTTGAAGCAGAACGGGCTCCTTTGTAGCCGTTTTTAAGATCAGCCTTCCATCACCTCGAAGTCATGTGTGATTTCGGCCACCTTGCCCAGCATGATGCTGGCCGAGCAGTATTTTTCGGCGGACAAATTCACCGCCTGCTCCACGCGCTTGGGGTCGAGCGCAATGCCGGTGACGACGAAATGAATGTGAATTTTGGTGAACACTTTGGGGTCGGTGTCGGCGCGAGTGGCGTCGAGCTCGGCGACGCAGTCGGTGATCTGTTGGCGAGCCTTGCGCAGAATATGGACGACGTCGAAGGCGGAGCATCCCCCTAGACCCAACAGCAGCATTTCCATCGGCCGCACGCCAAGGTTTTTGCCACCAGAATCCGGCGGGCCGTCCATGACGACGCTGTGGCCGGATTCACTCTGGCCGACGAAGCTGACGCCTTCGATGAGTTTGATGCGAGCTTTCATTGGGATCTTTCAGGTAAATTTGAGCTGGGTTTTTACCATATTTATGCCCAGTCATTCGTGGCGGCGCGAGGCAGGCAACAGCGGCACTGCGCCCGGCTGGCGGTTTGGGAAACGGGAATGAAAGTCGGTCTGTTGGGGGATTCGCATCCAGTGTTTGACTTTGTGCCGGGTGGGCAGTTAGAATGCCCGGCTTTCCGAGATAGTCCTCTGTGCAGAGGTTGGGTCATGAAAACCTTTTCCGCTAAAACGCATGAAGTCAAACGCGACTGGTTCGTGGTTGATGCTGATAACAAAGTGCTGGGTCGCCTGGCTTCCGAGATTGCCCGCCGTCTGCGCGGCAAGCACAAGCCCGAGTTCACCCCGCACGTCGATACGGGCGATTACATCGTGGTCGTGAACGCGAGCAAGATGCGCGTGACTGGCAACAAGGAACTCGACAAGAAGTACTATCGCCACTCCGGTTACCCGGGCGGCATCTACGAAACGACCTTCGGCAAGATGCAGGAGCGTTTCCCCGGTCGTGCGCTGGAAAAAGCAGTCAAGGGCATGCTGCCCAAAGGCCCGCTTGGCTACGCCATGATCAAGAAAATGAAAATTTATGCGGGCGCGGACCATCCGCACGAGGCGCAGCAGCCCCAGCCGCTGGAAATCAACGCTCAAATCTAAGGCCACACCATGATCGGTAATTACAACTACGGTACGGGGCGACGCAAGGAATCGGTTGCGCGCGTGTTCATCAAGGCCGGCAGCGGCAAGATCGTTGTCAACGACAAGCCGGTGGACGAGTATTTCTCCCGCGAAACCGGCCGCATGATCGTGCGTCAGCCGCTGGTGCTGACCGAGAACCTGGATAAGTTTGACATCATGGTCAACGTGGCGGGTGGCGGTGAATCCGGTCAGGCCGGTGCGGTGCGTCACGGCATCACCCGTGCGCTGATCGAGTTTTCGCCCGAGATGAAGCCTGTGCTCAAGGCCGCTGGCTTGGTGACCCGCGATGCTCGCGAAGTCGAACGTAAAAAAGTCGGCTTCCACAAGGCGCGTCGCCGCAAGCAGTTCTCCAAGCGCTGATCGTACAGATCCAGCCGCTTCGACTGTTTGGGGAAAAAGCCGTCCATTGCTGGGCGGCTTTTTTTATATCTGACACAAGGCGTGTCTTACAATAACGCCCATTATTTGCATCGGAATCAGGCCATGATCAAAGTCGGAATTGTGGGCGGCACGGGCTACACCGGGGTCGAGCTGCTGCGCCTGCTGGCGCGTCATCCGCAGGTGGAATTGAAAGCGATTACCTCACGCAAGGAAGCCGGGATGCCGGTGGCCGACATGTTCCCCAATCTGCGCGGACGGGTGAGCCTGGCTTTTTCCACTCCGGAAGAAGCGGGGCTGGAACATTGCGACGTGGTGTTCTTCGCCACCCCCAATGGTGTGGCGATGCAGCAGACCCGCGCGCTGCTCGATGCCGGCGTCAAGGTGATCGACCTGGCGGCCGATTTCCGCATCAAGGACATCGCGGTGTGGGAGCAGTGGTACAAGATGGAGCACGCCTGCCCGGATCTGGTGGCCGAAGCGGTGTACGGTCTGCCCGAGATCAACCGCGCCGCCATCAAGGGCGCGCGTCTGATCGCCAACCCGGGCTGTTATCCGACGGCGGTGCAACTGGGGTTCCTGCCGCTGCTGGAGTCCGGCGCGGTCGACACCGGCTTTCTGGTGGCGGATGCCAAGTCGGGTGTGTCTGGTGCCGGGCGCAAGCCGGAAACCCATATTTTATTTGCCGAAGCGGCGGACAACTTCAAGGCTTACGCTGTCGGTGGTCACCGCCACTGGCCGGAAATCAAGCAGGGGCTGGAAAGTTTCGCCGGCAAACCGGTGGGCTTCACTTTCGTGCCGCATCTGCTGCCGCTGATCCGAGGCATTCACGCCACCCTGTACGCCAAGATCAGCGCCGATATCGACCTGCAAGCGCTGTTCGAGAAGCGCTATGCAGGCGAGGCCTTTGTCGATGTGCTGCCTGCTGGCGCCCATCCGGAAACCCGTTCGGTGCGTGGTGCGAACGTCTGTCGTATTGCCGTGCACCGGCCGCAGGGAGGCGATACCGTGGTGGTGTTGTCGGTAATCGACAACCTGGTCAAGGGAGCGGCAGGGCAGGCGGTGCAGAACATGAATATCCTGTTCGATCTGCCTGAGGATACGGCGCTGGCCGATGTGGGCATGCTGCCGTAACGTATGGAACTCCGCGGCATGAACAGGGTCATTGCTTGACGCAGAACGGGTGATGCGGATAATTAGCCCACACTTATTTAAGGAGCACCAACATGAACGCAGCAACCGAAATGGACATGCCGCTGATCTTTACCGATAGCGCAGCCAGCAAAGTCAAAAGCCTGATCGACGAAGAAGGCAATCCCGACCTGAAACTGCGTGTATTCGTGTCCGGCGGTGGCTGTTCCGGCTTCCAGTACGGCTTTACCTTCGACGAAGCGCAAAATGCCGACGACACCGCAATGGTGAAAAACGGCGTGACCCTGCTGGTTGACTCGATGAGCTTCCAGTATCTGGTGGGCGCTGAAATCGATTATTCGGAAGGACTGGAAGGCGCGCAGTTCGTCATCAAGAACCCGAACGCCACGACCACTTGCGGTTGCGGCTCGTCGTTCTCGGCCTGAGTATTTATCGCAACACCCAATAAAAAAGCGGCCGCGGCCGCTTTTTTATTGGGTGTTGCGTTCAGGCAGGGTAAATCGCGCCCAGAATCCGCGCACCCCGCGCACCGGTGACCGCTGGCAGGTTGCCCGGCGCATGATGCAGCGTTTGCCGTGCCAGCCAAGCGAAAGCAAGCGCTTCCACCCAGTCTGGATCGATGCCGAGCGTGCGGGTGGTTGCTACCTGGATGTTTGGCAGGTGGGCGTTGATACGCTGCATTAAAAAGCTGTTGTGCGCGCCGCCCCCGCAAACATAGAGTTCCTCAACCCCGGTGCATTCCCGGTTCACCGCATCGCTCAAGCTGATGGCCGTGTATTCGAGCAGGGTAGCCTGCACATCGGCGGGGTCGATCTCCTGATTCAGGCTGCATAGCGTGGTGTCCAGCCCATCCAGGTTGAATTGTTCGCGCCCGGCGCTTTTGGGTGGGGGCAGTTTCAGGTAGGGGTGGCTGATCAACTTGTTCAGCAAGTTGGGGTGGACGGTTCCGCTGGCCGCCCATGCGCCATCGCGGTCGAAATGGGCGCCGCTGTGTCGCTTGATCCACGCATCCAGCAGCATGTTGCCGGGGCCGGTATCCCAGCCGCGCACTGCGCCAGATACGGGCAAGTCGGTGATGTTGGCGATGCCGCCAATGTTGGCGATGACGCGATGGATGGCGGGATGCGCCAGTGCCTGGGCGTGGAAGGCAGGTACCAGCGGCGCGCCTTGGCCGCCGGCTGCGATGTCGCGGCTGCGGAAATCGGCGATGACGGTGATTCCGGTGAGTTCGGCCAGTAGTGCCGCGTTACCAATCTGCAAGGTATAGCCGTCTGCAGGGCGGTGCCGCAGTGTTTGGCCGTGACATCCAGCCGCGAGCACGGTGGCGGGAGCGGCCCCGTCTAACAATTCATTGATCGCTTGGGCGTACAGATGCGCCAAATCGTTTCCGGCGCAGGCTGCCAGGTGGATTTCATCAGGCTGGGGCGTGTGCAACGCCAGCAACTGCGCGCGCAGACTGTCGTCGTAAGGCAGGTAAAGGGAATGGATGAGCCGGGTTTGCCCAGTGGGGCTTATTTCGGCGAGAACCGCATCAACGCCATCGAGACTGGTGCCGGACATGAGGCCGACATAATGTTCGGTCTCATGTCCGGAGTCTGCGCTCAATCGAGTGCGGCGAGGTTGGTGCCGCGCAACAGGGCCAGCTTTTCAGACCAGTTGGCGGTTTGCTGCATGAAGCGCGCACGTTGCGCCACGTCCAGCGGGGCGGAACCCGGCAACTTGATTGTCATGGGATTCTGTGGCCGGCCTGCGATGCGTACTTCATAGTGCAGGTGCGGGCCGGAGGAAGCGCCAGTCGAACCGACATAGGCAATGACCTGGCCTTGACCGATCGCGCGGCCGGAACGAATCCCGGACGCAAACGCGCTCAGGTGGGCATAGTAGGTTTCATAGCCATTGGCATGCTGCAGGATGACGAGGTTGCCGTAGCCGCCCCTGCGCCCGGCGAACTTCACGGTGGCGTCGCTGGTGGCCTTGACCCGGGTGCCGGTAGGGGCGCCGAAGTCGACGCCGGTATGGGCGCGGTGGAAGCCATAAACAGGATGCTTGCGTGAGTTGCTGAAACTGGAGGTGACGCGGGAAAACTCGAGCGGCGAGCGCAGGAAACCTTTTTTCAGCGATTCACCCTCGGGCGTGTAATAGTCCTCGCGCCCGAAGGGGTCGCGGAACAGAACGGCGCGGTGTGACTTGCCGCCGTTGATGAACTCGGTGGCCAGCAGTTTGCCGGTGGCAACGGGTTCGCCGTTGCGGTAGTTAACCGTGTAAATGACCGAGAAGGTGTCGCCGCGGCGCAGGTCGTCGCGGAAATCCAGGCTGGTGGAGAGGATATCCGCCATCTGGTCGGCGATTTTATCGGGGATGCCGGCACTATCGGTTGCGCCATAAAGCGATGACAGGATGCGGCCAGAGCGCATCACCACACGGGACTCGATCAGGTCATTGCCTTCTTCTGCGACATAGGCTTCACCCTGTCGACGTACTATCAGGGCAGGAGCGTCGCCGCGCTCGAATTGAATGGTCAGCAATTGACCATCCTGCGTGGTGGTGGCCTGGATCCGTTTGCCGGCACGGATGCCGGAAGCCAACTGGCGCACGGCATCGGTTGCCAGCAAACGCTGAATTTCGAGATCATCGATCTTGAGCCGCGATAGTGCGCTGGTCAGGGTGTCGCCCGATTGCATCACGCTTTCGCGCTGGAACGTGGCGGCATTGCTTGCGGAAATCAGAGTCGGCAGAACGATGGCTTCAGCGATGGTGTCTGGAGCGATGTCAAGCGTACTGGTGTCAGGCGCCAGACCGAAGGCGGCAACAACGCCAAACAGCGGCAGGCTGGAGAGTGCAACCAAGGTGCGCAGGCTGAAGCGGCGTTCCGCTCCGGTCATGCGATCGGTTAAGATTCTCAGTTTGGTGAGCGGCATAGACCGTTTCCCTTACGTAATCGAACCCGGATTTTAACACAAATCATCCCGGTAAATTTTTCAATCCAAACAGTGGCTTGCGCTGTGTTGGAGAAATGGTATTCAAGGTTAACGGTCAGGTTTCGGCAAACTTGACCCGGAGAGAGGAAATCGATGCAGGACGCTTTGCAGGAAATCAAGCGTGGAGTCGGCGAGTTGCTGGTCGAGGCCGAGTTGATCGAGAAACTGAAAACGGGTCGGCCGTTGCGGATCAAGGCGGGTTTTGATCCGACGGCCCCAGATCTTCATCTGGGGCATACCGTGCTGCTGAATAAATTGCGGCAGTTTCAGACCATGGGGCACCAGGTCATTTTCCTGATCGGGGATTTCACTGGCATGATCGGCGACCCGACCGGTAAAAACACCACACGCCCGCCCCTCACCCGTGAAGCGGTAGCGGAAAACGCCAAAACCTATCAGGAACAGGTGTTCAAGATTCTCGATCCAGCCCTGACCGAGGTGCGTTTTAATTCGGAGTGGATGGAAAAGCTGGGTTCTGTCGGCATGATCCGTCTGGCGGCAACCCATACCGTGGCGCGCATGCTGGAGCGCGACGATTTCCATAAACGTTACAACAGTCAGCAGCCGATCGCGATCCATGAGTTTCTGTACCCGCTGATCCAGGGCTACGACTCGGTTGAACTGAAAGCGGACGTCGAATTGGGCGGCACGGACCAGAAATTCAACCTGCTGATGGGGCGCGAGTTGCAAAAGCATCATGGCCAGCCTGCCCAGTGCATTCTGACCATGCCGCTGCTGGAAGGGTCTGGATGGCGTCAACAAAATGTCGAAGTCACTGGGCAATTACATCGGCATCAACGAGCCGCCGCAGGAAATCTTCGGCAAGCTGATGTCGATTTCAGACGACCTGATGTGGCGCTACATTAATTTGCTGTCGTTTGAGTCGCTTGCGACCATCGAAGGCTGGAAGCGTCAGGTCGCCGAAGGCGCCAACCCGCGCAACATCAAGGTCGGCTTTGCGCAGGAGATCGTTGCGCGCTTCCATGGCGCGGCTGCCGCAGAGCAGGCGCTGGCTGAATTCGAAGCGCGCTTCCAGCGCGGCGCCTTGCCCGACGAGATGCCTGAGATCAGCCTGCCCGGCTTCGACGGTGCGCTGGCGGTGCCGCAGTTGCTGAAGCAGGCCGGATTGGTGGCGAGCACCTCCGACGCCATCCGCCAGATCGCTGGCGGCGGCGTGAAGCTTGACGGCGAACGCGTCGCCGACAAGGGCGTGAGCGTGCCCGTGGGAGCGACAGTGGTGGCGCAGGTCGGCAAGCGGAAATTCGCGCGCGTCACGATTATTTGAAAATTAAATTGCAGAAAGTGTTGACGGATTATTTCTGCTCTGTAGAATGCGCACCTTCTCGAACGGCCCGGCAGCAAACGCCGCTGTGCTAATCGATTGATCTTTAACAATTTACAGCCGATAGGTGTGGGTGTTGTGGTGGTAGCTGTTCTGGCTTTGGCTGGGGTGGCAACTAGCATAAATGCTCACACTTGAATTGAAGTTAATTCATTTTGAGTTGAGCGAAGAAGTATTTGAAGTAATTGCAGAGATTGAACTGAAGAGTTTGATCCTGGCTCAGATTGAACGCTGGCGGAATGCTTTACACATGCAAGTCGAACGGCAGCACGGGAGCTTGCTCCTGGTGGCGAGTGGCGAACGGGTGAGTAATGCGTCGGAACGTACCGAGTAATGGGGGATAACGCAGCGAAAGTTGTGCTAATACCGCATACGCCCTCCGGGGGAAAGCAGGGGATCGCAAGACCTTGCGTTATTCGAGCGGCCGACGTCTGATTAGCTAGTTGGTGGGGTAAAGGCCTACCAAGGCGACGATCAGTAGCGGGTCTGAGAGGATGATCCGCCACACTGGAACTGAGACACGGTCCAGACTCCTACGGGAGGCAGCAGTGGGGAATTTTGGACAATGGGGGCAACCCTGATCCAGCCATTCCGCGTGAGTGAAGAAGGCCTTCGGGTTGTAAAGCTCTTTCAGCAGGAACGAAACGGTACGCTCTAACATAGCGTGCTAATGACGGTACCTGCAGAAGAAGCACCGGCTAACTACGTGCCAGCAGCCGCGGTAATACGTAGGGTGCGAGCGTTAATCGGAATTACTGGGCGTAAAGCGTGCGCAGGCGGATTGTTAAGCAAGATGTGAAATCCCCGGGCTTAACCTGGGAATGGCATTTTGAACTGGCAGTCTAGAGTGTGTCAGAGGGGGGTAGAATTCCACGTGTAGCAGTGAAATGCGTAGAGATGTGGAGGAATACCGATGGCGAAGGCAGCCCCCTGGGATAACACTGACGCTCATGTACGAAAGCGTGGGTAGCAAACAGGATTAGATACCCTGGTAGTCCACGCCCTAAACGATGTCAACTGGTTGTTGGGGGAGTGAAATCCCTTAGTAACGAAGCTAACGCGTGAAGTTGACCGCCTGGGGAGTACGGTCGCAAGATTAAAACTCAAAGGAATTGACGGGGACCCGCACAAGCGGTGGATGATGTGGATTAATTCGATGCAACGCGAAAAACCTTACCTACCCTTGACATGTCCAGAATCCTGCAGAGATGCGGGAGTGCCCGAAAGGGAATTGGAACACAGGTGCT
>CAWFTM010000009.1:0-19781 GCA_963818665.1 uncultured Hydrogenophilales bacterium | reverse complement strand
TGCGACTTAAACCACTCATCCACCTCTCCGAGAGCGGCGCATCATACCGGAAGCGCCTGCGCGCAGCAAATTGAGCACCCACTCGCATCGAGGCAGACAGCAAACCTTGTGTCCACACACCGGACACTCACTCATGATTCGTCGGACTGATGCGACGACAGGCTCACCCCGGCCGATATCAGATAATCCCGCACATGACGCAGTTCCTGCTTGGTGCAGGTGCTGCTGTTGTGCGGACGATGACAGGAAGCCTTCCACGCCGTTCAGCACCACGCGAAAGCTCGCGCCGTGATGCGGCTCGACTTTGGCGCCCAGATGCGTCAGCATGGCTTCAACTTCGCGCCAGTGGACGTTGCCACCCACCGGACCCTCGAAAATGGAGCGCAACAGGCTTTCGTGCTTGTGACTCATGGCCGGCTCCGTCGTATCAACAGCCTTCAAGATAGTGGCTGAACCCGCAAATGCGAGTCGCCCGGGTGTCAGCTACCTATCCCTGAATCAACTCACTTCGTCGATCCACGCCATCTGGATCGCTTCGAGGATCTTTTCGCCGGAGTGATCGGGGTCGTCGTCGAAGTCGGGCAGTTCCATCACCCATCCGTGCAGGTCGGTAAAGCGGATGGTGCGCGGGTCGATTTCGGGATGGGCTTCGGCCAGCTCGATGGCGATGTCCAGGGAATCGGTCCATTTCATATCAATGCCCTTCTTTCACCATGTTGATGGTGTATTTCGGTATTTCGATCACCAGGTCGCTGCCGTTCGACGCGCGCCTGGCACGACAGGCGTGATTGTGGTTCCAGTCCCCAGGCCTTGTCGAGCAGATCGTCCTCGTCTTCGGTGGAAGCTTCGGCAGCGAATTGAAGCCTTCGCGCACGATGACGTGGCAGGTGGTGCAGGCACAGGACTTTTCGCAGGCGTGTTCGATCTCGATGCCGTTGGCGAGCAGGGTGTCGCAGAGGGTGTCGCCGGATTGGCGTCGATGACGGCGCCTTCGGGACAGAGTTCGACGTGGGGCAGTACGATGAGTTGGGGCATGGCTTCTTGAATTCAGCTGAAGAGTGGGTCAGGCGGCTTGGGCGTGCTGGCTGGGCAAGGCTTTTAGCACGCCGTCCCAGAAAAGCATACGGGCGTTGACTGCGGTTTCGGCCGCCGCTTCGGCTTCGCGCCATTTGCCGGCGTCACCGCCGCACAAGGCGGCGAGCAGACGCAAGGACAGCGGCGCATGGAAATCCTCGTCGAGATGAACGTGGCGGTTGAGGTAATAGTGGAAGCTGGGCGCTTGTGCTTGCGTCGACCGCCATGCGCGACAAAAAGGCACGGAACATCGACGGAATCACGTGTTCGCGCCCCAAGGCCAGCGCGGCGGCGACACGGTGCGGCTTGCCGCTGACGAGAAAATCGAAGGTGGTGCGGGTGAAGGCAGCGGACGGTGCCGGCGGCAGGCCCGATTCCAGCGCGGCGTCGATCCCCTGCCCTGCCACCTTTTGCACGAAACGCGCCGAGGTGTCGGCATCGGCGCCGATTTCACGCATCGCGTCGAGGTAGAGCAGGAAGTGGCTGGTATGGCCTTCGCGACCCGGCAGCGCAATGTCGGTTTCCTCTTCCAGCACCAGTTCGTTGATGAAACGCGCAACCGACGCATCGCCGCCCGGCGTCCACGGCCAGCGCGCAGGGGCGACTTCATTTTGCAGGTACTTGATGAGCGACATGAAATCCCACACCGAATAGACGTGGTGCTGCATGAATACGCGCAGGTCGTCGAGCGTCCGCACCGCCGCGTAAATCGGGTGGGCTTCGAGTTTCAGTCGCAGGGATTCGATGAATGCGTCGTTCAACATGATGGATTAGCCGAAGGTTTCCAGTTTCTGTCCGGCCATGGCGCGGCGTACATTCCGGTCCATGCGGCGCTGGGCGAATTCGGTGGTGGCCGCATTCAGCGCCTCGACCCCACGCTTGATCGCCTGATGATCAGTGCCTGCCATCAGTGTTTCGAGGGTGGCAATGCCGGTTTCGATCATTGCGGTTTCGTCCGCACTCAACAGCGCGCCGTCTTCCGCCATCGCTGCGCGGGTAGCGGCGATCAGGCCCTGCGCATCGACGATCTGCTCGTTCAGCGCGCGCGCATACATGTCGTCCCTGGCGTGGGTGAAGGCGTCCTTCAGCATGCGGGTGATCTCTTCGTCGCCCAGACCATACGAGGGCTTGACCTGCACGCTGGCCTCGACGCCGGTGCTCTGTTCGCGCGCCGCCACCGACAGCAGACCGTCGGCATCGACCTGGAAGGTGACGCGGATGCGCGCCGCGCCCGCCACCATCGGCGGAATGCCGCGCAGTTCGAAGCGCGCCAGCGAGCGGCAGTCGGATGCCAGTTCGCGCTCGCCCTGCAGCACGTGCACGCTCATCGCGGTCTGGCCGTCCTTGAAGGTGGTGAACTCCTGCGCGCGCGCGGTCGGAATGGTGGTGTTGCGCGGGATGACCTTCTCGGTCAGCCCGCCCATGGTTTCGAGACCCAGCGACAGCGGGATGACGTCGAGCAGCAGCCAGTCGTCGCCGGCACGGTTGCCCGCCAGCACGTCGGCCTGCATGGCGGCACCGAGCGCGACGACCTTGTCGGGATCGAGATTGGTCAGCGGCGTCTGCTGGAAGAAATCGGCGACGGCCTGACGCACGCACGGCATGCGGGTCGCTCCGCCGACCATCACCACGCCCTTCACCTCGTCCATCGCCAACCCGGCATCGCGCAGCGCCTTGCGGGTGGGGGCGAGTGTCTTGCTGACCAGACTCGCGGTCATGGCGTTGAAGGCTGCCTGGGTCAGCGTCGCGTCCATCATTTCGCCGGTTGACAGCACGGCAGTGACGCGCACCTCGGTGTGCTCGGTCAAGGCCTCCTTGGCGTCGCGTGCCTTGGTCAGCAACAGGCGCATATCCCCCGCCGACAGCGGCTGGAAGCGGCCCTGCTCGACGATCCAGCAGAACACGCGCTGGTCGAAATCATCGCCGCCGAGGGCAGAGTCGCCGTGGGTGGCCAGCACTTCGAACACCCCCTTGGACAGTTTCAGAATGGAGACATCAAAAGTCCCGCCGCCGAGATCGTAGACCGCGTAGACCCCTTCGGAGGCGTTATCGAGCCCGTAGGCGATCGCCGCCGCGGTCGGCTCGTTCAACAGGCGCAGCACATTCAGCCCTGCCAGTTGCGCGGCGTCCTTGGTCGCCTGGCGCTGGGCGTCGTCGAAATACGCCGGCACGGTAATGACCGCGCCGACCAATTCGCCGCCCATCGCGGCTTCGGCGCGCTGGCGCAGCACTTTCAGAATGTCGGCCGACACCTCGACCGGACTTTTCACCCCGGCGGCAGTTTTCAGCTGCACCATGCCGGGCGCATCGACAAAGCGATACGGCAGGCTGGCGATGTCGGCGATGTCGGCGATGCCTCGCCCCATGAAACGCTTCACCGACACGATGGTGTTGTGGGGATCCAGGTTCTGCGCGGACTGGGCGGGATATCCCACCTCCACATCGCCGCTGGCGTGGTAACGCACCACCGACGGCAGCAGCGAATGTCCCGCAGCGTCGTCCAGCACCATCGAGAGCCCGGAACGCACGGTGGCCACCAGCGAGTTGGTGGTGCCCAGATCGATGCCGACCGCCAGCCGGTGCTGGTGCGGGGCAGTGGACATGCCGGGTTCGGATATCTGCAACAGGGCCATGTCTTGTCTTAACTTTCGAGTTCTTCGTATACGTCGCCGACTTCGGCGATGAGTTTGTCCATGAAACGCAACTGGCGCACGGACTCGGTCGCGGCAGAAAAATCGTGCGCGCGGTCGAGCAGTTCAGCCAGCCGTGTCTCGATGTGACGATGCGCCGCGCGCAGATCGCCGGTCAAAGCGTCGAGCGTCTCCACGCTTTTTGCGGCACGCGCCTCATCGATCGCCTCGCGCCACTCCATCTGCTGCATCAGGAAGGCCGGCGCCATTTGGGTGTTGCTGGCGTCGAGCGCGTCGATTCCCTGCAACTTCAGCAGATACACGCCACGATTAACCGGATGCTTGAGCGTCTGGTATGCCTCGTTGACCTGCGTCGCCCACTGCATCGCCACCCGCTGTTCGGCTTCGGGCTGCGCCGCGAATCTATCCGGATGCACTGCATTCTGCAGTTCGCGATACGCCACGTCGAGCTGGTTGCGATCGAGTGCGTAGGATTGCGGCAGGCCGAAAAGCGCGAAGTGAGATTGAGTGAAATCCATCGTGAATGCTCGAGCAGCAAGCGGAAGAAGCGGCGCGCGCGTCAACCGCCCTCACCACTTTCCGCTTACCCAATCAGACGTTGAACGACTCGCCGCACCCGCACTCGTTCTTCACGTTCGGGTTGTTGAACTTGAAGCCTTCGTTCAGGCCCTCGCGGGTGTAGTCGAGTTCGGTACCGTCGATATACGCCAGGCTTTTCGGATCGACGAACACCGTCACCCCAAAGCTGGTGAATACCTCGTCGCCTTCCGGCGCCTCATCGGCAAATTCCAGCTTGTAGGCCATGCCGGAACAACCGGTGGTACGCACGCCGAGACGGATGCCGACGCCCTTGCCGCGTTTGGCGAGGAAGTTGCTGATATGTTGCGCCGCGCGCTCGGACAGGGTGACTGCCATGACGCTTACTCCAGACCTTTTTTCTGCTTGTAATCGGCGACCGCGGCCTTGATCGCGTCTTCGGCCAGGATCGAGCAATGGATCTTCACCGGCGGCAGCGCGAGTTCTTCGGCGATGGCGGTGTTCTTGATTTCCATCGCCTGATCGAGCGTCTTGCCCTTGACCCATTCGGTCACCAGCGAAGACGAGGCGATCGCCGAGCCACAGCCGTAAGTCTTGAACTTGGCATCTTCGATACGGCCATCGGCGCCGACCTTGATTTGCAGCTTCATCACGTCGCCGCAGGCGGGCGCACCCACCATGCCGGTGCCGACGCCATCGTCGTCCTTGGTGAAGGAACCGACGTTGCGGGGATTTTCGTAATGGTCGAGGACTTTTTCGCTGTAAGACATGGTGTTCTCCTTTGCTACTTAATCAATGTGCAGCCCACTGCACGGTGTTCAGATCGATGCCTTCCTTGAACATCTCCCACAGCGGGGACAGTTCGCGCAGCTTGCCGATCTTTTCGTGCAGCAGCTTGATGGCGTAATCGACTTCGGCTTCGGTGGTGAAGCGGCCGATCGAGAAGCGGATCGAACTGTGCGCCAGTTCATCGGAGCGACCCAGCGCGCGCAGCACATAAGACGGCTCCAGGCTGGCCGAGGTGCAGGCCGAACCGCTGGATACGGCCAGATCCTTGATCGCCATGATCAGCGACTCGCCTTCGACGAAGTTGAAGCTGACGTTGAGGTTGTGCGGCACGCGTTGTTCGTAATCGCCGTTCAGGTGCAGTTCCTCGATGTCCTTGAGGCCCTCGTACAAGCGGTCGCGCAGCATGCGGATGCGCTCGTTCTCGGTCGCCATTTCTTCCTTGGCAATGCGGAAAGCTTCGCCCATGCCGACGATCTGGTGGGTCGCCAGCGTGCCCGAACGCATGCCGCGCTCATGGCCACCGCCGTGCATCTGCGCTTCCAGACGAATACGCGGCTTGCGTCGCACATACAGCGCGCCGATGCCCTTGGGGCCGTAGGTCTTGTGCGCCGAGAACGACATCAGATCCACCGGCAGCGTTTTCAGGTCGATCGGCATTTTGCCGGTCGCCTGCGCGGCATCGACATGAAAAATCACGCCTTTTTCCCGGCACAGTTTGCCAATGGCGTCGAGATCCTGAATCACGCCGATTTCGTTGTTGACCGCCATCACCGACACCAGCACGGTGTCGGGGCGCATCGCAGCGCGCAGCACGTCGAGGTCCAGCAGGCCGTTTTCCTGCACGGGCAGATAAGTCGCCTCGAAACCCTGACGCTCCATCTCGCGAACGGTGTCGAGCACGGCCTTGTGCTCGGTGCGCACGGTGATGATGTGCTTGCCCTTGGTTCCGGCGTAGAAATGGGCCGCGCCCTTGATCGCGAGGTTGTTCGATTCGGTCGCGCCGGACGTGAACACAATCTCCTTCGGATCGGCGCCAACCAGGTCGGCAACCTGGGCACGTGCGTCTTCAACCGCCTTGTCCGCTGTCCAGCCGTAAGGATGCGAACGCGACGCCGGATTACCAAATTCCTCGGTCAGATAAGGAATCATCTTGGCCGCCACACGCGGGTCGACCGGGGTGGTGGCGGAGTAGTCGAAATAAATTGTTTTCATCGTGTTGCCTTAATTACCGAATCCAGATTCACCCGACTTCACGTCAGGCCACAAGCGTCATCTTCGATGCGCGACGATCCTGCATCACTTTTTCCTTGCACGCGTCCTGCCTGGCCACCAGCGTGGCAAGCGTGACGTTGTCCAGATAATCGTAAATATGGGCGTTGAGCCCCATCCACAAGTCGTGGGTCAGGCAACGGTGCTCGTCGTGGCAGTTTTCCTTGCCGCCGCACTGGGTCGCATCGATCGGTTCGTCCACTGCGCGAATGATGTCGGCCACGCTGACGTCGCCGATGGCTCTGGCGAGGTAATAGCCGCCGCCGGGGCCGCGTACGCTCTCGACCAGTTCATGCCGGCGCAGACGGCTGAACAACTGTTCCAGATAGGACAGGGATATATCCTGTCGCTCGCTGATACCGGCCAGCGTCACCGGATTTTTGCCGCCGCGCAGCGCCAGATCCAGCATGGCCGTGACGGCAAAGCGACCTTTTGTGGTCAATCTCATGACTTCTTCTCCTGTTGTTTCGACCGAACTATAAAATTCCCGAGCAATTTGGTCAACTATTGCTTAACCCAGCATTTTAGTCAACTATTTTGTTCAGATAGTTCGGGTCGAAATCGTCAGGCGTGTCCTGACCGGTTGGCACGTCTGCGCCCAGCTTGTGAAGCTGCGCCAGGATCAGTTCCAGCCGGTGGTCGATATGGGCAGAATGGTCGATCAGCCCGTGGATCGCCTTCACCACCGGATCGTTCATGTCGGCCGAAATGGCGTATGCGGAAAACCCGAGTTTCTCTGCCTGTTCGCTACGCTGCTTTTCCACCGCGCTGTCCAGGATGCGTGCGGGGATGCCGACCGCCGTCGCATTGTCCGGCACGTCCTTGACCACCACGGCGTTGGAGCCAATGCGGGCGTTGGCGCCGATGGTGATCGGCCCGAGTATCTTGGCGCCCGCCCCCACCACCACGCCGGGCATCAAGGTGGGGTGGCGCTTGCCTTTGTTCCACGAAGTGCCGCCGAGGGTGACGCCGTGATAGAGGGTGCAGTCGTCGCGGATTTCGGCGGTCTCGCCCACCACCACGCCCATGCCGTGGTCGATGAATACGCGACGGCCGATGGTGGCGCCGGGGTGGATTTCGATGCCGGTCAGCCAGCGGCCGATATGCGAGATAAAGCGCGCCAGCCATTTGAGTCCCGCACCCCACAAGCCGTGCGCCAGGCGATGGATAACGATGGCATGAAAACCGGGATACGTGGTGACGACTTCAAAGGTCGAACGCGCCGCCGGATCGCGGTCGAACACCACGGCGATATCTTCCTTGAGTTGGCTGAATAGGCTCATGCGTTGAGGATGCTTTTTCCGGGGAGGTGAGTCAATGTATCCGAGTCAATCGTTCTGCGTCGGGCGCGCCGCGCGTTTCGCCGCCTGCGCTGCGGTGAGAATCCCGCGCAGGATGTTCACTTCTTCCCTGGCCAGCCGGGTGCGCGCAAACAACCAGCGTAATTTCAGCATCAGCTTGCCGGGCGAGCCATGGTTGAGGAAATCCAGTTCGATCAACGCAGCTTCCAGATGGGCGTAGAACCGCTCCACCTCATCCCCTGTCGCCGCGTCCAGTTCCGGCTGCGGCCAGACCGGGTGAGCCAGCCAGGCCTGGCGAATTTCATAGCTCAGCACCTGCACCGCCGCTGCCAGATTGAGCGAGCTGTATTCCGGATTGGCGGCGATCGTCACCAGACCCTGGCACAGGCTCAGTTCCTCGTTCGA
Source organism: uncultured Hydrogenophilales bacterium (assembly GCA_963818665.1). Taxonomy (GTDB): domain Bacteria; phylum Pseudomonadota; class Gammaproteobacteria; order Burkholderiales; family Thiobacillaceae; genus Thiobacillus. Next base: position 11,755 of record CAWFTM010000009.1, on the reverse strand, counting down.
CATGCCGCTGGTTTCGTTGCCGAACACCAGCGCCACCGGCGCCGCCTGCGCCTCGGTCAGCAAGCGGGTCGCGGCTTCGGGCGGGGTCAGCACCTCGGCCACGATATCGCGGCGGCGTGCCGACACGCCCAGCACCAGCGTGGTGTCGGCCAGCGCTTCTTCCAGGGTGGCGCACACCCGGGCCTGCGCCAGCAGGTCGGTCGCGCCCGCCGCCATCGCGTCGGCCTGGCTGTTGGGGAACACCGCGGGGCTGACCAGAACAAGTTGCGACAGCCCCATCGTCTTCATCGCCCGCATCGCCGCGCCGATATTGCCGGGATGGCTGGTGCGCGCCAGCACCACACGAATATTGGCGAGAAGTTTTGGGTCAGGTAGCGTCATACATCAAGTAAAATAGCGGCTCGTTCTTTGAATCTGTAGCCAGACATCATGCATCCCATGCTCAACACAGCGGTGAAAGCCGCTCGCAAGGCGGGAGCGATCATCAATCGCGCCTCGCTCGACCTCGACCAGCTCACCGTGCGCAGCAAGCAGGATCGCGATTATGTGACCGAGGTCGATCAGATGGCCGAGCGCGCAGTCATCGAAACGCTGCTCGACGCCTATCCGAACCACGGGATTTTAGCAGAGGAGTCTGGCACCGCCGACGCCAGGAACGGCGAGGACTATCAGTGGATCATCGATCCGCTCGACGGCACCACCAACTTCCTCCACGGCTTGCAGCAATATTCCGTTTCCATCGCACTCAAGCACAAGGGCCAGATCACCCAGGCCGTCGTATTCGACCCCGCACGCAACGAACTGTTCACTGCCAGCCGCGGCCGCGGCGCCATGCTCAACGACCGTCGCATCCGCGCCAGCAAGCGCAACAAACTGAACGAGTGCCTGATCGGCACCGGCTTCCCCTATACCGATTTCAGCTACGCCGAGGCCTATCTCAACATGTTCCGCGACATGATGCGCGCCACCTCCGGCCTGCGTCGCCCCGGTTCCGCCGCGCTCGACTTGTGCTACGTCGCCTGCGGCCGCTATGACGGTTTCTGGGAAATGCATCTGAAGCCCTGGGATCTCGCCGCCGGCAGCCTGATCGCGCAGGAAGCCGGGGCGCTGGTCGGCAACTTCATGGGCGACGAAGGCTTTCTCGAATCCGGCAACATCGTTGCTGCCAGCCCGAAAATTTTCGGACAAATGCTGCAAGTGCTCGCACCGCATTTGCCGCCCGAACTGAAGGTCTGATCCGCCCAGTCTGATTCCAACGCCAGTCCATCCATGTCGAGCGCCAAGGAGCCCACTGCCCACACGCCGATGATGCAGCAGTACCTGGGCATCAAGGCGCAGCATCCCGACATGCTGCTGTTCTACCGCATGGGCGATTTTTACGAGCTGTTCTACGACGACGCGGAAAAAGCCGCGCGGCTGCTCAACATCACACTCACCACACGCGGCACCTCGGCCGGCACGCCGATCAAGATGGCGGGGGTGCCCTATCACAGCGCCGAGCAGTATCTGGCGCGGTTGCTGAAACTGGGCGAATCGGTGGTGATCTGCCGAGCAGGTGGGCGATCCCGCCACCAGCAAGGGGCCGGTCGAACGCCAGGTCGCGCGCATCGTCACCCCCGGCACGCTGACCGATTCCGGCCTGCTGGACGAAACGCGCGACACGCTGATTCTGGCGATCGCCCCGGGGAGTGAAACGGTTGGCGTGGCCTGGCTGAACCTGGCTGCCGGACGGTTTCAGGTCACCCAAGTCGAAGCCGCCGCCCTGCCCGCCCTGCTGGCGCGCGTGCGGCCGGCGGAAATCCTCGCGCCCGACGACTTTGCCCTCAGCGGCACGGCCTGCGCAGTACGCCGGCTGGCGCCGTGGCAGTTCGATACCGCCGGTGCGGCCACCCGGCTGGCGCAACAACTCGGCAGCCGCGACCTCGCCGGATTCGGCGTGGCCGATCTGCCGCTCGCGCTTGCGGCGGCCGGCGCCCTGCTCGACTACATCCAGACCACCCAGCGCACCGCGTTGCCGCACATCCAGTCGATTCGCGCCGAGCGCGACAGCGATTTCGTGCAGCTCGACGCCGCCACCCGGCGCAATCTGGAGCTCACCGAAACCCTGCGCGGCGAAGCGGCACCGACGCTGCTGTCGGTGCTCGATACCACCGCCACCGGCATGGGCACGCGCCTGCTGCGTCACTGGCTGCATCACCCGCTGCGTGATCGCGAGGTGCTGAGCCGGCGCCGCGATGCGATCGGCGTGCTGGCCGACGCACCGGCCACCACGGCCGCGCTGACCCGGCTGCTGAAAAGCTGCGCGGATGTCGAGCGCATCAGCGGCCGCATCGCGCTGAAGAATGCACGGCCGCGCGATCTGTCGGGGCTGCGCGACACGCTGGCCCTGCTGCCCGAACTGGCTGCCGCGCTGCCCGACGACCGTGCGCGGCTGACTGCCCTGCAAGACGCGCTTGCCGCACGTCCCGATCTGCACGCCCTCCTCGCACGCGCGGTCCAGCCCGAGCCCGCCAGCGTGCTGCGCGAAGGCGGCGTGATCGCCGACGGCTACGACGCAGACCTCGACGAATTGCGCGCGCTGACGCGTGACGCCGGTTCGTTTCTGCTGGAACTGGAAACGCGCGAACGCGCGCGTTCCGGCATCGCCACGCTCAAGGTCGAATACAACAAGGTGCACGGCTTCTACATCGAAGTCAGCCGCGCGCAGGCGGACAAGACGCCTGTACCCGACGACTATCGCCGCCGCCAGACGCTGAAAAACGCCGAGCGCTACATCACCCCCGAGCTCAAAGCCTTCGAGGACAAGGCGCTGTCGGCGCAGGATCGCGCGCTGGCGCGCGAGAAGGCGCTGTTCGATGCCTTGCTGGACACGTTGACGCCGCACGTGCCGGATCTGCTTTCGATTGCCGCCGCACTGGCCGAAATCGACGTGCTGGCGAGCCAGGCCGAGCGCACCGCCACCCTCAAATTGTGCGCACCGGACTATGCCGACGAACCCGGCATCGTCATCCGCGGCGGCCGTCATCCGGTGGTCGAGGCGCAGGTCGACCACTTCATTCCCAACGACGTCGCGCTCAGCCGCACCCGCCAGATGCTGCTCATCACCGGCCCCAACATGGGCGGCAAGTCGACCTACATGCGGCAGGTCGCGCTGATCACGCTGCTCGCCTGCTGTGGCCTGTGGGTGCCCGCCAGCTCGGCGAAAATCGGCGACGATCGACCAGATTTTCACCCGCATCGGCGCGTCGGACGATCTGGCCGGCGGCCGTTCGACCTTCATGGTCGAGATGACCGAAACCGCGCACATCCTGCACAACGCCAGCGCCAGCAGTCTCGTTCTGCTGGATGAAATCGGACGCGGCACCTCCACCTTCGACGGCCTCGCGCTGGCGTGGGCGGTGGCGCGGCACCTGGTCAGCGCCACCCGCGCCTTCACCCTGTTCGCCACCCATTATTTCGAACTGACCCAGCTGGCACAGGAATTCCGCCCGCTGGCCAACGTCCACCTCGACGCCAAGGAACATGGCACCGACCTGGTGTTTCTGCATGCGGTGGAAGAAGGCCCGGCCTCGCAAAGCTACGGCATCCAGGTCGCGCGGCTGGCTGGCGTGCCCAGCCCGGTGATCCACGCCGCGCGGCGCCACCTGCGCGAACTCGAAGACGCCCAGTTGCAGCCCGGCCCGCAGGGCGACCTGTTCGCCGCGCATCTGCCCAACGACGCGCCGCCGCCGCACCCCGCGCTCGACCAGCTGCGCGAACTCGACCCCGACACGCTCACCCCGAAGGCGGCGCTGGACATGCTCTATGCGTTGAAAGCTCTGACCGATACGGCGCCATGAAAACGCTTCGCCTCGACACCACCGAACTCGGCCTCGACTTCAACGCCGCATTGAAACTGGCGACCGCCATCGCGCAGCAGCAGCTGGGGGATGAAACGATGCTGTTGAGCTGGTACGACCGCGAGCGCGATCTCGAATCGCCGGCGGGGGTGAGCGAATGCCACGAAGGCTGCGCCACCAAGGGGTCGTGGGACTATGCGCTGAATCGCGGCGCACGGCTGGCGGTGGAATTCGATGCCGGCCGGTTTTACTTCTGCTTTCTTTAAGCCTCGCTTTACGCGTCGGCCGCCATCACCCGAACGGTCTGCCCCAGACAGCGCACCGTCTGATTCGCCCGGATTTTCGCCGTCTTGCGGCTTTCGGGCTGGCCATCCACGGTCACTTCGCCATTGGCGATCATGAGCTTGCCCTGCCCGCCGCTGTCGGCAATGCCGGCAAGCTTGAGCAAGTCGCACAATGCGACGTATTCACCACGCAGCTTGAATTCCTGGGTGTCCATTCTGGGTTCCGCCTGTTCAGACATTGATATTCACCCGCTCAAAACGCCAGCGCATCCAGCCTGAGCGTCACCACGTCTCCCGCCTCGTTCCGTGCCTGCAGCCACTCCGCGCCTTCCCGCGTGTAGACGTCCAGCGGCTGCAGCCGCTGCGCCACGCCGTCCACGCGCACCGCCAGCCACTGGCGGGTGAGCGCGGCGTATTCCAGGCGCTCGTGATCGGCACACGCGATGCGGCGGTAGGGCGTGTCGTTCAACGCAGGCTGACGCCGGTTTGTTCGAACGGCGTCCACGCTTTCGCCATGGTCGCGCCGAGGCGGCCGGCAAGGCGTTCGGCGAAGCTTTCCTGCTGGGTGTAGTCGACGATGTCTTCGGCCTTGACGACGTCGCGGGCGACGGATTCGACGCTGCCGAGGCCGTCGGCCAGGCCGAGCTGGATGCTCGTTTCGCCGCTCCACACCAGGCCGCTGAACATCTCCGGGGTTTCCTTCAGCCGCTTGCCGCGACCTTCGCGCACCACGCCGATGAACTGGCCGTGGATTTCTTCGAGCATTTGTTTGGCGAACGCCTGCTGCTTGGGGTCGACCGGCGAGAAGGGATCGAGGAAGCCCTTGTTTTCACCGGCGGTCAGCAGGCGGCGCTCGACGCCGAGCTTCTCCATGGTCTCGGTGAAACCGAAGCCGTCCATCAGCACGCCGATGGAGCCGACGATGCTGGCCTTGTCGACGAAGATCTTGTCGGCGCCGGCGGCGACGTAGTAGCCGCCGGAGGCGCAGATGTCGTCGACCACGGCGTACAGCGGGATGTTCGGGTGCTTGGCGCGCAGGCGCTTGATCTCGTCGTAGATCTGCCCGGCCTGCACCGGGCTGCCGCCGGGACTGTTGATGCGCAGGATCACGCCCTTGGTTTTCTTGTCGTCGAACGCGTCCTGCAGGCTGGCGATCACCGAGTCGGCGCTGGCCTGGTCGGCGGCGATCACGCCCTGCAGATCGACCAGTGCGGTGTGTTCCTTGATCGAGACGCCGTCCGAACCGAACCAGCCCGCCACCATGAACAGCACGATGAACAGATACAGAAAGCCTAGCGTCTTGAACAGGATGCTCCAGTGGCGGCTGCGGCGCTGCTCCTGGATCGCGGACAACGCGAGTTTTTCCAGTACGTCGCGTTCCCAGTTCGGTTGTTGTTCACTCATGTAGGGTTTCCGTCAGGCTGATTCGAGTAAGTACACATGGCCGTCGTGTTCGACGACCGGTAAAGGGATGAGGCCACGCCCGGCGCAGCGTCCGCCGACACATTGGCCGTCTGCGGGATGGTACAGCGCGCCATGCGTGGAGCAGATCAAGTATAGCCGCGAGTCGTCGAAGAACTCGCCCTCCTGCCAGTCGAGTTCCACCGGCACGTGGCCGCACTGGTTGAGAAAAGCACGCGGCTGGCCCTCGAAGCGCACGACGAAGGCGGGCCGGGTCTGGCCGTGGCGATCGAGCTCGAAGCGCACCCCCTTGCCTTGCTCGGGCAAATCCCCGGCGGCGCAGATCAGGCGTTCGCGTTCAGCCATGCATGCACCTCGGCGAAACTGTTCATCAAGGCCAGCGGCGCGTGGGGATGCAGGTCGTCGGCCTCATGCGCGCCGTAGGTCACGCCCAGGCTGGCGACGCCGGCGTTGGCCGCCATCAGCAGATCGTGGCTGGTATCGCCGATGACCAGCGTGCGCGCGGGATCGGCGTCGAGTTCCTCGATCAGTTCCAGCACCATCGCCGGATGCGGCTTGGAATGCGTCTGGTCGGCGCAGCGGGTAGCGGCAAACCACTCGCCCGAGCTTGCTGGCTTCGAGCGCCCGTTCGAGTCCATGACGGCTTTTTCCGGTAGCCACCGCCAACTGAAAACCGCTGGCTTGCAACTCGGGAATCGCGCTTGCCACGCCGTCGAACAGCGGAATGTCAGTCGTCGCGCCCCAGATAATGATGACGGTAACGGTCGACCAGTCGCGGATAGTCGTCGGCCGGCAAATCCGGCAGCAGGGTTTGCAGCGCCTGCACCAGCCCCAGGCCGATGATCTGGCGCGAGGCGCGGTCGCTCGGCGCGGCCAGGCCGATGTCCTCGCAGGCACGCTGGATCGAATCGACGATCACCCCGGCGGAATCCATCAGGGTGCCGTCCCAGTCGAATATCAGTAAGTCAAAGTGCCGGGGTTTATTAATCATGGCGCATGCAAAATATCCAGAAATTTAGCCAGATCATCAGGCAGCGGCGCCTCGATCAACAGCCGCTCGCCCGATATGGGATGCTCGAACGACAACTTGGCGGCATGCAGAAACATGCGCTTAAGTCCCTGTTTGGCCAGTTGTTTGTTCAGTTCGAAATCGCCGTATTTGTCGTCCCCCGCGATCGGAAAGCCCAGATGCGAGGTGTGCACGCGAATCTGATGGGTGCGGCCGGTTTTCAGTTCCGCTTCCAGCAGGGTGAAATCAGCGTACGACTCAAGTCGGCGAAAGATGGTGTGCGCGGTCTGGCCATCGTCGCGCACCGTCACGCGTTTTTCGCCGTTGTCGTCCACCCGTTTGTGCAGCGGCAGCTTTACGTGCTGCACCGGATTGGGCCAGCGCCCGGCGACCAGCGTCAGGTAGCGCTTTTCGATCTTGCCGTCGCGCATCGCGGCATGCAGCCCAACCAACGCCCGCCTTTTCAGCGCAATCAGCAGCACCCCCGAGGTTTCACGGTCGAGCCGGTGCACCAACTCCATATAACGGCATTCCGGCAGTTCCAGCCGCATCTGCTCGATCACCCCGCGCGAAATGCCGCTGCCACCGTGCACCGCCATGCCGGCGGGTTTGTTCAATGCAATCAGGGCCTCGTCGCGGTACAGCACGCGCGGCAGCAGGCGGATGCCGCCCTGCGGCAAGTGGGTGGCGGGGGTGATCACCGGCGCCGCGGTGCGCACTGGCGGAATCCGTACTTCGTCGCCCAGCTGCAGGCGATAGCTGACATCGACGCGGCCGCCATTGATCCGCACCTCGCCGCCGCGCACCATCTTGTAAATGCGGCTTTTGGGTACGCCTTTCAGCCGCGCCATCAGAAAGTTGTCCAGCCGCTGGCCGTCGGCGCTGTCGTCAATCTTCAGTCGGCGCACCGAATCTTTCTCTAAGTCATTCTTTTTCATATACACTATGGCCGGTTCAGGCCTTGTTTTGCCTGACCTTTATTAGAGATTTCACGCCGGTTACAACGCTCACCGGCCGCCGCCTGCCCGGCCCGCTGGATTCCTGCCGCCCACTTGCTAAACAGTCAAGCCGGGGCGGACAGTCGAAACCACCCGCCCCGCCAGTCGGCAAAGCAGCGATGTTATCAATGACGCGACAACAAGCATACGAAATAGTTGTTCACGCCAAGGCTCTGCCGCGGCGGGAATCGGAAAGACCGTCTGGACACACCAGCCACTCTCCAGGAACAGGACACCCTCATCCATGCAGTTTTTATTAAACACGAGTCACCCAACCAACCCGTGATCGCATGAGCCGCTGACACTCAGCGGCAGTCTGGCCTGTCCCGTATGCACGCGCGCGGGAGCAAACAATGAAGCGCATGCTATTCAACGCAACCCAGGCGGAAGAACTCCGGGTTGCCATCGTCGACGGACAGAAGCTCGTCGACCTTGACATCGAGTCCGCCAGCAAGGAACAACGCAAGGGCAATATCTACAAGGGTGTCATCACCCGCGTCGAGCCCAGTCTGGAAGCCGCATTCGTCGATTACGGCTGCGAGCGCCACGGCTTTCTGCCGTTCAAGGAAATTTCCCGTGCCTGCCTGCCCGGCAACGGCAAGGTTCCCGAAAACCTGAAAGAAGGCCTGGAACTGCTGGTCCAGGTGGAAAAGGACGAACGCGGCAACAAGGGCGCCGCGCTCACCACCTACGTCTCGCTGGCCGGCCGCTACGTCGTGCTGATGCCGACCAACCCGCGCGGCGGCGGCGTCTCGCGCCGCATCGAAGGCGAAGAACGCAACGAACTGCGTGACACCCTGGCGCAGCTCGACATCCCCGAAGGCATGAGCCTGATCGCCCGCACCGCCGGCATCGGTCGCACCGCCGAGGAATTCCAGTGGGACCTGAACTACCTGCTGAGCCTGTGGAAAGCCATCGACGGCGCCTCCGGCACGCAGAAAGGCGCTTTCCTGATCTATCAGGAAGGCAGCCTGGTCATCCGCGCCATCCGCGACTATTTCTCGGCGGACATCGGCGAGATCCTGATCGACACCGAAGACATCTACGAACAGGCGCAGCAGTTCATGGCGCACGTGATGCCGGACAACGTCAACAAGGTGAAGCTCTATCGCGACGACGTGCCGCTGTTCTCGCGCTTCCAGATCGAGCACCAGATCGAATCGGCGTATTCGCGCCAGGTCAACCTGCCGTCCGGCGGCGCGATCGTGATCGACCACACCGAAGCGCTGGTGTCGGTGGACGTCAACTCGGCGCGCGCCACCAAGGGCAGCGACGTCGAGCAGACCGCCTACAACACCAACCTCGAAGCGGCCGACGAAGTCGCCCGCCAGATGCGTCTGCGCGACCTCGGCGGCCTGATCGTGATCGATTTCATCGACATGGAGAACCCGAAAAACCAGCGCGAAGTCGAAAACCGTCTGCAAGGATGCGCTGCACCACGACCGTGCCCGCGTGCAGACCGGCAAGATCTCGCGCTTCGGCCTGCTGGAAATGTCGCGCCAGCGCCTGCAGCCCTCGCTCGGCGAGACCAGCTACAACCCCTGCCCGCGCTGCCACGGCACCGGCCATATCCGCGGCACCGAGTCGTCGGCGCTGCACATCCTGCGCATCCTCGGCGAAGAAGCGATGAAGGAAAACACCGGCGCGGTGCATGTGCAACTGCCGGTCGATGTCGCCACCTTCCTGCTGAACGAGAAGCGCATCGATATTCACACCATCGAGTCGCGCCTCAAGGTCAATGTGGTGTTGATCCCCAACATCCACATGGAAACCCCGCACTACACCATGACCCGGCTGCGCCACGACGAACTGAACCAGCGCGACGCCGCCGAGCCGAGCTACAAGATGGCGACGCTGCCGGAAGCCGAATCCGGCGACCAGGCCGAGCAGGCGCCGCCGCCTGTCCGTCAGGAGGCCGCGGTCAAGTCGATTGCCCCGCCCAAGCAGATGCCCGTTGCACGCCCCGTCGTGGCAGCCGAGCCGCAGGCTCAGGGCGGCCTGCTCGACCGCATCGTCGGCTGGTTCAAAAAACGGGTCGACGAGACCCCGGCCGCCGACATCGCACCCGCGCAACCGGTTGCCGCCATTACGCGCAGCGAGCGCCCGAGCGAACGCCGCGAACGTTCGAACGAGCGCAAGCCCGGGCAGCGCCGCGGACGCGGCGAAGGCCGCAATGGCGAAGCGCGTAATGGCGACGCCCGTCAGTCCGAACCGCGCCAGAGCGCGCCCCGCCAGAATGAAGCGCGTGGCAGCGACACGGCCAAGCCTGCGCGCCCGCCGCGCCAGCCGAAGCCGCGCCCCGAAGCCGAAGCCGCACCGCGCGCAGTTGAGCCGGTCGAAGCGCCGCGCGAAAACGGCAGCGAGGAAAAACGCGAACCGCGCAACCGTCGTGGCCGCGGCAACCGCCGCCCGCGCGAAGCCCGTCCCGAAGGCACCGCAGGCACGCCGATGGCCGTGATCGAAATCGCAGGCTTCCGCGCCATTATCGAAGTCGCACGTGCGCCCAAAGCCGCCTCCATCCCGCAAGCCCCTGCACAGCAGCAGGATCTGCAACTGGAAGCGACCGCCGCATCCCACGCGCCGGCCGTCACCGCCTCGCCCACCGCCATCCTGGCAGGCATGGCGGCCGGCGGCGCCTCCCTGCAACAGGTGGAAACCCAGGGCATCGCGGCCAGCCCGTCTGAAACCGACGAACCGGGACGTCCGCGCCGCCGCCGTCGTCCCGCGGCAAAACCCGCCGACAGTGGCGCAGCCAGCCTGATGCAGGTGGAAACCACGGCACCGGTAACCAGCGTTGCCGAGGCGCCCGCCTCCTCTGCGCCCCACCCCACGCGTCGCCGGGAACGTCCGCAGATGAGCCCCTCGCAGGAGCCGCTGGTGCAGGTGGAAACGCAGGCGAAATAAAGCCTGAGCCGCAAAAAACACGGGCCGCTTGAAGCGGCCCGTGTTTCTTTCGGCGTGGCAGCTACCGGATCAGCGGCCAGAACGCATTTTCAGCTGCGCGCTTCCGTTGATGTCGCGGATCAGTCCCTGCACCGCGTCCTCGATCATGTCGAGATTTTCCTCGAAGCCCTGGGGACCGCCGTAATAGGGATCGACCACGTCCAGATTGGGATACTTGCGGCTGAACGCGAGCAAGCGCTGAATCTTGCCGTGATGCTGCGCCGGCGCACGCTCGATCAGCCTGCTGTGGTTGTCGCCATCCATCACCAGGATGTAATCGAAGGCTTCGAAATCCTCGTCCGCCACCTTGCGGCCGCGCAAGCGGCTGATATCCGCGCCGCGCTGGCGCGCCGCCTGCTGCGCACGCGGGTCGGGCGCATCGCCGACGTGGTAGGCGTGGGTGCCGGCGGAATCGGCGATCACCTGCTGCTCCAGCCCCGCCTCGCGAATGGCCTTGCGGAACATGCCTTCCGCCATCGGCGAACGGCAGATGTTTCCCATGCAAACGAATAGCACTTTAGTCATGTATCGTGTTCTTCCACTCCAAATAACACCTGCTTGAGTTCCCGCAACTGGTCGCGAAGTTCCGCAGCTTTCTCGAATTCGAGATTCTTCGCCGCGTCCAGCATGTCTTTTTCCAGTTTCTTGACCCGCTTCGTCAAGGATTTTTCATCCATCACCTTGTATGCGGCCACAGTCTGTGCCGCCTTGAGTTCCTGGCGCGAAGCGTCGGCGTCGTACACGCCGTCGATGATGTCCTTGATGCGCTTGACCACCCCGCGCGGGGTGATGCCGTGTTCGGTGTTGAAGGCCAGTTGCTTGATGCGGCGACGGCTGGTTTCGTCGATCGCGCGGCGCATCGATTCGGTGATCTTGTCGGCGTAGAGAATCACGTTGCCGTTGAGATGGCGGGCGGCCCGGCCGGTGGTCTGGATCAGCGAACGTCTCGCTGCGCAGAAAACCTTCCTTGTCGGCGTCGAGAATCGCCACCAGCGACACTTCGGGGATATCCAGCCCTTCGCGCAGCAGGTTGATGCCGACCAGCACATCGAACTCGCCCAGGCGCAGGTCGCGAATGATTTCGACGCGCTCGATGGTGTCGATGTCCGAGTGCAGATAGCGGACCTTGATCCCCGTGCTCGGCGAGGTAATCGGTCAGGTCCTCCGCCATGCGCTTGGTCAGCGTGGTCACCAGCACGCGCTCGCCGACGGCGATGCGTTTCCTCGCCTCGCTCATCAGGTCGTCGACCTGCGTCGTCA
>CAWFTM010000008.1:0-204538 GCA_963818665.1 uncultured Hydrogenophilales bacterium | reverse complement strand
TCGTCGATGATGGTGGCCGATACCGAGCCGTCGCTGTTGCACACCACCTTGACCTTGGCCTGCTTCGCCTGGGCATGGTTGAGCACATTGGACAGCGCCTCGCGCACGATTTGCAGGGCATGGATTTCCTCGTTGGGGCTGAGCGTACAGCCCGCCAGATGCGCTTCCAGCAGGATGGGAATGTTGCCGCGGCTGGAGAATTCGGCCACCGTCGTTTCCAGCGCCGCCGCCAGCCCTTCGCCCTCGATGCGCAGGCGGAAGGTGGTGAGCAGTTCGCGCAACTGGCGGTAGGCGCTGTTGAGGCCTTCGCGCAGTTCGGCCAGCACTTCCCCCGCCTCGTTGCCTGACCCCGGGTCTGCTGGCAGCAGCGGTTTCAGGCGGCTGACCTGGATTTTCATGTAGGCCAGCGACTGCGCCAGCGAGTCGTGCAGCTCGCGCGCCAGCGCGGCGCGTTCTTCCAGCAGCGACAGCCGGCGGCCTTGTTCGGCGCGGCGCGCGGTACCGATGGCGATGCCGATATGGCGCGACAGCGCATCCAGCAACTGGGTCTGCCAGGGCGCCAGTTCCTTTCCGGGCGGCATTTCCAGTTGCAGCACGCCGTAATGGTGCTCGGTGTCCTGCAGCGGCAGCGACAGCACCCGGCTGCCATCCTTCAGGGCATGCACCGCCAGCGCCGGATTGGCCAGGCATTCGGCGCAGCTCAAGAGCCCGCACACATCGACGTCGCCGTGCGCGGGTTCCAGTGTGGTCGCGATGACCCGTGCATGCGATTCCCCGGCCTCGACCAGGCAGGCCAGCCCGTGGCCGACACCCAGCACGTTTTCCAGATCCTTGAGCAGAATGGCGTAGGTGTCCGGCGCCACCGGGCCGTTATACAGCCGTGCGATGGAGTGATAGAGCAGTTCCAGCGAACGGTTGGCGATGGTCAGTTCGGCGGTCTTCTCTTCCACCCGTGCTTCCAGGTTCTGGTAGAGCTTGGAGAGGTCTTCCGCCATGTGATTGAAGGCCTGCCCCAGCCGCCCGATTTCATCTTCTCCGGTGAGGTCGGTGCGCGCCGCAAGATTGCCCTGGCCGATCTGGTCGGCCAGTCCCAGCAGGCCGCGCAGCGGGTGAACCAGAATGTGGTTGACCAGATAGATGGACAGGATCACCACCAGCAGGGTGGCGATGACCGCCGCGCCGAGGATGACGCGCATGACCAGGATTTTCGCTTCGGCGGCATCCTCGATCTGCTTGACCAGATCGTTGATACGGGCGACGAATGCGGGAATCTGCTCCAGCACCGCCGTGTCCGTTGCGGCCGCCGGATCGGTCAGGCCGGGCTTGATCTGCGTATGCCAGCTGCTGACGACCTGCCGGTAAACCTGCTTCAACTGCGCAGTTTCATCGTCCGGCAGGGCCGCCAGGATGGGGCCGGCCTTGAGATCGTTTTCAAACCGGGCGATGGCCTGTTGCAGCTTGTCCCGGTACTCCGGGTTGCCGGTCTGCTGCAATTGTTGATGAATCGAAGCCATGCGCCAGCTCTGCATCCGCAGGCTGCCTGCCAGATTGATTGCCTGGCCACTGCCCTGGGTCGTTTCCGCCACCATCCAGGAGGTGGACATGCTGGCCACCGCCAGCACGGTGATGGCGACAAACATGCCGCCCAGCCGCAGTAGCAGTGAGTTCTGAAATTTATTCCCCAGCAAATGGCGCACCCGCTTTCTCCATGCAATCGGTAGTCCTTGCCAAGCCCCAAGCGTAAACCACCCGATGTCGGCGTGGCGAATCAAAGGGTATACCCCTTCTTCGCTACCGACTTTCCGCCAAATGCGGAATCCATAAAAACATAATAAAAAACAACGAAATAAAAACTACCCCCCCTACCTCCAAAGAGGTAGTCGGCCTGATTTCTGCGTTCCACTCCCTCTAGCAAGAGTTCATTTGATGGCGTAAAAAACACACCAAGGTCTTTTTATCTCACCCATTCAGACCACGAGGTGATGTATGGCAACGCAACAATACAAGGCATGGTCGGTCGTCATCATGAGCACACTGGCGTTCACGGTGTGCTTCATGATCTGGATGATGTTCGCCGTGATTGGCGTTCCCATCAAGCAGCAGCTGGGGCTGAACGAAACCCAGTTCGGCATCCTGATTGCCACGCCGGTGCTGACCGGTTCGCTGATCCGCGTTCCGCTGGGGATGTGGACCGACAAATTCGGTGGGCGCATCGTGTTCTTCATCCTGATGCTGGCCACGGTCATCCCGATCTGGATGCTCTCATGGGCGACCGAATTCTGGCATTTTCTGCTGACCGGGCTGTTCGTCGGCATGGCAGGCGGTTCGTTCACCGTCGGTATCGCCTACTGTGCCCGCTGGTTCCCCAAGCAACGGCAAGGTCTGGCAATGGGCATTTTCGGCGCCGGCAATACGGGTGCTGCCGTGACCAAGCTGCTGGCCCCCATCATCGTGATCGGCTACGGCTGGACCATGGTGCCGAAAGTGTATGCGGTGCTGATGCTGGTGACCGCCATCCTGTTCTGGTTCTTCACCTACAGCGACCCCGGGCACAAGGTCGGCAAGTCCGTCACCATCCGCGAGCAGCTCGCCGCCTTCAAGGACCCGAAGGTGTGGCGCTACAGCCAGTATTACTCGATCGTGTTCGGCGGCTATGTGGCGCTGGCGCTGTGGATGACCAAATACTACGTCAGCGAATACGGCTTCGACCTCAAGACCGCTGCGCTGCTGGCGGCCGCCTTCAGCATCCCGGGCGGACTGCTGCGCGCGATCGGCGGCCATTTCTCCGACAAGTTCGGCGCCCACACCATGACGTGGTGGGTGTTGTGGATTTCGCTGGTCTGCCTGTTCTTCCTGTCCTACCCGCAGAGCGACATCACCGTCCAGACCGTCAACGGCCCGTTCACTTTCCACTTCGGTCTGAACGCAACGCTGTTCACCATCGTCATGTTCACCCTCGGCATCGTGTTCGCCCTCGGCAAGGCCTCGGTCTTCAAGTACATCTCGGACGACTACCCCGACAACATCGGCGTGATTTCCGGCGTGGTCGGGCTGGCCGGCGGCCTCGGCGGCTTCCTGATGCCGATCATGTTCGGCGCGCTGGTGGACCTCACCGGGATACGTTCATCGGCCTTCATGCTGATGTTCGGCGTGGTGTGGGTGTCGTTGATGTGGATGTACTGGACGGAAGTGCGGCCGATGGATGCGGATCGCGAGCTGAAGCGTGCCCGGCTTGCAGACCGGATGGAGTAGTGAAGCTTGGGCCGGGCGATGGTCGGCTCAGTTGGTTAACTTAAATAGGGAATACACCATGCCTACCAATATCAAGGACTGGAATCCGGAAGACCCGAAGTTCTGGGAATCCACCGGCAAATCCATCGCCTACCGCAATCTGTGGATTTCGGTTCCCAGCCTGCTCAACGGCTTCGCCATCTGGCTGATGTGGGGAATCATCACCGTTCAGATGCTGAATCTGGGGTTTCCCTTCAGCAAGGATGAGATGTTCACCCTGACGGCCATTTCCGGCCTGGCGGGTGCAACGCTGCGCATCCCGGCCTCATTCTTCATCCGCATCGCCGGCGGTCGCAACACCATCTTCCTGACCACGGCCCTGCTGATGATTCCGGCCATCGGCACCGGCATCGCGCTGCAGGACAAGACCACCCCGCTGTGGGTGTTCCAGATGCTGGCGTTGCTGTCCGGCATCGGTGGCGGCAACTTCGCCTGTTCCATGTCGAACATCAGCACGTTCTTCCCCAAGCGCCTGCAAGGCACCGCACTGGGCATCAACGCCGGGCTCGGCAACTTCGGCGTCACCACCATGCAGATCCTGATCCCGCTGGTGATGACGACCGGCGTGTTTGCCGCCTTCGCCGGCGGTTCGATGGAACTGGTGAAGGATAGCGGCTGGATTCTCGGCAAGATTCTCGCCGGCACCCCCACCTACATCCAGAACGCCGGTTTCGTCTGGCTGCTGCTGCTGATTCCACTGGCTTTCCTCGGCTTCTTCGGCATGAACAACCTGCTGACCGTCACCCCCAACATCGGCTCGACGCTCAGCGCCTTTGCCAAGGTGCTGTGGCTCTATGGTCTGGCTTTCTTCACCGCGGCGCTCGGTCTCTACCTCTATCTGCCCGCCCCCACCGGACTCGGCCTGCTCAACATGTGGGTGGCGCTGCCGCTGATCATGATCGCCACCCTGCTGGTGATGAAGCTCGCCGCCTTCGGCGAGATGAAGGGCAACATCACCAAGCAGTTCGAGATCTTCAAGAACAAGCACACCTGGTCGATGACGGCGCTTTACCTTGTCACCTTCGGTTCGTTCATCGGCTTCTCGATGGCACTGCCGCTGTCCATCACCGTGATCTTCGGCGACACCCACGTCCTCGATGCCGCCACCGGCGCCTGGGTCCACACCAAGAACCCCAACGCACCTTCCGCGCTGCAATACGCCTGGATCGGACCCTTCGTCGGCGCGCTGATCCGTCCGGTCGGCGGCTGGATTTCCGACAAGGTCGGCGGCTCCATCGTCACCCAGATCATTTCGGCGGTGATGGTGGCGGCTTCCGCCTACGCGGGTTACATCATGATGCAGGCCTACCAGTCGGCCACCCCCGAGGTGTATTTCGCCCAGTTCATCATCACCTTCGTCGTGCTGTTCGCCGCCACCGGCATCGGCAACGGTTCCACCTTCCGCACCGTCGGCGTGATCTTCGACCGCGTGCAGGCCGGTCCGGTGCTGGGCTGGACCTCGGCGGTGGCCGCCTACGGTTCCTTCATCGCCCCGGTGGTGATCGGTGAACAGATCAAGGCCGGCACCCCGCAAAACGCCATGTACGGCTTCGCCATCTTCTACGCCGTGTGCCTGGTGCTGAACTGGTGGTTCTACCTGCGCAAGAACGCCTATATCAAGAATCCGTGAGCGGTAAACGGTGAACAGTAAGCGGTAAAACAACCACTTGCCGCTCACTGTTCACAGCTAACTGCTCACCACGAGCGACTGAAGGAGCAACACAATGAGTCACTTTCTCGACCGATTGACGTTTTTCAAGAAGACCGTCGCCGAATTTTCCAACGGCCACGGCGCGGTCAGCAACGAAGACCGCAGCTGGGAGAACGCCTACCGCAGCCGCTGGCAGCAGGACAAGATCGTGCGCTCCACCCACGGGGTGAACTGCACCGGATCGTGCAGCTGGCGCATCTTCGTCAAGAACGGCCTGATCACCTGGGAAATCCAGCAGACCGACTATCCGCGCACCCGCCCCGACCTGCCCAACCACGAACCGCGTGGCTGCCCGCGTGGCGCCAGCTACTCCTGGTATGTGTATTCGGCGCAGCGCGTGAAATATCCGCTGATCCGCGGCCGCCTGATGGAAATGTGGCGCGAGGCGAGGAAGACGATGGACCCGGTGGAAGCCTGGAAGTCGATCAGCCAGAATCCCGGTCAAGGCCAAGCGCTACAAGTCGATGCGCGGCCAGGGCGGCTTCGTGCGCGCCAAGTGGGACGAGGTGACGGAAATGATCGCCGCCGCCAACGTCTACACCATCAAGGACTTCGGCCCCGACCGCATCTACGGCTTCTCGCCGATTCCGGCGATGTCGATGGTGAGCTATGCGGCAGGCTCGCCGCTACATGTCGCTGATCGGCGGCGTCTGCGGCTCCTTCTATGACTGGTACTGCGACCTGCCGCCCTCCAGCCCGCAGGTGTGGGGCGAGCAGACCGACGTGCCGGAATCGGCCGACTGGTACAACTCGACCTATCTGATGGTGTGGGGCTCCAACGTGCCGCAGACCCGCACCCCGGACGCCCACTTCTACACCGAGGTGCGCTACAAGGGCACCAAGACCGTGGCGGTATCCGTCCGACTTCGGCGAAATGGTGAAGTTCGGCGACATCTGGCTGGCCCCCAAACAGGGCACCGACGCCGCGCTGGCGCTGGCGATGGGCCACGTCATCCTGACCGAATTCCACAACAAGAGCCGCAGCGAATATTTCGACAGCTACTGCCGCCAGTACAACGACCATCCCATGCTGGTGATGCTGAAGGAGCATGAAGGCAAGCTGATCGCCGACCGCTACCTGCGCGCCTCCGACCTCAGCGGCAACATGGGGCAGGACAACAACCCCGAGTGGAAGACGGTGGTGTACGACGAGAACACCGGCTACCTGGTGGCGCCCAACGGCTCCATCGGTTTCCGCTGGGGCCAGTCCGGCGCGTGGAACCTGGAAATGCGCGACGGCTATTCCGGCAAGGACGTGAAGCCGCAGCTGACCCTGCTCGGCAATCACGACGAAATCGTCGAAGTGGCGCTGCCCTACTTCGGTGGCGACCATGACGAACTGCTCAGCCGCAACCTGCCGGTCAAGGTCATCAGCGTCGGCGGCAAGGACGTGCGCATCGCCACGGTCTATGACCTGACCATGGCCAACTACGGCGTCGACCGCGGCCTCGGCGGGCCGAACATCCCGACCAGCTACAACGACAACGTGCCCTACACCCCGGCCTGGGCCGAGAAGCACTGCGGCGTGCCGCGCGCCGACATCATCACGGTGGCGCGCGAATTCGCCGACAACGCCGACAAGACCCACGGCAAGTCCATGGTCATCCTCGGCGCGGCGCTGAACCACTGGTACCACAACGACATGATCTACCGCGGCATCATGAATCTGCTGATGATGTGCGGCTGTATCGGCCAGTCGGGCGGCGGCTGGGCGCACTACGTGGGTCAGGAAAAGCTGCGCCCGCAGACCGGCTGGGCGCCGCTGGCGTTCGGTCTCGACTGGCATCGCCCGTCGCGCCAGATGAACTCGCACCTCCTACTTCTACGCCCACACCAGCCAGTGGCGGCACGAGAAGCTGGCGGCGTCGGAGATCCTCTCGCCCACCGCGAGCAAGGATCTGGGCGACTACCGGCTGATCGATTTCAACGTGCGCGCCGAACGCATGGGCTGGCTGCCGTCCGCCCCGCAACTGGACGCCAATCCGCTGGAGATCACCAAGGCCGCCGATGCCGCAGGAATCGACCCGGTCAAGTACGCGGTCGAGCAGATCAAGAGCGGCGCACTGAAGTTTGCCTGCGAAGACCCGGACAACCCGAAGAACTTCCCGCGCAACATGTTCGTCTGGCGCTCGAATCTGCTGGGTTCGTCGGGCAAGGGCCACGAGTATTTCCTCAAGTACCTGCTCGGCACCCAGAACGCGGTGCTGGGACCCGATCTGGGCGAACTCGGCGAGGCCAAGCCGAAGGAAGTGGTGTGGCATGACAAGGGCGCCGAAGGCAAGCTCGACCTGCTGGTGACGCTGGATTTCCGCATGTCGACCACCTGCCTGTATTCCGACATCGTGCTGCCGTCGTCCACCTGGTACGAGAAGGACGACCTCAACACCTCGGACATGCATCCCTTCATCCACCCGCTGTCCGAAGCCGTGCAGCCGCTGTGGGAGTCGAAGTCCGACTGGGAAATCTACAAGACCATCGCGAAGAAGTTCTCCGAGATCGCAGCCGTCCATCTGGGCACGCAGAAGGACCTGGTGCTGACGCCGCTGATGCACGACACCCCGTCCGAACTGGGCCAGAGCATGGCGGTGCGCGACTGGAAGAAAGGCGAGGTCGATGCCATCCCCGGCAAGACCATGCCGAGCATGACGGTGGTGACGCGCGACTACGGCGACACCTACAAGAAGTTCACCGCGCTCGGCCCCTTGATGACCAAGATCGGCAACGGCGGCAAGGGCATCGCCTGGAACACGGAAGATGAAGTGAAGCAGCTGGCGGAGCTGAATTACACCGTCACCGAGGAAGGGGTCGCCAAGGGCCTGCCGAACATCAACTCGGCCATCGACGCCTGCGAGGTCATCCTGATGCTGGCGCCGGAAACCAACGGCCAGGTGGCGGTGAAGGCGTGGGAAGCGCTGTCGAAGATCACCGGGCGCGACCACACCCATCTGGCGATCCCGCGCGAGGACGACAAGATCCGTTTCCGCGACGTCGTGGCGCAGCCGCGCAAGATCATCTCCTCGCCGACCTGGTCGGGGCTGGAATCGGAGCACGTGTCGTACAACGCCGGCTACACCAACGTCCATGAGCTGATTCCATGGCGCACCCTCACCGGCCGCCAGCAGTTCTACCAGGATCACCAGTGGATGCTGGATTTCGGCGAGGGCCTGTGCGTCTACAAGCCGCCGGTCGACACCAAGACCATTGCGCCGATGCTGGGCAAGACGCCGAACGGCAACCACGAGCTGGTGCTCAACTGGATCACCCCGCACCAGAAGTGGGGCATCCACAGCACCTACACCGACAACCTGCGCATGCTGACGCTGTCGCGCGGCGGCCCTCACGTCTGGGTGTCGGAGATCGAGGCCAAGCAGGCCGGGCTGGTCGACAACGACTGGGTCGAGGTGTTCAACGTCAACGGCACGCTGACGGCGCGCGTCGTGGTCAGCCAGCGCGTGCCCAAGGGCATGTGCCTGATGTACCACGCGCAGGAAAAGATCATCAACGTGCCGGGCGCGGAGGTGAGCGGCTTCCGTGGCGGCATCCACAACTCGGTGACGCGCACCATCACCAAGCCCACCCACATGATCGGCGGCTACGCGCAGCTGGCCTACGGCTTCAACTACTACGGCACGGTCGGCTCCAACCGCGACGAATACGTGATCGTGCGCAAGATGAAGAAGGTGGACTGGATGGAAGGTCCGCTGGTCGAGCGCTGAACAGGGAAATGAAGGGTTTTGAAGGCGGCGTCTCCCGCTGCCCTCACCCGCGCCACCTCTCTCCGGTGCGGGGCTTTTACAACGCACAGGGGCATCTGCCCCTGTCAGGCAAGGAGTAACAACATGAAAGTGCGTGCGCAAATTGCGATGGTGCTGAACCTCGACAAGTGCATCGGCTGCCATACCTGCTCGATCACGTGCAAGAACGTGTGGACCTCGCGCGAAGGCATGGAATACGTGTGGTTCAACAACGTCGAGTCGAAGCCCGGCATCGGCTATCCCAAGCAGTGGGAAAACCAGGACATCTGGAACGGCGGCTGGAAGCTCAAGGGCGACGGCAAGCTGGTGCCGCGCCAGGGCAGCCGGCTGAAGATTCTCGCCAACATTTTCAGCAACCCCAACCTGCCGGAAATCGACGACTACTACGAGCCCTTCACCTACGACTACCAGCACCTGCAGAAGGCGCCGCTGTCCGAGACGCCGCCGACCGCGCGCCCGATTTCCGCCATCACCGGCGAGAAGATGGAGAAGATCAACTGGGGCCCGAACTGGGAAGACGACCTCGGCGGCGAGTTTTCCTCGCGCGGCCGCGACAAGAACTTCGACAACGTGCAGAAGGAAATGCACTCGACCTTCGAAAACACCTTCCTGATGTACCTGCCGCGCCTGTGCGAGCACTGCCTCAACCCGACCTGCGTCGCCTCCTGCCCCTCCGGCTCGATCTACAAGCGCGAGGAAGACGGCATCGTGCTGGTCGACCAGGACAAGTGCCGCGGCTGGCGCATGTGCATCTCCGGCTGCCCCTACAAGAAGATCTATTTCAACTGGAAGAGCGGCAAGGCCGAGAAGTGCATCTTCTGCTATCCGCGCATCGAGGCGGGCCAGCCGACCGTGTGCTCGGAATCCTGCGTCGGCCGCATCCGCTACCTCGGCGTGATCCTGTATGACGCCGACCGCATCGAAGAAGCCGCCAGCGTCACCGACGAGAAGGAACTCTACGAAGCGCAGCTGAAGATTTTCCTCGACCCCAACGACCCGGAAGTCATCGCCGCCGCACGCGCCGAGGGCATCCCGGAAGCCTGGCTCGAATCCGCGGTGAAGTCGCCGGTCTACAAAATGGCGATCGACTGGAAGATCGCCTTCCCGCTGCACCCGGAATACCGCACGCTGCCGATGGTGTGGTACGTGCCGCCGCTGTCGCCGATCCAGGCCGCGGCCGAGTCCGGCCAGATGGGCATGAACGGCATCATTCCCGACACCAAGTCGCTGCGCATCCCGATCACCTATCTCGCCAACCTGCTCACCGGCGGCAAGGAAAAGCCGATGATCACCGCGCTCGACCGCCTGCTGGCGATGCGCGCCTACATGCGCGGCAAGTCGGTGGAAGGCATCCCCAACACCGCCGCGCTCGACCAGGTGGGGCTGACCTCCGCGCAGGCCGACGAGATGTACCGCTACCTCGCGATCGCCAACTACGAAGACCGTTTCGTCATTCCGTCCGGACACCGCGAAGAGGCGATCAACACCTTCGAGGAGAAGTCGAGCTGCGGCTTCACCTTCGGCAACGGCTGCTCGGACGGCGTTTCTCCAAGACCACGCTGTTCGGCAACCGGAAAAACGCGGTGCCGGTCGATCTGTCGCAACTGCATGCCAAGAAGAAAACCGGTTAAGGAGCCCACACATGAAAACCTTCAAAGTCATTTCACTGCTGCTGTGCTACCCCGAGTCAGACTGGCTGTCGGCCTTGCCTGAACTGGAGGACGCGCTGGCGTCGGAGGCCGATTTCAACGGCGATGCCGCGACTCGCCTGGCGCCGCTGTTCGCCCAGCTGCGCGAAACCGAGCTGATCGCACTGCAGGAAAACTACGTCGCCACCTTCGACCGCAATCCCTCGCACTCGCTGCACCTGTTCGAGCATATCCACGGCGAATCGCGCGACCGCGGTTCGGCCATGATCGACCTGCTGAACGAGTACTGGAAGTACGACTTCGACGCCAGCGCCTCGGAACTGCCGGACTACGTGCCGCTGTTCCTCGAATTCCTGTCGCTGCTGCCGACCGATGAGGCTCTGGCCCTGCTCGGTGACGCCGTGCACGTGCTCGCCACCATCGGCCGCAAGCTCGACGCCAACGGCAGCCCCTATGCCACCGCCTTCCAGCTGCTGGAAGCGCTGTCGCCCGTCGCGGCGCAGGAACTGGCCGAGCCGCCGGTGCGCGACATGGACGAGGCGATGGAAATGTTCGGCCCGTCGATGGACGGCGTCGAGCCTTTAATGAATCCCGGTGCGCAGGTATCGGTGGTGCAGATGCCGGTATCGCACCGGCAGGCCACCGCAGCGCTTTGATGACTGGAGGATGGAAAAATGTCCTACTCGCAAAATTTCCTGTTCGGAATCTACCCTTACATCGCCCTGGCGGTGTTTTTCCTCGGCAGCCTGATCCGCTTCGACCGCGAGCAGTACACGTGGAAGAGCGATTCGTCGCAGCTGTTGCGACGCGGCCAGCTGCGGCTGGGCAGCAACCTGTTCCACATCGGCGTGCTGTTCCTGTTCTTCGGCCACTTCGTCGGCATGCTGACGCCGCACTTCATCTATGAGCCTTTCATCAGCTCTGGCGCCAAGCAGATCATGGCCATGATCTCGGGCGGCACCGCCGGGCTGCTGGCCTTCGTCGGCCTCACCTTGCTGTTGCATCGCCGACTGACCGAGCCGCGCATCCGCGCCACCTCCAAAACCAGCGACATCGTGATCCTGCTGCTGCTGTGGCTGCAACTGCTGCTGGGCCTGGCGACCATCCCGCTGTCGGCGCAGCACCTGGACGGCAGCATGATGGTGCGGCTGGCCGAATGGGGGCAGCGCATCGTCACCTTCCGCGGCGGCGCAGTCGAACTGCTGGAAGGCGCGGGCTGGATCTTCAAGACCCACCTGTTCCTCGGCATGACGATCTTCCTCATCTTCCCGTTCACGCGTCTGGTGCATGTGTGGAGCGGCTTTGCCGCAACGACCTACGTGGTGCGCGCCTGGCAGCTGGTGCGCCCGCGCGGCTGACCCCTAACTGATTAAAGGAGACTGAAATGACGCATGTTGTCATCCTGGGTGCCGGCATTGCGGGCGTGTCTGCAGCCTACGCACTGAAAGCCAAACTGGGGCCGCGCGACGAAGTGACCGTGGTGTCCGACAAACCCTACTTCCACTTCGTGCCGTCGAATCCGTGGATTGCCATGGGCTGGCGCGAGCGTTCCGACATCGCCTTTCCGATCGGGCCCTATCTCGAATCGCGCGGCATCAAGTTCATCCACAGCGGGGTCAAGCGCATCCAGCCCGACGTCATCCAGGTCGATCTCGAAAACGGCGATGTGCTGTTCTACGACTATCTGCTGATCGCCACCGGCGCGACCGGCATGGCCGACGACATCCCCGGCCTCGCCGAGCACACCCAGTCGGTGATCCACATCGACCAGGCCGAAAAGGCACTGGCGGCCTATCGCGAATTCGTGCGGCATCCCGGCCCGATCGTGATGGGCGCTGCGCCGGGCGCCAGTGTGCTGGGGCCGATCTACGAATACGCCTTCCTGGTCGACGCCGACCTCAAGCGACGCAACATCCGCGAGCGGGTGCCGATCACGCTGGTGACGCCCGAACCCTGGCCGGGCCACCTGGGGCTCGGCGGCTGAAGGTGCCAGTCGCGGCGCGGTGACCGCCGCGCTGGTCGACACCAAAATCAGCGTGATCTGCAACGCGCGCACGATGCGCGTCGACAAGGACACCATCCATGTCGTCGAGCTCGATGCCGCCGGCAATGAACAAGCAGACCCACACCCTGCCCTATGCCTATTCGGTGTACTGGCCGGCCTTCGGCGGCGTGCCCGGCGTGCGGACATCGACCGGGCTGGTGAACGAACGCGGGCTGGTGGTGGTGGACGAGTATCTGCGCAACCCGGACTACCCCAATGTGTTCGCGCTGGGTGCCTGCGTGGCGCAACCGGCGGTGGAAAAAACGCCGGTGCCGGTGGGTGCGCCGGATTCGGTGTACTCCATCTCGAAAGCCGGCGAGATCGTGGTGCAGAACATTCTCGCCCTGATCAGCGATGACGCCGCTGGTGAGCCACGTGCCGCAGCGCGCCAAGTGGCTGACCGACATGGGCACCACCGGCGCCGCGTATCTGTCGGAGCCGCAGGTGCCGCTGCGCGACATCAACTGGATGCGCCAGGGTCGCTGGGTGCACCAGGCCAAGGTCGATTTCGAGAAGTACTTCGTCAACAAGATCCGCCTGCAGCCCACCGGTGCGATCCCTTCGGCGGCCTCCCGGATTGCCGGCGTGATGAGCCGGGTGCTCGCCGGACCGGGCGCGGCATCCGCTCCGCAGCCGGTTCCCGCAGGCGGCGGCAAGCCACTGGAAATCCGCCTGCCGCAGGATCCCTGCATCGAGTTGCGAGCGCTCGCCAAATCGCTCGGCCGCGAGCCCAACGCGCTGGCGGCCGAGTTGCTGGCCGCTGCCGTGTCCGATGCCAAGTCGTATCTGAGTCCGTCCAGTGTCGAGGCGCTGGCCATCTCGCGGCGCGAACTGCTGGTGGCAGAACTGCCGGAACGCCAGCCCGGCGTCGAGTTCCACGGCGGCGGCACCTGAGCTGAGCGCAATCGCCCAGCGTTGTTCGAATCGAAGCACAGGAGGATTCAAGCATGAGTAGCAACCTGCCCGAACGCGATGCCGAGGGCTATCTGATCGAGCCCGGCGACTGGAACGAGGACGTGGCCACGCGCCCTGGCCCAGGAAGAAAACATCCAGCTCAACGACGACCACTGGGACACGATCCGCTTCATGCGCGATTACTACGAGGAACACCAGGTCATCGCCGATGCCCGATTCGTCATCAAGCATCTGGCCGAGCGCGTGGGGAAAGAGGCGCAGAAGAAGCTGTTCGAACTGTATCCCTACGGCTACGTGAAACAGGCCTGCAAGATCGCCGGCATGCGGCGACCGCGCGCCTGGAGCACGGGCTGAGCGCATTCCATTGCCAACGCCCACCCCCTCTACAGAAAACACCATGGCCGTACTGCCGATCAAAGTCCTCCACACCCGCCCGGCGCTCACCGGCTGGGCACCCTTCGCACTCGGCTTCCGGCCGTTTTTTCTGGCGGCAGGACTGTATGCCGTGCTGATGATGGGGCTGTGGCTGCTGGTGCTGCGCGGCAGTCTTGTTCCCGGCGAACTCCCGCCCCCCGTCTGGCACGGCCATGAAATGCTGTTCGGCTTTGCCGTGGCGGTCATCGCCGGTTTTTTGCTCACTGCCGCACGCAACTGGACGGGGCTGCCCACCCCTGCCGGACTGCCGCTGGCTGCATTGTTCCTGTTGTGGCTG
Organism: uncultured Hydrogenophilales bacterium; assembly: GCA_963818665.1. Lineage (GTDB taxonomy): Bacteria > Pseudomonadota > Gammaproteobacteria > Burkholderiales > Thiobacillaceae > Thiobacillus. The sequence goes on along the minus strand of CAWFTM010000008.1, from coordinate 190,461 downwards.
GCGGGACGGCTGGGTTTCCTGATACCCGGGCTGCCAGCGGGGCTGGTTGCCGCGATCGACCTCGCCTTTCTGCCCGTGCTGGCACTGGTGCTGGCCCTGCCCATCCTCAAGGCAAAGCAGCTCCACAACTATCCCTTTCCCATCATGCTGCTGGTGCTGGCGCTCGCCAATGCGCTGGTGCATGGCGATGCGCTGGGCTGGATACCCGGCACGGCACAACGAGGCTTGTACCTCGCGGTCTATGCGGTGGTCGCGATGATGGCGGTGATGGGTGGACGGGTCATCCCCAGCTTCACCGACAACAAGCTCGGCAGCCGCGCCCGCCGCTGGAAAACGATCGAACGTCTGGTGCCGGTCGCCACCCTCGGCGCGCTGGTCGCCGCGCTGCTTGCACCCGCTTCTCCCGTCACCGCACTGCTCGCCGCAGTCGCTGCGGGCGTGCATGGCATCCGTCTGGCCGGCTGGTATACCCGCAAGCTCTGGTCGGTGCCCCTGTTGTGGATTCTGCATCTGGGCTATGCCTGGATCGCGCTCGGCTTTGCGCTGCTGGCACTGTCGGCGGCCGGATGGAGCGCAGCGGCCTTCAGCGCACTGCATGCCTTTACCGCCGGCGGCATCGGCGTGCTCACCCTGGGCATGATGGCGCGGGTCTCGCTCGGGCATACCGGGCGCATGCTGGAACCTGCCCCGCTGATGACCTGGGCTTTCGTGGCGATCAATCTCGCCGCCTTGAGTCGGGTCGCGCTGCCGCTGCTGCTTCCATCCGCCTGGTCAGCCGCCATGGCGGCGGCCGGACTGCTGTGGATGGCAGCGTTCGGCCTGTTCGCTGCACTCTATCTGCCCATCCTGCTGCGCCCGCGGGTTGACGGCAAACCCGGTTAACCTGGAAACCGCAGTTGACCGCTTTTCACCTTAAAAAGTATCTGTGAATACTGAGCTTTCAGCCTTCGACTGGGTTCACTAATTGAATAAGTCCGCTACGCACCCGCTGCTACAGCGAGGCGCGCGCCTACCTTTGTCGCGCCTCGTTGCAGGCCCCGGCCTGCCGCCTCGTTGCTTCGCGGCAAACACGCGCCTCGCTGCACCATCGCGTGCGTCCAACTGCGGTTTCCAGGTTAAATGACCGTCCTCACGGATCGTGTCCACACCTTCGGCCACGCCATGCTGGCGCGGCATGGCGAGCGGGTGCACAAGCTTGCGCTCGACGCCGGCTTCACCTGCCCCAACCGCGACGGCACGCAAAGGCATCGGTGGCTGCACCTTCTGCAACAACAAGTCCTTTGCTCACCGGGCGCACGCGACCCGGCGCCGCTCGCCGCGCAGTTCGACCGTGCACGCGCGCGCATTGCGCGGGGCACCGGCGCGCGCCGCTTCATCGCCTATTTCCAGGCCTACACCAACACCTACGCCCACGTGGACGAACTGCGCGCGCTCTACGACGCCGCGCTGGCAGCGCCCGACGTGATCGGCCTGTCGATCGGCACGCGCCCCGACTGCGTGCCGCCGCCGGTGCTGGATCTGCTGGCGGAATACCGCGAGCGCGGCCACGAAGTGTGGCTGGAGCTCGGCCTGCAGTCGTCGTTCGATGCCACGCTGGCACGCGTCAACCGCGGCCACGGCTTCGCCGAATACGAGTCGGCGACCCGAGCGGCACGGGCGCGCGGCATCCCGGTGTGCTGCCATCTCATCGTCGGCTTGCCGGGCGAGGACGAATCCCACAGCCATATCAGCCTCGACCGCGTGCTCGGAATCGGCGTCGACGGTCTCAAGCTGCATCCGCTGCATGTGGTGAAGCACACCCAACTGGCGATCGAATGGAAACGCGGCGAGTACGCGCCGCTGGCCGAGTCTGAGTACGTGCGCATCGCCGCCGACCTGATCGAGCGCACGCCGTGGGAGGTGGTGTACCACCGCGTCACCGGCACCGCCGCGCCCGACATCCTGCTGGCACCCGCGTGGTGCGCGAAGAAGTGGGACATCTTGAACGGTATCGCAGACGAACTGGCACGCCGCGACAGCCGCCAGGGTTCGCGTGCGGGTCAAGTCTGGAGCGAAGAAAAACATGTCGCTTGATCTGATTTGTCCAGCAGGCAGCCTGGTTTCACTCAAGGCCGCCATCGACCACGGCGCCGACGCGGTCTACATGGGCTTTCGCGACAACACCAACGCGCGCGCCTTTCCCGGACTCAACTTCGACGAGGCACAGGCGGCGGAAGGCTTGCGCTACGCGCACGACCGCGGCCGCAAGGTGCTGCTCGCACTCAACACCTATCCGCAGTCCGACACCTGGAGCCGCTGGACCGATGCAATCGACCGCGCGGCGAAGCTCGGCATGGACGCGGTGATCCTCGCCGACCCCGGGCTGATGCGCTATGCGGTCAAACACCATCCTCAGCTGCGGCTGCATCTGTCGGTGCAGGGCTCGGCCACCAGCTACGAGGCGGTGAATTTCTACCGCGAACACTTCGGCATCCAGCGCGCCGTGCTGCCGCGCGTGCTGTCGCTGCCGCAGGTGGAAAACGTGGTGCAGCACACCGACGTCGAAATCGAGCTGTTCGGCTTCGGCGGCCTGTGCGTGATGGTGGAAGGGCGCTGCCTGCTGTCGTCGTATTGCACCGGCGAATCGCCCAATTCGGCGGGGGTGTGCTCGCCGGCGAAAGCGGTGCAGTGGACGGATACGCCGACCGGACTGGAGTCACGCCTCAACGGCGTGCTGCTCGACCGCTACGGCAAGGACGAAAAGGCGGGCTATCCAACCTTGTGCAAGGGGCGTTTCGACGTCGGCGGCGAAACCTATTACGCCATCGAGGAGCCCACCAGCCTCAACACCCTCGACCTGCTGCCCGAGATGCTGAAGCTGGGCATCGCCGCCATCAAGATCGAAGGCCGCCAGCGCAGTCCGGCCTACGTGACGCAGGTGACGAAAGTGTGGCGCGCCGCCATCGACGCGGTGAAGCAGAACGCCGAGTCTTTCAAGCCCACACCCGCCTGGCAGGCCGAGCTCAACAAATTGTCGGAAGGGCAGAGCCATACGCTCGGCGCCTACCACCGACCATGGAAATGAGCGTGCAGATAGACAGGACTGTCCTGCCCGCGATTGTGCATTCTTGTAGGGTGCATTCCATGCACCACGGTGCGCGAAGCGCACCCTACGGGCAAATCGGAATGGGACATACATGAATCTCAGCCTCGGCCCGCTGTTCTATTACTGGTCGCGCGACGACGTGCTCGCCTTCTACGCCGAAGCGCGTCACTGGCCGGTGACGCGGATCTATCTGGGCGAAACCGTGTGTTCACGCCGCCACCTGCTGCGCCTGCCCGACTGGCTGGAACTGGCGGAGCAACTCGCCGCCGCCGGCAAGGAAGTGGTGCTCTCCGCCCAGACGCTGATCGAGTCGGAATCCGACCTGAAGACGCTGCGCCGGGTCGTGGGCGACGGCCGTTTCCAGGTCGAGGCCAACGAGTGGGGCGCAGTGCGATTGCTGTCCGAAGCCGGAGTGCCCTTCGTCGCCGGGACCACGCTCAATGTCTACAACCACGAGACGCTCGATGTGCTGGCCGGGCTGGGTGCGCAGCGCTGGCTGCCACCGGTGGAAATATCGCGTGACACGCTGGCGTCGCTGCAGAAACGCGCGCCGGCCGGCATGGAAACCGAAGTGTTCGCCTATGGCCGTCTGCCGCTCGCCTATTCCGCGCGCTGCTTCACTGCCCGCCATTACAACCTGCCCAAGGACGACTGCCAGTTCCGCTGCCTCGACCATGCGGATGGACTGCTGTTATCCACCCGTGAAGGCAAACCCTTTCTCACGCTCAACGGCATCCAGACCCAGTCCGCCGGCGTCTACACCCTGATCGGCGAACTTCCCGCCCTGCGCGAACTCGGCATCGCCAGCCTGCGCCTGTCGCCGCAGTCGCGGCACATGGGAAGCGTGGTCGAAGCCTTCCAGACGGCGCTGGCAGGCGAACCCGTGGCGGCCAGCGCCCTCGCGCGCATCATGCCCGGGCCGCCGGTCGACGGTTACTGGCATGGCCGTGCGGGGCTGGAATACGGGACGGAACGTGCATGCTGAATCCTGCCTTCCCACCGCAGCTGGCCACCCTGGTCGCCCGGCTCCCCGCCACGCCACCCAGCCTGGCCTTTTCAGTGGTCGCGAACCGCCTGCTGTGGCCCGCCCTGAAAACCCTCGACTGGCAACCGCTGGTCGGCCGGCGCTACGCCATCCGCGTCAAGGACCTCGGACTCAGCCTGCGTTTCACCGTCACCCAGCGCGGCTTCGCGCCCGACAACGGCGCACCCGACCTCACCATCAGCGCCACCGCCCGTGATTTCCTGCTGCTGCTCACCCGCCGCGAAGACCCCGACACCCTCTTCTTCAGCCGCCGCCTGGTGAGCGAAGGCGACACCGAACTCGGCCTCGTCGTCAAGAACCTGCTCGACGCCCTCGATCTGGAAAATGTGCTGTGCCGACTGCCCGCCCCGCTGGCGCACGTGGTGCAGCGCTGGATGGCGGCCTGAATTTCAGCCCTGTGCAGCAGGGATATTGTTGAAGTGAATTGTGGAGCGGCCAGAAGCGGAAGGTCAGGGCGAGAATTCCTGCTTCGAAGCTCGATGCGGCTAGGCACCCCACTTGCGCACGCGGAATTCCGCCAAAGACGCAATCTTGCCGGTTTCTTCCAGCAAAACGGGCTCGCTGACCCCATAGCCCTGGGCGTAACCCACGCCGATTTCACGCAGCTTTTCCAGGACCAATTCATTTTCGACATACTCGGCCACGACCTGGATGCCCATCACGCCCACCACCCGCGTGATCGCTTCGGTCATCGCCAGGCTGATTTTTTCGTCGAGGATGTTTTTCACAAACTCGCCGTCGATTTTCACATAGTCGACCGGCAGGCTCTTGAGATAGGAAAACGAGCTCATGCCGATGCCGAAGTGATCGAGGGCGAACTTGAACCCGTCCAGACGCAAGCCCCACAGAAAATCGCTGGCACGCTGGAGGTTGGCGATCGCGGTCGTCTCGGTAATCTCGAAGCAGATGGATTCCGGCACGATTTCATGGCGTGCCGCCTCATCGCGGATGAAGTCGACGAATCCCTCGCTGGACAGCGAAGCCCCGGAAATATTGATCGACCACTGCTGCGTGCGCTTGAGTTCGCGCGTCGGGAAGCGCCGGTGGAAAACCTCGAACACATGCCGGATGATCCAGCGGTCGAGTCCCGGCATCAGGTTGTAGCGTTCGGCAGCGGGAATGAACTGCGCAGGCTGTAGCAGCGTGCCATCCGCATTGACCATGCGGACCAGGATTTCACAATGCTGACTCCCGTCGGCGGCGGCACATACCGGGATGATCGGCTGTTGATAGAGCACGAAGCGGCTCTCGTCCAGCGCCGAGGTGATGCGCGACACCGCCCGCATTTCCTCCTGGCGATTGTCCCGTTCGATATCGTCCGGGTTATGGACCTGCACACGGTTGCGGCCATTTTCCTTGGCGGCATAACAGGCCGCGTCGGCAAGGCTGACCACCGAGTTCAGGTCCGTCGATTTTCGCGTCATGGCGGTCACGCCGATGCTGACGCCGATCCCGAACGTCCTGCCTTGCCAGTCGAAGCGGAATGCCTTGATGGCAGCCAGCATCCTGTCGGCAATCTTCACGGCATCGTCCAGGCTGACGTTCTGAACGAGCAAGCCGAACTCATCCCCGCCCAGGCGCGCCAGCGTCTCATCGCCGCGCAGCAGCGACTTGAGCAGCTGAGTCACCTTGCGCAGCAACTCGTCCCCGGCCGCGTGGCCGCAGCTGTCGTTGATCACCTTGAACCGGTCCAGATCCAGATAGCACAGCGCATGATGCTCGTTGCGGCTGCGCGTGCCTGCAAAGGCGGCTTCCAGACGACGCTGAAATTCGCGGCGGTTCACCAGCCCGGTCAGCGCATCATGACGTGCCTCGTGGGCCAGATTGTCGGCAACTTTGCGCACCCTGGTGACGTCCTGCAGCAGCACCAGGGTGCCCGCGGGACGATTGTCCATGTCTTGAATCGGCGTCACACTGCCCTCCACCGCAATCTCGGTTCCATCCCGCCTGATCAATATGGAATCGGGCCTCAAGGAGGTGGCGATACCTTTGCTCAACGAGTGGGCCACCTGACCGTCCATCAACCTGCCGTTTGTGGTGCCGGCCAGGTCCACGACCAGGTTGATCGACTTGCCAAGCGCCTCGGCCTCCGGCCAGGCAGTGAGCTTGATGGCGGGTTCGTTCAAATACCGGACGATGCCGCCCGTGTCGGTGACGACGGCGGCCTGCTCCAGACGCGCGAGGAAAGCGTGAGCGGCGCCCTGAACGAAATGGGCTTCGCTCTGAGCGTTTTTCTCCGGACTGCTGTTCCCGAAAATATGTTCGAACACTTTGGATACTCAACAATGACTGCGGTTAAGTTCCAATCAGCAATATGCGTGCCTCCGAAAGCTGCTTGAAATTCAATCGTCTTGTTTGGCCACGCCCCTGCAAGTGTCATCTTTTCAACAGGGTTGCGGGCCTTTTCCGCCACTGTAGCTTCCCTGCGACGACCTGTTTCCACACAGCCTCGTCAGATTCCAGCCAACCGCCCCGCCCTACCCGATGCTGAATCCAGATGCTTGCCGGGCGTCTACAAACCCGCCAGCGTCTTGATATGCGCTGCCGCGCTGCGCCCCAGCGCGCTGAGGTCGTAGCCGCCTTCCAGCACCGAGACGATGCGGCCTTCGGCGTGACGCGCAGCCACCTCCATCACCTGCCCGGTAATCCAGACGTAATCCGCTTCGACCAGGCCGAACTGCGCCATATCGTCTTCACGGTGGCTGTCGAAGCCGGCCGAGAAGAACAGCATCTGCGGGCGAAAGGCGTCCAGCCGCGGCATGATCCGGGCGCTGAAGGCTTCGCGGTAGGCGGTGCCGGTGGTGCCGGCGGGCAGCGGCACGTTGACGATATGCTCGCTGGCGGTATCCGCCCCGCTGTGGGGATAGAAAGGATGCTGGAAAGTGGAGCAGAGCATCACGCGCGGATCGTCGCGGAAGATGTCCTCGGTGCCGTTGCCGTGGTGGACGTCGAAGTCGACGATGGCGACCCGCGCGAGGCCATGCTGTTCCAGCGCATGCGCGGCGGCCACGGCGACGTTGTTGAAGAAGCAGAAGCCCATGGCCTGGTTGCGGGTGGCATGGTGACCGGGCGGGCGGCAGGCGACGAAGGCGTTGGCCACCTCGCCGCGCATCACCATGTCCACCGCCATCACCGCGCCGCCGGCGGCATGGCGGGCGGCCTCCAGGGTGTGCGGATTCATGCTGGTGTCGGGGTCGAGCGCCTGCACGCCTTCGCTCGGCGAGGCGGCCTCGATGGCGTCGATATAGGCGGCGTCATGCACCCGCAGCAGTTGGCTGCGTTCAACCCGCGTGGCTTCGCGATGCGCCAGGAAATCGAACAGGTGGGCGGCGTGCAGCCGGTCGTCGATGGCGCGCAGACGCGCGGGACATTCCGGATGCCAGCTGCCCATGTCGTGCAACAGGTAGCTGGGGTGAGTGATGTAGGCGGTTTGCATGGCGCGATGAAAGACAGGAATAAATAAACTATACGCTCGGCGTGATGGCGCTGTAACAGGGGATAGCCTACGATAGGCCATCCCCGGTCCGATCGGATCGCCCCTGCAACCCGTCATCAACGAAGCCATGCCCCAACATTATCTGCACCCCCTGTTCAACGCCCGCTCGGTGGCGGTCTTCGGCGCCAGCGAACGCGAGGATTCGGTCGCCGGCATCCTGTTCCGCAACTTGCGCAATGCCGGTTATAGCGGCGAGGTGTACCCGATCAACCCCAAGCACGAGACGCTGTTCGGCATGCGCTGCTATGCCTCGGCCAGCGAACTGCCGGTGGTCCCGGAACTGGCCCTGATCGCCACGCCGGCGCACACCGTGGCGCAGATCATGGAAGCATGCGGGCAGCATGGCATCCGCCATGCCATCGTGCTGTCCGCCGGATTTCGCGAGGTCGGTGCGGAGGGCGCGGCGCTGGAAGCGACCCTGACGGCGGTCGCCAAAAAGCACGGCATCCGCTTCATCGGCCCCAACTGTCTGGGCGTCCTGCGGCCGTCCATCGGACTGAACGCCACCTTCAGCCAGGGCGCCACCCTGTCCGGCGACCTTGCGCTGGTGTCGCAGTCCGGCGCGCTGTGCACCGCCATGCTGGACTGGGCGGAAACCAACGGCATCGGCTTTTCCAGCGTGATTTCGATCGGCGCCTCGGCCGATCTCGATTTCGGCGAAATCCTCGACTACCTTGCCTTCGACACCCAGACCAAGGGCATCCTGCTCTACATCGAAGGCATTCGCGATGCGCGCCGCTTCATGAGCGCACTGCGCGCGGCCGCGCGCTTCAAGCCGATCGTCCTGGTCAAGGTCGGGCGCCACGCGACCGGCGCCAAGGCGGTGCAGTCGCACACCGGCGCGCTGGTGGGATCGGACGCCGTGTTCGACGCGCTGGTGCGGCGCGCCGGCGTGGTGCGGGTCAACACCATCCTGCAGCTGTTCGCCTCGGCGCGGGCGCTGTCCACCCACATCCAGCCCACCGGCAACCGCCTCGCCATCGTCACCAACGGCGGCGGCCCCGGCGTCATGGCGACCGACCGCGCGGTCGACCTCGGCGTGCGCATGGCCGAGCTGTCGCCGGCGACGATCGCAACGCTCAACGGCGTGTTGCCGTCCAACTGGTCGCAGGCCAATCCGCTCGACATCATCGGCGACGCCACCGCCGAACGCTATCGCGCCGCGGTGGCGGCCTGCCTCGCCGACGACAACGTCGACGGCGTGCTGGCGATGCTGACGCCGCAGGCGATGACCCGGCCGACCGAAGCGGCCCAGGCCGTGATCGAGGTGGCGAAGGGCTCGCAGCAAGCCGGTGCTCACCTGCTGGATGGGCGAGGCGCAGGTGTTCGAGGGCCGCCGCCTGTTCAAGCAGGCCGGCATCCCCTACTTCACCACGCCGGAACCGGCGGTCGAGGTGTTTTCCTTCCTCTCCGCCTTTTACGAAAACCAGCGCCTGCTGATGCAGACGCCGGGGCCCTTGTCGCAGCAGGTCGAGCCGGACGTCGAAGGCGCGCGCCTGATCATCGAAAGCGCCCTGGCGCACGGTCGCCATCTGCTGAACGAAGTGGAATCGAAGGCGCTGCTGGCCGCTTTCCACATCCCGATCGCGCAGACCCTGATCGCGCGCGATCCCATGGAAGCCATGCTGATGGCGCAGCAGATGGGCTTTCCGGTGGCGATGAAAATCAACTCGCCGGACATCACCCACAAGTCCGACGTCAACGGCGTGCGGCTGGGCCTGTCGAGCGGCCAGGCGGTGCGCTCCGCCTTCGGCGAGATGCTCGCGGACGTGAAGCGCCTGCGTCCCGAAGCCACCCTCGACGGCATCGTGATCGAACCGATGGCGATCCGCCCGCACGCACGCGAAGTGCTGCTGGGCATGACCTCGGACCCGGTGCTGGGGCCGGTGATCGTGTTCGGCGCCGGCGGCGTCGATGTCGAAGCCTGGCAGGACCGTGCGGTCACCCTGCCGCCGCTCAACCATTATCTGGCGCGCGACCTGATCCGGCGCACCCGGGTCGCGACCCTGCTGGGGCCGTTCCGCAACCGTCCGCCGATCGATATGGATGCACTGGAAAACGTGCTGCTGCGCCTGTCGGAAATGGTCTGCGAACTGCCCTGGCTGGCCGAACTGGACATCAACCCGCTGCTGGTGGACGAACACGGCGCGCTGGCGCTGGATGCCCGCATCGTCATCGCGCCACGGGTGCCGACGGCCGACCGCTATGGCCACATGGCGATTCATCCTTACCCGGCGCATCTGGTCAGCGCACTGGCAATTGCCCAGCGGCCACGACGTGCTGATCCGCCCGATCCGCCCGGAAGATGCCGAACTCACCCAGGGCTTCGTGCGCAGCCTGTCCGCGGAATCCAAGTATTTCCGTTTCATGGATGCGGTGAGCGAGCTTTCGCCCGTCGCGCTGGCGCATCTGACCCAGATCGACTACACCCGCGAAATGGCGCTGCTGGCGCTGACCGAAGTCGATGGCAAGGAGGTGGAGCTCGGCGTGGCGCGCTACTCGATCAATCCGGATGGCGAATCCTGCGAATTTGCCCTGGTGGTCAACGACCAGTGGCAGAAGCAGGGCATCGGCCACAAGCTCATGGGCGTGCTGATGGACGTGGCCCGCGGCAAGGGCCTGAAAGTGATGGAAGGCGAAGTGCTGAAAACCAACCACCCGATGCTGAAACTGGTGCAGGGCCTTGGCTTCCGCAGCGAACCCCACCCGGAAGACGACGGCGTGCGCAGGATCTCGCGCGAACTGTAGCGCCGCGAACCGCCGCTGAGCGCCCGGCTGACTCGACTCTAGTTGCTGTCCTCCTGGCCGCGGAATTCAGACGTGTTGCGAAAGCTACACCTACGCCGTGCCGCGACTCCAACCAGCGACACAGCCCGGCCAGCATCATGGCGTAGGTTCGCGGTCCGGGACGGCGGCCGACATCGCCGTCACGGACAGCCCACGCGTAGTAGGGATCTGTCTTTAGTGCTCCGCGAATCCTGGACGCCTTCGCCCATAACGAAAAATCCAAGCGAGGTCTGGGCTCGTCCGCGTACTCCGTCCGGACCAGTACACGTCTGGCTGAAGGTTGCTGAAGGCGGTCCTTCTGGTTGTACGACGACAGGTGCTGCGAAGCTCGTAAAAGAAATGTAGCAGCCGTCTTGGCGTCGCCAGCAGGGTTGATGTACCCGGGGTTGACCGAGTTGACGTAGAACATGTAGGCCAGCTCGCTTTGCCGGGTTGGCAGATGTTGTAAACCAACGTCGGATGCGTGCCGTCGAAGGAATATCCGTAAGTTAAAGCGTCACGCCGTTGACCGGATCGAGGGTGGGCAGGCGCCAACCGGCCAGAAGTCTTGTCCGGCTGGTGGGATTGTAGAAGCTGAGGTTCGCGACTCCAAGTGGAAGCCTGGCTCCAACGTCATGCGGTTCCGTCGGCGTCGTAGCTGCTGAGTTCTTGCGTAGTTGGCGTCTTGGCCAGCCAAGTGATGTCGAGAACGGTGTCGTCATAGGCTTCAAAGCCATCGGCACTGCCGTTGAGGTCGCGGCCTTCTAGCGCTGCGTGAGCCGTGCCTGAGATGAAGGCTGGCGGCAAGCAGGGCAGATGCTATCAAGGGGATGCGGGTATCCATGCGGCTCCTCGGGTATTTGTAATTAGTCTCAGCTACATCACAAAGCATGAAGCATGCTACCAGCCAGGAGCCAATGTCTATGCGGGGAGGAGAAGATGCGCAAAGAGAAGCCGTAAAATATTCCGACAAAACCTGCGCGCAGTTCCCTGATTTCCGTCCTGCACCTTATTAGCGCCCTTATTACGAAGAACGCATGCCGGGGCCAATATGCTTGAAACCCATGTCTTTATTGGTGCCCCGAAGACGAATCGAACGTCCGACCTACCCCTTAGGAGGGGGTCGCTCTATCCACTGAGCTACCGGGGCGTGGCGCGCATTCTACCGAATCCCGCATGGATTGCCGAACCGCGCCGCATGCCCCAATTCGATGCCAAGCCGTCTATGATGCGGCTCAGGAGATGCCATGACCAAACTGATGCTGGGTGGACTGGCTGCGCTATTGGTATTGGCAAGCGCGGTTTTGTGGATGCTGCGGCCGGGCTCGCAACGCGTGGAAGGCAGCGTCGCCCCTGATTTCGCCTTGCAGGATCAAAACGGAAAAACCCATCGCCTGGGCGACTACGCCGGGCGCTGGCTGGTGCTGTATTTCTACCCCAGGGACGACACCCCCGGCTGCACCCAGGAGGCCTGCCGGTTTCGCGACGACATCGGCGTGCTGGGCGACCTGAACGCGGCCGTGGTGGGGGTGAGTGTCGATGACGCCGGCTCGCACGCCGATTTCGCCCGCAAGTATCAATTGCCCTTTCCGCTGTTGTCCGACCCCGACGGCCGCACCGCCGCGGCCTACGACAGCCTGTTGAACCTTGGGCTGGTGCGTTTTGCCCGCCGCCATACGTTCATCATCAGCCCGGACGGCCGCATCGCGGCGCGTTTCGACAAGGTCGATCCGGCACGCCATGTCGAAGAAGTCGCCCGCACCCTGCGGGCCTTGCAGCAGCCGGCATGACCACGCGCAACTTCCTGCCAACAATGGTCATATCAATGGATTACATATCAAGCATGATCTGATCCCAGGTACCCATGCCCATACCTCGCGTATTGTCTCCCTCCATCGGCACGGCATTCGTCGTATTGATCGCCCTGATTTGCGGGCTGGCATTGAACAGCCTGCTGCAGTTGCAATCCCTGGGCACGCAAATCCGCACGGTGGTCGAACAGCACAACCGCAAGATCGATCTCATTACCCAAACCCAGGTGGCGGCGCATCTCCGCACCGACAGCCTGTTGCGCATGGCGCTGACCGATGACCCGTTCGAGCGCGATGCCCGCTTCATGGAATTCAACCGCGCCGGGTTTCCTGGTGGGCAGCGGGCGCAAGGCCTTGCGCGAGATGGAGTTTACCCGCTGAGGAGCAACGCAGTTTTGATGCCCAGACGCACCTGGTCAACGACATTCAGGCGGTTCAGGAGCGGGTGGTCGATCTGCTTCATGACCGAACGCAGTGCAGACGCACATCGGGTGCTGGTGCAGGAAGCCATTCCCATCCAGGAAGCCTTCAACCGGCAACTGGCCGACATGCGCAATCTGTATCAACAGGCCAACCTGGTCGTCCAGCAACAGGCGCAGCGCATCCTATCAACGCACCTTTCTGCTCACGCTGGTGTTCGGCGTCTCGGCGATTGTCCTGGCGTTGCTGATCGCCTGGCGCACGCTGCGGAAGGTGCGCCTGAAGTCGCAGCAGGTGCGCGAACAGATGGTGGAGCTTGAGCACTCGCGCACGGCGCTACACGAAGAGGCCACGCATGATCCGCTCACCGGGCTGGCCAACCGCAGGTTGTTCTATGACCGGCTGCGGCAGGCGATCCGACATGCCCACCGCTACGGCGGCAAGGTGGGCATCCTGTTCGTCGATCTCGATCGCTTCAAGGACATCAACGATCACCACGGCCATCATGTGGGCGACGCCGTGCTGACCGAAGTGGCGAAACGGCTGACCGCCTGCATTCGCGACTCCGATTCGATCGCGCGTCTGGGCGGCGACGAATTCGTCGTCTTGCTCGAACAGGTGCAGGGACGTGAAGACTGCCTCGCCGCTGCGCACAAGATCGAGCAGGCGCTGAATGCGGACACCAGTTTCTTCGGACTGGAAGTGGAAATCACTGCCAGCATCGGCCAGTCGCTCTACCCCGACGACGGCGCCGACGAAGATGCGCTGATCCGTGCCGCCGACGCCGCGATGTACCGGGTCAAATCCGGCTGCGCATCGAACTGCCAGCACCGCCTGCCGTTCTAATGATCCGGCACGTTTTATCCGGACTCCGCAGGCCGTAGGGTGCGCACTGCGCACCGATTTGGCCAATTGGTGCGCATGGCGCACCCTACGGCTTCATGGATAAATCGTGCCGGATCAACAGGCTGCGACGCTAGAGCGACGGGGTGCGACCGCCGCGCGTTCACGACGTGCCTTGAGGCTCCAGATCCACACATACTGCACGCCGGAACTGACGGCGATCACGAACACGGTGACGAACAGCGCCGTCAGCCAGGCGTCCACCTCGACCAGCTCTGCCCAGACCGGCCAATACCACGTCAGCAACGCGAACTCGGCGAACATGTGCGTCTTGCCGAGCCAGGTGGGATGGATTTCCAGATGCCCGGCCATCCCGCGATAGCTGAGCGCGCCCAGCACGATGATGCTGTCGCGCAGCAGGATCGCCAGCGTCACCCATAGCGGAATCGCCTCCGCCAGCGTCAGCAGCACCAGCGTCACCACGCCCAGTGCCTTGTCGGCGATGGTGTCGAGCGCGGCGCCCAGCTGGGTCATCTGCTTGAGCCAGCGCGCCAGCAGGCCGTCGATGCCGTCCGACACGGCAGCCGCCAGAAACAGCCAGAATGCGGCTTCCCAGCGCTGCTGCAGAATCAGCCAGGCCACCCCGGCACAGCCGCCAGCCGCAGCAGGGAAATCGACGTTCGGCAGATTGAATACGCGTTCGCTCATGGGGTGAACCCTACTCAATGAAGGGGCTGCCTGGCAAGCTCGTCCCACAACTTGTCGAGCCGCTTGGCCGACACCGGATACGGGGTTTTCAGTTCCTGCGCGAACAGCGAAATCCGCAATTCCTCGAGTTGCCAGCGAAAGTCATCGAGCGTTGCGGGCACCTCGCCCTTCACCTGAGAACGCCGCGCCTGGTATTTGTTCTGCAGCGTCAGCACGCTGGCCATGCCGCGCGCATCGCGCTGTTCGGCGGCAGGCAGCTTGTCCAGCCGCTTGAGAATGCCGCGCAGATAACGCGGCAGGTCTTTCAGGTGCGCCCACGGCGTGGCGGTGATGAAGTCGCTTGCCACCAGCGCCGCCAGATGCGCGTGCTCGTCGCGCATCACGGCGGTGAACTGCGGCTTGGCATTCAGCCGCGTCGCCACCTGCGCGTGCAGATCGAGAATCTCGGCCACGTCGCGCAGCAGCGCCTGCTTCACCACGGCGATTCTGGGTTTGGCGCGCTCCTTCTGCTTGTTGAAGGTTTTTTCGTCGCGCGGGGTGTCGTCGTCGCCGAGCAGCGCGCGCGTCGCGATGGCATCGATCAGCGCCGCGCGCAGCTGCTCGGCGCTGCCGAAGTTGCGGTACTTCATGGCCAGCGCGGTTTCGCGTGCCAGGTCCTTGTCGAGCTGCTTGAACTGGGCGACCAGCGCAATCCGCAGCAGCCGCACCACCCCGCGCCGGGTTTCCGCTTCGGCCACGTCGGCGGCATCGAGCAGGCGCAGATCGACGGTCTCGCCGTTGTCCACCAGCGCCGGGTAGCCGATCAGTTCGCGTCCGCCGCGCTTGAATTTCACCTGCGCGGGCAGGTCGCCGAAATTCCATTCGGTGAGGCCGGTACGCTCGAATTCGCTGTCTTCCGCGCCGCCGCCATACGTGATGCGCGCCGCGCCCCCCAGCTGCTGGCGCAGCGCAGCGAGGTCGCGCCCGCTGGCGAGTTCCTGTCCGCTGTCGTCGCTGACGCTGAAATTCATGTTCAGGTGCGCGGGCAATTCGCCCGCCCACTCGTCGGGATGAATGTCGACGCCGGTTTTTTTGCGGACATACGCCGCCAGTGCGCTGGTCAAAGTGTGCTCGCCCGGCTTCGCCACGCTGAGAAACGCCGTCACCGTATCGGGCAAGGGAATCAGCGGGCGGCGCTTGTCCTTCGGCAGCAGTTTCAGCAGCGCGGTGAGCTTTTCGCGGATCAGGCCGGGCACCAGCCAGTCGGCCTGCGCCGCCTCGATGCGGTTGAGCAGGTACAGCGGCAGCTGCAGCGTCACGCCGTCGAGCGCATGCCCGGGTTCGAAGCGGTATTTGAGCGTGCAGGCGACGCCGTCGACCGGCATGGTCTCGGGGAACAGCGTGTGATCCGCACCCAGGCCTTCGCCGAGAATGTCCTCGCGCTGCAGGAACATGATTTTCGGGTTGACCTGCTCGGCCTGCTGCCGCCATTTCTCGAACGCCGCGCCGTTGTGGATGTCGGCGGGAATGCGCGCGTCGAACACGCGGAAGATGCGCTCCTCGTCCAGCCACACGCCCGACTTGCGCGCCTTGTGTTCGAGGTCCTCGATTTCCTGAACCAGTGCGCGGTTGTGCACCAGCCATTTCGCCGGGGTGTCGTATTCGCCCGCCACCAGCGCGCCGCGGATGAACAGTTCGCGCGACAGCACCGGGTCGATGCTGCCGTAGTGAATCTTGCGGCGCGCCACCAGGGTGATGCCGTACAGGCTGACGCGCTCGAACGCGACCACGCGTGCGCCCTCCTTCTCCCAGTGCGGCTCGATGAACATGCGGGTGAGCAGATGCTGTCCGGCCGCCTCGATCCATTCCGGTCGCACCTCGGCGACAGTGCGCGCCAGCAGGCGGCCGGTGTCGGTCAGCTCCGCCGCCATCACCCACTTCGGGGATTTTTTCGCCAGCGCCGAGCCGGGATGGATCGACAGCTTGATGCCGCGCGCGCCCTGGTAATTGCCCTCGCCCGGCTTGGCACGCGCCTTGACGTCGTCCGACTTGAAGCCGATGTTGCCGAGCAGGCCGGTCAGCAGGCTTTGATGAATCGCGTCGTAGCCTGCGGCTTTTTCGTTCTCGCGCAGCCCGAGCTCGGCGACCTGCGCATGCAGCTGGCCGTGGATGTCGCGCCATTCGCGCATCCGCCGCGGCGACAGGAAATGATCCTGCAGCAGCGTCTGCAACTGGCGGTTGGTTTTCTTGTGCTGCACCTGTTCTTCGTACCAGCGCCACAGCTTGAGCCAGCCCATGAAGTCGGAGCGTTCGTCGGCGAACAGCTTGTGCTTTTCGTCGGCCGCCTGCGCACGCTCCATCGGCCGGTCGCGCGGGTCCTGCACCGACAGCGCGCTGGCGATGATCAGCACTTCGTTGACGCAACGCTGCTGTTCCGCCGCCAACAGCATGCGAGCAATGCGCGGGTCGAGCGGCAGCTTGCCGAGCTTCTTGCCGATGCTCGGTGAGCCGCCCCTGCTCGTCCAGCGCATGCAGTTCGGCCAGCAGTTGATAACCGTCGCTCACCAGCCGCGAGCTCGGCGGGTCGATGAAGGGAAAGCCCACCACGTCGCCGAGGCCGAGCGTCTTCATGCGCAGGATGACGCCGGCCAGCGAGGAGCGCAGCAGTTCGGGATCGGTGAAGCGCGGGCGGTTGGCGAAATCGGCTTCGTCGTACAGGCGGATGCAGACGCCGTCCGCCACCCGGCCGCAGCGCCCGGCGCGCTGGTTGGCCGACGCCTGCGACACCTTCTCGATCAGCAGTTGCTCGACCTTGTTGCGCGCCGAATAACGCTTCACCCGCGCGGTGCCGGGGTCGATCACGTAGCGGATGCCCGGCACGGTGAGCGAGGTTTCCGCCACGTTGGTCGCCAGCACGATGCGCCGCGACTGGCTGGACGGTTTGAAAATCGCGTCCTGCTCGGCCACCGACAGGCGCGAAAACAGCGGCAGGATTTCGGTGCCGGGCGGGTGATGCTTGCGCAGCGCCTCGGCGGTATCGCGGATCTCGCGCTCGCCCGGCAGGAACACCAGAATGTCGCCGGAACCGAGGCGCGCCAGTTCGTCGGTGGCGTCGAGGATGGCGGCGATCTGGTCAGGCGCGTCCTTGTCTTTTTTCTCGCGCTCGCCCTTGGCCGGGGTCGCGGGCTCTTCACGCTCGATCGGCCGCCAGCGGACTTCCACCGGATAGGTGCGCCCCGACACCTCGATCACCGGCGCGTCGTTGAAGTGTTTCGAGAACCGCTCGGCGTCGATGGTCGCCGAGGTGATCACCACGCGCAGGTCGCTGCGCTTCTCCACCAGCGTCTTCAGATAGCCCAGCAGGAAATCGATGTTGAGGCTGCGCTCGTGCGCCTCGTCGATGATGATGGTGTCGTAGCGCGACAGCAGCGGATCGCCCTGGCTTTCGGCCAGCAGGATGCCGTCGGTCATCACCTTGATCGCCGCGTCGTGGCGGGTGGTGTCGGTAAAGCGCACCTTGTAGCCCACCCGGCTGCCCAGTTCGGGCCCCAGTTCATGCGCGATGCGCGCCGCCACCGAGCGCGCGGCGATGCGGCGCGGCTGGGTGCAGCCGATCAGCTTGCCGGGACGCACGCCCTAGCGCGCTTCCATGCACATCTTGGGAATCTGCGTGGTCTTGCCGGAGCCGGTTTCGCCGCACAGGATCAGCACGCGATTGTTTTGCAGCGCGGCGAGGATGTCGTCGCGCCGCGCGCTGACCGGCAGGTCGGGATAGGTGATGTGCAAGCTGGGGCTCAAAATTCAAAAACCGGATTGTCCGCGGAAGACAAAATGTTTACTTGTTCTGGATGTATTTAACGTCATCGAAGGTTTCCACCCAGGCCGGGCGGTAGACCACCATCACGGTGACCATCATGCCCGTCGTAAACGCCTCGCCCCAGCTGATCAGCAGGGCATACGGCGTGTAATGGCTCAGCAGATAATCCAGCGGATACGCGCCGCCCAGCGCCATCAGCGCGGTGGTGGCGAGGCCGATCGCCGCCACCGACAGCGCCGCGCCGAAGAATCCGTTGCCCAGCACGTAAATGAAGAAATGATTCGGCAGGCGCCGGTCCAGCAGACGGAACAGGCCCCAGCTCAGCGCGGCCGGCAGCGCGGCGGTCAACAGCGCATCGATGCCGAGCGCGCTCCAGCTGCCGCGGCCGAATGCCGCGTTCGCAAGCAGGATCAGCACGCCGGCAAAGGTGGCGCGCCAGAAGCCGAACATCAGCGTCAGCGCCGCCATGCCGTACAAATGAAACGTCAGCCCCGGCTTCACCCCGGTGCGGATCTGCCACAGCGCCAGCGCCACCACCGTGGCGCCGAGAAACAGGTTCATCCGCTGCGGCTCGGCCAGCTGCCGCCAGTCGCCCGACATCAGCCAGCGCCAGGCCAGAAACGCCAGCGCCAGCCAGCCGACCAGATGAAATGATTCGGGCAGCACGGGTGCAAACAAGGCGGGCGCGGTAAAATTCATGGGCGGATTTTACGCGATGCCGTCCCCACCCCGCCGCCACGAAAGCTCTTATGCCTGCACCCTCCAACAAGCCGCTGTCCGACGACGAACTGGCCGCCTACGCCGATCTGCTGCACGACGTGTCGGTGCGCGCCGACCTGCCGCTGTCGCTCGAAGGCGTCGACGGCTTCGCCACCGCGCTGCTGGTGGCGCCGCGCCTGATCGCACCGGACGAATACTTCCCGGTGCTGTTCGGCGAACCGGGCCTGGCGGTGTTCCAGAACGCAGCCGAGCTGAAGCTGTTCCTGGACTGCTTCAACCGCCGCTGGAACGAAATCCAGCGCGCGCTGGCCGCGCCGGTGGAAAACCTGGCCGACCCCAAGGCGCTGGCGCCGCTGATCATGGACTGGGAAGGCCTGCTCGCCGAACTGCCGGCAGCCGAAGCCGCCGAAGTCCGCAAGGACATGCCCGCCTACGGCCAGCTGTGGGCGGCCGGTTTCCTGATCGTGGTCGAACACTGGGAAGACGACTGGTCGCTGCCGGAAGACAGCAAGGACGAAACCTTCGTCGATGCCTGCCTCGACCCGTTCTACGCGCTGATCACCCCGGAAGCCGACTGGACGCCCGAAGAGCGCAAGCTCAACCGCGACGAACACGTCGCCAGCGCCATCTGGGGCTGCCTACGACCTGCGCGAATTCTGGCTCGACCGCGGCTTCGTCCCGCACGCCCCGATCCGCAAGGACCCCGAACCCGGCCGCAACGACCCCTGCCCGTGCGGCAGCGGCAAGAAATACAAGAAATGCTGCGGCGCGAACAGCGACACCCTGCACTGACCCCGCCCCTCCCGTTTACCGCTCACCGCTTACCCCTCACCCAAAAATGAACCTCGTCCTGTTCGATCTCGACAACACCCTGCTGGCCGGCGACTCCGACTACGAGTGGGGGCAATTCCTCATCGCCAAAGGCGTGGTCGATGGCGCGCATTACGAAGCCAAAAACAAGGCTTTTTACGATGATTACAAGGCCGGGCGGCTGGATATTTACGCCTTCCTCGCATTTGCGCTGCGCCCGCTGGCCACCCACCCCCGCGCGCAGCTCGACGCCTGGCATGCCGAATACATGGAGACACGGGTCAAGCCGATGATCACCCAGGCCGCGCGCGATCTGGTCAGGCAGCACCTCGACGAAGCCGACCTGGTCGCCATCATCACCGCCACCAACAGCTTCGTCACCGCGCCGATCGCGCGCGAATTCGGCGTCCCCCATCTGATCGCCACCGACCCCGAAGCGATCGACGGCCATTTCACCGGCGAAGTCGCCGGTACGCCGTGCTTTCGCGAAGGCAAGATCACCCGGCTGGAACAGTTCCTCGAACACCACGGCACCCGGCTCGACTGCCTGAGCGTCCAGCCGCTTCTACAGCGATTCGCTGAACGATCTGCCGCTGCTGGAAAAAGTCCGGCACCCGGTGGCGGTCGACCCCGACGCCACCTTGCGCGCCCATGCCGAGGCCCACGGCTGGCCGGTGATTTCCCTGCGTGGCTGACTAACCCACAACCTCCCGGGTCAGCTACCAGAACCCGTTCCGAACACCGCCGCCGCCACATCCTGATAGCGCCTGGCGTAATGCACGCTCATTCCGGCGCGGATGTGCTCGGGCAGCTTGTCGAAATCGCGCCGGTTGGCGTCGGGCAGGATCAGTTCGCTGATGCCGATGCGGCGGGCGGCGATGACTTTTTCGCGGATGCCGCCGACCGGCAACACCTGCCCGGTGAGGGTCAGCTCGCCGGTCATCGCCAGCGGCCGCTTGATTTTGAGGTTCTTCGCCAGCGACAGCAGCGCGGTCGCCATGGTGACGCCGGCGCTGGGGCCGTCCTTGGGCGTGGCGCCTTCCGGCACATGCAGGTGGACGAAGCCCTTGTCGAAGAACGTGCTGTCGGCGCCGTATTGCTTGAGATGGGATGAGACGTAGCTATAGGCAATCTCGGCCGATTCCTTCATCACCTCGCCGAGCTTGCCGGTGAGCTTGAAGCCGCGATTCAGGGTGTGGACGCGCGTCGCCTCGACCGGCAGCGTGGCGCCGCCCATGGCGGTCCATGCCAGACCGGTGACGACACCGATGCCGCTCATCGGTTTTTCGCGCGTGAACACCGGTTTGTCGAGATAGGCCTCGACTTCCTTGACGCCGATCCTGATCGGCGTGGCGACACCGCCGAGGATCTGCACCACGGCCTTGCGCGCCACCCGCCCCAGCTGCTTTTCCAGGTTGCGCACGCCGGCTTCGCGTGCGTAGCCCTCGATGACGTGGCGCAACGCGCCTTCGCTGATGGCGAGCTGGTTCTTTTTCAGTCCGGCGCGGTCGAGCACCCGCGGCCACAGGTGGTGCCTGGCGATGGCGATTTTTTCCTCGGTGATGTAGCCGGACAGGCGGATGACTTCCATGCGGTCGAGCAGCGCCGACGGGATGGAAAAATCGTTGGCGGTGCAGATGAACAGCGCCTTGGAGAGATCGAAACGCACGTCGAGATAATGATCGAGGAAATCGGCGTTCTGCTCGGGATCGAGCACCTCCAGCAAGGCCGAGGCGGGATCGCCCTGATAGCTGGCGCCGATCTTGTCGATCTCGTCCAGCATGATGACCGGATTGGCCGAGCCGACTTCTTTCAGCGCCTGCACGAACTTGCCCGGCATCGCACCGATGTAGGTGCGGCGATGCCCCTTGATTTCGGCTTCGTCGCGCATGCCGCCGACCGAAAAACGATAGAACTTGCGCCCCAGCGTTTCGGCAATCGATTTGCCGATCGAGGTCTTGCCGACGCCGGGCGGCCCGATCAGCAGCAGGATCGAGCCCGCCATTTCGCCGCGCATGCGCGCCGACGGCGAGGAATTCGATGATGCGGTCCTTGACGTCGTCGAGGCCGTCGTGATCGCGGTCGAGAATCCTGCGCGCGTGCTCGAGGTCGATCTTGTCCTGGGTGTAGACACCCCACGGCAGCACCGTCAGCCAGTCGAGGTAATTGCGGGTGACGCTGTATTCCGGCGAGCCGGTTTCCAGCAGCGACAGCTTGTGCATTTCCTCGTCGATGCGCTTTTTCGCCGGTTCGGGCAGCGCGAGCTGGGCGATGCGCTCGTTGAAGGTGTCGAGCTCGGCGGTCTTGTCGTCCTTGGCGAGGCCCAGTTCTTTCTGAATCGCCTTGAGCTGCTGGCGCAGGAAGAATTCGCGCTGCTGCTCGCTCATCTTCTCGTCGACCTTTTCGCGGATGTCCGACTGCAGGCGCGCGACGTCGAGCTCCTTCTTCAGCAGCACCAGCACCTTCTCCATGCGCTTTTTCAGCGCGAAGGCTTCCAGCACGTCCTGCAAGGCCTGTTTCGACGCGGTGGTGAGGCTGGCGGCAAAGTCGGTCAGCTGCGACGGCTCGTTGGGGCCGAAGCGGTTGAGGAAGAACTTGAGTTCCTCGGAATACAGCGGATTAAGCGGCAACAAGTCCTTGATCGTGTTGATGATGGCGATGGAGTACGCGCGGATTTCCTCGGAATCCGCCCTGCCCGGCTCGTTCGGGTATTCGACCCTGACCTTGTAGGGCGCGGTTTCCGACAACCATTCGACAATGCGGAAACGCCGCGTGCCCTCGGCGATGAACTGCATCTTGCCGTCGGATCGCACCGGATGATGGATGCGCACCACCGTGCCGATGCTCTTGAAGTCGCTGCGCTTCACATCGTCGGTGTTGTCGGGCTTGACCACCACCAGCCCCACCATGTGATGCGCCGTTTCGCCGATGGCCTCCACGGTCGACAGCCACGGCGCTTCGTTCATCAGCAAGGGCAGGGTTTGCGCCGGGAAAAAGGGCTTTTCAGTCAGCGGCAGCAGGTACAACTCGTCCGGCAGCGATGGCGTGGTCGGCAGCTGGCGATCGTCGGGCATGACTTCGCCTTCGAGTGCGGGTTTTTTCGGCATGATGCGGACGTGTGAAACTGAACCTGGGAGCTTCAGTATTGGGGATGAAACCGGATATTCAACCCGCAACCGGTTCATTCCACCGGCAAGGCCGGCAGATCAGCCACCCACACAAGCGCTCAGCTGCGCTGGTAGACGTCCTCGAACCGCACGATGTCGTCTTCGCCCAGGTAGGAGCCCGACTGCACCTCGATGATGTGCAAATCGAGCTTGCCGGGATTTTCCAGACGGTGGGTCGTGCCCAGGGGAATATAGGTCGACTGGTTTTCGGTCAGCAGCTTGACCTCGTCGCCACAGGTGACGCTCGCCGTGCCGGACACGACAATCCAGTGCTCGGCACGATGGTGATGCATTTGCAGGCTGAGCTTCTCGCCCGGCTTGACCATGATGCGCTTGACCTGAAAACGCTCGCCGTCGTCGATGCCTTCATACCAGCCCCAGGGCCGGTAAACCTGCTTGTGCACCAGGTGCTCGCAGCGTTTCTCGGCTTTCAGGCGATCGACCAGCTTTTTGACATCCTGCACCTGGTCTTTTTGCGCCACCAGCACCACGTCGGCGGTTTCCACCACCACCAGGTCCGATACGCCCAGCATAGCGACCATGCGGGTTTCGGCGCGAACGAAATTGCCCTTGGCGTTTTCCAGCATGACGTCGCCGCGGACAGCATTGCCGTCGGCATCCTTCTCGGCCACATCCCACAGCGCCGACCAGGAGCCGATGTCGTTCCAGACCATATCGGCCGGCACCATGGCGGCGCGGCGGGTGTGCTCCATCACTGCATAATCGACCGAGTCGGCCGGGCAAGCCTCGAATGCAGCCGGGTCGAGTCGCACGAAATCGAGGTCCAGGGTGGCGGCATCCAGCGCGTCGCGGCTGGCATCGAGTATGTCAGGCCGCAGGCTTTGCAGTTCGTTGAGAAAGTCCGTCGCGCGGAACAGGAACATGCCGCTGTTCCAGAAATACTCGCCGGAATCCACATACTGCTGCGCGGTGGCCAGATCAGGCTTTTCGACAAATGCCGCCACCTGGTGTGCGCCCGCCGTATCGGCCAGCGGCGCGCCCTTGCGGATGTAGCCATAACCGGTCTCGGGGGTGGCAGCCACGATGCCGAAGGTGGCGAGATGGCCGTTTTGCGCCGCTGCGGCGGCGGTACGAATCGCCGCATGAAAGGCCGCGACATCGCCGATCAAATGGTCGGCGGGCAGCACCAGCATCAGGGCTTCCGGATCGTCGCGCGACAGCATCAGCGCCGCGACCGCAATCGCCGGTGCGGTGTTGCGCCCGACCGGCTCCAGCACAATGGCGCGTGGCGTTGGTATCGATCTGGCGCATCTGTTCGGCAATCATGAAGCGATGCTCGACATTGCACACCACCAGCGGTGCGGCCATTTCCGGCATGTCCGACAAGCGGCTGACCGTGTCCTGCAGCAGGCTGAAATCACTGGCGAGCGGCAACAGCTGCTTGGGCAATGCCGCACGGGACAAGGGCCACAGGCGGGTGCCGGAGCCACCGGAGAGGATCACAGGATGGATAGTCGTCATGTTGTCTGGAGTCATGGTGTAGGTCGGTCGGTTTCGATTTTGCCATTACTTGGCCGCTTATTTATTTCCATGTCACTGCTTCCAATGAAAGCCGCCCCTAAAGAAAATGTAAACGGCACCGTTAATTTTTGTAATGCTGGTGCTGGATGCGGTCACCGACTCACGCAAGTGTCTGGTTGATCCATCCAACGCTCAAGTAGATTTCCCTTGTAGGTTTCCCGGTACGGGGATTCATCCCCGGGCTCTCCTCCTCCTGCCACACCGGGATTTTAGCGGCGCTTGATGCGCCGCTTTTGTTTTGTCCGTATTGGGCGGGGGTGGATTGAATTTGGACCGGGCGCGAACCCGGGTCGAAGCGCAGCGTCTGCGCGCCAGAATCAGCACAGGCGGCAGGGATCCCTATCCATGCCGCCTTGAGTCCGCAGAAACCACCGAGTCGTCGATTACGCTTTCCGGCCACCGCGCATCGTCACTTCGGGTGAGCGTATTGTCTTATTGGTCGCTGTCAGCAAAGCCACTGATCCCGACATCCCGGCGAGCCTCAGTCAGGGCCTTGGCCGCCTTGGCCTGTTTCTCTTCGACGGTTCTAAGCTCTGCGAATGCCCGCGCAGTCCGTTCCTCCAACGCACGTATCTCCGCCTGTTCACGCTCGGCTTCGCGGCGAGCCAGGGACTTTGCTGCGGATTCCTGTGGTGGATGTTGTTTGCTTGCCTTGTTCGACGGAATTGCCGCCACCTTCTTCGCTGGCTCGGCCTCCTCCTCATGCTGCGCGTCCATCTGAGCCTTCCGGGCTTCGAAACGGGCGCGCGCTTTCTTGAGATCGGCACGCATTTTTTCGCTGGTTTCGCGCATGCGATCCGCGATCGCCGCCAGTTCCTCGGCTGACATGTCGGCACCGACATCGCTGGCTTGTGATGGCGCCGAATAGGCGGCGACAGGCAGCAAACAGATCAAAGCCGCGACGGCAAAGCGCGACACACAATGGAGCTTCATGGGTATTCCTTCCGCTAATCAATGATTACCAACAGGCACGGCACCCTTGATCGTTATCCGACGCCATCCGTGATGGCGCCGGAAATACGCAGGGGCGCGCTTTACACCTGTCTATAACCCCGATAACGGCAAAACACGCACAAAACTAAAGGGACAATCAGGCCGGCACGGCCTCTTCAAACTCCAGACAGACGTTCTGGCTGGCATCGATATCGATCGTCACCCGTCCGCCTTGCGCCAGCCTGCCGAACAGCAGTTCGTCCGCCAGCGCCTTGCGGATGGTGTCCTGAATCAGGCGCGCCATCGGCCGCGCACCCATCAGCGGATCGAAACCATGTTTGGCCAGATGCGCTTTCAGGGCGTCGGTGAACACCGCTTCGACTTTTTTCTCGTGCAATTGCTCTTCCAGTTGCATCAGGAACTTGTCGACCACCTGCAGGATGACGGGCTCGCTCAACGCGGCAAATGGAATGATCGCATCCAGACGGTTGCGGAATTCGGGCGTGAACATGCGCTTGATTTCACCCATTTCATCGCCGCTCTCGCGCGAATTGGAGAAGCCGATCGATGCCTTGTTGAGCATTTCCGCCCCGGCATTGGTGGTCATGATGAGCACCACGTTGCGGAAATCGGCTTTGCGGCCATTGGTGTCCGTCAGCGTGCCGTGATCCATCACCTGCAGCAGCACATTGAAAATATCCGGATGCGCCTTCTCGACTTCATCCAGCAAAACAACGGAATAGGGATGCTTGTTGATGGCCTCGGTCAACAATCCACCCTGGTCGAAGCCGACATAGCCCGGCGGCGCGCCGATCAGGCGCGACACCGCATGACGCTCCATGTATTCCGACATGTCGAAGCGGATCAGCTCGACGCCCAGCACATAAGCCAGCTGGCGTGCGACTTCGGTCTTGCCGACACCGGTGGGGCCGGAAAACAGGAAGTTGCCGATCGGTTTCTGCGGATTGCCCAGCCCGCTGCGCGACATCTTGATCGCGGTGGCCAGCACATCGATGGCGGCATCCTGGCCGAACACCACGGCTTTCAGATCGCGATCCAGCGTCTTCAGCGAATTCTTGTCGCCGGACGACACCGTCTTGGGCGGAATCCGCGCGATCTTGGCGATGATGTCTTCGATCTCCCGTGGGGTGATGACGCGCTTCTGCTTCGACTTCGGCAGGATGCGCTGCGCCGCGCCCGCCTCGTCGATGACGTCGATCGCCTTGTCGGGCAGATGGCGGTCGTTGATGTAACGCGCGGACAGCTGCGCTGCCGTCGTCAGCGCGGCCGAGGTGTATTTGACCCCGTGGTGATCCTCGAAGCGCGACTTCAGTCCGCGCAGGATCGCCACCGTTTCGTTGACCGAGGGCTCCGGCACATCGATCTTCTGGAAGCGCCGCGACAAGGCATGGTCTTTCTCGAACACGCCGCGATACTCGGTATAGGTCGTCGCGCCGATGCAACGCAACTGCCCGGAGGACAGGGCCGGCTTGAGCAGATTGGAGGCATCAAGCGTGCCGCCCGACGCCGCCCCCGCACCGATCAGGGTGTGGATCTCATCGATGAACAGGATCGCCTTGGCATTATCGGACAGCTGTTTCAGCACGCCTTTCAGGCGCTGCTCGAAATCGCCCCGATATTTGGTGCCGGCCAGCAAGGCGCCCATGTCCAGCGCATACACCGTGCTTTGCGCCAGGATTTCAGGCACCTGGCCTTCGATGATGCGGCGCGCCAGGCCTTCGGCAATGGCGGTTTTGCCCACGCCGGCTTCGCCCACCAGCAGCGGGTTGTTCTTGCGGCGGCGGCATAGCGTCTGGATCACGCGCTCCAGTTCCTGGTCGCGCCCGATCAGGGGATCGATCTTGCCGGCCAGGGCCTGGGTATTCAGGTTCTGCGCAAAGCTGTCGAGCGGCGAGGCGGCCGGCGCTTCGGCAGGGGTTTCCGCAGGCTCGTCGGTACGCGGGGCCGATTCGCCCTGCGAGGTTTTGGTGATGCCGTGCGAAATGAAATTGACGATGTCGAGCCGCGTCACCCCCTGCTGGGTGAGGAAATACACCGCATGCGAATCCTTTTCGCCGAACACCGCCACCAGCACGTTGGCGCCGGTCACTTCCTTCTTGCCGGACGACTGCACGTGCAGGATGGCGCGCTGGATCACCCGCTGGAAGCCGAGCGTGGGCTGGGTGTCGACCTCGTCCTCGCCTGCCACTTTGGGCGTGTGCTCATCGATGAACTTGCCGAGTTGCTCGCGCATCGCTTCGAGGTTGGCGCCGCAGGCACGCAACACCTCCGCCGCGGAAGGATTGTCCAGCATCGCCTGCAGCAGGTGCTCGACCGAGATGAATTCGTGGCGCTTCTGCCGCGCATCCATGAAGGCCATGTGCAGCGTGACTTCAAGTTCCTGGGCAATCATCTACGTTTCCTCCATCGTACATTGCAGCGGATGCTGATGCTGCCGCGCGAAATCCACAACCTGCTCGACCTTGGTGTGGGCAATGTCCTTGGGGAACACTCCGCACACCCCCACGCCCTCAGTATGCACTTTGAGCATGATTTGTGTCGCCCGTTCTTGGTCGATGCTGAAAAACTTTTTCAGGACATGCACCACGAATTCCATCGGGGTGTAATCGTCATTCAGCAGCAAGACCTTATATAAGGACGGCGGCTTGGTTTTAGCCGCAATCGGTTCCAGCAGGGTGGAGCCTTCTCGCTTGGTTGCCATAGCCGGATAAACCTGAATCTGATGATCTTATTTTGATGGGATGCCGGGATTTTTCAAGCCCGCCGCAAGTAGGGCTTAACGGATTTTTTTGCCGAACATGCAGAATTAACCGCTCAGTGCTGCCCAAATCCCTATCCGCAACCGCTTGAACCCGAGCCCCCCCGCAGCGGATAATGCGGCATTGCATCCGGCCGCCTGTTTTGGAAACCTACCTCCTCATCCTCATTTCCACGGTGTTTGTGAACAACATCGTGATGGCCAAGATTCTCGGCCTGTGTCCCTTCATGGGCGTGTCGAAAAAGCTGGAAACGGCGATCGGCATGGGGCTGGCCACGACCTTTGTGCTGACGCTGGCGTCGGG
Organism: uncultured Hydrogenophilales bacterium; assembly: GCA_963818665.1. Classification (GTDB taxonomy): domain Bacteria; phylum Pseudomonadota; class Gammaproteobacteria; order Burkholderiales; family Thiobacillaceae; genus Thiobacillus. Next base: position 162,236 of record CAWFTM010000008.1, on the reverse strand, counting down.
CGCAAGCTATCTCGTCAACGAATATCTGCTGGGCACCGAGCTGTTTTACCTGCGCACGCTGTCCTTCATCGTGGTGATTGCCGGGATCGTGCAGTTCACCGAAATGTTCATCCACAAATCCAGTCCGGTGCTGTATCAGGTGCTGGGAATTTATCTGCCGCTGATTACCACCAACTGCGCGGTACTGGGTATTCCGCTGCTGAACGCGCAGGAACAGCACGGCTTCATCGAGTCGCTGTTCTTCGGTGCAGGCGGCGCGCTCGGCTTTACGCTGGTGCTGATCCTGTTCGCTGGCATTCGCGAACGGCTGGATACCTGTGACGTGCCGGCGCCGTTCAAGGGCACCAGCATTGCCATGATCACCGCCGGACTGATGTCGCTGGCCTTCATGGGCTTTTCCGGATTGGTCAAATAATGCTCGCTGCGATTCTGGTGATCGTCGGGATTGCCGTCGTGATCGGACTGGCGCTCGGCTGGTCGGCGATCCGCTTCAAGGTGGAAGGCAATCCGCTGGCGGAGAAGATCGACGCCATCCTGCCGCAGACCCAGTGCGGCCAGTGCGGCTTTCCCGGCTGCAAACCCTATGCCGAAGCCATCGCCAAGGGGGAAGCCGACATCAACCAGTGCCCGCCCGGCGGCGAGGAGGGCGTGAAGAAGCTGGCCGACCTGCTGGGGATCGAGCCCAAGTCGCTGGACGAAACCCACGGCACCCCCAAGCCCAAATCGGTGGCGTTCATCGACGAACAGACCTGCATCGGCTGCACCCTGTGCATCCAGGCCTGCCCGGTGGATGCGATTGCCGGCGCGGCCAAGCAGATGCACACCATCATCGCGGCGGAATGCACCGGCTGCGAACTCTGCCTGCCGCCCTGCCCGGTCGACTGCATCTCCATGGTGCCGATTGCCGAGGACTTGCCGCACTGGAAGTGGAAGCATCCGGTCATTGAATTGAAGCGCGTCGCATGAGCAGCAAGCCTCGGAACGTGCGAGCGCCCGCGAATGCGCGCCTCCCCCGACAAAACAGACCCTCCCCGGCCACCTGCCTGCCGGAGGGGGAAGTCGCATGAGCCGCGAACTGTTCAAATTCAAGGGGGGCATCCACCCGCCCGGGCACAAGGAAGAATCGAATACGCGGCCGATTCACGCCGCCCCGCTGCCGAAACGACTGGTGATCCCGCTGCGCCAGCACATCGGCAATCCCGCCAAGCCGGTCGTGCAGGTCGGCGACCGGGTGCTGAAAGGCCAGATGATCGCAGCAGCCAGCGGCACGATCTCGGCAGCGGTACATGCGTCCAGTTCGGGCATCGTCAGAGCCATCGACATGCAGCCGGTGCCGCATGTTTCCGGTCTGCCCGATCTCTGCATCACGATCGAAACCGATGGCCGCGATGAATGGATATCCCATGGTCCACTCGATTACCAGGCAATGGCGCCAGCCGACCTGCGCATGCAACTGCGCGACATGGGCCTGGCCGGCCTCGGCGGCGCGGTATTTCCCAGCGCGGTCAAGCTCGACCCCGGCGCAGCGCACACCTGCCCCACCCTGATCATCAACGGCGGCGAATGCGAGCCGTGGATCACCTGCGACGACGTGCTGATGCGCACCCATGCCGACGAGATCCTGCAGGGGGTGGCGATCATGCGCCACCTGCTGGGCAGCAGCGAAATCCTGATCGGCATCGAGGACAACAAGCCAGAAGCGCTGGATTCAATGCGCTCCGCTGCCGCGAAGCTGGATTTCGCGGTCGAAGTCGTCACCGTGCCGGCGCGCTATCCCGGCGGCGGTGCCAAGCAGATGATCGAGACGCTGACCGGCAAGCAGGTTCCCTCCGGCAAGCTGTCCACCGACATCGGCATCCAGGTGTTCAACGTCGGCACGACGTATTCATTGGCGCGCGCGGTGCATCACGGCGAGCCGCTGATCTCGCGCCTGGTCACCGTCACCGGCCACGTGCTGCGTCCACAGAATGTCGAGGTGCTGATCGGCACGCCGATGCACACGCTGATCGCGCTGGCGGGCGAGCGCGACGGCACTACCGGCGTACTGATGGGCGGCCCGATGATGGGCGTGCCGATGCCCAATCTGGACGTGCCGGTGGTCAAGGCGACCAACTGCATCCTGGTCAAATCGGCCGAGCTGTTCCCGCCGCTGCCGCGCGCCTTGCCGTGCATCCGCTGCACCCGCTGCGCCGAGGTCTGCCCGGCCGAACTGCAGCCGCAGGAACTGTACCGGTTCGCCAAGGCGGACGACTTCGGCAAGCGCGCAGGAATACCACCTGTTCGACTGCATCGAATGCGGCTGCTGCAGCTATGTCTGCCCCAGCCATATTCCGCTGGTGCGATTTTTACCGTTTTGCCAAGAGCGAGATCTGGGCGCGCGAGAAGGACAAGCGCGCCTCCGACCTGGCGCGCGAACGCCACGAATTCCGCCAGTTCCGCCAGGAACGCGAAAAGACAGGAAAAGGCCGAAAAGCTCGCGGCCAAGGCACAGGCCAAACGTGCCGAACTCGCTGCCGCAGCCTGCTGAATCAAGCAATGCAGCCCTCAGCGAAGCCGACGCCAAGAAGGCGCTGATCGCCGCTGCGCTGGCACGCGCGCAGGCCAAGAAAGCCGAAGTCAGCACCGCAAAACATCGACCACCTGTCACCCGACACCCAGCACGAGATCGAAGAGATCGAGGCACGCCGGGCTAAAATCCGCGAACTGGCGAGGAACCCGCTGGAATCCGAAGAGAAAACCTGATGCCCTCCCCGTTCATCCTCAGCCGCAGCAGCGTCACCCAGGTCATGGCCTGGGTGCTGGTCGCTTTGCTACCCGGCATCGCGGTGTACGTCTGGCTGTTCGGCCCGGGCATCCTGATCACGCTGTCGCTCGCCACCGTCACCGCGCTGGCGGCCGAAGCGGCGATGCTGAAGGCGCGCGGCTACCCGGTCAAACCGTTTCTGTTCGACCTGTCGGCCATCGTCACCGCCTGGCTGCTGGCCTTGTCACTGCCATCGCTGGCGCCGTGGTGGCTGATCGTCAGCGGCACGCTGTTCGCCATCGTGGTCGCCAAACATCTGTACGGCGGACTGGGGCAAAACATTTTCAACCCGGCGATGGTCGGCTACGCGGTGCTGATCGTGTCGTTTCCGGTGCAGATGACGCAATGGGCCGGGCCAGCCGAACTTGGCCCCACGCTCAGCCTCGCGCAAAGTGCGGCGGCCATTTTCGGCGGCCTCGACCCCGCCACGCTCGATGCCGTGACGATGGCCACCCCGCTCGACACGCTGCGTACCGGCCTGATCCAGCAGCACACGGTGGATGAAGTGATGGAGCAGCCGATCTTCGGCCGCTTCGGCGGCACCGGCTTCGAGTGGCTGGCTTTCGCATTCTGGATCGGCGGGCTGATGCTGTGGAGCAAGCGCATCATCAGCTGGCATGTGCCGATGGCCTTTCTCGCCGGCATCTGGCTCACCGCCGGTTTCCTGCATTTCTTCGATGCCGGCCGCTTCGGCCCGCCCTGGTTCCACTTTTTTGCGCCTTCGGTGGCCTTGTGCGCGTTCTTTATCGCCACCGATCCGGTATCGGGCGCAACCACGCCGCGCGGCAAGCTGATTTTCGGCCTCGGCGCCGGTTTCCTCACCATCGTCATCCGCACCTGGGGCGGATTTCCGGACGGCGTTGCCTTCGCCATTCTGCTGATGAACCTCGCCGTGCCGCTGATCGACCAGTACACGCAACCGCGGGTATATGGAGAAATGCGGAAAACCGGGAACGGGGCTGACCAGGAGCCGCACACGTGAGCCTCGGCATCGCCGGCCGCAATGCGCTGCGCACCGGCACGATCCTGTTCGCGTTTGCGCTGGTCGGCACGGCCCTGCTGGCGTTCACCCATGACCGCACCGAGCCGACCATCCTGCGCGGCCAGCAGGCCGAGAAACTCGCGCTGCTGCGCCAGGTGCTGCCGGCCACGCTGTACGACAACGACCTGCTGGCAAGCCAGCAGTCCATCCCACCCAACGATCTGCTGGGCACCCGCCAGGCCTCGTCGCTCTGGGTTGCACAGCGCGACGGCGCGTTCAGCGGCGTGGTGCTCGAAGCCGTCGCCCCCGACGGCTACAGCGGCGATATATTCCTGCTGATCGGCATCGACGCGAGCGGTACCGTCACCGGCGTGCGTGTCACCGCCCACCGCGAAACACCCGGGCTGGGCGATTACATCGAGCGCGCCAAGAGCGCCTGGGTCGACCAGTTCGTCGGCAAATCATTGCTGAAACCCGCCCCCAAGCACTGGAAGGTGGCCAAGGATGGGGGCGCATTCGACGCCCGTGCCGGCGCCACCATCACCCCGCGCGCGGTGGTCAAGGCAGTGAAAAGCGCGCTCGATTATTTTGCGCAGCATCGCGCGACGTTCGCCGCAGCTGTCGAGGAGACTCCGCCATGATCACCCTGACCGAATTCCGCAGCCTGTTCCACAACGGCCTGATCAAGCAGAACACCGGGCTGGTGCAACTGCTCGGCCTGTGCCCGTTGCTGGCGATCAGCAACAACGTCGTCAACGCACTGTCGCTGGGGCTGGCGACCACGCTGGTGATGGCGGCGTCGAGCGGCGCGGTGTCCAGCGTGCGCCATTTCGTCCCGACACGAAATCCGCATCCCGGTCTTCGTGCTCATCATCGCCGCGCTGGTCACGGTGATCGACCTGGCGATGAACGCCTTCGTGCACCCGCTCTATCTGGTGCTGGGCATCTTCATTCCGCTCATCACCACCAACTGCATCGTGCTGGCCCGCGTCGACGCGTTTGCCTCGAAGAATCATCCGCTGCACAGCGTGATCGATGCGCTGGCGATGGGGCTGGGGCTGACGCTGGTGCTGCTGGTGCTGGGCGCGATCCGTGAAATCGCCGGCAAGGGAACGCTGTTTTCCGGCATCGACCTGGTATTTGGCGAAGCCGCCAAAAGCTGGGTGCTGCATGTCTTGCCCAACTATCAGGGCTTTTTGCTGGCGGTGCTGCCCCCCGGCGCCTTCATCGCACTGGGGCTGCTGATCGCCGCGAACAACTGGCAGAAAACGCGTGTCGAACAACGCGCCCGCGCGGCCGCCCTCGTCCACGCATGAAACCACCGCTGAAAAAGCGCGTACCCAAACCACGCAACCCTTACGTTGCACTGGCGATCCAGCGCAAGGCGGGGGAACATGAACAATCGCGGCACGCCAAACGGCAGGCGGAGAAAATCGCGCTGAAGAAAATGCTTGAAACCGGCTGACGCCTGAAACATCAATACCGCTGTATCAGCGTCATCGTCGGCCCGTCACGCCGCATTTCCATCCGGTTCAAAAAGCTCATCCCGAGCAGCGGCACATTGAGGCCGGATTCCACCACCATGCCGTCCACCTGGTGCAGCGTGATGCCGCCGACCTTGACGGTGTTGAACTTGACATGCCAGGCCGGCACCACGCCGGCGGCGGTCCCCACGCCGGTCGCTTGTCCAGCCCGGTAGTCGAGTCCCATGCGACGCGCCTCGTCGGCGTTGATGGCGATGCTGGTGGCGCCGGTATCGACCAGGAAGGTCACTGGATAGCCATTGAGCGACCCCATCGCCGCAAAATGACCGCGTGCATCGGCGGTCAGCGACACGCTCTGACGCTCGCCCGTCGGCGCGCTGCCCGCAAAGGATTGCCCCATGGCCAGGGTGCGGCGTTTGCCGTCCACCTCGAAGCTGGCGCTACCGGAATCGGCGGCGATCAGTTTCACCCCCTGGACGGTCTGCCCGGCGCTCAGCGTACGCGGCTTGCCGCCGTCGATGCTGACGATGGCCTTGTCCTTGAACAGACCCGCCACCGACACGCTGGTTGCCCACGTCGCCGTGCAGGCCAGCCCGCACGCGGTTAAGATGAGAGCGCTTGAAACTTTCCTGAAAACCATCATGCATCCTGTTCTGATTTTTCGACATTCCGCCACCGAAGGGCCGGGCTATTTCGCCACGTTCCTGGACCGCCACGACATCCCGTGGCAACTGGTGCGCATCGACGCGGGCGATGCGGTGCCCGGGAATCTTAACGGCGTTTCCGGCGTGTGCTTGATGGGCGGGCCGATGAGCGTGAACGATGATTTACCCTGGATTGCGCCTGAACTGGACCTCATCCGCCAGGCGGTCGCGGCGGATATTCCGGTGATCGGCCACTGCCTGGGTGGACAACTGATGGCGAAAGCGCTGGGCGGATCGGTCGGACCGAATCCGGTGAAAGAAATCGGCTGGGGCGATGTCCGCGTCACCCATGCCGACGCTGCACGCGCCTGGCTGGGGGACGCCTCCGTCATGCCGGCATTCCACTGGCATGGCGAAACCTTCAGCCTGCCGCCGGGCGCCACGCGCATTCTCGACAGCGCCTGGTGCGCCAACCAGGCTTATGTGCTGAACGATCGCCACATCGGGATGCAATGCCATGTCGAGATGACCCCCGAGCTGATCGCCAGCTGGTGCGATCACGGCGCGAGCGGAGATCGCCGCCAGCGACAGTCCCGGCGTGCAGTCGCCCACGGAGATTCAGACGGATATGGCCGCACGCACCGTGCAGCTCCACCAACTGGCGGACAAAATATATTCCCGCTGGATTCAAGGGCTTAGGTAATAAGCGCGCGGCGGTTTCGAGAAGAGGCTGGACAGCCGCATCGCGCAGCGTAGGATAGCGCCCGAGTCGTTCCAGTCTCAAAAGTATCAACTGAAATAACGGAGGATTTATGCAAAACGTCGACTACACCAACTTCGATTTCGGTGAACGCCTGAATGGCTTCATCCACGAAGTGATGAATTATGGCGGCGCACCACGTACCGAAGCCGACCTTACCGAGGGCCAGAAAGTCTTCGTCCGCGCGGTCAAGCGCGAAATGGTCAAATACGCCGACACCAATCGCCACGGCTATCCGCACAACCTGCTGGAGCAGATGGAATCCTTTACCCGCACCGTGGGTGACCTGCACAATTCCTACTTCGACTCGGGCATGCGCAAGGTCAGCGACTGTCTCTATAACCGCTGGAAAATGCTGTACGAAGAAACCAAAAAACTCGCAGCTGCCGGTGCCGACACCAAACCCGCCTGGGTCGACGTGATCAAGACCGAGCAGACCGACATGCCCGCTTTCTTCGATGCCTGAGGTTTTCTCGCCAACGCATTGATTTATAGAAATTTAGCCCGGACAACCCGGGCTAAATTTTTTGCCGGAGCGGAATATCAAACCCGCTTATCCTCAAATAAAAATAAAGCATTATTCAGCCACCAAGGCCGGTGCTATGCTGCTGCGACTTAAATAACCCTAAAAAGTCTGAGGAGACAGCATGTCCAAACTGGTACGCCCCCACGGTGGCGGTGAACTCAAGCCTCTGCTGCTGACGGGCGCGGCGCTCGAAGCCGAAAAAAAACGCGCTGCCTCGCTGCCCAAACTCAAGATGAGTTCGCGCGAAACCGGCGACCTCATCATGATGGGCATCGGCGGCTTCACTCCGCTGGACGGCTTCATGACCCGCGCCGACTGGGAAGGCGTATGCGACGGCTTCAAGATGGCCAGCGGCCTGTTCTGGCCGATCCCGGTCACCCTCTCCACCGACGACGAGACCATCAAGGCGGGTGACGATGTGGCGCTGGTGGACGGCGAGTCCGGCGAGATCATGGGCACCATGAAGGTGACCGAAAAATACGGTATCGACAAGGCGCACGAGTGCATGCAGGTCTACAAGACCACCGACCTCGAGCATCCTGGCGTGAAAATGGTCATGGCCCAGGGCAAGTACAACCTGGCCGGCCCGGTCAAGGTCCTGTCCACCGGCAGTTTCAAGGAAGAGTACGGCGACCAGTTCATGACCCCGGCCGAAACCCGCGCCAAGTTCGAACAACTGGGCTGGTCCAAGATCGCCGCCTTCCAGACCCGCAACCCGATGCACCGCAGTCATGAATACCTGGCCAAGATCGCCATCGAAACCATGGACGGCGTGCTGGTTCACTCGCTGCTCGGCGCGCTGAAACCGGGCGACATTCCCGCTGAAGTCCGTTCCGAAGCCATCTCGGTGCTGGTCGAAAATTATTTCGCTCCCAATACCGTGATCCAGGCTGGCTACCCGCTCGACATGCGCTATGCCGGCCCGCGCGAAGCGCTGCTGCATGCGCTGTTCCGCCAGAACTACGGCTGCTCGCACCTGATCGTCGGCCGCGACCACGCCGGCGTGGGCGACTACTACGGCCCCTTCGACGCGCAGAAGATTTTCGACGAGATCCCCAAGGGCTCGCTCGAAACCCAGAACATGAACATCGACTGGACCTTCTGGTGCAACAAGTGCGGCGGCATGGCCTCGCAGCGCACCTGCCCGCACACCAAGGACGACCGCATCCTGCTGTCCGGCACCAAGGTACGCTCGATGCTGTCCGAAGGCCAGGATCTGCCGGTCGAATTCAGCCGTCCGGAAGTCGCCAAGGTGCTGCAGAAGTACTACGCCGGCCTCAGCGCAGAACAGAACGTCAAGGTCGAGTTGAAAGGCCATTCGGCCGCATGATTTTTCCCGGGCAGCATGACAGCTGCCCAGGACAAGGGTTTTAGGACACGAGCCTACCGGAAGCGGACTCGCGATACGCCCCGGCCAAGGACGGGTTCAGTTCTAAGCGGACCGCGACGTACGCGGATAGTTAGCTAACTTTAAGGAGACTGTAATGCCAACCTATGTTCGTACCGACAAGTGCGACGGCTGCAAAGGTCAGGATAAGACCGCTTGCATGTACATCTGCCCGCACGATCTGATGAAGCTGGACAAGGACGGTTCGGAAACCGGCCACGCCATGCGCGCGTTCAACCAGGAACCCGAGCAGTGCTGGGAATGTTATTCCTGCGTGAAAATTTGTCCGCAGCAGGCGATCGAATGCCGCCACTACGCTGACGTCGTGCCGCTGGGCGGCATGGTGCAACCGTTGCGCGGTTCCGACTCCATCATGTGGACCATCAAGTTCCGCAATGGCGTGCTGAAGCGTTTCAAGTTCCCGATCCGCACCACGCCCGAAGGTTCCATCGACTGCTACGGCGGCAAGCCCATGCCCAAGATGGCCGAAATCGAAACCACGGGTTCGTTCACCCGCGAGATGATGGGTGGCTACCGTGCTGGCAACCCTGCCGAACTGATCCGCAAGTAATCCCGGTTAAATAGAGAGGTAAACGAAATGGCTGGAACATTTGGTAATCCCGAAGTTATCCAGGAGGAAGTAGACATCCTCCTGATCGGCGGTGGCATGGCATGCTGCGGCGCCGGTTACGAAGTCATGCGCTGGGCCGATGCGGCCAAGGCTGAAATGGGCATCGACCTGAAAATCAAGCTGGTCGACAAGGCTGCAATGGACCGTTCCGGCGCCGTGGCGCAGGGTCTGTCCGCGATCAACACCTACATCGGCTCCGAGCAGGATCCCGCCGACTACGCCCGCATGGTCTCCAACGACCTGATGGGCATCACCCGCGACGACCTGGCCTATGACCTCGGCCGCAACGTGGATGATTCCGTGCACCTGTTCGAAGAATGGGGTCTGCCGATCTGGAAAACCGACGAAAACGGCGAACGTCATGACGGCGCCCAGGGCCTGCCCGCGCTGAAGGACGGCGGCAAGCCCGTGCGTTCCGGCAAATGGCAGATCATGATCAACGGCGAATCCTACAAATGGATCGTTGCTGAAGCCACCAAAAAAGCACTCGGCATGGATCGCATCGAAGAGCGTATCTTCATCGTCAAGCTGGTCAACGACAAGAACGACCCCAACCGCATCGCCGGTGCCGTCGGCTTCTCGACCCGCGACCATAAAGTCGTGGTGTACAAGGCCAAAGCCATTCTGCTGGCTGCTGGCGGTTGCGTGAACATCTTCCGTCCGCGTTCGGTTGGTGAAGGTACCGGCCGCGCCTGGTACCCGGTGTGGAACGCAGGTTCGACCTACGCGATGGCTGCCGAAGCCGGCGCCGAGCTGACCATGATGGAAAACCGCTTCGTGCCCGCCCGCTTCAAGGACGGTTACGGCCCGGTCGGCGCCTGGTTCCTGCTGTTCAAGGCGCAAGCTGTGAACGCCTACGGCGAAGTCTACATGGTGAAGAACAAGGAACTGCTGAACGACTACCCCCCCTACGGGCAGGCGGCCGTTCCCGCATCGTGTCTGCGTAACCACCTGATGCTGAAGGAAATGAAAGAAGGCCGCGGCCCCATCTACATGGACACCGTGACCGCTTTGGCAAAACTGCGTGAAACGCTGACCCCGCGCGAAGTGAAGCACCTGGAAGCCGAAGCCTGGGAAGACTTCCTCGACATGTGCGTCGGCCAGTGCGGCATCTGGGTGGGCGAGAACATCGAGCCGGAGAAGAAAAACTCCGAACTGATGCCGACCGAGCCCTACCTGCTGGGTTCGCACTCCGGTTGCTGCGGCATCTGGGTGTCGGGTCCGACCGATCTGGGCGCACCGACCTCCGAAGATCACGCCGATGCTGGCAAGATCCCGGCACACCTGCCCAAGGGCTGGAACTGGGGCTACCGTTCGATGACCACGGTCAAGGGTCTGTTCACCGCCGGCGACGGCGTGGGCGCATCCGGCCACAAGTTCTCCTCCGGCTCCCACGCCGAAGGCCGCATGTGCGCCAAGTCCATGGTCAAGTACTGCATCGACAACAAGGACCTGAAGGTTGAGCTCGACACCTCCGTCGAACAGCTGGTGGAAGACATCTACAAGCCGGTGCGTACCTACCTGGAGTTCAAGGACTACACCACGGCAATCGATGTCAACCCCAACTACATCACGCCCAAGATGCTGCAGTTCCGTCTGCAGAAAATCATGGACGAGTACGTTGCCGGTGTCGCCACCTACTACACGACCAATGCCAACATGCTGGGCGTGGCGGAAGACAAGCTGAACATGCTGAAGGAAGACGCCGAGAAGATGCGTGCGAAAGACCTGCACGAACTGCTGCGCGCCTGGGAAAACTACCACCGTATCCTGACGGCGGAAGCCCACATGAAGCACATCCAGTTCCGTGAAGAAAGCCGTTACCCCGGCTTCTACTACCGCATGGACAAGAACTTTGTCGATGAGGAAAACTGGCACTGCTTCGTGAACTCGGTCTACGACAAGAACTCCAAACAGTGGAACTGCTTCAAGCGCGCCCACGTGGATCTGGTCGACAAGTCCAAGCTGTTCAAGCCCGCTGCTCACTGATTGATCAAGTAAGCAGTAAACTCCGGGCGCCTCAGGGCGCCCGGTTTTTTTCCGGCAACCATAACAGCGGCGTGAACAAGGTTTAGCATCCAGCCGAAAGCGCGTAATCTTGCGCTTTCGCGTGTATGTTGAGTCATGGGGCTTGCCCCCGAAAGAAAGCTGAAATGAACCAAGACGAATTCAAAGACATGATCGACGACTCCCCGTTCGCGGGCAGCCCGGTCAAACCCATCATGCTGGAAGAAAATGCGACGCTGCAATTCCGTTGCCACCGCAACGTCAAATGCTGGAACGCCTGCTGCAGCAACATCGACATTCCGTTGACGCCCTACGACGTGCTGCGATTGAAAAAGCGTCTCGACATGTCGTCGGGCGAATTCCTCAAGCAGTACTCCATCCCGTTCGAGATGGACAAGGACGGCATGCCCGGGATCAAGCTGAATCCGGTCGAAGGCGGTACCGCCTGCCAGTTCATGACGCCGGAAGGCTGCGGCGTCTACGAAGACCGCCCCACTGCCTGCCGTTACTATCCGATTGCCTTGCTGACCATGCGCCGTTCCGACGAGTACATCGACCGCAGCGCCTATGCCATGGTGCGCGAACCGCATTGCCTCGGTCACTTCGAAGACAAGACCCAGACCATCGAGCAATACCGCGCCGAACAAGGCGTGGCCGAATATGACCAGAAGGCCCACGCCTGGCGGCAGCTGGTCGTCAAGCGCAAATCGGCCGGCCCCGCCATCGGCAAACCGACGCCGGTGTCCAATCAGCTATTTTTCATGGCGAGCTACGACGTCGACCGTTTCCGCGCGTTCGTCATGAGCCCGAGCTTCAACGACACCTACAACATTCCGCTCGAAATCATGGCGACCCTGATCGCCGACGACGAAGCCCTGCTCGACTTCGGCCTCAACTTCCTGCGCCACGCCCTGTTCGGCGAAAAATTCGTCGAGGAGCATCCGGATGCCTACGAAAAACGTCTAGCGCGTCGTCGTGCGCTGGCCGAGCAGAACAAGGAAACCGAGTTCCAGAAGAAAATGGACCTGGAAGAAGACAAATACTCTGGCGAACACTGAATCTTGACCATGCAGCTTCTGATTGTGCGCATCGTGGCGATAGCGGCCAGTCTGGCCGCGCCTGCCATCGAGGCCGCCGCTTTGAACAAGTGCATCGACGCGCAGGGCCAGGTCACCTACTCCAACCTGCCCTGTCGCAATGCCCGTGAAGTCCGCAAGGTGGAAATCGATCCACCACCCAAACCCGACCCCGCACCCGTACCCGCCAAAGTGGCCAAGCCTCAGCCTGCGGTCAACCCCCAGCCTGTAGCCAAACCTCAGACCCCGACCCAACCTCCGGCTGCGGCCCTGCCAGCTGACGTCCCGCCGGTGGCGAGTACGCCACCGGCGTCCAGCCAAAACCTGCCCACACCTGCCCCGCAAAAGCCCGGCAAGTCTTCGATCCGCCTCACCGCGCGGCAGTGCGACAGCCTCACCGACAAACTGGGGAACATTCTCGACCAGATGGATCAGGCGCGCCGCAGCGGTTACACGCAACAGCAGATGGATGCGTGGGAGCAAGAAATCAAAGACATCGAAAGCAAAAAACAGCAATCCGGCTGTTTCTGAAACAATCGCTCATGAACGCCCGCACCCTTGACCCCGCTCATCATCTGATCGAAAAAGAGCCTTATTACGAAGCCGTCGGCGACGAAATCCAGCTCTTCGAAGCCGCCTATCGCCAGCAGATTCCGGTGCTGCTGAAAGGCCCCACCGGCTGCGGCAAGACACGCTTCATGGAACACATGGCCTGGCGGCTCAAGCGTCCGCTCATCACCGTGTCTTGTCACGACGACCTCACCGCCTCCGACCTGGTCGGGCGCTATCTGGTGAAGGGCGGCGAAACCGTGTGGGTCGATGGCCCGCTCACCCGCGCCGTGCGCTGCGGCGGCATCTGCTATCTGGATGAGATTGTCGAAGCGCGCAAGGACACCATGGTGGTGATCCACCCGCTGGCCGACGACCGCCGCACCCTGCCGATGGAGAAGCTGGGTCAGCTCGTCGAAGCGCCGCCCGAGTTCTGTCTGGCGATTTCGTACAACCCCGGGTACCAGAGCGTGCTCAAGGACCTGAAGCAGTCGACCCGGCAGCGCTTCGTCGCGCTCGAATTCGACTATCCCTCGGCCGAGCTGGAGCGCCGCATCGTCGTCACCGAGTCCGGAGTCGACGCCGGCATGGCGGAAAAACTGGTCAAGTTCGCCCAGATGACCCGCAACCTGAAAGGAAGCGGCCTGGAGGAAGGCGCGTCAACCCGCCTGCTCGTGCACGCCGGCAAGCTGATGTCGAGCGGCGTCGACCCGGTCGTAGCCTGCCGAAGCGCGGTGGCCCAAGCCGTCACCGATGATGCCGACATGCTTGCTGCGATCCGGGAACTGTCCTCCTCACTCTTCTGAAGCGAAGCCGGGTTGTCATGGCCAGCCAGCAACTGACGCGCGGCGATATCGAGCCTCTCCTCGATGTCTGGCTGGAGACCGAGTTCACCTTCCACGCTGTCGGACCGGTGGCCCGCGCGTTGTCAAAGCTGGAACGTGAGGAACAGGACTTCGCCCTCGACTGGGTCAAGCGTATCGCCAGCACCCACATTACGCTCGCTTTCCATTTCGCCAAACGGGCGCCGGACCTGCTCCGCCGGCTCGATCCCCGCGCCATCGAAGCCTGGGCGGTTCAGCTCTGTGACACGTACGATCGGGCCGGCATCTACGCCGCGCTGTCCGTGGCCGCGAAGGTCGATGACTATGCACGGACAGGTCAGACCCACACCGAAGGCGCACTGTTCGACGATATCGCCGGCGTGCTGGGCAATTTTGTCTGCGGTCTGTCCGGTCGTAAGCTCAAGATCGAACAGGGCGAAGGCATCTACACCGACAGCGAGAAAATCGTCCTGCCGGCCATCATCAGCCGGCTGGCCAGCCGCGACCACAATTTCAAGCTGGCCAAGGCCACCGTCGCGCTGCTGTGGGCCCAGACCCGCTTCGGCACGCTGCGCGTGGACATCGCCGCGGTCTCCGCCGGCTACCCCCACCCTGATCGCGCCCTGCAGCAATTCAACGCCCTGGAAACCCTGCGCCTGACGGCCTGCATCGGCCGCGAACTGCCGGGTTTGCATCGCGAGATCCTGCGTTTGATGGAGATCCTGGGGGACGCACTGCCTGCTGTGTGGCAGCCTCTGGCCGACCGCCTGAGCATGGCCGATGCCCAGGTCGAGGACAGCCTCAGCCTGCTCGACACCGCCTATCATCTGCCTGATTTCCGTGCCTGGTGCCATCAAGGGGAATTGCGTCCGGACGCCGTCGCCAGTTCTCGTGCCGCCCGCCTGGAGAAGGAAAAGGCTCGGCTCCGGATCAAGCTTGCGGAACTGCTGGAGGAGCACACCCCCGATGAGCCCCGAGAGAAACCGACATCCCCCCAGAAACCCGATATCGACGTCATACCGCGCGACGAAAACGGCCTGCTCGACTTCGACATCACCCTCGACGACGCCCCGATCGCGCCGCCCGAAGGCGTCAAGCAGTTGCTGACCTCGGTCTATCTCGATTTCGGCGAGATCCCGCCGGAGTACCTATCCCCCGCAGGCGACGGCGAATACGACCCGAATCTCGTTTTCGACCAACCCGAGGATCCCGATTCAGTGTGGCACGGCACCTATCACGAGAAAGGCGCCGAACTGTTTCCCGAGTGGGACCACGGCCGCCAGCATTACCGCAAGAACTGGTGCGTGATGCGGGAGAAAACGGTCGCTCCGGTTCACGACAGTTTCTACCGCGACACCCTCGACAAATATGCCGGCGTGGTGAAGCAGCTGCGCAGAAAGTTCGAGGCGCTGCGCGACGAGAACCGCCTCGACAAGCGCCAGACCCAGGGCGACGAAATCGACCTCGATGCGCTGATAGAAGCGCTGGCCGATGCAAAGGACGGCCGCGAGATGAGCGACCGTCTGTTCGTGCGCCTGCACCGCGCCGAGCGCAACATCGCGGTGGCGTTTCTGGTCGACATGAGCGGCTCGACCAAGGGCTGGATCAACGAGGCCGAGCGCGAGGCGCTGATCCTGTTGTGCGAGGCGCTGGAACTGCTCGGCGACCGCTACGCGATCTACGGTTTTTCCGGCACCACGCGCAAGCGCTGCGAACTGTTCCGCATCAAGACCTTCGACGAACGCTACGGCGACGAGGTGAAGGCGCGCATCTCCGGCATCCGCCCGCAGGAATACACCCGCATGGGCTTTGCGCTGCGCCACATGACCAAGCTGCTGAATCAGGTGGATGCCAAGACCCGCGTGCTGGTGACGCTGTCGGATGGCCGTCCGGACGATTATTTCGATGTCTACCGGGGCCAGTACGGCATCGAGGACACGCGCATGGCGCTGCTCGAGGCGGCGCGCACCGGCATCCACCCCTTCTGCGTCACACTCGACCGCGATGCGCGCGATTACCTGCCCCACATGTACGGCGCGGCGCGTTACATCATCCTGGATGACGTGCGACAATTGCCGCTGAAAGTGACCGACATCTATCGCCGCATCACCACCTGAACCCGCGCAGCATGCGTCTCGACGAACTACAAATAGGCTATTTCTACAGCAACGGCGCCTACGGCCGCACTTGGGGCGTGCGTCAACTCGCCGCGATGACCCCGGACAGCGAGACCGGTGAAATGCAGGCTCACTTCAAGGGAGTTGCAGGCATCTGCCGTCGCAAGAAGGGGCATTGCAGCCCGGCCGAATTCGCGCGCTGGGCGCGCTATCAGGTCGCGCTGCAGGAAAACGACTGGAAGCGGGTGGGCGACAACAGCACGCTGTTGCCGGACGAATCGCAGGCGCTTTAGTCCGCGGCAGCGCTGGAATCCGCAGCAGGTTCGGGCGCGAGCGGCGGCGCTGCGTGCGACCCCAGATAATCCATGATCGCGTAGGTCAGCGCGCTGCATCCCGACCCGTCCAGCGCCGAAATCGCAAATACCGGCCCGTGCCAGTCGTAATCTTTCACGAACTGCGCCACCACCGCCTCGCGCTCGGCTTCGTCCACCATATCGAGCTTGTTCAGCACCAGCCAGCGCGGCTTGTCATACAGTTCCTGATCGTATTTGCGCAGCTCCTCGACGATGGCGCGCGCCTCGCGCACCGGATCGCCTGCTTCCCAGCGTGGCGAAATGTCGACCAGATGCAGCAGCACCCGGGTACGCTGCAAATGCCGCAAGAACTGATGCCCCAAGCCCGCGCCCTCGGCCGCACCTTCGATCAGGCCGGGAATGTCGGCGATGACGAAGCTGCGTTCGCTATCGACCCGCACCACGCCCAGATTTGGCGCCAGCGTGGTGAACGGGTAATCCGCCACCTTGGGGCGCGCGGCAGATACCGCGCGAATGAAGGTCGATTTGCCCGCGTTCGGCATGCCGAGCAGACCCACATCGGCCAGCACTTTCAATTCCAGCCCCAACTGTTCCCATTCTTCGCCCGGTTCGCCCAGGGTGTGCTGGCGCGGCGCGCGGTTGGTGCTGGATTTGAAATGCTGGTTGCCCAGCCCGCCTTTGCCGCCTTTGGCCAGGCAAACCGTCTGACCGTTTTCGGCCAGATCGGCCACCACTTCACCGCTTTCGAGGTCGGTGAACACGGTACCGACCGGCACGCGAATGGTCAGGTCTTCGCCGCCTTTGCCGTAGCATTGCGCGCCACGTCCGTTCTCGCCTTTTTGCGCCTTGAAGATGCGGGTGTAGCGGAATTCAACCAGGGTATTGATATTGCAGTCGGCGACCGCATACACGCTACCGCCGCGTCCGCCGTCGCCGCCATCCGGCCCGCCGTTCGGAATGTATTTTTCGCGACGAAACGAGGCGCTGCCATCGCCGCCCTTGCCCGCAATGACCTGAATTTTCGCTTCGTCGATGAATTTCATGCTCAATACTCCACAAACAAAAAAGCCCCATCCGGCGGACAGGGCTTTTGGTTGACCCTCAGGTCAGATCAGTTCAATTCAAGCAGCAACTGGCTCGATACGAACCATGCGGCGGCGGGCAGCGCCCTTGACCTCAAACTTGACCGTGCCTTCAGCCTTGGCGAACAGGGTGTGATCCTTGCCAATGCCGACATTGTCGCCGGGGTGGAACTGGGTGCCGCGCTGACGCACGATGATGTTGCCAGCCAGAACCAGTTCGCCGCCGTAGCATTTCACGCCCAGACGTTTCGATTCCGAATCGCGGCCGTTACGCGAGCTGCCGCCTGCTTTCTTGTGTGCCATTTATGTGCTCCTTATGCGGTGATGCCGCCGATTTGCACTTCGGTGAAGTGCTGGCGATGGCCTTGGCTCTTGCGATAGTGCTTGCGACGGCGCATCTTGAAAATCTTGATCTTGTCGCCGCGTGCCTGGTTCAGCACAGTGGCCGTAACCGTGGCGCCGCGCAGCATGGGCGCACCCATTTTGATATCGGCGCCATTGCCCACCATCAACACTTGGTCGAAGGTGATTTCGCTGCCGATGTCGGCTTCGAGCTTTTCAATTTTAAGTTTGTCGCCAGCGCACACGCGATATTGCTTGCCGCCGGTTTTGATGACTGCGTACATGGGGGGTCTCCAACCAATACGAACCCAGGAAAGCGCGAGATTCTAACGGCGATCCAGCCGCAAGTCAAACCTTATCAACGTTGAAACATTACCCCTTGCACGATGCAGGATAAATTGATCCCTCCCTCTTGAATCCCGCTTCCCTACCCCCATTTGTTCGCGGGAACCAATTGGGAGTGCACATGCAGGACGATACCGAATTCAACGCAGACGCAGGCGCTGCAACTCACACCGGCCACACCAAGGAAACCATGCCCAGCATGGAAGAGATGCTGAAGGCCGCCGAACTCGTTGCGGCCGAACACCACGACGCCTGGCTGCGCGCCAAGGCAGAAACCGAGAACATGCGCCGCCGCGCGACGGAAGAAGCCGACAAGGCGCGTAAATTCGCGGTGGAAGGCTTTGCCAGCGAATTGCTGGCCGTGAAAGACAGCCTGGAAGCCGCGCTGGCGGATAACACCGCCAGCGTGGAAACGCTGAGAAGCGGCGTCGAACTGACGCTGAAGCAGTTGGCTGCCGTATTCGGCAAATTCAACCTGATCGACCTCGACCCGGTCGGCGAGAAATTCGATCCCCATATGCATCAGGCGATCGGCATGCTCGAGTCGGATCAACCCGCAAATACCGTGGTGACCGTACTGCAGAAGGGCTACCGCCTGCATGAGCGCACCCTGCGCCCCGCGCTGGTCATGGTGGCCAAGGCAAAAGACGCGTAAAACCGCCTTGAAATAGGCCCGCCCTCCCCCACATACACATCAATTCAAATTCTTTAGAAGGAACGCATCATGGGACGCATTATTGGCATTGACCTCGGCACCACCAACTCCTGCGTGGCAGTCATGGAAAACGGCACCCCGAAGGTGATCGAGAACGCAGAAGGCGCGCGCACCACGCCGTCCATCGTGGCCTACACCGAAGACGGTGAAATCCTGGTCGGCGCGCCCGCCAAGCGGCAGGCAGTCACCAACCCGAGAAACACGCTGTACGCAGTGAAGCGCCTGATTGGCCGCCGTTTCGAAGAAAAAGAAGTGCAGAAGGACATCGGCCTGATGCCCTACAAGATCGTCAAGGCCGACAACGGCGACGCCTGGGTGGAAGTGCGCGACAAGAAAATGGCCGCGCAACAGGTGTCGGCTGAAACCCTGCGCAAGATGAAGAAAACCGCCGAGGATTACCTGGGCGAAGAAGTCACCGAAGCCGTCATCACCGTGCCGGCCTACTTCAACGACAGCCAGCGTCAGGCGACCAAGGACGCCGGCCGCATCGCCGGTCTGGACGTCAAGCGCATCATCAACGAGCCGACTGCGGCCGCGCTGGCCTTCGGTATGGACAAGAAGGAAGGCGACCGCAAGATTGCGGTGTACGACCTCGGCGGCGGCACCTTCGATATCTCGATCATCGAAATCGCCGATCTCGACGGCGAGCACCAGTTCGAAGTGCTGTCGACCAACGGCGACACCTTCCTCGGCGGCGAAGACTTCGACCAGCGCCTGATCGACTACATCGCGGAAGAATTCAAGAAGGAGCAAGGCGTCGATCTGAAGAAGGACGTGCTCGCGCTGCAACGCCTGAAGGAAGCCGCGGAAAAGGCCAAGATCGAGCTGTCCTCCGCACAGCAGACCGAAGTCAACCTGCCCTACATCACGGCGGATGCCTCCGGGCCCAAGCACCTGGCAGTGAAGATCACCCGCGCCAAGTTCGAGGCGCTGGTGGAAGAACTGATCAAGCGCACCATCGACCCGTGCAAGATGGCGTTGAAAGACGCTGGCCTGTCGACGTCGCAAATCGACGACGTGATCCTGGTCGGCGGCCAGACCCGCATGCCCAAGGTGATGGACGCGGTGAAGGATTTCTTCGGCAAGGAGCCGCGTCGCGACGTCAACCCGGATGAAGCGGTGGCCGTGGGCGCTGCGATTCAGGGCGGCGTGCTGAAGGGCGACGTGACCGACGTGCTGCTGCTCGACGTGACGCCTTTGAGCCTCGGTATCGAAACCCTGGGCGGCGTGATGACCAAGCTGATTCCGAAGAACACCACGATCCCGACCAAGGCCTCGCAGACGTTTTCGACCGCCGACGACAACCAGAATGCGGTGACGGTGCACGTGCTGCAGGGCGAACGTGAAGTCGCCTCGGGCAACAAGAGCCTGGGCCAGTTCAATCTGGGCGACATTCCGCCCGCACCGCGCGGCATGCCGCAGATCGAAGTCACGTTCGACATCGACGCCAACGGCATTCTGCACGTGTCGGCCAAGGACAAGGCGACCGGCAAGGAAAACACCATCCGCATCCAGGCCAGTTCCGGCCTCGAGCGAGGAAGAAATCCAGCGCATGGTGAAAGACGCCGAGGCCAACGCCGCCGAAGACCACAAAGCGGTGGAACTGGCGACTGCGCGCAACGCCGCCGACGGCATGATCCACTCGGTCAAGAAATCGCTCACCGAGCACGGCGACAAGGTCTCGGCCGAAGAAAAAGCCGCGATCGAAGCTGCGTTGAAAGAATGCGAAGACGCCGTGCGCGAAGGCGACAAGGACACCATCGAAGCCAAGACCAATGCGCTCGCCACCGCCAGCCACAAACTCGCCGAACAGATGTACAAGGACGAGCAGGCGAAGCAGCCGGGGGCGACAGCCGATGCCGGCGCCTCGGCGGCGGATGACAACGTGGTCGATGCCGAGTTTGAAGAGGTGAAGGACAAGTAAGCCGGACGGGCGTCTCCAGCGAAGAGCCGAGAGTGGTGACAAGCCCTCTCGGCTTCTTCGCTCTCACTACACGCTCTCGACACTTAGCTCCATAATTTTCGACTCCACCATGTCAAAACGCGACTACTACGAAGTCCTCGGCGTCGCCAAAAACGCCTCCGACGAAGAAATCAAAAAGGCCTACCGCAAGCTGGCCATGAAGCACCATCCTGACCGCAATCCGGACGACAAGGATGCGGAGGAAAAATTCAAGGAAGCCAAGCTCGCTTACGAAATTCTCTCCGACTCGGACAAGCGTGCCGCCTATGACCAGTTCGGTCACGCCGGAATCGACCAGCAGGCCGGAGGTGGATTTGGCGGTGGCGGCAGCGGATTCTCCGATGCATTCTCGGACATCTTCGGCGACATCTTCGGCGGCGGGGGCGGCGGCAACCGCCGCGACCGCGTCTATCGCGGCGCCGACCTGCGCTACAACCTGGAAATCGGACTGGAAGAAGCGGCGCGCGGCACCGAAACCAAGATCCGCGTCCCCACCCTGGAGGAATGCGGCGTCTGCCACGGCAGCGGTGCCAAACCCGGCACCACGCCCACCACCTGCACCACCTGTGGCGGGCATGGCCAGGTGCGCATCCAGCAGGGCTTTTTCTCGGTGCAGCAAACCTGCCCGCACTGCGGCGGCAGCGGCAAGATGGTGAGCGACCCGTGTACTGCCTGTCATGGCGAAGGCCGGGTCAAGAAGCACAAGACGCTGTCGGTCAAAATTCCGGCCGGGGTCGACAACGGCGACCGCATCCGCCTCGGTGGCGAAGGCGAGGCGGGCGTCAATGGCGGGCCTGCCGGAGATCTATATGTCGTCATTCACCTGAAAGAGCATCCGGTTTTCAAGCGTGACGGCGACGATCTGCATTGCGAAATGCCGATCAGCTTCGCCACCGCCGCGCTCGGCGGCGAAGTCGAAATTCCCACTCTGGAGGGCCACGCCAAGATCAAGATCCCGCCGGAAACGCAGACCGGCAAGGTATTCCGTCTGCGCGGCAAAGGCATCAAGGGCGTGCGCAGTCATGCGCCGGGCGACCTGATGTGCCACATGCAGGTCGAAACGCCGGTGAATCTGTCCGAGCGTCAGAAGGAATTGCTGCGCGAACTGGATAGCCTGAGTCCGGGACGCAACAACAACCCGCGCGCGCAGTCGTTCATGGACAAGGTGAAATCCTTCTTCGGGCAATAAGCCCGCGGCTGCCGTTTCAGTTCGGCCGCGCGGCGGCAAACAGCCGGAAGAAATTCTCGCTGGTGGCCGCGCCGACCGCCTCGGGTGTGAGTCCGCGTACCCGTGCCACCTCTTCTGCCACGTGCTTCACGTAGCCCGGCTGGTTGGTCTGGCCACGATGCGGCACCGGAGCCAGATACGGTGAATCGGTCTCGATCAGGATGCGTTCCAGCGGAATCGCCGCGGCCACGTCACGCAAGGCGGTGGCGTTCTTGAACGTGACGATGCCGGAGAATGAAATATAGAACCCCTGTTCGATGGCCGCTTCGGCCACCGCCAGGCTTTCGGTGAAGCAATGCATGACTCCGCCGGCCTCGCCCGCGTGTTCCTCACGCATGATGCGCAAGGTGTCGTCAGCCGCGGCGCGGGTGTGAATCACCAGGGGTTTCCGAGCCATCCGCGCGGCACGGATATGGGTGCGGAAACGCTCACGCTGCCATTCCAGATCCCCTGTCAGGCGAAAGTAATCCAGCCCGGTCTCGCCGATCGCCACCACTTTGGGATGTTTGGCCAGGTCGACCAGTTGATCCACCGTCGGCTCGGTGCACGCTTCGTGATCCGGATGCACGCCCACCGAGGCATACACGTGAGGGTAGGCTTCGGCCAGCGCACGAATTTCAGGGAATTTCTCCAGTTCCACGCTGATGCACAGCGCGTGGCTGACCTGGTTCTGCGCCATGAGGTCGAACACCTCGGGCAGTTTGCCGGCGAGATCGGGAAAATTGATGTGGCAGTGGGAATCTATGTACATGCGGCTGAGGCAACGCCGCAGGGCAGCGCTACATGGTATGGGTCGGACGCACCGATTTTAACGAACCGCCGAGCAAACCTTCAATTTTGTTTTGCGCCGCCTTGCCGCTTTCGTTGAAGGCAAACTGCACGCCCACGCCCTGGGTACGGCCACCGTGCGCGCCAGCGGGCGTCACCCACACCACTTTGCCCGATACCGGCAGTTTGGCGGGCTCTTCCATCAGCGTCAGCAGCATGAAGACTTCCTCGCCCATCTTGTAGCTTTTGTTGGTGGGGATAAACAGTCCGCCGCCTTTGATGAAAGGCATGTACGCCGCGAACAAGGCCGATTTTTCCTTGATCGATAGGGACAGCACGCCGGGGCGGACCTGTCCTGTGATGTCGTTGGCTACTGCACTCATGATCGTATCTCTTCGCTGTATTTATTCAATCGAACACATGTCGGTACTGAATCAACCAGGCCTGCAACTGCAAACTCCGGTTGAGCGGATGCGCAAGCGTCCTGCCTTCGATCGCCTGCATTTTGGCCAACGTCAGCAATTTTGCCAGATCGGCCTTCTTTCCCAACTGCGCCAGCACGTCGGCAAAATCGCGGTTGAACCGCACACTGCCCTGTAATTTTACCGCCAGCAAATCGCCCAGCCACTTGTACGCCACGTTGTGCCAGATCTGCGGGCTGACGGCTTTCCAGCGATCGCCCAGCGTGACCGGGTCGATCTGCTCG
This sequence comes from uncultured Hydrogenophilales bacterium, assembly GCA_963818665.1. GTDB lineage: Bacteria > Pseudomonadota > Gammaproteobacteria > Burkholderiales > Thiobacillaceae > Thiobacillus. The sequence continues at coordinate 138,983 of CAWFTM010000008.1, read as the reverse complement.
AAGCGCGCCAGACCTTCCAGCACGCTGCGGCGTTCGTCCAGCTCACCGCTATCGACCCAGCGCTGCGCGTCGAGCGGCGTGCCTCCCGAGAGCGCCAGCAAATTCATCGCATCGTCCACGCCCTGCCCGGCCAGCCATTGTGCCGCGGTGTCCAGCGGTGGCAAGCCGATATCGAGCCGGGTACAGCGGCTGCGGATGGTGGGCAGCAAGCGGCGCGGCTGATCCGACACCAGCACGAATACGGTATTTAACGGCGGTTCTTCCAGCACCTTTAACAAGGCGTTGGCGGAGGCGAGATTGAGCGTATCGGCGGGATTGACCAGCACCACACGAAAACCGGCCCGGTAGGTGGACAACTGGACGAAATCGACCGCCTCGCGCGCCTGATCGACCTCGATCGCGGTGGCCATGCGCGTCTCGCCTTCCTTGGTGGTTTTTTCCTGCAAGGTGACCAGCCGGAAATCCGGATGGGTGCCTGCGTTGACCCAATGGCAAGCCGGACAGTGGTCGCAGGCCGCGCCGTCGGCAAGGGGCGATTCGCACAGCAGCGCCTGCGCCCATGCCTGCGCCAGGGCGCCCTTGCCGACGCCGCGCGGCCCCGTCAACAACAAGGCCTGCGCCGGACGTGCCCGAGTCGCCAGCAGGCGCTGCCAGGGTGTTTCAAGCCAGGGATACGGCGCGCTCACGCCAGCTCCTGCAACAACAGGCCGATTTCGGCCTGCAAGGCTGCGATGCTTTGGCGCGCATCGAGCACACGAATGCGCGAGGGTTCTGCCCGCGCACGCTCGAGATAGGCATTGCGCACGCGGTTGAAAAAACTGTCGGCCTCGCGTTCGAAGCGATCAGCAGCGCGCGCAGCCGAGCGACGCGCCTCCGCCACCTCCGCCGGCACGTCGAACAGCAGCGTGAGATCCGGCTTCGAAACCACGCTGCACCCAGGTTTCCAGCGCGGCGATCCGCTCCACTGCGATGCCGCGCCCGCCGCACTGGTAGGCGTAGCTGGCATCCGTAAAGCGGTCGGACAGCACCCATGCGCCGCGTGCCAGCGCCGGCAGAATCAGCGCCGCCAGGTGTTCCTGCCGCGCGGCGAACATCAGCAGCAATTCGGTGTCGGCATCCATCTCGCGATGCAGCAGCAACTCGCGCAGGGTTTCGCCGAGCGGCGTGCCGCCCGGCTCGCGGGTAACGATGACCTCCCTGCCCTGCTGGCGCAGCCAGTCGGCCACGAAGCCCAGATGCGTGCTTTTGCCGGCGCCGTCGACGCCTTCGAGGGTGATGAATTTTCCGGGTGTGCTCATCGTTGGTAGCGGTTCACTGCGCGGTTGTGCGCTTCGAGGGTGCTGGAAAAAACATGGGTGCCGTCGCCACGCGCCACGAAATACAGTGCATCGGTTCTGGCCGGATTGAGCGCGGCCTCGATGGCCGCCTCGCTGGGCATGGCAATCGGCGTGGGTGGCAGCCCGGTACGTGTGTAGGTGTTGTACGGCGTGTCCGTCTGCAGATCAGCCTTGCGCAGATTGCCATCGAAATTCTCGCCCAGCCCGTAGATGACAGTGGGATCGGTTTGCAGGCGCATCCCCCGTTTCAGCCGGTTGAGAAACACGCCGGCAATCCGTGGCCGCTCGGACGCCGCACCGGTTTCCTTTTCCACGATCGACGCCATGATCAGCGCCTCGTACGGCGTGCGGTACGGCAACCCCGGCGCCCGGGTTTCCCAGGCGGCCAGCAGCTTGTCGTGTTGCAGGCGGTAGGCGCGGCGCAGCACATCGAGGTCGGAAGTGTGCGGTGCATAAAAATAGGTATCCGGAAACAACAGGCCTTCGAGATGGCTTTCCTCGGCGCCGATGGCTTGCAGCAACTCGGCATCACTCATGTCGGCACTGTCATGTTTCAGCAACGGCTGCGCGGCCAGTTCGGCACGCACTTCGCGCCAGTTCCAGCCTTCGATGAACTGCACGATCGCCTGGGTGATTTCACCGCGCTCGAACGTGTCGTACAGCGCCAGCGGCGTGAGCGGCTTGTCCAGGTGTAGACGCCCGCCCGGAGTGCGCCGCCCCTGCCCAGCACGCGTCCAAGCAGCCAGAACACCTGCGCGTTGCCGACCACGCCTTCGCGCTCCAGCATCGCGCTCAGACTTTTCAGATTCATGCCGGGCGTGACATTGACGGTTGTCGGCAAGGGTTGAATCTGCAAAGGCTGCCTGGCATACCAGGCCAGTCCGCCCGCCCCCAGCAGCGCAGCCAGAATCGTCAGCAGCAGCAGTCGCTTAATCCACGTTTTCATACAAGGCGGTTTTCAATTGCTCGGTCCAGCCTGCGGCAGGCCAGCTCGCGTCATCCAGGCGAGCAATCCGACGCAGGCCGATGACGCTGTTACAGATCATGACTTCATCGGCAGCGAGTATAGCGGCTGGCGGGTAGCGGTCGATATGGGCAGGAATGCCCAGTCGCGTCGCCGCACGCAGCAGGCGTGTTCTGGCCACGCCCGCCACCCCGCATGCGCTCAGGTCAGGGGTAAACAACTCGCCATGACTGATCCAGAACAGGTTGCTCATCACACCGCTGACGACCATTCCGCTGTCGTCGCACAGCAAGCCCTCGAATATGGCCGGATCGTTCCACTCGGCACGCGCCAGCACGTTTTCGAGCCGGTTCAGATGCTTGATCCCCGCCAGCCGGGGCTGACTGCGCCAGCCGCAGCGTGCACCAGCGCGCAACCACCGCATCCGGCGTTGCCGCGTGCGCATAGTCCGGAAGCGGCGCGGACAACACGACGCGGGTGGTGGCCTGGCGCGGCGGCGGCGCATAGCCGCGCGCGCCGATGCCGCGGGTGAGCATGATCTTGACGACTCCCTGATCGGCCTCGGCCACCCGGCAGACTTCGCTGTGCAATTCGGCTTCGTCCGGGCAATCCAGCGCCAACGCTGCGCAGTCAGCAGCGAGTTTGGCGTAATGATCAGGCCACCATAGCGGCTGTCCGGACTGCGTGCGCAGGGTGCGAAACACACCGTCACCGTAGGCCAGCCCGCGATCCAGCGCACTCACGGTGTCCGCCACCTGGCCATTGACGAGCATCATGCGATATCCAGGGTGCGCAAGAGCCCGCGCGCCTTGGCGCGGGTTTCGTCGAGTTCGCGCTGGGCAACGGAATCGGCCACGATGCCCGCCCCCGCCCGAAAGCTCAGTTCGCTTCCGCGCAGCAGGAAACTGCGGATCAAGATATTGAAATCGAAACTGCCATCGTGATTGATATAACCGACGCTGCCGGTGTAACTGCGGCGCGGCGCCTGCTCCAGTTCACGAATAATCTGCATGGTGCGCACCTTGGGACAGCCGGTGATGGTGCCGCCGGGAAACACCGCGCGCAAGGCATCGAGCACGCGCATCCCCGCGCGCAGTTTCCCGCTCACGGTCGATTCGATGTGATGCACATGACGATAGCTGGCAATGTCCATCAACGCGTCCACCTTCACACTCCCCACCTCGCACACCCGGCCGAGATCGTTGCGTTCGAGATCGACCAGCATGACATGCTCGGCACGTTCCTTGGGGTGGGCTTGCAGGCGCGCGCGCAATGCAGCGTCTTCCAGCGCGTCTTCGCTTCTGGGGTGGGTGCCGGCGATCGGTCGCGTGTGCAGCACGCCATCGCGGTCCAGACGCACCAGCCGTTCGGGTGAGGAACTCACCGTGGCCCACTCGTCCATTTGCAGCAGTGCGGAAAACGGCGCCGGATTACGCTGCATCAGCCGGGCGAACAGGGCGGCCGGGGAAACCGGCCCGGCAAACCCGGCCTGCCAGCCGCGCGACAGATTGACCTGAAACACGTCGCCCGCACGGATGTAATCCTGAATGCGCGCAACGCCTGCCAGAAAGGCAGCGGGATCGTCTTCTTGCAGCCTGTCCAGTGCCGGCAAAACCGGAATGGCTCTCGGCGGCTGCGCCAGATCGTGCGCCATGGCGTCGATCAGCGCGTGCTGTCCCGGCTCGGCCAGCAGCACACAGCGCCCGCTTCGCCGCTCGAACAGGATCGCCGCCGGGATGCGCGCCAGCCAGGCCAAGGGGAAATCGGCATCGGCAGCCAGCCCCACGCTGGGTTCGAAAACGCCGCCCAACTCATACGCCAACGCACACAGCCAGCCCCCCGTAAACGGCAGGTCATGGTCGGCTGAGCGAAGCGGACTGCGGCTGGATTTGCATCGCCGGATGCGCCTGCAACGCGTGCAGGCCATCGGCGGCGCTGATGCGCGCAACATCCTGGGGAAAAGCAAACAACACGTCCCACCCACTGTCGCCGCTACTGTGGAACAGGCCGGGGTAGCGCTGCGGATTGGACGCCTGCAGACCAACCAGGTCTGGCTGCGGCCGATCAGACGGCTGCGGCCAGTCCCGAATGATCGGCGTACCAGGTTGATCGGTGGCGATGGGGCGATCCACCGCGAAAGTCAAACGCGCTTGAAAACCAGCGAACCGTTGGTGCCGCCAAACCCGAAGTTGTTTTTGAGCGCAAAGTCGATCTTCATGTCACGCGCGGTGTTGGCGCAGTAATCGAGATCGCATTCCGGGTCTTGCGAGAAGAGGTTGATGGTCGGCGGCGACACCTGATGATGGACCGCCAGCACGGTGAACACCGACTCGACGCCACCGGCGCCACCGAGCAGGTGGCCGGTCATCGACTTGGTCGAGTTGACCACTGCCTTGTAGGCGGCATCGCCCAGCGCCAGCTTGATCGCATCGGTTTCGTTCTTGTCGCCGAGCGGCGTCGAGGTGCCGTGCGCGTTGATGTAGTGAACCTGATCGGCATTCACGCCCGCATCGCGTATCGCGTTCAGCATCGAACGCCTGGGGCCGTCCGTGCTCGGCGCCGTCATGTGATAAGCGTCGCCGCTCATGCCGAAACCGGAGACTTCCGCATAGATTTTCGCGCCGCGCGCCTTCGCATGCTCGTATTCTTCCAGCACCAGCACGCCCGCGCCCTCGCCCAGCACGAAGCCGTCACGATCCTTGTCCCACGGACGGCTGGCCGTTGCCGGATCGTCATTGCGGGTAGACAGCGCACGCGCCGCGGCAAACCCGCCCACGCCCAGTTGCGAGGTCGCGCATTCCGCGCCCCCGGCGACCATCACGTCGACGTCGCCGTACGCGATCATGCGGGCAGACAAACCGATCGCATGCAAGCCGGTCGTGCAGGCCGTGACGACGGCCAGATTGGGGCCCTTGATTCCGAACTGAATCGACAGGTTGCCGGAAATCATGTTGATGATGGAACCCGGGATGAAGAAGGGGGAAATCTTCCTCGGGCCGGATTCCATCAGGACAGAATGGGTCTCCTCGATCAGCGGCAGGCCGCCGATCCCGGAGCCGATATTGATGCCGATACGCTCGGAGTTGGCATCGGTCACTTCAATGCCCGAGTCGCGGATCGCCTGGATGCCCGCGGCCATGCCGAACTGGATAAAGGTATCCATGCGGCGTGCCTCTTTCGGGTTGATGTACTGCTCAACATCGAAATTCTTGACCTCGCCTGCCATCTGGGAAGCAAAGGCTGTGGGATCAAAACGGGTAATCCGGGCGATCCCGGTACGGCCGGCAACCAGGTTGTCCCAGGCTTCCGGAATGGTATTGCCGACCGGAGAAACAATCCCCAGGCCGGTGACGACAACGCGACGTTTGGACAAAAGTCAGTCCTTCTAACTTAACTCAGTACTAGCTTGATAAACGGCCAATCAGCTCGAATGGCTGTTGACGTAGTCGATCGCCTGCTGGACGGTGGTGATTTTCTCCGCGTCTTCATCAGGGATTTCGCAGCCGAATTCTTCTTCCAGCGCCATCACCAGTTCAACCGTATCGAGCGAGTCGGCGCCGAGGTCACCGACAAAGGAGGATTCATTCTTGATATCTGCTTCGTTGACGCCCAATTGTTCGGCGACGACTTTAAATACACGCTGCACGTTTTCCATTACTGATCCTCTCTTGAAATATGGCTTCAACAAAATTGAAGCCGGAAAAATTAAAGCCGGGCGATTTTACCAAACTTTCCGCCCCAAACTTTGTGTGACCACTTATGCCATGTACATGCCGCCGTTGACATGCAATGTGGTGCCCGAAACATAAGCCGCAGCGGGCGACGCCAGGAACGCGACGGCCTGAGCAATATCTTCCGCCGTGCCCAGGCGTCCCAGCGGGATGTGCCCAATCAGGGCCTGCCGCTGGGCATCCGGCAGCGCGCGCGTCATGTCGGTATCGATAAACCCCGGCGCCACACAGTTGACGGTGATGTTGCGGCTGCCCACTTCGCGTGCCAGCGACTTGGTGAAGCCCATGATGCCGGCCTTGGCCGCGCTGTAGTTGGTCTGCCCGGCGTTGCCCATCGCCCCCACCACCGAGGCGATGGAAATGATGCGACCGCTGCGCGCCTTCATCATCGCGCGCAGCACGGCGCGTGACAGGCGGAACACGGAGGTGAGGTTGGTTGCCAAAATATCGTCCCACTCCTCGTCCTTCATCCGCATCAGCAGGTTGTCGCGGGTGATGCCGGCATTATTGACGAGGATGCCGATATCGCCATGCTGCGCGTTGATCGCAGCGATGACGGCGTCGACTTCAGCGGCATCGGTGACGTTGAGTTTCATGCCGCCGCCCTTGATATCGGCCGCGGCGAGGTAATCGCTGATCGCCTGTGCACCCTTGTCGCTGGTGGCAGTGCCGATCACGGTGGCGCCGGCCTGTCCGAGTGCCAGTGCAATCGCCTGGCCAATTCCCCGGCTCGCTCCTGTCACTAATGCGATTTGTCCTTGCAGCATGGCGTTTCCTTATTAACTGAGTGCAGCTTGCAAACTGGCTTCGTCCACCAGCGCCGACGCCGGCAGACTGTCGTCGATACGTTTGTTGAGGCCGGCCAGCACCTTGCCGGGGCCACACTCGACCACGCGTTCAATGCCGGCAAGTTTCAGTGCCCGCACGGTTTCGACCCAGCGTACCGGTGTGTGCAACTGCTTTGCCAGCGCGGCACGGATTGCATCCGCATCGGCATGGCTTTGCACGTCGGTGTTGTGCAGCACGGGAATGGACGGTGTGGCAATCGTGATGGATTGCAAATGCGCCAGCAGTTTCTCGGCGGCCGGCAGCATCAGCGAGGAATGCGACGGCACGCTGACCGGCAGCGGCAGCGCGCGCTTGGCGCCCTTTTCCTTCGCCAAGGCCATGGCGCGCTCGACCGCCGCCTTGTTGCCGGCAATCACCACCTGACCAGGCGAATTGAGGTTGACGGCCTCGACCACTTCACCGGCTGCCGCCTCAGCACACACCGCGCGTACCGCATCGTCATCCAGCCCCAGAATCGCCGCCATCGCGCCGACGCCTTCAGGCACCGCCGCCTGCATCGCCTCGGCACGGAAGCGCACCAGCTTGATCGCATCGGCGAAATTCAATGCGCCCGCTGCGACCAGCGCCGCGTATTCGCCCAGGCTGTGTCCGGCCAGCAACGCGGGCGTCGCGCCGCCCGCCGCCTGCCATGCGCGCCACACGGCGACGTCGGCTGCCAACATCGCGGGCTGGGTGTTGACGGTCTGATTGAGCATCTCGGCGGGACCGTCGGCGACCATTGCCCACAGATCCTGGCCCAGCGCGTCGGAAGCTTCGACAAAGGTTGCGCGCACTTCGGCGCGATCGCCCCAGCCGGCCATCATGCCAACCGATTGCGAGCCCTGCCCCGGGAAAACAAAAGCCAGTTTCATCGAAATATGCCCTTAATACTTGAGAAGCGCGGAGCCCCAGGTGAAGCCACCGCCGAAGGCTTCCATCAGCACCGTCTGGCCGCGCTGGATGCGGCCGTCGCGCACCGCCACGTCGAACGCCAGCGGCACCGACGCGGCCGAGGTATTGCCGTGGCCGGCCACCGTGGTGACGACATGGTCCATGCTCATGCCGAGTTTTTTGGCGGTCGCGGTAATGATGCGGATATTGGCCTGGTGCGGCACCAGCCAGTCGATGTCGGATTTCTGCAGGCCGTTGGCTTCGAGCGTTTCGTCGACGATGCGGTCGAGCGTGTTGACCGCCATCTTGAAGACGGCATTGCCTTCCATCCGCATCAGCGCGGGTTCGTGCAAGCCGCTCGATGGGCCGGTCGTGGTGCGCAGCAATTCCTTGTGGCGGCCGTCGGCGTGGATATGGGTGGCGATGATGCCGGGTGCGCTGGATGCGCCCAGCACCACCGCACCGGCACCGTCACCCCACAGGATGCAGTTGCCGCGGTCGTTCCAGTCGGTGATGCGCGACAGGGTTTCGGCGCCGATCACCAGCACGTGTTTGGCCGCACCGGTTTTGATGAACTGATCGGCCACGCTCAAGGCGTAGACGAAACCACTGCAAACGGCCTGCAGGTCGAACGCCGGTTTGCCGTTGGTCATGCCGAGCTTGGACTGCACGATGCAGGCGGTGCTGGGAAACACCAGATCGGGCGTGGTGGTGGCGACCAGCAGCAGGTCGATGTCGTCCACTGCCAACCCTGCCACGTCGAGTGCGGCACGCGCCGCCTGGGTCGCCAGATCGCTGGTGAATTCACCCTCGGCGGCAATGTGCCGTTCGCGAATGCCGGTGCGCTCGACGATCCACTGATCGTTCGTCTCGACCAGCTTTTCGAGATCGGCGTTGGTCAGGATGTGCGCCGGCAGATAGCTGCCGGTGCCGAGAATGCGGGAATAGATCAAGCGGGCACCCGTTGCAGGAGTTGGATCTGGTCGGTGATGCGCTTCAGCACGTTGTTGCGCACTTCCTCGCTGGCGGTTTCAATCGCATGTTCGAACGCGAAACGGTCGGCCGAACCGTGGCTCTTCACCACCACGCCTTTGAGTCCCAACAAGGTGGCGCCATTGTAGCGACGCGGGTCGAGCCGGCGTTTGAACGCGTTCAGCACCGGCAAGGCCAGCAGGCCGGAGAGGCGGGTCAGCCAGTTGCGCTTGAATTCGGCGCGCAGCGTGGTGGCGATCATCTTGGCCAGACCCTCGGACGCTTTCAGCGTCACGTTGCCGACGAAACCGTCGCACACCACCACGTCGGTGGTGCCCTTGAAAATGTCGTTGCCTTCCACGTTGCCGTAGAAGTTGAGGTGGCTATCGCGCAGCAGTTCGGCGGCCTGCTTCACCATCTCGTTGCCCTTGATGTCTTCCTCGCCGATGTTCAGCAGGCCGACGCTGGGACTCGGCTTGTGCTCCACCGCCGACACCAGCATCGCGCCCATGATGCCGAACTGCAGCAGATGCTCGGCGGTGCAATCGACATTGGCGCCCATGTCCAGCACCAGCGCGTGGCCGCTGATCGTCGGCATCACGGCGGCGATCGCGGGACGGTCGATACCGGGCAGGGTTTTCAGGACGAAGCGCGCGGTCGCCATCAAGGCGCCGGTGTTGCCAGCCGACACGCAGGCGTCGGCCTCGCCGGATTTGACGAGATCGATGGCAACCCGCATGGAAGAATCTTTTTTGCCGCGCAGCGCGAGCGCAGGCGCCTCATCCATCGCCACCACCTGGCTGGCATGGCGCACGATGAGACGCGGGCTGGTCTGGGTGCGGTGCGCCTTGAGTTCGGCCGCGACGATATCCTGCGGCCCGACCAGAATCACATTCAGGTCGGGATAACGCGCAAGACAGCGAATCGCCGCAGGAACGGTGACATGGGGGCCGTGATCGCCCCCCATGACATCGATGGCGACTGTGATATTTCTCATTCAGCCAAAAGCATGGGCTGGACAGGGCGCACCGGGCCGGCGTAACCGGACCGGGGGAGCGCCGAGGAAATTATTCGCCTTTGGCCTTGACGACTTTACGGCCACGATAAAAGCCGTTGGGGCTGATATGGTGACGCAGATGCGCTTCGCCCGTGGTCGGCTCGACGGCCAGCGGCGGGTTGGTCAGAAAATCGTGCGAACGATGCATGCCACGCTTGGACGGGGACTTTTTGTTCTGCTGGACAGCCATTTCCTACTCCTTAAAAATCACGGTGCCGTTGACCGGCATCCCTATAACCTCGGTGCCATTCACCGACACCCATAAACCTGGCGCCATCAACCCGCGCCGCAAACCGATCGCCCATCAGGCGGGGCATTCGCCTTCCGCGTGCATGGGGGCAAACGGCAGACTCAACAACACTTCGTCTTCGACCAACTCGACCAGACTCAAGACCTCGCCGGGCTGGATGGCATCGCTGTCAGGCAACGCATCCAGCCGTTCCATCTCGGCTTCGTTGCGCGCCAGATAGAGCGTGCGTTCGACTTCAACCCGATACGGCATTTCGCCCAGACAGCGCTGGCAGGTCAGTCCCGCCTCGCCGCTGATCGATACCTGCAGGGACAGGCTGCCACGCTGATCCGTTCGTCCAACGACTCGACAGATCAGCGTGCCTTGCGTAAATTCATGGGCAAGACGCGGAAACGCAGCCACATCGGACTGTATTTCCCACGACTGCGCATCCCTGCAAAAACGCCATGGATCGACTTCAACCGCCTGAAGCATGGCGCGGCACCCCGTGAATGGCCAACAACATTAGCCCGCAATGATATGATTTCGCGTTCTTTTTGTCAAAGAAACCCCAGTTAATCCAACTTTAGGCCGACCCATGCTCAAGAAAATACTGGTCGCCAACCGGGGCGAGATCGCCGTCCGCATCGTGCGCGCCTGCGCCGAGCTCGGCATCAAGTCGGTCGCCATCTACACCGACGCCGACCGCCACGCGCTCCATGTGAAGAAGGCCGACGAGGCTTATCACATCGGCAAGGATCCGATTCTGGGCTATCTCAACGCGCACACGCTGGTCAATCTGGCGGCCGCCTCCGGTTGCGACGCACTGCATCCGGGCTATGGCTTTCTGTCCGAAAACCCCGATCTGGCGACCATCTGCGCGCGCCGCGGCATCCGTTTCATCGGCCCCTCGCCGGAGGTGATCCGCCAGATGGGCGACAAAATCCAGGCGCGCAACGCGATGATCGCAGCGGGCATCCCGGTCACGCCCGGCTCGGACCACAACCTGGAAAACGTCGAGGAAGCGCGCACGCTGGCGAATAAAATCGGCTATCCGGTGATGCTGAAAGCCACCAACGGCGGCGGCGGGCGCGGCATCCGCCGCTGCGACAACGAAGCCGAACTGCTGAAAAACTATGACCGCGTAGTGTCCGAAGCCAGCAAGGCTTTCGGCAAGCCCGAAGTCTTCGTCGAAAAATGCGTGGTGCGGCCCAAGCACATCGAGGTACAGGTTCTGGGCGACACCCAGGGCAACGTGATCCATCTGTTCGAGCGCGACTGCTCGATCCAGCGCCGCAACCAGAAGCTGATCGAAATCGCGCCCTCGCCCCAGCTCACCGAGGCGCAGCGGCAATACATCGGCAAGCTGGCGGTGCGCGCCGCCAAGTCGGTGGGCTACGTCAACGCCGGCACGGTGGAATTCCTGCTCGACCAGGACAACCAGTTCTATTTCATGGAAATGAACACCCGCCTGCAGGTCGAGCATCCCATCACCGAGACCATCACCGGCGTCGACATCGTGCAGGAACAGATCCGCATCGCCGTCCGGCCTGCCGCTGCAATACAAACAGGAAGAAATCAGCCATCGCGGCTTTGCCATCGAATTCCGCATCAACGCCGAAGACCCCAAAAACGAATTCCTGCCCAGCCTCGGCCGCATCACGCGCTATTACTCGCCGGGCGGCCCCGGCGTGCGGGTGGATGCCGCGATCTACACCGATTACGTGATCCCGCCCTACTTCGATTCGATGTGCGCCAAGCTCACGGTGTGGAATCTGAACTGGGAATCGACCATCGCGCGCGGCAGCCGCGCGCTGTCCGACATGCTGGTGTATGGCGTGAAAACGACCATTCCGTATTACAAGGAAATTCTCAAGAACCCCGAGTTCAGGAGCGGCCGCTTCAACACCAGCTTTGTGGACGACCACCCGGAACTCACGCAATACACCGAAAAGAAACCGCCGGAAGTGATGGCCGCCGCCATCGCCGCCGCCATCGCCGCTCATCAGGGTTTATAAGCCATGGCAAAAGTACATATCACCGATCTGGTCCTGCGCGACGGCCACCAGTCGCTCATCGCCACCCGCATGCACACCGCCGACATGCTGCCGATCTGCGGCAAGCTCGATTCGGTCGGCTTCTGGTCGCTGGAGGCCTGGGGCGGCGCCACCTTCGACGCCTGCGTGCGCTTCCTGCGCGAAGACCCGTGGGAGCGCCTGCGCCAGTTGCGGAAAGCCTTGCCCAACACGCGCATCCAGATGCTGCTGCGCGGGCAGAACCTGCTCGGCTACCGCAATTATTCCGACGACGTGGTGCGCGCCTTCGTGCAGAAATCGGCCGACAACGGCGTCGACGTGTTCCGCATTTTCGATGCGATGAACGACCTGCGGAACCTCCAGGTGTCGGTCAAGGCGGTCAAGGCTGCCGGCAAGCATGCCGAAGGCACCGTCTGCTACACCACCAGCCCGGTGCACGACATCCCGCATTTCGTCGAACTCGCCAAAGGCCTGGCCGAGATGGGTTGCGACACCCTCGCGATCAAGGACATGGCGGGCCTGCTCACGCCCTATACCGCGTTCGAACTGGTCAGCGCCATCCGCGCCGCGACGAATCTGCCCATCCACACCCACAGCCACGCCACCTCGGGGCTTGCGCACATGACGCACCTGAAGGCGGTGGAAGCCGGCGCAAGCATCATCGACACCTGCGTCGGCGCTTTTGCCGAAGGCGCGAGCCACCCCACCACGCAGAGTCTGGTCGCAGCCCTGGCCGGCACCGAATACGACACCGGCTTGTCGCTGCCGCTGATCGAGGAAATCTCGGCCTATTTCAAGGAAACGCGCAAGAAATACTGGCAGTTCGAATCCGCCTTCACCGGCACCGACACCCGCGTGCTGATCAACCAGGTGCCGGGCGGCATGATTTCCAACCTGGCCAACCAGCTGAAGGAACAGGGCTCGCTCGACAAGATGGACGCCGTGCTCGAGGAAATTCCGCGGGTACGTGCAGACCTCGGCTTCCCGCCGCTGGTCACCCCCACCTCGCAGATCGTCGGCACCCAGGCCGCGCTGAACGTCATGACGGGCACGCGTTACAAATCGGTCACCAACGAAGTGAAGCTCTACCTGCAGGGCCGCTACGGCCGCGCGCCGGGACACGTCAACGAAGAAGTCCGCAAGATGGCCATCGGCGACCTCGACGTCACCACCTGCCGCCCCGCCGACCTGCTGGGCGACGAACTCGACAAGCTGCGCGGCGAAATCGAGGGCCTCGCCAAGTCCGACGAAGACGTGCTGACCTACGCCATGTTCCCCGAAATCGGCAAGACCTGGTTGCAGGAACGCGCCGCCGGCAGCCTCAAGCCCGAGCCGCTGCTGCCGCCGCAGGGCGCGTCGCAACGCAGGACAACGCGCCGCGCTACGCCGCCGACGAATTCAAGATCACCCTGCACGGCGAGACCTACCACATCAAACTGTCGGGCAGCGGCCGCTCCGACGCCACCCAGCGCCCCTATTTCGTGGCCATCGATGGCGTCACCGAAGAAGTGCTGGTCGAACCGCTGAACGAAGTCGCGGTATCCGGCGCCAGCGGCAAGGCGACGCGCAAAGCCAGCGCCGCGCCGGCCGCAGGCCAGAAGCCCCGGCCGACGCACCCCGGCCACGTCACCGCCGCGATGCCCGGCACCATCGTCGACGTACTGGTCAGTATCGGCCAGACGGTCAAGGCCGGCGACGGCGTGCTGGTGATCGAGGCGATGAAAATGGAAAACGAAGTGCAGGCACCGATCGCCGGCGTCGTCATCAGCATCTTCGCCAAGAAGGGCGACGCGGTGACGCCCGACATGGCGCTGGTGGAAATCCAGCCCGAATGAAACTGAGCGAGACTTCATCGGGACAAACAAAGCTCGTCCTGGCCTCCACCTCGCGCTACCGGCGCGAACTGCTGTCGCGCCTCGGCATCCCGTTCGAGGTGCTGTCGCCCGATGTCGACGAAACCCCGCTTCCCGACGAAACGCCTTCCGCCACCGCACTGCGCCTGTCGGTGCTGAAAGCGCAGGCCGCCGCGTCGTCCTATCCGGATGCGCTCATCATCGGCTCCGATCAGGTGCTGATGCTGGACAGCGCGCAGCTCGGCAAGCCCGGCAATTTCGACAAGGCCTTCGCCCAGCTGAAAAAAATGCAGGGCAAGGCGATGGTGTTCCACACTGCGCTGACACTATTAAATAGCCGCACCGGCCACACCCAGACGCGCGACGTGCCCACCGTCGTCCACATCCGCCCGCTCACCGACGCGCAGATCACCGCCTACCTCGAAAAAGAAACACCCTACGACTGCGCCGGGTCGGCCAAGAGCGAGTCGCTCGGCATCGCCCTGATGACGCGCATGGACAGTCCCGACCCCACCGCGCTGATCGGCCTGCCGCTGATGGCGCTGACCGAGATGCTGCTGAACGAAGGCCTAGATGTGCTGACATGGAACGCGGCTTCCTGACATGGCCAGCCTCTACCTGATCCCGGTGCCGCTGGGGCCGGTCAGCCCCGAGGCCTGCCTGCCGCCCGACACGCTCGCCGTTGCCCGCCGACTCGACCACTTCGTCGTCGAACATGCCAAAACCGCGCGCGCGCACCTCAAGGCCATGGGTCACCCGCAACCGATCCAGTCGCTGCAGATCGAGGAACTCAACGAACACACGCCGGCCGCCGCCATCCTGCCGCTGTTGGCGCCGCTCAAGGCTGGGCACGACGTCGGCCTGCTGTCCGAAGCCGGCTGCCCTGCCGTCGCCGACCCCGGTGCTGCGCTGGTCATGGCCGCGCATCGCGAAAATATTTCGGTGGTTCCGCTGATCGGTCCGTCGTCGATTCTGCTGGCGCTGATGGCCTCGGGTCTGGGTGGGCAGCGCTTCGCCTTCCACGGCTATCTGCCCGCCAAAGAGCCCGAGCGCAGTCAGGCCATCCGCAACCTGGAAAAAACCGCGCGCGCCGACCGCGCCACCCAGCTCTTCATCGAAACGCCCTATCGCAGCACCGCCCTGCTGGAAGCCCTGGCCACCGCACTGTCGCCCACCACCCTCATCAGCGTCGGCGCCGACCTCAGCCTGCCGGGGCAGTTGATCCAGACCCGCAGCGCGAAAAACTGGCGCGGGCATACTGATATGGTCAAGGACCGGCTGGTGGTATTCGGAATCGGCATCTGACCCGGTAACAGGCCGTAAAAAAGCCAGCGCTGTGGCTGGCTTTTTTACGAGGCATGTCCGTCAGCCCGGCCATTCCGGGATATTGCCCCTAGTCCTGACTGGACAGACTCGAACAGTCGGCCAGTTCGACCTCGGCGAGGATCAATGACTGCGCCAGCCGCACGCCGCTTTCCCAGGCGCGTTCGACGCCCGCACCGGCAATGCCGTCGCCGATGAGCGCAACACGGTTTTCACGGTCGCCCAGCCAGAATCCGCCGACTGATGTTTCCGGCTTCGCATAGCGCCATAAATGCGAAGCCTCGACTTCAACCGGCCACGGCAGGCCGAGCAAGCCCATCAAGGCCGAAGCGGCACGGGTGCTGGCTTCCATCTCCGAAGCTTCAAGGTAGGTTTCGGCAAATTCATGGGTGCTATGCACCGCCCACAGCCCCGCGCCGCCGGTCGGTTGCCGCACCGCCAGATCGAGCAGATGGTCGTCGAACTTGATGACATCCGCCGCCGGGCCGCCCTCCCAGCGCATCAGGAACGACCAGACCGGGCGATAGCGCACCTCACCGAGGCGCTCATGCAAGCGCGGCAAGGCACCGAGCAGGGGAATCGCCTGCGGCACCGGCACGCTGCAAATGACGCAGTCGTACTCGCCCATGCTCTGTCCGTTTTCCAGAATGATCGTGCGCGGCTGGATCGCCGTCACGCGTGCCGAGGTATGCAAATTCGCCGTGCCGAGCAATTTACGCACGATCTGCGAGGGTTCGATCAGCGGGGTGTGATGGTTTTGCAATTGCGCCCGCGCCCACGATTTGTTGGCGCACCCGTGCAGGATGTCACCGCGCACCGGAGCGATCCAGCCCTGGCGCACCCAGTCGCGCAGCTGGCTGCGAAACGGCTCGCGCTTGGCGGAAATGAAAGGCGAGCCCAACGTGGCCCAGCCCTGATCGAGACGCCGGGTCGACAAGCGTCCGCCCGCCCCGCGCGCCTTGTCGAATACGTCCACGTCCCAGCCTGCCGCTGCAAGCGTCCCCGCGCAGCTGGCCCCGGCGATGCCTGCTCCAACGATGCCTGCCCTGAGTTGCGCCATGTCTGTTTATCCTTGCTGATGGCCGCTGTGCGGCCTGATGAATAGGGTTCAGACGAACTTTATCAGCAAATCCTTACGTTCAAATCCACAGCCGGAAAACGGGTTAGGCGTTCAGCGTGGATTCATTTGCATGGCGACATGCGGAATCCCCGCCTCTTCATAAGGCTCACCCACCGCAACAAATCCGGCAGCGATATAAAACCCTGCGGCATGGATTTGCGCGCTGAGTTTGAGCGTGGTGTGCCCATGTGCCTGCGCCGCCTGGATCGCCGCCGCCAGCAAGGCACGACCCACCCCGTGCCCGCGCCATCGAGGCAGCACCGCCATGCGGCCGATATGGCCATCAGGCAACAGTCGGGCGCAGCCGATGGGTGTGCCGTCGGCCAAGGTGGCCAGCAGATGCAGGGCATCGGCATCGTGCTCGTCCCACTCCAGCGCCTCGGGTACGCCCTGTTCGTCGATGAACACCGCGCGCCGGATGGCGCTCAGGCGCTCGGCGTCGTGCGCCCAACCGGTTTCGCGGATCACGAAGGCCGTCATGCTCAGTCTGCGGCGAGAACAAATCGCCGCGCGGCGCGATGGCCGCGCGCGGCCTGCACGCCGCGCAGTGCCCACAGCCCGGCAAGGAAATAGCTGCCGGTGATCAACAGCGCCTGGCGATGGTCGCCTGCGGTGATCCAGCTGGCCACACCGTAAGTCAGCGGACCGAGGATCGACGCCAGCTTGACCGCCAGCCCCCACAGGCCGAAAAACTCGGCCTGCTGCGCGGGCGGAGCGAGCAGGCCCACCATCGCACGTCCTGCCGACTGCGACGCGCCCATGCACAACCCGGCCAGATTGGCCGCCACCCAGAACATGCGCTCGTCCGGCGCTGCCCAGGCCAGCAGCACCATCACGATCCAGCCCGCCAGCGTCAGCGCAATCGCCCGCACATGACCGATACGGTCCTGCACATGACCGAAACCGAAGGCGCCGAGCGCCGCCGTGATATTGACCAGCAACACCAGCAGGATGGTCTGCTGGGTGCTGAAATGAAACACCTGACTGGCGTAGATCGCCGCCAGCGTGATCACTGCCTGAATCCCCGCCTGGTACAGCACGGTGCAGATCAGGAAGCGCTTCAGATCCGGCAGCCGTTCGAGATGACTCAGGGTGTGCTGCACCTGTCGCCAGGCGCTGCGCGCCATGTGTCCGGATTGTGGCGCCGCCCGCTCGCGCAGCATCAGCAGCGTAGGCAGGCTCGCCAGCATGAAAATCGCAGCCGTGATGAGCATGGCGACCGGGACGAATTCGGCTGCGCCCCGCCCGGTCTGCCTGCGCCCAGCTGATGTAGGCCAGACTCGCGCCCAGCGACACCAGCCCGCCAACATAGCCGAGCGACCACCCCCAGCCCGACACCCGCCCCAAAGCACGCGGCCGCGCCAGCTCAGGCAGAAACGCCGCGATGAGATTTTCACCGGTGCCGAAAAAGTAGTTGGAAATCACCAGCGCCGCAATCGCCAGCACCAGCGCGCCGGGCGCGGCAAAATACAACAGCGCAGTAAAGCCGACGCAGCCCAGCGTCGTCAGCCACAGCAGCTTTTTCTTGCTGGCGTGAGCGTCGGCATGGGCGCCGATCAGCGGCGCGGTGAACATCACCAGCGCGTAGGAAACCGATAAAGCCAGCGTCCAGGCAAACGTCGCCCACGCGGCATTGCCCGCCACCTCGGCGACGAAATAGGCGCTGAACACGGCAGTGATCACTACGGTGGTGTAGCCCGAGTTGGCAAAGTCGAACATCGCCCACGCCCACACTTCGCGGCGGCGCACACCGGGTTGCAGCAAGACACTCATGTGGAAGTAGCACTCATGTTTAATCCAGTTATCCGATTTGTTCGAACCGCCGCGCCAGCAAATTACCCAGCCTGCATCGTTCCATAGTTTCGGCAATTTTGAACAAATACCATGGGAGGGAAGCGGGGCTGGTTGGCCATCATTTTTTTCGCGCCGCAGAACGACGCACCAGCAAACCCGCAAAGGCTTGTCTATGATTGAGTTCGGGCTGGTTATATTCGACAGGATCAGCTTGCTTGCTAGGCAAAGCAGTTGAAGTATAGGATTCCGGCACTCCTGCCAGGGAGTCCATACTAAAAATCGCGGCAAGCGATGTGTGTGTTCAGTTGTACTTATCCGATCCATTACCCATGCAGAGGAGACAACCATGAGCAACAAAGAAGGTCCGAAGCAAAACCCCACTTCCGAAATCCCGTCACGCCGCAAATTCCTGACTGCGGCCGGCGCCACGGCCGCAGGCGCGGCATCACTCGGATTTCCCTCTATAGCCAAGGCAGCCGCGCCTATCAATTTGCGGTTTCAAAGCACGTGGCCGGCAAAGGACATCTTTCACGAATACGCGCTGGACTTCGCCAAGAAGGTCAACGAGATGTCCGGACAAGCAACTCAAGATCGAGGTGCTGCCGGCGGGTTCGGTGGTCAAGGCCTTCGACCTGCTGGATGCGGTGAGCAAGGGCACGCTGGACGGCGGCCATGGCGTGATCGCCTACTGGTACGGCAAGAACTCGGCGGTGGCGCTGTGGGGGTCCGGCCCGGCTTTCGGCATGGACCCGAACATGGTGCTCGCCTGGCATTACTACGGTGGCGGCAAGGAACTGCTGGCAGACATCTACAAGAGCATGAACCTGGACGTGGTGTCCTTGCTGTACGGACCGATGCCGACCCAGCCCTTCGGCTGGTTCAAAAAGCCGGTCACCAAGGTCGAAGACATGAAGGGCGTCAAGTTCCGCACCGTGGGCCTGGCGGTCGACATGTACAAGGACCTGGGCGTGGCGGTAAACCCGCTGCCGGTGGCGAGATCGTGCCGGCCATGGATCGCGGCCTGCTGGATGCGGCCGAGTTCAACAACGCATCCAGCGATAACCTGCTGGGCTTCCCCGATGTGGCCAAGGTGTGCATGCTGCAAAGCTTCCACCAGTGCAGCGAGCAGTTCGAGATCCTGTTCAACAAGAAGAAATACGACGCGCTGCCGAATGAACTCAAGGCCATCATCAAGTACGCCATCGAGGCCTCCTCGGCCGACATGTCGTGGAAAGCGATCGACCGCTACTCCAAGGACTACATCGACATGAGCACCAAGAAGGGGGTGAAGTTCTACAAGACCCCGGATGCCTTGCTGCGCAAACAACTGGAGGCCTGGGACAAGATCGTCGCCGCCAAGAGCGCGGAGAACCCGGCCTTCAAGCAAGTTCTGGAGTCGATGCGTGCGTTTGCCGGCCGCGCCGTGCGCTGGCAGAACGACACCAACGTCGACTACAAGATGGCCTACAACCATTTCTTCAGCAAGAAGAAGGGTTGAACACAGCCTAGCTTAGCCAAGGCCGTCCGGCGCAAGCCGGGCGGCCATTTTTTATGCCTTTTCCGGGTTGTTCTCATGCAGAAGCTGCTTCTCTTCGTCGACAAGGTGAGCACGTTCGTCGGCCAGTTTTTTTCCTGGTCCATCGTCGGCCTGACGTTTCTGATTTCCTGGGAAGTGTTCTCGCGCTATGTGCTCAACACGCCCCACCCCTGGGCGCTGGATGTGCAGATCATGCTCTACGGCATGCTGTTCATGATGGCCGGCGCCTACACCCTGGCCCATGGCGGCCATGTGCGCGGCGATGTGCTCTACGGTTTCTTCGAACCGCGCACCCAGGCCAGCATCGATCTGCTGCTCTACATCGTGTTCTTCCTGCCCGGCATTTTTGCGCTGACCTACGCCGGCTGGACCTATGCCAACGAATCGCTGGCGATCGCCGAAAAAACCTTCAGCCCCGATCCGCTTGCCGCTGTATCCCTTCAAGTTCGTCATCCCGGTCGCGGGCTTCTTCCTGCTGCTGCAGGGCTTGATCGAGATCGTGCGCTGCGTGATCTGCCTGCGCGACGGCGCCTGGCCGTCGCGCGTCGCGGACGTGGTCGAAGTGGATGTCGACAAGCTCAAGGAAATGGTCCATGTGAAGGACGAAGACATCGCCCAGCTCGACCAGTACGTGGTGCGAGCAGGAGGCGAAGCCATGAAGAAGGAACTGCGCTTCGGCTTCGCACTGATGGCGATCATCCTCGCCGCCATCGCCTTTTTCATGCCCTGGGGCAACCTCAGCAACGGCCACCTCGGTCTGCTGATGCTGGCGCTGGTGGTGGTGGCGATCATGCTGGGTTTCCCCACCGCCTTCACGCTCATGGGCATGGGCATGATCTTCGCGTGGTTTGCCTATCGCAGCAGCAGTCCCGACCTCGCGGTGCAGCAGACGCTGGACCTGATGGTGCAGCGTGCCTACGGCGTGATGACCAACGACGTGCTGATTTCGATTCCGCTGTTCGTGTTCATGGGCTATCTGGTCGAGCGCGCCAACCTGATCGAGAAACTGTTCAAGTCGCTGCATCTCGCGCTGGCGCGCATTCCCGGTTCGCTGGCCGTGGCCACCCTGGTGACCTGCGCCATCTTCGCCACCGCCACCGGCATCGTCGGCGCGGTGGTCACGCTGATGGGCCTGCTGGCCTTGCCCGCCATGCTGCGCGCCGGCTACAACGTCAAGCTCTCGGCCGGCGTCATCACCGCCGGCGGCTGCCTCGGCATCCTCATTCCGCCCTCGGTGCTGCTCATCGTCTATGGCGCCACCGCCGGCGTGTCGGTGGTCAAGCTCTACGCCGGCGCGTTCTTTCCCGGCCTGATGCTCGCCTTGCTCTATGTCGGCTACGTGATCCTCATGGCGAAGCTGAAGCCGGAATGGGCGCCGCCGCTGCCGGAGAGCGAACGCAAGGTCGATCTTCCCGCCCATTCCGCCAGAGTGGCCGCGCGCTTCGGCAACCGGGCGCTGCCCGCCCTGTTCCGCGCCATGCTGACCCGCGGACGGTGCCAGTGCGCCGAAGGCCCACCTCACGCGCGAACTCTTCACCGCGCTGCTGCCGGTCATGGTGTTCGTCCTCATCATGGGGCTGGCCTGGAACAGCCTCACCCGGCCCGACAGCGTGACCGACATCTCGACCTTGCAGGAGATGGGCCAAGTCAGCGACGACGTGACGGAAGCCTCCGACCTGAACGCGCCGCAAGCAGATGGCGTGCAGGAACCCCCGCTCGAGCCGATGGCGGACGGCGTGCAGGAGCCGCCTATCGAACCCATGGCTGATGGCCTCCAGGAACCCCCGGCCGATCCCGTCGCCGCGGACCTGCAGGAACCGCCCGCGGCGCAGGCCGAGGCGCCCTCGCTTGAAGAACCACCCGCACCGGCAGCTGTGGCCGAGCGCCTGCCCGCCCCCTCGACCTTCTGGATGGTACTGGCCGGCGGCATGGCGGCGCTGGCGGCGATGTATGCCCTGCTCAGCTTTGCGCGGCTGGAAATCTTCAAGATGCTGCTGACCTCGTTCTTCCCGCTGGCCGTGCTGATCCTTGCCGTGCTCGGCACGATCGTATTCGGCCTGGCCACGCCGACCGAAGCGGCGGCGGTGGGTTCCTTCGGCGGCTTTGTGCTGGCGGCACTGTATATGGCATTACGCAGGAGCGAGGCAGAACGGCGCAAGATGCGGCCGACGTGGATTCCCTTGTGGCTGATTTTTGCCGTCTCCATCGTGTGGTTACTGCTGTTCAAGCTCGGCAAGGTTCCGACCGCACCGCCGGACTTGGCTGGGCTGGTTGTCGATGACAGCTCTCGGCGTATGGTGCGTGCTGGCCGTTCGGCAGGCGAAACTGCTGCCGACGGTAAGGGAATCCGCCTACCTCACCGCCAAGACCTCGGCCATGGTGTGCTGGCTGTTCGTGGGATCGAGCATTTTCTCGGCCGCCTTCGCCCTGCTCGGCGGGCAGAGCCTGGTCGAGCAATGGGTACTGTCGATGAACCTCACACCGCTCGAGTTCATGCTGTTGTCGCAGGTCATCATTTTCATCCTGGGCTGGCCGCTGGAATGGACCGAGATCATCGTCATCTTCATGCCGATCTTCATCCCGCTGCTGGCGCACTTCAACATCGACCCGCTGTTCTTCGGCCTGATGGTGGCGATGAACCTGCAAACCGCCTTCCTCTCGCCGCCGGTGGCGATGGCGGCGTTTTACCTGAAGGGCGTGGCGCCGCCGCATGTGACGCTGAACCAGATTTTTGCCGGCATGCTGCCCTTCATGGCGATCCAGGTGCTGGCCATGTTCCTGCTCTACATGTGGCCGCAGATCGGGATGTGGCTGCCGTCGGTGATGTACCAATAAGCCGCCTCCGGGTCGTGCCCGGCGGCGACTTTGACATGCATTCAAGGGAGGACACACGATGAACATCGCATTCATAGGCCTGGGCATCATGGGCAAACCCATGGCACTCAATCTGCAGAAGGCGGGGCACGCGGTTTGCGTGCACGGCCGCCGGCCGGAATCCATGGCGCCGCTGAGCGCGGCCGGCTGCACGGCCTGCGCATCGCCTGCGGAAGCCGCAGCGCAGGCGGACATCATCATCGTCATGGTGTCCGACACGCCCGACGTGGAGCAGGTCCTGTTCGGCGACAAGGGCGTGATCCACGGCGCGAAAGCCCGGCGCGGTGGTGGTGGACATGAGCACCATCTCGCCCACCGCCACGCGGCGCTTTGCCGAAGGCCTGCGCGAACGCGGCGATCGACGATGCTGGATGCGCCGGTGTCCGGCGGCGACGTCGGCGCGATCAACGCCACGCTGTCGATCATGGTCGGCGGCAAGCCCGAGGTGTTCGCACGGGTGAAGCCGGTGTTCGAGGCGATGGGCAAGAACATCGTGCTGGTGGGCGACAACGGCGCCGGCCAGGTGGCCAAGGCCTGCAACCAGATCGTGGTGGCGGTGACCATCGAGGGGGTGGCCGAGGCGCTCACCTTTGCCCGCAAGAATGGCGTCGATCCGGCCAAGGTGCGCGATGCGCTGATGGGTGGCTTTGCCGGCAGCCGCATCCTCGAAGTGCACGGCAAGCGCATGCTGGACAACGATTACACGCCCGGCTTCAAGACCAGGCTGCACCAGAAGGACATCAACATCGTGATGCAGACCGCCAAGGAGCTGGGCCTGGCGCTGCCGGGCGCGGCGCTGGTGATGCAGCACCTTAATGCGCTGATGGGCACCGGCAATGGCGAACTGGATTCGGCGGCGGTGATGAAGATCGTCGAGCGCGAGTCCGGCATGGAGCGGCCATGAGCCGCAAAATCGTTTTTCTCGACCGCAAGAGCCTGATCGCCGACATGCGTGTGCCCTCGTTCGCGCACGCGTGGGTCGATCACGAGCAGACCCACCCGGACGAAGTCGTCGCGCGGCTCAAGGATGCCGACATCGTCATCGTCAACAAGGTCAGGCTGTCCGCCGACATCCTGACGCAGACGCCGCGAGTGAAGATGATCGCCGTCGCCGCCACCGGCACCGACATCGTCGACATCGCGTATTGCCAGGCGCATGGCATCGTTGTCTCCAACATCCGCGGCTACGCGGTACACACGGTGCCGGAACACGCCTTCATGCTGATGCTCGCGCTGCGGCGCAATCTGCTCGGCTGGCGCGAGGACGTGCGCGCCGGTTTATGGCAACAGACCGACCAGTTCTGCCTGTTCACCCGTCCCATGAACGACCTGTTCGGCAGCACACTCGGGCTGGTGGGCTATGGCTCGCTGGGCCACGGCATGCAGAAGCTTGCCGAAGCCTTCGGCATGAAAGTGCTGATCGCCGAGCACAAGCACGCAGCGACCGTGCGCAGCGGCTACACCGCATTCGACAGCGTGCTGCGCGAGGCGGACGTGATCTCGCTGCACACGCCGCTGACCACCGAGACGCGCCACCTGATCGCTGCGCGCGAGTTCGGCCTGATGAAACCCACAGCGATCCTGATCAACACCGCGCGCGGCAACCTGGTCGACGAAGCGGCGCTGGCCGAGGCGCTCCAATCCGGACGCATCGCCGGCGCCGGTTTCGACGTGCTGTCGGTGGAACCGCCGAGCCAGGGCAATCCGTTGCTCGAACTCGACCTGCCCAATTTCATTCTGACGCCGCACGTCGCCTGGTCGAGCCGTGAGGCCATGCAGACCCTGGCCGACCAGCTGGTCGACAACATCGAGGCCTTTGTGGCCGGCAGCCCCCGCAACGTGGTGACCTGAGAAACCGGGAGATCAGCATGAGCGAACGCGTCACCGTAGCCGGCCTGCAGATCGCCCAGCCGCTTTACGAACTGGTGCGTGACGAGATCGCGCCGGGCACCGGCATCAGCAGCGACACGGTCTGGCAGGGTTTCGCCGACATCGTGCGCGAGCTGACCCCGCGCAACCGCGCCCTGCTCGCGCGGCGCGACGAGCTGCAGGCCCGCATCGACGCCTGGCACCTGCAGCACAAGGGGCGGCCGCACGACGCCTGCGGCCTACAAGCAGTACCTGCATGAAATCGGCTACCTGCTGCCGGAGGGCGAGGATTTCAGCATCAGCACCGACAACGTCGATGACGAGATCGCCCGCATCGCCGGCCCGCAACTGGTGGTGCCGCTCGACAACGCACGCTACGCGCTGAATGCCGCCAATGCGCGCTGGGGCAGCCTGTTCGACGCGCTCTACGGCACCGACGTCATCTCCGAGGACGACGGCGCCGGCAAGCGGGGCGCCTTCAATCCCTTGCGCGGCGCCAAGGTCATCGCCGCCGCCAAGGCCTTCCTCGACGAGGCCGCGCCGCTGGTCGAAGGCAGCTACATCGATGCGATCGCCTATGCGGTGAAAGCGGGGCAACTCTCGGTCACGCTCTCCAGCGGCGTGCGCACCCGATCTGCGCAATCCGGCCCAGTTCGTCGGCTACCAGGAAAAGTCCGGCAGCATCAGTTCGCTGCTGCTGTTGCACCACGGGCTGCACATCGAGATCCATTTCAACACCAACCACCCGATCCACGAACTGCATCCCACCGGCATCCGCGACATCTACCTGGAAGCAGCCCTCACCACCATCATGGACTGCGAGGATTCGGTGTCCGCGGTGGATGCCGGCGACAAGGTCAAGCTCTATCGCAACTGGCTCGGGCTGATGAAGGGCGAGCTTGCCAGCCGTTTCGATAAAGACGGCAAGACCCAGACCCGCACCCTCAATCCGGACCGCCGCTATCTCTCGCCCGAAGGCCGCTATTTCGAGATTCCCGGCCGCAGCCTGATGCTGGTGCGCAACGTCGGCCACCTGATGACCAGCGACGCCGTGCTGGACGAAAACGGCAACGAAGTGTTCGAGGGCCTGCTCGACGGCCTCGTCACCAGTTTCTGCGCGCTGCACGATCTGAAGGGCAGCAGTGCCTTGCGCAACAGCCGCAGCGGCAGCGTCTACATCGTCAAACCCAAGCAGCACGGCCCCGACGAAGTGGCCTTCACCGTGGACCTGTTCGCCCGCATCGAGGACGTGCTGGGCCTGCCGCGCAACACGCTCAAGATCGGCATCATGGATGAGGAGCGGCGCACCACGCTCAACCTCAAGGCCTGTATCCGCGCGGCACGCGAACGGCTGATCTTCATCAACACCGGCTTCCTCGACCGCACCGGCGACGAGATCCACACCTCGATGGAGGCCGGCCCGGTGCTGCGCAAGGCCGAGATGAAATCCGCCGCCTGGCTGCGTGCCTACGAGGACTGGAACGTGGACATCGGGCTGGCCTGCGGCCTGTCGGGCCGGGCGCAGATCGGCAAGGGCATGTGGACCATGCCCGACCGCATGGCCGCGATGATGGCGGCGAAGCAGGCGCACCCCGAGGCCGGCGCCAACTGCGCCTGGGTGCCCTCGCCCACCGCCGCCACGCTGCACGCCATGCATTACCACCACGTCGACGTCTTTGCCCGGCAGCAGATCTTGCGTTCCCGCGCGCGCGCCTCGCTCGACGACCTGCTGGCCATTCCCGTCGTCGCCACCCCCAACTGGACGCCGCAAGACATCCAGAGCGAACTCGACAACAACATCCAGGGCCTGCTCGGCTATGTCGTGCGCTGGATCGACCAGGGCATGGGCGCCTCCAAGGTGCCGGACATCGATAACGTCGGCCTGATGGAAGACCGCGCCACCCTGCGCATCTCCAGCCAGCACATCGCCAACTGGCTGCATCACGGCGTGGTCAGCGAAACCCAGGTGATGGAAACGCTCAAGCGCATGGCCCGGCTGGTGGACCAGCAGAATGCCGGCGACCCCCACTACATCAACATGGCGCCGCACTACATCAGCCTCGCCTTCCATGCGGCGCAGGACATGATCTTTCACGGTCGGCGTGTGCCCAACGGCTACACCGAACCCACCCTGCATCGGCGCCGCCGCGAGTTCAAGGCCGCCTTGCGCGGCGATTAAAGCGCGGTCAGTCCTTCCCGGCTTCCTCATCCAGCTTGCGCAATGCGCCCTTGTTGATCCGGGCGGCAGCTGAATCTGAAGCTTCGTCATTCCGGCGGCGCGTTGTTGTTGCAGCCTGAGCTGATTACAACAACGGCCTGTCCCTTGCGGGTGAACGCCGGAATCCAGCCTGTTTGAGCGAACCCCGGCTGCCCTCCGGGTATTCGCCGGGGTGACGGCGACAAACCTCTTTGTGCCTGACCCTATCGTGAGGTGTAAAGTTTTCAGCCCTCATTTGCCACTTCACCACCGCCCTCTTCCGCCTGCTGCTGCAGCGCCCACATGTGCGCGTACACGCCGTTTTTCGCCAGCAGTTCGGGATGGCGTCCGCGCTCGACGATGCGCCCGGCTTCCATCACCAGGATCTCGTCGGCCTCGACCACGGTGGAAAGGCGGTGCGCGATGATCAGGCTGGTGCGGCTTCTGGCGATTTCCAGCAGTTCGGCCTGGATGGCTTTTTCGGTTTTGGTGTCGAGCGCGGAGGTGGCTTCGTCCAGAATCAGGATCGCCGGATTTTTCAACAAGGTGCGGGCGATGGCGACGCGCTGTTTTTCGCCGCCGGAGAGTTTCAGGCCGCGTTCGCCGACGACGCTGTCCCAGCCTTGCGGCAGGGATTCGATGAAGTCCAGGATATGCGCGGCGCGGGCGGCGGCGATGACTTCATCGCGCGTGGCATCGGGGCGGCCGTAGGCGATGTTGTAGTAAATGCTGTCGTTGAACAGCACGGTGTCCTGCGGCACCACGCCGATGGCCGCGCGCAGGCTGTCCTGGCTGACGTGGCGGATGTCCTGGCCGTCGATCTGGATGCTGCCGGCGTTGACGTCGTAAAAGCGGAACAGCAGGCGCGCCAGGGTGGATTTGCCCGCGCCGCTGGCACCCACGGCGGCCACGGTTTTGCCGGCCGGGATGGTGAAGCTGACATCGTGCAGAATCGGGCGGTCGGCGTTGTAGGCGAAGCTGACGTGCTCGAACTTCACTTCGCCGCCACGCACGTCCAGCGTGCGCGCATCCGGCGCATCTTCCACTTCCCGCGGGCGATGCAGCAGGGTGAACATGCGCTCCACGTCGGTGATGGACTGCTTGATCTCGCGGTACATCACGCCGAGAAAGCTCAACGGCTGGAACATCTGCAACAGAAAGGCGTTGACCATCACCAGATCGCCCAGCGTGAGCGTGCCTTCCACCACGCCGTTGGCCGCGCGCAGCACCATCAGCGTGACGCCGATGGCGATGGTGCCGGCCTGTGCCGCATTCAGCAGGCCGAGCGAGCGCTGCGATTGCAGCGCCATCTTCTCCCATTCCGCCAGGCTGGTGTCGTAGCGCGCCGCTTCGTAGCGCTCGTTGCCGAAATATTTCACCGTTTCATAGTTCAGCAGGCTGTCGATGGCGCGGCCATAGGCTTCGGAATCCAGCGTGTTGGCGCGGCGCACGAACTGCGTGCGCCAGTCGGTGATGGTCACGGTAAAGCCGATATACGCCGCCAGCGTCACCAGCGTGATCAGCCCGAACACCCAGTCCAGCTTGACGAACAGGATGACCGCCACCATCAGGATTTCCAGCACGGTGGGCGTGATGCGGAACAGCAAATAGCCCACCAGGCTGGAGATGGCCTTGGAGCCGCGCTCGATGTCGCGGGTGATGCCGCCGGTCTGGCGTTCCAGATGAAAGCGCAGCGACAGCGCATGCAAGTGCTGGAACACCGCCATGCTCACCCGGCGCATCGCGCGCTGCGTGACCTTGCCGAACACCACGTCGCGCAGGTCGGCAAAGGTGGTGCTGGCAAAGCGCAGCAGGCCATAGCTGATGATCAGCGCCAGCGGCAAAACCAGATCGGCGCGCGACTTGTCCAGCGCATCGATGATCTCCTTCAGCACCAGCGGCACCATCACCGCCGCCAGCTTGGCGCCGATCAGCAAGGCCAGCGCCAGCAGCACGCGGCCGCGGAATTCCCACAGATAGGGGAACAGGCGGCCGATCGAGCGCAGCGTGGGTTCGCCCGCGGCGGCAGCGGGCGAGGAATGGGCGTGTTCAAAGCTGGATGACATAAGGGCGTCGGGTTGGCTGCGTCGAGTAGAATTACGACTGGATTTTTCGATTTTACGTCCTGGTGCGCTCAATCCCTCTCGACGCCTCACGAACATGAGACTCTACGGCATCCCCAACTGCACCACTGTCAAAAAAGCCCGCGCCTGGCTGACCGCGCATCAGCTCGATGTGGCGTTTCACGATTTCAAGAAGCAGGGTGTCGACCCGACCTGGCTGAAGGAGGTCGTCGCGCAAACCGGCTGGCAGGCGCTGCTCAACACGCGCGGCACCACCTGGCGCAAACTGAGCGACGCCGAAAAAGCGGCGGCCGGCAACGAGGCCGGCGCGCTGGCGCTGATGCAGGCGCAGTCCAGCGTGATCAAGCGGCCGGTTCTGGAAATCGACGGCAAGTATCATCTCGGCTTCAGCGAAAACGATTATCAGGATGTGTTCGGCACCGCTTGACCCAGTCCACACCCATCCACGGAGACCTTCTCATGCGACTGTTCACTTTTTTGCTTGCCCTGCTTGCCTTGCCCGCCTGGGCCGGCAGCCCCGGCGAAGCGCAGGCTCAAAAACTGGAAGCCGATATCGTCAAGGTGATCGAGGGTGTCATGCATGAGCAGTGAAACCCTGGCCGAGAAAATCCAGACCAGCGAAACCCTGGCGCTGGCGGTGGATCTGCTGCGCCGCAAGTCGCTGACCCCCGACGATGCGGGCTGTCACGACCTGATCGCCGCGCGTCTGCAGAAGCTCGGCTTTCACATCGAGCGTCATTGCCACAACGGCGTCGACAACCTGTGGGCGCGCAAGGGGACCACTGCGCCGGTGGTCTGCTTCGCCGGCCACACCGATGTGGTCCCCACCGGCCCGCTCGAGCAGTGGCTGTCCGCCCCGTTCGAACCCACCCTCCGCGACGGCCAGTTGTACGCACGCGGCGCCGCCGACATGAAAACCTCCGACGCGGCCTTCGTCGTCGCCACCGAACGTTTTGTCGCCGCGCATCCGGATCACGCGGGCTCGATCGCTTTTCTCCTCACCTCGGATGAAGAAGGCCCCGCCACCGACGGCACGGTGCGCGTGGTCGAGGCCTTGAAAGCGCGCGGCGAAAAGCTCGACTACTGCATCGTCGGCGAGCCCACCAGCGCGGCCGAGTTCGGCGACACCATCAAGAACGGCCGCCGCGGTTCGCTCTCCGGCACGCTGCGCATCAAGGGCGTGCAGGGACATATCGCCTATCCGCACCTGGCGCGCAACCCGATCCATCTCGCCGCGCCGGCCATCTACGAACTCGCCGAAACCATGTGGGACGAAGGCAATGCGTATTTCCCGCCGACCACCTGGCAGATTTCCAATATCCACGCCGGCACCGGCGCCACCAACGTCATCCCCGGCGTGGTCGAAATCCAGTTCAACTTCCGCTTTTCCACCGCCAGCACCGCCGAGGGGCTGATGGACGCCTTGAACGAGATTCTCGACAGCCACGGCCTGGATTACGAAATCGACTGGAACCTGTCGGGTCAGCCTTTCCTCACCCCGCGCGGCCCGCTGTGCGACCGTCTGAGCGAGGCGATCCAGGAGGTCACCGGCATCACCCCCGAACTGTCCACCACCGGCGGCACCTCGGACGGCCGCTTCATCGCCGATATCTGCCGCGAGGTGGTCGAATTCGGCCCGCTCAACATGAGCATCCACAAGATCAACGAGCATGTCGCGGTGGAGAACATCGAACCGCTTGCGGCGATCTATCAAAAGACTCTGGAAAAACTGCTGACATGATTGGCTTCGACGATACGGAATCCCTCATCACGCTGCGCGACTGGCTGCGTTTTGCGGTATCGCGCTTCAACGAGGCGAAGCTGTTTTTCGGCCACGGCTCCGACAACGCCTTCGACGAAGCGGCCTACCTGATCCTGCACACCCTGCATCTGCCGCTCGACCGGCTGGAGCCCTTTCTCGACGCCAGCCTCACCCACGACGAAGCCGAACAGGTCAGGAGCGTGATCGAGCGCCGCGTGCGCGACCGTCTGCCCGCCGCCTACCTCACTCACGAAGCCTGGCTCGGCGAACACCGTTTTTATGTGGATGAGCGCGTGATCGTGCCGCGCTCCTTCATCGCCGAGCTGCTGCCCGAACAACTGGCGCCGTGGATCGAAGACCCGGACGCCGTGACCCGTGCGCTCGACCTCTGCACCGGCTCCGGCTGCCTCGCCATCCTCGCCGCGCTGGCTTTTCCCGATGCCAAGGTCGATGCGGTGGATCTGTCGAAAGACGCATTGGAGGTTGCCACGCGCAACGTCGCCGATTACGGCCTGCAAGACCGCGTCGAACTGCTCGAATCGGATTTGTTCAGCGCGCTGAACGGCCGCAGCTACGACCTCATCCTCAGCAACCCGCCCTACGTCAACGCCGAATCGGTCGCGGCGCTGCCGCCGGAATATCAGGCGGAGCCCGCGCTGGCGCTGGGCTCCGGTGTGGATGGTCTGGACGCCACGCGGCAGATTCTGGCGCAGGCCAAAAACCACCTCAACCCCGGTGGCCTGCTGGTGGTGGAAATCGGCCACAACCGCGACGCCCTCGAAGCCGCCTACCCCACCCTGCCCTTCACCTGGCTCGACACCGAAAGCGGCGACCAGTTCGTGTTCATGCTGCGGCGCGAGGATCTGGCCGGCTGACGCCAGACTCGGTCAGTCCTATCCGCCGCGCCGCCGCCACAGGTAGCGGTAGACGAAACCCGGGTAGGCAAACACCACGAACAGCGACGCATTGACCGCATAGAACTCCCAGTTCTGCTGGTGAATGTCGCCTTGCCTGCTCTCCAGCAGCATGGCGATACCGCCGATCACGAAGAACAGCACGACCAGTTCCAGCAGCCGCCAGGCGAAATTCTTGCTGCCGGCCTTGGGCGCAACGACAAAGAAAATGCGCTCGACGAGGAACGGCAGGTTGGCGGCGACGAACGCCAGGATCAACAACAGGGTGGTAGAAAAGTTCACGGTAAATCCGACATGCCAGGTGACACCGGAGCTGACCTGCTCCGGTAGGGTTTAGTTCAGCCGCCGCGCTTGATTCAAAACGATGCGTCGATGGCGTGCACGCAGATGGCCATCAGCGGCTGCGGCAGGATGCCGAGCGCCAGCACCGCGAGGCCGTTGGCCGACATGAGGATGCGGGCATCGGAACCGGGGGCGATCGGCGCGGTGTCGTGCGGCGTATCGAAGTACATCAGCTTGACGATGCGCAGGTAGTAGAAGGCGCCGACCAGCGAGAACAGCACCGCCGCCACCGCCAGCCAGACATAACCGATCTCGACCACGGCTTGCAGCACCGACAGCTTGGCGTAGAAACCGACGGTAGGCGGCACGCCCGCCATGGAGAACATCAGCAGCAGCATCAAGAAGGCCAGCCACGGGCTGCGCTGGTTGAGCCCCTTGAAGTCGTCCAGCTTGTCGGCCTCGAAGCCGGCGCGCGACAGCAGCAGGATCATGCCGAAACCACCCAGGCTCATCAGCGCATAGACCAGCACATAGAACATCGCGCTGCCGTAACCGTTCTGGGTGCCGGCGAGGATGCCCAGCAGCATGAAGCCCATGTGCGAAATGGTCGAATAGGCGAACATGCGCTTCAGATTGCTCTGCGCGATGGCGGCGAAGTTGCCGACCGCCATCGACAGCACGGCGAGGATCACCAGCATGTCGCGCCATTCCGCCACCTGCGATTCCAGCCCCTGGCCGAGGATGCGCACGACGAAGGCGAACGCGGCGATCTTGGGCGCGGAGCCGATGAACAGCGTCATCGCGGTGGGCGCGCCGTGATAGACGTCGGGCACCCACATGTGGAACGGCACCGCGCCGAGCTTGAACGCCAGGCCGGCGACGATGAAGACGATGCCGAACACCAGCGGAATGCGCAGATCGGTGCCGTCGGACAGGTTCTGCGCGATGTCGGCCAGCGCCAGCGAACCGGTGACGCCGTAGACCATCGACATGCCGTACAGCAGCATGCCCGACGCCAGCGCGCCCAGCACGAAGTATTTCATCGCCGCCTCGGTCGCCACGCTGGAATCGCGCTGCAGCGCGACCATGGCGTACAGCGACAGCGACAGCAGTTCCAGGCCGAGGTACAGCGTGAGGAAGTGGCTGGCCGACACCATCACCATCATGCCCAGCAGCGCGAACAGCGCGAGCACGAAGAATTCGCCCTTGTAGAGCCCGCGCAGGCGCAAATAGTCGCGCGAATACACCAGCACGACGGCGGTGGTCAGATAAAGAAACAGCTTGAGCACGTCCGACAGCGGATCGTCGACAAACAATCCACCGAGCGCCAGCACCGGCAGGGTCGAGAAATCGCGCACCGTCAGGAAAGCCGCGCCCGCCAGGGTGAGCAGCGACAACACGTAGGCGAGGTAGCGCTTGCTGTCGTCGACGGCGGCATCGATCACCAGGATCAGCGACACCATCGCCAGAACGAAGATTTCGGGCAGCGCGGGGAGGAAGGCACTCAGGCTCATGGCAGTTTGCTCTGGGCGACGTGCGCCAGGAGATCGACGACGGTGACGTGCATCACGTCGGTGAAGGGTTTGGGATACAGGCCCATGCCGAGCACGCAGACGGCGAGCACGCCGAGCAGCAGGATTTCACGCGCATTGATATCGCGCATCTCCTCGACGTGCGGGTTGGTGACGGTGCCGAACACCACCCGCTTGTACATCCACAGCGTGTAGGCCGCGCCGAGGATCAGCGTGGTGGCGGCGACGAAGGCGAACCAGAAATTCACCTGGGTGGCGGCCATGATGACCATGAACTCGCCGACGAAGCCGCTGGTCGCCGGCAGGCCGGCGTTCGCCATGGCGAACAGCATGAAGAAGGCGGCGAACACCGGCATCTTGTTGGCCAGGCCGCCGTAGTCCTTGATCTGGCGCGAATGCAGGCGGTCGTACATCACGCCGATGCAGAGGAACAGCGCGGCGGAAACGAAGCCGTGCGACACCATCTGCACCAGCCCGCCTTCCCAGCCGAGCGGGTTGAACATGAAGAAGCCGAGGGTGACGAAGCCCATGTGCGCGATCGACGAATAGGCAATGAGCTTCTTCATGTCGGCCTGCACCAGCGCGACCAGGCCGATATAGGCGACGGCGATCAGCGACAGCGCGATGACGAACCAGGCGAGTTCATGGCTGGCGTCCGGCACGATGGGCAGGATGAAGCGCAGGAAGCCATACGCGCCGACTTTCAGCGTGATCGCCGCCAGCACCACCGAGCCGCCGGTGGGCGCCTCGACGTGGGCGTCGGGCAACCAGGTATGCACCGGCCACATCGGCACCTTGACCCCGAATGCCAGCAGGAAGGCGAAGAACATCAGCGTCTGCGCGGTCATCCCCAGCGTGGTGGTGTGCCAGGTCTGGATGTCGAAGCTGCCGCCGGACTGGAAATAGAGATAGATGAACGACACCAGCATCAACAGCGAACCGGTGAGCGTGTAGAGAAAGAACTTGAACGCGGCATAGACCCGGTTCGGCCCGCCCCACACGCCGACGATGAGATACAGCGGAATCAGCATGCCTTCGAAGAAGACGTAGAACAGGATGCCGTCGAGCGCCGCGAACGCGCCGTTGATGAGTCCCGACATGATGAGGAAGGCGGCCATGTACTGCGCGACCTTGTCCTGGATCACCTGCCAGCCGGCAATCACCACCAGCACGGTGACGAAGCTGTTCAACAGGATCAGCGGCATGGCGATGCCGTCGACCCCGATGTGGTAGTGGACGTTGAATGCCGGTATCCACGCCCGCTTTTCGACGAACTGCATCGCCGAGGTGGCGGTATCGAAACCGGTGACCAGCGGAATCGCGACGATCAGCCCTGCGAGCGAACCCGCCAGCGCGAGCCAGCGCGCCAGCGGCGCATTGCGGTCGGAGCCGGTGGCGAGCACCGCCACGCCCGCGAGGATGGGCACCCAGATGACGAGAGAAAGAATGTTGTCGAGCATAGCGTTATCGGGCATGGCGTTATCGAGCGTGGCTCAGTTCAGCCGGGCAAACCAGGTCACCAGGGCGAACACCCCGATCAGCATGGCGAAAGCGTAATGGTAGATATAGCCGGACTGGAAGGCGCGCAGCAGCCGGGCTGCGCGTTCGACCAGGCGCGCGGTACCGTTGATCGCGCCGTCGATGATGGCCTGATCGCCGCCCCGCCACAAGCCGCCGCCCAGCAGGCGCGCGCCCCCGGCAAACAGCCAGCTATAGAGTTCGTCGAACCAGTATTTGTTGAGCAGCATGCTGTGGATGAAGCTGAAGCGCCGGGCGATCGCCGCCGGGATATCCGGCCGCTTGAGGTAGAAGAACGCCGACAAGCCCACACCTGCCACCGCCAGCCAGAACGGCAGCGTCGTCACCGCGTGCAGGCCCATCGCGAGCGCACCGTGGAATTCCTGATTGAGCTCGTGCATCACCGGATGGCGGTCGGCAACATAGATCGCGTTGCCGAAGAAATCGCCGAACAGCATCGGCTCGATGGTCATGTAGCCGATCGCCAGCGAGGGCAGCGCCAGCGCGAGCAAGGGGCCGGTCACCACCCACGGCGTTTCGTGCGGTGTGCCGCCGTGATGGCCATGCTCATCCTGGCCGTGGCTGTCGTCGCCATGATGGTGCGCGTTGTGGAAACGCTCCTTGCCATGGAACACCAGGAAGTACATGCGGAAGGAATAGAACGCGGTAACGAACACGCCCGCCAGCACCGCGAAGTAGGCGAAGTTCGCGCCCGGCAGATGCGACAGCTTGACCGCCTCGATGATGGTTTCCTTGGAATAGAAGCCCGACAGGAAAGGCGTGCCGATCAAGGCCAGCGAGCCGATCAGCGAAGTGATCCAGGTGATCCGCATGTACTTGCGCAGCCCGCCCATGTAGCGGATGTCCTGATTGTGGTGCATGGCGATGATGACCGAACCCGCCGCGAGGAACAGCAGCGCCTTGAAGAAGGCGTGCGTCATCAGGTGGAACACCGCGACCGAATACGCCGAGGCACCGAGCGCCACCGTCATGTAGCCCAACTGCGACAGCGTCGAATAGGCCACCACGCGCTTGATGTCGTTCTGCACGATACCGAGAAAGCCCATGAACAGCGCGGTGATCGCGCCGATGATCATGATGAAGCTGAGCGCCGTGTCGGACAGTTCGAACAGCGGCGACATGCGCGCGACCATGAAGATGCCGGCGGTGACCATCGTCGCCGCGTGGATCAGTGCGGAAATCGGCGTCGGGCCTTCCATCGAATCGGGCAGCCAGACGTGCAGCGGGAACTGCGCCGACTTGCCCATCGCGCCAATAAACAACAGGATGCCGATGACGCTCATCAGCAGCCACGGCGAACCCGGCCAGATCGTGATGGTCTGGTTCGCCAGTTCAGGGGCCTTGGCGAACACCGTCGCGTAGTCGAGCGAACCGAAATGCGCCAGCACCAGACCGATGCCCAGAATGAAGCCGAAGTCACCGACTCGGTTGACCAGGAAGGCCTTGAGGTTGGCGTAGATCGCCGTTTCCTTGGTGTACCAGAAACCGATCAGCAGATAGGAGACCAGACCGACCGCTTCCCAGCCGAAGAACAACTGCAGGAAGTTGTTGCTCATCACCAGCATCAGCATCGAGAAGGTGAACAGCGAGATATAGCTGAAGAAGCGCTGGTAGCCGGGATCGTCGTGCATGTAGCCGATGGTGTAGATGTGCACCATCAGCGACACGAAGGTGACGACCAGCATCATCATCGTGGTCAGCGAATCGATCAGAAAGCCGACCTCGAAGCGCAGGTCGCCCAGCACCATCCAGGTGTAGACCGTACCGTTCCAGGTGTGGCCGGCGAGCACATCCTGAAATACCAGCACCGAGGCGGCGAGCGATATCGCGACGCCCGCGATGGTCACCAGATGCGACAGCGTGCGGCCGATCAGTTTGCCAAAGAAACCCGCGATGATCGCGCCCAGCAAGGGCGCCAGCGGCACGATGAGATAGAGCGTCTGCATGTCCATCCGCATCAGCCTTTCAGGTGGTCGAGATCATCGACGTTGATCGTGTGCAGGTTGCGGAACAGCACCACCAGGATCGCGAGGCCGATGGCGGATTCGGCGGCGGCGACGGTGAGGATGAAAAAGACGAAAATCTGGCCGTGGATGTCGCCCAGATAGTGCGAGAAGGCGATGAAATTCATGTTCACCGCCAGCAGCATCAGTTCGATCGCCATCAACAGGATGATCACGTTCTTGCGGTTGAGAAAAATGCCCAGCACGCTGATCGAGAACAGGATGCCGCCCAGCACCAGGTAGTGCGACAGGGAAATCATGCCTCGCCCTCCCCGGCTTGCGGCTTCTGCGTGGCCTGCATTTTGACGATGCGCAGGCGGTCGTTGCGCTTGACCTTCACCTGCTCGGCTGGGTCGATGTACTTGCTGTCCTTGCGGCGACGCAGTGTCAGCGCGATGGCGGCGACGATCGCTACCAGCAGGATCACCGCGGCCAGTTCGAACGCATAGACATAGTCGGTATACAGCAGCCGGCCGAGTTCCTTGGTGTTGCTGTAGTCGGCAGGATGCGGCTCGGGCGTGGCCATCACGTCCACGCCGAAATGGCGGCTGCCGAGGATCAACGCCATCTCGATCACCAGCAACACCGCGACGAATCCAGCCAGCGGCAGGTAATCCCAGAAACCCTCGCGCAACTTGTCCAGATTGATGTCGAGCATCATCACCACGAACAGGAACAGCACCATCACCGCGCCGACGTAGACCAGCACCAGGGTGATGGCGAGGAACTCGGCCTCCAGCAGCATCCACAATCCGGCGGCCGTGAAGAAGGCCAGCACCAGGAACAGCGCGGCATGCACCGGGTTGCGCGCAGTGATGACGCGCAGTCCGGCGAACACCAGAATGGCAGCGAAGAAGTAGAAGATCGCGGTCGTGTAGGTCATGGCTTAGCGGAATTTGGCGTCGGCGGCGCGATCCTTCGCGATCTGCGCTTCGTGCTGGTCACCGATCGCCAGCAGCATCGACTTGGTGTAATAGAGGTCGCCGCGTTTTTCGCCGTGGTATTCGAGGATGCGCGTCTCGACGATGGAATCGACCGGGCAGGACTCCTCGCAGAAGCCGCAGAAGATGCACTTGGTGAGGTCGATGTCGTAGCGCGTGGTGCGGCGGGTGCCGTCCTCGCGCTTTTCCGATTCGATGGTGATGGCGAGCGCCGGACACACCGCCTCGCACAGCTTGCAGGCGATGCAGCGCTCCTCGCCGTTGGGATAACGGCGCAGCGCGTGCAGGCCGCGGAAGCGCGGCGACTGCGGGGTCTTCTCCTCCGGGTACTGCACCGTGATCTTGCGCGCGAACAGGTGACGCCCGGTGAGCATCATGCCGCGCAGCAGTTCGATCAGGAGCAGGCTGCCGAAGAAATTGGCGTGATCCGTTTCATGGCGCGCTCAGTGGAAGAGATGACCATACGGCGTCTGCATCATGGCGCCGACGACGACGATCCAGACGATGGTGATGGGGATGAACACCTTCCAGCCCAGGCGCATGATCTGGTCATAGCGGTAGCGCGGGAAGGTGGCGCGGAACCACAGGAACAGGAACAGCACGAAGCCGGTCTTCAGCAGCCACCAGACGATGCCGTCAGGCAGGAAGGTCACCGGCGACAGCCAGCCACCGAGGAACATCAGCGTGGTCAGCGCGGCGACCAGGATCATGTTGGCGTATTCGGCGAGGAAGAACACGGCGAAGGCCATGCCGGAATACTCGACATGGAAGCCGGCGACGATTTCGGATTCGCCCTCGGCGACGTCGAACGGCGCGCGGTTGGTTTCGGCCACGCCCGAAATCAGATACACCATGAACAGCGGGAACAGCGGCCAGATGTACCACTGGTGCAGGCCGCCCGCCTGCCCCTGCACGATGTCGATGAGGTTGAGCGACTGCGCCGCCATCAGCACGCCGACCAGTGCGAAGCCCATGGCGATTTCATACGACACGATCTGCGCCGCCGAGCGCATCGCGCCGAGGAAAGCGTATTTGGAATTGGATGCCCAGCCCGCGATGATGACGCCGTAGACGCCCATCGAGGTGATCGCCATCACGTACAGCAGGCCCGCGTTGATGTCGGCCAGCACCAGCGAGTCGGTGAACGGAATCACCGCCCACGCCGCCAGCGCCGGTGCGATGGCGAGAATCGGCCCAAGGATGAACAGGCCCTTGTTGGCGCCGGCAGGA
Source organism: uncultured Hydrogenophilales bacterium (assembly GCA_963818665.1). Lineage (GTDB taxonomy): Bacteria > Pseudomonadota > Gammaproteobacteria > Burkholderiales > Thiobacillaceae > Thiobacillus. Next base: position 100,084 of record CAWFTM010000008.1, on the reverse strand, counting down.
ATGATGATTTCCTTCATCAGCAGCTTCACTGCGTCGGCGATCGGCTGCAGCAGGCCCTGGAAACCGACGCGGTTGGGGCCGATGCGAACCTGCATCCAGCCGATGATCTTTCTTTCCGCATAGGTGAGGTAGGCAACGCCCAGCATCAGCGGCACCACCAGCACCATGATCTTGATCAGCGTCCAGACGACGGTTTGGACGGCTGCCCAGTCCATGCCCATGCTCATCATCAGACCGGCTCCGCCGTGATCGGCCCGAACATCGGACCCAGTCCTGCCGTCAGCGGATGGCCGCTGGGCACGCGCACGCAGTTGTCGGGCAGCAGATCGTCACGCTGCACTTTCAGGGTCAGCGCGGACGCGGTCTGGCGCACCGAGACGCGGCCGTTTTCCGTGAGACCCAGCTTCGCGATCAGGCGGCTGTGCATGCGTGCGACCGGCAAGGCGGCGTCGAGGGTCATCTGCAGCGAGGACGACCTGCGCACCACCGCATCGGTTTGGTAGATCGGCACCTCGGCCACCCGCTCCAGGCCTTCATGTGGCTGGCTGGGCGCCGCCGTCACGCCGCTGATTTCATTATTCAGATAGGCCTGTACATTGCCGGTCGGCGTGTCGCCGAGGGCATCGCGCAACACTTCTTTCGAGTCGTTGTGATCGAACCCGGCCAGCCCCAGCAGGTTGCCCAGCACGCGCAATACCTTCCAGGCCGGTCGCGTTTCGCCGAGCGGTTTCACCACGGCATTGAAGCTCTGCACCCGGCCTTCGGTGTTGACGAAGGTGCCTGACGTTTCGGTCCACGGCGCAATCGGCAACAGCACGTCGGCGTAATCGAGCGATTTGCCCTTGTAGGGCGACATCACCACGACGAATTCGGCGGCGTCGATGCTCTTCATCGCGGTCACCGGATCGTGGGTATCGAGTTCGGCCTCGACCCCCAGCAGCAAATAGGCGCGCAAGGGCTGCGCCAGCATCTGCTGCGCGTTCAGCCCTTTGACCGCGGGCTGACCCAGGGGCCCGCATACCGGAATCGCGCCGACCGCCACCGCGCCGACGCTGTTGGCCGCTTCGCCCAGCACGCCGAAGCTGGCGCCGGCGAGCTTCGCCACTTCCTGCGCCAGCGCATGGATCTGCGAATAGCCAGGATGGTGCTGCGCCATGTTGCCGAGGAAGACCGCTCGCGCCTCTCCCCCTGAAGCACCTTGGCCGCCGCCCGAAATGCTTTCAGCCATCTTGCGTGCCGTATCGTCGGCCACCCCGTGTGCCGCGATATCGGGTACCGGCAGCTTCTTCAGTTCGGCCAGCGCAACGCACACGCCGGCCAGCGCGGTGGCCAGTTGCGACGGGGCGACGATGCGCTTGGCGTGCACCTTGCCGAGGAATTCGTCTTCGTGCGCATTGATCAGGTTGAGCTGACCGTACCAGCGCACCGATTCGCGGATGCGGTGCGCCATCAGCGGGTGATCCTTGCGCAGGTTCGAACCCACCACCAGCATGCGGTTGAGGCGCGACATATAGGTCACCGGCATGCCCAGCCAGAAGCCGCCATGCGCCTTGGTATCGAGCGAGAAATCCGACTGCCGCAGACGGTGGTCGACGTTGCCGCTGCCCATGCCGCGCATCAGCTTCTGCAACAGGAAAAGCTCTTCCGCCGGACGATACGGCGTGGAGAGCGCGCCGATCTGCCCGGCCGGGATGGCTTTCAGCTTGTCCGCGACAAACTCGAGCGCTTCCTGCCAGGTCGTCTCGACCCACTGCCCGCCCTGCTTGATCATCGGTTGGGTCAGACGCTCGGCCGTGTTCAGACCTTCATACGAGAAACGGTCGCGGTCGGACAGCCAGCATTCGTTGACGTCCTCGTTCTCGCGCGGCAGCACGCGCATCACCTTGTTGTCCTTGACGTGCACCGTGAGATTCGAGCCCAGGCTGTCGTGCGGGCTGATCGAAAAACGACGTCCCAATTCCCAGGTGCGCGCCGAGTAGCGGAAGGGTTTGCTGGTGAGCGCGCCGACCGGACACAGGTCGATGACATTGCCGGACAGTTCGGACGCCACCTGATGCTTCAGGAAAGGCATCACCTCGGTATGCTCGCCCCGCCCCGCCATGCCCAGTTCCATCACGCCGGCGATCTCCTGGCCGAAGCGCACGCAGCGGCTGCAGTGGATGCAGCGCGTCATGTCGGTGGCGATCAGCGGGCCGAGATTCTTCTCGGACACGACACGCTTGGCTTCCTGATAGCGGGAGGACGAGCCGCCATAGCCGACCGCCAGATCCTGCAAGGTGCATTCGCCACCCTGGTCGCAGATCGGACAATCCAGCGGGTGGTTGATGAGCAGAAATTCCATGACGGACTTCTGCGCGGCAACCGCGTAGTCCGAGCGGGTGAACACCTTCATGCCGTCGGTGACCGGCGTCGCGCAGGCGGGCAGCGGCTTCGGCGCTTTTTCCACCTGCACCAGGCACATCCGGCAGTTGGCCGCGATCGACAGCTTCTTGTGATAGCAGAAATGCGGAATCGTCACGCCGATCTGGTGGGCCGCATCCATGATGGTGCTGCCGCTCTCGACCGTGAGCGCCTTGCCGTCGATTTCGATATTCAACGTGGCCATGACTTACACCAGACAGCGTTTGTGTTCGACGTGATACGCGAACTCATCGCCGAAATGTTTGAGGAAGCTTTGCACCGGCATCGCCGCGGCATCGCCCAGGGCGCAGATGGTGTGGCCGCCGATCTTGCCTGCCACACTGTTGAGCAAATCGAGATCGTCTGGACGCCCCTGGCCGTGCTCGATGCGATGGATCACGCGGTACATCCAGCCGGTGCCTTCGCGGCACGGCGTGCACTGGCCGCACGATTCCTCGTGATAGAAGTACGACAAGCGCTCCAGCGCGCGCACCATGCAGGTGGTTTCGTCCATCACGATCACCGCGCCGGAGCCCAGCATGGAGCCGGCCTTGGCGATGGAATCGAAATCCATGGTGCAGTCCATCATGATGTCGGCCGGCAGCACCGGCGCGGATGAGCCGCCCGGAATGACCGCCTTCAGTTTATGGCCGCTGCGCACCCCGCCCGCCATCTCCAGCAGCACCGAAAACGGCGTGCCCAGCGACACTTCGAAATTGCCGGGATTGTTGACGTGACCCGACACCGAAAACAGTTTGGCGCCGCCATTGTTGGGTTTGCCCAGTTCGAGGAAGGCCTGGCCGCCGTGCTGCATGATCCACGGCACGCTCGCCAGGGTTTCGGTGTTGTTGATCGTGGTCGGCTTGCCGTACAGACCGAAGCTCGCCGGGAACGGCGGCTTGAAGCGCGGCTGGCCTTTCTTGCCTTCGATCGATTCCAGCAGCGCGGTTTCCTCGCCGCAGATATAGGCGCCGTAGCCATGATGCGCATGCAGCTGGAAGCAGAAATCGGTGCCGAACAGCTTGTCGCCGAGATAGCCCGCCGCACGCGCGTCTTTCAGCGCACGCTCGAAGATATCGTAGACCTCGAAGATTTCGCCGTGGATGTAGTTGTAACCCACCTTGGCGCCGAGCACGTACCCTGCAATCGCCATGCCCTCGATCAGCTGGTGCGGGTTGTAGCGCAGGATGTCGCGGTCCTTGAAGGTGCCCGGCTCGCCCTCATCGCTGTTGCAGACGATGTATTTGTCGCCGGGAAACGCGCGCGGCATGAAGCTCCACTTGAGTCCGGTCGGAAACCCCGCGCCGCCGCGCCCGCGCAGCGCGGAAAGCTTGAGCTGGGCAATGATGTCGTCGCCCGGCATTTTCTCGGTGATGATCCGACGCAGCGCCTGATAGCCGCCATTCGCCACATAGGTCGCGAGCGACGCCGGATCGGCCAGTTCCTGCGTCCAGGAACAGACTTTGACGCTGGGCGTGAGCAGGCTCATTTCAGCTGCTCCAGCAAGGCGTCGATCTGTTCCCGGGTCAGCCGCGCATGCATGACGTGGTTGTTGTGCAGACACATCGGCGCATCGCCGCAGGCGCCCATGCATTCGCCCTCTTTGAGCGTGAAACGGCCATCCTCAGTGGTTTCGCCAAAGCCGATGCCCAGTTTTGCCTTGAGATAGTCGGCAATCTCGTTTGCCCCCATCAGCGCACACGGCAGATTGGTACACACCGTGAGCTTGTGACGGCCGACCGACCGGGTGTCGTACATGTTGTAGAAAGTCGCCACCTCGTAGGCCGCGATCGCGGGCATGTCGAGGTAGTCCGCCACATATTCGATCAGCGCGGGCGCCAGCCAGCCTTTCTCGGTTTGCGCGATGCGCAGCGCGCCCATCACCGCCGACTGCTTCTGCTCGGCGGGATACTTGGCAACTTCGATGTCAATCAGGGCGAGGGATTCCGGCGTCAGCATCAGCGGTCGATCTCCCCGAAAACAATATCCTGCGTGCCGATGATGGCGACGACGTCGGCGATCATGTGGCCGCGGCTCATTTCGTCGAGCGCCGCCAGGTGCGCATAGCCCGGTGCGCGGATTTTGAGACGATAGGGTTTGTTGGCGCCGTCCGACACCAGGTAGATGCCGAACTCGCCCTTGGGATGCTCCACCGCCGCGTAGGCCTCGCCTGCGGGCACATGCATGCCTTCGGTGAAGAGCTTGAAGTGGTGGATCAGCTCTTCCATGTTCTGTTTCATGTCGAGTCGCGAGGGCGGCGCCACCTTGTGGTTTTCGACAATAACGGGGCCGGGATTCTTGCGCAGCCACTCCACGCACTGCTTGATGATGCGGTTGGACTGCCTGAATTCCTCGATGCGTACCAGATAGCGGTCGTAGCAGTCGCCGTTGGTGCCCACCGGGATGTCGAAATCCATGCGGTCGTAGACTTCGTAGGGCTGCTTTTTGCGCAGATCCCATTCGATGCCCGAACCGCGCAGCATCGGCCCGGTAAAGCCCAATGCCTGGGCGCGCTCGGGCGACACGACTCCAATTCCAACCGTACGCTGCTTCCAGATGCGGTTGTCGGTGAGCAGCGTCTCGTACTCGTCGACATAGGTCGGAAAACGCTGGGTGAAATCCTCGATGAAATCGAGCAACGAACCCTGGCGGTTGCTGTTCATCGACTTCATGGCTTCGGCGTTGCGGGTGTGCTGCGCCTGGTATTGCGGCATGGTATCGGGCAGGTCACGGTAGACGCCACCGGGGCGATAGTAAGCCGCATGCAGGCGCGCGCCGGACACCGCTTCGTAGCAGTCCATCAGGTCTTCGCGCTCGCGGAAGGCGTACAGGAACACCGTCATCGCGCCGACGTCGAGCGCATGCGCACCCAGCCACAGCAGGTGGTTCAGCACGCGGGTGATTTCGTCGAACATCACGCGAATGTATTGCGCGCGCTCGGGCACCTGAATGCCGAGCAACTTCTCGATCGCCATCACGTAGGCGTGCTCGTTGACCATCATCGACACATAGTCGAGACGATCCATGTAGGGCACCGACTGGATGAAGGTCTTGTGCTCGGCCAGTTTCTCGGTGGCGCGGTGCAGCAGGCCGATGTGCGGATCGGCGCGCTGGATCACCTCGCCGTCGAGCTCCAGCACCAGACGCAGCACGCCGTGCGCGGCCGGATGCTGCGGACCGAAGTTCATCGTGTAATTGCGGATCTCGGCCATCAGCGATCGCCCCCATAGCTTTCATCGCGCACGATACGCGGGGTGATTTCGCGCGGCTCGATCGACACCGGCTGGTAGATCACCCGTTGCTGAGTCGGGTCGTAACGCATCTCGACGTTGCCCGACAGCGGGAAATCCTTGCGGAATGGATGGCCGATGAAACCGTAGTCGGTGAGGATGCGACGCAGGTCGGGATGCCCCTCGAACACGATGCCGAACAGATCGAAGGCTTCGCGCTCGAACCAGTTGGCGGACGGCCAGATCTCGACCATCGAGGCCACCACCGGGAGGTCGTCGTCAGGACAGAACACGCGCACCCGCACGCGCTGGTTGCCGGACACCGACAGCAGATGCACCACCACGGCAAAGCGCGCGCCGTCGCCGCCTTCAATAAAAGCGGTGCTGTCGCCGTAACCGGAATAATCCATGCCGCACAGATCGATCAGCTGCTCAAAGCGGCAATCGGGATGGTCGCGCAGCGTACGCATGGCCGCTTCGTAATGCTGTGGCTTGATGACGAGCGTCAGCTCACCCAGACGAACGGACGACTGCTGCAGTGCCTCGCCGAGCACATTTTCAAGCGACAAAGAGAGGGCTTCCACAGTCTGCGGCATGAGTGGTCAGCGGGCGATGGTATTGGTGCGCTTGATCTTGTTCTGCAACTGGATGATGCCGAACAGCAGCGCCTCCGCAGTGGGCGGGCAGCCGGGAACGTAAATATCCACCGGCACGATACGGTCGCAACCGCGCACCACCGAATACGAGTAATGGTAATAACCGCCGCCGTTGGCGCACGAACCCATGGAAATCACCCAGCGCGGCTCGGCCATCTGGTCGTAGACCTTGCGCAACGCCGGCGCCATCTTGTTGCACAGCGTGCCGGCGACGATCATCACATCCGACTGCCGCGGGCTGGGACGAAACACGATGCCGAAACGGTCGAGGTCGTAGCGCGATGCGCCGGCCTGCATCATTTCCACCGCGCAGCAGGCGAGACCAAAGGTCATCGGCCACATCGAACCGGTGCGCATGTAATTGATCAGCTGGTCGGCCTTGGTGGTGACGAAACCCTGCTCGAGGACGCCTTCGATGCTCACAGGATCATTCCCACTCCAAGCCCCTCTCATCCACTCGTAGATGAAACCGATGACCAGAATGCCCAGAAAAACCATCATGGCGACGAAACCGGCCAGACCGATTTCCTCCAGCACGATGGCCCAGGGAAACAGGAACGCAATTTCCAGATCGAACAGGATGAACAGGATGGCGACAAGGTAATAGCGCACGTCGAATTTCATGCGCGCGTCTTCAAACGCCTCGAAGCCGCATTCATAAGGGGAGAGTTTTTCGCTGTCCGGCCGATGGGGTGCCAACAGGCTGCCCGCCACAATCGGACCGATACCGAATGCCAGCCCGACCAGAATGAACAACAGAATGGGGAGATAATTCTCCAGCACCGATCCTCCAGCTTGCCCGATTCGGGTCGAATAATTATGACCGCAGTTTATGTGCGCGCCGCGCCCACTGTCAAGCCAAAAAACAGTCGGATTTTACTTATGGATCAATACGTTATTTGATGATTCTGACTAATGAATGAATCAGGAAATTTGATGGTGCCGACGGCGAGACTCGAACTCGCACAACCGAAGTCACTACCCCCTCAAGATAGCGTGTCTACCAATTCCACCACGTCGGCCAATGGGCATGCGCCCGATTGTGTACTGCTGAGGTTTACTGCGGGATGTCTGCTGCTTTCGAACCTGCGTTCTGGGCCGGAACCGGGGCCGGCACGGCAGGCTGAGCTGTCGTCGCGGGTACGGCTGCCCGATCCAGCACGCTGGTCGGCTTGTGCTGCTGAAGACCAAAATAAGCCAAGCCCAGACTGGTCAGGAAAAACAGGGTTGCCAGAACAGCGGTGCTGCGGCTCAGAAAATTGGCCGAACCACTCGAGCCGAACAGGCTCCCGGCCGACCCGCTCCCGAATGCCGCGCCCATGTCAGCGCCCTTGCCGTGCTGCAGTAGCACCAGTGCAATCACGCCCAGCGCAACGATGATGTGAACGGTCCAGACCAGGGTTTCCATATATATTTGACTCTTACTTGGCAGCTGCCCGGCAAATCGCGACGAACTCATCGGCAAGCAGGGAAGCCCCGCCAATCAGGCCGCCGTCGATGTCAGGCTGAGCCATCAATTCTGCCGCATTTGAGCCTTTTACGCTACCCCCGTACTGGATCACCAACTGCGCAGCGACCCCCGCATCGAGGCCGGCAATCTTGTTGCGGATGAAGGCATGCACCGCTTGCGCCTGCTCGGGAGAAGCGGTTTTTCCGGTGCCGATCGCCCATACCGGTTCATAGGCCACCACCGCCCTGGCCAGCGACGCCACGCCCGCGGTCTTGATCACCGCATCCAGCTGGCGCGCAACGACGGCTTCGGTCACGCCTGACTCACGCTCGGCCAGCGATTCGCCCACGCACAGAATCGGGGTCAGGCCGGCCGCCTGCGCGGCCAGGTATTTGCTGGCCACCAGTTCGTCCGATTCACCGTACAGACTGCGTCGTTCCGAGTGCCCGACGATCACGTACCGGCAACCGAAATCGAGCAGCATGGACGCCGACACTTCGCCGGTGTAGGCACCCTTGCCCTGCTCCGACATGTTTTGCGCGCCCCAGGCAATGGAAGATCCCGCAAGCAGTGTCTGCACCTGAGCCAGATAGGGAAACGGCACACACACCACGGCATCGATCCCGGCCAACGCGGGTTTGATCGCAGCCAGCAGTGCGGCGTTTTCAGCCAGGCTGCCATTCATTTTCCAGTTACCGGCTACGAGCTTCTTGCGCATGAGAGTCCGCCCCACAAAAGTGCGCGATGGTAAGCGCAACGCGCCGGACGGTCAACCGCCCGGCGCGTTGCGCTTGACTGCCGAATCAGCCGAAACGGCCGGTGATGTAGTCTTCCGTCTGCTTTTTGCCCGGCCGCATGAAGATGGTCGCGGTTTCGTTGAACTCGATCAGTTCACCCAGATACATGAACGCCGTGTAATCGGAAATCCGTGCGGCCTGCTGCATGTTGTGCGTCACGATCGCGATGGTGTATTCGCTTTTGAGCTCGTTGATGAGTTCTTCGATCTTGGCGGTGGAAATCGGATCCAGCGCCGAGGTCGGTTCGTCCAGCAACACGATTTCGGGTTTGACCGCCACCGCACGTGCGATGCACAAACGCTGCTGCTGACCGCCGGAAAGCGACAGACCGCTCTGCTGCAGCTTGTCCTTCACCTCGCCCCACAGCGCGGCCTTGTTCAAGGCCCATTCGACACGGTCGTCCATCGCGCTTCTGGGCAGGTTTTCGTAAAGTCTCACGCCGAAAGCAATGTTGTCGTAGATGGACATCGGGAACGGGGTCGGCTTCTGGAACACCATCCCGATCTTGGCGCGCACCAGGTTCACGTCCTGCTTCTTGTCGAGCAGGTTCTTGCCGTGGAACAGAATCTGGCCTTCGGCGCGCTGACCCGGGTACAGGTCGTACATGCGATTGAACGTACGCAGCAAAGTCGATTTGCCACAGCCGGACGGGCCGATGAAGGCGGTCACTTTTTTGTGGGCGATGTCGAGATTGACGTTATTAAGGCCTTTGAAATCGCCATAGAAAAAATCCAGATTACGGATTTCCAGGGCAGCATTTTCGCCGGCTGGCATGGCTTGATCGGGCACGGGTTGGTTGGACACAGCGAAACTCCGGGAATTAACGTTTATCTTTGTTGCGGAAAGCAACGCGCACACCAATATTGATCGCCAGCACAAACAGGGCGATCAACAGCGCGCCGCCCCAAGCCAGATTGACCCAGTTGTCATAGGGACTCAACGCAAACTGATAGATCACGACCGGCAGGTTGCCCATCGGCTCGGCCATATTGGTGCTGAAAAACTGGTTGTTCAGCGCAGTGAACAGCAGGGGTGCGGTTTCGCCGGTGATGCGCGCCATCGCCAGCAGCACGCCGGTGACCACACCGGACTTGACCGCGCGCAGCGTCACCTTGAGCGACACCTGCCAGCGCGGCGCGCCCACCGCGAACGCGGCTTCGCGCAAACTGGTGGGCACCAGTTTCAGCATGTTTTCGGTGGTGCGCACCACCACCGGAATGGCGATCAGCGCCAGCGCCAGCGAACCTGCCCAGCCAGAAAAGCCGCCGGTGGTAGCGACAAACAGGGCATAGACGAAACAGACCAATCACGATCGACGGCGCCGACAGCATGATGTCGGTCATGAAGCGGGTGAACGAGGCAAACTTGGAAATGCGCCCGTATTCCGCCAGGTAAATACCGGCCAGAATGCCGATCGGCGTCGCGATCAGCATGGAAAACAGCAGGATCAGGCCGCTGCCGACGATGGCATTGCGCAGACCGCCGCCTTCGGAGCCTGGCGCCGGCGTGTCCTGGGTAAACAAATCCAGACTCAGTGCGGCAAAGCCTCTGGAAAACAGCGTCCACAAAATCCACAGCAACACGGCCAGCCCCAGACTCATTGCCACCATGGATAGAGCGATGCCGATGCGGTTGATCCAGATACGGCGGTTATACAGACTCATCATGATTTACAGCCCCTCGGAACCCATGCTGCGGCTGATGAGCCAGCGTGAAATCGCCAGCACGACAAACGTGATGACGAACAGCACCAGACCCAGCGCAAACAGGGAAGCGATATGCAGCCCGGGATCGGCCTCACCGAACTCGTTCGCCAGCGTGGAGGCAATCGAGGTACCCGGCGCAAACAGGCTGCCGTTGATGCGGTTGGCGTTACCGATCACGAAAGTCACCGCCATGGTCTCGCCCAGCGCACGTCCCAGCCCCAGCATGATGCCGCCGATGACGCCCACGCGGGTATAGGGCAGCACGATGTTGCGCATCACTTCCCACGTGGTGCAGCCGACAGCCATAGGCCGATTCCTTCAGCACGTGCGGCACCGTTTCAAACACGTCGCGCATCACCGAGGCAATGAAAGGAATCACCATCATCGCCAGCACGATGCTGGCAGTGAGGATGCCGACGCCAATCGGCGGACCGGAGAACCAGCCACCGATGATCGGCACATCGCCCAGCAGCGCCTGCAACGGCGGCTGAACGTGATCGGCAAACAGCGGTGCGAAAACGAACAGGCCCCAGATGCCATACACAATCGAAGGCACACCGGCCAGCAATTCAATCGCGGTGCCCAGCGGACGGCGCAGCCACAGCGGGCAGGTTTCGGTCAGGAAAAAGGCAATCCCGAAACTGACCGGCACCGCAAACAGCAGCGCGAGTACCGAGGTCACCACCGTGCCATAGATGGCAGCCAGTGCGCCGTATTGATCATCCGGAACGCTCCAGACATTGGTCCACAAAAAAGCCGGACCGAATGCCTTGATGCTGGGCCACGCCTCGAGCGTGAGCGACACCAGGATGCCCAGCAGTGCAGCCAGAACGACAAACGCAAAAAGCTGGGTGGTGTGGTGAAAAAGCCTGTCCTGCATCCGGAATTTTCGGATCTGCTGGGCCTGCTGATCGATTCCGGAGAATGTACTGGGTTCGCTCACGGTAGGCGCCTATCGGTTCGGTTTGTCTTCTGCGAAAAAGACCGCCCAAAATGGACAGTCTCTTTCGCAGAACGCCGGAGGCGACATCGCCTCCGGCCAGGCATCGAGTCTTGCTTACTTGATGTTTTTCATTTCTGCTTCGACCATCTTCACAACGCTGGCGGGCAACGGCACAAAGCCCAGTTCTTCAGCCATCTTCTGGCCATTGTTCAAAGACCAGGTGAAGAAATCGACCACGCCTTTTTGCTTGGCGGCATCCGAACCTTTTTCATACGCCAGCATGTAGGTAGCGCTGGTAATGGGCCAGGCGTTCTTGTGGGTTTGATCCAGCAGGTCGGGAGCCATGCCCTTGACCTTGAAGTTGGCGCCCGCAGCCGCATCCGCCACCGCGTCCTGGTTCGGCACGATGTAGTTGCCGGCCTTGTTTTTCAGCGCGACGAAATCCATCTTGTTTTTCATCGCGTCGGCGATATCGACATAACCGATCGTGCCCTTGATCTTCTGCACGTTAGCCGCCACGCCCGGGTTGCCCTTGCCGCCCACTGCGTTGGCCGGCCAGTTCACGGTGTTGCCCGCGCCGACGTCACGCAGGAAATCAGCCGACTGCTTGGCCAGATAGTTGGTGAACGCATAGGTGGTGCCGGAACCATCCGAACGATGCGCCACGGTGATGGCCATAGTCCGGCAGTGCAACGCCGGGGTTCAGCTTGGCGATGGCAGGATCATTCCACTTGGTGATGGCGCCGCGGAAGATATTGGCAGCGGTGACGCCGTCCAGCTTCAGCTTGCCGGACGTCAATACCCGGGACGTTCATGACGATGGTGACGCCACCCATCACGGTCGGCACCTGAATCAGACCGGCTGCATCCAGATCGGCCTCTTTCACCGGCGCATCGGAGCCGCCGAAATCGACGGTCTTGGCCTTGATCTGCTTGACGCCGCCCGACGAGCCAATGCCCTGGTAGTTGACCTTGTTACCCGTTGCAGCCTGGTAGGCCTCGGCCCATTTGGTGTAAACGGCGTAGGGGAAAGTCGCGCCCGCGCCGGTGATGTCAGCGGCCAGCGCGCTAACCGAGAAAGCCAGACCCATGGCCACAGCCAGGGTGCCTTGAGCCAGTTTATTGAGTGTACGCATGTAATATCTCCGGTAGTAATTGACTTTGCCGCAATGGCGACCCGGCAATACTAGCGGTGGAATATTACAGTTATATTTCAGGATGGGAAGTTTCCCCGGCCACAGCCGGTTTCCGGCGTCACTTTGCCGATGCGGCCTGCCTCACGACATCCGCGATCGTTTCAGCCGTGTGACGAACCTGATCGGCATCGCGTCCTTCCACCATCACCCGAATCAACGGCTCGGTGCCGGATGCACGCAATACCACCCGGCCCATGCCGTTCAGGACGGACTCCGCCTGGGCGACCGAGGCCGTGACGGCAGGCGAGGCATCCAGCTTGAAGCCCTTGGCGATCGGCACATTGATCATCACCTGGGGATAGGTTTCCAGATCGGCGGTGAAGCTATCCAGCGTCTCGCCGCTCTCGCGCAGTGCGCGCAGCACCTGCAGGGCTGAAACAATCCCGTCACCGGTGGTGTGCTTGTCCAGACACAGGATGTGTCCCGAAGTCTCGCCGCCGAGCGTCCAGCCGTTGGCATGCAAACGCTCCAGCACGTAACGATCGCCGACCTTGGCACGCTCGAACGGGATGTGGGCGCGGCCGAGCGCGTGCTCGGTGCCCAGATTGGTCATCAGGGTGCCCACCACACCGCCCTTCATGTAACCGGTCTGGATGCGATGGCGTGCGATGACATACACCAGCTGGTCGCCATCGTAAATTCGTCCCTGCGCATCGGCCATCATCAAGCGGTCGCCGTCGCCATCCAGCGCAATGCCGACATCCGCGCGATGCATCCGCACCGCGTCCGACAGCGTCTTGGTGTAGGTCGCCCCGCATGAGTCGTTGATATTGAAGCCATCCGGCTCGTTGCCGACAGCGATCACTTCGGCGCCCAGTTCGTGCAGCACATGCGGCGCGATGTGGTAGGTGGCACCGTTGGCGCAGTCCACCACGATACGGATTCCGCGCAGATCGAGATGATTGGGGAAGGTGCTCTTGCAGAATTCGATGTAACGCGCAGCGGCATCCTCGATGCGGCGCGCACGCCCCAGTTGACGCGCCCCGACCGTCACCATGGGGTGATCCAGCCGCGCCTCGATCGCCTCTTCCACGCTATCGGGCAATTTTTGTCCGCTGGCGGAAAAGAACTTGATGCCGTTGTCCTCGAACGGATTGTGTGACGCCGAGATCACCACGCCGGCCTGAAGACGCAATGCGCGCGTCAGATACGCCACCGCCGGCGTCGGCATCGGCCCGGTCATCAGCACATTCACCCCGGCAGCGGTAAAGCCCGCTTCCAGCGCAGCTTCCAGCATGTAGCCCGAGATACGGGTGTCCTTGCCGATCAGCACGGTCGGATGCTGGTTCGGCGGCAGGCTGCCGCGATCGGCCACCAGCACCTGGCCGGCGGCGTAACCCAGATGCATGACAAACTCCGGGGTGATGGGCGATTCGCCCACCTTGCCGCGCACGCCATCGGTGCCGAAATATTTACGTCCCATCCTGTTGTTCCTCCACTGCGTTCCAGACGGCCAGTGCATCACGCATGGCCGCAACATTGTGTACCCGGACCAGTCGCGCGCCGCGGGCAATTGCCGCCAGATGCGCCGCGACACCTGCAAATTCACGCGCCTCGACGCCACGTCCGGTCAGCGTCCCCAGCATGGATTTACGCGACAATCCGGCCAGCACCGGCAGGCCCAGTTCGGCCAGCCGATCCAGGCGCTTGAGCAGCACCAGATTGTGTTCAAGCGTCTTGCCGAAGCCGAAGCCCGGGTCGATCACCAGTCGTTCCCGGCCGATGCCAGCTGCCTCGCAGGCGGCCACCCTGCCCTGCAAAAAATGCTTCACCTCGTCCACCACATTGGCATAGCTGGGCGCCTGCTGCATGGTTCGCGGCTCGCCCTGCATGTGCATCAGGCATATCGCCGCACCGGACATCGCCACCCCCTCGATCGCGCCAGGCGCCTGCAAGGCCATGACATCATTCACCATGCTTGCACCGGCAGCCAGCGCAGCGCGCATGACCTCGGGCTTGGTGGTGTCGACCGACACCACGCAGCCCTCGGCAGCCAACGCCTCGATCACCGGCAGCACACGACGGATTTCCTCGTCGACGGGCACCACCGCCGCACCCGGCCGGGTGGATTCTCCACCGACGTCGAGGATATCGGCGCCCTCATCCCGAAGCTTGAATGCATGCCGAATGGCTGCCGATGCATCCAGCCAACAGCCGCCGTCCGAAAACGAATCCGGTGTGGTGTTGACGATGCCCATGATGAGCGGGGTTGCCAGGGATAGCCGGAACGAACCGGCGTGGAGAACGGACATAAAAATAGAGGAGCCTTAGCCCCTCTATTGTAGTGCGGGTGCCGGGGCGCCGCTCAGGCTTCCTGGGCAGGCTGCACCGTCGGTGCCGGCGCGCTGGGCTTGTCGCCGCCGCTGGCAGGCGGCTGCGGCGTCGCCGGCGGCTTCGGCGCACGCGCCGGCAAGCCCGCCATGATGTCACCGATCTGATCGGCATCGATGGTTTCCCATTCCATCAGCGCAGCGGTCATCGCCTCGACAATGTCACGCTTTTCGGTGAGGATTTTCTTCGCCAGCGCGTACTGCTGATCCAGGATGCGGCGAATTTCCGCATCGACTTTCTGCATGGTGGCTTCGCTCATGTTCTTGTGCGTGGTCACCGAACGACCGAGGAACACCTCGCCTTCGTTCTCACCGTACACCATTGGGCCCAGTGCCTCGGACATGCCGTAGCGCGTCACCATGTCGCGCGCAATGCTGGTGGCTCGCTCGAAGTCATTCGACGCACCGGTCGAAATGCTGCCGACAAAGATTTCCTCCGCCACGCGCCCACCAAACAGCATGCTGATCTGCGACAGCATCTGGTCCTGATACAGACTGTAACGATCGATTTCCGGCAGCGACATGGTCACGCCCAGCGCACGGCCACGGGGGATCACCGTCACTTTATGCACCGGATCGCAGCCTGGCAGGGTCATGCCGATGACCGCGTGACCGGACTCGTGGTAAGCGGTTTTTTTCTTGTCCTCGGGCGTAATCACCATGGACTTGCGCTCGGCACCCATGAAAATCTTGTCCTTGGCCTGCTCGAAATCGTCCATGTCGACCAGGCGCTTGCTGCGGCGCGCAGCGAACAACGCGGCTTCGTTGACCAGGTTGGCCAGATCGGCACCCGACATGCCGGGTGTGCCGCGCGCCAGGATATCTGCGCGCACGTCCGGCGCCACCGGCACCTTGCGCATGTGCACCATGAGAATCTGCTCGCGGCCGCGGATATCCGGCAAGCCCACCACCACCTGACGGTCGAAACGGCCCGGGCGCAGCAGTGCCGGATCGAGCACGTCGGGGCGGTTGGTGGCGGCGATCACGATGACGCCGACGCTTGCTTCGAAGCCGTCCATTTCGACCAGCAACTGGTTCAGCGTCTGTTCGCGTTCGTCGTTGCCGCCGCCCAGACCGGCGCCACGCTGGCGGCCGACCGCGTCGATTTCGTCGATAAAGATGATGCACGGCGAATTCTTCTTCGCCTGTTCGAACATGTCGCGCACCCGCGCCGCACCGACGCCGACAAACATTTCGACGAAGTCGGAACCCGAGATGCTGAAAAACGGGACTTTGGCCTCACCGGCAATCGAGCGCGCCAGCAGCGTTTTACCCGTACCGGGCGGGCCCACCATCAACACGCCGCGAGGAATACGGCCACCCAGCTTCTGGAACTTGGTCGGGTCCTTGAGGAAATCCACCAGTTCGGCGACGTCCTCCTTCGCCTCGTCGCAACCCGCCACGTCGGCGAAAGTCACCGGGTTGGCGTTTTCGTCCAGCAGGCGCGCCCGGCTCTTGCCGAAAGAGAAGGCACCGCCTTTGCCGCCCCCCTGCATTTGACGCATGAAGAAAATCCACACGCCGATCAACAGCAACATGGGGAACCAGGAAATGAACAGGCTCATCAGGAAGGAGGGTTGCTCCTCCGGCTTGGCTTCGACCGACACGCCGTTTTTCAGCAGGTCGGACACCATCCAGGGATCACTCGGCGCATAGCTGGTAAAACGCTGTCCGTCGCTGCGTTCGCCTTTCAGCACATTGCCTTCGATCACCACTTTGGCAATCTGCTGCGCACGCACCTCCTCGATGAACTGCGAATAGGGCACTTGCGTCTGCGCGGTGCGCTGCGCACCGAACTGGTTGAACACCGTCATCAACACAACGGCAATGATCAGCCAGACGGCAATATTTTTAGGCAAGTTGTTCAACGTTTACTCCTCGATGCCAATTCAGGCAGATTTAGAATCATTCTAAACCTACTCTTGCAAGCTTGTCACGGCAGATTCTGCCCTGTCACCGTCGCCGCCACAGGACGGCGTCCCAGCAGATACACTTCGGTACTGCGGTCACGCGAAGCTTCGGGCTTGCGGATGTGCACCTGCTCGAATGCCTGTCGCATCTGCGCCCGAAAATCCTCAAACCCGACGCCCTGAAATACTTTGACGAGAAAAGCCCCGTCTGGTTTCAGCCAAGCCAGCGCAAAATCGAGCGCCAACTCGCATAGCTCATAATGCCGTGCCTGGTCTCTCAGCATCACCCCACTGATGTTGGGCGCCATATCGCTTAATACAAGATCAACCCGCGCGGATTGCAATTTTTCTTCCAGCCAGGCCAGCGCCGCCGGCTCGGTGAAATCGCCCTCCAGACTCTCGACCCCCGGCATCGGCGCCACCGGCAGCAAGTCGATGGCCAGCACCCTGCCCTGCTTTTTCATCATCTCCACCGCCACCTGGCACCAGCTGCCAGGCGCGGCCCCAAGATCCACCACGGTCATGCCGGGGCGCAGCAGACGGTCGCGCTTGTTGATATCCAGCAATTTATAGGCGGCTCGCGAACGATAGCCGTCCAGTTGTGCCTTTTTGACGTAGGGGTCCGTCACGTGCTCGTGCATCCAGGCACTGCCCGATTTGGTTCGTTTCGGCTTCTGTCCCATCTCTATCGGCTACAATCCGCGCTCAGTTTAAGGAAGATGCATGAAATCACTCACGCCCGCACAACGGCAATATCTCAAAGGCCTGGCGCACAGCCGCCAGCCGGTGGTCATGATAGGCAATCAGGGTTTGACCGCTGCGGTGCTGAAGGAAGTCGAGCGCGGACTGGCCTCGCACGAACTGATCAAGATCAAGGCCGCCACCGACGAGCCGGATACCCGGCGCGCCTGGCTGGAGGAAATCTGCGCTGCCACCGGCGCAGCCCAAGTGCAGCAAATCGGCAAGGTATTGGTGATTTATCGCGCCGCCGACAAGCCGGTGATCGTCCTGCCGAGCTGAATGCTTGCGCCGGTAATTTATCGCGCCAGCCCCGAACGCCAGACCAGCAACAATCCCAGCGTGCTCTCGATCAGATAGACGATGCTCGATATGCCGTGCCAGCGGGCAAAACGGTCGGCGAACACACTCTGCATCACCGCTTGTGGCATCGCCTGATCCTTCAGGCTTTGCATGATCGGCTGAATGCCGAAGTGGCCCGCCAGCGTCAACGCCAGCATCAGCGCCACCGTCCAGAAAAACAGGGTTTTCAGCGCGGCGCCGCCGTCACGGGCAATGCGGTAGACCAGCAGATAGACCGCCGCCGCGATACCAATCCATGCCATCAGTTCGAACAGCTTGCCGGCCAGCATGCCCGCCAGTTGCTTGTCGCCCAGGTTGGCAAACAGCACCGGCGCGGCGACGTAGCCGATCGCCCACATGCCACCGATCCACAACACCAGCAGTACGCCGGCAAGCCCGTCCCAGAAGCGCCGCATGCTTACTTGTACAGCACGTCCAGCACTTCGTACTGGCGCACACCGCCCGGCGCCTGGACATCCACGCTGTCGCCGGCGTATTTGCCGATCAAGGCACGCGCAATCGGCGACGACACGGAAATCTTGCTCTGTTTGATGTCCGCTTCGTCATCGCCGACGATCTGATAGGTGACGGAATCGCCGGATTCGACGTCTTCCAGCTCGACTGTCGCACCGAAAACAATACGGCCATCCGCGTCCAGCGTGGTCGGATCGATGATCTGGGCATTGGCCAGCTTGCCTTCGAGGTCGGCAATACGCCCCTCGATGAAGCCCTGCTTTTCCTTGGCGGCGTCGTACTCGGCGTTTTCCGACAGGTCGCCCTGTGCACGCGCTTCGGAAATCGCCTGGATCACGGCTGGACGCTCCACGCTTTTCAGATGCTGCAATTCGACACGCAGCTTTTCAGCGCCCACGACGGTGAGGGGGAATTTGTTCACAAGCTTGCCTTTTCAGATCAGTGCAGGCGCTGATGCAGCGACTGCAGGGAATACACTTCGAGTTCGCTGCCGTGCCGCATGCCCATGCAGGCGGCATGCGCACCGGCCAGCGTGGTGAAGTAGACCACGCGGCGCGCCAGCGCTTCGGCACGAATGGCGTAGGAGTCCTTGACCGCCTTCTTGTCTTCGACCACGTTGACAATGAAATCGATGTCGCCGTTCTTGATCATGTCGACGATGTGCGGACGGCCTTCCTTGACCTTGTTGACGACGGCAACGGGAATACCGGCTGACTCGATTGCCTGCGCAGTACCGCGGGTGGCAACCAGATTGAAACCGAGGTCGCGCAGCGCCTGGGCCAGCTCGACGATGGCGTCGCGGTCGCCCGAACGCACGCTGACGAAGGCCCGTCCACCGGGTTTCGGCAGTTCGGAACTCGACGCCAGCTGCGACTTGACGAACGCTTCGCCGAAGTTGACCCCCACGCCCATGACTTCGCCGGTCGATTTCATCTCGGGGCCGAGAATGGTGTCGACTCCGGGGAACTTGCGGAACGGGAACACCGCTTCCTTCACCGAGAAATACGGCGGGATGATTTCTTTTTCGAACGCCTGCGATTTCAGCGAAATACCGGCCATCGCGCGTGCTGCAATTTTCGCCAACGGTGCGCCAATCGCCTTCGACACATAGGGTACGGTGCGCGACGCACGCGGGTTCACTTCGAGCACATAGACCGTGTCGCCCTGGATCGCGAACTGCACGTTCATCAGGCCGATCACTTTCAATGCTTTCGCCATCGCCACCGTCTGGCGCCGCAGCTCGTCCTGCACGTCCTGCGACAGGCTGTACGGCGGCAGCGAACACGCCGAGTCGCCCGAGTGCACGCCCGCCTGCTCGATGTGCTGCATGATGCCGCCGATCACCACCTGCTCGCCGTCGGACAGCGCATCGACGTCGACTTCGATCGCATCGTTGAGGAAGCGGTCCAGCAGCACCGGGGATTTGTTGGACACCTTCACCGCTTCGGTCATGTAACGCCGCAGGTCGGCTTCTTCGCGCACGATTTCCATCGCGCGGCCGCCCAGCACATAGCTGGGACGCACCACCAGCGGATAGCCGATCTCCTCGGCCATGCGGATCGCGCTGTCCGGGTTGCGCGCGGTGCGGTTGGGCGGCTGCTTCAAGCCCAGTCCGTGCAGCATCTGCTGGAAACGCTCGCGGTCTTCGGCCGCATCGATCATGTCGGGGCTGGTGCCGATGATGGGCACGCCGTTGCGTTCCAGATCGCGCGCCAGCTTCAGCGGCGTCTGTCCGCCGTATTGCACGATCACGCCCCAGGGCTTCTCGATACGCACGATTTCAAGCACGTCTTCCAGCGTCAGCGGTTCGAAATACAGGCGATCGGAGGTGTCGTAGTCGGTCGAAACGGTCTCCGGGTTGCAGTTGACCATGATGGTCTCGAAGCCGTTTTCGCGCAGCGCGAGCGCGGCATGCACGCAGCAGTAGTCGAACTCGATGCCCTGACCGATGCGGTTCGGCCCGCCGCCCAGCACCATGATTTTCTTGGCATTGGTCGGCTGCGATTCGCATTCTTCCTCGTAGGTCGAATACATGTAGGCGGTCTGCGTGGCAAACTCCGCCGCGCAGGTATCGACGCGCTTGTAGACCGGATGGATGGCAAGCTCGTTGCGACGCGCACGCACCGCATGCTGGTCGGTGTTCAGCAGCTTGGCCAGACGCCGGTCGGAGAAGCCGGCGCGCTTCAGATGGCGCAATTCGCCCGCGTCAATGTCAGCCAGCGCACGCCCGGCCAACGAAGTTTCCAGTTCGATCAAGCCCTGAATCTGGTCGAGAAACCATGGATCGATTTTCGACACCGCGAAGATTTCTTCCAGCGTCATGCCGACACGGAACGCATCGCCCACGTACCAGATGCGCTCAGGGCCGGGCGACATCAACTCGGCTTCGATCTCGTCGCGGTCGGTGGTCTTGGGATCGAAGCCGTCAGCACCGACCTCCAGCCCGCGCAGCGCTTTCTGCAGCGACTCCTGAAAGCTGCGGCCCATCGCCATCACTTCGCCCACCGACTTCATCTGCGTGGTCAGGCGATCGTCGGCCTGCGGGAATTTCTCGAAGGCAAAACGCGGAATCTTGGTCACCACATAATCGATCGACGGCTCGAACGAGGCCGGGGTCGCGCCACCGGTGATGTCGTTCTGCAATTCGTCGAGGGTGTAACCGACCGCCAGCTTGGCCGCCACCTTGGCGATCGGGAAGCCGGTCGCCTTCGACGCCAGCGCGGACGAACGCGATACGCGCGGGTTCATCTCGATCACCACCATGCGCCCGTCTTCCGGGTTGATGGAGAACTGCACGTTGGAGCCGCCCGTTTCCACACCGATCTCGCGCAGCACCGCCAGCGAGGCATTGCGCATGATCTGGTATTCCTTGTCGGTCAGCGTCTGCGCCGGCGCAACCGTGATGGAGTCGCCGGTATGCACCCCCATCGGGTCGAAGTTTTCGATCGAGCAGATGATGATGCAATTGTCCTTGCGGTCGCGCACCACTTCCATCTCGTACTCTTTCCAGCCGAGCAGCGATTCTTCGATCAGCAGCTCCTTGGTCGGTGAGGCTTCGAGTCCGCGCTCGCAGATGGCGATGAATTCATCGCGGTTGTACGCAATGCCGCCACCCGAACCGCCCATGGTGAACGACGGCCGAATAATCGACGGAAAGCCTAGCGCGGCCTGCACCTGCAGCGCCTCTTCCAGGCTATGGGCAATCGACGAACGCGCCGAACCCAATCCGATCTTGGTCATTGCAATCTTGAATTTTTCGCGATCTTCGGCCTTGTCGATGGCTTCCTTCGACGCACCGATCATTTCGACGCCATATTTCTCCAGCACGCCATGCTTGGCGAGATCGAGCGCGCAGTTGAGCGCGGTCTGGCCACCCATGGTCGGCAACAGCGCATCGGGACGTTCCTTGGCGATGATCTTCTCGACGATCTGCCAGGTAATCGGCTCGATGTAGGTGACGTCGGCCATGTCCGGGTCGGTCATGATCGTCGCCGGGTTGCTGTTGACGAGAATGACTTTGTAACCCTCTTCACGCAGCGCCTTGCACGCCTGCGCGCCGGAGTAGTCGAACTCGCACGCCTGCCCGATGACGATGGGGCCGGCGCCGATGATGAGGATGCTTTTGAGGTCGGTACGCTTGGGCATGATCAGTGTGCTGCGGGATGGTCAGCCATCAGCTGGATGAATCGGTCGAACAGATAGCTCACGTCGTGAGGGCCGGGGCTGGCTTCGGGGTGCCCCTGGAAACTGAAGGCGGGCGCATCGGTGCGGGCGATGCCCTGCAGCGACCCGTCGAACAGCGAGACGTGGGTGCTGCGCACATTCGCGGGAAGCGTCGCGGGATCCACCGCAAAGCCATGGTTCTGACTGGTGATCGCGACGCGTCCGCTGTCGAGATCCTTCACCGGATGGTTGGCGCCGTGATGGCCGAATTTCATTTTCACCGTCTTGGCACCCGAAGCGAGCGCGAGCAACTGGTGCCCGAGGCAGATGCCGAAAGTCGGCACGCCGGCTGCGACCAGCTCGGCGATCGCCTTGATTGCGTAATCGCACGGTTCCGGATCGCCGGGGCCGTTGGAGAGGAAGACACCGTCCGGCTTCAGCGCCAGCGCCTCGGCTGCGCTGGCGGTCGCCGGCAGCACGGTGAGGCGGCAGCCGCGTTCGGCCAGCATGCGCAGGATGTTGCGCTTGACGCCATAGTCGAAGGCGACGACATGGAAACGCGGCGCGCTCTGCTGGCCGTAGCCGCGCCCGAGCTTCCACTCGGTTTCGTTCCATTCGTAGGCTGCCGGCGCGCTCACCACCTTGGCCAGATCCATGCCGGCCAGACCGGGGAAAGCACGCGCCGCCTGCAGCGCCTTCGCCTCGTCCACCGATCCCGCCATGACACAGCCGCTTTGCGCGCCCTTTTCCCGCAGGATGCGGGTCAGGCGTCGCGTATCGATATCGGCGATGGCAACGATATTCTGGCTTTTCAGGTAATCCGGCAGCGACTGGCTGGCGCGGAAGTTGGAATGCAGGCGCGGCACGTCGCGCACCACCAGACCGGCGGCGTGAATGCGGCCGGCCTCGACGTCCTCGCCATTGACGCCGGTATTGCCGATGTGCGGATAGGTCAGCGTCACGATCTGGCGCGAATACGAGGGATCGGTGAGGATTTCCTGGTAGCCGGTCAGCGCGGTATTGAACACCACCTCACCGGTCGTCATGCCGTCAGCGCCGATCGACAGGCCGCGAAAAACTGAACCGTCAGCTAGAACAAGGATGGCGGGCTGGGCACGTGACAAGGAAGACTCCGGAAGACAGTGAGCGAAGCGCAGGTGACAAAATTCAGGCGAGCCGCTTGCGCGAACCCGCCTGAACTTGAATGCCCCGGATTATAGCCGATTTGACGGGCAGGCTTCAATGCCAAACACCCGTCAAACGCACAAATTCAGGGCTGCAGGTGTTCCAGCCCGCCGTCCATATCGAGTTCGGTCAGTTCGGTAAAGCCGCCGATGCATTTTCCCTCGACCACGATTTGCGGCACGGTGCGCGCACTGTTGGTGACGACGGCGAATTCCTTCATCGCTTCGCGGTCGAGGTCGATGCGGACCTCGTCGTAACCGATGCCGCGCTTGTCGAGAAAGGCCTTGGCCTTGACGCAGATGGGGCAGGTGCCGGTGCTGTAGACCTTGACGGCGTTCATGATGGATTCCTGTTTTTAAAACGATTACTTCAGACTGAGCACATCACGCATGTCATACAGCCCCGGCGCACGGCCTTGCAGCCACTTGGCGGCGCGCAGCGCGCCCTGGGCGAAGGTGGCGCGGCTGCTGGCCTTGTGGGTGAGCTCGACGCGTTCACCGATGCCGGCGAACAGCAGCGTGTGGTCGCCGACGATATCGCCGCCGCGCACCGTGGCGAAGCCGATGGTTTTGGAGTCGCGCTCGCCGGTGACGCCTTCACGGCCGTAGACGGCGCAGGCAGAAAGATCGCGGTCGATCGCGCGCGCCACCGCCTGGCCCAGGCCCAGCGCAGTGCCGGACGGCGCATCGACCTTGTGGCGATGATGCGCCTCGATGATCTCGATGTCGTAGCCGTCTTCCAGCACGCGCGCGGCGAGTTCGGCCAGTTTCATCAACAGATTGACGCCGACGCTCATGTTCGGCGCGAACACGACCGGAATACGCTGCGCGGCAGCGGCGATACGTGCCTTGCCCGCCTCGTCGAAGCCCGTGGTGCCGATCACCAGCGGCACGCCTGCCGCCACGCAGGCATCCAGGTAGCCGAAGGTGGCCTCGGGCCGGGTGAAGTCGATCAAGACCTGGGCGCCCTGCAGGGCCTGCGCCAGCTGGTCGCTTACGCGAACGCCGCTGGCGGCCCCCCAGGCTGCGCCGGCATCCTGCCCCAGCAGCGGGCTGCCAGGACGATCGATCGCCGCGGCCAGCGCGCATCCGGCATCCGCCGCCACGGCTTCGAGCAGTGCGCGGCCCATGCGCCCGGACACCCCGGCAATCGCAACCTGCACCGTCATGGCCTGGCTTCCGGCGGGGCCGACAGCGAGCCATCGACTGCCGGCGGCGCTGGAGCAACCGCGGGGGGCACAACCGGTTCAGGCAGGGGCGAAGCGGGAACAGCCGCCGCCGGCGCCGCGTTGGGCACCGGTGTAGCCAGCACCTCCGCAGGCACATCGCCTTCGATACGAACCAGCGTATCGCCCTCGAAAATCAGCGAGACACGCTTGCGCTCGACCAGGGTGCCCGCCTGGTAAAACAGGTACACATAATCCCAGCGATCGGTGCGGAACGGATCGACCAGCAAGGGCGTGCCGAGCAGGAAACGCACTTGCGAACGGCTGAGGCCGGGTTTCAGGCGGGCGACGTTTTCCGGGTCGAGTGCATTGCCCTGCTGGACATCGATGCGATGGCCGATCTGGATATTGGAACAGCCGGCCAGCAAACTCAAACACAGTGCGGAAATCAGGACAAGACGCATAGCCAGGCAACCGGAAGGGTTGGAGCGGGGTAAAAAAACGTATCATAACGTACTCGCGTTCTCATTCTGGATACCCCTTTGAGCAATCCCTCCGATCTCAAGAACATCGGTCTCAAGGCCACGCTGCCGCGCCTGAAAATCCTCGATCTGTTCGAGCAGAGCGACAAGCGGCACATGACCGCCGAAGAGGTTTACCGCCTGCTGACCGACGAAGGCCAGGATATCGGTCTGGCCACGGTGTACCGCGTGCTCACGCAGTTCGAGCAGGCCGGGCTGCTGATGCGCCACCATTTCGACAGCGACAAGGCCGTGTTCGAGCTGAATCAAGGCGACCACCACGATCACCTGGTCTGCCTGCAATGCGGCAAGGTCGAGGAATTCTTCGACGCCGAAATCGAGAAACGCCAGAACCGCATCGCCAAGGAACGCGGCTTCGCCATCCACGACCATTCCCTGCAGATTTACGCCGACTGCATCAAGGACAACTGCCCCAACCGCAAGCCCAGCCCCTCACGTCAACGCTGACCGGATCGAAGTCGCGCGGGTTTGAGTGCGTCGCACAGCGCGGCCACGCCCTCGATCAAGCGCGGCGTGGGACGATGCAGACGATCCGCATCGATCCGCACGAACCCCTGGTTTTTCACTGCGGGCAAACCGGAAAAACGCTGCCACTGCGCACGCATGTCCGGCCCATCGCTGCCGCTCACGATCAACTCGGGCGCACGCTGCAACACCGCCTCGCGCGACACCACCGGAGAGAGTCCGCGCAGGTCGGCAAACACATTGCGCGCACCGCACAGCGCCAGCGCATCGCTGATCCAGTGCGCACCGCCCACCGTCATCAGCGGGCGATCCCACACCTGATAAAACACCCTCAATGGCGGCCGGCTCGAGCTGGGCACCTGCAGCGCGGCCAGCCGCGCGCTGAAATCGCGCGCCGCCGCATCTCCCTGCGCAACATGACCGGTCGTCTGCCCGAGCAGCCGCAGCAGGCGGGCGACGTCGTCGAGCTTCGTGGCGCGGGTGTGCAGCACCGGCAGCCCCATTTTTTTCAGGCCATGAATATCCGCCGCACGGTTGCCGTCCAGCCAGACGACGACCAGATCGGGTTTCAGCGCCAGGATGCGCTCGAAATTGACGCGGCTGTAATCGCCGATGCGCGGCAGCGCCTGCGCGGCGGCCGGGTAATCGCTGGCGCTGTCGACGCCCACCAGTTGCGACCCGGCGCCGACGGCAAACAGGAGTTCGGTGAGATGCGGCGTCAGCGAAACAATGCGCTGCGGCGGCCGGGCCCATTCAAGCGACTGTCCGCTATCGTCGACCACTTGCATGGCTGCAGCCTGCACCGGCGCAGCCAGCAGCAGGCACCAGCAGAACAGGAAGCGGCTGATCACCGCCCGGGCAGACTGCTGCCGTGAAAAATCAGGCTCGCCCGCCCGCCGCTGAAACGCAGGCGCGTCATCGACGCACTTGCCACTTCAATCCGGTACGCGTGTTGCAACGGAATATGCAGCGCCCAGGCAAGCGCCATGCGCACCACCCCGGCGTGCCCCACCACCAGCACATGCTGATCCTGCTGTTGCGTCACGATGGCATCCAGCCCGGCGGCCACCCGCGCCTGAAACTCGGCCAGCGGCTCGGCGCCCAGCGGCCGCGCATGCACCGGGTCGGCCTTGAAGCGCGCCAGCGTGCCGGGCGCCTCCTGCTCGATTTCGGCAGCGCTCTTGCCTTCCCAGATGCCGAAGCCGACTTCGCGCAGCCGGTCATCGAGTATGAGCGGCAGCTCATGCCGCCCCGCCAGCGTCTCGGCGAATGCGCGGCAGCGCAGCAGGGGCGACGACACGATGCGCGTCCACGGCGCGGCATCGCCCACCGCCGCCTGCATCTGCGCCCAGCCTTTTTCCGACAGCGGATCGTCGATCTGGCCGCGATACTTGCGGCCGCCGACGGGCTCGCCGTGGCGCATCAAATCCAGCGTCACGCTCATTCCATTTCCAGATCAAAAAGATCGCGAAGGCGAGCCGCAGACAGTACAAGCAGTACGGCAAGGCTCTGCCGACAAAGAGATTTTTGATTTGGGAATGGAATCACGCCAGCACCACCAGATTGTCACGGTGAATCAGCTCCGGCTCGTCCATGTAGCCGAGTGTGGTCTCGATGGCGCTGCTCGGCTTGCCCGCAATGCGGCGGGCTTCGCTGGCGCTGTAATTGGCCAGGCCACGTGCAATTTCACGGCCGTCGGCGTCGACCACCGCCACCACTTCGCCACGCTCGAATTCGCCGGTCACCGCCCTGACGCCGACCGGCAGCAGGCTTTTGCCCTCCTCGCACAGTGCACGCACCGCACCCGCATCGAGCACCAGCCCACCACGCAGTTGCAGATGATCGGCCAGCCACTGCCGCCGCGCCGCCAGTGGCGCCTGGCGTGCCACCAGCTGGCTGCCGATGGCCTCGCCCGCTGCCAGCCGCAGCAGCACCTGGTCCTCGCGTCCGCTGCAAATCACGGTGTGCGCGCCGCTCCGGGCCGCGCGCTTGGCGGCAAGGATCTTGGTCAGCATGCCGCCGGTGCCGACACTGCTGCCCGCCCCGCCCGCCATGCGCTCGAGTTCGGGATCGCCGGCGTGCGCCTGACTCACCAGGGTCGCCGTCACGTCGCGGCGCGGGTCGGCGGTATACAAGCCGGTCTGGTCGGTCAGAATGATCAGGCAGTCGGCCTCGATCAGATTGGTCACCAGCGCGCCCAGCGTGTCGTTGTCACCCAGGCGGATTTCGTCAGTGGCGACGGTGTCGTTTTCATTGATGATCGGCACCACTTTCAGTTCCAGCAGCGTGCGCAAGGTGGAACGCGCATTCAGATAGCGGGTGCGATCGGCCAGATCTTCGTGGGTAAGCAGCACCTGCGCGGCGTGCAGGCCGTGGGTGCGGAAAATGGATTCATAGGCCTGCACCAGGCCCATCTGCCCCACTGCGGCAGCGGCCTGCAATTCGTTGACCGCCTTGGGGCGCTTGCTCCAGCCCAGCCGCGCAATGCCCTCGGCAATCGCGCCGCTGGAAACCAGCACCACTTCGCGGCCTTGCCCGGCCAGCGCGGCAATCTGTTCGGCCCAGCGCGACAGTGCGGCGTGGTCGAGGCCGCGGCCTTCGGCGGTCACCAGACTGGAGCCGACCTTGACGACAATCCGCCGCGCGTGTTTGACGATCGAGGCGCTCATCGTGCCGCCTGCCGCAGATTGCGCACGGCTTCCTCGCTATCTCTCACCCGAATGTCGTCCTTGCAGAAAACATTCTCGAACAGGGCTTTGTGATACGACAGCACCGAACGGAATTTGATGCCTTCCCAGCCGGCGTTGCGCGCCTTCGACCAGGTACCGTCGGGATGGCCGTAGGCATACAGGCGACGCTCGCCGGATTCGCAGCGCAGCCCCTCGAACGAGACATTTTTCGCCCCACCCGTCGCTTCGATCACCACCGTGTAGCGCACCACCTTGTCGTCGCCGACGCTGATCGATGCGGCGTCGATGAAGTGCCGATGGCGGGTCGCCGACGAGACGGTGAAGGGAAGCAGGTTTTCAGCCTTGGGGTATGCGGGCAACTGCGCCGCCACCTCGGCCCAGGGCTTGTCCTGTTCATACTCGTGTTCGAATGCCCCCCACTCGGCATGGACGGCAAGGGGCAGGCACAACAGCAGGACAGGCAGGATTCTCATGCCCGGCATTTTATGGGTTCGGATGGGGGATGTCTGCAGGATTATGGCTGTGGACGCCGCTTTCTTCGCCCTACTTGCGCTCCGAATAGATCGGCAGCGTGATGCGGAATGCCATCGCCAGCAGGCGAACACCCAGCACGCTCGCCATCCCCGCCCACGCCGCAATCACCGGCGACACACCGAGTGCCTGCAGGCCCACCAGCACCAGGGCGCCGGTCCAGGCTGCCGAGGCATAGAGCTCGCCCCGCACGAATATCAGGGGAACCTCGTTGCACAGCACGTCGCGCAGCACGCCGCCGATGACTCCCGTGATCACGCCGAGCAGGCTCGCCACCAGCCAGGGTGCGTTCCATTCCAGGGCGATCTGGGTGCCGACGATGGTGAACAGCGCCAGGCCGATCGCGTCGGGAACCAGGAACAACCGCGACGGCAGGCGCAGGCCGCGCACCGCGAAGAAGATGACCAGCGTGGTCGCCAGGGCGACGACCAGGTACACCTGATCGCTGATCCAGAACACGGGACGCTGCAGCAGCACGTCGCGCACCGTGCCGCCACCCAGCGCGGTGGCGGCGCCCACCATCATCACGCCGATCAGGTCCATGTTCTTGCGCCCGGCGTCGAGCACACCGGTCAGCGCGTTCACCGCGACGGCCAACATGCCGGCCCAGTACAACAGATTTTCCATGACGGAGGGTCTAAGCAAATGCGTGGGGCGCCAGCTTGATCGATTCCAGGTTTCTCGGCAACCGCCTCCCAGGCATCGCGAAAACGCGGTCTGATCTTCCTCTGCTGCGGGCGAACGAACAGGTGCCGCGATACAATCGACCCGACTTCCTGGGCCCGCGAACCATCGAATGCTGCCTGCCTCCCTCAAACGCTATGCCTGGCTCTCCATCGCCGCCGCGCTCGCCACCATCCTGCTCAAGGGCTGGGCCTGGTGGCTCACCGGCTCGGTCGGCCTGCTCTCCGACGCGCTCGAATCCTTCGTCAACCTGGCAGGAGCGATGATGGCGCTGGCCATGCTGACGCTGGCGTCCATGCCGGCGGACGACAATCATGCACACGGGCACGGCAAGGCCGAATATTTCTCCAGCGCATTCGAGGGCTTCCTCATCCTCGTTGCCGCGGTCGGCATCGCTTATGCCGCCATCGAGCGCCTGTCCAATCCGCAGCCCCTCGAATCGGTGGGGATCGGGCTAGGCGTGTCGGTGGTCGCTTCGATCATCAATCTGGTTACGTCGCGCATCCTCATGGGGGTAGGCCGGAAATACAAATCCATCACCCTGGAAGCCGATGCGCACCACTTGCTCACCGATGTCTGGACCTCCGTGGGGGTCATCGCCGGGGTCGGGCTGGTGTGGCTGACCGGCTGGCTCTGGCTCGACCCGGTCATCGCCATTCTGGTGGCCCTGAATATCGTGTGGACCGGGTGGCAACTGCTGCAGCGCTCCACTGCAGGTCTGATGGATGCGTCCATCCCCGAGGAAGAACTCAAGACGATCGAAAGCATACTGGCAGGCTACCGCAAGCAGGGGCTCGATTTTCACGCCTTGCGCACCCGTCAGGCCGGCACCCGCGCCTTCGTCACCGTCCATGTCCTGGTGCCGGGTACCTGGACGGTACAAGATGGGCATGACTGGTCGGAACGCATCGAAGCCGATATCCGCCAGGCCGTGACACACGCTCACATCACCACTCACCTGGAGCCGATGGAAGACCCGGTCTCGCTGGCGGATCAGGATCTGGATCGTCAGGCGGATTAAATCGATCTCTCCTTCTGCCGTGGTTGATCACCTCGCCCTTCAGTTACCCGGCCGCCTTTCGCCGCAGGGCCCGGTAGGCCAGCGCATACGCAACGAGATTCACCCCCACGACCACCCCGCCCAGCACCTGCTGTAACGGCAAGGTCAGATTTTCGGGATACAGGATCGGCAACAGGTAGCGCTCGACAAAGCCGCCGCTGTAAGCACTGCCCCCGCCAAGAATGCGCAGGTGATTCTCAAGCGGCGTGAGCGGACAAATCCAGCCGGTAAATTCGATGATCGCGCCCCATGCAGCAGCCGGCAGGTGCAGCCATACCAGTTTGGGCCAGCGCACCAGCAGGAACCCACCTGCCACGACAAAAACGACGAACAGCAGATGCCCTATCACCAGCGCATCAGCAAGGATTACGGCCATGTCTTCCCCCCCCATCCCACACTGATTGCCTGAAACACCCATCATCAGGCGCCTGCTCAGGCCGTGCGCTTCCCCTTCACCCACTTGAATACCTCGAACCACGCGATTCCCGCCGCGCCTGCAGCGAACGCCAGCAGCACATCGTTCGCGTGCAGAGTGGTGAAGCCGAACACCTCGCGCAGGCCGGGCACATAGAGCACAAACGCGAGGAAGCCGAGCGTGCCGCCGATCACCCACCACAACGCGGGATTCGGCGTGCGCAGCGATGCCGGCAAGGTGCTCGACCAGGAGCGGTTGGCCAGGATCAAACCCAGATTGCCGATCACCAGGGTGGCGAAGGTCAGCGCACGCGCCTCGTCAGCGCTCTGCCCGCGTTGCAGTGAAATGGCATAGACCGCGGCAACGGCCACGAACAGGGTCGCGCCCTGCAGCAGCGACAGCAGCAGGGTGCGCAGGCTGAACAGGGGCGCATCGGGTCGGCGCGGCGGCCGGGCCATGCTGTCGCGCTCTTCCGGCTCGCCCTCGAACACGATGGAACAGGCGGGATCGATGATGAGTTCCAGAAACACGATATGCACCGGCGCCAGCACCAGCGGCAGGCCGAACAGCAACGGCAGCAGCGCCATGCCGGCTATCGGTACATGCACCGCGAGAATGTAGGCCATCGCTTTGTGCAGGTTGTCGAAGATGCGCCGGCCGAGGCGGATGGCGTCGACGATGGTGGCAAAGTCGTCGTCCAGCAGCACGAGCGAAGACGCCTCGCGCGCCACATCGGTGCCGCGCCCGCCCATGGCAATGCCGATGTGCGCGGCCTTCAGCGCCGGCGCGTCGTTGACGCCGTCGCCGGTCATCGCCACCACTTCGCCGTTGGCCTTGAAGGCCTGCACCAGGCGCAGCTTCTGTTCCGGTGCCACGCGTGCGAATACGTGGGTGGTTTCGAGGCGTTGCCGCAACGCCGCGTCGTCGAGCGCATCGATCTCCGGGCCGCTGAGGATGCCGCCGGCCAGATCGATTCCGGCTTCGCGTGCCACGGCCTCGGCGGTGCCGGGATAGTCGCCGGTGATCATCGCCACCCGCATGCCGGCGCGGCGCGCTACGCGGATCGCTTCCGGCACCCGCGGTCGCACCGGATCGGTCAGCGCAATCATGCCGAGAAAGACGAACGGAAAATCGTGCTGCTGCGGCGGCCAGGCGGTGCCGTTGAATGTGGCCCTGGCGATGGCCAGCACGCGCAGGCCCTGTTCCGCCAGACGATCCGCCTGCGCGGCGATGGCCGCGGTTTCCGCTGCGGTCAGGTGGCACAAATCGGCAATCGCTTCCGGCGCACCTTTGGCGGCCACCACATATTCGTCGCGCTGGGTGGCCTTCCAGCCATGCGACATGGCGAGCATGTCGCGGCTCAGCGGATAGTGCTGCGCCAGCGTCCAGTCGTCGTGCAGATGTTCGGTCCCGGCGAGATAGTGATCGGCGAGGCGGCGAAAGGCTTTCTCCATCGGGTCGAACGGATCGACCATGCTGGCCAGCACGCTGAACTCGACCAGTTCATGGAAACTTTCCGGAAGCGCATTCGCGAGCCGGTAGTCGACCGCATAACTCATATCGCGCATCACCAGTTGGGTCACCGTCATGCGGTTCTCGGTGATGGTGCCGGTCTTGTCCGCGCACAGAATGGTGGCGGCGCCGAGCGTCTCCAGCGCCGGGATGCGCCGCGTCAGCACATGGCTGCGCGAAATGCGCCACGCACCGAGCGCCAGGAAGACTGTCATCACCACCAGAAACTCCTGCGGCAACAGAGAGATCGCGAGGGTGATGCCGGCAAGCAGCGCATCCAGCCAGGCGCCGCGTGTCAGGCCATACAGCACCACGACCACGCTGCACAAAACGACGCCCAGCAGCGCAAAAGCCCACATCATCCGGCGCATCTGGCGCTGCACCGGGCTCGGTTCGGGGCGCAGGGTTTGCAGTGACTTGCCGATCCTGCCGATCTCGGTGCGGAGCCCGGTGGCGGTCACCCGCGCAATGCCCTGCCCCTGCACAACCAGCGTGCCGGAATACACCATCGGCGCATCTTCGCCGCCGGGATGCGCAGCGAGGGGCAGACCGTCGCCTGCCGCCTTGCGCACCGGAGCGGCTTCGCCGGTCAGCAGCGACTCGTCGACGTGCAGGCCATTGCACACCAGCAGCAGCGCATCGGCCGGCACACGGTCGCCCTCGGCCAGCATCACGATATCGTCGCGCACCACTTCACGTCCGGCGATGCGCTGCTTTTCGCCCTCGCGCAGCACCAGGGCACGCGGGCTGGTCAAGTCGCGCAGGGCCTGCAGGACGCGCTCGGTCTTGTGCGACTGGTAGAGGGTGATGCCCATCACCACACAAACGAAGAACAGCAGCATCAGGGCTTCGTGCAGATCGCCCAGCACCAGGTAAATACTGGCCGCAGCGATCAGCAGCAGAAACATCGGCTCGCGTATCACCTCGAGCGCCATCGCGACCGTGCCGTGTGGGCCAGCATCGGGCAATGCGTTCGGACCTTCAGACGCCAGCCGCTCGCTCGCAAAGGCATGCGTCAAGCCCTGGATGGCGGGCGGCTCACCAGAAACGAGGGCTTTCATCACGGGCTTTTGTTCCATCACCCCGGCATCCTACGCCGCAGTCATCTTCTTGGGCACGGCCTTATGAGGTGTCCGGCCCCGCCCGCCTGCTGCCGCCCTCCCAACAGGAACCAAGCAAATTCCTAATGAAATTGAGGCACAGTCCACGCAATTGCGAAGATCGGGAATGGACTCCCCCTAGAACAGTAGACAAACAAGATCAATCGTCACCTCCCTCGCCGTTTCCACCACCGCGGATGTCATTTTCGTTCGCACTGCGATGGCACTTGACGCAATTGCTGTAATCACGGATGCCTTCCTCGATGTGCTCGCGCCGAATGTTGTCCGGTGTGTGTTCGTGGCAGCCATAGCAGGTGTAGCGCTGGTAGTCGTTGCCCACGTGGCAGGTCACGCACCGGGCATTGTGGTCCTCGTCAAGCAAGAAATATTTGTCGTGATTGAAGGTCGCCGGCGTCCACCTTTCCTGGCTGTGGCACTGGCTGCAGTTGCCGGTAATCTGCTTGTGTAGCGTAGTCTGCCGGCGAGGTGTGACATGTCCTGACATTGGTCACGCGTCGCCTTCTGCAACAACGTATGGTTGAAATGGCCTTGCGGCCGGAAGCGCTTCACGCCCGCAGTGCTCGCTATGACAGGCCACGCAGTCCTGACTGGTCAGCTTCTGGTGGAAAGGCACAGAGGTAAGCGGCTTTACGATGGGCAGACCTGCTGTTGTCAGACGCCCGATTTGCGCTGGCTGATGACAGGAAATGCAACGTTCCGACTTCGCCCCAAGCAAGGGTGCGTGGCAGGCAAAGCAATCCGTCGCCAATTGTTTGTGGCCTGGAATCAGCTTGCCCGGTCCAACCATCAGGTGTGGATAGACGAAAGCCAGAACCGCAATCACGATCAGGTTGACGGCGAGAATGATCTTGAGGATTCGGCTCATGCCCAGCCCCAGAACAGAAAGATGCTGACGATGTGCCCCAGCGACAGCACCACAAAGACGATGAAAATCGGGATATGCACCTTCCGCCATCTGGTCATGGCATCGAGTGTCACTGCATCCCAGAATACCGCCTGGTCCACCTCTGGCCGAGATAAGCCGCGCAGCTGGAAATGTTCGCGCTGGCCCAGCACATGACGGCGCG
Source organism: uncultured Hydrogenophilales bacterium (assembly GCA_963818665.1). Taxonomy (GTDB): domain Bacteria; phylum Pseudomonadota; class Gammaproteobacteria; order Burkholderiales; family Thiobacillaceae; genus Thiobacillus. The sequence continues at coordinate 65,812 of CAWFTM010000008.1, read as the reverse complement.
AACGATCCAGAAGCAGCTTGCCGACCATGCCGCTGATCACATTTACCCCCATGGCTACCGTTGCCAGCCAGGGCAGGATGGCATTGAAATGGATGCCGGCGTGAAGCAGCACCATCAACGAGCCGAGCCAGGTGCTGATCTCATGCAGTTTCAACAGGGATTTTGGATTTCCCGTCGTGATGTATTTGCGCTTGCGCAGCGAATAGACCAGTGAGCCTATGATCAGGATGGTTCCCGGAATGCCCAGGTAGCGGCCAACCCAGACCAGATTCAGTCGATGCAGGAGATAGTCACCGGCCAGGGTGGCCACTGCCAGCAGGCCGAGCAGCAAGGTGAAGGGCAGAATATGCTGGCGCCAGAGCGAGGTCGTCATTTACACCTCCAGGGTCACGCTGGTCTTGGGTTCGCAAACGCAAAGCAGGCAGGTTCCCGGCTCCGGATCGTAATCCGGCGGCTGGCGGTAGGCCACCTCACCGTTCAGGATCGTTGTCTGGCAACTGCCGCAGCTGCCGGCCCGGCAGCCTGAATTAACGGTAATGCCATTCGCCTCGGCGAATTCGAGCAGGCTGCCGGCAGTGGCTGCCACGGCAACTGTTTGCCGGATTGGGCGAAGGTCACGACGATGCCTGGCATCCATCCGCTCGCTCTGCGACATGGCTACAGCGGTCGTTGAGGCATGTTTGCGTTTGATCGATGCCGGCCCGAACGCCTCGAAGTGAATGTGCGCATCCGGTACGCCCCAATCCTCCAGCGCCAGCACGAGGCTTTCCATCATCGGGGTGGGGCCGCAAATATAGAAGTGATAAGGCTTGAGCGGCAACTGCATGCGCAACAGGTCGACGTCGACGCGGCCCCGGTGCTGATAATCGCGATCCCCGGCAATATCTTCCGGCAAGTGGATCGCTGAAGCACAGCTGCAAATGAAAATTCGGATGTGCCGCCGCCAGCGTTTCGAGATGGGACTTCATCACCAGCTCACGGCCATGGCGCACGCCGTAGAACAGCCAGATCTCGCGCCCTGGTTGTTCGGACAGGCACCAGTTCAGCATGCTCAGCATCGGTGTGATGCCGATGCCGCCACCGATCAGCACGACCGGAGCTTCGCTGCGGTCGATATGGAAATGCCCGGCACGGCGCGCGCACCTGCAAGAGGCTGCCGACCGCGATCTGATCGTGAAAATAATTCGATGAACGCCCTGGCGGAACTGAGCTGCCCCTGGGCGGAGGCACCCGTTTGATCGAAACGCGGTAACCATCCGGGCGCGGTGCATCCGACAGCGAATAGCAGCGGATGATCTGTTCGTTGCCTCCCGTCGCCACGGGCACGTCAAGGTGAAAAGTCAGAAACTGTCCGGGCAGAAAAGCGGGCAGCGGTTTCCCGTCGTCTGGCACAAGGTAAAAAGAGCAGACCGACTGTGCGGCATCCTCGACGACCTTGCGTTCCACCCTGAACGGGCGAAAACCCGACCTGGACCGCAACAGTTGCTTCGAACTCCCTCAGCGCTTCATGCATCGCTGGCAAATTCAACTCCATTCCACGACTGCGCAAGGTCTGGAAATCCAGCCAATGGCGCCAGAAACTAATGCCGAGAAAGATTGCCAGTTGCAATGCGATGCCCAGCACAATCCAGAGCAGCAGAGAGAGCGAGGTCATGCCATGGTGCGTCTCGGGAGCAAGCCGAGACCATTATTTATAACGCGTGCAGAAATCGTCGGCATCTGAAACACTTTGTCGTCTCCTTTTCCTCGTCAAGTATAGCCAGCCTATCCCCCCCTGCTTAAGGTGAAGTTAACAACCAGACAACCATATTGATTTCCGTGAAGTAGCTGGAAAACCTTTACAAATATTTTTTTGTAAATTACCAAGAAGTCGGAGATCTTAGCCACGGTGGTTCGATCGGTTGACCCCGCAAATGCGTAGCAGTCACTGTCGGTCCCTGCTCCGCTACTCTCCATCGACCGTTGCGGGCCATATCTGTCCACAGACACCAGCGTGCAGCAATATCCCCTTCTATACTTACCAGGAAATGCGTCATCGACTCTTTTCAGCTGTTTATCTTGGCTGCGAGTGGACAATCGACTGACTGGAGGCGAAAGAGATGATCCCGCTGCAAAAGTCTCACGTCCATGAATGTGCTCGCAGAGTTGGCGTCATAACGTTCATTGCCGCCGTGTTGACCGCATGTACCACCCCACAGCTACCCGTCTCCGGTGAGATGGTTCAAATCCACGAACTCCAATGCAATGCAGACCAGTCTGTCGTAGCGACCGGTTCGATGCGAGTGCCTGGTGCGATGCTGGAAACGGAAGGCGCACTTCTGCACTCACCCGATGCGGGACTAACCTGGTCGGTCACTACACGCGGCGGCGATTTAAGAGGCATTACGCCCAGATTCTTCAACGATCCCCGCGACGGATCCGAGGCGAATCGGCCGCTGGTGGTTACAGGCTACAAGTCAGGATTCCATTGGACCTATCAGCTTGGAGGGTGGAAGCAATCCACGGATTCGGACGAACCTGGACACCGATTCCCGCGCGGCTGCCTGCCGTAGGCTCAATGGATCCAGTCGGCTGGCCACCGCCTCTCGTCGTCGTCGACGAAACCGGACGTCTGGCAACAATTCGCAAAGCGCCATCGCCCGCGCTACTGACTTCAGATGACCAGGGAACGACCTGGAGTGAGACGCGTCTGCCGGCATTTCAAGGCCTCAATGGCCTGAGCACTGATGGCCGTGGTCGCTTGATCGCCGTAGGTTGGACAACGTCACCGCTAAAGGCATTTGGGGCCTACCGCACGGTGATGGTCCAGTCCGACGACAGCGGAAAGACGTGGTCCGTTGCGATGGATGAAATTGGCACGGGACCTTGTGCGCCTGGCATCATCGGCACCCCGGATGGGCCGATGCTCGTAAACTACGGGTGCGCCGGAAGCGACAGGCATTATTTTTTCTCAGCGCGACGGCGGGCGCACGTGGCAAGCTCGGCGGTTCAATCGTTACGCTTACGGGGCCTTCGAGCTCGTGACCGCTCTCGACGACAAGCGGTGGGTTGCCATCTCCATAGATGGTCGGTCGCTGGTCGCGTGGACTTCGGATAATGGAGGCGACGAGTGGCGCGGGTCACGCGACTGGATTCGCGATTCTTTCGGGTAGCCGGCATCTGTACTCGCGTTCCATCGTCACTCTACCCGGCGGAGTGTTGCTTGCCTATGTCGCTGACGGTCAGGTCCTGCGATCCGCCGACCGGGGCGAGACTTGGAAACTGATCGATTCTGGACTTCCGCGCGACGGCAACTATGAGTTGGATGCGAGCTGTACCGACGGACACAAGCTGGTCGTTCTGGGGGGTGGTCAAGGGATGCTCGTACGCTCACCTTGATGGGGGGCTCACATGGGAGCGCGGACGATTGCCTTAAGCAGACGCTCGAGACTTCTGCCTGCTGCGCTGCCATCCGATAGCGGAGCACCCAAGCTATTGCTTTCGGACGACTCCTTGGTGGATGGTTAGCTGACGCTCGGCAAGGATCCTTGGATGTATCTGAAAGGCCGGTTGTGGCCGATTCCCGCCCCCCCAAAAAACACGAGCGAACGAACATGGCCGGGCTCCATTGAGACATGAGCGTACGCCTGCAACCACGTCAAACCCATCAGTGCAGCAATTCACTCGTCGCGATAGATGAAATCCCGCTTGAACGGATAGTTCGGCTGGTCACCGCCGACGCCCTTGCCGGCCAGCACCTGCCACAGTTCAAGCCAGCCGCGATCGAAGGCATAGGCGGAGCCCCCCATGTAGATGCGCCAGATGCGGTATTTCTGTTCGCCGATCAGGCGGCAGGCCGACTCGGCGTGCTGTTCCAGCCGGGTGACCCAGTGCCACAGGGTTTTGCCGTAATGCAGGCGCAAATTCTCCGCATCCAGGCATTCGAGACCGCTGCCTGACGCGGTGCGCAGCACGTCCGACACGTGCACCAGTTCGCCACCGGGGAACACATAGTCCTGGACGAATTCGGCGAGGCCGCTGCCGAGGCCGCCGGCCTCCGGCGTCGCTGCGGTGATGCCGTGGTTGAGCACCAGGCCGCCGGGCTTCAACAGCGCAGCGATCTTGTCGAAATAGGCGGCGAGATTGGCGCGGCCGACATGCTCGAACATGCCGACGCTGGCGATCTTGTCGTAGCCGCCCTGTTCCGGCACGTCGCGGTAATCCATCTTGCGTACCTCGACACGGCCCGCCAGTCCGCGCGCGTCGATCTGCTGGCTGACATAGGCATGCTGGTCGTCCGACAGGGTGATGCCGACCGCCTGCACGCCGTAGCGTTCGGCCGCATGCAGGATCAGCCCGCCCCAGCCGCAGCCGATGTCGAGAAAGCGCTCATCCGGTTTGAGGTCCAGCTTGCGGCAGATGTGATCGAGCTTGGCTTCCTGCGCGGCATCCAGGCTCATGTCCGGGGTCTTGAAATAGGCGCAGGAGTACACCCGCCGGGCGTCCAGCCACAGGCCGTAAAAATCGTTGGAGACGTCGTAGTGGTACTGGATGTTCTTGCGGTCCTGGCTGCGCGTGTGGCGCCACCACTTGCCGCCCTCCGACCCGGCGTTCAGCGCGCACTGGCTCGCGTTGCACAGGCGGTCGCCGAGCGCGAGGATGTCGCGGATATCGCCGTCCAGATCCAGCGCGCCTTCGACATAGGCCCGCGCCAGCGCGCCCAGGCTGGGATCGGCCATGGCCTGGAGGCTGGCCGGCCGATGCAGCCGCAGCCGCACGCGGGCATCGGCGGCAGCGCCTACCTGCTCGCCGTTCCACAACTCAACCCGCAGCGGCAAACCGGATGCTTCCAGCCGCCGCCGCACCTGATGAACCAGCCATTGATCCAGCATCACGCCCTCCTCCCGGAACAGGCGGCGCGTTGTTGTCGTTTTACCGCCTGAATATGACTTTAGGCCAGATCCACCACCAGCGCTGCGCGCACGTTTTCCGCCAGCGTCATCGATTCCACCGGGTACGCGGCGAGATCGATGCCCATGCGGATGGCTGCGCCCGACTTGGCGGCGGCAATCGAAGTGGTGTCGAGCTCGAAACGCAGAAAGTGCACCGCCGACGTTTTGTCCTCGTTCTCGCGCTCCATGTCTTCGTCGGCGATCGCAAACACCTTCGGCTGGTCGGCCACCTGCACCCACACGCGTTCCTCGATGCCTTTCAGTCTGGCCAGCGCCAGCTTGCGTTCATCCGGATCGGAATACTGGATCATCATGGTCGCCTTCCAGTTGCTGCCGTCCGGCACCAGCGGGTTGTAGGCGTCGAGTTCATCCTGGATACCGGATTCCTCGAAGGTGCGCTCGGCGCGCAGCATTTCCTGAATCTGGTAACGCATGGTTTTCTCGTCTTCGAAAATCAGCGTGACGTGATCGCCCAGTTCGACCATGCGGTTCTTCTTGTGCGCCATGATCTCGGCGCGCAGTCGCGGGGCGGACCTTGGCATAGCTTTCCAGGGTCATCAGGCTTTCACGGGTGATGTGCGACATGGTGTTCTCCTTGCTCATGACGGTTTATTCCAGACCATAGGCGATGCGCAGCAGCGTGATCGGGTGCTGCTTCTCGCGCGGTCGCGACCTCGCCCATGCCCTGCAGGATGTGACGCGCGGCGATCGCGCAGTCGGAACTCACGTAATCGGGCGCGGCTCGGCCATCTGGCGGAACACCGGCTTGCCGATCTTCATCGACTTGTCGAAGTATTCGCGACTTCACGCCCCAGGTGCCGTCGTGGCCGGAGCAGCGCTCGACCATCGTCACCTTGGCGCCGGCCAGCTGCAGCGCGTCGCGCGTCTTGTTGCCGATGTTCTGCACCCGCTGGTGACACGGCACGTGATAGGCGACCTTGCCGAGCGGCGACTTGAAATCGGTCTTCAGCAGGCCGTCGACGTTGCGCGCCATCAGGTATTCGAACGGGTCCCACATCGCTTCCTTCACCGCCTGCACGTCGGCGTCGTGCGGGGAACATCAGCGGCAGTTCCTGCTTGTACATCAGCGTGCACGAGGGCACGGCGGTGAGAATCGCGTAGCCTTCGCGCGCCAGCTTGGCCAGATGCGGGATATTCACTTCCTTCAGTTTCTGCACCGCGTCGAGGTCGCCCAGTTCGAGTTTGGGCATGCCGCAGCAGGCTTCCTTCTCCACCAGCACGGCGGGAATTTCGTTGTGCGCCAGCAGCTTCAGCAGGTCGTGGCCGATGCCGGGCTCGTTGTAGTTGACGTAGCAGGTGGCATAGATCGCCACCTTGCCGGGCGTTTTCTCGCCGGCCTTCACCGCGAAATCGCTGCGCGGCTTGGCGGTGGAACGGAATTTCGCGCTGTCGTATTCGGGCAGCTGGCGGTCGGGGTGGATGTGCAGCACGCTGTCGACCATCTTGCGGATCGGCTTGCTCTTCAGGCTGGCGTTCACCGCCTGCACCACCACGGGAATCGAGGCGAGCTTGCCCATCGCGTCGGTGCTGGACAGCAGCTTGTCGCGGAAGGTCGTCTCGCCTTTCTTGAATTTGATCGCCTTGGCACGCAGCATGGTGTGCGGAAAATCGAGGTTCCACGGATGCGGCGGCACGTAGGGGCACTTGGTCATGTAGCAGAGGTCGCACAGATAGCACTCGTCGACCACTTTCCAGTAGTCGGCCTTGGCCACGCCATCGACTTCCAGGGTCGAAGACTCGTCGATCAGGTCGAACAGCGTCGGGAACGCGGTGCACAGCGACACGCAGCGGCGGCAGCCGTGGCAGATGTCGTAGCTGCGCTCAAGCTCGTGCATCAGCTTGGCTTCGTCGTAGAAATCCGGGTTTTTCCAGTCGAGCGGATGACGGGTGGGGGCTTCGAGGCTGCCTTCACGGGTGCTCATGCGATCTCCAATGAAATCGAAAGACTTCCGCGTAGGACGCGAAGGATCACGAAGCGAGAATCAGAAGCAAAAGAGGCGGTGCCGCCTCCGCTTTGTCTTGGCTTCGCGTTCCTTCGCGTCCTTCGCGGATAAGGCTTTGAAAAAGGCGGACTGAGCCCGCCCGATTGCCGGCGTTACGCGCCGAGCGTGTCCAGCGTCTTCTGGAACTTGTTGGCGTGCGAACGCTCGGCCTTGGCCAGCGTCTCGAACCAGTCGGCGATTTCGTCGAAGCCTTCCGAACGCGCATCCTTGGCCATGCCGGGATACATGTCGGTGTATTCGTGGGTTTCGCCCGCGATCGCGGTCTTCAGGTTGTCGGCGGTGGGGCCGAACGCCATGCCGGTAGCGGGGTCGCCGCACTTTTCCAGATATTCCAGGTGGCCGTGCGCGTGGCCGGTTTCGCCTTCGGCGGTGGAGCGGAACACCGCAGCGACGTCGTTGTAGCCTTCCACGTCCGCTTTGGCTGCGAAGTAGAGGTAACGGCGGTTGGCCTGCGATTCGCCGGCGAAGGCGGCTTTCAGATGGTCTTCGGTTTTCGAACCCTTGAGTTGCATAACCCTATCTCCTTAATTTACATGGACATGCCTTGCAGCACAGAAATTTTCATCCCTGTCCTGCTTCATGTATAGCAGGCCGGACAGCGGATGAAATCCGGTTTTTAGACTAAGTCTAATACCTGAACGAAGATTAAACCCGCTGCGATGACGCTGTCAACCGCGTGGCAAACACCCCTGACAGCGTTGGGGCCAAGCGGCCTGGCCAGGCTGGCAACGGGTAAACTTCGGGCACACAGGAGAACCGCCATGACTGCCGACAACCCCAAAACCGACGCCGAATGGCGCGCCGAACTCAGTCCCGAGCAATACCGCATCCTGCGCGAGCACGGCACCGAGCGCGCCTTCACCGGCCAGTACTGGGACAATCATGACGCCGGCGAATACCGCTGCGCCGCCTGTGGCGAACCGCTGTTTTCGTCCGCCGCCAAGTTCGATTCCGGCACCGGCTGGCCGAGTTTCTATCAGGCGCTGAATGCCGGTGCGGTGGCGGAAAAATCCGACTCCAGCCACGGCATGCTGCGCGTCGAAGCGCTGTGCAGCCGTTGCGGCTCGCATCTCGGCCACGTTTTCCCCGATGGCCCGGCGCCCACCGGCATGCGTTACTGCATCAACTCGGCATCGCTGAGCTTCGACAAGAAGCAGGACTGAGCCTTGCACATTTTCGACGCACGCATCGCCGCGATCATTCCCGCCACCCCCAGCATCCACGTGCTGCGGCTGGCCATTGCCGATGCGGCTTTCCGCTTTCTGCCGGGGCAATGGGTGGACCTCAGCGCCGACATCGACGGCACCCCGCATACCTCGGGTTACTCCATCACCACCTCGCCCCTCCACCCGGGCGAAATCGAACTGGCGATCAAGGCCAGCGCACGCCATCCGCTGGCGCGCTGGGTGCATGAACAGGCACGCGTCGGCGACGGCGTGAAGGTCTCGCAAGGCCAGGGGCCGTTCGTCTACCTGCCGGAGATGAGCGACAACGTGGTGCTGATCGGCGGCGGCGTCGGCGTCACCCCGCTGCTCTCGATTTTCCGGCACGTGCGCGACGCCGCCCTGCCGACCCGGGTGCATCTGGTCTACAGCGTGTCGGACAGCCGCGAAATCCTGTTTCGCGACGAACTCGACGCCGCGGTTCGCACGCACGACAACCTGCATGTCAGCATCACCGTCACCCAGCCCGACGCAAACTGGCACGGCCTCACCGGCCGCATCGACCCGGTCAAGCTGCATGCGCTCGACGTGCCGGACGACACGCTGTATTACCTGTGCGGCCCCAAGGGCATGGTGGAGGACATGAGCACGCTGCTGCACGACCTGGGCGTGCCGATGAACCGCATCATTTTCGAGAAGTGGTGGTAAGGCATTTCATACCATCGCCAGGCCGCCGCAGCCGAACTAAGCTTGATCCACCCCCAACATTGGAGCGTCCCATGCGCCTGACCGCCCTCTTCCTCGCCGCCAGCCTGACATTCGCCGCCCACGCCGGCCCCCAGGACAGCGTCAAAGCCCATCCACCGAAACAGGTCGCGCCCGGCACCTGGGTCATCACCGGCCCGCTGGGCGAGCCTTCGGTCGAGAATCAGAGCTTCATGAACAATCCCGCCTGGATCATCGCCGGCGACCAGGTCATCGTCATCGACCCCGGTTCCAGCGTACAGGCCGGGCGCATGGTGGTGAAAGCGATCCAGAAAACCACCCCATTGCCCGTCACGGCCGTGTACAACACCCACGTGCACGGCGACCACTGGCTGGGCAATCAGGCCATCCTCGAAGCCTGGCCCAAAGCCGTGCTGATCGCGCATCCCGACATGATCGCCAAAGCACACGCAGGTGAAGCGGCCAACTGGGTCAATCTGATGAGCAGCCTGACCAAGGGCTATACCGACGGTACCCAGGCCGTGATTCCCACCGTCGCCACCACCGACGGCATGGTCAAGAAACACGGCAACCGCACGTTCAGGATCTACTCGTCCAACGACGCCCACAGCAAGACCGACATCATGATCGAGGTCGACAACGGCGTGCTGTTCACCGGCGACAACGTGCTCAACCAGCGCGTTGCGCGCATGGACGACGGCACCTTCAGCGGCAACATCAAGGCGATCGAGCGGGTGCTGGATTTGCCCGTCAAGGTGGTGGTCCCGGGCCATGGCGACACCGGCAAGCCTGCCATCATGAAAGCCCAGCGTGATTACTTTCAGGCGCTGCTCGACGCGGTCAAGCTTGAATACGACGCCGGCAGGAGCGACTTCGAAATGAAGCCCGAGGTGGTCAAAAAACTTGCCGCGTTCCAGAAGTGGCACGGCTTCGATGATGCGGTCGGCAAGCAGATCAGCCTGGCGGTGCTGGAAATCGAGCAGCAGTAAATAGCCCGGCGGCCACCTCTACCCAGGCAGGGCTTCAGGCCGCCTCGACCATCCCCACCGCCTCTTCCACGTCCACCGCCACGATGCGCGACACGCCCGGCTCCTGCATGGTGACGCCGGCCAGGTGCTGGGCCATTTCCATGGTGACGCGGTTGTGGGTGATGAAGAGGAACTGGGTGTGGTCGGACATCGCCTTGACCAGCCGGCAGTAGCGTTCGGTATTGGCGTCGTCGAGCGGCGCGTCGACCTCGTCGAGCAGGCAGAACGGCGCCGGGTTGAGCTTGAACATGGCGAACACCAGCGACAGCGCGGTGAGCGTTTTTTCGCCGCCCGATAGCAAGTGAATCGAGGCGTTTTTCTTGCCGGGCGGCTGGGCGAACACCTGCACGCCGGCGTCGAGCAGTTCGTCGCCGGTGAGGATCAGCCGCGCCTGGCCGCCGCCGAACAGCTGCGGGAACAGCTCGCCCATGTGCTGGTTGACGGTGTCGAAGGTTTCCTTGAGCTTGGCGCGCGATTCCTGGTCGATGCGGCGGATCGCGTCTTCCAGCGTGCTGACGGCTTCCAGCAGGTCGGCGCATTGGGCGGCGAGGTATTCGCTGCGTTCCTGCGCCTGGGTGAGTTCTTCCAGCGCGGCGAGGTTGACCGCGCCGAGCCCGGCGATCTCGTTCTGCAGGCGGGTGATGTCGGCCTGCAGTTGCGAAGGCCTGGGGCTGTCGGCCAGGCCCGATTCGAGACTGGCCTCGTCGGCCGCCGCTTCGCGCAATTGCAGTTCGAACTGCGACTGCATCAGCATGGCTTCCTGATCCTTCAGCTTCAGCTGCTCGATGCTGCGGCGCAGCGGGTCGAGGCCCTGCTCGCAGGCCAGGCGCGCTTCGTCGTGGCTTCTTAACTGCGCGGTCAGGCCTTCCAGCGCGTCGCGGGCGGCGGCGAGCGCGGTTTCGGTTTCGGCGCGCGCGGTCAGCGCGAGTTGCAGTTCGGCATCCAGCGCATCGGCCGGCAGACGCGCCAGTTCGTCGCGCGCCTGGGTCAGGCGGGTGTCGTCGTCGGCGATTTCCTGCTCGACGCGCGCCAGGGTTTCGGCGAGTTCCTTGATCTTGTTGCTGCAGGTGGTCAGCGCGAAGCCGGCTTCCTGATGCCGCCGCTCGGCGGCGCGTTGCAGTTCGCGCGCCTCGAACACGGCGCGGTCGGCCTGGTCGCGCTGCTGGCGCGCGGCGTACAGCGCGTCGCGGGCGACGTCGCCCTGCGCGCGATACTCCTTGAGGCGCGTGTCCAGCGACTCCAGGGTGGCGCGCTCGGCGGTCAGCAGGCGGGTGACTTCGTCGAGTTCCTGGGTGATCTGGGTGGCGCGGCTCTGCACCCGTTCCACCGCCTGCTGCAGGCGCAGCAGTTCCATCTGCGCGGTGTGGTGGCGGCTTTGCGTCTGGCCGGTCTGCGCGCGCAGCGCCTGGATCTCGCGCTGGCGCTCCAGGTAGCTTTGCTGGGTCTGGGCATGGGCGGCTTCGAGGCGGGCGACGTCCTGGCGCAGCCGGACGGCGTCGGCGGTCAGCCGTTCGAGTTCGCGCCCGCGCGCGAGGATGCCCTCGACCGCGGTGTGCGGGCCGTGGAAGGTGACGCTGTGCGGGGTGAACACATGGCCCTGCGGCGTCACCACGCATTCGCCGGCGACGAGATGGGTGGCGCGCGAACGGGCGGACTCGGCATCGTCGGCCCAGTACACGCCGGCCAGCCAGTCGCCGAGCGCGGCGTGGGCGGCGAGGTCGTCGCTGGCGATCTTGCTGGCGAGATACGCCTCCGGCGGGCTGGCCACCGTCGTGCCCTGCCCGACCCACACGGTCAGCCGCGCGGGCGGCGCATCGGCGAACCAGTTCGACTCGGCGTCCGCCGCCACCGATTGCAGGCGCTCGCGCAGCACCGCCTCCACCGCGGCCTCCCAGCCGGGGGCGACGCGCAGTTTTTCCCACAGGCGCGGCGCGTGTTCGAGATTGCGCTGGGCAAGCCAGCCGCCGAGCTTTTCGTCGGCCTTCAGGCTTTCCTGCAGTTTCTTCAGCGCGGCGAGTTCGGCCTCGGTCTGGTGCAGCGCCTTGCGCGCGGCTTCCAGTTCGCGCTGATGCTGGCTGCGTGCGGCGTCGAGCTCGGGCAAGGCGGTCTCGGCGGCCTTGAGTCCGGTCTGGGCGGTGGCCAGGGTGTGCGCCAGTTCCTCGACCTCGACCTGTTTTTTCGACAAGCCGGCGGCATCCGGGCGCGGCAGTTGCGCCTGTTCCTGGGCGAGCCGGCGCTGACGCGCGTCGAGCTGTTCGATCTGGCGTTTGGTGTGGCCGAGGCTGTTTTCGTCGACCTGGCGCGATTGATCCAGTTGCGACACCACGCGCTGCGCCTCGCCCACCGCCTGCTGCGCCTCGCGCAGCAGCGCTTCCTTCTGCGGCAGGGTGCTGTCGGTGGCCTGTCGGGCGGCGGCTTCGGCTTCGGCCAGCGCGGCCTGCAGGCCGGGCTGCTGCGCGTTGACTTCGTTCAGCGCGTCCTGGGTGGCGGTGCGGCGCGCCTGCTGCGCCTCCATGCGTGCGCCCAGGTCCTGCACCTGACGATACAGCCGCTCGCGGGTGGCGTTCTGGTGCGCCATGGTCTGCTCGATGCGCGCGACTTCGGACTGCGCCTGGTAGTACGCCGCCTGCCGCGTGTTGAGCGTGTCCTGCCCGGCGAACTGGGTCTGGCGCGCGGTTTCCAGTTCGGATTCGATGTGGCGCAGCCGCGCGGTTTCGGCTTCCAGCCGGTTCTGCGCCTCGACCAGATCCTTGTCGATGCGCGCGCGCTGCTGGGCGGCGTCGTGCTTGCGGGCGAACCACAGGCGATGCTGGGAAAACGTCAGGTCGGCCTGCAACTGCTTGTAGTGCTGGGCGACTTCGGCCTGCGCGGCGAGCTTCTCGACCTGGGACCTGAGTTCGCGCTGGACGTCCTCGACGCGGTTCATGTTGTCGCGCGCGTCCTTCAGCCGGGATTCGGTTTCCTTGCGGCGTTCCTTGTACTTGGACACGCCCGCCGCCTCTTCCAGATAGCCGCGCAGCTCTTCCGGCCTGGCCTCGATCAGGCGCGAAATCATGCCCTGCTCGATGATGGCGTAGGCGCGCGCGCCGACGCCGGTGCCGAGGAAGAGGTCGGCGACGTCGCGCCGCCGCACCCGCATGTTGTTGATGTAATAGGTGGAATCGCCGCTGCGGTCGAGCACGCGCTTGACCGCGATCTCGGCGTATTGCGACCACTGGCCGGCGGCGCGGCCGAGTTCGTTGTTGAACGCCAGTTCCACCGAGGCGCGCGAGGCCGGCTTGCGCCCGCCGGAGCCGTTGAAGATCACGTCCTGCATCGATTCGCCGCGCAGGTGCTTGGCCGACGATTCGCCGAGCACCCAGCGCACCGCGTCGATGACGTTGGATTTGCCGCAGCCGTTCGGCCCCACCACACCGGTCAGTTGGGCGGGAACGGGAATCACGGTGGGATCGACGAAACTCTTGAAACCGGCAAGTTTGATGTGGGTTAAACGCAAGACGCTGCAACCTTAGCTTTTATAATGGAGTCTCCCAACGTCCCTGACGGGACGTTTTTGCTGCCGCCATTCTACACCGAGCTTTTTATGCCCTCCACGCCCGCCAAAACCCTGGAAACCTTCCCCAATCCCAAACCGGGACGCGACTTTCACATCCACATGGAAGTCCCTGAATTCACGTGCCTTTGTCCCAAGACCGGGCAGCCCGATTTCGCCACCCTGATCCTCGATTACATCCCGGACAAGACCTGCGTCGAACTGAAAAGCCTCAAGCTCTACATGTGGAGTTTCCGCGAGGAAGGCCATTTTCACGAGGACGTGACCAACCGCATCCTCGATGATCTGGTGAAAGCAACCAAACCGCGCTTCATGCGGCTCACCGCCAAGTTCTACGTGCGCGGCGGCATCTTCACCAACGTGGTGGCCGAACACCACAAGAAAGGCTGGAAACCGGCCCCGCGCGTGGAGCTTGCACAGTTCGAGCATCAGTCGAACACTCGCGGATAAGTAATTGTATTATTTAGGGATTGATTTCGGAACATCGGGCGCACGCAGTTGCGTCATCGATGCCGAAGGCACCGTCGTCGCCGAGGACACACGCACCTTCGGCACCCTGGAAGAATACGAACGCGCCGGCATCTGGCGCGAGGCGCTGTGGGATCTGGTCGCGTCCCTGCCGCCCGCCATCCGCGCCCAACTGTCGGACATCGCGCTCGACGGCACCTCCGGCACGGTGATCGCCTGCGACGAGGCGCTCGACCCGCGCGCGCCGCCGCTGCTGTACAACGACGACCGCGCGGTCGAAGAAGCCGCGCTCATCGCGAAAACCGCCACGCCCGGCCACCCCGCCGCCGCCGTCACCTCGGGGCTGGCCAAGATACTGTGGCTGAAAAAGCGCCTCGGCCTCACCGGCGCGCGGCTCTATCTCAACCAGGCCGACTGGCTGGCCGGCCTGCTCAGCGGCCGCGTCGGCATGACCGATTATCACAACGCCCTGAAAATGGGCCTCGACCTCGACGCGCTGAAATGGCCGGCCTGGGTCGAATACCTGGCCGATATCGACTACCTGCCGGTGCCGGTGCCGCCCGGTGCCCGCCTCGCCACCGTGTCGCGCCCGCGCGCGCGCTACCTCGGGGTGAATCCCGGCTGCATGGTGCACGCCGGCACCACCGATTCGATCGCCGCGTTTCTGGCGGCGGGCGTCAGCCAGCAGCGGCGACGCCGTCACCTCGCTCGGCAGCACACTGGTGCTGAAACTGCTGTCCGACACCCGGGTGGAATCGGTCGAGCACGGCGTCTATTCGCACTGGTTCGGCAGCCGCTGGCTGGCGGGCGGCGCCAGCAACGCCGGCGGCGCGGTGCTGCGGCAGTTTTTCGACGACCGCCAGCTGGCTGCATTGAGCGAAAAAATCGATCCCGCCGTCGCCAGCCCGCTCGATTACCTGCCCCTGCCCAAACCCGGCGAACGGTTTCCGGTCAACGATCCCGCGCTGGCGCCGCGCCTGGCCCCGCGCCCGGCGGACGATGCCGAATTCCTGCACGGTCTGCTGGAGAGCCTCGCCCGCATCGAGGCGCGCGGCTACGGCCTGCTGGCCGAACTCGGTGCCACGCCGGTCCGGAAAGTCGAAACCGCCGGCGGCGGCGCGCAGAATCCTGCCTGGACGCGCATCCGCCAACGCCTGCTGGGCGTCGCCGTCGCCCGCGCCGCGCATACCGAAGCGGCGTATGGCGCGGCGCTGCTGGCGCGCGACGGTACGCGGCTGTTCGAAGCGGTCTACCCGTAAAGGGCAGGCCGTGGTTGTACAGCCGCTGAAGCGTCAACAACCACGCTCAACCGACCTCGACGAACTCCAGCGTATTCATGTCCGGATCACGGCAGAACAGCGCCGCCCGCCCCGACTGGCTGGCGGTGTAGCGCACGCCCGCCGCATCGAGACGGGCTTTCAGCGCGGCCATGTCCTTCACCCCCAGCGCGATATGGCGGTCGCGACCGCCGTGTTCGGGGCGCACCGAAGCGGCGTCGGGGTCGGGCAGGTTCATCAGATGCAGTTGCTGGCCGTTGCCGAGGTCGTACCACGCGCCGGGGTAAGGCAGGTCGGGGCGGTTCGGATACGGCGTCAATCCCAGCACCGATCCGTAGAAGATGCCTGGCGCGCGCCAGATCGGCGACCAGCAGGCCGGCGTGCAGCAGGGCGGTGATTTCAGGCATGTTTTGTCTCTTTCGTCTGGTCGTCTTCCATGTGGCCGGAAAACAGGCTGGCGGTGATGATCATGGCGGCGCCGATCCATTCCTGCACGCCCATGCGCTCGGCGGACAGGAAATACGCGGCGATGGCGGCGACCACCAGTTCGAACAGAAAAATCACGATGGCCTGGTTGGCGGGCACGCGCGCGAGGCCGTACTGCACGGCGTAGGTCATGCTGCCGATGACGATGCCGACGCCGATCAGCAGCAGCCAGGTGTGCGCTTCGGCGTGCGCCATGAAATCGAGTTCGGCCGGTTTGAGCGCGAGGCCGACCAGCGTCAGCACCGCCACGCCTGCCCACACCGACACCGCCTTGGTGCCTTCGCTCACGCCGTCCAGGTGACGGCTGATGACGTTGCTCGCCGCGAACGCCACCCCCGCCGACAGCGCCAGCCATTCGGCGTAGTTGGCGGGCAGCGGCCATTCGCCGGGCTGCCACAACATGGTCAGCCCGCCGCCCGCCGCCAGCGCCATCACCGCCCAGCCGGCGCGATTGAGCTGTTCGTGCAACAAAAAACGGGAAAACAGCACTGTCCACAGCGGCGACAGATAAAACAGCAGCAGCACCCGTACCACTTCGCCTTCCAGCACCGCCAGCACGTAGGCCAGATTGGTCCAGCCTGCCGCCAGCCCCAGCGCCGAGAGCCACATCCAGTGGCCGCGCGCGTTGTAAAGCGCCCGGCCATGCCACCAGCCCAGCAGCAGCAGCGGCGTCGCGTAGGAGAAAAAGCTCGACGCGATGCCGCCCACCCCCGCCTCGTTGAGCAGGCGATACGGATACCACACCAGCCCCCACAGGGTGGCGGCGTAGACCAGACTGCCGATGGCGAGCGTGCGTTGCAGGGGAATCGACGGCATGGGGCTTTATAATGCGTGGGTTAAGTGAAACCTGTCCTGCAATGAATCCGCGTCTCGATCAGCTCCACCCCTACCCGTTCCAGAAGTTGCGCGAACTGTTCGCCGGGGTGACGCCGAATCCCGATCTGTCGCCGATCAACCTGTCGATCGGCGAGCCCAAGCATCCGACGCCGCAATTCATCAAGGATGCGCTGGTCGCGGGGCTCGGCGGGCTGGCGAATTATCCCATCACTCAGGGTTCCGATGCGCTGCGTCAGGCCATTGCGAACTGGGCGGAGCGGCGTTACGGCGTCAAGCTCGACCCCGCGACCGAAGTGTTGCCGGTGAACGGCTCGCGCGAGGCCCTGTTCGCCTTCGCCCAGGCCAGCGTCGATTCCAGCCGCCATGGCCGCCGCGTGGTGATTTCGCCCAACCCGTTCTACCAGATCTACGAAGGCGCCGCCCTGCTGGCCGGCGCCCGCCCCTTCTTTCTCAACACCCTGCCGGAAAACGACTTCAAGATGGACTGGTCGCGGGTGCCGGACGATCTGTGGGAACAGGTCAATCTGGTCTACGTCTGCTCGCCCGGCAACCCCACCGGCAAGGTGATGTCGCTGGACGACTGGAAGCAACTGTTCGACCTGTCCGACCGGCATGGTTTCGTCATCGCGGCCGATGAATGCTATTCGGAAATCTATTTCGAAGAAGGCCCCCGCCGCTGGGCGCGCTCACCGCCGCGCAGCAACTCGGCCGCGGTCTCAGGAACCTGATCGTGTTCAACTCGCTGTCGAAGCGCTCCAACGTGCCCGGCCTGCGCTCCGGCATGGTGGCGGGCGACGCCGCGCTGATGAAGTCCTTCCTGCTCTACCGCACCTACCACGGCAGCGCGATGAGCCCGGCGGTGCAGGCGGCCAGCGTCGCCGCCTGGAACGACGAGGCGCACGTGATCGAGAACCGCCGCCAGTACGCCGAGAAATTCGCCGCCGTGATGCCGCTGCTCAAGGACGTGCTGCAATTCGACGCGCCCGACGCCGCCTTCTATCTGTGGGCGCGGGTGCCGGGCGGCGACGACGCCGCGTTTGCGCGCGGCCTGTTCGAGCAGCAGCACGTCACCGTGCTGCCCGGCAGCTTCCTCGCGCGCGACGCCGCCGGCGTCAATCCCGGCAAGGGTTTCGTCCGCATCGCGCTGGTCGACAGCCTGCACGCCTGCGTCGAGGCGGCCAAACGCATGGCCCAATTCGTCGGCGAGGCAGCATGAAAACCTCAATAAACACCCTGCAAGCCCTGGGCTCCGTAGGGTGCGCCGTGCGCACCTTGAGTCA
This sequence comes from uncultured Hydrogenophilales bacterium, assembly GCA_963818665.1. Lineage (GTDB taxonomy): Bacteria > Pseudomonadota > Gammaproteobacteria > Burkholderiales > Thiobacillaceae > Thiobacillus. Next base: position 48,039 of record CAWFTM010000008.1, on the reverse strand, counting down.
ATCGGTGCGCACGGCGCACCCTACTGTGTCGTCGGCACAAAACTGATTTATTCGTCATTTCATCCATCCACTTTTCTTAAATCAAAGGAAACCCCATGCACGCCCTGCAAGCCACCATCGAAGAAGCCTTCGAGCGCCGCGCCGACATCACCCCGCGCAACGTCGAACCCCAGGTCAAGGACGCCGTCATGGCCGTGATCGACCTGCTCGACATGGGCGAACTGCGCGTCGCCGAACGCACCGACGGCCAGAACTGGATCACCCACCAGTGGCTGAAGAAGGCCGTGCTGCTGTCGTTCCGCCTGGAAGACAACGCCTTCATCAAGGGCGGCTACACCAACTACTACGACAAGGTGCCGTCCAAGTTCGCCGACTTCAACTCCAAGGACTTCCGCGAAGGCGGCTTCCGCGTGGTGCCGCCGGCCGCCGTGCGCAAGGGCTCCTACATCGCCAAGAACGTGGTGCTGATGCCGTCCTACGTCAACATCGGCGCCTATGTCGGCGAAGGCACCATGGTCGACACCTGGGCCACCGTCGGTTCCTGCGCGCAGATCGGCAAGAACGTGCACCTGTCCGGCGGCGTCGGCATCGGCGGCGTGCTGGAGCCGGTGCAGGCCAACCCCACCATCATCGGCGACAACTGCTTCATCGGCGCGCGCTCCGAAGTGGTCGAAGGCGTGATCGTCGAAGACAACAGCGTGATCTCGATGGGCGTCTACATCGGCCAGAGCACCAAGATCTACGACCGCGAAACCGGCGAAGTCACCTACGGCCGCATCCCCGCCGGCTCGGTGGTGGTGTCCGGCAACCTGCCGTCCAAGGACGGCAGCTACAGTCTGTATTGCGCGGTGATCGTGAAGAAGGTCGACGCCAAGACGCTGTCCAAGGTCGGCATCAACGAACTGCTGCGCGGCATCTGAGCCTGATCCGCTTGCCCGTCCACAAGGAGCCGCAATGAACCACCCTCAACTGCTGCTGACCGCCCTGCTCGCCGCCGGCCTGGTGGCCTGCCAGGCCAACCCGGTGTCGGGCCGTACGCAGTTGGTGCTGGTGTCGGAAGAGCAGGCGCAGGCCTCGTCCGCGCAGGCCTACGCGCAAACCGTCAACGAGGCGCAGCAAAAGGGCAATCTCAGCACCGACGCAGCCCTGAAAGCCCGGGTCAAGCGCATCACCGACCGGCTGATCGCACAGGCGGGCAATATGTATCCACCCAGCCGCGAATGGAAATGGTCGGTCGTGGTCATCGACGAGCCCACGCTCAATGCCTGGTGCATGCCGGGCGGCAAGATGGCGATCTACACCGGCATCATCAGCAAACTGAAGCTCACCGATGACGAAATCGCCCAGATCATGGGTCACGAAATCTCGCACGCGATACTGGGGCACGGCCGCGAGCGCATGTCGCGTGCCATCGCCATGCAGGGCGGCATGACCCTCGGATCCATCATCGCCGGGCGCGATCTCAGCGTCCTGGCGCCGGTGGCAGACGTCGCGCTGACCCTGCCCAACAGCCGTGAAGGCGAAAGCGAAGCCGACCGCTACGGCATCGAACTCGCCGCCCGCGCCGGCTACGACCCGCGCGCCGCGATCAGCCTGTGGGAAAAGATGAGCCAGGCCAGCGGCAACGGCACGCCGCAGTTCCTCAGCACCCACCCCTCCCCCGACAACCGCATCCAGGCGCTCAATGCCCTGGTGCCGAAAATGATGCCAATCTACGAGAAAGCACGCTAATGGACACGAACCCCACCCCCGCCACCGACGACAAACTCGCCAGCCTGAAAACGCTGACCACCGTCATCTACGCGCTGTACGCGCTGTCGCTGTTCATCGGCATCACCGCCATCGTGGCGATCGTGCTCAATTACATCAAGCGCGAAGACGTGCAAGGCACCTGGCTGGAAAGCCATTTCGCCTGGCAGATGCGCACCTTCTGGTGGGGCTTGCTGTGGTGCGTGCTCGGCGCCATCACCTGGATCATCCTGATCGGCTGGGTGATCCTGGGCGTGGCCTTCGTCTGGTTCATCTACCGCATCGCCAAGGGCTGGCTCAACCTCAACGACAACAAGCCGATGCCGCGGTGATGGCGGGTTCCAGAAAACAGGCTCGCCCGACGGCCAACTCGTAGGGTGCGCCCTGCGCACCGGGCCATGTTTGATGGTGCGCATGGCGCACCCTACTGATTTCGGGGTTTCCAAAACAGGTCCGTATCCCAAGTCCGTCTGCCCATTGAAACAGGCTCGCCCCGACGGCCAAGCCGTAGGGTGCGCCTTGCGCACCGGGCCAAGTCGGATGGTGCGCAGTGCGCACCCTACGGGTTCGGGGTTTCCGGAAATCATGACATCACCGACTGGCGCGGGGTTTGTGCCCTTCAGGGTGTTTTCCGCCCTACGAAATCCTGACCTCCGTCCCCACCTCCACCAGTTCGAACAACTCCGCCACGTCCGCATTCCGCATCCGGATGCAGCCGTGCGACGCCGGGGTGCCGAGTCTTGTGTTCCTCGTTGGTGCCGTGGATGTAGATATAGCGCGCGTGGCTGTCCACGCCGTCGCCCTGGTTCCTGCCCGGCTCCAGGCCTTGCAGCCACAGGATGCGCGTCAGGATCCAGTCGCGCCCGGGAATCTCGGCGTCCAGTTCCGGCGTCCAGATTTCGCCTGTCGGCTCGCGCGACTTGAACGCCGTGCCGAGCGGCGCGCCGGCGCCGATCTTTTCCGCGATGCGATGGCGGCCGCGCGGCGTGCAGTGGCTGCCGGCCTGCTCCCCCGCGCCGTTCGCCGCGGTGGAAACCGGGTACTGCCGGATCAGCATGTCGCCATCCGGAAACGCCTCCCACAGGTACAACTGCTGCAGGCGGATATCCACCTCGATAAACAGACCGTTCATTGCGTCGCCTCCTTCTTGTGCTGCCGCGCGTTCCTCGAAAAACCCCGAGATCATCGCCGCGCATTCGTCCGCCAGCACGCCCGCCGACAATCTCGCAATGATGATTCAAACGCGGCTCGGCGAACACGTCCATGATGCTGCCGTGCGCGCCGGTCTTGTATTCGCGCGCGCCGTACACCACCCGCGCCACCCGCGCATGCAGGATCGCCCCCGCGCACATCACGCACGGTTCCATCGTTATATATAGCGTGCAGCCCGCCAGCCGGTAATTGCCCAGGCGCCCCGCCGCGTCGCGCAGCGCCATCACCTCGGCGTGCGCCGTGGGGTCGTGGCTGGAAATCGGCTGGTTGAAGCCGCGCCCGACGATCTCGCCGCCGCACACCACCAGCGCCCCCACCGGCACCTCGCCCGCCGCCCAGCCCTGGCGGGCGAGTTCGAGTGCGGCGCGCATGTAGTCTTCGTCTTGAGTCATGCTGTTAATGTATATGCCGATAGCGCTACGGTAGCGCAACTCGTGAGGAAAACCGGATGAAAACCGTCATCGTATCTGCCAAATTTCAGATCGTTATCCCCCACGAATTGTGCCGACAACTCAACATCCAACCCGGGGGCAAACTCAAGGTATGCGCTCGCGAGGGTCATATCGAGCTTACTCCAGAGCTACCGATAATCGCCGCGCGCGGATTCCTGCCGGGAGCAGACACCCCAATCGAGCACGCGAAAGAGCGACTGAGAAAATTCTTTTCCTGCGGCCGACCTGACGCGCTACAGGCTTACCGATCCAGCGTCCCCCGCGCCCACCCTTGTTCAACACGTGCGTGTAAATCATCGTGGTCGAAACACCCTGGATTTGTAGCTCGCCATGCAGTCGATCTCATCGCAAGACCAATGGCCCGATGTTGATACAGACGAATGGCTGGGGCAAGATGTTGGAATGATGGTTTTTCTACAGCTTCGTTAGGCGCAAATCACGGAGCAACTATGAGACTCTTGCTAATCTCGGTGTCCACCTTATTCCTCGCTGCTGCGTAACAGCCATACCTCCCTCACAAGGCATCCACTCAGGCAATATCGCCTACGAGCGCGGCGACTATGTGCAGGCCAAAGAGAGTTTTTCGTCCGCGCTGCAGCTAGCAACGCAGCAGAACTGGAAACCCCATATCGCAACAGCCCAATATGGGCTCGGTCGCAGCCTGGGTCAGCTGTGCCAGTTCAGTGAAGCTGAGAAATACTTGATTGAAGCCGCCAACTTAGAGAGCGAAATTTCAGGGGGTAAAGGCATCCACCTCCCGCAAGACTATTTTGAGTTAGCTCGCCTTTATTACGACTACGGCAAGTATGACAAAGCGGTTCCTTATTTCCAGAAAGCCATTCCCTTGGCCGAAGAACTACAGGTCGCCTCCAGCGACCCCATCGGCTACGCCAACGTCCTAGAAGACTACGCCATCGCTCTTTCCAAGGTCGGTGACGCGAATGAGACGAAGGCTATAGAACGAAGAATCGCCACACTCAGGCAAAGCCACCCCGGCAAGAGTGCAGGTTTCAAGATCGTTCGATTCAATCCGCAATGCGCGCCTAACACTGCGGTCAAGCGGGACGCGCCGCAAGCGGCGCGCCCCTTACCTTAAACGTTAGGTACCGAGACAGCGGATGAATTCCAAGACAATGTGGCTCGTTGCTATAGCAGTAGTCCCAGCCCTACTCTGCCTTCTGGGTTATTGGGCCCTAGAGTGGGTTCATTTCAACGTCCGTATTCTGGTGGTTCTTTTTTGGTGTGCCATTCTCGGCTCACTGGTAGCACTAGCTAGCGTCCGCCGTGAACGTTTGTCCCCGCTTGCTGCTGCCTTAGCTTCTTGGCTTATTCTCTGGCCAGCAGGAGAGGCCAATTTGGCCTGGTCTGCTTGGTGGCTTAATGGGTTCGCACCATGAAAATGCATGCAGTACCTAACCCGGCGGTCAAGTTCGCTCCACTTCGTTCCGCTGGGACGCCGCTAAAGCGGCGCCCCTTACCTCTACGTTAGGTTGCAATGCGCCATCTCGCGTTTGTTATTTTTTTCGTAGTCGCCGGCCCAGCCACCGCTGGCAACGCCGAGCAACAATGTACTCATGAAGAAATGATTGTTGCTGAGTCAGTTCAGCACTTCATTGAGAGCTGGGGAAAGTACTACGATTCTTACCGCATTTTTGGCAGGTGCTCGGATGGCGTGGTGTCAGAGGCATTTACTGATACGGCAACAAATCTACTGACAAACCAGTGGAGGCAGCTTCAAGTCTTTAACTCTTTCATCAAGAAAGACCCTGCCTTCCTAGATTTCGTGCTTGGCCATATCGGCGGGGTACAAAACCAAAAACTTCTAATTCAAATAGCCAAGTCTTCTAAACTCAACTGCCCGGCTGGAATGAAAGATCCTGTGCACTAAAATCAACAAGGCTGCTGTGGAGGCACTCAAGTGATAAGCAACCTAACCTTGCGGTCAAGTTCGCTCCCTTCGGTCGCTGGGACGCGCCGCAAGCGGCGCGCCCCTTACCTTAAACGTTAGCCATATCGAAAGCATGAAGCACCTCCTGACCCTCGCTAGGGCTTACGTCATCATCGACGCGACTACCGGATTTCTATTTGGGCAGCTCTTCTTGGGCCGGTTCGACCTCGCAGGTGTCGTCTCGGGTGTTTTCGGTTTGGCTGCTGGAGTTCTATCCGCGAAGCGGTACAAGCACAGGGTTGTCCTCAATCGCTTAGTTTTGATCTCATGCTTGGTAGCAATCGCTGGCGTCGCGGCGGATGCCTATCGTTACTACAGTGCCCTCGCTGTACCAGGCAACGACTATCCCTGGTTTCTTAGTGGCTTATTCGTGGCCGGCTTGTGTGTCATCGCATCTTCACGGCTTGGTGGGTCCACGGCTAGCACATCATTCAAGGGGGACGCGCTGAAGCGCGCCCCTTAATTCAAACGTTAGCAGCCATGCGACTGGTCGTTCTGCAATCCGTATTTCTTTTATCGCTCCCCATCGGCGCACATGCTGATGTTGGAAGTTCACAGGTTGCCCAAGCAGCAAAACTTAGCGCACCACGAGTCGCATGGGATTCCGCATCAGTTGTTCATGGCGATTTCAACGGTGACGGAAAGCAAGACGCAGCTATTCTTGGCACTCATCAACAACGTGTATTCGTAGCCGTTGTGTTGGCCTCATCCCCGAAAAAACAAAAAGCTAACGTACTGTCTTTTGCCATCGGTACCCACTCCACTGATTCCATTTGCAAACTCCCCGCAAAACTTGTGGTGGAGCCACTGGAGTGTTCGCCTGTTGATGCCCCGCTTCCTGGTTGCAAGGCATCCCCCAAAGCAGTAAGCCTAGTTTTATTCGGTGGCGAATGTGACCCCATCAACTTTTATTGGGATCACCAAAAATACAAGTTGGCTTGGTGGCGTGTGTAAATATGGCGCTAACCCATCCATCAACACGGACTGGCTTACAGCGGGCTTCGCCCGCCTACAGCCAGCCGGTTATGTCAGACGTTAGCCCTCTTGAGAAATTTCAACGCTATGCCCAAAGTCACGCCATTCTCAATTTCTTATTGCTGCTGTTTTCGCCGCTGTCAGCTTCCTGTCTGGCTGCGTAACGACAAGCGGCACACGCATAGACAACGTTCCAATGTATGGGCAGCCTGCGCTTGAACGTCCGGAAGTACTGAAACGCGCCGACGAAGAATTTATTAAACAAGCATTGGAAGGTCTCGGAGGCCGAGAAAAGGCAAGTGTGGCGTGGTGGATGGAAGGCGATAAATACATGAGGGAAGGCAACCTCGACTACGCCATGCGCAGATACAACCAATCGTGGCTACTCAACCCAAACAGCTTCCGTCCCTACTGGGGCTTTGGCCGCGTCTTGCTTGAGCAAGGGCAACTTGATGAGTCCATCAAGCACCTTGAGAAGGCCAACCAACTCGTTGACGATGAGTATCAAAAGGTCGCCCTGCTCACGGACACAGCCTCGGTTTATTCGGTGAAGGCAAACAACAGTGCGAACGGTTCCGACGAGCGCACGAAGTACTTCTTTTCGGCGAATCGGTACTTCGAAGAAAGTGCCAAGCTTGACCCAACGTATCCGAACTCTTGGCGCAGTTGGGCGCGGTCTCTGTATTTCGAAGGCCGCTTTGCTGAAGCGTGGCAAAAGGTGAATGCTGCCCGCTCGCGTGGTGTTCAATTTCCACCGCAGTTCATTAAGGCTCTTGAAGAAAAGATGCCTGAACCAAAATGAATCGCCGAGGGATAACCCTGCATTCGAGCGGGACGCGCCAAAAGCGGCGCGCCCCTCAATTCAAACGTTGGGCGTCATGACGAAGCAGCCTTTCCGCACCCTTGTAATTGGCAATGCCGTTGCGGCGCTGCTCGCCTGTTTCTGGGCTTATTCCGCATACATTTACAACTGGCTGAATATCGGTGGCGGCACAAGCGTATACATGGAAGAGTGGATCACGCTCGGCGGCATACTTCCCTACGTCGCTCTCATCGCTTGGCTTGCCGTCCTTGCTTTCTCCGTTGCCCATCGCTACTGCCGCACGCAATCACTATCCTGGCGCATATTTGCTGGCCTCTTGTCGTTCGCAATAGCGCCAACCGCCTTCTTTGTCGCCGATTGGTTCTTTCATCACGACTTTCCGCTGCCACCTCCACTTTGAAAACCATGACGCCCAACCCTGCAATGCACCGGACCTGCCGCATAAAGCCGCGGCAGCCCGGTGATTTTGAACGTTAGAACCCTATGGCCCTGTCTCGCAAAGCAAAGTGGTTGCTTTCGTTTGTCTCCATTGTGGTTGCTCTTCCAATCGTGGCACTTGTCGTGCTATTCGCTTCGATGCCGGGCGCCACTGAAGATGAAGTCTCGCGCGTCGCGTCACCCGATGGCAGGTTGGATGCAGTGCTTGTCGAAACGAACGGTGGTGCCACCACTTCCTATGGGTATCTTGTTTATGTCACTCAGCGAGCTGCAAAGCCGAAGGCGTCACCCGTTGCATCACTGTACGGCACTGTTCGCAGTCCAACCGCGTATGGCGCCAATCTTCGCTGGGTGGGAACAAACCAGTTAACCGTTGAGTTTCTCGATACGCAACTATCAAAACTCATATCACCCAAGATTTCGGTCGCTGGCCAAGAGATAGTGGTCAAATTGCAGTCTGGTATTCCGGATCCAAGTGCACCCTCGGGCGGCATGCTATACAACTTGAGCGGTCGTCAATGAAGCGTTCTAACCCGGCGCTCAACCGCGCTCCCTTCGGTCGCTGGACGGCGCTAAAGCGCCGCCGGTTAGCTCTACGTTAGGTACCATCCCATGATCTCAAAACCTCTCGGCTCCTTCGTTCGCTGGTTCATGGTCATCTGCGTGTCTGGGGCAGTCGGTGCCGTAGCAAATGTGGTGTTGTTCTTTTTGCTGGCATTTCTCTTTGCTGGTGCCGAGGGTGATTCGTGGGTTCGTTGGTATTTCGGGAGCGAGGGTGCTTATTTTGTTGCCGTTACGGTTCTGCTGGCTTTGCTGGCCTTTCCGTTCGTTAAGCGCTTTCGTTACAGGCTGGTCTAAGCATGCAGTCACCTAACCCGGCGCTCAACCTCGCTCCCTTCGGTCGCTGGACGGCGCTAAAGCGCCGCCGGTTAGCTCTACGTTAGCGCTCATGAAGCGGCGTTTCCTTTCTACGCTTATCGCGGTATTCCTTTTGGGTCCATTGGCAGGCTTTGGCGGGGATTTGCGTGCTCTATATCACAAGAACCACCAAGAGTTTGGGGTGGTCTGGGAAAAGGAATATAAGGCAGCAGCCCAATGTAATTCGGCTCAGAAAATGAGGATCTATCTTTCAAATGCAATACAAATGCTTGGTAACGCAGAGGTGGACGAGACAAGCGCTGAGGAAATTGAGCAACTTGTAATATCAAAACCAGATTGCCTTCTTGGTGGTGCCCATCTCTTATCGCATAGTGAACAGAAAAAGCTTATTGCCTTTTTTCTACTCCACCCTATCTACCATGAGCCCCAAGAAATTGAGGCATCACTGCAAAAAGTTTGGGCAACAGGGCAATTTGTTGAGTTAGAGAAACTATTCGTGAAGATAAAGGCTACCGCTAACACGGCGGTCAACAGGGACGCGCCGCAAGCGGCGCGCCCGTTACCTTGAACGTTAGGTAGCTCGAGGGCTTCTCTTTGAAACACGTCGCCACTTTCCTTGTGAGCGCTGTTTTAGTGGCTGGCTGTTCTCAAGAGCTTCCGCTCCAACTGCCACCGGGTGAGCCACTCAAACTTTCCGCTCATGCACACGGTGCGGCAGTCTCTGGCTGTTCCATTGCGCCCGGGTCTCCGCAATATCAAGCGCTGGAAAAATGGCTCTCTCAAAACCGTGGCGGCTGGCAAACCACTCCCGCTTCATACGTCCCTGGCACTGTGGTGTCTGGTGCTGGGTTCACGCTTAACTTTGTTGGCACAGTGGTCGTTGCCAATGTATCGAGTGGTCAGTACTTTCATCCAACCACGCCTACTGACTATGGGTTCTTACAGTGCAAATAACGCTACCTAACATGGCGCTCAACCTCGCTCCCTTCGGTCGCTGGACGGCGCTAAAGCGCCGCCGGTTAGCTCTACGTTAGGTATATGGGGAAGTTAATTCAAACTCTGCTGATTTGTGCGATAGCCTCTGGATGCACCAAGGTGGAATCTCGCACAATAGAGCTGGTAAATATCTATGCAACGGAAACAGATGCCGCATACGCAGGTGCGCTTAATCGCCCTAAGGCGTCCGTTGACATCATTATCTCAAGGCGAGATCGTGACCGTTCTAAGTGATACTTACGGAAAGGATTATTGGGCATGTCATATTCGTACTCAGACTGGCAAAGAGGGTTGGGTTTTATGCACATCCTTAGATTATCGTAGGGGCTGAATATGCCTAACCCTGCGCTCAAGTTCGCTCCCTCCGGTCGCTGGGACGCGCCTTCGGCGCGCCCCTTAGCTGCACGTTAGCGCGCATGATCCGAGCCGCACTTATCTTCTCGCTATTCTTCGCCGCAGTCGCACAGGCGTCTGGCCCAGTAGCGCCGCCTGGCTGGGACGGCTCATTCGAGCCAACACTTCCTAGTGGGCAGCCGTGTTGTTTGCCCGCCGACTTAAATGGCACAGGGCTGGTCGGAGGGGCATTCGTTCTTCTCACCTCAAACAAGCAAGAGTTTGGTATTTTTGCGCTGGCATACACTCCGCCGCTTAAAGAACGCTGGCAGCTTCTGGAAAAGCACCCAATCTCACAACTTGCTAGCTACAGTGTTTCCATTGAGCCGCCGGGGCGTTTCCCATTTGAGTCCATTAAGGTGTGCGCTTCTGAAGCGCAATGCCACTTCTATTACACCTCAACGGCAAAAGGCTCATTCAAGCGTTCAAGTGGGGTACAAAATGCTCGCTAACCCTTCGGTCAAGCGGGACTGGCTTACAGCGGGCTTCGCCCGCCTCCAGCTAGCCCCTTACCTCAAACGTTAGCCCTCAGGGAGTTAATGATCAAATGACAAGAACCACAAAATCCATATCAGCTATTGCAACCCTCGCCACTCTGCTTCTCGCAGGTTGTGCAACCCAGTCAGTCCCGAGCGAACGTCTAAATCAAGTGGCCGTTGTTACTTCTGGCGGCACCAATCTGTCGACCTTGGGGCGTATGCCAACTATTTCTGTTGTTGAAGTGGATGGCGCCGCTCCAGCGAACGCCTATGGCCCTATAGAGCTAGCTCCAGGCCCACACAAGCTCAAAATGAAATGCGGTGGGACACATCACCGAAACCCAAGTTACCGTAGCAGCGGGCGAAGTATATGAATTCTCTGTCGTCATGGGTGGGCCCGGCGGCTGCCAAGGCTCCCTTTATCGGATCAGACCCACAAACAACTAAACATGGCTAACAATTCGGTCAAGCGGGACTGGCTTACAGCGGGCTTTGCCCGCTTCCAGCCAGCCCCTTGCCTTGAACGTTAGAACTCATGCGACCTTTACTTCGCATCATTGTTGGCGGCTTTGCGTTGGTGGGAGTCTTGGCAACCGGCGCTTTTCTGATGGCCTTTGTTGAAGAGCCTCACTCTCACTTCCCAACCTATGTGGATCTTGCGGCCTCCGACCTATTTGCAAAGGGCTGGCTTCCTGAATTCCTGCCCAAGACGGTCCGCGACATATCGGAAAGCCATAGCCTCGATTCAAACCGTGTGTGGGCTACCTTCAAGTACAACCCAAGTGACATCAGCGGTATCGAGGCCAACTGCCAATTGGTATTTTCATCGCCGAGGGGAAAAAGTACGTCTGCCCGCCGTTCGAGAAGAACATCACGGTCATAATCCTCAAGCACGATGGGACCGCCAGCCTGGAGTCCGAGCCATATGAGCTCTAACCCTTCATTCCAGCGGACCGTCAAAAAGCTGCGCTTTTTGCCGTCCGCTGAATTCAAACGTTAGAGCTTCAACGTGCGCTCACTATCAATAGCCGCTTTCCTCTTCCTAATAGCCGGGGTCTCCCATGCGGACACCCCTGACGTTCTGCGGCTTCTCAAGCGGGATCTTGGCCAATCGATCGAGGTGGTTTCAAAACGTGAAATCAGGTACTGCCCAGACAACACATGCGAAATCATCAAATCCCAAAAACCCACAAATCTATTGCCTGAGTTTCTCTATCTCTATCTATTCCATGAGTCAGGCTACGTTGAACTGGGCAAGTCCTTTAATGACCAAAAACCATTCCGCGAGGCCGCAGTAGAGAGCCCCAAGTACTTAAAATGGTTGAAAAGTTTTGCCCAACCACAGAGAAAGCCCCCAAGTGCATTCTTCAAGGCATGCGTTCAAGCCTGGGCATCAAATCGTGTTTTGGTCGGTACGACGAAGGCTATTTCTGTTACGGGTGCAGTGAAAATGAGAACATCTGCAAAAAGCTCTAACACTGCGGTCAAGGCGCTCCCTTCGGTCGCTGGGACGCGCCGCAAGCGGCGCGCCCCTTACCTTAAACGTTATGCGGCAATTGATCACCCTGTGGCCTACGATGCAGACAATCAATAAATTTGTCCTTTGCTTTTGTGCTGGGCTGCTTCTCGCGCCGCTGCCATCATCTGGTGCGTGCCGTTTGCCGATCCCCGATGGCGGAGATGAAGGCTATGTCCCATCAAAGGAGAACCTTTTTGGGGATATCGTGCGGGTTGAGCTTCCTTTGGTGACTATCAAGAACGGAAGAACTCAAGACCTTGAGCAAGTCTCGGTTTCGAAAATCGGCGAGATTTACAGCGTCTATGGCGGTGATGGGCCTCTTTCAGAACTGAAACCTGGATTGCAGGTTTGGGTTTGGTTCAAAAAGTGCAAACGACCTACTGAGGGAATTCCCTTTGCCGCTTACTTTCAGATTTTCTCGACCGACCCGACAGATCGAGCAAAAATCAACCGCCAGGGCCGAATCATTTCGGTACCTCGTCGCTAGGTTCGCAATGCAATATCGCCATTGCCGCATAACCCATCATTCCACCGGATCTGCGCGAAAAGCCGCGCAGGCCGGTGAATTCAAACGTTAGGCATCATGAGAACCGCCTATCTATTCCTTGCTGCGTTGCTCATTTCTACGGTTACGTGGGCTGACGGCTTGCCTTTGCGTGATGGGCGCTACCTTGGTGCAGTTCTGGTATTCGATCTCACGGTGGCACAGAAAAAGGTCATAAGCAATATGGTGGTTGGCGATAGCCTACTTGCCATTCGGTATGCTCAGGGCGATCGACCGACTTTACGCCGAGATCGGTTGTAGGCCTCGCGGTGACTGCTACGAGCTTGGCACCATTGCAGGTTTTGAGTTGGAGATGTGGGCCTTGTGGACTGCGTTTCTTGTTTGGCCTATTTGTATCTGGTTCTTGGGTGGTCGCTGGCTAGCCGTTCACTTCGACTTCGTGGCGCCGCCTAACACTGCGATAAAGTTCGCTCCACTTCGTTCCGCTGGGACGCCGCTAAAGCGGCGCCCCTTACCTTAAACGTTATGCATCAAGACACCCGATGAACACCATGATTCACCCGGTTGCTATTTTTGCCACAGTTTTGCTTTTGACTGTCTCAACCTCGCTCCGTGCAGAGGGGCAGATTCCAATCGATCAGGTGCCTATGTATGGGGGTATGGATCGAAGCGCAATTCCAGAGCTAAAGGTGGGCGATGAAAAATTGATCGCTGATACAACCAGCCACTTCGGAACACGACAAAAAGCGGGTGCTGCATTCGTTAACAATGGCTTCGCTTACTACCAACGCGACGACCTTGCCAATGCGATGCGCAGGTTCAATCAAGCCTGGCTGCTTGACCCGAATAATCCCGAGGTATACACGGGCTTTGGTTCAGTACTGCATGACCAAGGAAAGAATTGTGAAGCAATGCAAATGATGGAAAAGGCACTCGCGCTGAATCCGCCTACATTCCAAGGCATATACCCTGACGCCGCACGAATGATTACCCTATGTGCGGTCAGTGACAAAGGACTAACAGCGGAAGCCAAAATCAAATTGCTTGAGCGCTCAGAATCCCTATACAAGAAAGCCGAAGAGATCGAGCCAAACAAAGCATATCTCTACGGGTCATGGGCAACGGCTTATTACTGGCGCGGACAGTATCCCGAGGCATGGGCGATGGTCACTAAAGAACGTGCTGCTGGCGGCAAACCCCATGAGAAGTTCTTAGGTTTGCTCCGGGAGAAAATGCCTGAACCACCACAGTAAAAATGCATAACATGGCGCTCAACCTCGCTCCCTTCGGTCGCTGGACGGCGCTAAAGCGCCGCCGGTTAGCTCTACGTTAGCCACAAACATGACGCGTATATATCTGATTCTTGTGTTGCTGCTCTCGTGGAGCGCATCGTCTGTCGCCGACGTTGTGGCAAAAGCGCGTACCTGGACGTGGCGGGTGTCCGTCGAATCGACAGGGGAACCCTGGAATGACGACTGTACGTTGAAGCTAGTTGCAGAAACGTACCAGCTCAAGCGTGATACAAGCATAAAGCAACAAGGCGTTAACTGTGCTTTGTTCGGCCCCGTTGGCATCGCCGTCTCTGACACAGAGAATCGTGAAGAAACATATGTTTTCTTCGAAGCTGCGCGTGGGGGTGACGGCGATCACTCAGGGCCCGTAGTTGAGGTCTACCGTCTGAACAAACAGGGCTTTAAGAAACTTGGCGAGAAAGAACTGTTCGAGGCCAGTTATCAGCGTTCAGGGCAAGTCATAACATCAGTTACCGGAAAGGTGCTTTTTAGCTTCTGTGACATCTGTGATGGTCCAGAAGCTGGTGAGCCATTAGACAACATCTATGTTCCTGTCCGGCTCACAATTGGATGCGGTGGTCTCTGCATCAAACCGACCTTGGCAAAACGGGAGCGCGAAGCATCACTCGCCAAGTTTGAAGAACGAAAGTCAAAAGCGTCGCAGAACTACCACGTGGATGCCGATTATCTGAAATTCGTCGCCAATCTTGAAAAGGAGTTCCGTGGACTCTTGGCACGTTAAACAATTCGCGGCTAACCACCGCTTCCACGGGACGGCGTCGCTAACGCGCCGCCGCCCGTGAAGCTGGCCGTTAGGCGTTCATGTCACTGATCGTGCCAACACTAATCGCCGTAGGCATATGCACTCTCTACTCGCGTATATCCCATTTTTAATATGGCGGCTTGTGCTCAAGAGAAACACAGGCCCAGCATTAAGCCAATATTCGGCAGTCTTGCTTGCGCTAACAGCTGGCCTAGGTTTTCTCGGCTTTCTTGTTGGCTTCGTGGGCCCTATCGTATTTATGCCAGGCTCCGCTCAAGGCCCTTTGTTGGGCATCTTTATTTCGGGCCCATTTGGTGCTTTTGTTGGCGTCATCGTCAGTTGGATTTGGTTCTATGTGCAGCGCACAGTACCCAACCTATCATTCAAGCGGGGCGATCTAAAGCGCGCCCCTTAATTCAAACGTTGGGCATTCCGGTCAACCGTACACAAGGTGGAAACATGCAACTCCATTCCAGGGTGGCACTAGGCGCACTACTCATCCTCGGCTGCGCCACGGCGCAGGCAGTCGATACCCAGGCGCCTCAGCCTGCTGGCGTGATTTTCGAGAATGTCCGCATCTTCAGCGGTACCTCCAACCGGCTGTCGGAACCGTCGAACGTGCTGGTGGTGGGCAGTGTGATCAAGTCAATTTCCAGCGCGCCCATTGCCGATCCATCCGCGACATCGGTGACCCGTATCCAGGGCGGCGGCCGCACCCTGATGCCCGGCCTGATCGACGCCCACACCCACGTCATGTTCGCAACCGTACCCCAGACGGCGATACTCACCAGCGACATCGGCTATGTTCACGTCGCCGCCACCAAGGCCGCCACGGACATGCTGATGCGCGGCTTCACCAGCATCCGCGACCTGGGCGGGCCGGTGTTCGGGCTGAAGCGCGGCATCGACACGGATCTGGTCGCCGGGCCGCGGATCTGGCCGGCGGGCGCCTTCATTTCGCAGACGGGCGGCCACGGCGACTTCCGCCTGCCGAATGAACTGCCGGCGCCGCCGGGCCATTTCTCCTTCAGCGAGCGGGTCGGTGCGGCGGCGGTCGCCGACAGTGCCGACACGGTGCGGCTGCGGGCGCGAGAACAACTGGCGCTGGGCGCGTCGCAGATCAAGCTGATGGCCGGCGGTGGGGTGGCGTCGAGCTACGACCCGCTCGATGTCACCCAATACACCGTCCCCGAACTGCGCGCCGCGGTCGAGGCGGCGCAGAACTGGGGCACCTACGTCACGGTGCACGCCTATACGCCGCGCGCCGTGCGGCAGGCGATCGAGGCCGGGGTCGCGTGCATCGATCATGGCCAGTTGCTCGACGAGTCGACCGCGAAGCTGATGGCCGAGAAGGGCGTGTGGTGGAGCCTGCAACCCTTTCTCGACGACGAACCGTCGGCGTTTGCGGAAGGTTCGGTGAACCGGAAGAAGCAGCTGGAGATGTATGGCGGCACCGACACTGCCTATGCGCTGGCTAAAAAGTTCAAGATCAGGACGGCCTGGGGAACCGATACCCTGTTCAGCGCCGAGAACGCGGCCAAGCAAGGGGCGACGCTCGCCAAGATGGTGCGCTGGTATACGCCGGCGGAAGTACTGAAGATGGCGACGGCGGACAACGCCGAGCTGCTCGCGCTGTCCGGACTGCGCAGCCCGTATCCCGGCAAGCTTGGCGTGGTCGAGGAAGGCGCGCTGGCCGACCTGCTGCTGGTGGACGGCGACCCGCTCGCAGAACATCAGGCTGATCGAGGACCCGGCGAAGAACTTCCTCGTGATCATGAAGGACGGGAAGATATACAAGAATCACTTACGATGATTCATCGAATGCCCGACAGTCGCTTGCAGTGGACGCGCCACAAGCGGCGTGGCCCTAAGCGGTCGTCAGGCCCCGCCTCATCAGCACCGACTTTCACTGCCCTTGTGATCTCGCCCCCCCCGGAGACGAAATGAAGGAATCTCTCAAGCCCGGCATCAAATACGAGCACAAGTTCAAGGTTCCTCCATCCAAAACGGTTCCTGCGCTTTATCCCGAGTCCGAAGAGTTCGTCGCAATGCCCGAAGTCTTTGCCACGGGCTTCCTGGTCGGCTTTCTTGAGTGGGCGTGCATCAAGGCCATCAACCCTCATCTCGACTGGCCGAAAGAACAAACCGTTGGAACCCACATCGATGTCAGCCACGAGGCTGCCACGCCACCCGGGCTTGAAGTCACGGCAACCGTCGAATTGATTGCCGTTGAAGGAAAGAAACTCATCTTTGCTGTCGAGGCACACGATGGCATAGACCTGATCTCCAAGGGGCGTCACGAGCGCTTCGTTATCAACAAGGAGAAATTTGATGCCAGGGTGGGCGCAAAGTCAGCCGGGGCATGACATTCCGCTCCTGCGGGGCGTTCCGCCAGCAAGCCAGATGACAGGTATCGCAGTGAGCACACGAGTCGACGTAAACATAGGAGGGCAAACCCATGTCTGACATGATTCTGTTGGGTACCCGCAAGGGCACCGTCATTTTCGATCGCATCGATTCGGGCTGGCGTCCGCGTCCCATCGTGCATGCGGGCATTCCCGTGTGTTACGCGGCGCGCGATCCGCGTGACGGCACGCTGTGGGCGTGCCTGGACCATGGCCACTGGGGGCCCAAGCTGGCGCGTTCGCGCGACGGCGGCGCGACCTGGGAGGATGTGACGTCGTTGAAGTATCCCAAGGGCGCGCGCTATATCGTCAAGGTACTGCCTACGCCGGATTTCGATCCGGCGTCGCCGTCCGCGCAGCCCGAGTATGCCGATGCCAGCGTGCTCAAGATCTGGACGATGGCATTCGGCCCTGCCAGCCAGCCGGGCCGGCTGTATGCCGGCACGATCCCCGGCGGCCTGTTCGTCAGCGACGACGGCGGCGACAGCTGGGCACTCAACCGGCCGCTGTGGAACCACGAGAGTCGCGGCGGCGATCTGTTCGCCGGCGATGCGACGTCGCGAAAACCGCTGGCACGGCACGCCGGCGAGCATCGACTACGGCGTGTTCGAACCCGGCATCCATTCCATCGTGGTCGATCCGCGCGATCCGGATCATGTGCATGTCGCGGTATCGACCGCCGGCGTGCATCGAGACCACCGATGGCGGCCAGACGTGGGCGAGCCGCAATCGCGGCATGCTGAACGATTACCTGCCGAATCCGGAAGCCGAGTGGGGGCACGATCCGCATTTCGTGACCGCCTGCCCCGGGCAGCCGGATCATCTCTGGCAGCAAAACCACTGCGGTGTGTTTTACAGCGACGACGCGGCGCGGACCTGGAAAAAAGTCAGCGTGCCGGATGCGGGCGTGCATTTCGGTTTCCCCATCGCGGCCGACGCACAGGACGGGCGCACCGCGTGGGTCGTGCCGGCGCGCGCGGATTCGGAACGCATGGCGATCGAGCGGCGGCCTGTTCGTCGCGCGGACGACGCGACGGCGGGCAGTCGTGGCAAGCGTTTCGAAACGGCCTGCCGCAGGAGAATGCCTACGACATCGTGCTGCGGCATGGCCTCGATGTGGCGGGCGATCGTTTGTGTTTTGGCAGCACGACGGGCAATGTCTACGTGTCGGAAGACCGGGGCGAATCCTGGCAATGCCTCGGCAACAACTTCCCGCCGGTGTATTCGGTGCGATTCGGCTGAACGCCATGCCTACGGTGCAGATGACGCAGCATCTCTACCGCTTCTTCCCGCAACTGGAGAACCGGACGATCACGGTGCCCGCCGGCTCGGTCGCCGACGTCGTGCGCGCGGTCAACGAGATGGCCCCGGGCTTTACCGATTACGTGCTCGACGAACACGGGGCGCTGCGCCGGCATGTGATGCTCTGCATCGACGACACCGTCGTGATCGACCGAAAGACACTGTCCGATCGCGTCCCCGATGACGGGACGGTTTACATTTTCCAGGCCCTGAGCGGGGGCTAGCGACGCCCGAACAAGACGGAAAAACACTTCCTTACAGGAGCACGCCTCATGCCCACCCACACTGTTCGTCTCCACCGCGTTTTGCGCGCACCGCCGGAACGGGTATATCGCGCATTCCTCAACGCCGATGCGATGGCCAAGTGGCTTCCCCCAAACGGCTTTACCTGCACGGTGCATCACATGGAGGCCCGCGTCGGGGGGACGTTCAGAATGTCCTTCACCAATTTCACCACCGAACAGAGCCATTCCTTCGGCGGCGAATACCTGGAACTGGTGCCCAACGAACTGATCCGCTACACGGACGAATTCGAGGACCCGAATCTGCCCGGCGTCATCCAGGTGACGGTGTCCCTGAAGGCGGTGTCCTGCGGAACCGAGTTGAATGTGGTGCAGGAAGGCATTCCCGAGGTCATCCCGGTCGAAATGTGCTATCTCGGATGGCAGGAGTCGCTCGTTTTGCTCGCACATCTCGTTGAGCCCGACATTCGGGCGTAAGCCGCGTGCGGCCAGCGTACAACCCGAGGCCGGGTTCGAATCGATACGGCAGAAGCAACATTCCCAGGATCCCAGACTGATGCGTCCCTACCTGCTCACCGTCCTGCTGCTGTCGCTCAGCAATGTCTTCATGACCTTCGCCTGGTATGCGCACCTGAAGGAACTGAACCAGAAACCGTGGGTGATCGCCGCCCTGATCAGCTGGGGCATCGCCTTTTTCGAATACATGCTGCAGGTGCCGGGCAACCGGATCGGCTACAGCGTGATGTCGGTCGCGCAGCTGAAGATCCTGCAGGAGGTGATCACGCTCAGCGTCTTCGTGCCGTTCGCGTTCCTCTATCTGAAGGAGCCGCTGAAGCTGGATTATCTGTGGGCGGGACTGTGCATCCTCGGTGCGGTCTATTTCATCTTCCGCAGCAAGTGGACGGGCGTCTAGGGGCCTGCCCCTGTCACGTCAACGGCCAGCGCCGGACGACCTCGTAATGCGCGCCGTCCGCATCGGTGCGCGACGCCACCAGCACGAAATCGCGCACGCGCCATTGCACCGGCTCGCATGGCGGCAGCTCGCCGCCCGCGGTGTTGCGCAGCAGGGTGACGTGCGGCAGATGCGGGCGGGCGTCGAAATCGAGTCCCGGCGTCCTGCAGGGCGACCTGCAACGCCGCCACCAGATCGGCCAGTTGCGACGGCGGCTGGCGGATGCCCAGCCAGCCGATGCGGTTGTGCCGCCAGAAGCCGGGCTGGTCGAGGCGCAGTTCGAAAGCTTCGGCCCGCACGGCGTCGACATGCGGCAGCAAGGCATCGCGCAGTGCGACGGGCGTGCTGCCGAGGAAAGCGAGCGTGAGGTGCAGGGTGTCGGCGCGCATGCGGCGACCATTCCAGTGCTGGTGCAGCCATTTGCCGGTGCGGTTGAGCGCGGCGCGGGTGGCCTCGTCCGGCCACAGGGCGAAGAACAGCCGCTGCGGCTGATCTTCGATGGGGGTGGAGTCAGTCACGCAGGAGCAGGCACACCGCTTCGGCGGCGATGCCTTCGCCGCGACCGGTGAAGCCGAGTTTCTCGGTGGTGGTGGCCTTGACGTTGACGCGGTCGATGCCGATGCCGAGATCGGCGGCGATGTGCGCGGTCATCCGAGCGATGTGCGGCGCCATCTTCGGCGCCTGGGCGATGATGGTGGCGTCGACATTGCCGATGCGCCAGCCGAGTTGCTGCAGCTGCACGACGACGCGGCGCAGCAGGATGCGGCTGTCGATGCCGGCGAACGCGGCGTCGCTGTCGGGGAAATGGCGGCCGATGTCGCCCAGGCCCGCCGCGCCCAGCAGGGCGTCGCAGATCGCGTGCAGCAGCACGTCGGCATCGGAATGGCCGGCCAGTCCACGGTCGTAGGGAATCTCGGCGCCGCCGAGGATGAGCTTGCGGTTGTCGGCGAACGCGTGCACGTCGAAGCCGTGGCCGGTACGGATATCACTCATTGAGCTTCCCCAGAATCATGCCCGCCAGTTCGAGGTCCTGCGGATAGGTGACCTTGAGGTTGCGGCTGTCGGACTCGACCAGCCGGGGCTGCAGGCCGAGCGCCTCGATGGCGGACGCTTCGTCGGTCATGTCGCTGCCTGCCGCGCGCAGCGCTTCGGTCAGTGTGCCGTGGCGAAACATCTGCGGGGTTTGCGCCTGCCACAGGCCGGCGCGCGGCACGGTGGCTTCGGCGCGGGCGCCGGATGTCGACTCCGCCGCGGCGCGTTTCAGGGTATCGGCCACCGGCACCGCGAGCAGGCCGCCCACCGGGTCGTCGGCGACTTCATCCAGCAGCTTGCCCAGCATCTCGTCCGGCAGACAGGGCCGCGCGGCATCGTGCACCAGCACCCAGTCGTCGGGTTCGCAGATTTTGGCGATGGCGTCGAGGCCGTTCAGCACCGTCTCGGCACGGCTGGCGCCGCCGCAGCGCAGCACTTCGATGCGTTCTTCCCAGCCCTGCCACGCGTAGTTGTTCCAGCGCCTGTCGGTGGGCGACAGCACGATGAACAGTTTGGCGATGCGCGGTTCGCGCGCCAGCACCATCATCGCGTGCGCGATCATGGGCACCGAATTGAGGTCCAGGTACTGCTTTTCGATTGCGCCGCCCATGCGCGAGCCGCTGCCGGCGGCGGGGATCAGTGCGTAAAACTTCATGCGTCGCCTCCCGGCGCCAATACATCGCGGTTGCCGTTGCTCTGCATCGCCGACACCAGGCCGGCGCGCTCCATGTCCTCGATCATGCGCGCGGCGCGGTTGTAGCCGATGCGCAGTTGACGCTGCACCGACGAGATCGACGCGCGGCGCGTTTTCAGCACGTAGGCGACAGCCTGGTCGTACAGCGGATCGGCTTCCGCCGCCTCGCCGAACTCGCCGCCGCCCTCGCCCGCTTCTTCCGGCGATTCGAGCACGCCTTCGATGTATTCGGGTTCGCCCAGCGACTTCAGGTAATCGACCACGCGATGCACTTCGTTGTCGGAGACGAAGGCGCCGTGCACGCGCTGCGGCAGGCCGGTGCCGGGCGGCAGGTAGAGCATGTCGCCCTGCCCCAGCAGCGCCTCGGCGCCCATTTGATCGAGGATGGTGCGCGAGTCGATCTTGCTCGACACCTGGAACGCGATGCGGGTCGGGATGTTGGCCTTGATCAGGCCGGTGATGACGTCGACGCTGGGACGCTGGGTGGCCAGGATCAGATGGATGCCGGCCGCGCGAGCCTTTTGCGCCAGACGCGCGATCAGTTCCTCGACCTTCTTGCCGACCACCATCATCAGGTCGGCGAGCTCGTCGATCATCACCACGATCATCGGCATGGTTTCCAGCGGCTCAGGGTTATCCGGTGTCAGGCTGAACGGATGCGTCAGCGGCGTGCCGGCCTTTTTCGCGTCGCGCACTTTCTGGTTGTAGCCGGCGAGGTTGCGCACGCCGACGGCGGACAACAATTTGTAGCGCCGCTCCATTTCGCCCACGCACCAGTTGAGCGCGCTGGCGGCCTGCTTCATGTCGGTGACCACCGGCGCCAGCAGGTGCGGGATGCCTTCGTAGATCGACAGCTCGAGCATCTTGGGGTCGACCATGATCATGCGCACGGCGGACGGATCGGACTTGTACACCAGCGACAGGATCATGGCGTTGACGCCGACCGACTTGCCCGAGCCGGTGGTGCCCGCCACCAGCAGGTGCGGCATCTTGCCCAGATCGGCCACCACCGGATTGCCGGCGATGTCCTTGCCGAGCGTGATGGTGAGCGGGCTGGTGCTGTCGTGGTAGGCCTTCGACCCGAGGATCTCGGACAGCCGCACGATCTGCCGCTTGGGATTGGGAATTTCCAGCCCCATGGTGTGCTTGCCGGGAATCGCTTCGACCACGCGGATGCTGATCACCGACAGCGTGCGCGCCAGATCCTTCGACAGGTTGACGATCTGGTTGCCCTTGACGCCGATCGCCGGTTCGATTTCGTAGCGCGTGATCACCGGGCCGGGCGAGGCCGACACCACCTTCACCTCGACGCCGAATTCGGCGAGCTTGCGCTCGATCATCAGCGAGGTGAATTCCAGCGACTCGGCGCTGGCGGTTTCCACCGCCTCGTCGGCCGGGTCGAGCAGATGCAGCGGCGGCAGCGGCGAATCGGGCAGATCGGAGAACAGCGGCGCCTGTTTTTCGGTGACGGCGCGTGTCGATTGCGGCACTTCCTTCACCACCGGCTCGATGCGGATCGGCGGCGCTTCGTCGAGTTTCTTCTTGACCACCGACACCTTGGCTTCGCGTTTCAGCTGCGCCACTTCGCCCAGCTTGCGGTCGCGGTAGGCCTGCCAGGTCTGGATCGATTTCCACCAGGCCTGCTCCACCCACGCGCCGGTACGCTCGGCCATGGTCAGCCACGACACGCCGGTGAACAGGCTGAAGCCCACTGCCATCAGCAGCAGCAGGATCAGCGAGCCGCCGGTGAAGCCGAACAGGGCGCCGGCCGCACCGCCCACTCCATGCACCCAGCACGCCGCCGTGCGCGTCCGGCAGCGCCACGGTCCAGTGCCAGGTGCGCAGCCATTCGACGCCGGTGCTGGCGAGCAGCAGCAGGCCGAAGCCTCCCAGCCGGACCCAGCGTTGCCGCCGGTCGGCCAGCGGCGTGTCGTCCAGATGGCGGAAGGTGTGGATGACGTAGCCCGCGGCCAGCACCAGCCACCACCAGGCCGACAGACCGAACAGCAGCAGCAGCAGATCGGACAGCCACGCGCCGATATGCCCGCCCAGGTTGTTCACCATGCCGCCGTCGCCGGTGGTGGAAAAACCGGGGTCGGCCGCATGGTGCGTCAGCAGGATCGCGGCCAGCAGCAGCGCGGCGCATCCCACCAGCAAGGCGCGCGCCTCGCGCAACAGGCGTTGCATGCGCGGGGGCAAGGAAGTCGACGAACGGGAAGCGGGACGCGCCATGGGAACCTGGGAAACTTGAAACAGACGAAAGTGCCCCGATTATAAACGGGCGGACATCCCGGACAGACAGCATGGAAATGCCGTCGCCAAGATTGGTTAGAATAGTCCGCTTTTCCCCACCCCACCCGAGCAGACACCATGAGCACCGCACACCACAAACTCGTTATCCTCGGTTCCGGCCCTGCCGGCTACTCCGCCGCTGTGTACGCCGCGCGCGCCAACCTCTCTCCGGTCGTCATCACCGGCATGCAGCAGGGCGGTCAGCTGATGACCACCACCGAAGTCGACAACTGGCCGGCGGATGTCGACGGCGTGCAGGGCCCCGAGCTGATGGACCGCTTCCAGCGTCACGCCGAGCGCTTCAAGACCGAAATCATTTTCGACCAGATCCACACCGCCAAGCTGACCGAAAAGCCGTTCACCCTGATCGGCGATTCCGGCACCTACACCTGCGACGCGCTGATCATCGCCACCGGCGCCTCGGCCATGTACCTCGGTCTGCCGTCCGAACAGGCGTTCATGGGCAAGGGCGTGTCGGGCTGCGCCACCTGCGACGGCTTCTTCTACAAGAACCAGGATGTCGCCGTCATCGGCGGCGGCAACACCGCGGTCGAGGAAGCGCTGTATCTGGCCAACATCGCGAAGCACGTCACCGTGGTGCACCGCCGCGACACCTTCAAGTCGGAGAAAATCCTGGTCGACCACCTGATGGAGAAGGTCAAGGAAGGCAAGATCACGCTCGAACTCAACAGCACGCTGGATGAGGTGCTGGGCGACAAGACCGGCGTCACCGGCATGCGCATCAAGAGTACCCAGGACGGCAGCACCAAGGACATCGCGCTGACCGGCATCTTCATCGCCATCGGCCACAAGCCCAACACCGCCATCTTCGAAGGCCAGATCACGCTGGAGGGCGGCTACATCGTGACGAAGGGCGGCAACAAGGGCAATGCCACCGCCACCAACATCGAAGGCGTGTTCGCCGCCGGCGACGTGCAGGACCACATCTACCGCCAGGCCGTCACCAGCGCCGGCACCGGCTGCATGGCCGCGCTCGACGCTGAACGCTACCTCGACGCGCTCGGCAAGACCGCTTGATCTAGCCCATGAAGCGCGGCCGCAGCCCGCTGGCGCCCGCCTCGTTCGAGGCGCTGGCGCGGGTGCGCCGCAGCCTGCGCGAGCAGGCACCCGCGCCCACCCAGCCACCGCATAAACCCAAGCCCCAGCCGGACGGCGTCATGCTGTTCCGCCGCAGCGTGGCCGATGCGGTGCCGCTGCCGCCGCACAACCGCGCGACGCTGACGACGCAGCGCCCCAAGCCGGTGGCCCGGCAACGCCAGCGCGACGAGCAGCAGGTGCTGATCGATGCGCTGTCCGACCCGTGGGACTGGGACGCCGCCCTTGCCACCGGCGAGGAACTGGTTTTTGCGCGCCCCGGCGTGCCCACCGCCGCGCTGCGCAAACTGCGGCGCGGCGGCTGGGTCATCAAGGGCGAACTCGACCTGCACGGCCACACCGGCGACGAAGCGCGCGTGGCGCTGGCCGCCTTCCTCAACCGCTGCATGCTTGAAGAGCGGCGCTGCGTGCGCATCATCCACGGCAAGGGCTACGGTTCGAAAAACCGCCTGCCGGTGCTGAAAAACAAGGTGCGCCACTGGCTGATGCAGCGCGAGGACGTGCTGGCCTTCTGCCAGGCGCGCACCGTCGACGGCGGCGCCGGCGCGGTCGTCGTCCTGCTCAAATCCTCCACCCGTTAAATTAACCAGCAATCCAGCCAGGAAAGGCACACCATGAGCGACCCCGTCATCTCCGATTTCGAACTGCCGTCCACCGGCAACACCGTCTTCAAGCTGTCCGCCCAGCGCGGCCGCAACGTCGTCGTCTATTTCTACCCCAAGGACGACACGCCCGGCTGCACGCTGGAAGGCCAGGAATTCCGCGACCTCTACCCCGACTTCGGCAAGGCCAACACCACGGTCGTCGGCGTCTCGCGCGACAGCCTGAAGTCGCACGAGAACTTCAAGGCCAAGTTCGAGTTCCCCTTCGAACTGCTCGCCGACACCGAGGAAACAGCCTGCGAACTGTTCGGCGTGATGAAGCTGAAGAACATGTACGGCAAGCAGGTGCGCGGCGTCGAGCGCAGCACCTTCGTGTTCGACGTCAACGGCACGCTGGTGAAAAGCTGGCGCGGGCTGAAGGCGCCGGGACATGCGGCGGAAGTGCTGGCCTTCGTGCAGACCCTGGGACGCTGACCCGCGCCCGCCAAGCCCTGATGCTTGCATTGGCACGTCACGGTTTCGCCTGCCTGCTGGCAAGCCTCAGCCTGGTGGCCGCCGCGAACGAGCTGCCACCGCTGTCGCGGCAGGTGACCGGCGGCGACACCGACTACACCGTTCAGCCGGGGGATTTCCTGATCGCCATCGGCGCCCGCTTCGGCGTGAGCGCCGAGCTCATTGCCCGGCAGAACGCCATTCGCTATAGCGCCGTCATCCATCCCGGCCAGCGCCTGCAGATCCATCATCCCCACATCGTGCCGGCGCTGCTCGACGACGGCATTCTCATCAACATCCCGCAGCGCATGCTGTTCCACTTCAGCGACGGCCAGCTGCTGGCCGCCTATCCGGTCGGTCTCGGCAAGCCTACCTGGCCCACGCCCGGGGGCGAATTCGAGATCGTTTCGCGGGTGAAGAACAAGACCTGGAAAGTACCCATTTCCATCCAGGAAGAAATGCGCCGCGAGGGGAAAGCCGTACTGGAGGAAGTGCCCCCCGGCCCCGACAATCCGCTGGGCGCTCACTGGCTCGGGCTGAGCCTGCGGGGCTTCGGCATTCACGGCACCATCGCACCGTCGAGCGTGTACCAGTTCAGGAGCCATGGCTGCATCCGCCTGCATCCCGACGATATCGCCGAACTTTTCGAGCAGACCGAGGTCGGAAATACCGGCCTGCTGATTTATCAGCCGGTTCTGCTGGCAGTCACCGTGGACGGCCGCATCCTGCTCGAAGTCCATCAGGACATCTACAATAAAAAGGTGGATTCACTACAAATGGTTCGTGACATGGCGGAGGCTCATGGCCTGAGCCGTAACATCGACTGGCCTGCCGCCGAGGCCGTGATCGCTGCACAGGAAGGGCTTGCCCGCGAAGTCGGCCGCAAGCCACCCAATGGATGGAAAGGAAGCCCGTGAAACACCCCCTCAACCGTCGCAACTTTCTCAAGCTGGGCCTGCTGGCCGCCGCCTTGCCGCTGCCCGCATTCGCCAGCCAGGGGCTGGTCTTGCCCGAGCGCCGTCTTGAGCTTCAACAACCTGCATACCGGCGAAACGCTCGACCGGCCCTACTGGATCGAAGGCAATTACGTGGCGGAAACCCTCGCGGAAATCAACCGCGTCCTGCGCGACCACCGCACCGACCAGGTGGCCGCCATCGATACCGGCCTGCTCGATCTGCTCCATCGCGTCAATGCCATGCTGGGCACGTCACAGCCTTTCCAGGTCATTTCCGGCTACCGCTCGCCGGCCAGCAACCAGATGCTGGCCAGCCACTCGGGTGGGGTCGCCAAGGGCAGCCTGCACATGCAGGGCAAGGCCATCGACATCCGCATTCCCGGCATTCAACTGGCCGACCTGCGCCGGGCCGGGCTCAAGCTGCAAAGCGGCGGCGTCGGCTACTACCCGGGCTCCAATTTCGTGCACCTGGACGTCGGGCGCGTGCGGACCTGGGGCGGCTAGTACGACAACCCATAAGTTTGCGTACATGCCGAGACGCGCATCCGCGCGCCGAGTGCGCGAAGCGAACCGCAGCCATAGCCGTAGCTATGGCGAGGATGAGCGACAAAGCAATCGGCGATGCGGTGCGTGTCGAACATAGCGAAACTTATGGGTTGTCGTACTAGTGGCCTGACGCCTCCTCCCGCATGAAGCAGCGCGCCTCCCTGCCTACCAACCCTGCCCGCCGGCGAACCGACTATATTTAAATCAGGTTAGCTGTCATTCAGGCGGGAGCGTTGCAACGGCGGTCTTGGCCTGCTCACGAGATTCCCTGTCTTCAACGATGGAGGACGAAAACATGGCCGCACCCACACCGCTCGACCCGCGCAATGATCCTGACATCACCTGGCGAGGCGCCTTCAGCCTCGAGCAGCGCGAGGCGATGATTCGCGACGCCGCCTACTACCGCTTCGCGCGGCGTGGCCACGTCCACGGCCATGATCTGGAAGACTGGCTTGCCGCCGAAGCCGACATTGAGCGCATCGCGTCCGCTTCGCCTGAATTCCCGCCGGATACCGCAGTGCAGCAGAGCAGCGTCCACGGCGCCCGCACGGATGACGCACTGAAGCGGATCATCAGGCAGCATCCGCAAAAAGCCATCCCGCAGATCGAGAGCGTCGAGCCTGAAAACGCACCGTTCAAGGAATGAGGTCGGGCAACCGCATTCCTGAGCGATCAGGCGTGCGGCCATGGTTATCCATCTGGAGGTCGAACATGCTGAAAATACGCTACACAATCATAGCCCTGGGGATGCTGCTGTCCCCGGCGGCGCCCGCAGACGTCCAGGTGGGCGTCGGGATCGGGTATCCCAACGTCAGCATCGGAATCAACCTGCCGGCCTACCCGAACCTCGTCGCCGTGCCGGGTTACCCGGTCTATTACGCGCCGTATCTGAATATCAATTTCTTCTTCTACGACGGCATGTACTGGGTCTTCCACCAC
Organism: uncultured Hydrogenophilales bacterium; assembly: GCA_963818665.1. Classification (GTDB taxonomy): domain Bacteria; phylum Pseudomonadota; class Gammaproteobacteria; order Burkholderiales; family Thiobacillaceae; genus Thiobacillus. The sequence continues at coordinate 20,046 of CAWFTM010000008.1, read as the reverse complement.
GACAACTGGTACGCGAGCTACTGGTACAACGGTCCCTGGTGGTTTGTGTGGCCGGATGTCGTGCCGACCTACCTCCTGAGCGTGCCGGTGCGCTATTACCGCCAGCCTCCTCCGTATTTCCGCGACTGGCGACGGGATGAGGCGCCCCACTGGGGAAATCAGTGGGGGCGTGAATGGGAACAGCAAAGCGGCTGGGATCAAAGGAGCCACCGCACGGCTCCACCCCCGCCGCGTGCCCCGCTGCCGTCCTACCAGCAGCGTTACTCCGGCGAGCGCTACCCCAAACAAGTGGAGCGGCAACGCGAACTCCAGCAGGAACATTACCGTTACCAGCCGCGGGAGCCCGTGATGCGGCAATATCAGGAGCACTATCAGAAGGCTCCGCCCCCGCCACAACAGAGTCCCCGCCAACGGGATCAGGGGCGCGGGCGGGGCGACGATAACTGATGCACCCTCCCCGTCTTCGCGTGGGTACGGTGAAAACAGTCCCGACTTGGCTGATGCCACCTGATGCCCGCCTGCCCGTCTGCATGAGCGGACCTTGGCCGGCGGGATAGCCATCCCCGCGTCACAGGAAATCGGGCTTGTAATCGACAAGAACGTGCTGCTTTTTTGTGTTCTGGAATTGTCTTGCCCTGGACCCGAGGACACCCGCCATGAAAGAAATCCTGCCCGGCGTTTTTCACTGGAAAACCTTCCATGAAGGCATCCAGGCCTACGTCCACTCCTACTACCTCAACACGACCCATCCGCCGGTGCTGATCGACCCGCGCGTGCCGGCGCAGGGCATCGAGTGGTTCGCGGCGCACGGTGCGCCGCAGCACGTCTATCTCACCAACCGCCACCACTATCGCCACAGCGACCGCTTCGCCGCCCGCTATGGCGCGCAGGTGTGGTGCCACAAGGACGGACTGCACGAATTCACCCACGGCGAAAAAGTCAGGGGCTTCAGCCACGGCAAGTTGCTCCCCGGCGGGGTGCTGGCGCTGAAAGTCGCGGCGCTGTGCCCCGAGGAAACCGCGTTCTATCTGCCGCTGCACGGCGGCATCCTGAGTCTCGGCGACGCCATCGTGCGCGAGCGAGGCAAGCTCGGCTTCGTGCCGGACGCCTACATGGGCGACGACCCGGCAGGGGTCAAGCACGGCCTGCGCACGATCTTTCGCAAGCACCTGCGCGAACGCGAATTCGACCATCTGCTGTTCGCCCACGGCGCCCCGTGGATCGGCGGCGCCAGAGCGGGGCTCGAAAAATTTCTGGCGAATCTGGAACGGATGGGATGCTAGCCAGCCCCCGCAGCGCAATCCCCGGCAGCGCCGCCACCAGACAGGGTATCCACACCGGCGTGCACGGCGGACTGACTGTGGCGGAGGCGGCCGTGCCGCTCGTCATCGCACCGTTGCCATGATTGAATACGAAGCGATTTTCGCCATGCGGTCCTGACGGCCTTGATATCCTTCCGGTCGCATGTTGATGAACCTGGTCTGAACTGATGGAATTGATCGAGTCCGCCCGTTTCTATCGCGCGCTGTCGCTGCCATTCAGGCAGTGGCGCGGATGCGCCGCGCTGGTGGCGCTGGCGCTCGCTGCATGCGGAACCGTTCCGCTCGCGCCACCGCCGGAAGATCCGCCGATTTTCCAGCGCATCGATGCGCGGGTAGGCGTCGTTTACGCGAGCGCCGCACGCACCGCGATCCTCGTCAATCCCCTGGTGCGCATCGAAGTGGGCAAGGCAAGCGTCGCCCGCTTCGAGCGGGTCTTCGCCAGCATGTTCACCCAGGCGGTCGAGTTGCCGGACTGGCCGCCCTGGCGCGAAGGCAGCACCGGCCTGGATGGCGTGATCGTGCTCGAGCAAACGGATGCAGAGCTCATACTCGGCACGGACCGCAAACCCGACGTCGTGCGCATCGCCTATCGTGTCTGCCTCTATGAGCCGGGCGGCATCGAAATCCGGTGCTGGATCGCATCGGCACAGCAGAGCCACCAGCGCCGCATCACCGAGTGCCTCGATGTGCGGGACTGCATCATGCCGGAGCTGGAGATCACTATGCGCGAAGCCATTGCGCGCTTCATGGTGGAAGCGGAACACGACCCCGCGCTGAAGGACTGGTCGGCGCGAATTTCCCAGCGGCGTGTTTCGCCATGATGCGCATTGCACGCACCCTCGTTGCGGCATCCTGCCTGTTCTGCACGTCGCTGCTTGCACAGGCGGAGGCACCGGCGGCCATACCGGTCGGCATCGTCTGGTGGCCGGCCGATCCGGCCGACGCACTGTACGCCATGGGGGGCGACATCGAAGCCTGCCTGACCGCGCGCATTCGCGAAGTCGCGCCCGAAATCGTCGTGACACCGCAGCGCACCATCCGCGACACGCTGTTTCCGCTGCTCGAACCCGCGACCCAGCCGGCGACCGAAGCCGGCTTCGCCGCGCTGCTCGCCCGCGAGGATGTTCGTGCACGGCTGCTGCGTCGCGGACTGCAGTACCTCATCGTTTTCAGCGGCGGAACCCTCGAGGACAAGCCCGGCGGATTCATCCTGTGCGGCGCCGGCTACGGGGGCGGCGGCTGCCTCGGCTTCATCTGGCAAGGCGAAACCACCGCGCTCGATGCCGCGCTCTGGTCGCTCGACGACAGCGTCAAGATTCGACACGAGGGCGCCAAAGTCGAGGGCACATTCATGATGCCCGCATTCGTGCTGCCGGTGCCCATTCCTGCCCTTACCAGGGCCCAGGCGTGCCACGAGCTCGGGAGCCGGATTGCGCTCGCGATCCGGCTGACCGCCGCGGATCACGCCAGAAAACCCCAGGACCCCGAGTCAGTGCGGCAACGCGAATAAGGCCTCCAGGGCCTGTTCAGACTCGGCGCTCACCTGGCGCAGGGCTGCGGTCGTCACCCGCTCGATCAGCGCCTCCGTCGGCCAGACGAAGGTGCGCTCGGTCGCCGTCCCCGAGACGATGCGATCCTGCCCGCGGACACGCAGCACCAGCTCGATCTTCGTGTTGATATCCCAGTACAGCGGGGTTGCCGGCGTCGCGATCTCGAACACGCGTATCCCGCACAGCACGGTCTGCGGCTCGCTCACCCCGCGGCTCGCGAGTACCTTATGGGCGCTCGCCTCGACGACCGCCTGCACCAGCTCCGGGACCGGCGGCTGCAGCGTGATCCGCCCCATCGACAGGTTTCCGATCGTGGTGCGTTCGAGGTTCGCTTCCCGGCGGATATCCGTCACCTGAACCTGAACGCTGCGGGAAGCGTCCTGCCTGCCCGCCACGATCTGCATCGTATCGATCGGCACCACGACATCCGTGGTGGAGCAAGCGCCAAGCAGCGTGGCAAGTGCCACCAGGACAACGCGGTCAAATCTACGGTTCGGCATCAGGCTTCTCCACGATCATTTCAGAACCAATGATATCAACGGGCCCGCAGCGCAATTCCCAGCAGCGCCACCACCAGGCAGGGCATCCACACCCAGCGCATCTCCGAGCGCAGCACCCCGAAACCGCGCCGCGAAAACAGCGCGGACGGGCGCAGCGGCGACACCTCGATCACCCGCCACGGCAAAAAGCCGCGCCGATGCGAAAACGGACTGAAGAAAGCAATGCCGAGGCCGCCGTTGGTCATCGCATCGATCAGCCCATGCGACGCGGCACTGACCAGCAGCACGCCGAACGCGGTCAACGGATCGTAACCCAGCCTCGACGCAAGCAGCGTCCCCGTGCCGGCCAGCATCACGGCAAACAGCAGCGAATGGGTGAAGCCACGGTGGCCGAACGGATGCTCGTAGGGAATGCCCAGCCACAGCCCCAGCGCATCGATATCGGGCAGCACCGCGCAGGCCAGCGCCAGCGCCATCAGCCCCGGCGGCACGATGTCGCCACCCAGCGCCGCGGTCAGCGCAAGGGGCACGGCCAGATGCGAGAGCGGTGTCGCCATGGCTGTCAGCGAGGCGGCCGGATCATGGCTTGCGGCCGGGTTCGGCGCAGCGGAGGGTTTGCCGGCTGCGGTTGAGTTCCGGCTCGCAGCGCACCGCGTCCCCCACCCGGATCAGCCCGCCCGTCAGAATGCGGGCATTCACCCCGCCATGGCCGCGCATCGCGTTGTAGCCGCCCGGCCCCAGCAGCGTTTCCATGCGCGAACAGGGCGCGCAATGCCCGCTCACCTCCAGCACCACCGCCTCGCCGATGCGCAGCAGCAGCGGCCGGTCGCGAAACAGCGCATGCGCCGCCAGCAGGTTCAGCCCCGACACCAGCAGATTGCGCCGCAGCACGGCCGCGTCGATGCGCGTCTGCCCCGTCAGCGCCGCGATCACCGGCAGATGCTCGGCCTGGATCAGCGTCACCTGGCGGTTGCCGCCCGCCTTGCGGCTGCGCGACGGCTGCGCGTAGTGGTCGCCTTCGAGTCCGCACGCGGCGATTGCCGTCACCGAGTCGACCGCCACCACTTCGTCGCGGCGCTGCGGGCGCAGGTAGATCGCCTCGATGCGGCCGGGGTGGGGAAACCGGCTGGACAGCTCGCGCAAATCCGCGGCGTCGGCCGGTGGCATGGACGCCTGCCGCGGGGTCACCCGAACAGCACCTGGATCAGCAGCGCCGCCCCGCCGACAACGGCGAGGCAGAGCAGGCAGGCGAGCAGGAATTTAACGAAGGTGGGCATGGCGGGATGACCTGAGTGCGCCGTTGCGCGACACCCCGAAGTTTACCCAAGCAGGCTGCCCCATTCATCGATCGGCAGCGGCTTGCAGAACAGGAATCCCTGATAGACCGTGCAGTCGTTCTGCAGCAGAAAATCGCGTTGCGCCTGGGTTTCCACCCCTTCGGCGATCACCTGCAGGCCCAGCGACCGGCTCATCGCCATGATCGCCCGCACGATGGCGGCATCGTTCTGATCCTCCGTCACATCGCGGACGAAGGATTGATCGATCTTCACCTGATCCAGCGGCAGGCGCTTGAGGTAGGACAGCGACGAGTAGCCGGTGCCGAAGTCGTCCAGGCAGAAGCGCACCCCCAGCGCAATGATCTGATGCATCCGGCTGACCACCCGATCGACGTCGTCGAGCACCACGCTTTCGGTCAGCTCCAGTTTGAGCCGCGCCGGATCGATGCCGCTCGACACCAGGCTGCGCTGAACCGATTCGACGAAATCCTCCTGGTGGAATTGCCGTGCGCTGACGTTGACCGACAACTGCAGCGACGCGGTGCGCGGATCCGCTTCCCAGGCTTTCAGCTGGGCGCAGGCGGTATCCAGCACCCACTGGCCGATCGGCAGGATCAGCCCGGTGTCCTCGGCCAGCGGGATGAACACGTCCGGCGTCACCATCTCCTGGTCCGGTGGCAGCCAGCGCAACAGGGCCTCGGCGCCGACCAGGTTGTCGTGCTGATCGATCTGCGGCTGGTAATGGAGCCGGAACTCGCCGTGGTCGAGGGCGCGGCGCAGCGCCGCTTCCATCATCGCGCGCGAATCGATCGCGGCCTGCATCGCCGGGTTGAAGAAGCGAACCAGATTGCGCCCGGCATCCTTGGCCTGATACAGCGCCACGTCGGCCTGCTTCAGCAACAGGTCGACCGAAGCGTCCTGGCCACGGAACAGGGTGAGGCCGATGCTGGTGGTGCCGTGGAATTTCGCATCGTTGAGATTCAGGGAATAAGGCTGGTTGAGGGCGAGGCGCACCTTCTCCGCGACCAGCTCGGCCTGGTTGGCTGCGTGTTGTTCATCCTGGCCCAGGCCTTCCAGCATCACCACGAATTCGTCCCCGCCCAGACGGCACACGCTGTCTTCCTGCCGCACGCTGTCGCTCAGGCGCCGCGCCACCTCGACCAGCAGGCGGTCGCCGACATCGTGGCCCTGGGTGTCGTTGAGCGACTTGAAATGATCCAGATCGAGGATCAGCAGCGCGCCGAATTCGCGGCTGCGGTGGCTGGACACCAGCGCATGGCCGAGACGGTCCATCAGCAGCCGGCGGTTGGGCAACCGGGTGAGCGCATCGAAATAGGCCAGGTTGCGGATCTGCTCTTCCACCTGCTTGCGCTCGGTGATGTCGCGCACCAGGCCCAGCACGTAGGCCTGCCCGGAAAACTCGAAATAGTTGGCGCTGATCTCCACCGGAAACACCGTGCCGTCGCCTGCCTTGTGGGTGCTTTCGAACGTCGAGGTTTTCTGCGACTTGAGCTGTTCCCAGACAAGCTGCCACTGCTCGTGCCGGGTGCAGTTGCAATCGACATCGGTCACCCGCAGCGTCAGCAGCTGCTCGCGCGGATGCCCCAGCGAGCGACAGGCCTCGTCGTTCACATACTGGAAGCAGCCCTGCTCGTCCGCCAGATAGGCCGCTTCCCGCACATGGTTGAGCGCGAAATTCACCAGCGCCAGCTGCCGGGTGGCGGTTTCGCGTTCGGTGATGTCGCGCGCGATGCCGAGCACGCCGAGGATGTTGCCATTGCGGTCGCGCACCGGCGTTTTCAGGGTTTCGAGCAAGGCGCGATGGCCGTCGTCGGCGAACGTCACCCATTCCTCGTTGCGCAGCGGCTGCCCGGCCGCCATCGCCTCCAGGTCCTTCTGGCGGAAAAAATCCGCCAGTTCGGGCTCGACATAGTCGAAATCGGTCTTGCCCAGGATGGCCGTCTCGGACGCGCCGAAAAAGCGCTCGAACACCGGGTTGCACATGCGGTAGCCGCCGTCCGCGTCCTTGAGCCAGACCAGGTCGGGAATGGCATGCAGGATCAGCTGTTTTTGCTGCTCGCTCACTTCCAGATCGCGGGTGACGGTTTTCAGCAGCTCGTGTTCGCGCAGCAGCGTGCTCTGCTTGAGCATCGCCAGAATCACCACCACCAGCGCGCCGGATTTGACCGCATATTCGACCCCCTCGGGCGCGCCGCCCTGGGTGTCGAGCAGGATCACCGCCAGACCGGACAGCACCACCGCCACCAGCGGCAGCAGGCGCAGGAAACCTTCGCTCCATCGCTCCCACAGCGCATTGCGCGAAGGCTCGAAGCGCCAGTACAGGGTGGACAGGCCGAGGCCCGTGATCGAAAACGAAAACAGGATGTTGAACCAGGTGCCATCGAGCGTGTTCCCTTCCAGCGCCTCCCAGTTCCACACCATCCAGCAGATGCCGGTCACGATCAGCGCCGCCAGAAAGCCCCAGTAGCCCCAGGAGAATTTCAGCCGCAGGGTCGGGGCCGCGATCAGGCCGATGCACGCCGCGCTGAACAGGCTGACCGGATACGCCACCAGCATCGCCATCGACAGCAGCGGCATGTCGCCGCGCCAGGGCAGATACAGCACCAGCACCAGCGTCAGGGCGGCAATGGCGAGAATCGCAGCGTCCAGCAGCAGCGTCTTGCGCTGGACGCGGTCGGCCAGCCGCCACGCCTCGGTCAGCAGGCCCGCGGCCACGCAGGGGCCCAGCCCCAGATAGAACAGGTCGGACGGCGAAACGAAATCGTCGAAGCCGACCCAGGTCTGGACATCCCAGATGAGCTGGCCGAGCGTGTAGACGCTCAGGCCGATCGCGATCCAGCGCAGGCTCCTGACGCTGCCGGCGGGCGCCAAGCGCACCCCCAGCCAGGCGAACACGGTCGCCATCAGCGTGCTGGCGGTCCAGTGCAGATTGTCGAAAAAGCGGATCCAGCGCACGTCCTGCGCCAGATAAATGCCCACCACCCCGGCCAGCAGCCCGGTCAGCCCGGCCATCAGCACCCAACGCGCAGGGGACAGGCGATTCGCCTGGGCAAGCTGATTCATCGATTGAATATGTCCTGTCAAATAATCTTGAAACGGTGGCAACGCCCCAGGCACCGCCCGACAACCCTGCTCACGCACAGCTTCAAGTCGCCGTACCAGGCCTACGGCTGGAGAGAGACCGCTGACGTCCAGCAAGCCCGTCCGGCTCTCGGCAGCGAGCGGGGGCAAGCTGCCGTCGTGGCCTTAATAAGCGGTCAGGCAGGGGAATACTTAAGAATTATCAATCCTCGCCGGCTGCCGATGCCGAACGCCAGCAGCATCAGGCCGGCGAGCGCCTTTGGTCACGCATTCTTCCGGTTGATCAGATTCACCACCACCCGCGTCAGCACGTCCTTCTCGTCCGGCCGGCTCTCAGCGATAAGCAACGTCATCGCCACCAGCGCGTTGTCGGCGATGCGCTTGCCGCCATCGGCACGGTAAAGCGCCAGGTTCTTCTGCAGAAACCACAGGAAAAGCGCCGCCGCGATGCGCTTGTTGCCGTCGACGAAGTGATGGTTCTTGACCAGAAAATACAACAGGTGCGCCGCCTTTTCCTCCAGGCTGGGATACATCTCCTGCCCGCCGAAGCTCTGCATCACCGCCGCCAGCGAACCCTCCAGCCCCTCGTCTTTCTCCCGGCCGAACAAACCCGTGGCGCCAAAGCGCTCCCCCATGCGAGCGATGACTTGCCGCGCCTCGTCCAGCTCCAGCGCCGCCACCGGGCCGGGCGACACCTCGCCCAGATGCACCCGCTGGTGGTCGTAGTCGTCCAGCACCTCCAGCGCATAGGCGTAGTCCGCCACCACCTCGAGCAGCGCGGTTGCCTCGTCGCCGCAGAGCGTGCGGCGATGCGCCACGTCGGCGACCAGGCGCACCGCCTGGTTGAGTTCCTTCAGCCGCCGCTCGTGGACGGTGTAGCCCTGCACCAGATGCTGGCGCAGCACGTTGGTGGCCCAGATGCGGAACTGGGTGCCGCGCTGGGACTTGACGCGGTAGCCGACGGAAATAATGATGTCGAGGTTGTAGAGTCGAACCGTGCGCCGTACCTGCCGGCTACCCTCGTTTTGAACTACCGAGGATTCCTCGGTAGTTGATCCCGGTTCTAGTTCGCCTTCCTTGAACACATTGCGAATGTGCAGGCCAACAGTATCCGTGTCCTTGTCGAATAGCTCAGCCATCTGCGTTTGGGTGAGCCACACCGACTCCCGCTCCAGCCGCACATCCAGCGCCGGCCCGCCGTCGGCCGTCCGGTACAGAACGATTTCACCCAATTCAGTGCTCATCGTGATGCCTCCCAATCAAAACCGCCGTTGTATGGCCCCGGCTCAAGCGCGCCGGCGCCCACCGCAGACCGCGCTTACAGACTCCTGCCGCTGCGGATCACCCCCACCGCGATGCCCTCGATCACCAGTTCCTGGCGCTTGAGGTCGACCACGATGGGCTCGAAGTCGGGGTTTTCCGGCAGCAGCCGCACGGTGTGGCCGCGCTGCTGAAAGCGCTTGACCGTGACCTCGTCGCCGATGCGCGCCACCACCACCTGCCCCGCCTTGGCCTCGGCGCTCTTGTGCACCGCGAGCAGGTCGCCGTCGAGGATGCCGGCGTCCTTCATGCTCATGCCGCGCACCGTGAGCAGGTAGTCCGCGCGCGGCGAAAACAGGGCGGGGTCGAACTGGTAGTGCCGCTCGATGTTTTCCTGCGCCAGGATCGGGCTGCCCGCCGCCACCCGGCCCACCAGCGGCACCCCGCCGCCGCCCTTGAGCCGGATGCCGCGCGACATCCCCGGCACCAGGTCCAGCACGCCCTTCTTCGCCAGCACCTTGAGATGCTGCTCGGCCGCGTTCGGCGAACTGAAGCCGAAGCGCTGCGCAATCTCCGCGCGCGTCGGCGGCAGGCCGGTGGTCTCGATCCACTCCCGGATCAGGTTCAGGATTTCTTGCTGGCGGCTGGTCAGTTCTTTCATGGGGCTTCCTCCAAATACTGTATGCATGTACAGTTGTATATGTGTACAGTATAAATACCCAATCCATAAAACGCCAGGCGCGGTGCCAACCAGCCCGCGCAGGCAAGCAGGAGAACCCCCATGATGAAACTCGGAAAGATCAGCCCCCTCGCCTTCAGCCACATGAAACGGCGCGGGATATCCATCGACGCCCTCAACCACCTGCTCGCCCACGGCCAGGTCGAAAAGCAGTTCGACGGCGGGCAAGTGGTGTACCTGGACAGCCCCGCCCCCGGCCCGGCCTGGGCCGGCCGCCCGGCGCCCAGGCTGTATGCGGTGGTGGATGCGGCGGGCGAGGTGCTGACGGTGGAGAAGCGGGTGCGGTTGAGGGCGTAAGCGGCGCTGCCGCTCATCACCGACTGCCTTGAGCCCTGCAATCTTCTCTTGTAGAAACGTACCAATATTGATACATTCAAATGACCAAGCCCGCGCTTGATGTTCGATTCTTTCAGACCGACGCCGGGGCAGAACCCGTGCGCGACTGGCTGAAGGAATTGCCCGCGGCGGACCGCAAGACCGTTGGCGAGGACATCAAGACCGTCCAATTCGGCTGGCCGCTGGGCATGCCTCTGGTCAGGCACTTGGAAGGCAATATCTGGGAAGTACGCATCAGGCTCGACAACACCATCGCGCGGGTGTTGTTTACGCTGGAAGGGTCGACGATGGTGCTGTTGCATGGCTTCATCAAAAAACAGCAAGCCACCCCAAAGCCGGACCTGAACCTGGCGAAGGATCGGCTGAAACAACTGAGAGGCAAATAGATCATGGGCAAGCAGAATATTGGCAGCAGCTTTGACGACTTCCTGCAAGATGAAGCCATGCTGGAAGAGGTGACCGCCGTAGCCCTCAAGCGCGTCATCGCCTGGCAGATCGCCGAGGAAATGAAAGCCCAGCAACTGACCAAAGCCCAGCTTGCCACGCGCATGCACACCAGCCGCGCAGCGCTCAATCGCCTGCTCGACGAGAACGACCCCGGGTTAACGCTGACCACCCTGGCCAGCGCTGCGGCTGCGCTGGGTCGGCGAGTGGATATCCGGCTCACGCCCCCTGGCGAAACAGCCAAGGCCGCCAAAGCCAGGAAGAGCAAGCCTGCCGTGAAGAAAGCAGCGAAGACTGTCGAGGCAAACCTCACGGCTGCCTTCCTGGCGAACTTGTAAGCAATCCTTACAAGTTGCGAATTCCTGCAACTCCCCTTCGTTGAAGATAGCTTTCAGATGAAGGCTGACGTTCTGCGGCGTGGTCTGGAAAAGCTCGGCTATCTGCGCCTGCGTCAACCACAGCGTTTCGTTTTTGAACCGGCATTGAATGCGGGTACGTACGTCGTTTTCAGCCGCGCTCGCGGTGCCGCCCCACCCACTCCATCGCGGCAGCGATCAGCAGGATCGCGAGGAACAACACGTAGGGCGCGTACTGGTTGACGGTCGACGCCCAGACATTGAGCTCGTTCAGCAACAGCGCCCACACGCCGATGGCGATATAGGTCGCCACCAGCACCACCGCCAGATTCACCCAGGGGCGCAAGCCGATCAGAAATCCGATGATCGCCCCCACCACCGGGCCCGTCATCCAGAACGGCGCGAACACGAAAACGAACAGGCCGGCGATGCCGAACTTGCGCACCACGCCCCCGCCGGACTGCGCCGCGTGGTGGATGCGCGTGATGAAAGGCTCCAGCGTGCGCAGCCTGATCAGGTGCCGCGTGCTCTGCACGAACAGCGGGTAGATCACCAGCACCTGGATCGTCTCGATCAGGATGTTGAGGGGCACCACCTGGGCATGACCGAAACCGCTTGCATAGCCGAAGGACATCCCCGCCTCGCGGCCGATGATCAGGTTCAGCCCCGTCATGATCGCGTAGGGAAGAATGCGGTCCGGATACAGGTGCCACCCGATCCCGAACGCCAGCAGCATCAGGCCGGTGAGCGCCAGGCCGACGCCCAGCATGCGGCCTTCGGGGCTGGCGAAAAGCGTTTCATGCATGCGGGTGCTTTGGTTCATCTGGATATGAGCGGAAACTGTGCTCTGAGCTGACCCGTATCTACAAACTCAAGAGGGCTCACTCTAAAAACGGGCCAAATAACTGACAGGATCTAGCCTGACTTTGTCCTGTATACGCCCACTTAAGTCAAACATTTTTGGTTGCCGTCGAAACTCGAATAGCCGATAGAGATGAAACTGTTCAGCAAAAGCAGCCGAAAAGTCTGTTTCATTACGGCTGATGAAAAATGGGGTTTCTTTTCCAAATGCAGTGGTCTTCACCTCAATGAAGCGTTCTCGTCCATCAGGTTCGAATGAAAGGACATCAAACCCCAATCCATCACCCTTAGTCTTAGAAACCTGTTCCACCTTGTCACTCAAGCGGGGAGCACCAATATTTTTCAAACGGTTACGCTCGTAAGCAAGCACGAATTCCTCGCCAGCTGCTCCGAGCGAACGACTGCGTGCTTCGCGCGCAAGGTAGTCTCTTTGAATACCGTTATTCCCCGCAAAATAGGCAGCCTTAGGCTCGGAGACTTCAGTCATTAAGGGAGGGGGTTCGACAACAAATTCGAAGTCCGGAACTAGCGGCATTACAGCAGGTTGCTCAGCTGCGCTAATTGCTGAACGGTCAAAATGTTGATCCTGCGAAAGACGGTCTTGCACTACGTCAAAAAGAATTGACTGGTAGTTCGAGAGGGGTTTGTAGCCACTGATATATGGGCAACCTAAATCGATCAATACTGCACTGATGTTCTGATGTTTACGCTCGATCGATCCCTCAGTGCGACCCCGAAGTTTTGTTTGAAGATTTCTGCGATGCTCGCTCTTGTTGTAAGCCTGGCCTGACAATTCAAGCGTAAGCATATGCAGGTAGTCAGCAACTGCTGCTTCAACTTCCTCCCGTGACCATGCCCTCGCTTGCTGTTCCTGTAGTGGATCCAAGACATCCCCTTGTTTGTTATTGGCCGAATCTTCGCACATGCGGCGAATGTTTTATGTCGAAGCGGTCGACACGTTTTCCCGATATGTCGACAAAAAAACGCTTTTCATCGACATATCGTTCCCGCCTGTTTTTCTCTTCCTGCCCGGTTTGGGCATAAGGCAATCACTTGCGCGGCAAGCTCAGGCGCAGGCTGCGCTGGATCTGGTCGCGCCAGGTTTCCATCACCCGCGCCTGGTCGGCATAGTCCGGCCATTTCGCCACGGCTGCGCGCACTTCGTCGACGATGGTTTCGGCGCGGCCGCGTTTCATCAGGGCGCTTTTGGCGCACGCCCGAAAATCGTCCAGGCTGAAGCCGTCGCGCTTGCCGTTGAGGCTCATCTGGTGTTGCGCGGTCCAGATGCCTTGCGGGTTGTAGCTGTAGGTCATGTCGAAGGCGGGCGACAGCGACCAGGTGCCGGCCTGGTCCATCAGGAAGGCGATGTTCTTGACGTGGTCGTCCTGGTTGCGCGCGATGACGTTGAACGCCATGCGCCGGAACTGCTGTTCGACCGCCGCCATCGGCAGCCCGAGTTGCCGGATGACGAGCAGCGCCTGCTCGTAGGCGTAGGCGCCGGGGGCGTTGTAGTCGAAATGCGCCAGCGCGCACAGCGACTGGGCGTGCAGCTTGGCGCCGCCGGGCAGGCGGTCGAAGCGCTTCGTCATGAAATGGCGCCGGCCGTTTTCTTCGAGCAGCCGGCATTCGTTCATGGTCACGCCGGCGTCCCGCGCCATCAGGTAGTAGGCGTATTCGATGGCGCCGTAGCCCTTGGGGTCGTCGAGTTCCTTGTCCTTGTTGCCGGCGACGCCGTCGAATTTGAGCAGCCAGTAGTCGAAGCCTTCGCCGGCCGCGACCTGTCCCGAGCGCACTTCGTGGGTGTCGCGGTTCCAGGCGATCACCGCCTTGGCGCGCGCGCCGCCGGCCGAGGTGCCGACGCGCAAAATGTCCTGCAGCGATTCGGCGCGGCGGGCGTCGGCAAACGAGGCCTGCAGATGGTTGCGCTGGGTCAGCACGTCGGACGCCAGTTGCACCAGCGCGTCGATTTCGATTTTTTCGGCGGGTCGCACCGCGGGCCCGGCGGCGGGGGCGAATTCGAGCGCGCCCATGCCGCGCGCGCCGGTGTAGCACAGCCGCTCGACGGCATTGAAGTCGGCGGGGGTGCGGCCCTGGGTCGCCAGCCAGGCGTCGATCAGGGCATTGCCGAATTTGTCGGGCAGCGAATCCGCCAGCAGGCCCGGCAGGCCGTGAAAGGTGTTGCGCGCAAGCTGGGGAAAGACATGCACCCGATTGCCGAGCGGCATGACGATGGGGGAAATCTCGATGCCGCTGGCGGCGAAATCCGGGGTGTACTGAAACGCCGCGACATCGGCGCCGTCTTCCAGCGACACCGCGCCGATGGTGCGGCCCCAGAGTCTGACCTCGGCCAGCGTGGTCATGATGCTGTTTGCCTAGCGCTTAAGCCGTTCGCCCTGAGCCTGTCGAAGGGCAGCCCTTCGACAGGCTCAGGGCGAACGGACGAAGTGGGTTCAGCTCTCCTGAGCGTAGTCGAAGGGTGAAAATGAACCGTATTGAGCGTGGTCATGCTTGATCGTCCCATTGCCACTTGCCGGCGCGCGCGGTTGCGGCTTTGGACGAGGAGGCGCGCTTTCTTTCCTTGCCGCGCTGCTTCAGCTGCGCAACCGGGCTGGCCACCGGCTCGGGAATCAGCGCCTCGAAGCGCTCCAGCAGATCCAGCACGCGGCACACGCGCACCAGATTGACCAGCTGCGTGACGCCGCCCGCCTCCATCCGCTCGACCGTGCGTTTGGACACCCCGGCCTGTTCGGCGAGCCCGGCCTGGGTGAGATTGCGCTCCAGCCGGACGCGCGCCAGCCGCTCGCCCAGCTCGCGCAGGATGACCTCGTCGACCACCTGATTGGATATTTTCATAAAGCGCCACTTATGACGATTAGTTGCGCTTTATTGTACTTATTTCGCCATATAAAGCGAGTTTGATTGACTGTTTAATTCGCAGAATGTGGCGATTAGCCCACATGGGGCAGGCTCAGCCCTTCCCCGCTTCCTCATCCAGCTTCCTCAGATGCGCCAGCTTCTCGGCGATCTTGCCTTCGAGTCCGCGCGGGGTGGGCGCGTAGAACTGCTGTTCCTGCAGGTCGTCGGGGAAGTAGCGTTCGCCGGCGGCGTAGGCCTCGGGCTCGTCGTGGGCGTAGCGGTAGGCGCGGCCGTAGCCCAGTTCCTTCATCAGCTTGGTGGGGGCGTTGCGCAGGTGGATGGGCACGTCGTTGGAAGGATGGCTCTGCACGAAGGCGCGCGCGGCATTGTAGGCGACGTAGGCGGCGTTGCTCTTGGGCGCGCAGGCCAGATAGAGGCAGGCTTCGGCCAGCGCGAGTTCGCCTTCGGGGCTGCCGAGGCGTTCATAGGTTGCGACGGCGTCGAGGGTGATACCGAGTGCGCGCGGGTCGGCCAGGCCGATGTCCTCGCTGGCCATGCGGATGAGGCGGCGGCCGAGGTAGCGCGGGTCAGCGCCGCCGTCGAGCATGCGCACCAGCCAGTAGAGCGATGCATCCGGATCGCTGCCGCGCACGCTTTTGTGCAGCGCGGAAATCTGGTCGTAGAAGGCTTCGCCGCCCTTGTCGAAACGGCGCAGGGATTGCGCAAGGGCGTTTTCGACGAAGGCGGTGTCGACTTCCTTGACCTTCGACGTGCGCGCGGCGACATCGAGTTGTTCCAGCAGGTTCGAGCAGCTTCCTGGCATCGCCGTCGGCATAGGCGGCCAGCAGCTTGTCGACGCCCTCGCCCAGCTTCAGGTCCGGCAGTTCTGTCAGCGCGCGCTGCATCAGTTGGCCGAGTTCGTCGGGGGTGAGCGATTTCAGCACGTAGACCTGGGCGCGCGACAGCAGCGCGCCGACGACTTCGAACGAGGGGTTTTCGGTGGTGGCGCCGATGAAGGTGAACAGCCCCGATTCGACGTGCGGCAGGAAGGCGTCCTGCTGCGACTTGTTGAAGCGGTGCACTTCGTCGACGAACAGGATGGTGGTGCGGGCCAGGGTCTGGTTCATGCGCGCGCGCTCGACGGCTTCGCGGCGCCAGCTTCTCGGCGATCTTGCCTTCGAGTCCGCGCGGGGTGGGCTCGTAGAAGTGCTGTTCCTGCAGGTCGTCGGGGAAGTAGCGTTCGCCGGCGGCGTAGGCTTCGGGCTCGTCGTGGGCGTAGCGGTAGGCGCGGCCGTAGCCCAGTTCCTTCATCAGCTTGGTGGGGGCGTTGCGCAGGTGGATGGGGACGTCGTTGGAGGGGTTGGATCTGCACGAAGGCGCGCGCGGCGTTGTAGGCGACGTAGGCGGCGTTGCTCTTGGGCGCGCAGGCCAGGTAGAGGCAGGCTTCGGCCAGCGCCAGTTCGCCTTCGGGGCTGCCGAGGCGTTCGTAGGTTGCGACGGCGTCGAGCGTGATGCCGAGCGCGCGCGGGTCGGCCAGGCCGATGTCCTCGCTCGCCATGCGGATCAGGCGGCGGCCGAGGTAGCGCGGGTCGGCGCCGCCGTCGAGCATGCGCACCAGCCAGTACAGCGAGGCATCCGGATCGCTGCCGCGCACGCTTTTGTGCAGCGCGGAAATCTGGTCGTAGAAGGCTTCGCCGCCCTTGTCGAAGCGGCGCAGCGATTGCGCCAGTGCGTTTTCGACGAAGGCGGCGTCGACTTCCTTCACCTGCGAGGTGCGCGCGGCGACATCGAGCTGTTCCAGCAGGTTGAGCAGCTTGCGGGCGTCGCCGTCGGCGTAGGCGGCCAGCAGCTTGTCGACGCCCTCGCCCAGCTTCAGGTCCGGCAGTTCCTGCAGCGCGCGCTGCATCAGCTGGCCGAGTTCGTCGGGCGTGAGCGATTTCAGCACGTAGACCTGGGCGCGCGACAGCAGCGCGCCGACGACTTCGAACGAGGGGTTTTCGGTGGTGGCGCCGATGAAGGTGAACAGCCCGGATTCGACGTGCGGCAGGAAGGCGTCCTGCTGCGACTTGTTGAAGCGGTGCACTTCGTCGACGAACAGGATGGTGGTGCGGGCCAGGGTCTGGTTCATGCGCGCGCGCTCGACGGCTTCGCGGATGTCCTTGACGCCGGACAGCACGGCGGAGATGGCGATGAAGTCGGCGCCGAAGGCCTGCGCGGTCAGCCGCGCCAGGGTGGTCTTGCCCACCCCCGGCGGCCCCCACAGGATCATCGAATGCAGCTTGCCGGAATCGAAGGCGAGCCGCAGCGGCTTGCCGGGGCCGAGCAGATGCGTTTGCCCGACGACGTCGGCCAGCGTGTGCGGGCGCAGGCGCTCGGCCAGCGGCGCGTGGGGGTCGTCGCGCGCGGGCTCGGGGGTGTCGGTCTGGAAGAGGTCTTGGGGGCACATGGCGATTCGGGGGTGAGGCGCTATTGTGCCGTCATTCGGGAAACGTCGATTCACTCGCGTAGGGTGCGCCATGCACACCGGTTCACGGCCGGTGGTGCTCCGTAGGGTGCGCAATGCGCACCATCCGCAGTGAATCGGTGCGCATGCGCACCCTACACAGCTGTTGAGGGCCGCCCCTACAAGCTGTTGAGGGGATGCCTTGCTCACCCCGGCTCACTCGCCGATGACGTCGGCGCCTTTCGGCGGGGTGAACTTGAATGTCGAGGCGGGAATGGAGGGGTTGCGCGCAAAGTTCGTCAGCTTGAGCGTGGTGCGCTGGCCGAAGAAATCGAACAGTTCCATCTGCACCAGCACGTCGCCCTTGAAGCCCATGCGGATGCGCTCGAAGGTGGTGTCCTTGTTCTTCGGGGTGGCTTCCAGCCATTCGAGGCCGCCGCCCTGCCCCGCGTCTTTCAGGGTGAAATATTTTTCGATGGCATTGTCGCCGGCCAGCAGGGCGGCGGGCGTGCCGGCGATGACGTCGCCGAGCGATTTGACGGTGACCTGTTCGAGGTCGACGTCGTACAGCCACAACCTGGCGCCGTCGCCGACGATGACCTGCTCGTACGGCTTGCTGTAGTCCCAGCGAAACTTGCCGGGACGGGCGAAGGCCATCTTGCCGCTCGCCTGCTGGGTGACGCGGCCGGATTTGTCGGAGACGGTCTGGCTGAAATCGGCTTCGGCCGTTTTGGCGCCGACGATGAAGGCCTTGAGGCGTTCAACGCCGCCGGCGTGGGCGGCGCCGCTCAGGATCAGCGCAAGGAAAAAAATGGGGAGTCGCATGGAGGCTTCCAATAAAAAGTGCGCCCGGCGGGCGCACTTTGCTTGACCCTGCAAAGGGGCGAAAGTTTATTTCGCCTTGCCGGTATTGATACCGAACGGCAGATACGCCGGGCACCAGCCGAAAATCGCGGTCAACAAAACGATAAAGCCAATGATGCCACCTGCCAGCATCGGGCCGGTCGGCGTCATGGCCCAGTAAATCAGGCCGATACCCACTACGGCGCGGATGATGCGATCAATACCACCAACGTTTTTTGCCATTGCACATTCCTCTCTCGATTGGACTGGATGATTATTCTTGAGCCAGGGATCACTCCCGGCCGCAAGCTTAGCGCATTTTAAGCCACGCCGGGTTCAGTTCAACCCGGCGGGCTGCAACCCGGCAGGCCTCAGGCGATCAGCGGCACGATCAGCAGCGCCACGATGTTGATGATCTTGATCAGCGGGTTGACGGCCGGGCCGGCGGTGTCCTTGTAGGGATCGCCCACGGTGTCGCCGGTGACGGCGGCCTTGTGCGCTTCGGTGCCCTTGCCGCCGAAGTTGCCTTCCTCGATGTACTTCTTGGCGTTGTCCCACGCGCCACCGCCGGTGGTCATCGAGATGGCGACGAAGATGCCGGTGACGATGGTGCCGACCAGCACGCCGCCGAGCGCCTGCGCGCCGAGGGTGAGGCCGACGATGACCGGAACCGCGACCGGCAGCAGCGAGGGAACGATCATTTCCTTGATCGCGGCCTTGGTCAGCATGTCGACGCAGGTGCCGTATTCCGGCTTGCCGGTGCCTTCCATGATGCCGGGGATTTCGCTTGAACTGGCGGCGCACTTCCACCACCACCGAACCGGCGGCGCGGCCGACCGCTTCCATGCCCATCGCGGCGAACAGGTAGGGCACCATGCCGCCGATGAACAGGCCGATGATGACCATGTGGTTGGACAGGTCGAAGGTCATGGCCTGCGCATGCGGCCAGAGCCAGTGCCTTGGCATTCAGGCGCATGGGTGTAGTCGGCGAACAGCACCAGCGCGGCCAGACCGGCGGAGCCGATGGCATAGCCCTTGGTGACGGCCTTGGTGGTGTTGCCGACGGCGTCGAGCGGATCGGTGATGTTGCGGATGCTGTCCGGCAAGCCCGGCCATTTCGGCGATACCGCCGGCGTTGTCGGTGATCGGGCCGTAGGCGTCGAGCGCAACGATGATGCCGGCCATCGACAGCATCGAGGTGGCGGCGATGGCGATGCCGTACAGGCCGGCCAGTGCGTAGGCGCCCCAGATGGCGGCAGACACACGGCCAGCACCGGCAGCGCGGTGGATTTCATCGACACGCCGAGACCGGCGATCACGTTGGTGCCGTGACCGGTGGTGGAGGCTTCGGCGATATGGCGCACCGGGCCGTATTCGGTCGCGGTGTAGTACTCGGTGATCCACACCATGGCAGCGGTCAGCACCAGGCCGATCAGAGTGGCGAAGTACAGGTTCAGTGAGGTGACCAGTTCGCCGCCGATCATCACGCCCTCGCCCATCATCCAGGTGGTGATGGGGTAGAACGCGATCGCGGCCAGCACGCCGGAAACGATCAGGCCGCGATACAGCGCGTTCATGATCTTGCCGCCTTCGCGCGCCTTGACGAAGAAGGTGCCGATGATGGAGGCGATGATGGAGAAGCCGCCCAGCACCAGCGGATAGATCACCGCTTCGGGCGAGCCGGTGATCAACAGGCCGCCCAGCAGCATGGTGGCGATGATGGTCACGGCATAGGTTTCGAACAGGTCGGCGGCCATGCCGGCGCAGTCGCCGACGTTGTCGCCGACGTTGTCGGCGATCACCGCCGGGTTGCGCGGGTCGTCTTCGGGAATGCCGGCTTCGACCTTGCCCACCAGGTCGGCGCCGACGTCAGCGCCCTTGGTGAAGATGCCGCCGCCGAGACGGGCGAAGATGGAGATCAGCGAACCGCCGAAGGCCAGGCCCACCAGTGCGTGGCGTCGCCTGCTTCGGTGGTTTCACCCAGCATCAGGGTCAGCACGGCGTAGTAGCCGGCCACGCCGAGCAGACCCAGGCCCACCACCAGCATGCCGGTGATGGCGCCGCCCTTGAAGGCCACGTTGAGGGCGGCATTGAGGCCTTGCTTGGCTGCTTCGGCGGTGCGCACGTTGGCGCGCACCGAGACGTTCATGCCGATAT
>CAWFTM010000007.1:0-84434 GCA_963818665.1 uncultured Hydrogenophilales bacterium | reverse complement strand
CCCCATTGATTCGAAAATGATATTTTTTCTGAATCGAATGTTGCATCACTCGCGCGCCCAGGCAAAAGTGGGTTCGAGCCGTGATTTGCCCGGAATTGTGTCGGAAAATTTTACACATTGGGGGTCAGGAATACGAGCTGAAATGGCCTGTAACCCAGTGGTAAAATTTTATCGTGTTGATAAACAAGGAGTATTAGTGATTATTTATCTAGGTTGGCACTGCTGTTGCTTAATGTGAACCGCCGCTAAGGGGATTAATCGGAGCCAAGTTCTCCGCCCGGGGGGGTAGCAACAAAATGTAGTTGTTTAATCGATCGATACCCAAATCTACATGAGGAGATACACAATGAACTTCACAAAAACAATTTTCGCACTGGCAATCGGCAGCGTCGGCATCATGGGCGCCATGAGCGCAAGCGCTGCCGGTGTGAACGCGGGCGACACCCTGTCCATCACCGCAGGCGTACCGGCTTTTGATGGCAGCGGCACCCAAACCAACGTGTCGTCCGGTTCGTGGTTTGCCATGGACACCAACGGCAACCTCAAAATCGCCGGCACCGAAAAAGTTGCACTGAGCGAGGGCACCACCGGCCTCGTCATCGGCATGACCACTTCTGCTGGCGCCAGCCACGCTGGTGCCCCCACCGCTGGACACCAACGCCATCACCGCACCCTGGAACTTCTTCGGCAACACCGGTTCCGACTACCTGACCGTCGGCCGTCACCGGTGACACCACCACTGGCCTGAACATGTCCGGCTGGACGGTGACCTGGAACGGCGTTCCCACCATCCCCATGGGTACCGGTGCCTGGGTTCCTGCTGCGCCATTGCTGGCATGGCTGCGGTCCCTACACCAATGGCGTGGCCAAGTTCAGCTGGAGCGGTGTCGATGGCAGCGCTTACACCCTGGACTACCTGGCTACCGTTCCGTTGGGTGATGCGTCCGGTTTTGGCGGCGTGAAGTACGCACTGCACCTGGAAGGCACCGTTGCAATGGTTCCGGAAGCTTCGACCTACGGCATGATGCTGGCCGGTCTGGGCCTGGTTGGCTTCATGGCTTCGCGTCGTCGCAAGTCGGTCTAAGTCCTGGCCTGATCCGGATGGAAGTTTGATCCGGACAAAGCAGACTAAAACGCACAGCTTCGGCTGTGCGTTTTTTTTGGATTTCAGCCGTGATGGCTCCGGAAAGCGGTCGTGTCCGGCTAAACGAGGAGATGGACAATGCACTTCACCAGGACATGTTTGCCTTGGCAATCGGCAGCGTCGGCATCATGAGCGCATGACGCGCACCGCTGTTGCCGTTAACCCCGGCGACGTGCTGACCATTACCGCGGGTGTTACCGCCTATGACAGCAATGGCAACCTGACCCAAGTGTCGTCCGGCTCCTGGTTTGCCTTCGACTTCAACGGCAATGGCAACATCTCCGGCACCGAGAAAAACGCGCTCTGCCAGGGCACCACCGGCCTCGTCATCGGTGTGACCACAGTCGCCCGGTGCCAGTCATCCCGGACCGCCCGCCCCGGCGACACCAACGAAATCACCGCGCCCTGGCTCTGGTTCGGCAAGACCGGATCGGACTACCTCACCATTCCCGTCACCGGCGACACCATCACCGGCCTGGACATGAGCGGCTGGACGGTGGCGGTCATGGCTCCACGATCAACATGGGCAGCGGGGCATGGGGGGCAGGCTTCAGCAACGGCATCGGCAGGTTCATGTGGGATGGCGTGGACGGCCATGCCTATACCCTTGATTATCATGCGTCGGTGCCGTTTGGCGACCCCGGTGGGTTCGGGGGTGAACCCTATGCCCTGCACCTGGAAGGCTGCGTCCTGGGAACGCCCGAATCAGTGTGCGCGCCCGTACCAGAATCCTCCACTTACGCCATGATGCTGGCCGGGCTGGGGTTGGTGGGGGTTGCTGTCCGCAACGCGCAATGGGCTGATTTGCTTGCCGCAATGCCTGTGTTCCATCCAGCGTGTTCATTTGGGTATGGACGACACGTCGAGTCAGATAAATTCTGTAGGATGTGTATGCACCCTGCGATTTTTGAATGAATATAAAATATGGCCAAGCCCAACGTCCTGATCCGCACCAAAAAAACCAAGGCTAACGAGTTACTCAACGCAAATCGCTTGCATGAGGCCGATGCGGTCGTTCGCGCAGATTTGCCAGTCATCGCCGGCTGATTTCGAGACATGGACGATGCGGGGCTGATCCATCGCAAATTGGGTCTGTGGCCAGCGGCTGAGGATTTTGCCGGCGCGCGCTGGCGTTGAATCCCCGCTACGATCAGGCGCATCAGGTGCTGGGGCAGGCCCAGCAATGCATGGGGCGGCTGGACGAGGCGCTGGCCAGTTACCGCAAAGCGGCCAGCCTGACGCCAAGAATGCACAGACACATTATCTGCTGGCCAACGCGCTACGCGAGCGTGGCATGCTGGCCGATGCAGTGCGGCACTACCGCGAGGCGATGCGTTTGCAACCCGATTTTGTCGAGGCGCTGTGTAATCTCGGCGCAGCCCTGACTGTGCAGGGCGAAACCCTAGGAGGCTACCCAGGCATTGAACCGTGCGGTGAGCCTCGACCCGCGTGCGCCGCAAGTGCTGTGCAATCTGGGGCATTTATTGCAGCGCGACAGGCAAACTGGCCGATGCGCCTGGAGCGATATCAGCGCGCGCTGGTGCTGGATCCGGATTCGCTGGACGCGGCGGTCAATGTGGCGGTGCTGCTCGAAAAATCAGCCGACTGGACGAGGCGCGGGTGCTGGCGGAGAAAACCCTGCAGCGTGCGCCTAACCACCCGCAACTGTTGCTGGCGGCAGCCAAACTGGCGCGGCGCGACAAGCGTTTCGATGAAGCGATCGGTTTTCTTGAAACCCTGCTGGCGCAGGACACCGATGCCGAAACGGCCGGCGAGGCGCACATGCTGCTGGGGCAGCTTCTATGACCGGCAGGGCGACGCCGAGCGTGCATACGACGCATTTGGTCGAAGGCAATCGGCTGGTAGCGGGCTCGATCCTCAACAATGTGGGCAACAGCAGTCGCTATCTGGAAAGGGTGAAGCGGTTGCGCAGTTACCTGACGCCGGCGCTGGCTGAGGTGACACCCGCACCGGCTGAGCCTGAGCTCTCTCCGGTATTTCTTGCTGGGGTTTGCGCGATCCGGCACCACGCTGCTGGAGCAGATCCTGGACAGCCATCCGGCGCTGCAGGCGCTCGGAAGAAAAGCCCACCGTCGCGGCCATGGTGCGGGCGTTCGAAGCCATGGCGCAAGAGGGAGACGAAGACGCGCTGGCCAATCTGACCGACGTCGCAGATCGAGCAACTGCGTACGGTGTATTTTGACGAGGTGGCGCGTCATATCGAGCGCAAGCCCGGAACGCTTCTAGTCGACAAAATGCCGCTGAATACGGTGAACGTGCATCTGATCTGGCGCGTGTTTCCCGATGCCCGGTTCATCCTGGCGATCCGCCATCCGTGTGATGTCTGCCTGAGCTGCTTCATGCAGAATTTCATGATCAACGAGGCGATGGCGAGCTTCTTCACCCTGGAAAGCACGGCCGAAGTGTACGAGCAGGTGATGCAAACCTGGCAATTGGCGGCAGCGACGTTGCCGCTGATTATCCATCGTGTCCGTTACGAGGACCTGGTGGCGGATTTCGAGGGCGAGACACGGGCATTGCTCGATTTTCTTGGCGTGGGCTGGGACGACAGGGTGCGGGGCCATACGGAACACGCGAAGCAGCGCGGGACAATCAACACGGCCAGTTACCACCAGGTGACGCAACCAATATACCAGCATGCCAAATATCGCTGGAAGCGCTATGCCAGGCAGTTTGAGTCCGTGCTGCCGACGCTTCAGCCCTTTATCGATTATTTTGGTTACCGGGAATGACGATCGGCTGAAGTCAGGGTGCCGGGGCCTGGTGCCGCCTGCAGGGGCCTGAACAGGATTCGAATACCGCAAGTGCGGCATTAAGTGGCGAGATAACAGGGTGGATGTGTGATAACTGATCAAGACGTCGTGCAATTGTTCGGAAACATACCGCGAACCCTGATTGGTTTTACGGATGCGGAGATTGCTGGAAGGCCACGCCAGATATTCAGGGGAATGCCGGGCAGCCAATGGAAGGATGCGCACCCTGGGGGGTGCGCCCGCCACATGGAGGTGTTTAAAAAGTTCAGTGTTATTCCACAGTATTGCTTTGATTGTTACAAGGTTTTAATCGAACCCCGCACCGTAAACGAGCTTTTCAAGCTCTTGATGCTGTTCGAGAAAATGGCGCTTCCACTGGATAACACACGAAAATGCATGGTGGAGTCGAGACCCGATTGTTCAGGCACCTACAAGGGCTTCATCTACTGCCGGGGCATGGAGGAAGGAAATGAAGTACGCAAGATGTTACGGAACGCGGTGTCGGAGGAGATTTCGCCTGATGTGTCTGTCACCTTGAAGCGAGGCTGCTCGGAATACGCGCACGTCTATCCGGGTTATGCGCGAATCAAGCCGGGCGCTGTCTTGATGCAATACCGGAAAGACTGGCAAGTTAAAGAGGATTTCTTTGATCAGAATTTTGTTTTTCGCCCGGATGCCCCGGTGGGCCATGTCGATTCTCCAGAAGTGAAAGCCGAGGGGCTGGCAGCCTATACGCCATGGGAGGTGTTTTGCATGCAATATTGGCTGCGCTATGCCGCCACGATAGGCGATACGAGTTACCTTGCCATCGCGTGCATGACGCTGCCGCCAATACCGGGTCTCAAGCGTCCGCCATTCAGGAGCGCGACCCCGCTAAAAAAAGACGCGGGTTCAAATTCGAAACGTAACGGCAAAAAATAGTTCAATCAACAAGATGAAAATCGACAAATTGATTACAGAGGCGATGGACCAGTGTAAATATGGCCAATTCGATCAAGCAAGAAATATTTGTTCCAGGGCCTTAAAGCTGGCGCCTGCGAATGTTGCCTTGTTGAATATTCTTGCTGACATAGAGTCATTGCAAGGAAATCCAGGTAAGGCAATGGCGCTATATAAGCGTTCCTTAGTGATAAAGCCAAAGCAGGCGATAACCTGTGTAAAACTGGGAACTGAGCAAAGGAAGGATGGGGAATTAGAAGCAGCGACCCAATCGTTGCTGGCAGCCCTCAAGATCCAGCCTTCCTATAGGGCAAATCGTGAGCTTGGTTTGTCTTATGTCGATGCTGAAAGTTTCGTGAAGCAGAAACGTATTTCCGAGCTGCGCTTTCACATAAGCCATCTTGTTGGTTATCGGTCAGTCAACTGGGCGACTTGCTGGTAAAAAGAAAATCGTTGAATGAAGCTGCAACGCTAATTGAGGCGTACATAGGCATCGAGAAATCAAACCCTCATGCCTATGCGCAACTTACCAAAATTCATTTGATGAACTCCAATCCTAAAGCCGCATTGGAGATCAATGCGGAAAACCTGAGAATTGAGCCGGCATACACGCGGGGATTTGCACTTAAATATCTGGCGCTATCTAAAATAGGAGACAGAACAGGCACGAAATACCTCTATGACTATGAGACGTTGGTGCAGAGAATCAGTGCGAAGTGCCCACCGCCATTTCACGACATCAAGGATTTCAATTCAGAATTAGCGAACCATATTATCAATAACGTTCAACTCCATTCGAACTCCAAGGCGTATACAACTGTAAAAGGATCGCATAGTGGATTCGATGGCTTGTTTATCAACAATAAACAACTTGGGGATGTTGTACACAACATGGTGCAGAATGCGGTTGACAAGTACATATCGAACCTTTCTTTAGCATCTCTTGACTCAGATCATCCAATCAATACAAGTAAGCCATCCGAATATCGCATACTTATATGGGCGGTGGTGACTGGGTGTGGAGGCCATGAGATGCCACATATTCACCCTAAAAGTTGGATAGGCGGATCATTTTATGTTGAACTTCCGGATGATTTTGATACACAGCCCACCCAAAATGCGGGCTGGATAGAATTTGGACGAGGAGAAGAAGGGCTGCATCAATTAAGGCAACCTGAAACCAAGGCGTTCAGCCTCTGGAAGGTGATTTTTTGATATTCCCCGGCTATTTTTGGCATAACACAATCCCGCTTGAATCCGAGGGCCGGCGTATTGTGATGGCATTCGACGTTCAGCCCATCCACGGCTGGGGAAACTAAAGATTATTTGAATATGCCCGGGGACAATATGAGCACGAAAAACAAGATGGGAGTGATTTATGTGGCCACAAGAAAGGAACACTACGTGGCCGAGGCATTCATGTCAGCTAACAGTATCAAGGACCTAGCCTGATATTCCTATTTCGCTATTTACAGACTTGCCAGATTCAGTCTATGCGAAAGATGACTGCTTTGAAAACGTAATCCCTTTGGAAACCCGGCGGAATTTCAGTTTGTTATGGGCGGAGGGTCAACTGGATAGAGTGAAGAGTCTGAAAAACTCGCCCTATGAGTACACCTTGCAATTGGACACTGACACGCGCGTAATGACGCCAGAGATTAAAAACTTACTCAAGAAATTGGATGATATTGATGTGGCCATGGCCATCTGTCAGCCAGACGCCAGTATTTGCTCTTCAGAATTGGGTAAGCCGATGTTTAATGTCGGATTAATTCTCTTCAAAAAATGCGAAAGAATGACTCAACTCCTGAATGAATGGGAGGCGCTAACAAGACGGCATTTCGAGATGGCAAATACGAACCCGGTACCTGAAGTGGAGTGTCTATCACATATACAGGATTCTGAAATGAGGCGAACTCTGCTGTATATGGATCAAACAAGCATGGTTCAACTGCTGAGTCCCGAGGTGAACAATTAAGCTGAAGCTGGAGATATTGGATGAGTGCTGGAATTACAGGGGAACAACTACCGGCCGCATTCTTGGACAAGCAGTACGAATGGGATCATCATCCCAACTTAAGAGGGAGGTTGGCTGCCGATATTTTTAACAGGGCGGTGCAATACATGCAATCCGGTCGCGTGGATTATGGACGTAACATTCTTTTGAATCTTAAGTCCCAGGGCTGTCACAAGACGATTTAACACTCATTAATCAACAAATAGGGATGTCATACTATCGTTATTGAATGCTTGTACATCCGGATGAGTGCACAGACGTAGCTGAAATATTGAGTGATTGAGGCTAGTTAAAATCAATCAATTTGAGCAGCTATCTAATAATCACCTTGAAACTGTAAAAATGAGTAATGTGATTCACACCCGCATGCAAGATGCGGCATTCAATGCACTATCAAAACAAAAGGACACAGTCTTTTTTATCCAGATAGGAGCGGCGGATGGCATCAGGGCTGATCCCATTCATCCATTCGTGAAACGGTATGAATGGCACGGAATATTTGTCGAGCCACTGGCGGATTTGTTCCAGTTGCTCAAAGATACCTATCGCGATCACAAAGGACTTTTGTTCGAAAACGTCGCCATTACTGATAAGGAAGAAACTCGGCTTATTAGCCGTATTCCATTGGACTTGGTTGGTCAGGGTGATGTCCCTCGTTGGGCTTTTGGCGCATCAACTTTGGTGCCAGATAAAACCCTGTACCCATCTTTAATTGACCATGGGGAAATGGGCACTATTTTGAGTTCTATCGTAACCCAAGAGCCAGTGCAGTGCATAAGCCTGTCAACGCTGCTAAACCGGCACAAAGTCTCGAGTTTGGACGTCTTGCAGATCGACACGGAAGGTTATAACGCACAAATACTCAAGCAGCTCGATTTCTCACTCATTAGGCCTTTTCTTATTAACATGGAGTGGCAGTGGTTAAGCTCGACGGAACAAAACGAAATAACTGAAATACTCAGCCGAAATGGTTATTCGCTATACCCTTGTGATGGGGATTTGCTTGCCTCTACTATTCCGTTGGAACAACTCATCTCGGCTACACCTTAGACCTTTGCTTGACGAGATTCCACGTTATTTTCCGGGCGTCACCACTTTAACAGGCAAGGCCATGATCGACACTGACAATGGTTGGCTTGCCCCCCAACCACTCGATGCAGCCATCATTCACTACGGAGGGCTGGGCTTTAGTTTCCAGGTTAATAGGAAACTGTATACGCTGCTCATGCACATCGATGGCAAGCAGGGATTATCGGGAAATCTTCCGAATTACTGCACATCAGGCCTGAGCAAGTCCTGGTCTCCGCCCAACAGCTAATTGACCTGCATGTTCTCCAGTAATGCATGGGTTATGGATCGGTTCGTTCATTACCCTATCGTCAGCCTTTTTTGAGCAGATAAAGATAACCCGTGACGGGTTGGTCTTTTTCCCTCCGCAAGCAGGACTCCGAGAAACTTGGTCTGGATGAATCCGAACTGCGTGCTCAGTCGGGCAAGGTAGGTTGATGGTGCTGATAGCGGCCTGTCGTGTCGAGGATGAAATCGCCGGATTCATTTGGTGGGCGCTTCGATCGAGAAAGTAAACCAGCCACCCGGCGCAAGGATGCGTGAGGCCTGTTCGAAGACGGGTAGAAGATTGCCGACATAAATGAATACATCGGTTGCTGCGATCAGATCGAATTGGCTGGGATTTGGCTTCCGCCAGGTAATCCAGTATGTCGCCGACGATCAATTCGTCGTAAATCTGGCGTTGCCTGGCCTTGTCGATCATCCGGGGGGATAGATCGACGCCGACGAGGCTTTTCTTGAGGTCTTTTATCTGCCTCCCCAAACAGACCGGTGCCGCAGCCCAGATCGAGGATATTGAGCGATGGGGCGGGGGTGCCGATGCATGCCGGAGGGATTGGGCCAGCAGGCCGGGGGCGTGGTATCCGAGCTTGCTGACCAGGTGCTGGTCGAATCCGTCGGCGTAACTGTCAAAGGTTTCACGGACGTAGGACGCAGGTGCGCGGTCGGTCGGGGTGTTCTGCAGCGCCGCGAGCAGGTGCTGGGCGGATTCGGCGTTCGGGCTGAGTTGGAGTTCGTTTTCCAGACAGGCAATGGCCGCTTCGGTGTTGCCCTGTTGCTGAAAAACAAGCGCCAGATTGTGGTGCAGTTCGGGTACCTGCGGCTGCAGACCGATGGCGTGCCGGTAGTGCCGGATGGCGTCTTCCAGTTTTCCCGCGGCTTTCAGGGCGATGCCCTTGGCGCATAACAGCGCTGAATCGGACGGGTTTCTTTGCAAGCCCTCTGTCATAAATATCAATGGCTTCATCCGCCTTGCGCTGATTCATCAGGGCCTGGCCGAGCGCCCAGTAGATGCCCAGATAATCCGGAAAGCGCGCCATGGCGTCGTGCAGGCAGGAAACGGCCCGGTCGGTTTCGCCGTTTGCCAGGTGCGCCAGCCCGATATTGCGGTGGGCTTCGGGGAAATCGGGTTGCAAGGACAGGGCTTTTGCATAGCAAGCCAAGGCTTCATCCGGCCGATTCAGGGCACGGCAGACTTCCCCAAGGTTGTTGTGGAAGGGCGCCGCCTTGGGGTTGATGGCAATCGCCTGGTTGATCAGGGTGTAGGCCAGTCGTGCTTGCCGAGCTGATGGTTGACCAGCCTGATAAATGCAGGGCATCGGCATGATCGGGCTGTATTTGCACAATTTGCCGGTAGATGGCTTCGGCTTTGCGAATACGCCCCGCCTGATGGAGTTGCACGGCGTGTGCCATGGCCTGCGCTATCGGGTAGCAGTTGCCCTGTTTCAAGCCGTATTAATGGCTGCTGTTCGGGTGAGGGTTTTTTTTGTGACACCCTGCGCGCAGCAATGCTTGTATTTCTTGCCGCTGCCGCAGGGGCAGGGTTGATTGCGGGCGGGCGCATTAAGGATAGAATTGACTTATGGTATACAGCGTAAATGGATGCGTTGTGTCGACTAGTGCGCAGATACACATTTTAAAAATATGATAGCCTAGCCGGTTAAATAAAGTGAGTCTATAAGTGAATTCTTATAAGGGTGTGGAAAATGCCCGATTTTTCAAATTTAGTTGGAGGAGACCATTCAAATGAAACGTAATTATTTTGCCTTGACCGCACTGGCAGCGGCCATGACTTTGGCGCAGTCGTCCGCGTGGGCGACGAACGGCTATTTTTTGCCGGGCGCAGGCTTCCGCTCGCAAGGCATGGGCGGGGTGGGTATTGCCTACGGCCGTGATTCGCTGTCGATCGGCGCCAACCCGGCCAACGTGACCAAAACCGGCATGCGGGGCGATATGGGGTTTGGCGTGTTCAATCCGGAACGTTATGCGGGTGTCGGTGAATCGACGGCGTTCTGCGGCCTAACGGCGATCCAGCCGTTGCCGGTTTGGATTTAACAGTGCATCTGAGAGCGACGCCAAATATTTCATCGTGCCGGAAATGGGCATGACGATGCCGCTGACCGAGCAGATCTCGGTGGGCATGGCGTTTGTCGCCAACGGCGGGATGAACACCACTTATCCGGTAAACCAGTTTTCCTATCAATGCCTTTAACTCCGGATGTGCCCGGCTCGGATGCCAAACTGGGCGTCGACATGATGCAATTGCTGGTGCCGCTTACGGTAGGCTACAAAGTGAACGAGGATCATGCCATTGGCGCGGCGCTGCAGTTTGCCGTCACGCGTTTCCGTGCCTACGGCCTGGAGTCGTTCGCCTATTTCGATGAGAAACTTGGGGTCAGATATCACGCGGATCCTGCCAATCTGACCGGGAATGGCTTCGACTACAGCTATGGTGCAGGGGTGAAACTGGGCTGGCAGGGCGAGTTTATGGACGACAGGCTGACCGTGGGCCTGGCCTATACCTCGCGCACCTACATGACCAACTTCGACAAATATCGGGGTTTGTTTGCGGAGCAGGGCGACTTCGATATTCCGGAAAACTACGGCTTGGGTATTGCCATCAAGCCGGTGAAGAATCTGGTGATTTCGGCTGATGTGATGCGCATCATGTATACCGATATCGCCTCGATCGGCAATCCCGGGTCCGAGCCACCTCAACGCTGCCTTATAACGTCACGACAATCAGATAAACGGCGTGCCGTCCATCCGTCAACCCTTTATGAAACGGGTAACGATCAGGGCATGGGGTTTGGCTGGAACAGACCAGACCGTTTACAAACTGGGCGTGCAGTATGGGGTGAACAACCGCCTGCAAGTGCGCGCCGGTTACAACTATGGCGCAAGCTCCGATCCAGGACGATCAGTTGACCTTCAACATCCTGGCGCCGGGCATGGTGGAACACCATTATTCGGCAGGTTTCACCTATCGCCACAGCGACGAACTCGAAATGACGGGGATGTATATGTATGTCGCCCCCAATTCGCAGTCCTCGCCGGCTTGATCAGAACATCGTCGGTTCGGCGACGGCCAACATGCACCAGAACGTGTTCGGACTGAGCCTGGGCTGGGTGCTGGAGCCGGGGCCGGGTGCGCTGGATGAGTATGGCGCCGATGAAATGGGCAGCCTCGACTTCAGCGGCTGGTATGCCGGCTTTGGTTTCGGGCAATCCCGCTATCAGGATGTTGACTCAAGCCTGGATTCCGAGTTTGCTGCCGTGGGGGTGACGTCGTCGACGTCCGCCAACACCCGCACCGAAGGCTGGAAGGTTTACACGGGTTATCAGTTCAACCCGTACCTGGGGGTTGAGGGGGGCTATGCAAACCTGAACGACTTTACTGCCATCTCCTCCACGTCGATTGGGTCGTTCACCACCAATGCGGACAGCGATGCCTGGCTGCTGGCTGCCGTGGGTACTTACCCTGTCACGGACAGTTTCTCGGTCAAGGGCAAGCTGGGTGGCGCCTATGTGCTGAACGATGTCCGGGTCCGGGACAATCAGGAAACCAACAGTCTGATCCGTACCCAGCAAGTGGGTGAGGACGGCTACGAACTCTATTATGGCGTGGGCGTGAGCTATGAGTTGTTCGATCACTTCGAACTGCGTGCCGACTGGGAGCGCTTCGATCGGGACGATGTCGATTCCGATCTGATGACGGCGGGTTTTGCTGTGGCGTTCTGATCTGGTGTTGCTTGACGAAAAAGCCGGGGTTACCCCGGCTTTTTTATGCGCGTTCGATCAAGCGTGATACTGATGAGGCGTTTGACGAAATTGCATACCCAGCAACAGCGCAGCCAGCAGCAGTATCGCCGCCAGCAGCATGAACGCCGCGCCATACCCGGCGCTGCCGAGCGACCGTCGTGGTGAGACCGGCAGGATGATTCAGCGCAACCGGTGCTCTCTGACGTATTCCTGCAAGGCTTCGTCCATGCGGGTTTGCCAGCCTTCGCCCGTTGCGCGAAAAGTCTCGACTACCTCACGGGACAGACGGATAGAGATGCGTTCCTTGGTGACTGCCGCTTTTGGACGCCCACGCAGGCCCAGTTTTTTCATGAGCGATGGCGGCACTGCCTCGGCGGCAGGTTTGAATTCCGCCAACTCTTCTGTGGTCAGTTCGCGGACTTCGCCGTCTGCATCAATCAATGGTTTGCGGTTTGCCATGTTTTTGGGCCTCTCTGTCGTTTGCCTTGCGGAAGCTGATAACCCGGATACCTGTCTCTGTCTCGGTGAAACACAGGACATGCAGGCGGCCATCCAGATAGCACGCGTTTGGCGTTTCAACGAATTGATTACTTGATCTACTTGGCTGCCTTTTGCACTCGTCTGGGCTGCTTCTGGATGGTAAGCCAATCCCCCGCCATGATGTCCGGGTAGAACCTGTCTAGCGCCTCCACGCCTTGCTTTGCGCGGCGTACCCAACCTTTTCCGCGCGACACGAGATCGGTCCACGCCTCGTCGATATCCCATTTCCCGTGTTCACGGTAATACGCCAGTAGCGAGGCTGCTTGGTGCAGATCCTTCTTGGATTTCGCGGCGAAGGCGCCTTCCCGTTCTCCGTAAACGATCAACTTGTGCAGCGCGTAACGGGCAGGGTGGGGCACGTTAACCAGGACCGCGCCCGCTGGGTCGACCAAAACCGCGTGCTGGACGTTCTCCAACGAGAACTCCATGAACTTGAGCGGTTGTAGTGGAACATTTAGCTGTGGGTGCGTGAATATCTCATCGCCATTACGATGCGGGACTGTCAGGAAATCCAGCCTGAATTCCGGCTCCTTCGGGTTCAGGTAAGTGGCACCTGATTTGCCCGACAGCCCGGACACCGGCAGGAATCCCATCGCCAGCGATTCGATCGCGTTTTGGGTCTTTACCTCAAGGGTGGAAGGCAGCACGAGCGACACGCGCTTCCCTGCGTGCGCGAAGTCGATATCCTGCGTCTGCGACGAATCCCCCCAACGAAGGCCAAGCATGTTCCCATACGCGAGAAACGCATGGGTTCCGATGAGCACGCCGCCGGCGCGGAAGAAGCCATAATCTGCCAGGCGGGCGATCACTTTCAGCTGTCTCGGAAACACCGGCGCACAGCCCAACGCCAGCGCAGATCTGACCAGCGGGATCAGCGATTGAACTACCCCTGGGTGGCCCGACCGGTTAATCAGGCCGCGAACTGCCGCATTGTCTGGCCCCACGTAGACTTGCTTCAGCTTCCCGGACGGTTCGGTGTACTGGTAATACCAGTAGGGACTACCCTTGACGACCTTCTGTGCAAATGAGCCGGGAAGGTCCGCCACCGAGCGAAGATGGTCTGCAGAGAGCGTAGCGTCCAGTAGCTGTGCATATGCGGTTTGGGCCGAGAGAGGCAGTTCTTCAAAGTAGCGCATCTGGTTATACTAAAATGATAACGTTTCTAGTATAACTACTTTGGCCTGGTTATACTAACTTTTAACTTAACTTAGTATAGCTATTGATCCGGCACGATTTATCCGTGAAACCGTAGGGTGCGCCATGCGCACCATTTAGCCAATGGTGCGCATGGCGCACCCTACGGCCTGCGGACAGTTCCGGATAAATCGTGCCGGACCAATAGCTGGTCGCCCTGCTTCAGGGTCCGATACCCCTCTCAATCACATCCGATAAATCATTTCATTTTTCGGCGTTTTTACGCTCGTAACCAATTGAAATTAAAGACGATTGGTCATCTGCGTAGTAATACCCGCGCGTTCGATCAAGCATGATACTGATGAGGCGATTGGCGAAATTGCTTACCCAGCAACAACGCAGCCAGCAGCAGAATCGCCGCCAGCAGCATGAACGCCGCGCCATACCCGGCGCTGCCGACCATGAAGCCGGTGAGCACCGGGCCGATCGACTGGCCGACATCCATCACCGTGCGCAGCACCCCCATCGAGGAACCGAAGCGGCCGTCGCGGGTGAGGTCGGCGACCAGCGCGGTGGTGGACGAGGTGACGGTGGCGAAGCCGAGGCCGAACACCAGGCTCAGCCCGGCCAGGCCGATGAAGCTGGAGGCCAGCGGCAGCAGCGCGACGCTGGCCGCGCCGAGCAGCAGGCCGGGCAGGATCACCTGCCGGCGTCCCACCCGGTCCGACACCCGGCCCATCAGCGGCTTGGCGAAGACGATGCTGACCAGCTGCACGCCGAGGATGATGCCGATCTGCCACGCGGGGATGCCGAGCGAGGCGGCGTACAGGGCGAGGAAGGCCTCGACTGCGCCGAACACCAGATACTGCGCGGCTTCGACCAGGCTCACCCGCATGATGCCGCGGTCGCGCAGCACGGTGGCGAGGCTGGCCCAGAAATGCGGCCATTCCGGTTTTTTCGTCGGCGTGGGCGAGGCGCCGTTGAGCAGCAGGCCGACCGCCAGCGCCAGCACGCCGCTGATCGCGCAGGCGATGTAGACCGCGTCGTAACTCGCCAGCGAAATCAGCGTGCCGCCGAGAAAAGGCGCGATCGAGCGCCCGACGATGGTGACCGAGGAATAGGTGGACAAGCGCGCCGCGCGGTCGGCGCTGTAGCGTTCGGCGATCGCCGCGCTCGCCACGGTGCCGAAGATGGCGGTGGCGAAGCCGTGATAGAAGCGCACCGCCATCAGCTGCCAGGCGGTTTCGATCAGCAGATACAGAAACGGCGCGGTGGCGAACACGACCAGCGAGGCCAGCAGCACACGCTGCTTGCCGAGATAATCCGACAGCGCGCCGGCCGGATAGCTGACGAGAATGCCGGGAATCGTCGAGGCGATGACGATCCAGCCGATTTCCGCCGGCGTGGCGTTGAGCGAAGCGGCGAACAGCGGCAGCACCGGGGTTTTCGACAGGGTGGAGCTGAAGATGGCGAGGCCGCCGATGAGGGCGATGAGGATGAAGAACGGTCGCTGGGCAGGTTTCATGGGCGGTGCGCGATGGCTTGTTTTGAACCCGGATTGTCCATTAGCTGATGTGTGGCTTGGTAGGGTGCGCCGTGCGCACCACTGGAGCCTGGATCGGTGCGCACGGCGCACCCTACCGAACCCTCGTTGCCGGCACAGTTCCGGATAAATTGTGCCGGATCAATAATGGACAATCCGGGTTGAATGTAATTCGAAATCGTGAAGCGTGCGTATGCAAGGATAAGCGTGAATGAACCCGATCGCGTCAACCGAGTCGCGCAGAAAATGAAACCGTCGGCCGCTGCCCCATCGATCCTGTTTGGCGCCTTCGATCGCCACAACTTCGGCGACCTGCTGTTTCCGCATCTGCTGACGGCCCTGCTGCCGGAGCAGTCGTTCGGATTCGCGGGACTGGCGGCACGCGATCTGCGGGCGTTCGGCGGGCACCGGGTGAAGCCGCTTGCCGCGTGGGGCGATGCGGCGCCCACCCACCTGATTCACGCCGGCGGCGAACTGCTGACCTGCAGCGCCTGGCAGGCTGCGATCATGCTGCTCGAGCCGGCTGCGGCCGCTGCAGCCATCGCGTGCCATGACGACGATCCGGTTGCGGCGGCCGCGTGGGCGGCACGCCAGCTCGGCACTGCGCGAAGCATGCCCTACGTGGCCGGACGCGATACGCTGGCGCAGGGCAGCACGCTGATCTTCAATGCCGTCGGCGGGGTGGAGTGGGATTTTCTGTCGCCCGCGCAGCGCAGCGAAGTGAAGGCGGCGCTGCGGCAGGCGGACTGGCTCAGCGTGCGCGATCACGTCACCCAGGCCGCGCTGCGGGCGGAAGGCATCGACGCTCCGCTGTGTCCCGATCCGGCGGTGATGGTGGCGGCGTGTTTCGGCGAGGTGATCCTCGAACACCAGCGGCAGGGTGCGGTGAAAGCGATGCTGGACGCCTTTCCGCAAGGCTATCTGGCATGCCAGTTCAGCGCGGATTTTGGCGACGACGCCAGCCTCGATGCCCTGGCGCAGGGCTTGTCGCGGGTGGTGGCCGCGACGGGTTTGGGGCTGGCGCTGTTTCGTGCCGGCGCGGCGCCCTGGCACGATGATCCGGCGCTGGTTGAAACAGCTGCTGCGCCGGTTGCCGCCCGGCACCGCGCTGCTGTTCCCGTCGCTGCATCTGTGGGACATCTGCGCCCTCATCGCCGCCAGTCGCGGGGTGGTCGGCAGCAGCCTGCACGGCCGCATCGTCGCGCTGGCCTACGGCTTGCCGCGGGTCAGCCTGATGCCGCCCCAGCAGGGCCAGCGTCCCGACAAGCGTGCTGCCTTTGCCGAAACCTGGGAGCCGGACGCGGTTCCGCGCAGCGTCACGGTGGACCGGATCGAACCCGCGCTGATGCAGGCGCTGGCCGTGCCCGCCGGCGTGTTGCAGGAAAATGCGGCGAGCCTGCGCGCGCACTACCTGCAAAGCCAGGCGCAATGGGCCGGCCTGCTGTTGCCTTGACGCCAGCAGGCGGGTCTTGCGCAATAATCCGGACATTACACGCGAGCCCACACCATGCCGATTGCCACCCTGTCCCCCGCC
The DNA here is from genome assembly GCA_963818665.1 of uncultured Hydrogenophilales bacterium. GTDB lineage: Bacteria > Pseudomonadota > Gammaproteobacteria > Burkholderiales > Thiobacillaceae > Thiobacillus. The sequence continues at coordinate 67,700 of CAWFTM010000007.1, read as the reverse complement.
GACCTGCGTTTGACCATCGACCCTGCCGCGCTGGGATTCGCGGACACCTCCGAACTGCAGCAGGAAGCGCTGCCGTGGATCGGCCAGGCGCGCGCCGAAGTCGCCGCGCGTTTCGGACTGGGGATGGATCAGCCGAACTACAACCTGTTCGTGCTCGGCGAGGTCGGCAGCGGCCGGTCGTCGCTGCTCAGGCAGGCGATGCGCGAGGTGGCGGCGGGCAAGCGGGTGCCGCCCGATCTCTGCTATCTGTACAACTTCGACGCGCCGGAACGGCCGCTGGCGCTGCGCCTGCCGGCCGGCGAAGGGCGGCTGCTGCGCCAGTTGCTGGCGCACGCGGTGAAGACGCTGCAAAGCGACATTCCGCAGCGGCTGGAAGGGCAGGATTACAAGGCCGAGAGCGAACGCATCGAGAAAGCCTGGAAGGACGACGTGGCGCGGCACTATGCCGTGCTGACGGCGTTTGCCGAGGCGCGCAGTTTTTCGCTGCACCGCGAGGCCGGGCGCATGGTGTTCACCCTGCTCGGCAAGAAAGGCCAGGCGCTGACCGAGGACGAGGTGCTGGCGCTGCCGAAAGCGCGCCGGGTCGAGGTGGAGCAGGCCGAGCAGGAACTGCGCGCCGAGATCACCCGCTACATCGAGAAAACCCAGCCGCTGGAGCGCGCGATGAACGAGGCGCTGGCGGCGCTGCAGCGCCAGGTGGTGAAGCCGCTGGTCGAGCGCGAGATGCAGGCGATCCGCGCCGGGCTGAAGAAGCAGATCAAGGATGCCGCCAAGCTCAACGCCTGGCTCGACGCGATCGCGCAGGACGTGTTCGACAACCTGGAACTGTTCCACGGCGGCGAGGACGACGAAGGCCGGGAGGACGCGCTGCAAAGCGTGCTGGCGCGCTACCGCGTCAACCTGGTGGTCGACAACGGCGGCCTCGCCGGTGCGCCGGTGATCGTCGAGGACAACCCGCTGTTCCGCGCGCTGTTCGGCAGCATCGAGTACCAGTCCGAGAACGACGTGCTGATGACCGATTTTTCGCGCATCCGCGCCGGCAGCCTGCTGCAGGCGCACGGCGGTTTCCTGATGCTGCACCTGCGCGACGTGCTGGCCGATGCGCTGGTGTGGGAAAAGCTGCGGCGCTTCCTGCGCAGCGGGCGGCTGCAGATCGAGGAGCCGGGCGTGTCGTTTTCGCCGATCGCGGCGGTGTCGCTGGTGCCGGAAGCGGTCGATATCGAGGTCAAGATGGTGCTGATCGGCTCGCGCGAACAGTATTACGAACTGCAGGAGGCCGACGCCGGAATTCATCCGCCACTTCCGCGTCAAGGTGGATTTCGCCGACAGCTTTCGTGGCCAGTGCCGACAGCCGCCGCGCCTCGGCGATTTTCGTCGCCCATGCCTGCCGCGAGCACGGGCTGCCGCATTTTTCGGCAGCGGCCGTGGCGCGCCTGCTCGAGGAATCGCACCGCGAGGCCGACGACCAGACGCGCGAGAGCGCGATTTTCGCGCGCACCGAGGCGCTGGTGATGGAAAGCGCCGCAGCCTGTCGTCGCGCGTGGGCCGTGCCTGGTGACGCCGGCCGACGTCGAGGCCGCGCTGCAGGCCTACGCCGCGCGCCACGATTACCCCGAGCAGCGGCTGCGCGAGGAAATCGCCGAGGGCGACGTGCTGATCGACCTGCACGGCGAGCGGGTGGGCCAGCTCAACGGCCTGACCCAGATCGATCTCGGCGATTACCGCTTCGGCCTGCCGGTGCGGCTGTCCGCGCGCACCTACGCCGGCGAGGACGGCCTGCTCAACATCGAGCGCGAGGTGGAACTGTCCGGGCCGATCCACGACAAGGGCGTGTTCATCCTGCAGAGCTATCTGGCGGCGCTGTTCGCCCATCTGGCGCCGCTTTCGCTCAACGCCTCCATCGTGTTCGAGCAGCAATACCACGGCGTGGAAGGCGATTCCGCCTCGTGCGCCGAACTCTATGCGCTGCTGTCGGCGCTGTCGGGCTTGCCGCTCAAGCAGGGCATCGCCGTCACCGGCGCGGTCAACCAGCACGGCGAGGTGCTGCCGGTGGGCGGCATCAACGAAAAGATCGAGGGCTGGTTCCGCGTCTGCGAGGCCGCCGGGCTGGACGGCAGCCAGGGCGTGCTGATCCCCGCGCGCAACCGGCGCCACCTGATGCTGGCGCCACGGGTGGTGGAGGCGGTCGCCCAGGGACGTTTCCACATTCATGCGGCGGAACACGTGACCGAGGGCATGGAACTGCTGACCGGCGTGGCGGCGGGCGAACTCAACGCCGCCGGACACTATCCCCACGACAGCGTGCTGGGCCACGCGCAGGATGCGCTTCTGGGCTACCGCCGTGCCGTCCTGCAGCAGGAACACCCCAAAACGCCGCGGCGGCATTTCCGCGTGGGCGATCACCCGAAACGGCGCTAGCACACGGATACGGCTGAACTATATTGAAAGCCGTTCAACCGCATTGCAAGGAGCCGATCATGAAAGCACTGCATCGTATGGAACGTTTTCTCGACCAGCACATGATTCCGTTCGATCTGGTCGCGCATCCGCATACGCAGACCAGCGCCGAAACCGCGCGCGCCACCGGGGTGACGCCCGACCGGGTGGCCAAAGGGGTGTTGCTCGACGGCATCGATTGCCAGATGGTGGCGATGATTCCGGCCGATCAGGAAGTGCATCTGGGCAAGCTGGGGCTGGATCACGGCGTGGAATTCAGCCTGGCCGACGAAGCCAGCGTGAGCCGCCTGTTCAGCGAGTGCGAACCCGGCGTGGTGCCGGGACTGCCGAATGCCTGGGGGGTGGAAATGGTGTGGGACGACGCGCTGATGGCGCAACCGGATATCTATCTGGAAGCCGGCGACCACGAGCGCCTGCTGCACATCGAAACCCGTTTCCTGCGCGAGGCCTTCGGCGACGCGCCGCACTGCCGCTTCAGCCAGGCGCGCATGCGCTGAAGCGAAAAGCGCGAGTCCAAGCAGTAGGGTGCGCCTGCGCACCATGACGGAATCGGTGCGCACGGCGCACCCTGCATTCGGTGGGTGGACGCGAGGCGCCTCGCCGCAGTTCCATGCCGGGGGGATTTGCATTAGGCTCGATCTTCGGCGCACCATGCTTTGGGTTGTGCGCGCACGCAACGATCATTCGCCCCGCTCAACATCATCATGCAATCCATCAATTTCGCAGTAGGGTGCGCCGTGCGCACCTGACGTGACATTCGCGCTAGCGGAACAATCACTCGTCTGGCCGGTCTTCCCGCTGTGAATACAAACCCCTCCGATTCCTCATCCAACCCGCACCGCGCAATGGGGCGCGGCATGGCGTGGCTGGCCAGCCTGGCGCTGCTGGGCGTGCTGTATCTGTTCTTCGACAGCAGCCTGCAGGCGCGCAACAACCCCAATCGCCAGTTGCAGATCGCGCCCGGCGCCGAACTGGTGCTGCAGCGCAACCGTGACGGCCATTATGTGTTTCCGGGCGAGATCAACGGCCAGCCGGTGACTTTTCTGCTCGACACCGGTGCGACGCTGGTGTCGGTGCCCGCGCATCTGGCGGACAGGCTGGGTCTGGAGGCGGGAGCGCACCAGCAGTCGATCACCGCCAACGGCACCGTCGTCACCCGCGCCACCCGCGTCGACACGCTGGCGTTCGGCCCGTTCACCCTGCGCGACGTGCGCGCCAGCCTCAATCCCGGCATGGCGGATGAGCAGATTCTGCTGGGGATGAGCGTGCTGAAACAGCTGGAATTCACCCAGCGCGGCGACACTTTGGTGCTGCGCGCAGCCGGGGAAGGATAAAAAGCGTTTGGACATCCGAAAGTTCTGTGTTATTTATACGCCGTCTGTTGGATTCAAGCTTTAAATTGCGGTACCTCTGGTAAGCGTTTTCCTTGAAATTCGATCGATAGAGCATGTCGCTCAATTTTTTTAGATAGATAGGAAACAAAGATGGAAACGGGTACAGTCAAGTGGTTCAACGATGCAAAAGGTTTTGGTTTCATTACGCCCGATAACGGCGGCGAAGATCTGTTTGCACATTTCTCCGCAATCAACTCCAGCGGCTTCAAGTCCCTGCAGGAAAACCAGAAGGTCAGCTTCGAAGTGACCACTGGCCCCAAGGGCAAGCAAGCTTCGAACATCCAGGTCGTGTCGTAATTCTTCCGACCTGATGTGAAAAACCCCGGTTCGCCGGGGTTTTTTTATGCTCAACTTTTTTGTGCAGAGACTGTTTTATGGCGCTTAAAGCCACCATCTACAAAGCCGACCTGCAGATTGCCGACATGGATCGGCATGTCTACGGCGACCACGCGCTGACCATCGCCCGCCACCCCTCCGAAACCGACGAACGCATGATGGTGCGGGTGCTGGCGTATGCGCTGTACGCCGAGGAAGGCATCGCCTTCACCAAGGGGCTGTTCGATGTCGACGAGCCGGAAGTGTGGGTGAAAAACCTGGTCGGCGAGATCACGCTGTGGATCGACCTCGGCCAGCCCGACGACGCGCGCATCCGCCGCGCCTGCGGCCGTGCGGATCAGGTCGTGGTGCTGTGTTACGGCAGCGGTTGCGAGGTGTGGTGGAAGCAGATCGCCAGCAAGCTCACGCGCTTTACCAACCTGACCGTGCTGCAACTGCCCGCCGCCACCAGCCAGGCGCTGGCCGACCTGGCCGAGCGCAGCATGCGCCTGCAATGCATGGTGCAGGACGGCGAAATCTGGCTCAACAGCGACACGCAAAGCGTGCCGGTCACGCTGACGCGCCTGCAGTCCGCACGCTGATTCCTTATTTGTCCGGCGGACAGTTCTTGATGCAGATCGTTTCGACCAGACGCTGCCCCCCGCAGCCCACAAAACACCCGTCGTAGGCCGGCAGGCAGCCGCAGTCGGACTGGCAGGTCGCGTTTTCCAGCTGCGCCCGCACGCCTTCTCGCGTCGGCATCGTCGGCGCGGGATAGGGCGGCGGAAAATACATGCCGGGCCACGGCCCCATCCAGGGGCCCGCCCACATGCCCCAGCCGTACGGATAACTGTTGAGCCAGGCGAAACTCAGTTGCATCTCGTAGCTGCGCAAGGCTGCGGCGTACTGCGCAATGTCGGATTCAAACTGCTTCAGCGCGGCTTCATAGCGCGCTTCCACCTGCGGCTCGATGGCTTTGACGCAGGCCTGGTAGCGATCCCGGCAATCGGCCTGGCAAGCGAGTTTTCCGGCTTCGCATTCCTGTACGCAGGCTCGTCCCTGCTGCGTCGACAGGCGGAATCAGGCTGACTTGCGTTTGATACTGCGGCGTGGCGCACCCGCCGAGCAGGGCGAGCCACGCCAGCGCGAAAAACGAGTGTGGAATCAGACAGGCGCATCATGCAATCCGGATAAACCCATGCTTGATCCAAGCATAGGCTGTTTCAGGCAGTCTGCGGGCCGAGAAAGCGTTCTTCGAGTTCCTGCAGATTCAGTTCCTGCAGAATCTGCTGCAGACGCTCGCTGCGCGTTCCTGCGTGGTGCGCCGGTGTGGGTGGCGATGATGAGCTCGTTTTTCATCGAATGCTCCCAGCCGACCAGCTCGGTGACGGTGACCTGGTAGCCGTGCGCTTCCAGTTGCAGGCAGCGCAGCACGTTGGTGAGCTGGCTGCCGAATTCGCGGGTGTGGATCGGGTGGCGCCAGATTTCCGACAGCGGCGTTTTGCCGAACGATGCGTTCTTGTGCTTGCGCAGCACCGCCGCGACTTCGGCCTGGCAGCACGGCACCAGCACGATGTGGCGCGCCTGCTTGGCCAGCGCGAACTGGATGGCGTCGTCGGTCGCGGTGTTGCAGGCGTGCAGCGCGGTGACGATGTCGATGCGGTCGGGCAGCTGCGTCGGATTGCGATCGACTCCGCCACCGTCGGTGTTGAGGAAGCTCATGCGCGGAAAGCCCAGCCGCGCCGCCAGTTCGCGCGATTTTTCCACCAGTTCGTCGCGCGTCTCGATGCCGTAGATGTGGCTGCCGGGACGCTCCTTCAGATACAGGTCGTAGAGGATGAAGCCGAGATAGGACTTGCCGGCGCCGTGGTCGGCCAGGGTCAGCGTGTCCTGCCGGCCCAGCACCTCGTTCAGCAGCGGCTCGATGAAATTGCACAGGTGATAGACCTGCTTCAGCTTGCGGCGGCTGTCCTGGTTGAGCTTGCCGTCGCGCGTCAGGATGTGCAGTTCCTTCAGCAACTCGATCGACTGGCCGGGGCGCAGCACCTCGGCCAGCGGGTCGGTGAAGGCGGTCTTGGGTGCAGGAACAGGGGCGCGCTTCATGCCGCACCCAGCCGGGCCGAATCGAGGCGAGCCGAATCAAGCAGGCGCACTTCGCGTTGCGGCAGCGGGATGACGATGCCGCGTGCGCGGAAGGTTTCCAGCACGGCCTGGGTGATGTCGCTGGAGGCGTCGATGAAATCACCCACGCCGACCCACGGGCAGATGGCGATTTGCACCCGGAAATCCGACAGCGTCAGCACGCGGATGACGGGTTCCGGTTGCTGCAGGATTGTCGGATGGGTGGCGAGCAGGTCACGGATCGTCTGCAGCGCCAGTGCGATGTCGGTGTCGTAGGCGACGCCGACGACCACGTCGAGCTGGCGCAGGGTGCCGTAGTTGTGCAGGATTTCGCCGGCGATCTTGCGGTTGGGAATGACGACCCGCGAGTGGTCGGGGTGGCTCAGCACGGTGTTGAACAGTTTGATTTCCTCCACCGTGCCTTCCTCCTCGGCGATGGAAATGTATTCGCCCACCAGAAACGGCCGCGTGAAAATGATCGTCAGCCCCGCCGCCAGGTTGCCCAGCACGCCCTGCATCGCCAGCGCGATGCCCGCGCCCGCCACGCCCAGCCCGGCCAGCAGCGGCAGCAGCTGCACCCCCAGATTCTGCAGCGCCATGATGGCGAACAGCCCCAGCACCAGGATGCGCATAATCCGGATCAGCAACTGGCGCAGCGTTAAGTCCAGTTGCAGCTTCACCAGCATCGGCTCGGTCATGCGGCCGACCCAGCGCCCGACATAAAAGCCCGCTGCCATGATCAGCAGCGCCACCACCACCTTGGGGCCGAACTGGATGGCGAGGTCGATTGCGGTGTTCTGGGCGTGTTCCAGGGCTTGCAAGTGTTCGTCCATGGCGGGCTACCGTGAGAAGGAGATGCGCGAAGGGTATCAAAATCGGTTGGCCGGGAGGAAATCGGAACAGGCCGGCGAAATGGACAAGCGGGAAAGCGGGATGGGCTTCGTATAATGCCAGCCTTGCTGAAAGGGCTTTACCGTGTCCGTCGTCAACATCTCCTGCTACAAATTCGTCACCCTCACCGACCGCGAGGTCTTGAAAGCCGACCTCGCCGCGCGCTGCGTGGAACTCGGCCTCAAGGGCACCATCCTGCTCGCGCCGGAGGGCATCAACGTGTTTCTCGCCGGCTCGCGCGATGCGATCGACGCCATCGTCGCCCACCTGCGTGCCGACCCGCGCTTCGCCGATCTGCAGCCCAAGGAAAGCCTCTCCGCCGAACCGCCGTTCCACAGGATGCGGGTGCGGCTGAAGCAGGAAATCATCACCATGAAAATGCCGGTGATCCGGCCCGAGGCAGGCCGCGCGCCGTCGGTGGCCGCCGCCACGCTGAAGCAATGGCTGGATCGCGGCTGCGACGACGAAGGCCGCCCGGTGGTGATGCTCGACACCCGCAACGACTACGAAGTCGACGCCGGCACCTTCGACAACGCCGTCGACTACCACATCGGCATCTTCAGCGAATTCCCGCCGCAACTCGCCGCGCACCGCGACGACTACGCCGGCAAAACCGTCGTCTCATTCTGCACCGGCGGCATCCGCTGCGAAAAAGCCGCCATCCACATGAAAGCCATCGGCATCGAGCATGTCTACCAGCTCGAAGGCGGCATCCTCAAGTATTTCGAGGAAGTCGGCGGCGCGCATTACCACGGCGACTGCTTCGTGTTCGACGAGCGCGAGGCGGTGAGCGCGGATTTGCAGCCGGCCGGGGGTCGGGTGCATCGCTGAATCAGCCTGCCCGGCTAACGGGTTATCGACGGCTTGAACGCGTTCTCCGCATCAGAATCTCGCCGCTCGTTTCTTGATCGGCGCTCGCCGGTAAGGGTGGGCGGCACGTTCGACCACTGCCCGAAGGGATTGCGCCTGTCGTCATCTCGGCGGTCATCGTAATGGACGTACTGGCATGTGCACTTTTGCGCACTGCACCCGGGCACGGGCAGCAAAGGTGCCTTGTCCGACAAATACCGAACCCCTTCAAGCTGCCTGACGGCTTCGCATGCCGAATCGCCGCTGCGTACTTCGACGCATGTGAAAATTCCTGCGACTCGCCGGCCTGACGACAGGTTTCACTTTGGACCGCTTCGATTTGACGATCCGCACACCCCCCGAGAATCAGCACCCCGGCGATCAGGATCAGAATGATTGTTTGAGCCATTTTGGTTTTTCCCCCTTTGTATCCCGATTCCATTCTAGGAAATCGGCACGCAAGCCCCAAACCGGATCAGATTAACCGGGTCACACGCCGCTTATCTCACATCCACACGAAGACCCATTGGCATCGGCATGTCTACCAGTTCGACGGCGAGCGGCCCTCAAGTATTCCAGAAGGGGCTGCAGCGGGCTACGTGATTGTCTGTCGGTTTTTTTTACACTTGGGCAATCTGTCCAGTTCGGGTTTCAAGGTGGGATCATCACAACGTGTTGTTAATAAATGGATTTATAGACTAAAAACCGTACCTGGCACGAGTAATGCGTGACGGATTTCATCCTGGTGTTTCGTTTTCAGTCAGTCGGCGATTTTCTTTCGCTACGCATCTACTAAAGGGGAATGATCGTGAAGACAATTTCGAAGCAAATGGATGATGGTCGCTTTGATGACGGCTACGGTATCGGCCGCAGAAGCGGCTCCCATTGATCTGTCGAGCTGGTCAGCCCTGACGCTGGATTTTCCTGGCGGGCAAGCCGCAGGGAGTTGGGTGTTGGAGCCCGGTAATACAGCGGTCAAGCAGGTGGTCAACGCCGACCCGTCCTTGTATTTGAACAACCTGAATCAGACCAGCTATTCGATGCAGGGATCGTGGCAAGTTCTCGAAACGGGCGGCGACGATGACTATATGGGTTTTGTGTTTGGCTATCAGAACTCGAGCAATTTTTATTTGTTTGACTGGAAGCAGAGCACGCAAGCGTACGAGGGTACGAATGCGACTGAAGGCATGACCATCAAGAAGTTTGACGGCGCAGAGCAACAACGGGCTTGTTGATTTGTCCATTGCGGAACTCTGGGAGAATGAGACGGACTTTGGCGACATGAGTGTGCTCGCAACGAACCACTCGAGCACTGCGGGGTGGGTGGACAATGTCCTGTACGATTTTCTTCTGGATTTCAATCTGAACCCAGGCGAGATTCACATCGTCGTCAAGGATGGAGCGACCGTGCTGTGGGATGTCACGCTGAACGACACCACATTCACTGCCGGCCAGTTCGGCTTCTACAACAACTCACAGCAGAGCGTTCGGTATGCGGGATTCGAGCAGGAGGGCGGGGTGATCATTGATCCCGACCCGACGATACCTGAGCCGGCTACGCTTGCGTTGCTTGGGATCGGTCTGGCAGGACTCGGTTTCATGCGCCGTCGCAGCATGCACTGAACATTCGTTCTGCAATCAAAAAGCCGGCTCCTGAAGCCGGCTTTTTGATGTCACGAATCAGCCAATATCACCCCAACGCCCGGATCGACTGCATCGGCGGCACGCGCGTGATGTGCCGCGTGGTGAGCCAGCCGCTGGTGCCGACCAGCAGCGCACCAGCCAGCGGCAGCACCAGCCACAACCAGGGATGCAGGCGCAGCGGCAGTTCGAACAGGCGCTGGGCGATCAACGCCATGGCGAATTCGGCGCAGGCGCTGGCGAGCAGGCCGGCGAGTAATCCCAAGGCGATGAATTCGCTCCACAGGCCTTTGGCCAGGTAAGCACGCTGCGCGCCCAAGGTGCGCAATAGCACGGCTTCCTGCTGGCGTGCATCGAGGCTGGCGAGCAGGGTGGCGACGACGACGGCCATGCCGGCAGCGAGCAGGAATCCGAGCAGCAATTGAATCGCGCCGATGATCTGCGCGAACACGGCTTCGATATTGGCGATGAGTTTGTCGAGCGCCAGCACGGTGATGCCGGGGAAGGCTTTGACGAAGCCGGGCAGGACATCGCTTTTTCCTGGCGGCACGTAGACGCTGGCGATGGCACTCGCGGGCAGATTGTCGAGCTGGCCGGGCGCGAAGATGACGAAGAAATTGGGCTGCATCGAATCCCACTTCACGCTGCGGATGCTGGTGATGCGCCCGGCCAGCATCTGGTCGCCGATCTGGAAACCGAGCGTGTCGCCGATGGCCAGATGCAGCCGCTCGGCCATGCCGGATTCGACCGAGATTTCCGTGGCGCGGCGCTCGCCATGCCACTGTCCGGCGAGCACGGCATTGTTGGCGGGCAGGGTGGCGGTCCAGGTGAGGTTGAGTTCGCGCCGTAAAGTGTTGCTGTCGCGTGCCTCGGGGGGCAGGGTGTCGGCGATCGGCATGCCGTTTTTTTCGACCAGCCGGCCGCGCACCATGGGGTAAAGCGCCGAGGCCTGCAGGCGATGCTGCGCCAGATACGCGGCGACCGCGTCCTGCTGCTGCGGCGCGATGTTCACCAGAAAATAGTTGGGCGCTTGCGGCGGCAGTTGCTGGCGCCAGTTGGCAACGAGGTCGCTGCGCACCAGTGCCAGCAGGGCGACGAGGAAGAGCGCCAGGGTGAAGGCCCCGAGTTGCAGGGTGCTGTCGAAACGATGGCGCAGCAGCTGTGCGAGGCCGAAACGCACCGGGCCGTGTGACATGCGCTGCACGCCGCGCCCGGCCAGCAGCGCCAGCCGGGCCAGCAGCATCAACACCGCGACCAGCGCGGCCAGCGCGCCGACGAAGATGCCGACCAGTTTGGCGTCGCCCGCATACCAGGCGATCAAGGCCAGCAGCGCCGATCCGCTGACCGCCACGCTGATCCAGGCAGCCAGCGGTAGCGGTGGCAGGTCGCGCCGCAGCACGCGCAGCGGCGGCACGCGGATCAGCCGCATCAGCGCGGGCAGCGCGGCGCCCGCCAGCGCGAGCAAGCCGCTGACGACGGCGATGCCGACCGGTGCGAGTCCCAGCGACGGCAGGCGGGTGAGGGTGTCCGGCAGGAGCAGGCCGGCCAGGATCTGTTGCATCGCCGCACCGATGGCCACGCCCAATAAACTGCCCAGCACGCCCAGTGTCAGCAATTGCACGGCATACAGCGTGCGCAGTTGCGCGGTGGTGGCGCCGAAGCAGCGCAGCAGCGCGGCCTGGTCGTAGTGCCGCAGCGCGTGACGATGCGCGGCGATGGCGATGGCAGCCACCGACAGCAGCAGACTGATGAGCGCGGTGAGCTGGATGTAGCGGTCGGCATTGGCGAAGGCGCCGCGCAGGGTCTCCACGCCTTCGCGCGAGCCGACCAGGCGCTGGGTGCTGTCGAGTTGCGGCTTGAGCGCGGCGATGAAGGCATCGAGCGGTTTCGGTTCGCCGGCAAATTGATAGAGCCAGGTGAGCCGGCTGCCGGGCTGCAGCACACGGGTTTGCGCGACGTCGTCAGCGCGCAGGAACACGCGCGGCGCGAAGCCGAACACGCCGCCGAGCTGGCCCGGCTCCTCGGCCACGACGCCGGCGATGCGGAAAGAGGCTTCGCCGATCTGCACCGTGTCGCCGACCTGCGTATTCAACAGCGGCAGCAGCTCCTGATCGACGTAGACCGCGCCGGATGGAGGCTGGGCCGGGCGCGGCGTGCCGGTTTCGAACGGACGGTCGGCGATGCGCACGGTGCCGCGCAACGGATAGGCGGCGTCGACCGCGCGCAGGGTGGCGAGCTGGAAGGCGTCGCCGCGGCTCACCATGCTGGCGAATTCGAGCGCGGCGCTGGTTTTCAAACGGTGCGACGGCCAGGTCTCGATCGGGCGCGGGCTGGTGACAAGCAGGTCGGCGCCGAGGAAGCTTGCGCCCTGTTCGCTCATCGCGCGCTTCAGGCGGTCGCCGAGAAAGCCGGTGGTGGAGACGCTGCCGACGCCGATGATCAGCGCCAGCAGCAGTACGCGCCATTCGCCGCTGGAGCGTTCGCGGCGCAGCAGCCATAACCCCAGAGTCCCGAAAGGCACGCCGGTGGGTGCCCCGCTGCTGCGCAGCGACCCTTCCGCAGGAAATTCATGCGACGCGACCTGCGACCAGATGCAGCCGGCGCTGGCAGCGTGCGGCCAGCGCATCGTCGTGGGTGACGAGGATGAGCGTGGTGCGGGCGGAGGCGTTGAGCTCGAACAGCAGATCGATGATGCGCGCGCCGGTGTCGGCGTCGAGGTTGCCGGTGGGTTCGTCGGCGAACACGATCTCGGGGTCGGTGGCGAAGGCGCGTGCGATGGCGACGCGCTGCTGCTCGCCACCGGACAGCTGGCGCGGCGTGTGGCCGGCGCGCGCGGCGAGGCCGACGCGGTCGAGCCAGTGGGCGGCGCGTTCGCGCGCATCGTGTCGGCCGGCCAGCTCCAGCGGCAGCAGGATGTTTTCCAGCGCGCTGAGCGCGGGCAGCAGCTGGAACGACTGGAACACGAAGCCGATGCGGCCGGCGCGCAGGCGGGCGCGCGCATCTTCGTCGAGGTCGTTGAGGCGCTGCCCGAGCAGAAAGAGCTCGCCCGACGACGGCTGGTCGAGCCCGGCCAGCAGCCCGAGCAGGGTGGACTTGCCGGAACCGGAAGCGCCGGTGATGGCCAGGGTTTCGCCGGCTTTGACGGCGAGCTCGACTTCGCTGAGGATGGTCAGCCAACCGTCCGTGGTGGCCACACGCTGCGACAGCGTGCGTGCCATGACGACACTGTGCGTTTGCACGGAGTCCGTGGGTGGAGTGGGGAACCGGGCGCTGTCTGGAGGCGTCATTGAAAGGAATTCAGGTTAAGGTTGATAAATGAATTATCGCGTGTGGATGCTGTTGTTGCTGATGCTGCTGCCGGGATGGGCGGCAGCCGCTTCGTGTTCCCTGTTGATTGTCGGCGACAGCCTGAGTTCCGGCTATGGCCTGGCAAATGGATCAGGCTGGGTGGACAAGCTGGATCAACGCCTGAAGAAAACTGCGCCGAACTGGCGTGTGGTGAACGCCAGCGTCAGCGGCGATACCACGCAGAACGGTCTGCAGCGCCTGCAACCCGCCCTCGACCGGCATCACCCGCAGGGCGTGCTGATCGGCCTCGGCGGCAACGATGCCCTGCGCGGCACCCCGCCCGACGTCATCCGGCGGAATCTGATCACGATGATTCGCCAGGCCAAGGCGGCGGGCGCCTGGGTCGTGCTGCTGGAGGCGCCGGTGTTGCCGAATTACGGCAAGGCGTATGCCGACGCGGTGGCGAAACTGTACGTCGACGTGGCGCGCGAGGAGAAAATCGCTCGCGTGCCGTGTTTTGTCTGCGCGGTGGGAGTGAAGTCCGGCATGATGCAGGCCGACGGCATCCACCCCAACGAGCAGGCCCAGGCCGCGCTGCTCGACGCGGTGTGGCCGCATCTCAAACCGAAGTTGCGTTGCCCGGCGAAATGAAAAATCGAGACGAGACCTGCCCGTGTGGATCTGGGCTGCTGTATTCAGCCTGTTGTGGACGTTTCCATGCCGGGGAGGCTGCGCCGGATGCGGCGAGCCTGATGCGCTCACGCTACAGCGCGTATGTGCGTGGGCTGGAAACCTATCTGAACGGCACCTGGCATCCCGCGACGCGCCCCGCGACGCTGGAACTGGATGCCGTGCCGCGTCCGCAGTGGCTGGGGTTGACGGTCAAATCGCACGTGCCGCTGGACGACCGTCACGCGACAGTGGAATTCGTCGCGCGCTACAAACTGAATGGCCGCGCGTTCAAGCTGCACGAAACGAGCCGCTTCGAACGGGTGGATGGGCGATGGTTGTATGTCGACGGCGAGATGCACGAGTGAAGGAGGGGCCATGCGCGTAAGCAAACTGGGTCACGCAGTGTTGAAAGTCCGCAGCCTGGAAACGTCGGTGCCGTTTTATCGCGACGTCCTCGGACTGAAGGAAGTGGCGCGGTATGGTGACCGGATGGTGTTCTTTTCGTGCGGCGACAATCATCACGATCTCGCGCTGCTCGAGATCGGCGCGCAGGCTGCGTCGCCCGACGACCGCCAGGTCGGCCTCTATCACCTGGCGTTCAAGGTCGGCGAGTCGCTGGACGCATTGCGCGCCTGTCGCGATCACCTCGCGGCACACGGCGTGGCCATCGTCGGGCAGGCTGATCATCGCGTCAGCCAGGCGCTGTATTGCCATGACCCCGACGGCATCATGATCGAACTGTACGTCGATGCCGATCCGGCGCTCTGGCGTGACGATCCCGCTGCGGTGGCGCATGTCGGGGTGCTCAAGCTGTAAGCCTTGAATGGAAATGAATCGAGCCCGCTTGCGCGGGCTCGATTCATTAAAACTTGGGGTGGACGATGGGGCTCGAACCCACGACAACAGGAATCACAATCCTGGACTCTACCAACTGAGCTACGTCCACCATTGATGCTACTTACTACGAAACCTTGGCCTGCCCGACAGGAATCGAACCTGTAACCCCCAGCTTAGAAGGCTGGTGCTCTATCCGGTTGAGCTACGGGCAGAGATTCTATCTTCGGGCGCCATTTTCTTCTTGGCATATCTGGGGTGGTCGGGGTGAGGGGATTCGAACTCCTGACATCCTGCTCCCAAAGCAGGCGCGCTACCGGGCTGCGCTACACCCCGAAATCCTCTAGGCCCCCGGCTCCCGAACAAACAGGAAACTGGCGGCGCATTTCGGAGAGGCGAAACTATACCTTGGCGATTCGGCCGGGTCAATTTTTGCTTGAGTAAGGGGGGGGGTTCCGGGAAAATCACGCTTTTGCTTCAGGGTTGTTTTGATGAGCGCACGCATCCTCGACGGCAAGGCCATGGCCGACACCATTCTTGCAGTGATCCACGACAAGGTGGCGGAACGCGAGGTGCAGGGCAAGCGCCGTCCCGGCCTGGCGGTGATCCTGGTCGGCGACGATGCCGCCTCGGCGGTGTACGTGCGCAACAAGAAGCGTGCGTGCGAGCGTGCCGGGGTCACCAGCATCGCACATGATCTGCCCGGCGCGACCACGCAGGAGCAGGTGCTGGCGCTGATCGACAGCTTGAATGCCGATGCGGACATCGACGGCATTCTGGTGCAGCTGCCGCTGCCCGCGCACATCGACGCCGAGACGGTGATCGAGCGCATCCGTCCCGACAAGGATGTCGACGGCTTTCACCCCTACAACATCGGCCGTCTGGCGGTGAAAATGCCGACGCTGCGGCCGTCCACCCCGCGCGGCATCATGACGCTGCTACGTGCCACCAACGAGGAGTTGCGCGGCAAGAATGCGGTGATGGTCGGCGCGTCCAATATCGTCGGCCGGCCGATGAGCCTGGAACTGCTGCTGGCGGGCTGCACCATCACGGTGTGCCATAGCGCTACCCGCGATCTGGAAAGCTTCGTGCGTTCTGCCGAAGTGCTGGTGGTGGGGGTGGGGCGGCCGCGCATGATTCCCGGCGACTGGATCCGCGAAGGCGCGATCGTGATCGACGTCGGCATCAACCGCCTGCCGGACGGCAAACTGGTCGGCGATGTCGATTTCGATTCGGCGGCGCAGCGCGCCAGCTGGATTACCCCGGTGCCCGGCGGCGTCGGTCCGATGACTGTGGCGACGCTGCTGGAAAACACGCTGGAAGCGGCGTTGATGCATAACCCCTGATGGGGTGAGAGTGGCAAGAGGTGGAACGGTAAGCAGTAAAGCGGCGTCAGCCTTGGTGTAGCGTCCTTAGGTAGGCCACGTCGACGAACGGCTGGCCGAGATCGGGGCCAGCCAGTCGCTGGTTCGGCGCACCGGGATCGCCGAGGTCGGACAGCACGACCGCCGCACCGCTGAAATCGTGATCCAGGGTGTAGTCGTTCACCGTCACCAGCGTTTTCAGGCCGGCTCCCAGACTCGCGCGCAGGCCGTTTTCCGAATCCTCGAAGGCCAGGCAATCGGCAGCGTCGAGCCGCATTTTTTCCAGCGCGTAATGATAAATGTCGGGCGCGGGCTTCTTTGCCGGGACGATGTCGCCTGCCGCGATGACCTCGAACCAGTCCTGCGTGCCTGTACCCAGGCTGTGTTCCAGCAGCACGGTGACGTTTTCGGGCGTGGTCGTGGTGGCGATCGCCAGGCGCAGACCCGCGGCACGCGCTTCGATCAGCAGGCGTTTGACCCCGGGACGGATCGGGATGCCGCCGTGCGCAGCGAGTGCGGCGTAGTGCCGGGTCTTGGCTTGATGGAGCTCCGCCACCATCTGATCGAAGTGGGCCGGCTTGCTATAGTCCGGCCGATAGTGGTCGATATAGTGCTTCATCCGCTCCTTGCCGCCGGTGACGGCGAGCAGTTTGCCGTAGAGGGCGACATCCCAGTGCCAGTCGAGGCCGGCATCGGCAAAGGCCTGATTGAAGGCGGGACGATGGCCGTCGCGCTCGGTGTCGGCCAGAGTGCCGTCGACGTCGAATAGAAGGGCTTGTAGGGTCATGTTGGCGGGGTGGTGGAAGTTGCTGAGTCGGTGGGATTCTGTTATTTAAACGCGCTGGGCTTTTCCCGGCACACATTACTTCTGAAGAGAACGAAATGGTTGAAACGCTGAAGCGCTTTGAGCCTTACAAGGCCAAAAAAGGCGAAGAATACATGAACGCAAACCAGCGCGCGCATTTTCGCAAAATGCTCGAAGCCTGGAAAACCGAACTGTCGCAGGACATCGACAGTACGCTGCAGTCCATGCAGGATGAGCAGACCGTGTTCGCCGATCCCAACGACCGCGCCACCCAGGAATCCGACATGGCGCTGGAATTGCGCAACCGCGACCGGGAGCGCAAGCTGATCAAGAAAATCAACGAAACCATTGCCAGGATCGACAGCGAAGACTACGGTTATTGCGAGTCCTGCGGGGTTGAGATTGGACTGGAACGCCTGCAGGCGCGTCCGACCGCAACGCTGTGCATCGAATGCAAAACGCTCGAGGAAATCCGCGAGCGCCAGGTCGCCAAATCATAATTGGGTCGTCAGGTCGTCCACTCATCATCAATAAACAGACCACCCACAATAATCATCCGGAGAACACGATGGCCGACACGAACGATTTCGATGCGTACTACAACGGGCTGCTTTACAGCGTGATGCGCTGGGATCAGTTGACGGCGTTCTGGCAGAAGGTGGATGCCGACGCGGCGTGGTATCTCTATGCGGTGGGGCAGGACGTGCCGCAAGAACCTTCGGCGGCCGACAAGGTGCAGCAGTTCATGCGCGAACTGGATGAATTGCTGCGGCGCGAACATCACGAGGATTACTGCGCGATCGTCTACGCGGACAATCTGGATGCGCCCAATTTCATCAAGATTTACGATCCGAACCATCTTGGCAGTTCGTGCGGGTCCAGTTCGATGAAATCGTCGGTATTGCCCGGTTGGCTGATGAGCAAGATGCCGCCGCGTGAGTTGCAAGTGAGCGGGGTGGTGACGGGACAGCGCAAGCGCTGGTGGCAGACGTTTCTGGGTGAAACGGTCTAGAGTCTCAGAGCGTGAAGCCCATAAAAAACGCGCCATCAGGCGCGTTTTTTATGGGCGAGGCGCGCAGCAAACGCGCGCCGGGCGATCAGCTCGCCTGTTCGTCCGTGGCTTCCGGTGCGGTCGCCGCAGGCGCATCCAGCAACGCCTTCATCGACAGACGCAGACGGCCTTTTTCGTCGGCTTCCAGGATCTTCACCCGGACGACCTGGCCTTCTTTCAGGTGGTCGCCGATGGCGTTGACGCGCTCATGGGCGATCTGCGAAATGTGCAGCAGGCCGTCGCGGCCCGGCAGCACGTTGACGATCGCGCCGAAGTCCAGCAGCTTGATGACCGGGCCTTCGTAGACCTTGCCGACTTCGACTTCGGCGGTGATTTCCTCGATCCGCTTCTTCGCCAGTTCGCCGGCTTCCATGCTGGTGCAGGCGATCTTCACGCTGCCGTCTTCCTGGATGTCGATCTGGGTGCCGGTTTCCTCGGTCAGTGCGCGGATGACGGCGCCGCCCTTGCCGATGACGTCGCGGATTTTTTCCGGGTTGATCTTCATCGCGATGATGCGCGGCGCGTAGGCCGACATTTCGTGAACGCCCGACGATACCGACGCTTTCATGATCTGCAGGATGTGCATGCGGCCTTCCTTGGCCTGCTTCAGCGCGGCGTCCATGATCTCGGCGGTGATGCCCTGGATCTTGATGTCCATCTGCAGCGCGGTGACGCCTTTTTCGGTGCCCGCGACCTTGAAGTCCATGTCGCCGAGGTGATCTTCGTCGCCGAGGATGTCGGTCAGCACGGCGAACTTGCCGCCTTCCTTGATCAGGCCCATGGCGATGCCGGCGACGTGCGCCTTCAGCGGCGCACCGGCGTCCATCAGCGACAGGCAGCCGCCGCACACCGAGGCCATCGACGACGAGCCGTTGGATTCGGTGATTTCGGACACCACGCGCATGGTGTAGCCGAACTCTTCCTTGGTCGGCAGCACCGCCATCAGTGCGCGCTTGGCGAGGCGGCCATGGCCGACTTCGCGGCGCTTGGGCGCACCCACGCGGCCGGTTTCGCCGGTGGCGTAGGGCGGCATGTTGTACTGCATCATGAAGCGGTCGGAGTAGCTGCCTTCCAGCGCGTCGATGGTCTGCTCGTCGCGCCCGGTGCCGAGCGTGGTGACCACCAGCGCCTGGGTTTCGCCGCGGGTGAACAGAGCGCCGAGCCGTGGGTGCGCGGCAGCACGCCGGTGCGGATGGTGATCGGGCGCACGGTGCGGGTGTCGCGACCGTCGATACGCGGCTGGCCGGACAGGATGCGGTTGCGCACCACGCTGGCTTCCAGGTTGTGGAACGCGTCCTTGACGTGGTTCGGCGGCGACGGTGTCCATGTCGGCGCTGATCAGTTCGGCGAAGGCCTTGTTGCGCACGTCGTCGACCGCGGTCATGCGCGCCTGTTTCTGCTTGATGTTGTAAGCCTGCTGCAGACCGTCCTCGGCCAGCGTTTTCAGGCGTTCGACCATCGCGGTATCCTCGGCGGGCGCCTGCCCAGTCCCAGGCGTCGGCGCCGGCTTCATCGGCCAGTTCGTTGATCGCGTTGATGACCGCACGCATCTGGGTGTGGCCGAACACCACCGCGCCCAGCATGATGTCTTCCGGCAATTCCATCGCTTCGGATTCGACCATCAGCACCGCCGATTCCGTACCGGCGACGACCAGGTCGAGTGCGGAGTCTTTCAGTTCGGAAAGCGTCGGGTTCAGTACGTATTCACCGTTGATGAAGCCGACGCGGGCTGCGCCGACCGGGCCGTCAAACGGCAGGCCGGACAGTGACAGCGCAGCGGAGGCGCCGATCAGCGCAGGAATGTCGGCGCTGATTTCAGGGTTGGACGACATCACCGTGGCGATGATTTGTACTTCGTTGAAAAAGCCATCCGGGAACAGCGGGCGGATCGGGCGGTCGATCAGGCGGCAAATCAGAATTTCGCCGTCGGACGCGCGGCTTTCGCGTTTGAGGAAGCCGCCGGGGATGCGACCCGCAGCGTAGGTTTTTTCCTGGTAATCGACGGTCAGCGGGAAGAAGTCCTGGCCGGGTTTGACCTCCGTCTTGGCAACCACAGTGACCAGCACCACGGTGTCTTCAATGTTAACGATAACCGCGCCACCAGCCTGACGTGCGATTTCGCCCGTTTCCAGGGTGACCTGATGGCGGCCGTAGGTGAAAGTTTTCTTGATTGCGCTCACACGAGTTCCTTTCAAATGAAAACGCCCCGCGAGTGCGGGGCGTGGGAAATTCAGGGGGTCGAACGACCCGCCAACTGCTCCGATGCAGCAAGGTGCTGTTTCATCACAGTGGCTTTTCCGGGCTTACTTACGCAGGCTCAGACGTTCGATCAGGGTCTTGTAGCTTTCGAGGTTGGTGCGCTTCAGGTAATCCAGCAGCTTGCGGCGGCGGCTCACCATCTTCAGCAGACCGCGACGCGAATGGTGATCCTTCATGTTGGCCTTGAAGTGGCCGGTCAGGTCGTTGATGCGGGCCGTCAGCAGGGCAACCTGCACTTCGGGGGAGCCGGTGTCGGCAGCGGCACGCTGGTAACTGGTGACGATTTCAGCTTTTTGAGCGACGGTAACAGCCATGATGTACTCCTTCTAAATCGCGTGGCCTGCGGCTGAGCGGGACACGTTCCGGGAAACCGCGCATTTTACGCTAAGTGGGTGCGCCAATTCAAGTTTTCTGTTGGGTGGCGACCAGGCGGCGCGGCACCAGTTGGCCAGATTCGGCATGAGCCAGACCGAGGAAGGTATGGGCGATCGTATACACGCGCGTCAGTCCCGGTTCTGCGGCCGGATGCGCGATACTGCGGCCCTGACACAAGGCCGCGGCGTCGGGGGCGTCGAGGTGCACGGCGGGCAGATGCGCCACCAGACAGTCCGCGGGCATCAGCAAGGCCTGCCGCTGGCTGGCGTCGAGCGTTTCCAGCTCGGCCAGGGTGTGTGCCTGCTCCAGCTTGAATCCGGCCACGGCGGTTCGCGTCAGCGCGGTGAGGTGGGCACCGCAACCGAGCGCGGCGCCAATGTCCTGCGCCAGCGTGCGGATATAGGTGCCGGCGCTGCATTGCACGTCCAGCACGACGCGGGGTGGGGCGCATTCGATCATGTCCAGTGACCGGATCGTCACTTTGCGCGGCGGGCGATCAATCTCGATGCCGGCGCGCGCATATTCATAGAGCGGTCGTCCCTGATGCTTGAGTGCCGAATGCATCGGCGGGATTTGTTCGATCTCGCCCCTGAAGCGGGGCAGTACGGCGCTGATATCGGGGCAACTGACGGTGATGTCGCGGGTAGCGAGAATCTCGCCTTCCGGGTCACCTGTCGTGGTGGTGACGCCGAGCTGCTGCACGGCGCGATAGTGTTTGTCAGCGTCGAGCAGGTAGGCGGAGAACTTGGTGGCTTCGCCGAAACACAGCGGCAGCAGGCCGTCGGCGAAGGGATCGAGTGTGCCGGTATGACCTGCCTTTTTGGCGTTAAGCAGCCACTTGGCTTTTTGCAACGCGGCGTTAGAGGTGATGCCGACCGGCTTGTTCAGCAACAGCACGCCATCAATCGGCTGGCGGGCGGGCTTCACTCGTCTTTCGGATGCTGGGCGTCTTCGGCGACTGCCGATTCGATCAGATGGGTGAGCTTGATCCCGTATTCGACCGAGCGGTCGTAAACGAACGTGAGTTTGGGCACCACGCGCAACTGCATGCGGTGCGACAGTTGCGAGCGCAGAAAGCCGCTGGCGCGCTGGAGCCCCTGCAGGCAGGCCGCGTGTTCGGTCTCACCGCCCAGCGTGGTGAAGTAGACCTTGGCGAATTCCATGTCGCGGTTCACTTCAACCTCGGTGATGGTCAGCATGCCGACGCGCGGATCCTTCACTTCCTGCCGGATCAACTCCGGCAGTTCGCGCTGGATCTGGTCGGCGACGCGGCGCGCTCTCGGGAAATCCTTCGGCATTACAGCGAGCGCGCCACTTCCACGACTTCAAACACTTCGAGAATGTCGCCTTCCTGAATGTCGTTGAAATTCTTCAGCGACAGACCGCATTCGAAGTTGGCCTTGACTTCCTTGACGTCGTCCTTGAAGCGCTTGAGCGAATCGAGTTCGCCCTGGTGGATCACCACGTTGTTGCGCAGCACGCGCACGCCGGCGTTGCGCTTGATCACGCCATCCGTCACATAGCAGCCTGCAATGGTGCCGACCTTGGAAATGACGAACACCTGGCGGACTTCCACGGTGCCGATGACGCTTTCCTTCTTCTCGGGCGCCAGCATGCCGGACAGCGCCGCTTTCACTTCATCCACCGCTTCGTAGATGATGTTGTAGTAGCGGATGTCGACGCCGTTGGACTCGGCCAGCTTGCGGGCCGACGCATCGGCACGCACGTTGAATCCGATCAGCACCGCCTTGGAGGCGAGCGCCAGATTGACGTCGGATTCGGTGATCGCACCCACACCGCTATGGATGATGTTGACCTTGACTTCGTCGGTCGACAGTTTGCCCAGCGCGTGCGCCAGGCCTTCGTAGGAACCCTGCATGTCGGCCTTGAGAATGATGGGCAGATGCTGCACTTCGCCCTGACCCATCTGGTCGAACATCGATTCCAGCTTGGCAGCCTGTTTTTTGGCGAGTTGCACGTCGCGGAACTTGCCCTGGCGGAACAGCGCGATTTCACGTGCCTTGCGCTCGTCCGGCAACACCATCATGTCCTCGCCCGCCTGCGGCACGTCGGACAGGCCCTGGATCTCCACCGGGATCGAGGGTCCGGCTTCAGCGACGGCTTTGCCCGATTCGTCGAGCATGGCGCGCACGCGGCCGAACACCTGGCCGGCCAGCACCATGTCGCCGCGGCGCAGGGTGCCGGATTGCACCAGCAAGGTAGCGACCGGCCCCTTGCCCTTGTCCAGACGTGCTTCGATGACGATACCCCTGGCCGGGCCGTCTGCCGTTGCTTGCAGTTCCAGCACTTCGGCCTGCAGCAGAATGGCATCGAGCAGGCCGTCGATGTTGGTTTTTGCTTTTGCCGACACTTCGACGAACTGGGTGTCGCCACCCCATTCTTCGGGCGTCACGCCCTGGGCGACCAGTTCCTGGCGGATGCGCTCGGGATTGGCGTCAGGCTTGTCGATCTTGTTCACCGCCACCACCAGCGGCACGCCAGCAGCTTTGGCGTGGTGGATGGCCTCGATGGTCTGCGGCATGACGCCGTCGTCCGCCGCCACCACCAGCACCACGATATCGGTCGCTTTCGCGCCGCGCGCCCGCATCGCGGTAAACGCTTCGTGGCCCGGGGTGTCGAGGAAGGTGATGACCCCTTTCTCGGTTTCGACGTGATACGCGCCGATGTGCTGGGTGATGCCGCCGGCTTCGCCGCTGGCCACCCGGGTGCGCCGGATGGTGTCGAGCAGCGAGGTCTTGCCGTGGTCGACGTGGCCCATCACCGTGACGACCGGCGCGCGCGCGCGCACTTCATGCTCGCTGACTTCGCCCGTGTCGATCAGGAAGGCTTCCGGCGTGTCGAGCGCGGCGGGCTTGCCGATATGGCCCATTTCCTCGACCACGATAATGGCGGTTTCCTGGTCGAGCACCTGGTTGATGGTGACCATGCTGCCCAGTTTCATCAAAGTCTTGATGACCTCGGCGGCCTTGACCGACATCTTGTGGGCGAGTTCGGCCACCGTGATGGTTTCGGGCACCGGCACCTCGCGCACGACCATTTCAGTCGGCTCGACGAAGTTGGTGTCTTCCTGGCTGGAGCGGGACTTGCCCTTGCGACCCCGCCAGCCGGTGTCCGGCGCTGCGCCACCGCGGGTCTTGAGCCCGCCTTTGCGGCGTGCGGCGTCGTCTTTCCAGCTGCCTGCGGGCTTTTTGTCCGGGCCCTTGGCGCCTTTGGCTGCCGTACCCGGCTTGTCCGGCTTGTGCAGGGTTTTTTCGGTGGGGGCAGCGGGTGCGGCCGGTGCAGCGGCTTTTTCCGCGGCCGCCAGTTTTGCGGCTTCGCGGGCGGCTTCCGCCTGCTTGCGCAAGGCTTCACGTTCGGTGCGCGCTTTGGAGTCCGCCGCCTGACGTTCCTGCAGTGCGGTATGGCGGCGTGCTTCTTCTTCGCGCGCCTTGACTTCGGCTTCGTTCAGGATCGAGGCTTTTTTGATGCGGGTGGTTTTCTTGACGACCGGAGCCGCTTCACCTGCGGGCTGCGCTGCGACCTCAGTCGGCGCGGCCTCAGCAGTTACCGGCGCAGTCGCAGCAGGCTCGGTGGGTACCGGCTCAAGCTCGACCGGCGCAGCAGCAACCGGTTCGACGACGGGTTCGCTGATCGCTTGAACGACGGGCGCCTCGGCCTGAGCTTCGACGACGGGCGCAATCGCTTCCTCGACCTGGGGGACAGGTTTGACTTCCGGCACAGGCTCGGCAGTTGCCAGCGCCTCGGCGGCCAGCGCAGCGGGATCGCGCTTGACGTAGGTACGCGATTTACGCGTTTCGACCGTGATGGTGCGCGATTTTCCGGTGCTGTCGGTCTTGCGGATTTCACCGGTCTGCTTGCGCGTGATGGTGATTTTGGTTTTGCCGGTTTCAGCGCCGCCACCGTGGACCTTGCGCAGATAATCGAGCAAATGCGCTTTATCCGCTTCGGTCACGGAATCCACGACATCATTTTTGCTGACGCCTGCCGCCTTCAGCTGTTCGAGCAGCAGATGGGGCGGCAGTTTCAGTTCCTGGGCGAATTGTTCAACGTTCATGCAGTCCTCGCGGCGTATCAGCCTTGGGCGAACCAGGGCGCGCGTGCGGCCATGATCAATTGATTGGCACGGTCGGTGTCCATGATGACCATTTCGGTCAGCTCATCGACTGCCAGATCGGCCAGATCCTCGGTGGTGTGGATGCCTTTACTGGCAAGCAGGCGTGCGGTTTCGGCGTCCATGCCTTCGAGCGACAACAAATCGCCGGCGGAGGCTTCGACCTGCTCCTCGCCAACGATGGCAGCGGTGAGCAGCGCGTTGCGGGCGCGGTTGCGCAACTCGTTGACCAGGTCTTCGTCGAAGGCCTCGATTTCGAGCATTTCGTTCAAAGGCACGTAAGCGACTTCTTCCAGCGTGGAGAAACCTTCGTCGACCAGAATCTGGGCGACTTCTTCATCGACGTCGAGCTTCTCGATGAACAGCGCGAGTGTCTTGCCGCTTTCGGCAGACTGTTTTTCTTCCGCCGCTTCGCGCGACATGATATTGAGCGTCCAGCCGGTCAGTTCGGAGGCCAGACGCACGTTCTGGCCGCCGCGACCGATCGCCATCGCCAGTTGCTCCTCGTCCACCACCACGTCCATGCTGTGCTTGTCTTCATCGACCACGATGGAACTGACTTCGGCCGGTGCGAGCGCGTTGATCACATATTGCGCAGGTTCGGCCGACCAGTGGATGATGTCGACGCGTTCGCCTGCCAGTTCGTTGGTCACCGAGGTGACGCGCGAGCCGCGCAGGCCGATGCAGGTGCCGATCGGGTCGATGCGCGGATCGTGCGAGACCACCGCAATCTTGGCGCGCAGACCGGGGTCGCGTGCAGCCGCCTTGATTTCCAGCAGGCCTTCCTCGATCTCCGGCACTTCGAGTTCGAACAGCTTCATGATGAATTCGGGCGCGGTGCGCGACAGCACCACCTGCGGGCCGCGCACGCCACGGTCGATCCGCAGCAGATAGGCGCGCACGCGGTCGCCGACGCGCAGGTTTTCGCGCGGGATCATCTGGTCGCGATGCAGGAAGCCCTCGACGCGGCCCGACTCGATGATGGCGTTGCCACGGTCGATGCGCTTCACCACGCCGTTGACGAGATGTTCCTTGCGGTCGAGGAAATCGCTGATGATCTGCTCGCGCTCGGCGTCGCGGATCTTTTGCAGGATGACCTGTTTGGCGGCTTGCGCGCCGATGCGGCCGAATTCGATGTTTTCCAGCGGCTCTTCGATGTAATCGCCCAGCTCGATATCGGGGTGGGTGTCCTGCGCGTCGATCAGCAGGATCTGGTAGCCCTCGGATTCGAGTTCGGTTTCCGACACCACCTGCCAGCGGCGGAAGGATTCGTATTCACCGGTATCGCGGTCGATGGTGACGCGCACGTCGGCATCGTCCTTGAAGCGCTTTTTGGTAGCGGAGGCGAGCGCCTGCTCCAGCGCTTCGAACACCACCTCTTTGTCTACGCTCTTTTCGCGTGCCAGCGCATCGGCCAGCATCAACATTTCACGGCTCATATTTTCTCCAGCCCTGCCTCGCTTAAACCTGTGGTTTCAGGCGGGCAGCGTCCACATTTCTCAAATCAACCGAAACTTCCGTGCCATCGACAATCAACTTTACCGCATCATTTTCCAGGCCGACCAGCTGTCCGCTGAGGCGCCGCCGGTTGTCCTGCGGCACCCGCAACTTGAGCGTCACCTGCTCGCCGGCAAAGCGCACATAGTCCTGCGGCTTGACCAGCGGCCGATCGAGACCGGGCGAAGAGACTTCCAGCCTGTCGTAGTCGATGTTCTCGACCGTAAACAGGTGGGACAGGTGATTGCTCACCGCCACGCAGTCGTCAATCGTGATGCCGCCCGGCTTGTCGATGAAAATCCGCATCAGCCCGCGCCCGGCGCGTTCCAGCGTCACCAGCTCGTAACCGAGTCCGGCAAGTACGGGTTCCAGGCGGGCGGGCAAATCCATCATCGTGTCGGCACAAATAAAAAATGGGCGAAACGCCCATTGATGCAATTACAAACAGCCAAATACAATCAATCCAAACACATAATCAAGCGCCCGAATTGTACCACTCGGGAGACCAGACCGAAAGCCAGGATGGTGCCCGGAACCGGAATCGAACCGGTACGCCATCGCTGGCGAGGGATTTTAAGTCCCTTGTGTCTACCAATTTCACCATCCGGGCGAATCAGGCAGCCGATTGTTCTGGAGGCGCGAGCCGGAGTCGAACCGACCTACACGGATTTGCAATCCGGTGCATAACCGCTTTGCTATCGCGCCGCGTACCACTCTTAAGTGAAAAAGGGAAAACGTCCGGACTAAGCCTTCTGTTTTCCCCGGAATGCTGGAGCGGGAAAGGAGGTTCGAACTCCCGACCTCAACCTTGGCAAGGTTGCGCTCTACCAGCTGAGCTATTCCCGCATTGAAGGCTGCGCATTATGAGGATTCCGTTTTTTGCTGTCAACAATTTCGTCATTATTTTTGCAGCGCACGGGCGGCCATCATCAGGTAATACGCCATTGAAACCAGCGTGAGCAGGGCGGCCACCCAGATCAGCAGCGTGCCAATGGCGGCAATGGGCAAGCCGGCGAGCGGATCGAAATACAGCAGCAGCACAATGGCGACCATTTGCGCCGTGGTTTTCAGCTTGCCGACGAAGGATACGGCCACGCTGGCCGACTTGCCCGCCTTGGCCATCCATTCGCGCAGGGCGGAAATGGTGATTTCGCGGCCGATGATGATGAGGGCGATCAGCGGCGACACCCGGCCGAGATCGACCAGCACGATCAGCGCGGCGGCGACCATCAGCTTGTCGGCCACCGGGTCGAGAAACGCGCCGAAAGCCGAAGTCTGGCCAAGTGCGCGCGCCAGATAGCCGTCGAGCCAGTCGGTCAGTGCCGCGATGCCGAAAAACACGGCGGCCAGCAGGTTGGCCTCGAATGGGGTGACCCAGCCATCAGGCAGATAGAACACGCCTGCCATCAGCGGGATGAACAGGATGCGCAGCCAGGTGAGCAGGTTGGGGAGATTGAGCGGCATCAATGCAAGGCGTTATAGAGGGTTTCCGCCAATTCTCGGCTGATACCGTTGACCGTGGCAAGCGCATCGACGCCGGCGTCGCGCACGCCCTGCAGGCCGCCGAAGTGTTCGAGCAGCTGTTTGCGGCGTTTGGGGCCGATGCCGGGGATGTCTTCCAGCGTCGATTGCACGCGCGCCTTGCCGCGTTTGGCGCGGTGGCCGGTGATGGCGAAGCGGTGCGCTTCGTCGCGCACCTGCTGGATCAGGTGGAAGCCGGGGTGATCCTTGGCCAGCTTCAGTTCGCGGCCATCGGCGAAGATCAGGGTTTCCAGACCGGGCTTGCGCGCCTCGCCCTTGGCGACGCCGAGCAGCAGGACGTCGCCCAGACCGAGTTCGGTCATCGCCTCGACCGCCATCGAGATTTGCCCCTTGCCGCCGTCGATCAGCAGCAGGTCGGGCAGCACGCCGTTTTCTTCGCACGCTTTTGTGAAAGCGCTTGATCAGCGCGGCGTGCATCGCGGCGTAGTCGTCGCCCGGCGTGATGCCGCTGATGTTGTAGCGGCGGTAGTCGGATTTCTTGAGGTCGTCGCCTTCGTAGACCACGCACGACGCCACGGTCGCTTCGCCCATGGTGTGCGAGATGTCGAAGCATTCGATGCGGTTGAGCGCGGGCAGGTCCAGTGTCTCGCGCAGCGCGGCGAGGCGCTGCGACTGGTTGGCGCGGTCGCTGCTGCGGCGCTCGGCCGACAGCCGTGCGTTGGCCTGCGCCATGGTGAGCCAGACTTTGCGCTGTGCGGTGACGCGATGCTGGAGCGTGACTTTTTTGTGAGCATGTTCAGACAGCACCGCTTCCAGCGCGTCGCTCTCGATGGCTTCGCTGACCAGGATGCGCGCCGGGATCGGATGGTCGAGGTAATGCTGGGCGATGAAGGCTTCCAGCGCTTCGCCCGGGGTCGCCCCTTCGCTGTGCTGCGGATAGAAACTGCGGTCGCCCAGATGCCGTCCGCCGCGAATCATGGTCAGGTTGACCGCGATCACCCCGGCGACTTCCGCTACCGCCACCACATCGGCATCGGCCTCGCTGCCGGTGGTATCGACGAACTGCTTTTCGCGCACCGTCGCCAGCATGCGCAGACGGTCGCGCAGGTGGGCGGCGGTTTCGAAGTCCAGCCGGTCGGCGGCGGCGTTCATCTGCGCGGTGATGTGCTCGGTCAGCGCGCTGGCCTCGCCGTGCAGCAGCTGCGCGGCTTCGCTGACATCGCGTGCGTAGGCTTCCGGCGTGATCAGCTGGACACACGGCGCGGTGCAGCGCTTGATCTGGTGCAACAGGCAGGGTCGCGAGCGGTTGGCGAACACGGTGTCCTCGCAACTGCGCAGCTGGAACACCTTCTGCAGCAGCTGGATGCTTTCGCGCACGGCATAGCTGTTGGGATACGGGCCGAATGCCTGGTCGCGCTTGTTCGGCGTGCCGCGAAAATAGGCCAGGCGTGGAAAGCGATGGCCGGTCAGCAGCAGATAGGGGTAGGACTTGTCGTCGCGGAACAGGATGTTGAAGCGCGGCTTCAATCCCTTGATCAGGTTGTTTTCCAGCAGCAGCGCTTCGGCCTCGGTGCGCGTCACCGTGGTGTCGATGTGGTGGACGCTTTTCAGCATCAGCCGGATGCGCGGGCTCTGGTCGCTTTTCTGGAAATAGCTGGAGACGCGCTTTTTAAGATCCTTCGCCTTGCCGACATACAGCACCGCGTCGGCGGCGTCGATCATGCGATAGACGCCGGGCAGGGTGGGCAGCGAGGCGAGGAATTCCTTGTCGATGCTCAAGGTTCAGTCAATTTCGTCGAGCAGCTTGCCGGCGATCGCCCAGTTCTCGTCCGGCAGTTCCTCGAACGCGATGTAGGTGTACGAGGCCGGCTTGCCCGCATGGCGCTCCAGTGTGGCGGTAATTTCCTCGGCAACTTTCTGCTTCTGTTCGCGGGTCAGCGTGCCGGCGAGCTTGATGGTGACGACGGGCATGGTCAGTCCTTCGCTTGAATTTTCTCGAACACCGCCGCGAACATCTCGGGGGTGAGGCGACGCGTCTGGGTATTGTAGCGGGAACAATGGTAGCTGCTGACCAGCCGCCGGCCGTCGGGCAGGCGATAGTCGCTGGCGTGACCAAAAGGGTAATCCTTGAGTTTCAGCCCCTGCGCGCGCAGCACCGCCTGATGCGCGATCTGCCCCAGCGCGAGGATGCTGGCGTGAGCGGGCAGCGCGGCCAGCTCGGCGGCGAGAAAGCGATTGCATTCGCGAATCTCGCCGGGTTCGGGCTTGTTGGCGGGCGGCAGGCATTTCACCGCGTTGGTGATGCGGCAGCCGCTGAGTTGCAAGCCGTCGTCGAGCGACACCGACTGCGGTGCGCTGGCGTAGCCGAAGCGGTGCAGCGTTTCATACAACAGCACGCCCGCATAGTCGCCGGTAAATGGCCGTCCGCTGCGGTTGGCACCATGCATCCCGGGCGCAAGGCCGACAATCAACAGGCCTGGCGAGGGATCGCCGAACGCGGCTACCGGTCGCGCATGGTAGTCGGGATGGCGCACGCGCACCTCGTCGAGAAAGGTGGCGAGACGCGGACAGGCACGACAGTTCGGATCGAAGGTGTGGGGCATGGTCAATGCACGCAGAAGAGCATCGATTGTAGAGGAGGATCGCGCAGGAATTGACGGCGAAGGGTACAAGATACTATCGTGATGACGGGATGGCCCAAGCGACGCTGAATGCACGTTCAGGATGCGCCGGCCCGGTGCGCTGGGGCCCATTTTATGAACGGAGACGAATAATGATGACTTTCCCGAATTTCTCGCGCGCGGCATTGATCCGGGCAGCGAGGCAAATTTCCCCCTTCCTCGTCGGCATTGTGTTCACGTGTGCGATGCCGTGGGTTCATGCGGCTGACGGCGCGAATGGCAGTTCACAAGCCTCCGCGCCCACATTCAGCAACGAAGAACTGGATCAGATGCTTGCGCCGGTTGCGCTGTATCCCGATTCGCTGCTGGCGCAAGTGCTGATGGCCTCGACCTATCCGGCCGACGTGGCCGAGGCGGCGAAGTGGGTGAAAGCGAACCCCAAGCAGGAGGGCGATGCCGCGGTGAAGGCGGTGCAGTCCAAAAACTGGGATCCGAGCGTGCAGTCGCTGGCTGCGTTTCCGCAGGTGCTCACCATGATGGGCGAGAAGCCGGCGGATGTGCAGCGCCTGGGCGACGCCTTCCTCGCCGATCCGACGCGGGTGATGGACCGGGTGCAGTTCATGCGCAAGAAAGCGCAGGAAGCCGGCAACCTCAAAACGACCGAGCAGCAAAAAGTCAGTACGCAGACCGATAACGGCCAGACGGCGATCATCATCGAGCCGGCGCAACCGGAAAAAGTCTATGTGCCGGTGTATCAGCCGACGGTCGTTTACGGCAGTTGGTGGTATCCGGGTTATCCGCCTTACTACTGGGCGCCGCCACCGTATTACTACCCGGGTTACGGTGCTGGCGCCTTTGTGGGCGGCGTCCTCTGGGGCGCGGCAATCGTCGGCATCAGCAACGGCCTGTGGGGCGACTGCAACTGGGGACGCGGCGACGTTGACATCGACGTCAACCGCTACAACAACATCAACGTCAACAACAAGATCGACGCAAGCAGCAAGAATACGAACTGGAAACACAACGCCGAGAATCGCAAGGGCGTGCCTTACCGCGATGAGAAGACGCGTCAACAGCATGACCGCAAGGCGGCTGGCGCCGAAAACCGCGGCGACTACCGGGGCCGCGACACACAGCGCGATGCCAGCCGCGACAAGGCACAGGCCGCCATGAAGGATCGTGGGGTGGATCCGGCAGCCGGGCGCGACCAACTGCGCAATGACCCGCAGACCCGTGACCGCGCCAATCAGGCGACAAAAAACCTGGATGGCAGCCAGTTTGATCGCGGGCAGTCCGACCGTGGGCAGATGGATCGCAGCCAGGATCGCGCCAAGGCGCAAAACCATGAACGGAGTCAGGCACATGCGTCCAACCAGAGTTGAGGGGGAGGCAGTAATGACGCGTTCAAGGGGGCGGGCAACGCCTCGCAGAGCCGTGATCAGATCAACCGGGGCAGTTCGAGCCGCCAGTCGGCTGGAAGCTACGGTGGCGGCAGTCGCTCCATGAGCGGCGGTGCGCGCGCAGGTGGCGGCGGCGGACGTAGACGTTAAGGCGGGGGAAGGAACATGATGAACAGAAAAATGCGCATGAGTTTGAATGGCGTGCTGGCGGGGGTGCTGGCTGGAATGGTGTGGTTTGTGTCGATGCCGGTGCTGGCGCAGCAGGCCTTCCCCGCCGCAGAGGTGGCAGCCGATGCTTTTGTCGACGCGGTGGCGAGCAACGATGACGAGGCGATGCGCCGCATACTGGGAAACGACTGGAGAAGCTTCCTTCCCGAGGGTGGAATCGGCAACAGCGAAATCGCGAATTTCCTGGCCAAGTGGGCGGAGTCGCACAAGATCGTGGCCGATACCGCGCACAAGGCACACCTTGCCGTCGGCTCGCAGGAGTGGACGTTGCCCATTCCGATCATCGAGAAAAACGGGGCGTGGCGCTTCGACCTGCACGCCGGTGCGGATGAGATCAAGACGCGGCGCATCGGCCGCAACGAGCTTGCGACCATGCAGGCGGCGCTTGCGTATTACGACGCGCAGAAGGAATACGCGCGCGTGGATCACAACGGCGATGGCGTTCTCGAATACGCACAAAAGCTCATCAGCACCCCCGGCAAACAGGACGGACTCTACTGGGCTGCACTCGAAGGCGAGGACGAGAGTCCTTTGGGACCGCTGTTCGGCGACGGCGGGCCAAGCGGTCGCGGCTACCATGGTTATCACTATCGCATCCTGACTGCGCAGGGCGGCGCGGCGCCCGGCGGCGCCTACGACTATCGCATCAAGAACCGCCTGACTGGCGGATTCGCCCTGGTGGCGTGGCCGGTGAAATACGGCGACAGCGGCGTGATGAGCTTCATCGTCAGCCATGACGGCGTGCTGTACGAAAAGAATCTGGGGCCGAAAACCGATGCTGCCGCACGCGCCATGAAGCAGTTCAACCCCGACAGCAGCTGGCAAAAGGTGAACCCATGAAGCTGCGTGTTGCGTCACTCGCATTGGTCGCCATGCTGTTCGGCGGCTGTACCTATTACCAGACTGCGCCCGGCGTGTATTCGACCGCGCCTGTCAGCAGCTTTGACCGTTCGTGGGGTGCGGTGCAAGCCGCTTTCGCCGATCAGGGCGTGCCCGTTGCCCGCGAGGATCGCGCTGCGGGTGTGGTGAGCGGAACGCGTGACGGCATCACTGTCACCGCGAATGTGCGCACGCAGGCAGATGGCAGCGTGCGGGTGGAATTCAACACCAGTGGCACCACCTCGCAGGACCCCGAACTCATCAACCGCATGACAGCCGCCTACAACCGGAACATGGGACGCTAACACCATGTCCGAACCTGCCGGCCCCTCATCGCCCAAGAGTGAGCCGGTGGGCAGCGAGATCGACCGCCGGCAGGATATCGAGACACTGCAGGCAGGTGACCTTGCTTGAGCGCCCGATATCACTGAATACCTACTTTTCCGGACGGAGTATCAATTGAATTCTGGCAAACGCAGTCGCAATTTCTGGGTCGGCAACGCGGTATTGGCGCTGGCCATGCTGATGCTGTTTTTCATGGGGCCGCTGTCTGATGCACTGGGCATTTGGGCGGCGGTGCTGTGGATGGCGGTGGCCGCGGCGGGGATGGCGCTGGTGATGTCGGACAAGACGGGCGAGCCGCCTGCGCCCGACTGAGCGCGTTCAGTCTCAGGCCTTTTTCACGACGACGGGTTTGCCCGGCAAGAACCTTGCCGTTTTTCCTGCACGCGGGGTTCCATGCCTTGAGGTCAGCCAGGCTGACTTCGAAACGCTGGGCGATGGCGTGCAGCGTGTCGCCGCGTTTGACGGTGTAGCGAATCGGCCGGGCAGATTGCTTGGTGCGGGAACTTGCCTGCTGGATGAAATCGGTTTCGCGCGCGACTGCCGCGTTGGACGGCAATTGAATCAGCTGGCCGACCTTGAGGTTGATGTCGATTCCGGGGTTGGCCTCGGTGAGCTGGGCAGCGCTCAAACCATAGCGACGCGCGACGCCGAACAGGGTTTCGCCGCGCTGTACCACGTGCGAGTCCGGGTTCGGGCTCGCCGGCACAGCGGGTTCTTCCGCTACGTCCATGGCCACCGAGCCGCGTCCCCTGACGGGAACCAGGATGGTCTGTGCGCGCACCAGCTTGCCGCGTTTCAGGTGAAACTGGTTGTGTTCGCTGAGACGGTCGACGCTGACGTCGAAACGCCGGGCGATGTCCTCCGGACGCTCGCCCTTTTTCGCGTTATAGGCTTGCCACGAATCCCAGTTGCCCGCGTCCAGATTGCGCTGGAAATGATCGGTTTTTTCGACCGGAACCAGCAGGCTGACCGGTGTGTCGGAGCGGATCAACTTGCGCGGGAATGCCGCATTCAGGGCCATGAAGTCGTCACTGTTCATGTCCGCCAGGCGGGCGGCGGAGTGAATGTCCATGTTGGCACGGACGGTGACCTGCTTGAAATAGGGCTGGTTGGGCAGTGCATCGATCGCGATGCCGAACTGTTCGGGCGCGCGGATCATCTGCTTGATGGCCAGCAGTTTGGGGACGTAGTGCCGGGTTTCGGCGGGCAGCGCCAGACTGGCGTAATCGGTGGGCAGACCCTGCTGCACGTTTTTCTCGATGGCGCGCGCGACGCAGCCTTCGCCGCAGTTATACGCGGCAAGGGCGAGTTGCCAGTCGCCAAAATCGAGATAGAGCTTGCTGAGATAGTCCAGCGCGGCGTTGGTCGCGGCGGGAAAGTCGCGGCGGCCGTCGTACCAGGCATCCTGCCGGAGTCCGTAATGCCGCCCGGTCGAGGGGATGAACTGCCAGATGCCCGAGGCGGCGGAAGTCGACAGCGCGGTGGATTTGAACGCGCTCTCGATCATCGGCAGCAAGGCGATTTCCATCGGCATGGAACGACGATCGACTTCCTCGACGATGTGATACAGATAGCTGCGCGAACGGTTGACCATTCGGCGCAGGTATTCAGGTCGCGCGGCGTACCAGGATTCATGCACCGCAACGAGCGGGTTCTGCGAGGCCGCGTCGTCAATCTTGAATCCGCTGCGGATGCGTTGCCAGACATCGTCCTGGCTGACCTCGGCAGGCGCTTCGTCAGCGCTTGTGTAACTCGAAGCGTCATGCCCCCATTCCAGCGTCTGCGGGCTGGCGGGCGATTCCGTGGCGAACGTGGAGCAACTGAAACCCAGCGCCAGCAGAGCCAGGCTGAACTGCAATTTGCCGGCAACTGACAGGCCGGCGAGAAATTTGATGGCGGGCAAGATGATCTCCCGTGCTCAAGAAGGCTTGATTCTAACCCGGATGCGTCAATCAGGCATCCCAGGCATCCTTGGCGGCGCGAATCGCGCCAAACACCTCGGCCGGTCCGGGATGCGGGCGCTTCAGATAGCGCGCGGCAAAAGCCGTCATGGCGGGGTCGTGAAAACGCAGAAACGGATTGGTGGCCTTTTCCAGCGCCAGGGTCGAGGGCAGAGTGGGGCGCCCGTGCGTGCGCAGGTCGCGGTCGGCGGCTTCGCGCGCCAGCAGGGCGGGATTGTCGCCATCGATGGTTTTGGCGAAGTCAATATTGCTCAGGGTGTATTCATGCGCGCAGCAGACTCGGGTAGCATCAGGCAGGGTCAGAATGGCATCGAGACTGGCGGCCATCATCGCCGGCGTGCCCTCGAACAATTTGCCGCAACCGCAGCCGAAAACGGTATCCCCGCAGAATAGATATCCGTGACCCACGTAGCTGATGTGGTCGAGCGTGTGGCCTGGGGTGGCCAGCACGTCGAGGTGTAAAGCGGGTTCGGCGAGGGTCACCGCATCGCCCCCTCGCAGGGGGTGCGTGACGCCCGGAATACGCGGGTTGTCCGGGGCGTAGATGGCACATTCGTAGCGTTGACGCAGCACCAGGTTGCCGCCAGTATGGTCGCGGTGATGGTGGGTGACGAGCACGGCCGTCAGGCCGAGTCGATGAGCGTCGAGAAACGCGATCAGCGGCGCCGGGTCGCCGGGGTCGACCGCGATGGCGTGGTGACCATCGTGCAACACCCAGATGTAGTTGTCGTCGAACGCAGGCAGGGAAATGAGTGTCAACATGGCGTGTCGGTGAAACAGGAGAAGGACTATGTTATCCAAGCTGGATGCCGGATGGTTTGAAACCCCGCTGGGGCAGCATTTGCTGTTCCGCGAGCAGCGCTATTTCGACAATGCCGTGTCGGATGTGTTCGGCTTCAATGCGGTGCAGGTGGGCTTGCCGCACATCGATTTCCTGCGCAACAGCCGCATCCCGCTACAGGTGAGCTGCGCGGTGGAAGCGCCCGGTCAGGTACGGGCTGACCCCATGTTCCTGCCGTTCGAGAGTCAGTCGCTGGATCTGCTGCTGCTGCCGCATGTGCTGGAATTCAGTGCCAACCCGCACCAGGTGTTGCGCGAGGCCGAGCGCGTACTGCGCCCGGAAGGCCGGCTGGTGCTGGCCGGGTTCAATCCCCGCAGTTTGTGGGGGCTGGCGCGTCAAGTGCAGGGGGGCGAGCGTGGCTATCCGTGGAACGGCAATTTTCTGAATATTTCACGGGTGAAAGACTGGATGGTGTTGTTGGGAATGGAAGTGGCGGCGGGCAGCATGTGCTGCTACCGTCCGCCGATCAATCGCGAAAACTGGCTGCGGCGGCTGCGCTTCATGGAACCGGCGGGCGACCGCTGGTGGGCGATGGGCGGCGGCGTGTATTTCTTGCAGGCGGTGAAACGCGTGCAGGGCATGAACATCATCCTGCCGCAGTGGAAACGGCCGGTGGCGGCGCGCTTGCTGGCGCCGGCAGCAAAAGTGATCAACCTCAACCAGCATCGAATACACCGTGAGCGCTGACACTATTTATATCTACAGCGACGGCGCCTGCAAGGGCAATCCGGGTGTGGGCGGCTGGGGCGCCTTGCTGGTGACGGACGGCCATCGCAAGGAAATCTGTGGCGGCGAGCGCGACACCACCAACAACCGCATGGAAATGACGGCGGTGATTCGCGCGCTGGAATTGCTCAAGCGTCCTTCCATGGTCGAAGTCCACACTGATTCGCAATACGTGCAAAAAGGCATCAGCGAATGGTTGCCCGGCTGGAAGCGGCGCAACTGGCGCACCAGCGACGGCAAGCCGGTGAAGAACCAGGATCTGTGGCAACAACTGGAAAGCCTGAGCCAGCAGCACAGCATCGTGTGGAAATGGGTGCGCGGGCACGCCGGCCATCCGGAAAACGAGCGTGCCGACGAACTGGCCAACCAGGGTGTCTTGCAGGCGCAACAACACTGATATCCGCCATGCGACAGATCATTCTCGACACCGAAACCACCGGCCTGGATCCCAATCAGGGGCACCGCATCATCGAAGTGGCAGCGGTGGAAATGGTCAACCGGCGGCTCACCGGCAACCACCTGCATCGCTATGTGAATCCGGACCGCGACATCGATGCCGGCGCGATGCAGGTGCACGGCATCACCCCCGAATTCTTGCAGGACAAGCCGCGGTTTGCCGATGTCGCGCGGGAATTCGTCGATTTCATTCAGGGCGCCGAACTGATTATTCACAATGCGCCGTTCGACGTCGGCTTTCTGAACATGGAGCTGCGCCAGCTGGAGATGGCGCCACTGACCCACTGGTGCGACGGCGTCACCGACACCCTGGCGATGGCCAAGGCCTTGCATCCCGGCCAGCGCAACAACCTGGATGCATTGTGCAAACGCTATGGCGTGGACAACACGGCGCGCACCCTGCACGGTGCACTGGTCGACTGCGAGTTGCTGGCTGCGGTCTACCTGGCGCTGACACGCGGACAGGAAAGCCTGTCGATCGGTCTGGAAACGCGCGACGCGCAGCCTGGCCAGGCTGTCGCGCGTGCACGTCCCAAGCCCGTGGTATTGCAGGCCTCCGCTGAGGAATGCGCCGCCCATGCAGAGGTGCTCGCGGCGGTGGCCAAGGAAAGCAAGGGCGCATGCTTGTGGAGTGCCTTGAACGCACCCCAGGAGGCGGTTTGACGGTTTGGCTGGTGCGCAGATGGACTGAATTTCAGCGTGCCACAAGCCTGGCGTGGGTGGTCATCTGTCTGGCGAGCGTGTCGGGACAGGCAGTCGCAGCGCGGGTGGCGGTGGTGCTGAGTGAAGACGCCGCCCTCTATCAGGAAGCGTATCAGGTCATCCACGCGCGGCTTGAAGCCGACGATCATCAGGTCAGCCGGATGTATGCCGGGAAGCTGACGGCTGCAGCGCTGAATGACGCACGCCTGGTTGTCGCGGTGGGCGTGCGCGCCGCCGAATCGCTGGCCGCATTCCCCAACCGTCCGCCGGTGCTGGCACTGCTGGTGCCGCGTGCGTGGTACCTCAAAACCGGGCGTGACCGCCTGCGTGAAGGGGGCCGCTACAGTGCATCGGCCATCTATATCGATCAGCCGTTCGAACGCCAGGCGCAGCTGATCAGGCTGGCCTTTCCCGAGGCGCGCCGCGTAGGGGTGGTACTGGGTGCGGAACAGGACGGGCTGCTGGGCGAACTGGGCGAAGCGCTGCGCTCACAGCAACTCGATCTGGTGCATGCGTCCCTGGCCGAGGACGAGCGTTTGATTTCACCGCTCGAAAGCGTGCTGGCGGAAGCCGATGTGCTGCTGGCATTGCCCGATCCGCTGGTGTTCAACCGCAACACGGCACAAAGCCTGTTCCTGACTTCCTATCGCTATCGCGATCCGGTGCTCGGCTATTCACGTTCGCTGACGCGAGCCGGCGCCTTGCTGTCGCTGCATTCGAGCCCGGCGCAAATCGGTCGGCAGGCTGCCGAATGGGTGAGCCTTGCGCTGACGACGGTGCCGGCGACCCTGCCCAGGTCCACGTATCCTGCCTATTTCAGCATTTCAATCAACGAGCAGGTTGCGCGCTCGCTGGGCTTCAGTCTGCCATCGGAAGCCGAGCTGGAAAAGCGTTTGGGGGGAGGGCGCTGATGGCGATTTCATTGGGGATACGCGGACGCGTGATCGGTCTGGCGATTGTGCCGATGGCGATCGTCGGGGTGTTGCTGCTGTTCCAGCTCATCGCCGGCAAGATAGACGATCTGGATCAGTCGCTGCGCACCCGCTCCATCGCCATCGCCCGGCAGCTTGCGCCGGCCGCTGAATATGGCGTGGCATCGGGCAATATCGAGGTGTTGCAGACTTTGCTCGAAAAGGCGGCAATCGAGCCTGACATTCGTGGAGTGGCGGTGTTCTCCGACGATGGCCGGCAGTTGGCGCAAGTGGGACGGGGGGGCTGGGAGGCAGCGGTGCCAGGCAGGCTGTCGGTCGATCGCATCCACTCGTTCGAACATCCGGACCGGCTGGTTTACTTCGCGCCGATCACCCGTACCGAAGTCGTGGTGGATGATTTTCAGATGCCCGACGCACCCGCAGCGGCTTCTGGTACCCAGGTCAGGTTGCTGGGCTGGGTGGGTCTGGACGTGTCGCGCAACCCCACATTCAAGAGCCAGCGCGACGCCATTGTCCGCAGCCTGCTCGTCCTGCTGGCGGGGCTGGGTGTCAGCCTCTACCTCGCCTGGCGGATCGGGCGCCAGATCACGCGACCGATTCTGGCCTTGAAGCATACGGTCAGCCGCATCGGCGAGGGGCATCTGGAAGAGCGGGTCGAACCGAGCGGGCAGGCCGAACTGGGCATGTTGCAGCGCGGCGTCAACCATATGGCGGCGCATCTGCAATCGATGCAGGATCAAATGCAGGGAAAAATCGATCAGGCCACCGCGCGTTTGATTTATCAGGCCAGCCACGATGCGCTGACCGGTCTGATCAACCGCCGCGAGTTCGAGCAGCGTCTGGAGCGCGCGCTGCAGTCGGCCATCCAGCAGGATCGGGAACATGCGCTGTGCTACATGGATCTCGATCAGTTCAAGGTGATCAACGATACCTGCGGCCATGCCGCGGGCGACGAATTGCTGCGTCAGTTGGCGTTGCTGCTGAAGGCGAATTTGCGCGAACGCGACATCCTGGCTCGCCTCGGCGGCGACGAGTTTGCGCTGCTGCTGGAAAATTGCAGCATTGCCGATGCGCTTGAGGTGGCGGATACCTTCCGTGCCGAGGTGCAGCGTTTCCGCTTCAAGTGGGGGGAACGCATTTTTGCGGTCGGCATGAGCGTGGGCATGGCAGCGATCACGCGCGACAGCGGCACCACCGCAAGTCTGCTGTCGGCGGCCGATGCGGCCTGCTATGTCGCCAAGGACCGTGGCCGCAACCAGATTCATTTATATGAGAGCCGCGATCTGGATCTGGTGCGTCATCGTGGCGAAATGCAGTGGATGACACGGATTCAGCGGGCGCTGGAAGAACAGCGCCTGCGACTGGTCTGGCAGGCCATCCGCCGAACCGATGGGGCGGTCGAAACCACCCGCCATGTCGAACTGCTGCTGCGGATGGTGGACGACGATGGCAGCGAGATCCTGCCGATGGCCTTTATTCCTGCGGCTGAACGCTATTTCATCATGCCCTCGCTGGACGGCTGGGTGATCGAGGAAACCTTGCGCCTGTGCGCGCGCTATCTGACGTCCGAGCGGGAGGCGCATTGCCTGTTTGCGGTGAACCTGTCCGGCGCGTCGCTGAAGGACCCGGAATTTAGGCGCAAGCTGTTGCTGCATCTGCAGGAAAACCCGGTCATGGGACCGCATTTGTGCTTTGAAATCACGGAAACGGCTGCGATCGGCAACCTGGCTGTAGTCAACGATTTTATCGGTGCCATGCGTGAATTTGGCTGCAGTTTCGCACTGGACGATTTTGGTAGCGGCCTGTCGTCCTTCACGTATCTGAAGAATCTGAAGGTGGACTACCTCAAGATCGACGGTGCATTCGTGCGCGACATCGCGAGCAATCCGATCGACCGCGCCATGGTCGAGGCGGTCCATAAAATCGGCCACCAGATGGGGCTGAAAACCGTGGCCGAATATGTCGAGTCGGATCAGACACTGGCCATATTGCGCCAGATCGGGGTGGATTATGTGCAGGGCAACGGAGTGCATCGCCCCGAGCCGCTGGAAAGCCTGTGTGGACCCGCTATGAGCAAGCCCTGACCGCGGCGTTGGGCAGGGTCAGTCCGTTACGCCAAACCCGGCATCGACAATGGCCTGCACCAGTGCGGCGCGGTCAATCCGGGTGGGGTCGTAGGTGACATGAGCCTGGCCGGGGGTGAGGCTGACTTCGGCACGTTGTACGCCGGGCAAGGCCGTCAACACACGCTGCACGCTGCTGACGCAGCCGCCGCAGGTCATGCCGGTTACGGATAGCTGGATTTCGTTCATGTTGAGCCTCGATGAATTACCGAGGCCCGATTTTACTTTTTGCGCGGGCGTTTGCGCAGCGTTTCCTTGGTGTGGTCGATCAGGCGGTCAGCCACCACTTCGGCATCGACTGCGAAGGTGCCGTTGGCGAGCGCGGCCTTGACCGATTCCACCTTGCCGGCGTCGGTGATGTCGACCGACGCCAGTTGGGATTCCAGTGCGCGCAGGCGCGTGCTGGATTCCGTCAGCGTCAGCGAATCGCTGCCGCCTTGCGGCGTGGTTGCCACCTCCTTGGCCTTGCCTTTGGCGGCGGAGACTTTGGAGGCGGTGGGTGGCGTGACGCGTTTGTCGATTTTCACGTAGGGTTCCTGTTAGCCGGTTTTCCTGGTCGGTAGTACAACAAATAGAGAAACGGCACTTATCCAGAAAACTTTAGGGGGTGTTCAAACCGTGTGACGCCAGCCCGTCCGCCAGCTTGGGCTCGAACCAGGTGGATTTGGGCGGCATCACCTCGTTGGCGTCGGCCACCGCCATCAGGTCTTCCATGCGGGTGGGGATGGAGCGCGAAGGCCAGCGCCATTTCGCCGCTGTTGACACGCTTTTCCAGTTCGGCGAGGCCGCGGATGCCACCGACGAAGTCGATGCGCTTGTCGCGGCGCGGGTCGGTAATGCCGAGGATGGGCGCGATCAGGTTGTTCTGCAGCAGGCTGACGTCCAGCCGTCGCCACCGGATCGGCCGGGATCAGATCGGCGCGGATGCTCAGGCGATACCACTTGCCGGCCAGATACAGGCCGAACACACCCGGGCGTTCGGGTTTGACTGCGGCGGCGGCAGGTTCAATGCTGAAAGCGCTCGCCCATGCGTTGGCAGGAAAGCGTCCTGCGTCGAGGCCGTTGAGGTCGGTGATCACGCGGTTGTAATCCATGATGCGCATCTCGTGCGCGGGGAAAATCACCGACAGGAAGAAAGTTGTAGGGCTCGCTCGCCGGTATGCTGCCGGATTGGCCGCCTTGCGGGCGGCGGCGATGCGCGAAGCCGACGCCGAGCGATGATGGCCGTCGGCGATGTAGAGCGCGTGCATGGCGTCGAAGGCGGCGGTGATGCGGGTCTGGATCGCCGCGTCGCGGATCACCCACAGCGTATGCCGCACGCCGTCGAGTTCGGCGTCGGAATCGGGCGTGCCGCTGGATGCGTCAGCCAGGATGGCATCGACCGCGGGCGCAGCCGGGTAGGCCAGCAGCACCGGACCGGTCTGGGCGTCGAGCGCGTCGATCTGCCGCACGCGGTCGTCTTCCTTGTCGGGGCGGGTGAACTCGTGCTTGCGGATGCGGTTGGTGTCGTAGTCCGCCACCGAGGCGGCTGCGACGAGGCCGGTCTGGCTATGCTGGCCCATGACGATGCGGTAGACGTAATAGCAGGCTGCCGGGTCGCGCACCAGCACGCCGGCCTGGATCATCGCCTGCAGATTCTCGGCACCCTTGGCGTAGACCTCGGGGGCGTAGGGATTGGTGTCGGCGGGCAGGTCGATTTCCGGCTTGGAAATGTGCAGGAAGCTCCACGGACGGCCGCTGGCGCGCTCGCGGGCTTCGGCGGTGGACAGCACGTCGTAGGGCGGGGCGACGACATCGTTGGCGCGGCCGGAAGCGGGACGGAGGGCGGCAAAAGGCTGGATCAGGTTCATGGTTCTTTATTGTGCAGGTGGAAGAGGATCACCGAGCGCGGCGAGGAAGGCGGTGACTGCGCCCACGCGGCGGCCGATATCGGGCAGGGAGGTGTTCAGTTTCAGGCGGTCGGGCCCCGCCAGCTTGTATCCCGCCTTGCCCTGGATCAAGCCGATGATTTTACCCGGATCGATGGGTGGGTTGGGCGCGAATTGCACGCTCATGCCTTCGCCGGACACGTCGAGCTTGACGATGCCGTAGGCGCGGGTGGACATGCGCAGGCGATGCACCGCCAGCAGGGCGCGGGCGGTGTCGGGCAGTTCACCAAAACGATCCACCAGTTCTTCCTGCATCAGCGTCAGGTCGTCCGCGGTCTGGCAACTCGCCAGCCGCTTGTACAGCACCAGCCGTTCATGGACGTCAGGGCAGTAGTCCACCGGCAGCAGCGCGGGCAGGTGCAGGTTGATTTCCGACACCACGCCGAGCGGCTGGCTCATGTCGGGTTCCTTGCCGGCTTTCAGGCTCGCCACCGCGCTGGAGAGCATGTCGTTGTAGAGCGAAAAGCCGACTTCGAGAATTTCGCCGCTCTGCTTGTCGCCCAGCACTTCACCCGCGCCGCGGATTTCCATGTCCTGCATCGCCAGGTGAAAACCGGAACCGAGTTCTTCCAGTAGCTGGATCGCCTCAAGGCGTTTTTTCGCCTGCGCCGTGAGGGTGCGGTCTTCTTCAACCAGCAGATAGGCGAAGGCCTGATGGTGCGAGCGCCCGACGCGGCCGCGCAATTGATGCAGCTGTGCGAGGCCGAACTTGTCGGCGCGGTTGATCAGGATGGTGTTGGCGGTCGGTACGTCGATGCCGGTCTCGATGATGGTGGTGCACAACAGGATGTCGTAGCGCTGCTGGTAGAAGTCGCGGATCACCTGTTCCAGTTCGCGCTCGCCCATCTGGCCGTGGCCGACGCGGATGCGCGCTTCGGGCAGCAGCTTTTCCAGCGTTTCCAGCATGTTTTGTATGGTGCTGACTTCGTTGTGCAGAAAATACACCTGGCCGCCGCGTTTGAGTTCGCGCAGCACCGCCTCGCGGATCAGCCCGGTAGAAAACGACTGGACGAAGGTTTTGATCGCCAGCCGCTTTTGCGGCGCGGTGGCGATCACCGAAAAATCGCGGATGCCTTCAAGCGACATCGCCAGGGTGCGCGGGATCGGGGTGGCCGTTAAAGTGAGCACATCCACTTCGGCGCGCAGGGCCTTCAGCTGTTCCTTCTGGCGCACGCCGAAGCGGTGTTCCTCGTCGAGGATCACCAGCCCGAGGCGGGCGAATTTCACATCCTTCTGGATCAGCCGGTGGGTGCCGATGACGATGTCGAGCTTGCCGTCCGCCAGCGCCTGCAGGGCGTCGGCCTGTTCCCTGGCGCTGCGGAAACGCGACAGTTCGGCAAGCTTGATCGGCCAGGCGGAGAAGCGGTCGGAGAAATTGTTGAAGTGCTGTTCGGCAAGCAGCGTGGTCGGCACCAGCACCGC
Source organism: uncultured Hydrogenophilales bacterium (assembly GCA_963818665.1). Taxonomy (GTDB): domain Bacteria; phylum Pseudomonadota; class Gammaproteobacteria; order Burkholderiales; family Thiobacillaceae; genus Thiobacillus. The sequence continues at coordinate 23,709 of CAWFTM010000007.1, read as the reverse complement.
CACCTGGAAACCGCCCATCACCGCCATGAAGGCGGCGCGCAGCGCGACTTCGGTCTTGCCGAAGCCGACGTCGCCGCACACCAGCCGGTCCATCGGCTTGCCCGACTGCATGTCGGCCATCACCGCGGCGATGGCGGCGGCCTGGTCGGGCGTTTCCTCGTAGCCGAAGCCTTCGGCGAAGGCCTCGTAGTCGTGCGGCGAGAACTTGAACGCGTGGCCCTCGCGCGCGGCGCGTAGCGCGTAGAGGTTGAGCAGTTCGGCGGCGGTGTCGCGCGCTGCCTGCATCGCCCGGCGGCGCGCCTTGTCCCACTGGTCGGTGCCGAGCTTGTGCAACGGCGCCGCGCCTTCGCCGGCGCCGCTGTAGCGCGAAATCAGGTGCAGGTTGGCGACCGGGACGTAGAGCTTGTCGCCCTTGGCGTATTCGAGGTGTAAAAACTCGGTGTCGCCGTCGCCGAGGTCCATGTTGACCAGGCCGAGGTACTGGCCGATGCCGTATTGCGCATGCACGACCGGGTCGCCGGTCTTCAGTTCCGACAGATCGCGCAGCAGGTTGTCGAGCTGTGTTGCCCGTGCCTCGCGCGCGCGCCGGGTTTTCGGCGGGATGGCGTAGAGCTCGGTTTCGGTGATGACGACAAGCCTGGCGTCGGCCGACACGAAACCTTCGGCCAGCGGGCCGTGCGTCAGCAGAATTCGCTCGCCGCTTGCGAGACTGTCGGCCCAGTTGTCGCACAGCGTCGCGGCGAGGCCATGTTCGGCCAGGTATTCGTGCAGGGTTTCGCGGCGTCCGGCCGACGGCGCGACGATCAGCACCTTGCCGGCAAAGCCGTTGATGAAGGCGTGCAGTTTGGCGACCGGATGCGCTTCGCGGCGGTCCACCGAAATGGGCGGCACCGGGCGGGCGAGGCTGTCGCCGCTCAGTTCCATGCTGCCCGGGTTCAGGTCGAGCCGTGTGTAGCCCTTGGCCAGACTGAAAAACGCATCGGTCGGCAGGAAAAGCTCGGCGGGCGGCAGCAGCGGCCTGTCCTTGTCGCCCGACAGCAGGCGGTGGCGGCTTTGCGCGTCCGTCCAGAAGGCTTGCCCGGCAGGATCGAGCGCGCCGTGGCTGACGAAGGTGGTGTTTGGGGGCAGGTAGTCGAACAGCGTCGCCGTGGTGTCGAAGAACAGCGGCAGGTAATACTCGATCCCCGCAGGCGCGAGGCCGTTGCTGACATCCTTGTAGAGCTTGGATTTCGAGGGATCGCCCTCGAAGCGCTCGCGGAAATTCTGGCGGAAGCGGGTGATGCCGGCTTCATCGAGCGGGAATTCGCGCGCGGGCAGCAGCCGCACTTCGTTCACCGGATAGATGCTGCGCTGGGTATCGACGTCGAACGTGCGCAGGGTTTCGATTTCGTTGTCGAACAGGTCGATGCGGTAGGGCAGCGCGCTGCCCATGGGGAACAGGTCGATCAGTCCGCCGCGGATCGAGAATTCACCCGGCGCGAATACCTGATTGACGTGGGTGTAGCCGCCCAGCGCCATTTGCGCGCGGAAGGCGGCTTCGTCGAGCGTGTCCTTCTGCTTGAGGAAGAAGGTGTGGGCGGCCAGAAACGCGGGCGGCGCCAGGCGATACAGCGCGGTCGAGAGCGCCACCACCGCGATATCGAACTCGCCGCGCGAAATCTGGTACAGCGTTGCCAGCCGTTCCGAAATCAGGTCGGGGTGCGGCGAAAAGGTGTCGTAGGGCAGGGTTTCCCAGTCCGGAAAAACGCACACCCTCAACTCGGGGTCGAACCAGCGCAGTTCTTCGGTCAGCCGGTGCGCATCCCACGCGCTGGCGCACACCACCCCCAGCGGCGCGGCCTGGCGCGCCAGCCCGGCCAGGTACAGCGCATCGGCGGCGCCGGCGAGCCCGGACTGGCTGCGTGGAATGGAAGTGTGAGGGAAGAACGCCATGCAAATAGCGGGATTATATCGGGCGCAGGCGACGGCTACATGTCGGCCCACCGGACCTGCAGGCTTTCGAGCCGCTGCAAGCTGAAGGCCTTCCTCAGAAAAGGCGGCCTTCGATCGCTATGGCAGAGACCTGCCTGTTCGCGCCCAGGCGAGAACGCCTGGGCGCTGCCATCAGGATTTCTTGTTGCGCTCGATCAAGGCGTAGGCACTGTGATTGTGGATCGATTCGAAGTTCTCGGCTTCCACCACATAGGCATCGATCAGCGGCTCGGCGTTCATCGCGGCGGCGACGTCGCGCACGATGTCCTCGACGAACTTGGGATTGTCGTAGGCGCGTTCGGTCACCCACTTTTCATCCGGCCGTTTCAGCAGGCCGAACAGTTCGCACGAAGCCTGATCTTCCACCTTGCGCACCAGGTCTTCGATCCACAGGAAGCCATTGGTTTTCGCGGTGACGGTGACGTGCGAGCGCTGGTTGTGCGCGCCGTAGTCGGAGATTTTCTTCGAGCAGGGGCACAGGCTGGTCACCGGCACCAGCACCTTGGTGGTGTGGGTGTATTTGCCATTTTCGATCGAGCCGATGAAGGTGACTTCGTAATCGAGCAGGCTCTGCACGCCGGACACCGGTGCGGCCTTGTTGACGAAATAGGGGAAGCTCATTTCGATGTAGCCCGATTCGGCTTCCAGGCGTTCGACCATCTGGCGCAGCATGTCTTCGAAGTTCTCGACCGAGATCTCGCGCTCGCGCGTGTTGAGAATCTCGATAAACCGCGACATGTGCGTGCCCTTGAAATTGTGCGGCAGGAACACGTACATGTTGAAGGTGGCGATGGTGTGCTGCACGCCGCCGCTCTTGTCGGCCACGCGCACCGGGTGGCGGATGCTCTTGATGCCGACCTTGTTGATGGCGATTTGGCGGGTGTCGGCCGAGCTTTGCACGTCCGGCATGCAAACGGCGGTATCGCAAATCTGGTTCATGGCAGGCTCCTTATAGGTACAGTTTAGACTGAGTCTACACTGCGAGAATAGTTGAGTAAACTACTCGGGTAATAGGGTTATGCGCTGACGCACCGCGCGTTCGATGCCCGCAGCATCGAGTCCGCAAGCGGCCAGCATGCTGGCGTGGTCGCCATGCTCGATATAGGTATCGGGCAAGCCCAGGTGCAGGATCGGCAGGGTCAGGCCGAGTTCGGCCAGCGCCTCGGCCACCCCGGCGCCCGCGCCGCCCGCCACGGCATTTTCTTCCAGCGTCACCAGCAGGCGGTGGCTGAGCGCCAGTTCGCGCAGCAGTTCCCGATCCAGCGGCTTGACGAAACGCATGTCGGCGACGCTGGCGCCGAGCGCCTCGGCGGCGGCCAGCGCCGGCACGACCAGGCTGCCGAAAGCGATCAGCGCGATCTCGCGGCCGCTGCGGCGCAACACGCCCTTGCCGATTTCGACCGGGTCGAGGCCGGGTTCGATCACTGCACCACAGCCGCTGCCGCGCGGATAACGCACCGCCGACGGACCGGCGTGCAGAAACGCGGTGGTCAGCAGGCGGCGGCATTCGTTTTCGTCCGACGGCGCGGCGATCAGCATGTTGGGGATGCAGCGCAGGTAGCTCAGGTCGAAGCTGCCCGCGTGGGTGGGGCCGTCGGCACCGACCAGTCCCGGCGCGGTCGATCGCCAGCATCACCGGCAGGTCTTGCAGCGCGATGTCGTGGATCAGCTGGTCGTAGGCGCGCTGCAGGAAAGTCGAATAAATCGCCACCACCGGCTTGACGCCCTCGCAGGCGAGGCCGGCGGCAAAGGTCAGCGCGTGCTGTTCGGCGATGCCGACGTCGAAATAGCGTTTGGGGAAGTCCTGCGAAAAACGCACCAGCCCCGAACCTTCGCGCATCGCCGGGGTGATGCCGACCAGTCGTTTATCGGCGGCGGCCATGTCGCACAGCCAGTCGCCGAACACCTGGGTATAGGTGGGCTTGCCGCCGCTTTTTTCGCTCACGCCCGTCGCCGGGTCGAAGCGCGACACGCCGTGATACAGGCAGGGATTGGTTTCGGCCGGCTCGTAGCCCTTGCCCTTGCGGGTGACGACATGCAGAAACTGCGGGCCGCTCAACTGCTTGATATTGCCCAGGGTTTCCAGCAGCACGTCGAGGTCGTGACCATCGATCGGGCCGATGTAGTTGAAGCCGAATTCCTCGAACAGCGTGCCGGGCGTGACCATGCCCTTCATGTGTTCCTCGGCGCGTTTGGCCAGTTCGCGGATCGGCGGCGCCACCGACAGGACTTTTTCACCGGCCCGGCGCGCGGCCGCGTAGAACTTGCCCGACATCAGTCGCGCCAGATAATTGTTGAGCGCGCCGACGTTGGGCGAAATCGACATGTCGTTGTCGTTCAGCACCACCAGCAGGGGCAGGTCGGTGGCGCCGGCGTTGTTGAGCGCTTCGAACGCCATGCCGGCGGTCATCGCGCCGTCGCCGATCACCGCGACCGCACGCTGGCTGGAGCCGGTCTGGCGAAAGGCCTCCACCATCCCGAGCGCAGCCGAAATCGAGGTGCTGGAATGGCCGACGCCGAAGGCGTCGTATTCGCTTTCGGCACGGCGCGGAAACCCGGCAATGCCGCCGGCCTGGCGCAGCCCGGCCATCGCCGCGCGACGGCCGGTGAGGATCTTGTGCACGTAGCTCTGATGGCCGACATCCCAGACGATGCGATCCGCCGGCGTGTCGAACACATAGTGCAGGGCCAGGGTCAGTTCCACCGCGCCCAGATTCGAGGCGAGATGGCCGCCGGTTTGCGCGACCGAGCCGACCAGGAAGTCGCGCAGTTCCTGCGCCAGCCGGGGCAGATCGGCAGGGGGCAGGGCGCGCAGATCGGCTGGCGAGTGCAGGGTGTCGAGCAAAGGCGTGGCCATGTCAGAACGCCCGCTCGACGACGAAATCGGCCAGCTGGCGCAAGCGGTCGGCGGGCGTGCCCAGGCCACTCAATGCGGTGTGTGCGTCGGCGCGCAGTTCCTGCGCCAGTTCGCGCGCGCGCGCCGCGCCGAGCAGGCTGACGTAAGTCGGCTTGTTGTGCGCGGCATCCTTGCCGGCGGTTTTCCCCAGCGTGGCGGTGGAGGCTTCGGCGTCGAGCACGTCGTCGACCACCTGGAAGGCGAGACCGATGCATTTGGCGTAATGGTCGAGCGCGGCGGCGGTGCTGTCCGCCAGGGTGCCGCACTGCGCGCCGAGCAGCACCGAAGCGCGGATCAGCGCACCGGTCTTGTGGATGTGCATGAATTCGAGTTCGGTCAGGTCGAGCGGCTTGCCGACACTGGCCAGATCGATCGCCTGACCGCCGGCCATGCCGCGCGAACCGGCGGCCTGCGCCAGCAGTTGCACCATTTTCAGCTGGCTGGCGGCATCGTTTGCCAGCGCCTCGCCGGCGAGAATGTCGAACGCCAGGCTTTGCAACGCATCGCCCACCAGCAGCGCGGTGGCTTCGTCGAACTCGACATGCACGGTGGGCTTGCCGCGCCGCAGGGCATCGTTGTCCATCGCCGGCATGTCGTCGTGGACCAGCGAATAGGCATGGATCAGTTCGACCGCGGCGGCGGCGTGTTGCACCTGTTCAATGCGGGCGCCGGTGACTTCGCCTGCGGCAAACGCCAGCAGTGGCCGCACACGCTTGCCGCCGCCGAGCACCGCATAACGCATCGCCTCGTGCAGACGCTGGGGCGCAATGTGGGCGGGGGGAAGCCAGTCGGCCAGCACGCGCTCGATGCGTGCCTGACAGGCTTGGGTCCAGGCGGAAAAATCAGTCATCGGCATCTTCGCTTTTGAACGGATGCAAGGTGCCGCTTTCCAGAATCTTCACCTGTTGTTCGGCATCGGTGAGTTGCTGGCGACAGTAGTGAAGCAACTCGGCGCCGCGTTTGTAGGCAGTCAGCGAAGCCTCCAGCGGCAATTGCCCGGATTCCATCTCGGCCACAATGGCTTCGAGTTCGGCCAGTGCGGATTCGTAATCTTTGGGAGCGGCGGCGGCGCGGGATTTGGCCATACAGATGAACCCGGCGGAAACAAAGACCGCTACTTTAACAAATTCGGTGTAGGGCCGTCTCTCCGGGGCGATGAGCTATGCTAAAATTTTGTGCTTTCACCGCCTGGTTACGCGCAGCATCATGCGTACCCGCAACCCTTAGGGGTTAGGGCAGGCCGTGGTTGTCCCCGCGAGGGGGAGGCCGTGGTTGTAATGCCGCTGAAGCGGCAACAACCACGCACTAAAGCCGATAAATCGGCAACAACCACGCTCTCGGTCAGGTGGGCGTCGGGGCGATCATCGCCCCGATACTTTTTGTCGTTTCGATCATTTTTTCATCAGGTGGCCGTTTCCGGTCACGCTTGCCGCTTTCGGTGCAAACCGGAAGGGGGCTTGGCTTTGTAGGGTACGCCATGAGCGATCTCGCCGAATCCAGCGCCTTGTCGCTAACTTCGCCTCAGTTGCCAGTGTCCTGGTATTTCGATCCGGCCATTTATGCGCTGGAGCGGGAACATTTGTTCAAGCAGGGCCCCGGCTACGTGGGCCACCAGCTGATGGCGCCGGAGGCGGGCGATTACCACGCGCTGGAACTGTTCGACGGCGCGAAAATCCTGGTGAATAGCGGCTCGGGTACCGACATGCTGTCCAACGTCTGCCGCCATCGCCAGGCGCTGATGCTGGACGGACGCGGCAAGCTGGCGTCGAACCATATCGTCTGCCCGATCCACCGCTGGACCTACGACAGCCAGGGCAAGCTGATGGGCGCGCCGGAATTTCCCGGCAATCCCTGTCTCAATCTCAATCGCACCGGCCTGCAAACCTGGCAGGGACTGCTGTTTGCCGGTGGTCGCGACGTCAAGGCCGATCTCGCCGGCATGCAGGCAGCGCGTGAACTCGATTTTTCCGGCTTCATGCTCGACTCGGTGCAGGTGACGGATTACCCCTGCAACTGGAAGACTTTCATCGAGGTGTATCTGGAGGACTACCACGTCGCGCCTTACCACCCCGGCCTCGGCCATTTCGTCACCTGCGACGACCTCAAATGGGAATACGGCGACTGGTGGTCGGTGCAAACCGTCGGTGTCAATCGTGGTCTGTCGAAAGCCGGCTCGCCGGTGTACCGGAAATGGCATGAGCAGGTGCTGGCGTATCAGCAGGGCAAGACGCCCGCGCACGGGTCGATCTGGCTGACCTACTATCCCGGCCTGATGGTCGAGTGGTATCCGCACGTGCTGGTGGTGTCGTCGATCGTTCCCACCGGGATCGAATCCTGCCGCAACGTGGTCGAGTTTTATTACCCCGAGGACATCGTGCTGTTCGAGCGTGCTTTCATCGAAGCCGAGCAGGCCGCGTATCACGAGACGGCGAAGGAAGACGACGACATCTGCGAGCGCATGCACAAAGGCCGGCGCGCGCTGTATCAGCAGGGCGATTTCGGAAACCGGGCCGTATCAGTCGCCGCTGGAAGACGGCATGATGCATTTTCATGCCTTCCTTCGACGCGAGATCGAGCCGCATCTCAAATGAATTTTTTGATAATGCTTAACGGGCGGTGCACACCGCCCGTTTTTTTCGGCGGTACATGCATGAAATCAAGCTGGATGCTGGTTGCCGCCGCGCTGTTCGCGCTGATGGGGGTGCTGGTCAAACACGCGTCGGCGCACTTTTCTCCCGCCGAACTGGTGTTCTACCGTTCGGCGTTCGGGCTCATCGCGATCTGGGGCGTGATCGCGGTCAGCCATCGTGCGCTGCTTGCGCCGCTGGCCACGCGTCATCTGCAGGCACATTTCTGGCGCGGCCTGTCCGGTTTTATCGCGCTGGTGCTGTTTTTCTATGCCATTGCGCGGCTGCCGCTGGCGACCGCGGTGACGCTCAATTACACCGCACCGTTGTTTCTGGCGGCACTGTCGGCCTGGTGGCTGCATGAAAAGCATGGGCGCGGCCTGCTGGGTGCTGTAGCGCTGGGTTTCGTCGGCATCGTGCTGCTGCTGCGGCCGCAACTGCAGGATCAGGCCTGGCTGCCGGCGCTGGCCGGGCTGGTGTCGGGAATGCTGGCGGCGGTGGCGTATGTCAACGTCAAGCAGCTCGGCAAGCTGGGCGAACCGGAATGGCGGGTGGTGTTCTATTTCACCCTGCTGGCGACGCTGGGCGGCGGCGCGTGGATGGCGCTGGCCGGGTTTCATCGGCCGCAGGCGGCGGACTGGCCGTGGCTGGTCGGCATCGGCGTGACCGCCACCCTGGCGCAACTGGCGCTGACGCGCGCCTACCATCGTGGCCGCACGCTGATCGTGGGCGCACTGGCCTACACTACGGTGGGATTTTCGGCGGGCTACGGCGTGCTGCTGTTCGGCGAGCATCTGCCGCTGCTGGCCTGGCTCGGCATGGCGGTGGTGGCGCTGGCAGGTATTTGGGCGGTTCGAACCGCTGCGCCCGCCGATTCGCTATAGTGAAACCAGTCAACTTCAGGAGTCAGACATGATCAGTCTCGATATCAAGAACAACCAGATTGCGGTGTCGGTCATGGGTCAGTTCACCCTCGACGATTACCGCGAGTTCGAGCAGGCGGTGTGTTACGGCATCCAGTTCCAGGGCACCGTCGATCTGCTATTCGATTTGCGCGACATGTTGTCGTACAGCCTGGATGTGGCATGGGAGGAACTGAAGTTTTCGCGCGAGCACAAAAACGATTTTGGCCGCATCGCCATCCTGACCGACGATCAATGGATGGCGTGGAGCATGTGGCTCAACCGCCTGTTCATGTCGGCGGATATCCGGCTGTTCGATGACCTGGAGATGGCTCAGGCCTGGCTGGCGGGGAACGAACAGCCGGCGGCGGCGGGCTGACCGGTCGCTCAGCCGGGTGCGTGACGCGCGGGCCGGAATACCGCCTGATTGGTGTAATAGCTGGCGTATGCGTTCGCGGCATCCCATTCCGGGATGCCCTGCACCGGTAGCGGCGTGAGCTGGCGCGGCGAGTGGATCGCATCGAGCGCCGCAAGCCCCTGCATTTCCGCCGCATCCGGATCGAGCGACTGCGAACGCAGCATCAGGCATTTGCCGGTGATCGACGGGTAGGGCGCGAGGATTTTTTCCAGCAACGCATGCCCGACCACCACGAACCGCATCGCCTGCCCGACGGCCTGGCGACGTTCCCAGAACAGGGCATGCCAGGCATGTTCAGCCAGCAGGGTGTGCAAATCCGGGTCGCGGCTGATCACCCACACGCCGGATTCGTCCAGCATCGTCAGCGCATCGCGGCGGCGGCCGCGCAGGGTATCGGTTTCCTCTGCCATCGCCGCCCCGTGTGCCGCGTTGAGCGCGGCCTTGAAACGCGGAAACCGCAGCCAGACCAGCGCATTCAGCACATCGTGCCAGGTGTCGGCGCGGGTCGGCACTAGGCCGGTTTGCAGAATATGGGTTTCGTAATCGCGCGCGGACAGACGGCCTGCGGGCGCGATAAAGCGCAAGGGCAGATCGCGCGCCTGGCGGGTGGCGTGGGCGGCGGCGAGCGCGTTGAGGGCTTCCAGCGATCGGCATCCCGTGCGCGAGATCGAGCGCGGCGATGAGTGCGCGATACGGCTCGAAGGCGGGATGCGAGAAATTCAATGCAGCGATTCGGAGAGCGCCTGACGGTATTGGCGCGTCAGCGGATGGGCGCCGCCCAGCAGGTCGAACAGGGCGAGCAGGCTGGTGCGGCCGATGTCGTGGCGAAAGCTTCGATCGGTGCGGGCGATCCACAACAGCTCGGCCATGGCGCCATCGAAATCGTCTGCGGCCAGCAATACCGCTGCGCGTTGATAGCGTGCGTCCAGATCGGACGGGTCAGCGCTGAGGCGCGCGTCCAGTTCGGCCAGCGGCAGTGCGGTGCGTGCGGTTTCCGCCAGGTTCAGGTGCGCATGGAGCGGCGCGATTTCGGGCGCGCTGCGTGCCTCGGGTGGCAGGCTGTCGAGCAGTTTCAGCGCCTGTTCGCCGTCGCCTTGCGACCATAGCAGCTTGGCCAGATCGCGCGGGATGGCGAGGTTGTCGGGTTCGGCCATGGCGGCGTTGGCGAGCAGCATGCGTGCCTGATCGGGCTTGCCCGATTGCCACGCTGCCACCCCCAATGCATGCGCGCGGTGGGCGTCGCCCGCGATGAAGCGGTCGAGCACTTCGCGGAAGCTGCTGTCGGGGTCGGCGCCATGGATGGTGTGGGCGATCTCGCCGCGCCAGAAGAACTTCACTGTCGGTACCGAATTCACGCTGAAGCGTCGCGCCAGTTCGGGCAGCTCGTCGGTGTTCAGCATCACCAGCAGGAACTTGCCGCCATACTCGGCCGCGAGCTTGACCAGACGCGGCATCAGAATGAAACAGGGACCCGCCTTGGGGGTCCAGAAATGCACCAGCACCGGCCCCTTGTGCGAGTTTTCCAGCACCAGACGATTGAAGTTGTCGGCACTGGCATCGAAGACGTAGGGTGACAGTGCCATCAGTCGAAACCTCCGGTGGCGGCGAAACGGTCGCATGCCGCCACCAGCTCACGTGCGATCCCCGGCTCGAACGCCGAATGGCCGGCGTCCGCCACGATCACGTAGCGCGCTTCCGGCCAGGCGCGCGCCAGTTCGTCGGCCGAGACGATCGGGCAGACCGCGTCGTAGCGTCCCTGCACGATGATCGCCGGAATGGCGCGGATGCGGTCGACGTTGTCGAGCAGGCTGTTGTCGGGCAGGAAGATGTTGTGGACGAAGTAATGCGCCTCGATGCGCGACAGCGACAGCGCGGTCTGGTCGCTGCCGAACGCGGACACCAGTTCGGGGCTGGGCAGCAGGGTCGAGCACGACGCCTCGAAGGTGGCCCACTGGTAGGCGGCGGGCTGATGCACGGCCGGATCGGGGTCGATCAGGCGGCGGTGATAGGCCGTCGAGCAGGTCGCCGCGCTCCGCCTGCTGGGATAAAGGATCCGCCAGTTGCCGCTGTGCTTCGGGGAACAAGGCGCGGATGCCGGAGAGAAACCAGTCGATTTCGCTTTTACGGCAGAGGAAAATGCCGCGCAGCACCAGCCCCAGGCAACGCTCGGGATGCGCCTCGGCGTAGGCGAGCGCCAGCGTCGAGCCCCATGAGCCGCCGAACACCAGCCAGCGGTCGATGCCGAGTTCGCGCCGCAGCGCTTCCATGTCGGCGATCAGATGCGGCGTGGTGTTGTCGGCCAGTTCGCCGTGCGGGGTGGAGCGGCCGCTGCCGCGCTGATCGAACAACACGATGCGATAGCGCGCCGGATCGAAGAACTGCCGCTGTTTGGGCGAGGTGCCGGAGCCGGGGCCGCCGTGGACGAACAGCACCGGGATGCCGTCCGGGTTGCCCGAGGTTTCCCAGTAGATGCGGTGTATCCCCGCCGTCTCCAGCATGCCGCTGGCGTAGGGCGTGATCGGGGGGTAGAGCGTGGTTGTTGCCGACTTGTCGTCTTTACAACCACGGCCTGCCCCTTGCGGGTAGAGCGCAGAAATTTCCGCCATGAAATAAGCCCTGAAAACAAGTTTCGAATAATATCGTGGGCATCGGTTCATACTCCATCGCAATGACCCAGCCCTTCAAATTTGCGCACGCTGCACACGCCGACTGGACACAGGCGGCGCAGGACTGCATGACGCAGCTGGGTGCGATCCCGTCTGCGGCGTCGCTGGGCTTTCTCTATGTGACGGATGCCTTCGCGGATGAGCTCGACGCGATTCTGGCTTTCTTCAAAAGCGCGACCGGCGTGCCGCACTGGACGGGCAGCGTGGGCGTGGGCATTTGCGCGACCGCTTCGGAATACATGGAACAACCGGCGATGGCGCTGATGCTGGGCGAGTTTGCGGCGGACGATTTCAGCATGCTGCCGCCCCTGCGGGTTCCCCACGATATCGATGCGCAGCCGGCCGATGCCTACTTTGCCCTGGTGCATGGCGACCCGGCCAATAGCCGCATGCAGGAGTTGATCGATGGGCTTGCCGCGCACGTGAGCAGCGGCTTCGTCGTCGGCGGGCTGTCGAGCTCGCGTGGCGAGACGGCGCAATTTTGCGATGCGGTGGTCAGCGGTGGCCTGTCCGGTGTGCTGTTCAGCGAGCGGGTGAAACTGGCGACGCGGCTGACGCAAGGCATTTCGCCGCTGGGACCGCGCCATCGCGTCACCGCCGCCAACAAGAACATCGTCGGCAGCCTGGATCATCGTCCGGCGCTCGACGTGATGAAGGACGAAATCGGCGAGGTGCTGGCACGCGACCTGCGGCGGGCGGCGGGCTACATTTTCGTCGGCTTGCCGGTGCGCGGATCGGATACCGGCGATTATCTGGTGCGCAATATTCTGGGGGTCGACCCGCAAAACAATCTGGTGGCGATCAGCGACTATATCGAGCTTGGGGACGAGCTCCTGTTCTGTCGCCGCGATCAGCAAACCGCCGAAGACGACTTGCTGCGGATGCTTGCCGCCATCCAGGTGCAATTAAACGCACCGATCCGGGGCGGCGTGTATTATTCCTGCCTGGGACGCGGCCAGCACATGTTCGGTGCGCCGAACCGGGAGCTGGAGCTGATACGCGACACGCTCGGGGATTTTCCGCTGGTGGGATTCTTTGCCAACGGCGAGATTTCCCATAACCGTTTATATGGCTATACCGGGGTGCTTACCCTGTTTGGCTGAGTCGACTGAACAATACGGAGACCTACATGACCCTGCACGCGATGAAAGAAGATGATGTTCGCCTGTTGCGCGATGAAATCGAAATGCTGATGAACGAGCGCCGCCAGTTGTTGCAGGTCACCGGCGCGGCGGCGGTGTTTGTCGCCAACCTCGATACCGACAGCCTGCCCGACGAGGCCGATACCATCGAGGCCGCCGAAATGCTGGCCGAGCAGCTCAACTGCCTGTCCGAAGAAACCCTGAAAGACGCACTGGAGTCGGTGCGCGCCGAACTCGATCCCGCCGCACAATCCCTCACCGCATAAAATCGGGCTCCGTCTTGCCCCGCCTGGCACTGCCCGCTCTCGCTGAAATCCGGCGCTTTGCGCTGATCGCCGGGCTGACGGCGCTGGCCTATGCGCTGGCGGGCTGGGTCAGCCTCATCCTGGCGGCCTACCTGGCCGGCGTGATCGCCGTCGTCTGGCTGGCGGCCGGCATTGGCGCGATGGCGAGCCTGCGCTTCGGCATGGCCGGGGTGCTGGGCGTCCTGCTGGGCTCGTTCGCGATCAACAGCCAGTATGTCCCGCCGGAAATCGCATTGCGCCTGGCACTCGGCGCGGCGGCCGGGGCGGCGATCATGGGCTATCTGCCGCGTCGCCTGCAGCCCTTCAGCCCGAGTCTCGATTACGTATCCAGCGTCGCCAAGTTCGCGCTGATAGCGGCGCCGCTGGCGTCCGCGGTGAGCACGCTGACCAGCGTATTCAGCCTGCATATGCTGGCTGATCTGCCTGCCGGTCTGGTCATGCGCGGCTTGTGGGTGGGGTGGCTGGGCGACTGGCTCGGGGTGCTGCTGATCGCGCCGCTGCTGCTGACGGCATCGCGCTGGGACTTGCTGCCGACCAGCCGGGGCGCCCGCCTGGAAGGGCTGGTGCTGCTGCTCAGCATGATCCTGATGACACGGGTGATGATGCAGTACGCCGAACCCCTGCGGCCCGCCGAAGTGGTGCTGTTCGTGCTGCTGCCCGGCGTGCTGTGGGCGGCGCTGCGCTTTTCGGTGACCGGGGCGAGCCTGGCCATTTTCCTGTCGGCGCTCATCGTGCTGGGCATCGCGGTCGTGACCTATGGCGGCCTCACCGGTGCCACCACGCCGCGCGACATCTTCGCGCTGCAGATCAGCATGATCATGATGGCGCTGGGCGGACTGTTCGTGTCGGCGGCGCTGACCGAGCGGCGCTATTCCGAAATGCGGCTCGACATGCTGGCCAACCACGACCCGCTGACCGGACTGCCCAACCGCTCGTATTTCCAGGACTTTCTCGGCCATGCGCTGGCGCGTGCGCAGCGTGAAAAATTCCAGGTGTCGCTGTTGTTCATCGACCTCGATCGCTTCAAGCACATCAACGATTCGCAGGGGCACGAGGTGGGCGACCAGGTGTTGCGCGTCGTGGCCGACCGGCTGGACGAACAATTGCGTGCCGACGATTTCGTCGCCCGACTGGGCGGCGATGAGTTCGCCGTCATCATGACCCATCCGCCTGCCTCGCATGCCGCCGGCCGGGTGGCGGGCAAGCTGCTCAAGGCCCTGGCCGAGTCGTTCAAGCTTCAGCACCGGCGTTATGCCATCAGCGCCAGCATCGGCATCAGCGTGTATCCGGACGATGGCCTCGATGCCAACACCCTGCTGCGCCAGGCCGACCTGGCGATGTATCAGGCCAAGCAGCGCCGCAGCGGATTCGAATATTTCAGCGATGAACTGAACACCGTGGCGCAGCAGCAGCTGTCCCTCGAAAGCGGGCTGCGCCAGGCGCTCGACCGCTCTGAACTGGCGCTGGTGTATCAGCCCAAGGTCGATCTTGCCAGTGGCCGGGTGGTGGGGCTGGAGGCGCTGGTGCGCTGGCTTCCGCGTTCGGGCGGCATTATCGGCCCCGACCAGTTCATCCCGGTGGCCGAGGAAACCGGCCTGATCATGCCGCTGGGTCGCTGGGTGGCGCGGGCGGCCTGCGAGCAGTGGATCGCCTGGCGTGATGCCGGCCTCAACCCGCCGCCGGTGGCGATCAACCTGTCGCCACGGCAGTTCAACGATGCGCGCCTGATCGACGATATCGATACCATCCTCAAGGAAACCGGCATGGTCGCCGCGCAGTTGCAACTGGAAGTCACCGAGAGCGCGGCGATGGAAAATCCCGGTCGCACCTTCGACATGCTCAATGCCCTGCGCCAGCGCGGGCTGCACGTCTATATCGATGACTTCGGGACCGGCCATTCCAACCTGGGACAGCTGAAGCGCATGCCCATCGACGCGCTGAAAATCGACAAGAGCTTTGTCGACGACATCCTGACGGACAACGACGACGCCGAAATCACCAACGCCATCATTCGTCTGGCGCATGCGCTCAACCTGCGGGTGGTCGCCGAAGGGGTGGAAACGCCGGAGCAGGTGGCGTTTCTGAAAAGCCGTGAGTGTGACGAAATCCAGGGCTATGTCGTCGCCAAACCGCTGCCGCCGGACAAGGTCAGCGCACTGTTTGCGCAGACCTATCACTTCGGCTGAGTGGGTTGGAGTGAAATAAAAAACGGGGCGCTTCGAGCGCCCCGTTTTTTTGTCCGTAGCGGAAGATCAAAGCGGCCGTGTAATGACGACGGCGCCGCGCAGTTCGCCTTCCTTGTATCCGGTGGCCTGATCCAGCGGATAGTCGGTGCTCAGGCGGGCTTTCACGCCTTCGGCAATCGTTTCGGCCGGGCCGTGACAGGTCAGGCACACCGGCTGGATGGCGATGGCTTTGGCGTAATGCAGGTGCTTGCCGGATCGCATCGGTGACCACCTCGGCGAATTCCATGGTGTCGGCTTTTTCACCGTTTTTCATGCGCTCGGCAAACGAGGCCAGCGCCTGAGCCTGCCAGGCATTCGGCACGCCGGTTTTGGCGTTGCGCGCGCGGGTGCCCACACGGCTGACCTGCCAGCCGGTCTGTTTGGACAAATCCGCCGCGATCTGCGGAGCGATTTCCTTGCAGACGCTGATCGACTGCGCGGGGCCGTTCTGGTTCAAGGATTCCTTGAGCTTGCCGCCCAGCTGCGTCGCCAGGGTTTTCGCCACGGCGCGGCTTTCTTCGATCTGCTTGGGTTGCGCGGCTTCAACTTTGGTTTCGACCTGGGTTTCGCCCGTTGCGCAGGCGGCCAGCAGCAGGGTGAGGGAAATGATCAGCGGGGTTTTCATGGGAGGACTCCTGTGGGTGAAGTGAAAATGATTGGAACGAGGTTGAAGATACCTGACGGGCAGCTGCGGCTCAATGCCCTTCGACGCAGATTTCGCGCCGTGCGATCGCCAGCACGGTGCGTACCAGCAGACCGGCGATGACCAGACTCAGGATCGTGAGCAGGATCGTCGCCAGGATGAAAAAGAAGGGAAGGCCGGAGTGTTCCGCCATCGCCAGCGTGGCGATGGTGATGGCGGCGAGCGGGAACGAATACGCCCACCACGACAGGAAGAACTGGAGCTTGCTGAAGTAGCCAATTTGCACGGCAAGCAGCAGGGTGAAAAACAGGCCCACGCTGTACAGCACCATGGCGAAGGCATCCACGCCGCCGACCAGATTGAGGTAGGAAATGAAGCCCACTGCCGGTGGCGCGATAAAGATGAACAGCGTGGGCAGTAATCGCCCCGGCAGGCTGGCGTGAAAAATCAGGCGATAAAACAGGATCGCGGTCAGCACCGGCCAGAAAAACAGGCCGGCGGAAAAGAAAAACCAGGAGATTTCCACTGGTGCGTGATGCACGCCGGCGATCGGCACCAGAATATTGCCGACCACGGGAATGAACCAGGCCGGATTGAGATGCTGGATTTCATATCTGTCGTGGTGCATCCACGACGACAACACATACAGCGTCAGCATCAGGTGCAGCACCGTGCCGATGCTCCACAGCCAGAATGAAACCTGTGGCGCGAGATGCAGGGTGGCGATCGACAGCAGGATCAGCGAAATGGAAACCGTGGGAACAAAGGCCAGTTTCACCGGGTGACGCACCTCGGCCATCACTTCGCCGGGGTATTTGAGCCACTTGGCGAAATAGATCGCGGCCAGCAACCCCGCTACCACGACGGTGAGCGCGAGCAGCCCGAGGCTGATGGGGACGTCCAGGGAAAAGATCGACTCGGTCTTGCTCCAGGCAATGGCAAAACCCGCCAGCCCCATCACGATGGAAAACCAGGAAATTGGAAAATTTTTCAGGCGGCTGCTGGGTTCGGACATCTGGACCTCGGCGGTGGGGGCACCAATTTAAGGATGGGAATGACTGCACGCGGTTTAACGCAGCGCATACATTCCCGGCTCGCGACGTCGCGCAGGGGGATCAGTCGCCGAATTGCGTGGTTTCTTTCTCTACAGGCAGGCCCAACTGGCTCCAGGCGTCGAAACCGCCGTGCATCGAACGCACATTCGTGTAACCCATGCGCTTGAGGTTCAGCGTGGCCAGGGCGGCGCGGCCGCTGGTCTTGCAGTAGATGAGGATGTCGCGGTCGCGCTGCGACAGGTGGCCGCCGAACATCTTCTTTTCGGTCACGTTTTCGTGAGCGGAAAAGATTTCACGCAGGCGCTCGGCAATGCCTTCGTCGTAAGCCATGATTTACCCTTGAAGAAGTAGGGCGGATAGGCCGCAGGCCGGTGCGTGGTTGTTGACGCTTTAGCGTCTCTACAACCACGGCCTCCACCTTGCGGGGGCTATCCGCCGCATGAATCGCTCACCCCACCAACTGCTCCAGCACGAACGGCAGAATCCCGCCCTTGTTGTAGTACTCAACTTCAATCGGCGTATCGATGCGCAGCTTGACCGCCACGCGCTCGCTGCCGCCATCGGCGCGATGAATCACCAGGGTGACATCCTGCTGCGGGACGATGCCGGTCTCGATGCCTTCGAGGTCGAAGGTTTCGCTGCCGTCGAGTTTCAGCGTGGCCGCATCGACGCCGTCCTTGAACTGGCAGGGCAGCACGCCCATGCCGACGAGGTTGGCGCGGTGGATGCGCTCGAAGCTCTTGGCGACGACGGCCTTGACGCCGAGCAGGGTGGTGCCTTTGGCGGCCCAGTCGCGGCTGGAGCCGGTGCCGTATTCCTCGCCGGCGAAGATCATCAGCGGCTTGCCCTCGGCCTGATACGCCATGGCGGCGTCGTAGATGGCCTGCTGTTCGCCGCCCTTGAGCGTGATGCCGCCTTCGCTGCCGGGGATCATCAGGTTCTTGATGCGCACGTTGGCGAAGGTGCCGCGCATCATCACTTCGTGGTTGCCGCGGCGTGCGCCGTAGCTGTTGAAGTCGGCCTTCTGCGACGCCGTGTTCGGTCAGATACAGGCCGGCCGGCGAGGTCGGCTTGATGCCGCCGGCGGGGCTGATGTGGTCGGTGGTGACCGAGTCGCCGAAGATCGCCAGCGCGCGGGCGGCCTTGATCGAGGTGCTGGCCACGGCTTGCTGCTGGGCGAAGAACGGCGGCTGCTGGATGTAGGTCGATTTCGCGTCCCATTCGTAGACCATGCCGGTGGGGGCGGAGACGGCATCCCACAACGGGTTGTCGGCGCCGACATCGGCGTAGATCTTGCGGTAGGCGGCCGGGTCGGTGGCGGTGTTCATCACCGCGGCGACGTCGGCGTTGCTCGGCCAGAGGTCTTTGAGGAACACCGGCTTGCCGTCCTGGCTGGTGCCGAGCGGCTTCGGTTTCGAAGTCGATATCGACCCGGCCGGCCAGCGCGAAGGCGACGACCAGCGGCGGCGACATCAGGAAATTGGCCTTGACCGCCTGGTGCACGCGCGCTTCGAAGTTGCGGTTGCCGGACAGCACCGAGGCGACGACCAGATCGTGGTCGGCGATGGCCTTCTCGATTTCGGGCTTGAGCGGGCCGGAGTTGCCGATGCAGGTGGTGCAGCCGTAGCCGACGACGCTGAAGCCGACCTGCTCCAGCGCGTCCATCAGGCCGGCCTTGTTGAGGTATTCGGTGACGACGCGCGAGCCGGGGCCGAGCGAGGTCTTGACGTGCGCGGGCGGCTTCAGGCCGAGCGCGACGGCTTTCTTCGCCAGCAGGCCGGCCGCCAGCATCACGCCGGGGTTGGAGGTGTTGGTGCACGAGGTGATCGCGGCGATGGCGATGTCGCCGTGCTTGATCGGCGTGTCGCCGGTATGCAAAGCCGCTGCGCTCTTGCCATAGCCACCGTCGGCCACGGCCTTGTCCATCAGGCCGGTGAAGGCGGATTTCAGGCCGGCCAGCGCGATGCGATCCTGCGGCCGCTTGGGGCCGGCGACGCTGGGTTCCACCGTGGACAAATCGAGCGCCAGCGTCTGCGAGTAGTCGATGTCGCCTGCCTGCGGAATGCCGAACAGGCCCTGCGCCTGGTAGTAGGCGCGGATGGTGTTCACCTGCGCATCGCTGCGGCCGGTGGCGGCGAAGTACTGGCAGGTCGCTTCGTCGACCGGGAAGAAGCCCATGGTCGCGCCGTATTCGGGCGCCATGTTGGCGATCGTCGCGCGGTCGGTGACCGACATCGCGGCCACGCCGGCGCCGAAGAACTCGACGAACTTGCCGACGACCTTGGCCTTGCGCAGCATTTCGGTGATGGTCAGCACGATGTCGGTGGCGGTGACGCCGGGCTTGGCCGCGCCGGTCAGGTTGACGCCGACGACGTCGGGGGTGAGGAAATACACCGGCTGGCCGAGCATCGCGGCTTCGGCCTCGATGCCGCCGACGCCCCAGGCGACGATGCCGAGGCCGTTGATCATCGTGGTGTGGGAGTCGGTGCCGACCAGCGTGTCGGGATAGGCCACGCCGTCCTTCTCCATCACGCCGCGCGCCAGGTATTCCATGTTGACCTGGTGCACGATGCCGACGCCGGGCGGCACCACTTTGAACGTATCGAAGGCCTGCATGCCCCATTTCAGGAACTGGTAGCGCTCGCGGTTACGCTCGAATTCGATTTTCATGTTGAGGTCGAGCGCGTCGTGGGTGCCGGCGGCGTCGACCTGAATGGAATGGTCGACCACCATGTCGACCGGCACCAGCGGCTCGATCTTCTTCGGGTCCTTGCCCAGTTTCTGGGCGGCCGAGCGCATCGCGGCCAGGTCGGCCAGCAGCGGCACGCCGGTGAAATCCTGCAGGATCACGCGGGCGACGGTGAAGGGGATTTCCTCGGTGCGCTCGGCGTTCGGCTTCCAGCCGGCCAGTTGCTTGACGTGCTCGGGGGTGACCTTGATGCCGTCGCAGTTGCGCAGCACCGATTCCAGCACGATGCGGATCGACACCGGCAGGCGCGCCACCGATGCGCCGAGCGCGGCTTCGAGTTTCTTCAGCGAGGCGAACTGCTTGCTGCCGCTGGCGGTGGAAAAGGAATCGTGGGTGTGGAACGCGTCGGTCATGGCGATGGAGATCTCGAAGGCTGGGAACTGGGATCGAAATTTTAGCGAAGCAACGATAGTGCCAACAGCGACAGTCGGATTCCGGTATGCGAGTCAGATGGCTTCGCGCCGCATCTGCGGGCTGATTTAACTTTCCCGCCTCATCTGCGGGAACAGGATCACGTCGCGGATGCTGGGCGAATCGGTCAGCAGCATCACCAGGCGGTCGATGCCGATGCCGCAGCCGCCGGTGGGCGGCAGGCCGTGTTCCAGCGCGCGGATGAAGTCGGCGTCGTAGTGCATCGCTTCCTCGTCGCCCGCTTCCTTCTGCCGCACCTGATCCATGAAACGCTCGGCCTGGTCTTCGGCGTCGTTCAGCTCGGAGAAGCCGTTGGCCATTTCGCGACCGGTGATGAACAGCTCGAAGCGCTCGGTGATGTCAGGCTGGCTGTCGGAGCGGCGCGCCAGCGGCGACACCTCGGCCGGATAGTCGATGATGAAGGTCGGCTGGATCAGCAGCGCTTCGGTGGTTTCCTCGAAGAAGGACAGTTGCAGGCCGCCGATGCCGTCCTGCGGTTTGTACTTGGCCTTCATCGCGGTGAACTGGCCGATCAGCCAGTCGCGGTCGTTGAGTTGTTCGACCGTGTAGTGCGGATGGTAAGTGCGGATCGCCTCGACGATGGTGAGGCGGGCAAACGGCTTGCCGAGGTCGATTTCATGACCCTGATAGACCACGATGGTCGAGTCCGTGGCGGCGACCGCGGCGGCGCGGATCAGCGACTCGGTGAGGTCCATCAGGTAGCGGTATTCGCGGTAGGCCTCGTAGAACTCCATCATGGTGAACTCGGGGTTGTGCCGCGTCGACAGGCCTTCGTTGCGGAAGTTGCGGTTGATCTCGAACACCTTCTCGAAGCCGCCGACCACCAGCCGTTTGAGATAGAGTTCAGGCGCGATGCGCAGGAACAGCTCCATGTCGAGCGCGTTGTGGTGGGTGGCGAAGGGCTTGGCCGCCGCGCCGCCGGGGATGGGATGCATCATCGGCGTTTCCACTTCGAGAAAGTCGCGCTCGACCATGAAGGCGCGGATCGCCTGGATGATCTTCGAGCGGCGCTTGAAGGTCTCGCGCGCGTCGTCGTTGGTGATGAGGTCGAGGTAGCGCTGGCGGTATTTCTGTTCCTGGTCGGCGAGGCCGTGGAATTTTTCCGGCAGCGGACGCAGCGCCTTCGACAGCAGGCGGATCGATTTGGCCTGGATGGTCAGCTCGCCCTTGTTGGTCTTGAACAGGGTGCCGGTGACGCCGATGAAATCGCCCAGGTCCCAGTGCTTGAAGGCGTCGTGCGATTCGGTGCCGGTGACATCGTTCGACACGTAGACCTGGATGCGCCCGCTCATGTCCTGCAGCGTGGCGAAGCTGGCCTTGCCCATCACCCGCTTCAGCATCATGCGGCCGGCAAGCTGAACCTGGACGGTCTCGCTTTCCAGCGCTTCCTTGGATTGGTTGCCATGGGCAGCCAGCCAGCTGGCCCGCATAGTCGTGGCGTTCAAAGTCGTTGGGGAAGGCGATGCCCGCTGCGCGGATCGCGGCGAGCTTGGCACGGCGCTCGGCGATGATCTGGTTTTCGTCGAGGGCGGGGGTGGGGGTTTCGGTGTTCATTGTCAGGATCGAAAAAGGGTAGGGTGCAGAGGGCGAGGAGGGTCGGCAAACATTCAGTCGAGGCGCGGCAAACCCTCACAGGCCCGCGTCTGTTCGGGATCCTCATGACAAAACCTTGGGGTTGGGCCAAAGAACCGCGCAAAACGTGACAAAATTATATCCGATGTGACTCACCGATTCCCCGGCCATGAGCCCGGAATCTCCCCTTCTACCCGACTGTTCTCCATGCCAGACACCCCCTTAAGCCTGCTCAACCGCGTCTTCGGCTACCCCGCGTTTCGCGGCGAGCAGGCCGCCATCGTCGATACGCTGGTGGCGGGTGGCGACGCGCTGGTGCTGATGCCGACCGGCGGCGGCAAGTCGCTGTGTTTCCAGATCCCGGCGCTGTTGCGCGAGGGCTGCGCGGTGGTGGTGTCGCCGCTGATCGCGCTGATGCAGGACCAGGTCGCGGCGCTGAAAGAACTGGGCATCGCCGCGGCGTTCCTGAATTCCAGCCTGGATAGTGCGGCAGCGATGCAGGTCGAGCGCGCATTCGCCACCGGCCAACTGAAGCTGCTCTACGTCGCGCCGGAACGCCTGCTCACGCCGCGTTTCCAGAGCCTGCTCGAACAGGCGCAGGTCGCCCTGTTCGCCATCGACGAAGCGCACTGCGTATCGCAATGGGGGCACGATTTCCGCCCCGAATATCTGGGCTTGTCGGCGCTGCACGAACGCTTTCCCGAGGTGCCGCGCATTGCCCTGACGGCCACCGCCGACGCCGCGACGCGCGCCGAAATCCTCACCCGGCTCGATCTCGGCGCCGCGCGCGTGTTCGTCGCCAGCTTCGACCGCCCCAACATCCGTTACCGCATCTCCGAGAAGTCCGACCCGCGCCGCCAGTTGCTCGATTTTCTCGGCGAGCACAGAGGCGAAGCCGGCATCGTGTACTGCAGCACGCGCAAAAAGGTCGAAGAAACCGCCGAGGGGCTGAAGCAGTCCGGACTCACCGCCTTGCCGTACCACGGCGGCATGGACAACGACACCCGCCGCCGCCATCAGGAAAAATTCCTGCGCGAGGACGGCGTCGTCATGGTCGCCACCCTCGCGTTCGGCATGGGCATCGACAAGCCCGACGTGCGCTTCGTCGCCCACCTCGACCTGCCGCGCTCGGTCGAAGGCTACTACCAGGAAACCGGCCGCGCCGGCCGCGACGGCGAGCCCGCCGAAGCGTGGATGGCGTGGGGCCTGCAGGACGTGGTGACGCAGCGCCGCTTCATCGACGAAGGCGAGGCCGAAGACGCCCACAAGCGCATCGGCCACGCCAAGCTCGATGCGCTGGTCGGCCTGTGCGAAGCCGCCAGCTGCCGCCGCGTCGCGCTGCTGAGCTACTTCGGCGAAGCCAGCCAGCCCTGCGGCAACTGCGACGTGTGCCTGAATCCGCCCACGCTGTGGGACGGCACCGAAGCCGCGCAGAAACTGTTGAGCGCGGTCTACCGCACAGGCCAGCGCTTCGGCGCCGGCCACGTCATCGACGTGCTGCTCGGCAAGACCACCGACAAGGTCGACAAATTCGGCCACACCAGCCTGAGCGTGTTCGGCATCGGCGCCAGCCAGACCGACAAAGTGTGGCGTGCCGTGCTGCGCCAACTGGTCGTGCGCGGCCTGCTGGAAGTCGATCACACGGCTTACGGCGCATTGAAACTGACCGCCGCCGCCAAGCCGGTGTTGAAGGGCGAAGAAACCGTCATGCTGCGCGCCCTCTCAGCCGCGCCATCTCGCAAGAAATCACGCCTTGCCCCCAGCGGCGGTGCCGGCGTCCACGACGACGAAGATCCGCTGTTCCTCTCCCTGCGCGCCTGGCGCCGCGAAACCGCCAACGAAAAGGGCGTGCCCGCCTACGTCATCCTGCACGACGCCACCCTGCGCGAAATCGCCGCGCGCCGCCCCGCCACGCTGGCGGAGCTGGGCGAGATATCAGGTCTGGGGACGAAGAAGCTGGAAGCGTATGGGGAGGCGGTGCTGGGGGTGGTGGCGGAGGGTTAACCGGCGCTTGTTCGGTTGCCTTTGTTGTCAGAAATAACAGCGCGCGGGGCGCGACAATCAACCATGGTTGATTGCAATCGGCCCTGGAATCAAGCCTTCAAC
>CAWFTM010000006.1:0-47697 GCA_963818665.1 uncultured Hydrogenophilales bacterium | reverse complement strand
AACCCGAGGCTTTCCACTACCGACTTCAGGGTCGAGACCCCCTTCCCTACCAGTACGTAGTGCCAGCCAGCCATTTCATTCGACTTGACCAACTCTGCAATTGCACGGATACCCAGTTCGTATCCTTTCTTGATGTGGTTGCGACCGACAGAAAGGATGATCCTGGTATCACGCTTGAGCCCCAGCATTTCCTGCAAGAAAACAGACGGCTGACAGTCGAAGACTTTTGTATGAATCCCGTTCGGCACATCGAAGATCTTTCCGGGCTCGACAAAATCCATTTCCTGGCGGATCGACTGGCTGATCGCCGTGACGGCATCCGCCGCCGCAAGGTGCCGGCGCACGATCCGTCCCACTTCGGTTGCAGGCGGGCGCCATAGCCTATTTCCGGTATGCGTTGAACGTCTTCTCCATGCGGCGTCATCACCATGGGAATATGCCTGGATTGCAGAAATCGCATGCACAGGAGCGGCGGAACCGACACGCTATGGATGTGAACCAGGTCGACGCCCTGCTCCCGAATGAGTTTGGCCAGTTCCCATCGCGCCGAAACATGGTTGATATGCAGGCGGTGCCCGCCCCGGAACGCAACCCCGTAGCGAATCAGGCGATAGCGATGGGTAAAGTTGTCTTCCTGCGATGAACGCCTTGCCATCACCGTCACATCCACCCCGGCGTCGAGGAGCGCCTCGGCAAGGTAATGAATGACATACTCCATCCCCCCCACTTTCGGGAGGAAGCTCGACGTGAAAAGTACGACTTTCATCAGCTTCTACCGCCGAATGATCTAAGGGTCTTTGCCGCAGACACTCGCGCGGCTGTCGCCATGTTCCAGAGGTTGTATTTCAATGAGCGGTTATGTTTCCAATGTAACGTCGGCTCATGAATCAGACCACCCGCTTCGGCAAGGCCCCCGGCATCCAGAAAGGGCATGAATTCGACAAGCTTGCTCAGCTCCGATCCGAGCCGTTCATATTCAACCTTGAGATAGTGCCTGGCCGAAGCCGCCCTGGCGAGCTTCTCTTCCATCAACTCGTGAAATTTAAGGGCGGAACGCACGGTGTAGAACTGCCGCCGTGAAATCAGGCTTTGCGCGACATCCAGCGGATCACGGCTGATGTGGATGTAATAGGCATCGGGGTAGGTCTCAAGCCAGAAATCCATGAACAATGCGGATGTCGGGCACTTCCAATGCCAGGGACGATTTTCATGCATCGGGTATGCCTGCCCCAATCGCGCTGAATAATCTCCCGCACGGTAGCCTTCTTGTCTTCTTCAAGCTTGATGTCATTCACAAAATCGAGGCCGAAAATCTTGTCGCTCCAGTCGCGTTCGGATGACATGTCCACCATTTGCTGATGGAGGCTCAGGAAAAATTTGTTTTCGCGCCATGGGTTGTCGTAATCCCCGCCATCGCTTCCCAGCGCGCTCAGAATCTCGACCAGCACGCGTGTTCCGGAATGATTGGCGCCCAGCACGATGATGGGTTTATCGCTGAAATCCATTTTCTCGCGGTCTTTCATTATGTCGTTTGAATTCAAAACCATTACCTCCGCATGAATTTAGCCCGGGACAGGAGGCTTCTGATCAAAGGGATCCTGTCAAAACCCAGGCTTTCCATCATCGCGCCCAGCAATTGGGCACTGGCCAGGTTCACAAACACAAGCATGAATAATGCCGCACCCACACTGGTTGCCAATCCAAGCCCAACGATATTTTCCTTCAGACCGTAGATCGCCCATGCCATGACCGATGCCATCGCGCCAAATGCGAACGTGGCGGGCAGCAGCACCTCCGCCAAATCGTTCAGTTTGACATTCACAGGAATCGTATTTCTCAGCATGTGATAGGCAAATCCAACGGCGGCAAGGCCCGCGAGCAGTCCGGCAAGTGCTGCGCCCGTCACGCCCATGAGAAGCGTCCCACCCAGCAAAAGCGGTAGCAATAGTGCCGTCTCGAACACGGTGAGCTGCAATCGCTTGACAGGCGGGCTGAGAACGAAAATGGACCGGCCGATGACAATCTTCAACAAATCCACCAGGAACACCAGGATCAGAATGATCGTTGGCAACAAGGCAGCCTGGTATTTCTCGGCGCCAAGGACTGCGATATAAAACGGCACAGCGGCAATGCAGATGCATGCCGCAAGTATGCCGAGAGAAAATCCGGACCTGAACAGGACATGCCATCTCTCGGCAAAACGCTCACGACCTTCCAGCGACAATCGGGACAGCAAGCGGAATGAGTGCAGACTCAACCGAGTCGGACAAGGCACGCAGCAAATCGTACAAGCGTCTCGCTATGTAATATTGCGCCAAGGCTTCTGCGCCGAGCATCCCTGTCACCACCAGCTGGTCGCCCTGACTGCGGAAGTACATCAGATACCCTTCCAGATAGAACGGCCAGGACAACCTGAACATGTCCGCATAGCTGTAATTGCCCTGTGGCTTGCACAGCAACAACGCCCTGAGTTGCCACAGGGCCAACAGGCAGCCAACGCCACCTGTGATTGCCAGCCCGGCTGCAATGCCGGTTGCACCCTCCACCTGATGCAGGGGCACCAGCAAGACCAGCCGGAGAACGCTTGTCACGGTATTCGTCACAGCAAGCGGAACAAAACGTGACGTGCCGACAAGCAACTGGGTCAGCACGACGAACAGGCCCTGCAATCCAACCCCCAGCGCCAGCCACAACATGGTTGAGTCGCGCATGCCGGGCTGATTGTCGGTGAACCGCCCGGCAAGGAAATACGTGACCGTGGCTGCGCCCAGTGCAATCACCACGCCGAGACTGAGCGCATGCCTGGCCAGACTTGCCGCTTTGCCGGGTTGAGTAGTGGCAAGCTTGGGCAGCTCCAGAACCAGCGTGGGCATGATGCCCAAACCGAACAGCACCGGCCCCAGATTGCCGAACAAAAACAGCAGGGGCACCAGTGCAAGCTCCGCCGGGGTAAAAAAACGCGCATATAAAATCAGCGCGACAAAACCGATCACCTTCTCGGCAAGGCGTCCGGCAAACAGAACCGCAATTCCCTTTCTTGCGATGGAGGCCGTCATGAATCGTGCCGCCCCCCGCCGGAAGCCTTGAATCGGTATGGCGCGACCTGCCCAGGGTCTGTCGGTACCGGAAAAGCCATATTGAGCAAATCCAGGAACTCTTCCGTATAGTCACCCAGCGGATAGCGCCTGGCCGTCATCAGCGCCTCATTCGCCATGTGCGCGAGTCGCTTCCGGTCGCGATAGCAGGCGAGAATCAAGCCGGCCAAGCCCTCGACATCGTCATACCGGTAGACAAAGCCGTTCTTCCCGGAAGAAATGAATCGCGAAATGCCGCAATGGTCGGAAACGATGGCTGGAACGCCGCAGGCCATCGCCTCGAATACGGTATTCGGACCGGCGTCGGAAACACTGGGGCTGACAAAAACCGAAGCCTGCCTGTATTCCTCAATCGGGTTGCCCGCACCCGCACAGCGGATGCGGGCAACCCGGCTGTTCCTGATCAGGCTGCGAACATTTGCATCCTGCGGCCCGAACAACACCAGTTCACCCTGCACCTCGTCCTGAATCTGTTTCCACGCCTCGATCAGATATTGAACCCCCTTGATCAGGGTCATGTTGGACACATGCAGAATGCGAAAGCCAGACTGTTGGGTGCCGGTTGCCGCAGGGCACAATCGCACCGAATCCACGCCTTCGTGGGGCCGCTCCTTTACCGGATAAATGAATTTGTCCGCAGCCACACCATAGCGCTGGTAATTCTCGCCATAAAAGCTGTTCGTGGTGATGATCCGGTCAGCCGTGCGCAAAGCACGTTCTATATGTGCAACGCGCTTCTCATCCGTGTAAACCGAGGCGGCGCTCAATCCCAGACGACGTTGTTCGCCAGCCACCATGTCCAGATTGAAACGAGGATGCAAAATCGAAGTGGCAAGCGCGGTTCGCCAGCCAGCGTGCTTCGCCCTTTCCAGCAAATCAGGATTGATGGGTTTTGTGCAGACCAGTGTATCGCCCAGCGACGGATCGAAGTTTCGGCTTGCGAATCTGTCGAAGTAGCGCTCTTCCAGCCGTCTGGCGGGGAATGCCGCCACGGCCTTGCCAATACGAGGCAGCATCCCGAAGAACTTCCGCTTCAGGCCCGTATCCATCGCTTCGAGAAAATACGCACGCGGCAGGTCGACGCTTTGATCGACGGAATAGCAGATGACCTTCCCTAACTCCCCCCGCTCATGCAACGCCTTTGCCAGCGTATAGCCCACCTTGCCTGGACCATGGGCGGCCTGGCGACTCAGATGTGCATTGACTGCCAGGACAACTTTCAAGGGTCACCAGATGTCATTGATGCCGACAAAAGACGCGTCCGGCAAACCGCTAGCCCGATCCACCAGTTCATAAACGAGATCCCGAACCGTGCCGCCCGATGCGACCTTGAAATCAAAGGCGTGGTGATGCGTTGCCAGGACATAAACCCCGTTTGCAGCATGACAATAATCAAACTCATCGATCATTTGATCGCGGATGCTGCCGGGGCCAACCGTGTGATAGGCGACCTCCTTGTGGTCTGCCCACTGCAGGACGAATGGGTAGGAGCGCCCCCGGATTTTCCGGTGCCAATAAACTTCAGGCATCTTGCCGTAGCTTTCCAGCGAGGGTTCCCTCACCTTCCACGACCACAGCGATGGAATGTTTACGAGATTCAGGCCGGCCTTGATGACGGCTCTCAACCCCTCTTTGCCGATTGAGTTATGGGGCGGCACAAAGGTCTTGATTTCCTTTCCAAACAGCCTGGACAGGTAATCCTTTGCCCGCATTGTCTTGGCTTCAAGATCATGCCCCGCGATGTATTCAGGCAACCCGTCGTAGACATCGTGGTGATAACCATGGATGGCAATGTCCACGTGACCTTTCGACATGGATTCCCGAAGGAAGGCAACAAGTTCCTCATTGGTATCAAGCGCGATGGGGCTTGTGCTTGCCATGGAGCGACTGGGGAACAAAGTGGTACGCACCGGGCACCCGAAAAGGCGTCACAGACAGGCTGACCGGCACGGTTTGAATGAGGGGGCGATACGAGGCAAGCAACTCTTCAGGCCTGGTAAACGCGCACGTATCGTCGTCCCGTATCTACAAATTTCATGATTTTGCTTTCTACTGCGACCTGCAGAGCTACCGTTGATCATCGTGATGACTACGGCTTCACACCCGATCAATGCACGATTCAAATACGGTTCATAGGTTTCCAAGCAACCTTTGTGCAGACACTGCCATGGTGGCATGAGCCTCCACCCACTGGCGCTGCGTGCGACGAAAGCTCAGAACGTTCCTTGATCCGCACGCACAATGGTCTGTGCCAACTGTCGCGCGCTCCCTGTCAGTCACCACTTGCCAAGGAACGGGGAGTATCTGCTCAATGTCGGAATAGGCCGTGCTCACGACAGGCGTACCCACGCTCATTGCCTCCAGCACTACATTGGGAAACCCTCGTTAAGTGAGGTGGAAAAAACCACATCGCATTGCGACAGGATTTCCGCCACGTCTTTACGTAGTCCCGCGAAGTGAATACTCGCTCCTTGCACTCCAAGCCTGGACAGCCGCTGGCGCAATACCGGGCTGTATATTCACCCGTCTAGTCAACTTGATCGCCAACAAACAGCACACGCCACTCGGGGCGGTCAGCAATAGAGCCTCCGCCACCTTCAAGGCTAACTCATAGTCCTTTTCCGGCTTGATGCTGCCCACCAGACAGGCCACCTTGACGCTGGCATCTCCAAAAAAATCGCGCTCGGTAGTTTTGTGCAGCCTTCAACCGCGCATCGATCCTTTCGAGGTCGATACCGTTCCACACACAATGTACGCGATCGTCTGTAAACCCAAACAGGCGCTGGGCAAAACGTGCGCCCGACCGGGAATTCGCGATGACGCCTCGCGCCAGCTGACGGGTGGGATAGTGAATCAGACTCTGCAATTTATTGAGTTGATAGTCGTCACTTCTCTCCGAATTCAATACTGGGATACCCAGCCCCACCCCTGCAATCCGGGCATACACATCGGCATCGAACAGAAAGCTGTGGACGACATCGGCCTGGAACTCCCGCACGAACCGACGCAGGCGCATGAGCACGGCGGGGTCGAATTTCATATTCTTCTGGTCGGCAACCAGTTGCACGCTGCTACCCGCCAGCTCGCCTGCACGCGGGTTTTCCCGGTTGAGGGTGTAAATCGCCACGGTGTGGCCCATCCGTGACAATTCGCGCGACAGGCCAATCAACTGTGTTTCGGCCCCCCCATAAATCAGGTGGCTGATGACGAAAACGATACGCATGGCTCAGAAAAAGGTTAATCGGGGCAGGCGGCCTGGTTTCTCCCAGGCACTTTCCCCTTGATTACAGAACCGAGCCATATCGGGGAACCCTGTTCGTTTCTTCCAAACGTTTTTTACGTATCGTCTGCCCTGGCGGTTTTAGCGATCGTCCCGAACAGGATGCCCATCGCGGCCCACAGAAAGAACTGGTCGCTCTCGGGAAGCACCCCGGCCGAGGTGAATGCAAAAAACAGATACCCGATGAAACTGGCGCTGACACCTTTGAAAAATCCCCGCATCACCGGCGACAGCCGTTCATCCTTGCTGGACGCAACCCACTGTTTGTAGAGCCTTCTAAAAAACAGTACCAGCAACGCCCCGCCCACCAGGCCGAAATCCATCAACGTACGCAGGTAGGCGTTATGCGGATGCGTCATCAGGTTGATTTCGCCATTGCGAACGGCAGGCGACCACAGGATCGAATTCACGCCGCCGCCCGTGACCAGATTGCCCGGTATGTCCGGGACGACTTTTTCCCAGATATAGCCACGCCCGGCAGACAGTGGGTCATCCCTGGATGTGCTGATCGTTTTATCATCCCACCCAAGGGTGAGCCGCTCATAGAGTTCCTGCGGTGCCAGCAAAGCTGCAATGGCAAGGAATATCACGCTGGCTGCAATTTTCTTGAAACTGCGCTGCGTGACCAGGTAGATCAATCCAGTCAGGAAAAAGATGACCATGCCGCCGCGCGAAAAGGAGAGTACGCCCCCCACGATGCAAACCAGGATGGCAATGGACGCCAGCATCTTCGGGACAAACCCTGTGACGGCCGCATGGATGAACAGCGCAATCCCGAAAGCGATGCCCAGGAAGGGGCCCACCTGGTTGGCATGCATCCCCAACACGCTCAGCAGGCTGCGGTATTGCTCATTTGCCAGCGCAAAAATCCCATATCCCCGCCATTGAAGAATGCCGATCTCCATGATGACAATCATGATCACCGAGAAAAGCCCCAAGCCCAGAAAGCGCTCGGGTGATCTTGCTGTCCCGTACGGCAGCGGCAATCAAATAGGCGACGATCAGCGTGAACAGCGGGCGGATCACCATGTCGCGGAAGTAGCCGGCAGCATTGTCGAAATTGACGGCCTCGCTGATATCCAGCGAAAGCGGGATTTGCCCACGTGGGTTGTGCCGATCAGGCCCGCCACCAGCACAGGCAATAAATACAGGCCGTAAAAATAGGCGGGGAATAAGCGTGTAGGTCTCGCGCTGCAGGAAACGCGGCAACAGATAGGACAGCAGGGTAAGAAACAGCAGGAGGTTGAAGGGGTTGAGCCCGGTGACGCCAAACAGTTCATGCGGGAACAGGCTGGTGTTGGCGATCGGCATGATCAGCACCAGCAGGACGACGCCGATGCGGTAGTTGAACAGCGCAAGCGCCGAAAACACCAGGGTCACCACAACGACGAGGCGAAAATGCTGGCGACGGAACTCAGCAGGCCGAAGAACAGGGCCAGGCTTGCGACCAGCAACCAGGCGCCGACAAAAGCCGGCCACTTGAACCGGGCCGCTGCCAGTTGCGCTGCCGAGGCTGTCGGATGCATCCTTGTTCCGCTGAACTCGGCGAGTAGCCGACCAGCCTTCTGGCATCCTGCTCGCGCATATGCGAGATCAGGTCGCGCACGAAGACAATGTGCGCGTCGTAGGAGCGCGCGGGATCGGTGGAGATATTCGACACGCGCACCAGCATGCCGTCCGGGATTTCACCCGTGAGCCCGTATTTAAGCTGCACGACCAGGCGCTCAAATGACGACAGAACCACGCGGTCGCCCATGGTGAACCAGTAGGTGACGGGTTCGCTGCGTGAACCCTGCACGGCAAGCATCCGTGTAAGCGGAATGGTGGACTGGCCGATTTTCACGGCTTGACTCATCAACTGCTTGATCTGGAATCCCTGCGCGCTGTAGCAAACTTCCTGACGGTGCGCCTTGAGCTGGTCGGTTTGCGCGCCGCCATAGGTGATGGTGAGCATCATGCGATCGCCGTTGCTGTTGACATAGGTGCGCGACAGGATCTGATCGTAAATGGCGTCGAGACTTTGCTGCACGTCGGGGGTGGGTTTGATCTGGATGACGGTGGGGTCGATCTTCCAGCCCCCAAACTCAACTGGAATCATGGCCTCCAGGTTGCACTTGGGGCCCTTTGTCCGCGGTCTTGATGGTGGGCTTCATTGCGATGGACAGTCCCGCTGCCGCCAGCATGGCCAGTCCAACGATGAGATGTTGTACGCTAAATAATTTCATGCGTTCACTCGCTTATTAAGCGGCCTTGGGTGCGAGGACTGATTTGGTCCTTGAGGAACAAGCCCAGAATGGCGTCCAGCAGAAACAGGAAGAGCAGTCCGATGACAAACAGCAAGATGCCCGGCAAAATCATGCAGAAAGCCCTGCCCGGCTTCATCGCCCAAGTGATAGGTCACCAGCACCAGCAAGATGACACGCACGACATTGGCAACAAACGCGATGGGCAGAATGGCTGGCAATCAGAATCAGGTTGCGTGTGGTGCTGGTGTGCCTGCATCAGATACAGATACAGCAAGCCCATGGCCGACAAGCTGAACATGGAGTGCAGGCCGGAACAGGCATCGGCAACCAGCAACTGGTAGGGGCCGATAGTCAGCGTGACACCGCTGCGAGCAATCGGGTAATTGAAAAAGAACAGGACTTGCTCAGCAATCACGGATATATATTGCTTGAGGGGGCCAGTGGCCGCATTCACGACAAAGCCGGGCAGGCGGCAATATGAAAAGCAGGAAGAAAAGCGGAAACCAGAATTCGGCGGCATTCCGGCTGCCCAGAATAATCAGCAAGACTCCCAGCAGCACCGGGATTTGCGAGCCGACCTCGAATAGCAGAATGCCCTGCTGAACGCCCAACGACATAAGCCAGCAAGCCGAATGCAAACAACACCCAGCCCACAATTCTGACCGTTCCGGAAGGCGCACTCTCCTTGCCCGTCCCGCCACCGAGCAAGGCACGTTTTTGCCAGATCAGAAACAGTGCCACCACGAGAACGATCGGCCCATGGGCATAATCATCCGAGTGCCACAGATCATGGGCCAGATCCCAGTAGGTCGGCAGATACAGGGCAACCAGACCGATCAGCACGGGCCACCAGGGCATAAACTTGCCCAAAGTATTCATGCGGGGCAATAACGTGGAGTTCTGCATTTTGCTCGTCACCTGATTGATTTCACAACATTCAGTTCACAACAATAGCGCCAACGACGCTGGCGCCTGCTGCTGCCACCATGTCCTTGAGTGCAGCCACGGGTCCCAATTTGCTCACATTGCGACGTGTGGCGATCAGCACGCCTTGTGCCTGGGCTGCAACAATCTGGCAGTCAGCCAGTGGAATCGCGGGGGTGGTGTCAAGCAGTATGATGTCGTACTGCGCCCTGAAGGTGTCCAGCAATTGCCCAAATGTAGAACGCGCCAGTAATTCAGTCGGATTAGGTGCCTGTGTGCCCGCGGTAAGAAGGGAAAGCGCAGAAAATGCACTGACCCGGTTGATGACCGATGCGTCTGCACGGCCGGCGATCATATCCGACAAGCCTGCCTTGTTTTCCAGTTTGAATAATTTATGCAGGTTGGGCTGGCGCAAGTCGGCATCGATCAGCAGGGTCCGTTTGCCTTGCTGGGAAAACACAATTGCAAGATTGGCTGCGAGCCAGCTGGCCCCCTCCCCCCCAATCGCACCCATAACGGCCAGCGTCTGATTGCCCTGGCCAAACCATCGCAACAGGAGTTGGGTACGCAATGCTCGCAGTGATTCAACCTCACGGCTGAATGGCGCACAGGCTGCAACCAGTTCCTCGCTAAAAGCCGACTTGTCAGTACCAACCAGCGGGTAGTCAAACTGGAGGGACAGAACATCCTGTATATCGGATTCGGTTACCAGTCCCAACTTGACTGCGGCCTCGCCAAAACGCAGGCCTTTTTGCGCCTGCAAATCGAGAATGCGTTCTACGTCATGCGGCTTGAGTTTGCCTGACTGTATCAATAAGCCCCCCACCGAAGAGTCGGCTGGTACGGGGATGTGTCCGGAAGCGGTGTGCAGTTGATTCATGATGTTTGTGTCCTGGATGGTTATCCGATATTCAGGCGCGCAACAGGCGCGCGCGGGTGAACCTGCGACGCAGATACGATAACCACGAGTCTGATCCACCGAGTTCGGCAAGAACCGGAATGTCCAGGTCGCCGGCGATATCCAGTCCGGAACGAACCCGGCGATCCAGCATTTCCACCATGAAGCCAATGCCATGCCCAATATGAGTCCGATCACTGCCGACAGCACGATGTTGAGGCACGGTCTTGGGGCTCGAATTTTGAGTGGGCGGAACGGCCGGATTCAGCACGGCGATATCGGTTTGCGTGGACTGCGCTTCCATCCGGCTCTGGCCGTAGCGCTGCAGTGCGGAATCATAGATTTGCTGGGCATTGGCCACGTCGCGCGCCAGCAGGGTGGCTTCTTCGCGCTGCTGTTTCAGCTCCAGCATTTTGGCTTTTTGCTGCTCGAACGCGGCGCTCAGTTCGCTGACGCGCTGGCGTGCGGCGCCGGCGGTGGCGCCGACGCCGCGCGTGGCGGTGCTGAGTTCAGCGGCAAGTTTGGCCTTGTAGCTGTTCACCTCGGCCTGCGGTGCGCTGGTATTCGGGATGATTCACGCCCACACGCTTGGCCAGATCGGCCAGCCTGCCTTCGCCTTGCGCCACTTGCGCCTTGAGGCCTTGCACCACCGGATTGTTGATCACTTCCGGCAGGCTGCTGCCGTCGCGCGTGCGCGAGCTGGCATCGAACGACGCCGATTGCGCGCCCACCATCTGCGCGGCCAGTTCGGACATGCGACGGGTTTCGACGTCGAGTCCGCTCTTCGGATTCGACGATGCCTTTTTCGCGCTGATAGGCGGTGAGCTTCTGCTGCGCCTCATCGAGTTTCTCGCGCAACTGGGTAATCTGCTGATCGAACCAGGCGGCGGTCTGCTTGGCCGGCGCCAGACGCAGGTCCAGGCTGGTTTCGATGTAGGCCTTGGCGAATGCATTGGCGATGGCCGCGGCAAAGCGCGGGTCGGTTCCGCTGAAGCTCAGTGCGATCATGCTGGATTCGCGCGAAGGTTCGGCACTCAGCTTTTTCAGCAGCAGGTCGCCCAGCCACTGATTGATATCGCCCTTGCCTTCGGTCGCTTCCATGAACTGTTCACGGGTGCCGGGGCTATCCGCCAGTTTCAGGTCGTCCACCACCTTGCGCGCCACCTTGCTGCTGTTGATGACGTCGATCTGGGTGGCCATATAGCCGGGAAACAACTGCGACGGCAGCAACTGGCCGGTGAAGGGATCCTTGCTCTTGGAATCGACGATCAGCGTGGTGGTGGCGGTGTATTCCTTGGGCAACAACAGGCTGACGATGCGTGGTGACGGCAACCGTGAGCAGCAGCACGCCGAGGATGATCCACTTGCGCGCGTTCAGGATGAGCAGAAATTGGGTGAAGTTCATGGTGGTGCGTCTCTTAGAACAGGCTTTCCTTGACGTAGATCACGTCGTCTTTCTTGACCGGGTCGGCCAGCTTCGGCGTCGAGTTCCTGCAGGGTGCCATCGGCGACTCGCGGCGCAGGATCATGATGCCGCGCTGGGTGCCGCGCGAAGTGATGCCGCCGCCCATCGACAGCGCCTGCACCACGCTCATGTTCTGCTCCAGGCGGAACGCGCCGGGGCGCTGCACTTCGCCGTAGATGTAGAACATCGGCTGGCGCGCGACGTTGATGATGTCGCCGTCCTGCACCCGTTCGTTGCTGGCTTCGCCGCCCGGCTTGAACAGGGCCACCACGTCGATGTCGCGGTATTCGGTCTTGCCGTCCTGGGTGCGCACCAGGGTGATGGTGTCGGCGCCGTCGGCGACGATGCCGCCGGCGATCGCCAGCGCATCGGTCACCTTGCTGACTTTTTCCAGCGAATGCTTGCCCGGCCGGTTGACCCGGCCCAGCACCGAAATCTGCTGGCCGCGATACTGCACGATATTGAGGTTGACGTTGGGGTCGACAATGAAGCCGCCCTTGGACAGGCGCGTGGCAATGTCCTTTTCGACCATGGAGGGGGTCTGGCCGGCCGCCTTGACCGCACCGATCAGGGGGAATGTCAGGCCGCCGTCCTCGCCCACGCGCGCCTCGGTGGTGAGGTCGGGGTTGCCGTAGACGGTGATGCGCGCCACGTCGCCCGTGCCCATGCGGTAATCATCGTCCGCGCTCCACGCCGGCGCTGCCAGCAGCACCGCACACATCATCAATACACTACGCCACACACTGCTCATTATCTTCTCTCTCCATTGTGCGCAGCCGCAAAGGCAACCACGCCACATACTATTTACCACTGACTGCTTACCGTTTGCCACTCACATTGCCGGATTTCGTAGGGTGCGCTGCGCGCACCGTGCAGCTCATCGGTGCGCATAGCGCACCCTACAAACTTCCCGATTACCACTTACCCCTCGCATTGCCGAATCCGTAGGGTGCGCTGTGCGCACCATGCAGTTCATCGGTGCGCACAGCGCACCCTACAAACTGCAAGCAATATCCGATCCCGAACGTGCCCGCAGCCAAACCGTCAGAAATCCGCCCGCGCGCCCACAAAAACCGACCGGAATGTGTAATCCAGGACATCTATGGTGGAATCCCGACGCCCGACCTGCAGGCCGGCATCGATCGTGGCCATCGGTATCGGGGAATAACTCACCGACAATGACCCGTTCAGGTCGTCATCGTTCCGCTTCAGGCTGCCCGGCACGATCTGTTCAAAGTCACTGTCGACGTAGCTCGCTCCGGCCCGCACGGTCGTCTTGTCGCTGAGCAGCCAGGCGGCATTCACGTTGACGCCGGTGTTGAGCCGAAAGCTGGCGTTGGCATCTTCCACCCCTGCCGGTTCGCGATAAACCGCGGCGCTGACGACAGTCTTGCCGGTGGGGAAGTAATCCGCGGTGAAACGGCCCGCCACCCCGGAAAAGTCGCTTGCCGACAGATTTTCGTGCTGGCGATCCACCCAGCCCACCCTCAGGTGGTTGACCAGCTTGCCCGACACGCTCCAGTCGCCCACAAAATTGCACTTCGTCCTGGGTATAGCTGTTGTCGACCAATGACGTCGCCACCAGCTGGCGATTCGGGTAGTTGGCATCGATACGGCGCAGCTCGCCGCGCAGTTTGCTGCCCTTGGGCGTGAGATAGGTCAGGTAGGCGTATTGCGCTGTCCTCGTCGTAGTCCTGCGAACGCTGCAGCAGGGTGCTGTTTTCGCCTGACGATTGCGCCACGCCGGCCCCGATGCGCCAGCGCGGGTGGAATTCCCACTCCGCGCTGCCGAACTGCCGGTCGCGTGGTCACCTCGTTGTTGACCGCCACGAACGCTGCCCAGAAACTGGTTGAGATCGTTGAAACTGGTCTGCGATACCACCTCGCTTGCGCCAAGCTGGCCCGACAGTGATTGCCCAGCCGCCAGTTCCAGGTGCCGCGGTAATCCGAACCGTCGTAATCGAAGTTGGAAAAATTGGAATAGCGCACCAGGTTTTTGCTCGCGCTCGCCACGAACCTGCTGGCGCCCCTGTTTCCAGTCCACGTCCAGCCCGACGCCGAACACGCTATAGGTGATCCGAACGCTGCGTCGTGAAAACCGGGATGCCGTTTTCGATGATCACGGCATCTCTCATCCTCGGCCAGGCGAAACAGGTTGCTGTCGTAGTAATAGGAATAGGACACGAACGGGCGAAAGGTATCGCCCTCCTTCGCCAGCGCGGGCAAGGCAAGCAGCACCATCAACCCGGCAAGCAGCCACTTCACCAGAATTTCCACTGACCCGTCGCCACCACATAGACACCCAGCATGCCATTGGTGACGGCGTGCGCGATGATCGGCGCCCACAGGTTGCGCGTGCGTATATATAGCCAGCCATAAGCCAGACCGGCGACCAGCCCGGCCAGCCATTGCAGGTGTTCGACGGCGAACAGCGCGCTGGCGATGAACAGGGCCTTGAGGCCGATCTGCGCCGGATCCAGCGTCATGAAATCGGACTGCTGCACCCAGCGCTGCAGGAACGAGCGCCAGAACAGTTCTTCCATGATCGGCACCACCAGCGCGGCGCCGGCGATGCGGAACGCCACCAGCAGCCAGTCGATCTGGCCGGCTTCATCGGTGGGGTTGTAGCCCTCGCCCATCTCGCCCATCAGCATCCAGCCGGCGTCGAGGTTGACCCACAGCACCAGCACCGACGACGCCCACCGCCAGCGACAGCAGCAGCTGCCTCAGCGGCAAACGCGACCTGAGTTCGGTGTAATGGCGCCACAGCACCGCCAGCGCCAGCGCGACCAGCCCGGCTTTCAGCGGATACAGCCAGCGCACGTCGAAGCCGGGCGCCCAGTCGGGCAGCAGGCCTTCCAGCGCAAGCAGGAGGATGTACAGCCCGAACGGCAGGCTGCGAACGAATATGGGAGACATGCGAATTCAGATTCAAGCTACAAGTTTCAAGATTCAAGCTGAAGGAGCGGGCGCGCCTCGCCGCGCACACGCCCCTTGCAACTTGTCACTTGCGACTTGTTACTTCAGTCCCGAAACGCCCTTGCTGATCGCGTCGGCGTCGGCGTCGCGCGGGGCAGCCTCCGCAGCCGGCTCGGCCGCGGGTGCGGCAGCATCGGCCGGCGCTGCGGCAGCGGGTTCGGCCGGGGCCGCAGCAGGCGCTGCGGCTTCCTTGCCGGCATCGACAAATTCACCCACATATTCGATCTTGGCGGCAGCCTTCAGCGTATCCAGCTCAGCCTTGGCGGCCTTCTGGCGCGCCTGCGTGCTGCAGCAGGCGGCTGATCGCGGGCTTGGCCTGCTCCATCGTCACCGGCTGCGCCTGCGAACCCGCCAGCACGACCACCGTCATGCCCTCCGGCGCGTTCACGACCATGGCCTGGCCATCGGGCATCTTGGCCAGCTTGGGCAGCATCTCCAGCGGCAGCTGCTCGGCCGGCTTCACGCCCTGCGCAGCCTTCACCTCGTAGTTTTCCGCCTTCAGCCAGGCGGCAAAATCGTTCAGCGTCTTGGATGCGCCGAGCTGGGCGCGAATCGCTTCCTGTTTGTCTTTCGGCGCCTTGATCGAGATTTCCTGCAGGCGGTAAATCTTGCGCTTGGAGAACAGCTCGGGATGCGGGTTGAAATAGTCCGTCACCTCGGCGTCGCTCGGCTCGGCCGGCGCACCCAGCTTGCGGCTCATGTAGGCCTCGGCCAGAATCTGGCGGCGCGCCGCGTCCAGCGCCTGCACCACCATGGGATCGCGGTCCAGCTTGTCGGTCAGCGCCTTCTGCACCAGCACTTCCTGATCGACCAGGTTGCGCACCACCTGCAGCGAAGCCGCCTTGGTTTGATCCTTGTCGAGATTGGGAATGCGCTGCAGCGCGTAGTTCACCTGATGCACCGTCAGTTCGGTGTCGTTGACCTTGGCCGCCACCTGGGTGGGCGCCTTTTCCTCGGTTGCCGCTTCTTCCTTCTTGTCGCCACAACCCACCGCCAGCGCAGCAATCATCAACGGCAGAATACAGTTTCTTGAAACCTTGCATGTTCGTCTTCCTCAAATCCAGATTATTGAAAATTATGTGGTGCGAATGTTACACCATGTGTTCAGGCGGATTACATAGGCAGGAAATGTGCCAGGGCGGAGGCAATCCAGCGCACGACCATGAATACCCATGACAGCTGCATGGCATGAGTGGTTCCGGGGCGTGTGCCGTTCTTCGCTTGTCTTGACGGCGTTTCGGGCCCATCAGCCGTAGGGTGCGCCGTGCGCACCGCCCGCGCCAGATGGTGCGCAAGCGCACCCTACGGTCGGGCATCAGACGCAACGTAGGGTGCACTTCGTGCACCGAAATCATTCCCCGAATTCACCCTCGATCTCCACGCCCGATGCCCAATCTACCGGGTAAATGCCCCGCTCCACGCATCGTTTGAAACTGGAGTGCGGCCAGTCGGCCACGCGCCTGACCAGGCCGTGCTTCACCGGATTAAAGTGGATGTAATCCATGTGCCGTGCATAGTCCTCGTCATCCCGAATCAGATGTTCCCAGAAGCGCCGCTGCCAGAACCCGGATTCGTGCCGTGCCTTCATGGAAGGCGTGGCGACAGGCGCGGCAAGATGCCCGACTGCCGTGGATACGCGGCGTTTGACCATGCCCCAGCGCGTGCCAAAGTCCGCATCCCCGGGCGGCAAACTCCAGATGGCATGCAGATGGTCGGGCAGGATCACGATGGCATCGAGTTTGAATGGCCTGGTTTGTTGCACTTGTCCGGAAAGCCTCGCGCAAGGCATCCAGCACCTCCGGACGGGTGAGTATCGGCTGCCGTCGATAGGTCACTACGGTGAAGAAGTAGGTGGCGCCGCCTTCTTGTGAACGCCGGTAGTTGGACATTGCAGCGGTTCCTTAAAGACTTGGTGCGCGGTGCGCACCCTACCTGGGATGCCCGGGTGTGCTTCACATGCACGTAGGGTGCGTTATACGCACCTTATATACGCACCTCATTCGGTGCGCATGGCGCACCCTACCGGACTGTCGTCGCCCCCCAGCCGTAGGGTGCACTTCGTGCACCGCAGACGGCTCAGGCTCTCCGCCAGGTCGTGCCGCCCGCGCCGTCTTCCAGCACGATGCCCGCCGCCGTCAGCGCGTCGCGGATGCGGTCGGATTCGGCGAAATCCTTCGCCAGCCGCGCTGCCTTGCGGGCGGCGATCATGGCGTCGATCTCGGCTGCGGACAGGCCATCGGCAGCCGCGCCCGCCTGCAGGAAATCGGCGGTGTCGCGCTGCAGCAGGCCGAGCACGCCGCCCAGGCTGCGCAGGGTGAGCGCGGCAGCGAGATCGCCGCGGTTGGCCTCGCCTGCCAGTTCGAACAGCACGGCCAGCGCTTCGGGGGTGTTGAAATCGTCGTCCATCGCGGTGCGGAAGCGTTGCGCGGCGGGCGTGCTCCAGTCGGGCGACGCGGCCTCGATCGGCACCTTCTTCAGCGCCGTATACAAGCCGGGTCAGCGCGCCTTTGGCGTCGTCCAGATGGGCGTCGGAATAGTTGAGCGGACTGCGGTAATGCGCGCGCAGGATGAAAAAGCGCACCACTTCGGCGTCGTATTTCTCCAGCACTTCGCGGATGGTGAAGAAGTTGCCGAGCGACTTGGACATTTTCTCGTTGTCCACCCGCACGAAGCCGTTGTGCATCCAGTAGTTGACGAAGGTGCAGCCGTGCGCGCCTTCGGACTGGGCGATTTCGTTTTCGTGGTGGGGAAACTGCAGGTCCTGGCCGCCGCCGTGGATGTCGAAATGCTTGCCGAGCAGGTCGGCGCTCATCGCCGAGCATTCGATGTGCCAGCCGGGACGGCCCGAGCCCCAGGGCGATTCCCATGCCGGCTCGCCGGGCTTGGCGGCTTTCCACAGCACGAAATCCATCGGATCGCGCTTGTTGGGGTCGATTTCCACGCGCTCGCCGGCCCGCAGTTCGTCGAGGCTTTTGCCCGACAGCCGGCCGTAGGTGGGAAACCCCCGCACGCTGTAATAGACATCGCCATTGGGCGCGGGATAGGCCAGGCCGTTGTCGATCAGCCGGCCGATCAGCGCCAGCATCTGCGCGACATAGGCGGTGGCGCGCGGTTCGTGGTCGGGCGGCAGCACGCCGAGCGCACGTTCGTCCTGGTGCATCGCCTCGATGAAACGCTCGGTCAGCGCGGCCGGGCGTTTCGCCGTTTTCTGCCGCGCGCTTGATGATCTTGTCGTCGATGTCGGTGATGTTCCTGACGTATTCGACCTGATAGCCGCTGGCGCGCAGCCAGCGCGTCGCCATGTCGAACACCACGAACACCCGGGCGTGCCCGAGGTGACACAGGTCGTACACGGTCATGCCGCAGACGTACATGCGGATCACGCCGGGGGTCAACGGAACAAAGACTTCTTTGGCGCGCGTCAGGGAATTGTGGATCTGCAGCATGGTGAAAAATGACGTAGGGAAAGGTGGGGCGACAGCCGGCGCGCTGTCTTCGCGCGCCCGAAATTGCTAGAATCCGCGGCTTCATCGAGTCAAGCCGGAGCACATTATATGGCCTTGTTCCGCTTCTTCGCCGCCCGCCTGGCATGTGTCATGGCAGCGTGCCTGATGCTCGCGGCCGCTCCCGTGCTCGCCGACGAGGTCCAGGCGATCAATCAGCAGTTCAGCGCGGGCGATCTGGCCGGCGCGCTGACCCGCGCCGATGCCTATCTCGTCAAGCACCCCCAGGATGCGCAGGTGCGTTTTCTCAAAGGCCTGATCCTCACCGACCAGGGCGAGACCAGCGAAGCCATCGCCGTGTTCACCGCGCTGACCGAGGAATACCCGGAACTGCCCGAGCCCTACAACAACCTGGCCGTGCTGTATGCCTCGCAGGACAAATTCCAGGAGGCCCAATTCGCGCTGGAGGCTGCCATCCGCGCCTATCCGGACTACGCCACCGCGCACGAAAATCTGGGCGACATCTACGCCAGGATGGCGTGGGTCGCCTACGACAAAGCGCTGGCGCTGGACAGCAAGAACGCCGCCGTGCAAGCCAAGCTCACGCAGATCAAGAGCATGCTCGGCGGACAACAGATCAAATCCGGCATGAGCCCGGCCATTACCGCGCCACCCGAGCCTGTGGCACACTCCGCTCCACCTGCGCCGGCCCGATAAAGGGCCGCCGCTTCATCCCACCCAACCCTTTTTCAGGATTACACATGGTCAAGCTGCATACCAATCACGGCGTCATCAC
This sequence comes from uncultured Hydrogenophilales bacterium, assembly GCA_963818665.1. Classification (GTDB taxonomy): domain Bacteria; phylum Pseudomonadota; class Gammaproteobacteria; order Burkholderiales; family Thiobacillaceae; genus Thiobacillus. The sequence continues at coordinate 28,571 of CAWFTM010000006.1, read as the reverse complement.
CCTCGAACTCGACGCCGCGAAAGCCCCCAAAACCGTCGAAAACTTTCTGCAATATGTGCGCGACGGCTTTTTCGACGGCACGATTTTCCATCGCGTGATCGACGGCTTCATGATCCAGGGCGGCGGCTTCGAGCCCGGCATGACGCAAAAACCCACCCGCGCCGCGATCGAGAACGAAGCGGGCAACGGCCTGAAAAACGACACCTACACCATCGCCATGGCGCGCACCAACAATCCCAGCTCGGCGACTGCGCAATTCTTCATCAACGTCGCCAACAACAGCTTCCTCAACTTCACCGCGCCCACCCCGCAGGGCTATGGCTACGCCGTGTTCGGCAAGGTGGTCGAGGGCATGGACGTGGTCGACAAGATCAAGAAGGTCAAAACCGGCAACCGCGCCGGTCACCAGGATGTGCCGCAGGAAGACGTGATCATCACCAAGGCTGAAATCGTCTGACCAAGCCAGTGAAAGGTCGCACCTACTTTATTGCCGACCTGCACCTGACCGACGAACGCCCGGCTGCCACCGGGCGTTTTTTTCGTTTTCTGCAAGAAGAAGCGGCCGGCGCCGATGCGCTGTACATCCTCGGCGATCTGTTCGAAGCCTGGATCGGCGACGACCACGACGAACAGGTGGCGCACGCTGCCGCGCGGCGGATCAAAGCGCTGGTCGATGCCGGCACGCCGGTGTATTTCATGCACGGCAACCGCGATTTCATGCTGGCCGCACGCTACGCCGCGCGATCCGGCATGACGCTGCTGGCCGATCCCGCCCGCGTCGATCTGTACGGCACGCCGACGCTGCTGATGCACGGCGACACGCTGTGCACCGACGACCTCGCCTATCAGACCTTTCGCCGCCGCGTGCGCCGCCCCTGGGTGCTGGCGCTGTTGCGCCTGCTGCCGCACGCGCTGCGCCGCAGACTGGCGCAGCAGGCGCGTGCCGGCAGCGAATCGGCCAAGGCCGCCAAGCCGGTCGAGATCATGGATGTGAATGCCGGGGAAGTGATGCGCGTGCTGCGCGAACAGCAGGTATGCCGCCTGATCCACGGCCATACCCATCGCCCGGCGCAGCATGTCCATGCGGTCGACGGCCACGACTGCACGCGCTGGGTGGTGCCGGACTGGTATGCCCGCTGGGGCTATGTGGTGTGCGATGCGCAGGGCTGCGCGCTGGTGGTGGAAGACCTGTAAGTCCAATTCCCATCAGTAACGTCAGCCATTCCGTAGGGTGCGTTATACGCACCGCTGCTGCTGGTGCGCATGGCGCACCCTACGGAATGGCGGGTCGTTTCAATTGCGAACTGGAATAAGTCCGGCGAACGCGAATCAGCGCGTCAAGCCAGCCCGCGCGCCAGATCGGCCTGAATATCCGCCATGGATTCCAGTCCCACCGCGATGCGCACCAGCCCGTCGCCGATGCCGGCCGCCGCGCGCTGCTCCGGCGTCATGCGGCTGTGGGTGGTGGTGGCCGGATGGGTGATGGTGGTCTTGGTGTCGCCCAGATTGGCGGTGATCGACAGCAGCTGCGTCGCGTCGATCAGTTTCCACGCCGCTGCCTGGCCGCCCTTCAGTTCGAACGCGACGATGCCGCCGCCGGTCTTCTGCTGCGCCATCGCCAGTTCATGCTGCGGATGCGACGGCAGGCCGGGATACAGCACCCGCGCCACCTGCGGCTGCGCTTCCAGCCATTGCGCCAGCGCCAGCGCGTTGCTCGAATGCGCGTCCATCCGGATCGACAGCGTCTCCAGGCCTTTCAGGATCACCCAGGCGTTGAACGCCGACAGCGTCGGCCCGGCGGTGCGCAGGAAGGTGTAGACGCCTTCCATCAAGGCCTGGCTGCCGAGCACCGCGCCGCCGAGCACCCTGCCCTGGCCGTCGAGATACTTGGTGGCGGAATGGATGATGATGTCGGCGCCCAGTTCGAGCGGTTTTTGCAGCGCCGGCGAGCAGAAGCAGTTGTCGACCGCGAGCCAGGCACCTGAAGCATGCGCGATGTCGGCCAGCGCGCGGATGTCGCTCACTTCGGTGAGCGGATTGGACGGCGATTCGACGAAGAACAGTTTGGTGTTCGGCTTCACCGCCGCGCGCCATTCCGCCGGGTCGGTCGGCGACACGTAAGTCGTCTCGATGCCGAAGCGGCCGAGGATGTTGGTGAACAGTTGCACGGTGGAACCGAAAATCGAGCGCGACGCGACGACGTGCTCGCCCGCCTTCATCAGCCCCATCACCGTCGCCAGGATCGCCGCCATGCCGGACGCGAACGCCACGCAGCGTTCGGCGCCTTCGAGCGCGGCCAGCCGCGTTTCCATCATGCTGACGGTGGGGTTGGTGAAGCGCGCGTAGATCGGCCCGGGCTGCTCGCCCTTGAAGCGCGCCGCCGCTTCGGCCGCGCTGCCGAACACGAAACTGGAGGTGAGAAACAGCGCCTCCGAGTGTTCGTTGAACTGGCTGCGCACGGTGCCGGCGCGCACCGCCAGCGTATCGAGGTCGTATTCCTTATCCATGCGGGTCAGCTGCCGGTCGCCAGATTGAGGTCGAGTTGCTGGGTATCCAGCGCCGACGGCGGCGGGGTTTCGCCGTTGCGCACGGCCTCGACGTAATTCAGGTACTCCGGCGTGACGTCGCCGGTGATGTAGCGACCGTCGAAGCACGAGGTGTCGAAGTCGAGAATCGCCGGATTGCCGGCCCTGACCACGTCCACCATGGCGTCGAGATCCTGATAGATCAGCGCATCGCAGCCGATCTCGCGCGCGATTTCCTCGTCGCTGCGGCCGTTGGCGATCAGTTCGTTGCGCGTCGGCATGTCGATGCCGTAGACGTTGGAATAGCGCACCGGCGGCGAAGCCGAGGCGAAATAGACCTTGGCGGCGCCGGCGTCGCGCGCCATCTGCACGATCTCGCGGCTGGTGGTGCCGCGCACGATGGAGTCGTCGACCAGCAACACGTTCTGGCCCTTGAATTCCTCGGCGATGGCGTTGAGCTTCTGGCGCACCGATTTCTTGCGCAGCGCCTGCCCCGGCATGATGAAGGTGCGGCCGATGTAGCGGTTCTTGATGAAGCCTTCGCGATACGGCACGTTCGAGGTGATTCGCCAGTTGCAGCGCGGAGGGCCGGCTGGTGTCGGGAATCGGGATCACCACGTCGATTTTCAGATGGCGCGTATTCGCGCTTGATTTTTTCGGCCAGCGACACGCCCATCGCGAGACGCGTGCTGTAGACCGACACGCCGTCCATCACCGAATCGGGGCGCGCGAGATACACGTATTCGAAGATGCAGGGATTGAGCACGGCCTTGTCGCTGCACTGGCGGCTGTGCAGCTTGCGCTGGTAGTCGATGAACACCGCTTCGCCCGGCGCCACGTCGCGCAGCAGGCGGAAACCCAGGGTATCGATCGCCACGCTTTCCGACGCCACGATGTATTCGTGCGGCGTGGCCTGCTCGTTGACGCCGATCACCAGCGGGCGGATGCCGTGCGGGTCGCGGAAGGCCAGCAAGCCGTAGCCGGCGATAAAGGCGGTCACCGCATACGCGCCCTTGCAACGCGCGTGCACGCCGGCGACCGCGCCGAAAATCGTATCCAGGCTCAGCTGCCGCCCTTCGGCGCGCACCTGCAGCTCATGCGCCAGCACGTTCAGCAGCACCTCGGAATCCGAATTGGTGTTGACGTGACGCAGGTCGGCGCGGAACAGCGATTCCTTGCAGTTCGTGGGTGTTGGTGAGGTTGCCGTTGTGGCCCAGCACGATGCCGTACGGCGAATTCACATAGAACGGCTGCGATTCGGCCGACGACGACGCGCTGCCGGCGGTGGGATAGCGCACGTGCGCCACGCCCATGTCGCCCAGCAGGTTGCGCATGTCGCGGGTGCGGAACACGTCGCGCGCCAGCCCCTGCCCCTTGTGCATGTGAAAGCGGCTTTCTTCCGCCGTCACGATGCCGGCGGCGTCCTGGCCGCGATGCTGCAACACCATCAGCCCGTCATACAAAAGCTGATTGGCCGCCGAATTGGAAACGACTCCGATTACTCCGCACATGCTGTGCACCTGTCCATTAAGTTATTCAGCCGGATAGTCAAAGCGAACGAATTTCGCCACTTCGGCGGGCAGCAGTGGCAACACGCCCAGCGCCAGCGCCTGCAGGCTGCCGGACGACATGGCCTGCTTCCAGAAATCGGTGCGCGGCAGCGAGGTCAGCCCGGCTGCCAGGGTAAAACCCGTCAGCATCACCAGACCCTTGGCCAGACCCAACACCCCGCCCAGCAGCTTGTCGGCGCCGCCCAGCCCGACCGCCTTGACCAGGGATGCCAGCGTATGGCCCAGCACCATCACGCCGATCAGCACCACCAGAAAAACCACCGCAAAGCCTGCGAAATATTGAATCGCCGGGTTGTCGGCGCCGATCGGCAGCAGCGGCGCCAGCTTCACCCCGCCCCACTTGCCCAGCACGAACGCCAGTATCCAGGCTGCCAGCGAAAACAGCGAACTCACCAGGCCGCACAGCAGCCCGCGCACCACGGTCAGCACCAGCACCAGCAGCACGATCAGGTCGAGCATGCTCATTTGGCAACCACCTGTCCCGCCATGCCGTTTTCGGCCAGTTTCACTGCGGCCGCCACGGCCGCTTCGCGCGACGGATAGGGGCCGACGCGCACACGGGTCAATTTTCCGACGCTATCGGTGTAGGCGGGCAAGCCGGCCTGCGCCGCACGCGCTTTGAGTTCGCTGGCCTTGGCGGCATCGGACAGTGCCGCCAGTTGAACCACGAACACCGCACTGGCCGCGGCAGGTTTGGCTTGCGTGGCGGATGGCGCCGATTTGGCGGGCTGGGGTTTGGAAGCGGGCTTGGCCGGCTCCGCTTTGGCCGGCGCAGGCTTGGCCGGTTCGGACTTGGGTTCAGGGGCTGTGGCCGGCTCGATCCGAGGCTCGGGCTGGGGCGGCGTCACCGTGGCTGCCTCGGGAGGCTCGGATTCAGCGGGCGACGCTGCCTGTTCGGGTGCGGCCGCCATTTTCACCGCCAGCGAACTCGTCGGCGGTGGCTCGTCTTCCAGCAACAGCGGCAGCACGATCACCGCCAGCAGCGTCAGCGCCACGGCGCCGATCAGGCGACGTCGGGCACGACGTTTGATATCTTGTTCAGGATTGGGTGGCGGCATGATCGAGCACGGCGGCAACGGTGTAGAACGAACCGAAGACGAGAATTCTATCACCTTCACCCGCCGCGCTTCGCGCCTCTGCGAGTGCCCTGTTCACATCCGGCTGCACGCTGATGGATGCGCCGCCCACCTGCGCACGCAGCTCGGCGGCCAGCGCAGCGGCATCGCGCGCGCGCGGCGAGTCGGGCGTGCAGGTCCACCACGCGTCAATCTCATCCGACAGGGCGGCACACACCCCCGCCGCGTCCTTGTCGGCCAGCATCCCGACCACCGCCAGGGTGCGCCCGGCCACCGGCTGCGCGCGCAGGGTGGCGGCCAGCGCGCGTGCCGCTTCCGGGTTATGCGCCACATCGAGAATGACATCGGGCGCGCAGGCGATGCGCTGGAACCGTCCTGGCACCCGTGCCGTGCCAGCCCCGAGCGGATGGCCGCCTCATTCACCGGCAGACGCCCTCGCAACGCTGCCAGCGCTGCCAACGCGCCGGCGGCATTGCGCAACTGGTATGTGCCCGCCATGGCGGGCAGCGGCAAGGCGGGCCAGGTCACGTCCGCGCTGCGAAACGTCCAGTGATCGTCCTCCCGCAGCGCGAAAAAATCCCGCTCGACGCAGCGCAGATCGGCGCCGATGTGGCGGGCATGTTCAAGCAGGCGGTCGGGCGGGTCGGGATCGGCGCAAATGGCGGGGCGGCCGCTGCGATAAATGCCGGCCTTTTCGAAGCCGATCTGTTCGCGGCTGTCGCCCAGATAATCCATGTGATCGAGGTCGACGCTGCTGACAATCGCGGCATCGGCATCGAATACGTTCACCGCGTCGAGCCGCCCGCCGAGGCCGACTTCGAGGATCGCCACATCGACCCCGGCGTCGATGAACTGCGCCATCGCGCCCAGGGTGCCGAATTCGAAATAGGTGAGCGAGATGTCGCCGCGCACCGCATCGATGCGTTCGAACGCGGCCACCAGTTCGGCGTCGCTCGCTTCCTTGCCGGCGATTCGCACCCGCTCGTTGTAGCGCAACAGGTGCGGCGAGGTGTAGAGGCCGGTCTTGTAACCGGCAGCGCCGAGGATGGCTTCGAGGGTGGCGCAGGTGGAGCCTTTGCCGTTGGTGCCACCGACCGTAATGATCGGAAATGCCGGCGCCAGCCCCATCGCATCCTTGACCCGACGTACCCGCTCCAGCCCCAGATCGATCGCACTGGGATGCAACTGCTCCAGCCGCGCCAGCCAGTCGGCCAGCGACAGTCCCGACGATGCGCTAGGCGGCAAGCGCGGGCCGTCCCATCATCATCGCCAGCGTGGTGGCGAGTTCGTCGCGCATCTGGCGACGGTCGATGATGCGGTCGATGGCGCCCTTCTCCTGCAGGAACTCGGCACGCTGGAAGCCTTCCGGCAGCGTCTCGCGCACCGTCTGCTCGATCACGCGCGGGCCGGCGAAGCCGATCAGCGCGTTGGGTTCGGCCACGATCAGGTCGCCCAGCATGGCGAAGCTGGCCGACACGCCGCCCATGGTGGGATCGGTCAGCACCGAGATGAAAGGCAGGCGATGGCGTGACAACTGCGTCAGCGCCGCCGAGGTCTTGGCCATCTGCATCAGCGAAAACAGGCCCTCCTGCATGCGCGCGCCGCCGCTGGCGGAAAAGCAGATAAAGGCCGAATTCGATTCGATCGCCGCTTCGATGCCGCGCACGAAACGCTCGCCCACCACCGAGCCCATCGAACCGCCCATGAACTTGAATTCGAACGCCGCCACCACCACCGGCACGTTCTTGACGCTGCCGCCGATGACCACCAGCGCGTCGGTTTCCGAGGTGGCGGCCTGCGCTTCCTTGAGGCGCTCCGGATATTTTTTGCTGTCCTTGAATTTCAGCGGATCGAGCGGCGTCACCGCCGCGCCGATTTCATGCTGGCCTTCCGCATCCAGCAACATCGCCAGCCGTGCGCGTGCACCGATGCGATGGTGGTGATCGCACTTGGGACACACCTCCAGATTGCTTTCGAGATCGGCGCGATACAGCACTTCGTTGCACGCCGGGCACTTCGACCACAAGCCCTCGGGCATGGATTTTCTGTCGGCCTGGACGCGCCGCTTGATTTTCGGCGGCAGGATTTTCTGGAACCAGCTCATGATGTTCTCCGCTTGCTTGTTTCGGGTTTACTTCGATGCCGCGTCGACGCCCCGGCGCAAATCCTGCACCAGCGTCCGTACGCGGTTGACCACCTCGCCCTCGGGCGCGGTTTCGATTTCATTCACAATCCGGCTGCCCACCACCACGGCGTCGGCGATGCGCGCCACCGCCTCGGCGGTCGCCGCGTCGCGGATGCCGAAGCCCACGCCGACCGGCAGCGTGCAATGCTTGCGGATGGTGGCCAGCTTGCCCGCCACTTCGTCCATGTCGAGATTGGCCGAGCCCGTCACGCCTTTCAGCGAGACGTAGTAAATGAAGCCGCCGGCAGCGGCCGCCACCTGCTCCACCCGTGACTCCGGCGTGGTCGGCGACAGCAGGAAAATGGGATCGAGTCCGGCGGCCTTGAACACGTCGGCCACCCCGTGCGATTCCTCCGGCGGAATGTCCACCGTCAGCACGCCGTCCACCCCCGCCGCCTTCGCCGCCTGGGCAAAGGTCTCGTAGCCCATGCGCTCGACCGGATTGGCATAGCCCATCAGCACCACCGGTGTCGTCGTATTGCTCTTGCGGAATTCCGCCGTCATCGCCAATACATCCTTCAGCCCGACCTTGTTGGCCAGGGCGCGCTCCGATGCCCGTTGAATCACCGGCCCATCCGCCATCGGATCGGAAAACGGCACCCCCAGCTCGATGATGTCCGCCCCGGCTTCCACCAGCGCGTGCATCAGCGGCACCGTCCATCCCTTGCCGGGGTCGCCGGCGGTGATGAAGGGAATCAGGGCTTTCTTGTTGTGCGCTTTCAGCGCGGTAAAGGTCTGGCCGATGCGGCTCATAGTCAAATTGTGCTCGATTAGAAAAGTAGGCTCAGAGCGTGATGCCCGACAGCTTCGCCACCGTGTTGATGTCCTTGTCGCCGCGACCCGAGAGATTCACCAGAATGATCTGATCCTTCTTCATCGTCGGCGCGAGTTTCTTGGCCTGGGCGACGGCGTGGCTGGATTCCAGCGCGGGGATGATGCCTTCGTATTTGCACAGGTCGTGGAAGGCGGCCATGGCTTCGTCGTCGTTGATGGCGACGTATTCGGCCTTGTGCGCGTCTTTCAGCCAGACTGTGTTCGGGGCCGACGCCGGGGTAGTCGAGGCCGGCCGAGACCGAATGGGTTTCGATGATCTGGCCGTTTTCGTCCTGCATCAGATAGCTGCGGAAGCCGTGCAGGATGCCGGGCGACCCGGCGGACAGTGGCGCGGCGTGTTTGCCGGACGCGATGCCGGAGCCGCCGGCTTCGACGCCGATCAGCTTGACGCCGGGATGCGCCAGATAGGGATGGAAAATGCCGATCGCATTCGAGCCGCCGCCGACGCAGGCGACCACGCAATCCGGCTGGCGGCCGGCCTGTTCCTGCATCTGCACGATGGCTTCGCGGCCGATCACGCACTGGAAGTCGCGCACCAGCATCGGATACGGATGCGGACCCGCAGCGGTGCCGAGGATGTAGAAAGTGGATTCGACGTTGGTGACCCAGTCGCGCATCGCTTCGTTGAGCGCGTCCTTCAGGGTTTTGGAACCGGAGGACACCGGCACCACGGTCGCGCCCAGCAGCTTCATGCGGTAGACGTTGGGCGACTGGCGGGCAACGTCTTCGGCGCCCATGTAGACCACGCATTCCATGCCGTAGCGTGCGGCGACGGTGGCCGAGGCGACGCCGTGCTGGCCGGCACCCGTTTCGGCGATGACGCGCTTCTTGCCCATGCGGCGTGCCAGCAAGGCCTGACCGATGGTGTTGTTGATCTTGTGCGCGCCGGTGTGGTTGAGGTCTTCGCGCTTGAGGTAGATCTGCGCGCCGCCGTATTGTTCGCTCAAGCGCCTGGCGTGATACACCGGGCTGGGGCGGCCGACATAATGCTTCAGCTCGTATTCGAATTCGGCGATGAAGGCGGGATCGCTGCGCGCCTTTTCGTATTCGATGCGCAGTTCGTCCAGCGCGGCCATCAGGGTTTCGGCGACAAAAATGCCGCCGTAAGGGCCGAAGTGGCCGTGTGAATCGGGGAGATCAGTCAGCTTCATGAGGCTTCTTTCGCGTGTGCAATGAATCGCGCAATCTGGTGCGCGTCCTTGATACCTTTCGAGACTTCGACGCCGGACGACACGTCGACCGCCCAGGGACGAACCTGCTGCACGGCTTCGGCGATGTTGTCCGGCGTCAGTCCGCCCGACAGGATGACCGGTTTGGGCAGGTTTGCCGGGATCAGGCGCCAGTCGAAGCCGTTCCCCGGTACCGCCCGGCACGCCCGGCACGAAAGCGTCGAGCAGCAGCCCGCGGGCGGCCTCGAAATCAGCCGCGTATTTTAGCAAATCCGTGTCCGGCCTGACCCGCACCGCCTTGATATAAGGACGACCGTAGCGCGCGCACTCGGCGGGCGTCTCGTCGCCGTGGAATTGCAGCAGGTCGAGTGGAACGGCTTGCAGGACCGATTCGACGAACGCGGGGCCGGCATTGACGAACAGTCCCGACGCTCTGCACGAAGGGCGGCAAGGCACGCACCAGTTCGGCGGCAAGCTCGACGGTCACATGGCGCGGGCTTTTCTCGTAGAACACGAAGCCCAGCGCGTCCGCCCCGGCCTCACAGGCGGCGTGCAGATCCTGCAAGCGGGTGATGCCGCAGATTTTTACGCGAACAGCCATCGTTCAGACGATTTCCGGCAAGGCAAAGTGCGCAGGATACCGGATGTGGGTGAGATACAGCCCGGCGGCATCGAAGGTGGGCGCGGCGAGCGCACGGTTGCGGCCCTCCAGAATCTCGCGTATCCACGCCGGCGGATGCGCGCCCGCGCCGACCTGGATCAGGCTGCCCATGAGATTGCGCACCATGTGATGGAGAAAGCCATCGGCGCGAAAGTCGCACATTAAATAGTCGCCCCGCCGTTCGATGTGCAGCAGCTGCAAATCCTTGACGGGCGATTTGGCCTGGCATTCGGCGGCGCGAAAGGCGGTGAAGTCGTGCTGGCCGATGAGCAGTGCTGCCGCCGCGTTCATCGCCGCCGCATCGAGCGGATGGTGATACCAGCCGAGCAGGCCATGATTCAGCGCCGGACGCACCGGATGATTGAGCAGCACATAACGGTAACCGCGTTGCATGGCGGCAAAGCGCGCATGGAAATCCTCGCCCGCTTCGCGCGCCCACAACACCGCCACCCCCGGCGGCAGGTGGCTGTTGACGCCACGCACCCAGGCCGTCAGCGGCCGCTTCACTTCCGTATCGAAATGCACCACCTGAAACGCCGCGTGGACGCCGGTATCGGTACGCCCGGCGGTCGTTACCCGGATCCAGTCGCCGGCAACCGCTGCAATCGCTTTTTCCAGCGCGTCCTGCACGCCGCAGCCTTGCACCTGCGACTGCCAGCCGCAAAAGCCGACACCGCAATATTCCAGACCCAGGACAATTCTCATACAACCCAACTCGACACGGCAAGCAACAAGCCCGCGAGTATGACGGCGCTGTCCACGCTTTGCCAGCGCTCGGCATGCAGCGTGTAGGTGAGCGGCGTCGCATCGTCGGGCAGCGGCGCGCGCAGCGCATCCAGCCACCGCGCCGGCTGCGGCGCGTGCTCGACGTAATCCAGCGTCAGCCCCAGACGCACCGCAAAGGCGCGGCGATCGAACCCCAGCCGGGCCAGCGGCCCGGCGAGCACGTACAGACCATAAATCAGGCGCGGCCGGCTCGTCGTCGCCAGCAGCACCGCCAGCCCGGCCAGCATCAGCACCAGCCGCCCGGCACGCAACGCGCCCTGCTGCACCCCTTCGATGCTCGGACTCGCCCAGCCAAGAACTGGCCACACAGTTACGCCCGGCAAGGTATAGGCATAGGTCAGCAGCAATACCGCCAGCAGCCAGCGGGTGCGGCGCAGCAGGCGCGACAGTTGCGATCGGACAGGCGCAAACAGAAAGGCCGTCGCGATGGCGACGGCCAGGAAAAGCAGTTCAGGCAGGGCAGCGCGTTCAACCGCCACCGCCCACCCGCACCACAACAGGATGCGGGCAGCCGGATGAGGCCCTTTAGCCAAGCGAACCCATCAGACCTTTCGCGTCGGCTTTTTGCTTGTCGCTGCCTTCGGCCAGCACTTCGTTGAGGATTTCGCGCGCGCCTTCCTTGTCGCCCATTTCGACGTAGGCACGAGCCAGATCGAGTTTGGTGCCGACTTCATCGAGTTCGAGTTCGTTGTCACCGGAATCGCCCAGATCGAGATCCAGTCCGCTGAAATCAAACTTGCTGTCCGGACCGTTGTCCTCTTCCAGACCCAGATCCAGTTTCAGCGTGTCGTCCGTCGCTGCGGGCACATCCAGATCGCCCAGATCGAAGTCGAGGGTCTGGGTGTCCGCTTCCACATAGCCGGCTTCGGCTGTCGTTGCCGCAGCGGGCTGGGCATCGAAATTCAGGATGTGGCCGGCGGATTCGAACTCCATGGGTGCGCTGGCCGTGACCGGATCGGGTTCGGCCTCGGCCATCACGACGGGCTCAGGCTCGACGGGCGCTGCTGCTGGCGCATCAAAGGCCACCGCGCCACCCGCAATCGCCGCAGTGGCCGCCACGGTTGTCGCAGCGCTCGACTGCACGCCACCATACAAGGGGTTGGTCGGATCGATGCTGCGGCCCATTTCACAGGCCTTGTCCCACAGCGGGCTCGGCTTGTTGCCCAGCGCGGCATACAACTCGCCGGCGACCGCTTCGAACGCCGTGGTGCTGCGCCGCGCGGTATAGATTTCCAGCAGTTTGACGCGAATTTCGTGGCGATCCGGATTCTTGCCGATGGCTTCCTTGAGGATTTCTTCGGCTTGCGCATCGCGCCCATAGGCCATATAGACCTCGGCTTCGGCGATGGGGTCGACATCATGGGTATCGATCGTGCCCAGGCCTGCCTGGCTGAAATCGGTGAGGAAGGAGGTGTCGCCGGTATTGACGCTGCCGCCCGACGCGGCACCGATGATGGACGTGGGACGCACATCGCCACCGCTCATGATGCTGTCGTCAAGCGAAGCACCGGTTTTACGACGGCGACCGCCGCCCGCCATCATCCACCACAGCACGCCGCCGAGGCCCAGCGCAGCAATGCCGGCGCCCCAATACAGCGGATTGGCCAGCAAGGGGGCGTACCAGCTTTCAGTCGGCTCAGGGGTGACTGTTGGCGCTTCGACCACCGGAGCGGGAACCGGTTTGGGTTCAGGCTTGGGCGCAGGCGCCACGACTTCAGGCGCAGGCGTGGGTGCAGGTGCCGCTACTTCGGGAGCCGGAACGGGCGGAGTCTTCGCCTCGCTGAGCGCCTTCTCCTTCATCTCGACCAGTTTCTGCATGTCCTGAACCTGCTTTTCCAGCATGCTCACGCGCTGATCCGATTCCTTCAGCGCTTTTTCGCGCGCGGTCGCATCTTCTTCCTGGGCACGCAGCTTGTCCTGCAGGACACGGGCCTTGTCGTCGGCCTTGGCCCCTGCCGCGGTCGGTGGCGTCACTTTGGACAGTTTCAGCACATCTTTCTGGGCATCGGGCGCAGGCTTGGCGCGATCTTCCACTTTCGGCGTGATCTTGCCGCTGCTGGCCTGACCCGGCGCCGGCTGGGCTTCCGGCGCAGCCACCACCGCACCGGCCAGCTTCTGCCGATAGGCACGCCAGTCATCCGCCTGCAGCTTGATTTCGCGCACCGCTTCCTTCTGCGAAATGGAAGCGGCCTCTTCGGCTGTCGGCACATTGAGGGTCTTGCCGGTCTTCAGACGATTGATGTTGCCGTCGAAAGCCTTGGGATTTTCGCGGTAAAGCCCCAGCAGGGTCTGCTCCAGGCTCACGCCTTCCGGACGCACGCGGCTGGCGATTCCGGTCAGCGTGTCGCCCCGCTGGACGGTCACGGAGTCCGGCGCTGCGGCCTGGCGGGCAGGTGCCGGGGCAGGTCTGGATGCGGCTGCCGCAGCGGGGGGTGCAGCTGGCGCGGATGCTTGCGCAGCAGGCGCCGGCCTGGCAACGGGTGCGCGGGGTGGCGTCACTGCCGCCACCGGAGCCACGGGCTGCTGGGTCGCCATGCCGGGCGGATCGAGCAGCATGGTGTATTCGCGCACCAGGCGACCTGACGCCCAGCTCAGTTCAACCAGCATATCGACGAAAGGATCGTTGATCGGGCGGCTGGACGTCACTTTCAATACAGACTTGCCGTTGGGCTTTTTCTCGACTGCGAAGCGCAGGGAGGACAACACCGGGGAGTATTCGACGCGCGCCTCGCGAAACGCCTGATCGGAAGCCAGACTGGCCGACAGGCTGTCGAGCTCGGCTTTATCCGCCGCGAACAGCTCGATCTCGGCGGCGAGCGGCTGACCCAGTGCCGACGTAACCGACAGTTTGCCCAGACCGGCGGCGTTTGCCCACAGCGGCACGGCGATCAGACCTGCAGCCACCAGTTGGGTGGTGAAGCGCTTCAATTTCATCCCTATCTCCCGTTTCACCCCGCGCGGCGGGGTTATTCAATCCTTCAACGTCACTATTGACGGCTCGCCACGCGCAATCTTTAGTGCATAAACCGCACCAGCTCTAGTCCGACGCCATCAAACCCGGTCACATCAGGCTTCCAGCAGGATGCGCAGCATGCGGCGCAGCGGCTCCGCCGCGCCCCACAGCAACTGGTCGCCCACCGTGAAGGCGGTCAGGTATTGCGGGCCGAGATTGAGCTTGCGCATGCGCCCGATCGGCACCGTCAGGGTGCCGGTCACCGCCGCCGGGGTGAGTTCGCGCATGGTGATCTCGCGGTCGTTCGGCACCACTTTCACCCAGTCGTTGTGCGCGGCCAGCAGGCCGTGGATGTCGTCGAGCGGGATATCTTTGGTCAGCTTGATGGTGAGCGCCTGCGAGTGGCAGCGCATCGCGCCGACGCGCACGCACAGGCCGTCGATCGGGATCGGGTTCGCGCTGCGGCCCATGATCTTGTTGGCTTCGACCTGCGCTTTCCATTCTTCCTTCGACTGTCCGGATTCGAGCGCGACGTCGATCCACGGAATCAGGTTGCCGGCCAGCGGCACCGGCCAGGCATCGGTCGGATAGCGGTCGGAGCGGATGAAATCCGCCACCTTGCGGTCGATATCGAGAATGGCCGAAGCCGGATCGTCGAGCAGCGGTCTTCACTTCGCTGTTGATCGCGCCCATCTGCTGGATCAGTTCGCGCATGTTGCGCGCACCGGCACCCGAGGCCGCCTGATAGGTCATCGGCGACACCCATTCGACCAGCCCGGCGTCGAACAGACCGCCCATCGCCATCAGCATCAGCGACACCGTGCAGTTGCCGCCGACGTAGGTTTTGGTACCGCTGGCGATGCCGTTCTGGATCACCTGCTTGTTGACCGGGTCGAGGATGATGATGGCGTCGTCCTTCATCCGCAGCGTCGAAGCGGCGTCGATCCAGTAGCCGTTCCAGCCCGCCGCACGCAGCTTCGGGTAGACGTCCTTGGTGTAGTCGCCGCCCTGCGCGGTGATGATGGCGTCGCACTGCTTCAGTTCGTCGATGGACATGGCGTCCTTGAGCGCGGGGACGTCCTTGCCGATATCGGGGCCTTTGCCGCCCACGTTCGACGTGGTGAAGAACACCGGATCGATCAGATCGAAATCGCGTTCTTCCTTCATCCGTCCCATCAGCACGGAACCCACCATGCCGCGCCAGCCGATCAGTCCTACTTTCATCATGTTCATCTCCAAAAAACCTTATCCGCGAATACCCTGAAGGGCATTCGCGGAAAAAATCAAAGCGCCTTCACCACCGCGTCGCCCATTTCGCTGCACGACACCTTCTGCGTGCCTTCGGTCCAGATGTCGCCGGTGCGCAGGCCCTGCGCGATCACTTTCTTCACCGCGCCTTCGATGCGGTCGGCGGTGGCCAGGTCGGCGAAGGTATAGCGGTACATCATCGCCACCGACAGGATGGTCGCCAGCGGATTCGCCAGGTTCTTGCCCGAAATATCAGGGGCCGAGCCATGGATCGGTTCGTACATGCCCTTGTTGTGTTCATCCAGCGAGGCCGACGGCAGCATGCCGATCGAACCGGACAGCATCGAAGCGGCGTCGGACAGGATGTCGCCGAAGATATTGCCGGTGACCATGGTGTCGAACTGCTTCGGCGCGCGGATCAGCTGCATCGCCGCGTTGTCGACGTACATGTGGGACAGCGCGACCTCGGGGTAGTCCTTCGACACCTCGATCATCACTTCCTTCCACAGCTCGGAGCATTCCAGCACGTTGGCTTTTTCGACCGAGCACAGTTTCTTGCCGCGTTTCATCGCGATGCCGAACGCCACGTGCGCCACGCGGCGCACTTCGGACTCGGAATACAGCATGGTGTTGAAGCCGACGCGCTCGCCATTCCTGATTTCAATCCCGCGCGGCTGACCGAAATAGACGTCGCCGGTGAGTTCGCGCACGATCATCAGGTCGAGCCCGGAGACCACTTCGGGTTTCAGCGACGACGCGCCCGCCAGTTCCGGATACAACAAGGCCGGGCGCAGGTTGGCGAACAGATTGAGTTCCTTGCGGATGCGCAAGCAGGCCGCGCTCGGGCCGCAGCGGACGGTCGAGGGCGTCGTATTGCGGGCCGCCGACGGCGCCGAGCAGCACCGCGTCGGCTGCGCGCGCGAGGCTCAGCGTGGCTTCCGGCAGCGGATCGCCGGCCGCGTCGTAGCCTGCGCCGCCGATGGGCGCGGTTTCCATTTCAATGCTCGCGCCCTCGCCTTTCAGGACGTTGAGCACCTTGACCGCTTGGGCGACGATTTCCGGGCCGATACCGTCGCCGGGGAGTACTGCAATTTTCATGTTTTAAACCTTGTTTCCGCGGATGCCTTGGCGGCATCATTCGCGTTCTTCACGACTGAATAATCAGTCACGCAAACAACCACGGTGCTTCGACCTTGCGCCGCGTCTTCATAAGCCTTGATCTTATCGGCCTGCAACAGCGTCAACCCGATGTCGTCCAGTCCGTTCAGCAAGCGATGCTTGCGCCCGGCATCCACCTCGAATTTCAGCACCTTGCCCGTGGGCGTGGTGACGGTCTGCTTGTCCAGATCGACCGTCAGCGCAAAGCCTTCATTCGTCTCGCACTCCCTGAACAGCTGATCCACCACCGCAGCGTCGAGCACGATCGGCAGGATGCCGTTCTTGAAGCAGTTGTTGTAGAAAATATCGGCGAAGGACGGCGCGATGATGGCGCGAAAACCGTAGTCTTCCAGCGCCCATGGCGCATGCTCGCGACTCGATCCGCAGCCGAAGTTCTCGCGCGCCAGCAGCACCGACGCACCCTGATAGCGCGGCTGGTTCAGCACGAATTCGGTGTTCAAGGGGCGGTCGTGGTTCGACTTGCCCGGTTCGCCGTGGTCGAGATAGCGCCATTCGTCGAACAGGTTGGGGCCGAAGCCCGCGCGCTTGATCGACTTCAGGAACTGCTTGGGAATGATGGCGTCGGTGTCGACGTTGGCGCGGTCGAGCGGCGCCACCAACCCATCGAGCGTAGTAAAAGCTCGCATACGAATGGTTACTTGCTCGACTTTTCGATCGACTCGCCGGCCTTCTGGACGTCCTGGCCAAACCCCTCCATGGTGTTGCAACCCGCGAGCGTCAATGCAGCAGCCATCAAAACAGCAATCATCGATTTCATAACCATCTCCTTAAAAAATCAAACAATGAACAATCACACCACATCCTTGCATCCCATCCGCAGCGCCAGACAGCACACATGGATTCACCAGTAGCCAGCTACCGGCACCGATTCAAGCGACAGCGACACACCGTCAAACCGGCTCAATAGCTGCGCACATCAACAAAATGCCCTGCGCACGCGGCAGCGGCGGCCATCGCCGGGCTGACCAGATGGGTCCGTCCGCCCTGCCCCTGCCGTCCTTCGAAATTGCGGTTGGAGGTCGAGGCGCAGCGCTCGCCCGGCTCCAGCCGGTCGGCGTTCATCGCCAGGCACATCGAGCAGCCCGGCTCGCGCCATTCGAAGCCGGCGTCGAGGAAAATCCTGTCCAGGCCCTCGGCCTCGGCCTGCTGCTTGACCAGGCCGGAGCCCGGCACCACCAGCGCCAGCTTGACGTTGGGCGCGACGGTGCGGCCTTTGGCCACGCTGGCGGCTTCGCGCAGGTCTTCGATGCGCGAGTTGGTGCAGGAGCCGATGAACACCTTGTCCACCGGAATGTCGGTCATCGGCGTGCCGCCCTGCAAGCCCATGTATTCCAGCGCGCGCGTCCAGTCGTGCCGTTTGACTTCACTTGCGGCCTCATCCGGCTTCGGCACCCGGCCGCTGATCGTGGTCACCATTTCGGGCGAGGTGCCCCAGGTGACCTGCGGCTCGATGCGGGCGGCGTCGAGTTCGATCACGCGGTCGAACACCGCGTCGGCATCCGAGTGCAGGGTGTTCCACCACGCCACCGCCTGCTCCCACGCCGCGCCCTTGGGCGAATAGGGGCGGCCCTTGACGTAATCGATCGTGGTCTGGTCGACCGCCACCATGCCGGCGCGCGCACCCGCCTCGATCGCCATGTTGCACAGCGTCATGCGGCCTTCCATCGTCAGCGCACGAATCGCGCTGCCGCCGAATTCCAGCGCGTAACCGGTGCCGCCGGCGGTGCCGATCTCGCCGATGATGGCGAGCGCGATGTCCTTGGCCGTCACGCCCTTGCCCAGCGTGCCTTCGACTTTCACCAGCAGGGTTTTCGACGGCTTCTGCCACAGGCATTGCGTGGCCAGCACGTGCTCGACTTCGGAGGTGCCGATGCCGAACGCCAGCGCGCCGAATGCGCCATGCGTCGAGGTATGCGAATCGCCGCACACCACGGTCATGCCGGGCAGGGTCAGGCCTTCTTCCGGGCCGATGACGTGGACGATGCCCTGGCGGATATCGTCCATCTTGAATTCGGTGATGCCGAACTCGGCGCAGTTGGCGTCGAGCGTTTCCACCTGCAGGCGCGACACCGGGTCGGCGATGCCCTGCGCAGCGATCGGTGGTCGGCACGTTGTGGTCGGGCACGGCGATGGCCGCATCGACCCGGCGCGGCGTGCGATGCGCCAGCTTCAGCCCTTCGAACGCCTGCGGACTGGTGACTTCGTGCACCAGATGGCGGTCGATATACAGCAGCGTGGTGCCGTCGGACTCGACGTGGACGACATGGGCGTCCCACAATTTCTGGAATAAGGTGAGGCCGGACATACGGAATAAGGCGTTAAAGCGCGTAAAACGCCGATTATTTCATAGGTTCAGGGGCGCTGGCACGGCTTTTGTTTTCCGCTGTTTTGATTCCACCCCAGGCCGCATACACCCCCCACGCCAGCGCCGCGCTCGCGGCGGCCAGGGTGAAGGTCCACGCCGACCCGATCGTCTCCCAGGTCAGGCCGCTGGCCAGTCCGCCGATGGTGCCGCCGACGCCGTAGGACAAACTGGTGTAGAGCGCCTGCCCGCGCGCCTGATGGCGGCCGCGAAAGTGCAGGTGGATCAGCGCCACCGCCGCCGCATGATAGGTGCCGAAGCTGAACGCATGCAGGGTCTGCGCGCCCCACACCAGCCAGGCCGACTGCACGCCCCAGGCGATGATCAGGAAGCGCAGCGCCGCCAGCGCGAAACTCGCCAGAATCAGGCGGCGCGGCGTCACCCGGGCAAAAATGCGCGGAACGATCAGAAAAATGCCGATTTCGAACAGCACGCCGACCGCCCACAGCCAGCCGACGGTCGATTTGTCGTAGCCGTGATCGACCAGATAGATCGAATAGAAGGTGTAATACGGCCCGTGCGCCATCGCCATCAGCAGGCAGGCTGCCAATAAAGAAGCCACCTCGGGGCGCTTCACCACATCCCACACCGAATGATGGTCGGTGGGGTGCGGCAGGATCTCGGCTTCGGGGATGGCTCTCGCCGACGCGGCGATGCCCACCATCACCGCCAGCACCGCCCACGGCAGCCAGCCGATCGACACATGATCGAAGGCGTAGCCCAGCCCCACCACCATGACGATGAAACCGACCGAACCCCACAGCCGGATGCGGCCATAGGTGTCGGTGCGCTCGCCCAGATGCGACAGCGTCATCGCCTCGACCAGCGGCAAGGAGGCGCTCCAGAAAAAACTCAGGCCGGCCATCACCGCGAACAGCCACCAGAAACTGTCGCTGACGAACACGCCGGCAAACACCAGCACGCTGCCCAGCGCCGCGACCTGCACGATGGCGGTGCGCTTGCCGGTGCGGTCGGCGATGTGGCCCCAGATATTGGGGGCGAAGATCCGCATCACCGTCAGCAGCGACATCAGCACGCCGATCTGCACCGCGCCGAATGCAAGCGATTTGAGATACAGCCCCCAGAACGGCGACATCGCGCCGACGAAGGCAAAGTAGAAAAAATAGAAACCGGACAGGCGCCAGTAAGGCAGGGAGGACATGGCGCGGATTATCCTACGGGGCGTTGCGTTTGGCTGCGGGATTTTTGCGCGCGGATGCACCCATGCTCCGGTCGCCGCGGTGCGATGCCGCCTGCCCTGTGCCATGCCTGCGCCATGCCGCTCATCGGCCTGACATGCCGCTGTGCTAGCATCGAAAGAGATGAGGCTGGATCGGGTCGGGCGCCGGAACATGGCGCGATCATTGCGGATTATCGTATTCAGACAGGCTGGCTACTGCCTGACCTCATCCGCTCAGCATGTGCTTGCGCACAAGCCATCACCACAACTGTTCAATCGAAAGGGAGTCCATGAAAGCTCAAACAACCGCACTGTCCGCCCTCGTTCTTGCCCTGACGCTGTCGGCCTGCGCGACGTACGAAGACAAGCCGGCCGCAACCCCGTCCCAAGCCATGCCGAATGTCACGGCCGAAGAAGGCGGCATGGTGAGCGACAAGGGCGATGCCGCCATCGTGGTGGATCTCATCACCGTGTCCGCCACGGTCAAGAGCGTCGACCTGGCGACCCGGATGGTTACGCTCATCGGCGCCGATGGCAAAACCTTTGTCGTGAAGGCCGACGAGGAAGTCCGGAACCTGCCGCAGGTGAAGCCGGGCGACATGGTGAAGATCGAGTTTTACGAGGGGGTCGCCGCACAGCTCAATCCGCCCGGCACGCCCGCGACCAGCCCGACCGCTCACCAAGGAAATGGTCAGGACGGCCCCCGGACAGCGACCGGGTGCCGCGGTCGGCGCAGTGGTCACCAAAACCGTGGTGATCGACTCCATCGATACGGCGACCAACGTCGTCACCTTCCACGAAGCCACCCTGCCGCAGCAGCATCCGCTCACGGTCACGGTCAAGCGCCCGCAATTCCAGGCCATGCTGAAAACGCTGAAACCCGGCGACCAGGTTTCGCTCTCGTTTTTCGAAGCCCTTGCCGTCAGCGTCCAGCCGGTGGCGAAGTAATCCGGCTTGACCGGATTGATGCGGGGCGCGGTCCCGCAAAAAAACGCGACCCGTGCGGTCGCGTTTTTTTATGGCCCTCGCTACACCCCCTTCGCTACACCGGAGTCGACGCATCAGCCGGCGCTCTACTGGCCGGGGCGGCATACCACTGGTCGCGTGGCACCACCTTGACCTGCTCCGGATCGCCTTCGTAGGCCGGGGTCATGATCTGCACGCCATACTCGTTGAACTGGTCGAGGATGTTGCGGTGCAGCTGGGTATACAGCCGGTTCATCGTCTGGGCGTCGCCGCAGTAGACGTTGATCTCGTAGGTCACGTCGAAACTGCCGAGCTGCTTCTGCAGCACGAACGGTTTCGGCTCCCTGAGCACGCCCTCGGTGCGCGCGGCCGCTTCCAGCAGCATCGCCTCGACCTGACGCCACGGCGTTTCGTAGCCGATGCCGACGGTGGTGTGCAGGATCAGCCGGCCCTCGCGCGCCAGCGTGCTGTAGTTCACCACGCTGTTGTTCAGGATGATCGAGTTGGGAATGACGATTTCCTCGTTTTTCGGCGTGCGCAGATGGGTGACCAGCAAACGCGACTCGGTGATGTCGCCCACATGCTCTTCGATCTTGACGCGATCGCCCACCCGGAACGCGCGCCGGTAGATCATGGTGTAGCCGGCAATGATGTTGCCGATGACCGACGACGAGCCGAGCGAAACCACCACCCCGAGAAACAGCGAAATTCCCTTGAACGCGTCCGACTGCGAACCGGGAATATAGGGATACGCCACCACCAGCGCGAACGCGACCACGAAGAACCGCACCAGCCGGTAGGTCGGCCAGGCCCAGTCCCGCTCGAAGTGCGCCAGTGGCGTCGTCCCCTCTGCCAGCGCCTTGAAGAACAGGCGGATCGTCTTGAGGATGTAGCGCGTCACGAACACCAGAATGACCAGAAAGATCAGGTCGGGGATCGTCGCCAGCACGCTCGTGCCCATGGCGCGCAGCGGGTCGAGCAGCAATGTCCACAGGCGCGCAGCGAACAGCCGCGTCCACGGGAACAGGTGCAGCACGTAATCCAGATAGAGCACGCCCGCGATCAGGGTCGCCAGGGTCCAGACAAACCGTCGCAGATTCCGCAGCGTATTCCACAAGTGGGTCGCACTGACAATCCGCATGGAACGCGCTTCCAGCCCGCTGAGTTGCGTCTTGACCCGGCCATCGAGCTCGCGGTCGATCCGCCGCACCGCACGCTTGCCGACCCACAGAAAAGCTGCCAGCGCGAGGGTGGCGGCCAGCACATGGGCAACACTGCGCAGGAGATACTCGCTGGTGCGATCGCGGCGCCAGGTTTCGATCGCCTCGCCGATGCGCTTGACGTAAATGCGGGCGAGCAACGGGCGATTGACCTGCTCCAGCTGGGCATCCAGGTCGGATACGACCATGATGTTCTGGTCGCCCAACGCGATTTGCGAACCATCGGCCACCTCGGTAACCGTCAGCGCCTTGGGCGACAGCGCCGGATTCGATGCAAACGCTTCGATCCGTTTGCGGATGCCTGCCGCGCGCGTTTCGGCGGGATAGGCCTGAATGCCGCGCACCTCGAACAGTTCGACGCCGTCGACGATCACCGGCGCCTGCATCATCGATTCGGTTGCCGGCGGGGGGTGCGGTCTTCCTCGGCGGCGTGTGCCGCAAGCGGCCCGCACAAGGCGGCAAGCAGCAAGCCCAGACCCACCCATGCAGGAAGACTCAACGCGCCCCGGCGGCGCAAGGTGGTATTGCAGCCCATGGTTTCCTCCGTCGCCTTATCCAATATCGTCCGTGCAGCCGTCGGGTTCATGCACCCTCAGCAAACAGGCTTAAAAAGCCGGGCCCAGGTGGAGGAAGGCTGTGCCCCGGCCGCCCTCGGCAAAGCCTATCCCCAGATACAGGGGGCCAATCGGCGTGTCGGCGCCGAGGAACACGCTGCCGTTGAGCACCCCGCTGTTGAAGCTGATATCGCTGCTGTCCTGCCAGGCATTGCCATACTCGATCGAGCCGCCGATGTAGGACGGCAGGAATTTCGAGTCCACGATGCGCCGATAGAAGGCCAGTGTAGCCAGCCCCACCTGCTGCCCGCTCAGCTGATTCGGGCGATAGCCGGACAGGTGCAGGAAGCCGCCGGTGCGGAACAGGCTTTCCGGCGGCGCATCGCTGTCCAGTGTGGAATCGAACCGGAATCCACCGACCAGGTGATGCCGCCCCCAGGAATACGCCTCGGTATACGACAGCGTCACCTGTTCGAAATTTTCATCCGATCCCAGCGATTCGCGGCTGGCGATCACCCCCACCTCGCCTCTGCGGCCACTGCTCGGGAAATAGACACTGTCCAGCGTGTCCATCGCGAGCCGTGCATAGACTTGCCCGGTCTGGAACGCACCTTCCAGGCCGGGTGGACCGATCACCATGTCGACATCGCCGTCGCTCCAGAGGTAACCCATGCGCACCTGCCCCCAGGTGCCCAGTTCGCGACCGAAACCCAGATCGATCTGGGTTTGCGAAATGTCGTACTGCGCAATCGCGTCATCGCCACTGTAGA
Source organism: uncultured Hydrogenophilales bacterium (assembly GCA_963818665.1). Lineage (GTDB taxonomy): Bacteria > Pseudomonadota > Gammaproteobacteria > Burkholderiales > Thiobacillaceae > Thiobacillus. Next base: position 5,332 of record CAWFTM010000006.1, on the reverse strand, counting down.
CATTGAACTGACTGTTCGACCAGATGGCCCGGGGATTGATGAAGTAACGCGAAGCCGTGTCGAGCGGCTGATACCACTCGGCGCCGACCGCCGGATCCTGGCCGATCTGCAAGCCCAGCCGGATCTCGCCGTTGAGCGAATTGATCGCGGTGCGGGTATAGAGCACACCCAGATTGTAGGTGCTTTCATTATTGAAATCGGAGGCCAGCTCGATGCCGAACTGGAGATAATTCGGGCCCCAGGACTTTTCCCTGACGTGCAGGACCAGGCCCGTCTTGTCGCCCTCTTCCAGCACCTCGTAGCGCACGCTCTCGAACACCCCGAGGCCGTAAATTCCGTTGATTTCCTTGTCCAGCTGCGTGCTGTTCAGCGCCTGGCCGGGCTTGCAGGGTGATGTACGACAGGATGGTCGCGTCGCCGATGCGCGACTGGTTGTCGAGGCGGATGAAATCGATGACCGGCACCCTGTCGGCGACTTCCTGCCTGGCCATCGAACTGCCGGTACTGCGCGCTGTCGACGCGACAGCTGCTGCAGGCACGGCAAGCTGTTCGCGGGCGGCCTGCTCGCCGAGCTTGATCCCCTCCCCGGCCCGGTTGAAATCGCCGCTGCCCAGATCGCCCAGCTGCGGCTTGATCAGGATATCGGCCGGCTTCAGCGTGGCCAGTTGCTGCTCCACGTTGCGCTCGGAGAGGATGTTGGTGAGCTGGGCCACCACATCGAGCGCGCCCTTGATTTGATCGCGCGAATACAAGCCGCTGCCGACATCGACCACGATCACGATATCCGCGCCCATGTCGCGCGCCACGTTCACCGGCACGTTGTTGGCCACCAGTCCGTCCACCAGCAGCCTGCCGTCGATCTCCACCGGATCGAACGCGCCCGGCACCGCCATGCTGGCGCGAATGGCGCGCGACAGCTCGCCGGACTTCAGCACCACCGCCTGCCCGGTTTCGAGGTCGGTGGCGACCGCGCGAAACGGAATCGGCAGCTTGTCGAAGTCGTGGAGATTGGACGCACGCAGGGTCAGGCGGCTGAGTTGCAGATCGAACTTCTGGCCATGGATATAGGCCAGCGGCATTTTCACCTCGCCGTCGCTGAATCCCAGCTTGGGTTTGACCATGTACAGGTGGTCGTCCAGCTTGCGACGGAACGAACGGTCGGCGCGCGGCGGCTCATCGACGAAGGTGTCATCCCAGTCGATGGTCTGCGAGTTCGCGCCCGATCTCTTCCGGCGTCATGCCCGACGCATACAGCCCGCCGACGATCGCGCCCATGCTGTTGCCGGCGATGTAGTCGATGGGAATGCGCAGTTCCTCCAGCACCTTCAGCACCCCGACGTGCGCCGAGCCGCGCGCCCCGCCGCCGCCCAGCACCAGGCCGATCTTCGGGCGCTGCGCCTGGCTGGCCGACGGCGATATATGGCTTGCGGGTTGTTGTGTCTGGCTGGCCGGCTGCGGCGGCCGTCGCCGCGGCAGAAGCCGGGCTGAACAGTACGGCGAGCCAGACGACGCCGGCAACCCATGCGGCAGACAGAATCTGTCGCGGGCGGAATAAAACGGGCTGGATAGACATGAGCAGGCAAAACCGGGGGGCGAATGGCGGTGATTATAGAGCCCCGCCACGGCCGCCGTAATCGTTATCTCGGCCGCCGGCTCAAAGTACAATCCGGCCAATCGCCTGTCGAGTGACCCGCCATGACCCAATTCCTCAAACGACTCGGCCGCCTGCTGCTATGGATGGTCTTGCCTGGCCATCATCGCCTGGGGCGCCGCCGCGCTGTGGTTCGACGGCCCGACCTCGCGCCCGCTGGCCGCCCTGCTCGCACTGGCCTACGCGCTCACCAGCCTGGCGCTCATGACCCTGCTGCGCCCCCGGCGCCGCGCCCATGTCGCCGTCCTGCTGCTGTTCGCCGTGCTGCTGGCCTGGTGGTTCAGCCTGAAGCCGAGCAATGATCGCGACTGGCAGCCGAATGTGGCGCAACTCCCCTCGGCCGAGATTCACGGCGACACGCTCGTCGTCCACAACCTGCGCAATTTCGACTACCGCTCCGAAACCGATTTCACCCCGCGCTGGGAAACCCGCCGCTACGACCTGTCGAAACTGCGCGGGCTCGACCTGCATGTGATCTACTGGGGTTCGCCCAGCATCGCCCACACCATCCTCAGCTGGGAATTCGAAGACGGCCAGCGCCTGGCCGCCTCCATCGAAACCCGATCCAGAGTGGGTCAAAGCTATTCCGCCGTGCGCGGCTTCTTCCGGCAATACGAGCTTTACTATGTGCTGGCCGACGAACGCGACGTGATCGGCCTGCGCACCAATCACCGGCATGAAGACGTCTACACCTACCGCCTGCGCACCCCGCCCGCCCGCGCCCGCGCGCTGCTGCTGGACTACCTGGAAACGGTCAATCGTCTGGCCGACAAACCCAAGTGGTACAACGCTTTCAGTCACAACTGCACCACCACCATCCGCATGCATGCGGGCAATGCCATGGGCGCGATCCCGCTCGACTGGCGCTGGCTGGCCAACGGCTATCTGGATGAACTGCTGTATGAAAAAGGCGTGGTGAACCGCAGCATGCCCTTCGCCGCGCTCAAGTCGCTGAGCTACATCAACCCCAGAGCCAATGCGTTGCCGCTGGACGACAAGTTTTCGGACGCGATCCACCAGGGACTGCCGCCGCGGCCCGCGCCACCCGAAAACTGAGCGCTGCCCGCAGGGTGACCCGTCCGCGCGCGCGGTTTCCCTATTGACTGACGGATGGGAAAACCGCTGCCCAGTCCTGCTTCATGTCCACCACCGTCCAGCCTGCCGAGCGGGCTGCATCCAGCGCCTGATCGAGCTTGCCGACGGACGACTTGCGGTCGTACGCCCACTCGCGTGCGGCGTCGGTGTGGTGAACGATGAGACCAAAGCGCGTCCCGCTGCCGGCGGTGGTCCATTGCAGCATCTGCAGATCGCCATCCGAGTTGCCGAACGCGGCAATCGGGCGGCGGCCGATGTGCTGCTGGATGCCGACCGGTTTGCCTGCTTTGTCGTCGATGAAATTGATCTCCGGCAGGCGCACCAGCACCGGCTTGCCGTCGCGCAGTTCGAACCGGGTCTTGATGCTGCTGCCGATGACCTGCTCGGGTGGAATGCCGTAAACCTGCTCCGCCCACGGACGCATGAACTCGATGCCGCCGCCGGAAACGATGTAGGTCTTGAAACCGTTGGCGCGCAAATAAGCAAGCAACTCCAGCATCGGTTGATAGACCATGTCGGTATAGAGTCGCCCTGTTTTGGGATGCCTCGCTGTCGCGATCCAGTCGGTGACGGTCTGTTCAAACTCCTCGGTGGTCATCCCGGCGTGGGTGGCCATGACCATTTCAAGCAGCGCCTTTTCGCCGCCCGCGAGCGCGCCCTTCATATCACCCTTGAGCACCGAAGCAAACGGCTCCTGCGTGCGCCACTCGGGGTGTTGAGGGGCGAGCGCCTTGATGCGATCGAACACGAACAACGCCTGAAAATACGCCGGCTGCTCGGCCCACAGCGTGCCGTCGTTGTCGAACACAGCGATGCGCTCATCAGGCGGTACGAACTGCGGGCTTCCCTGCGTCGTGATTGCCTTCACGAATTGAACGATTGACTGCCTGGCCACACCGTCATTCCACGATGGCAGGAGATCGCCTTGCGCATGGGCGCACGCGCCGAGTGCGAGCAGAGCACCAAGCGCGAGCACGCGTGCAAACGAGGAAAATGAGGACATGAATTTCATGGGGAGCACTCCGTAGCAACGTGGAAACACAAACGGCTCCGATAAACGGAGCCGTTGGGAAAAACCCGATGAACATGTGTCGCCAGACAAACTGGCGCCACATGAGCCACACTAATTACCCGTCGGCAACGGAATGCTGACGCCTTCCTTCATCAGCTGTTCACGCACCCACTGGAATTTCTGGAACTTGGATATTTCGATCGGCCCATCGTAGCCCATGCTTTGCATTTTGCGCGGCGGATACTGGACATAGGTCTTCATCAGCTTCTCGATAGCTTGACTGATCGGCACCATGGTCCAAGTGCGCTCAGTCCAGTTAGTCATGAACAGGTCATAGCGCTCCTGCGGGTCCTGCCACAGGTCGAACACCTGCGGTATGGTGGCCACATAGGACGACGGACCTTTCCAGCCCAGGTTGGTGTCGACGGCGAGGCCACCGGTGGGTTGCCCGTTGTCGCCACGCAGATTGAACACAGCCTTGTAGTTACCCACACGCGCAGCACCGGGCGAAAGCTCGTTCTCGGTGAAATAGAACCATTCCTTGCGCGGCGATTTTCCCGTCCCCATCAACACCGGCGAAATGTCGTAGCTGTCGAACATGGTCGGTTGCCCCTCGCGATCCTTGGTCGGCAGCGTTACACCGCCAGTGGCCGCAAAGGTCGCCATCAGGTCGAGGCCGCCGACGATCTCGTGGTTCTTCGAACCCGCCTTGATCTTGCCCGGCCAGATGGCAATCGCTGGAACCCGGTTGCCGCCCTCGCGCACCGTACCCTTGGTGCCGCGGAACGGCGTGTAGCCGGCATCCGGATAGACATCTTGCCAAGCGCCGTTGTCGGTGGTGTAGACCACGAGGGTGTTCTTGTCGAGCCCGAGCGCACGCAGCTTGTCCATGATTCGGCCAATGCGCGTATCGAGTTCCACGATCGAATCAGCGTATTTAGACTTGGACAGCGACTTATGCTCAAACTCCGGCGCCGGCATGTTTGGCTGATGTACCTTCATGAAGTTGACGTTGATAAAGAAGGGCTTGTCGGACTTGGCCGCCATGTCGAGGAACTCCAGCGCTGCCTTCTCGACATAACTGTCAAAGAAGGGAATGCCGACGACGCCTGGCTTGCCGTCGATCACCGGTGTGTTGACGTACTGGCCGTTGATCTTGAATTCCTCGACCGCCTTCTCGCCGGCCTTGCCCGACAGCGCGCCCTTGGTCACCTTCTGGAACATGGCCCGCGTTTCCGAATCCATGTCGGGGAACCAGGTCGGGTCGGCATAGGTATAGGCGTTGAGGTGATACAGGCCGACGTACTTCATCTCATCGTAGCCCTGCGCATTGGGCAGCGCGTAGTCGGCCTCGCCCAGGTGCCACTTGCCGGTGAAATAGGTCTGGTAACCGCCTTGCTTCAGCATCGATGCCAGCGTCCATTCCGCCGCCGGCAGGCCGCCGCCCTGGCCCTGAAAGGCCACGGTGGTCATGCCGCTGCGGTTGGGGATGCGGCCGGTCTGCATCGCCGCGCGCCCAGGGGTGCAGCTCGGCTGCGCATAGAAGGAGAAGAAGGTCATGCCTTCGTTCGCCA
>CAWFTM010000005.1:0-22720 GCA_963818665.1 uncultured Hydrogenophilales bacterium | reverse complement strand
TCGACGAGGCGGAGCGGCAGGCGGCATGAAGATTCTGCACGTTTTCGATCACACCCTGCCGCTGCATTCCGGCTACACCTTTCGCAGTGCGGCGATTCTGCGTGAGCAACGCAAGCTGGGCTGGGATACCTATCATCTCTCGGGCCCCAAGCAACTGAATTGCAGCGTGGCCGAAGAAGACGCCGGCGGCTTGCATTTTTATCGCACGCCCAAACCCACCGGTCTGCTGGCGAAGCTGCCGGGCGGCGACCCCTTTGCGGTGATGGGGGCGATCGAAACACGCTTGCTGGAATTGGCGCAAGCGCTGCAACCTGACGTCATCCACGCACATTCGCCGGTGCTAGATGCGGTGCCGGCGATCCGCGTCGGACGCAAGCTGGGCATCCCGGTGGTGTATGAAATCCGCGCATTCTGGGAAGACGCCGCGGTCGATCATGGCACCACGCAGGAAAACAGCCTGCGCTACCGGCTCACCCGTGCCCTGGAAACCTGGGCGGTGAAAAATGCCGATGCCGTCACCGTCATCTGCGAAGGCCTGCGTAGCGATCTGGTCGCGCGCGGCATCGCGCCGGGCAAGATCACCGTGATTCCGAATGCGGTCGATGTCGATCAGTTCGCGGTGGGTGGCAAAGCCGACCCCGAGCTGAAAATGAAACTCGGGCTGGGCACCAGCCGCGTGCTGGGTTTCATCGGCTCGTTCTACGCGTATGAAGGGATCGACCTGCTGCTCGATGCGCTGCCAGTCATCCTCAAACAGATGCCGGATGTGAAAGTGTTGCTGGTGGGCGGCGGGCCGCAGGAAATCGCGCTGAAGCAGCAGGTGATGGCGCTGGATTTGAAGGAGCGCGTGATTTTCACCGGGCGCGTGCCGCACGACGAAGTGAATCGCTATTACGACCTGATCGATGTGCTGGTGTACGCGCGCCACCCGATGCGGCTGACCGAACTGGTGACTCCGCTTAAGCCGCTGGAAGCGATGGCGCAGGGACGCCTGATGGTGGCGTCCGATGTCGGCGGCCACAAGGAACTGATCCAGGATGGCAAGACCGGCATTCTGTTTCGCGCCGGTCAGGCGGGCGATCTCGCCAGCAAGGTGGTGGGTTTGCTGAAATACGAGCCGGGCTGGGACAGCCTGAAGCGCAATGGCCGCCAATTCGTCGAAAGCGAGCGTAACTGGGCGGCGAGCGTGGCGCGTTATCGCGCTGTCTATGGTGGCCTGATGCAGCCTGTTCGGGAGGCCGTCGTTGGCTGAACTGGTCGTGTTCAGTTCGCTGTTTCCGAGTGTGGTCCGCCCCGGTGCGGGCCTGTTCATCCGCGAGCGCATGTTTCGCGTGGCGCAGCATCGGCCGCTGGTCGTGGTGTCGCCGCAACCCTGGTTTCCAGGACAAACCCTGATTCGCTGGCTGCGTCCCGGCTATCGCCCGCAAGCACCAACGCTGGAAATCCAGCACGGCATTCGCGTGTATCACCCGCGTTTCCTGTCGGTCCCCGGCGTGTTGCGCCACCTCGACGGCTGGGCGATGGCGCTGGGCAGCTTTTTGCTGCTGCGCCGTCTCAAGGCGGAGGGCGCCCGCCTGATCGACGCGCACTTTGCCTATCCCGACGGCGAAGCCGCGACCCGGCTGGGACGCTGGCTCGATCTGCCGGTGACGATCACCCTGCGCGGCACCGAAGTGCCGCACAGCCGCAACCCTGCGCTGCGACCGCGTCTGGTGCGTACCCTCAAGGCCGCCGCCCGGGTCTTCTCGGTCTCCGATTCGCTGCGCCTGCTGGCACTCGATCTGGGGGTGGATGAGCAGAAAACCGAGGTGGTGGGCAATGGCGTGGACAGCACCGTGTTCTATCCGGTCGACCGTACAATCGCGCGGGCCCGCCTTGGCTTGCCGCAGCAGGCACGCGTGCTGATTTCGGTCGGCGGCCTGGTCGAGCGCAAGGGCATGCATCGGGTCATCGACTGCCTGCCGGCGCTGCTCGAAGCTCACCCGGATCTGCATTACCTCATCGTCGGCGGCGGCAGTCCGGAAGGCGACATGCGCCCCGCGCTCGATGCCCAGGTCGAACGGCTGGGACTGGTCGGGCGCGTGCATTTTCTCGGTGCGCTGCCGCCGGACGAACTCAAATGGCCGCTGTCGGCGTCGGATGTGTTCGTGCTCGCCACCCGCAACGAGGGCTGGGCCAATGTGTTTCTCGAAGCGATGGCGTGCGGCCTGCCGGTCGTCACCACCGATGTCGGCGGCAACGCCGAAGTGGTGTGCCGCGACGATCTCGGCCGCATTGTGCCGTTCGGCGATGTGGCGGCCTTGCAACAGTCGCTGGATGCCGCGCTCGACCACGGACTGGGACCGTCGCGCAATTCTCGATTACGCGCACGCCAACCAGTGGGACCAGCGGGTGGCGCAGTTGCTGCGGGCATTCGACGCCTTGCTCGCAAAACCCCATGACGCAATGGAATCGACCGCTGCCGCCGCCAAGTGATGAGTCCAGCCAAGCCCGCCACCGGACATGATGCGCGCAGCCTGCCTGCCCGTATCCGGCATGCACTGTGGCGACGCACCAAGGTCTTGCGCCAGCGTATCCTGCCGCGACCTGTCGCCCAGCATGTGTTCGTCGCCGGCATGCAGCGTTCGGGAACAAACCTCTTGATGGATGTGCTGGATGCCTGTGCGGATACCCAAGTGTTCCACGAAACCGACCCCCGCGCCTTCGAACGTTTCGAAATGCGTGATCTGGCCGTAATCCAGCAGCTTGCGAAGCAATGTCCGGCGCCGGTGTTCGTGATCAAGGCGCTGTGCGAACTCGATCGCATCAAGCCCTTGATGGACGCCTTCACTCCGGCAAAGACGCTGTGGGTCGTGCGCGACTGGCGTGACAGCGTCAACTCGGCGATCAAGTCTTTCGGCAACTTCGTGCCGCAATGGAACCGGCTGGCGCAGGGCGATGCCAATGACTGGCGCGGACGCGGCATGTCGGATGCCACGCGCGAATTGCTCGCTGCGCTGTACCACCCCGACGCCAGCGAAGCCGAAGGCGCAGCCATCATGTGGTTTTACCGCAATGCGCTGTTTTTCGAGCAGCAGCTGGCCGCCGATCCGCGCGTGCGCGTGGTGTTTTACGAGGATCTTGTGCAGCATCCCATGCGCGAAGTCGCGAAGGTCTACGATTATCTCGGCTTGCGGGGTTTCAATCAGCGGGTTGCCGGGCGCATTCATGCGCGTTCGGTCAAGCACCGCAGCCCGCCGGATATCGCGCCGGCCGTGGTCGCTTTGTGCGACGAACTGCTGGCGCGTTTTTGGGCGCTGCCCGCCAGGGGCTGTCATGAGCGTCCCGGCCTGGTTTGCCCGCAGCGTCTTTCGCGCACAGGAAGCAGCGATGCATCGCCCCACCTTCGCGATGCTTGCCGAACTCGAACGCACGCAGTGGCTGTCGCGTGATGCGATGCGCAGCTATCAGACCGGCCGCCTCAACACATTGCTGCAAAGCGCGCTGACGCACAGCCCCTGGCACGCGGCCCGGCTGCGCGCAGCCGGGCTGGACGACGCCGCCAGGGCGGGGGCAGTGACGCTGGACGACCTGTCGCATCTGCCGACCATGAACAAGCGCGACGCCCGCGACAACGTCGAGCAGCTGGTGTGGCGCGACGCGCCCGGTGGCGTTTTCAAATACACCACCGGCGGCTCCAGCGGCGAGCCGCTGATCTTCTATTTCGGTCGCGCGCGCCAGGCTGCCGACGCTGCGGGCCGGCTGCGTGCGCGCCGCTGGTGGGGCGTGGAACCCGGGGAACGCGAGGTGTATCTGTGGGGCGCGCCGGTCGAGTTGCACAAGACCGACCGCATCAAGACCCTGCGTGACCGGCTGGTGAACCAGCTTCTGCTGAATGCCTTCGAGATGTCGTCCGCGCGTATGGATGATTATCTGGATGCGATCCAGGCCTGGAACCCGAAGGCGATCTACGGTTACGCCAGCAGCCTGGCGCTGCTGGCGGCGCACGCCGAATTTCGCGGCATCCGGCCCAAGCTGCCCGCGTTGCGCGTGGTGAGCACCACCGGTGAGCCGCTGTTTCCGCACCAGCGCGAACTGATCGAACGCATGTTCGGCGTGCCGGTCTCGGTCGAATACGGCGCTCGCGATGCCGGCCTGATGGCCCTGCAATCGCCGGATGGCACCCTGCTGCAGATGAGCGAAACCCACCTCATCGAAGTGCTCGACGATGCTGGCAATCCGGTGGAAGAGGGCGAGGCGGTGATCACCAGCCTGGTATCCGAAGCGCAGCCCTTCATCCGGTATCGCACTGGCGACGTCGTCCGGCGTTCTGGAAAGCCCGATCCCGGTGGACGTGGTCTCGAGGTGCTGGATGCCGTGGTCGGACGGCAGACCGATTTCATCGTCGCCGCCGATGGCCGCATCATGCATGCGCTGGCGGTAATCTACGTGTTGCGCGCGATTCCCGGTGTGGCTCAGTTCAAGCTGATCCAGCACACCGTCGAACAGCTGGAAGTGCAGGTCGTGCCGGATGCCCGTTGGAACGACATGGCCCGCGAAGCGGTGATTCAGGGCCTGCGCGCACGGCTAGGCCCCACCCTGAACATCGAACTGAAACTGCTGGATGCGATAGCCTCCGAAGCTTCGGGTAAGCACCGATATGTTGTCAGTCATGTTCCTCTGCAGAAAGGACTGGCGCAGGCCATTGTATGACAAGCACTGCTATTCGTTCTAAGTTCATCATTGTTGAGAAAGTCAGAATCCAGTTAAACCGGGCATCTGGATTCCGGGCCAAGCCAGGCATGAGGATTGATGGACGTGGCCTGAATGCCCTCGCCATGAAACCAGCCATGGCCAAGAAAGTTGAGTCCGCATGAGAGACATCTTTGTTACCGCGGTTGTGTTCGGGGTGCTGCCTTTTATTTTCAAGCGCCCCTGGATCGGCATCCTGCTGTGGTGCTGGCTCGCCTACATGAACCCGCATCGGCAGGCCTGGGGCTTTGCCTACGACATGCCGTTCGCTCTCATCTGCGCTGTCGTCACCATCACCGCGTTCATTTTCTCGAAAGAGAAAAAGGAAATGATCTGGACGCGAGAGACGATATTGTTGTTGATATTCATCGGCTGGATGCTCATCACGACATTCTTTGCGTTTTACCCGGAGTTGGCGTGGATCCAGTGGAACAAGGTCTGGAGAATCCAGCTCATGGTGTTTCTCACCGCCATGATTATCAAGGAACGTCAGCATCTGCACTGGATGATCTGGGTCATCGCGTTGTCGCTGGGTTATTACGGGGTCAAGGGCGGGATCTTCACGATCGTGCACGGCGGCCAGTTCAGGGTGCAGGGGCCGACTGGAACCTTCTTCGCCGGCAACAACGAAATGGCGCTGGTGCTGGCGATGCTTATCCCGCTGATTCGCTATCTACATCTGCAGGCGACCCAGCAGTGGGTCCGTTGGGGCCTGGCTTCAGCCATGGTGTTGTCGGGGATCGCAGCCATCGGCAGTCAGTCGCGAGGTGGCTTGCTGGCGATGGTGGCCATGGGCTTGTTCCTGTGGTTCAAGAGCCGCCACAAATTCGTCATGACGATTTACATGGTGATCGCGGTCGCGATTACGGCGTCGGTGATGCCGCAGGAGTGGTACGACCGCATCGACTCCATCAAGAACTACCAAGAGGACACCTCGGCCTTGGGGCGTATCAACGCATGGCATACCGCGTTCAACGTGGCGCAGGACAGGATAACCGGGGGCGGGTTCGAGACGTTCAGGGCGCCGACATTCCTCCAATACGCCCCCGAACCCTGGCGCGTACATGATGTGCACAGCATCTACTTCGAGGTCATGGGCGAACACGGCTTCATCGGGTTCGGCATGTTCATCCTGCTGGCGGTGTTCGCCTGGTTGCGTGCTAATCAGGTGATCCGGGAATGCAAAAACGACCCACAACGAAAATGGGCAGCCGATCTGGCCGCGATGATTCAGGTCAGTCTGGTGGGTTATGGGGCCGGCGGTGCATTCCTGGGGTTGGCCTATTTCGACCTGACCTATCACCTGATGATCATGCTGGTTCTGGCGGCCAAATTCTCGGGAGTTCTGGACCAGGTGCCACAGGATTCGAGGCAAGAGTCTGGCAGGCCACAGATCCATCCCGCCGCGCGTTGGAACAAGTAGCCGGGGCTGTCAGGTGGAACGATCCTCTCTTGGTCCCCCGGGTATATCCATGAGGCGCACCCGAAACGGTCATGTGCTACCTGCCCTGCTTCCCTCGCTGGCTGTCGCTGGACTGCTGGTGTTGTCGGGGCAGAGCGCGGGGGCGGCAGGCATGGCCCGCCCAACGGAAACGGCGTCGCAGGGACGACCGCTAAACCCGCGTCTGATCGCGCTCAAACCCAACACCTGGAGCCTGCTTGCGCAGCCTGCCCAAGCCAATTGGCGGCGCCAGGCCCACGCCGGAATCGCCTACGATTCCAAGCGCGGTACGCTTCTGGTGTTCGGTTCCAACACGCACGGCCTCGACTGGGACAACGAAGTCCACGAATTCGACCCCATGACCGGGCGCTGGGAGACCCACTCCCCCCGCGCACCGAAGGAAAGCTATCGGGCGGATGCGGCCGGACGCGCCATCGCGGGTACCGGTCGCCTGATGCCCTGGGCGATGCACACCTACGACAACATCGTTTACGATCCCAAGCTCGACGCCATCGTGGTCAGTGCCCTGCCTGAACACAATCCGATCCGGAAAGACCTGCCCGAAGCAAAAATCCATCCCACCTGGATATACGATCTTAAAACCCGCCAGTGGCGGATATTCGAGAACAACGGCAAACCCTATCCGAAGTTTTTCGCCGCCGCTTCCGCCTACGATCCCGACAGGGACGTCATTGCCGCCTACAAGTGGGGTATGTGGGAGATCGGCCCCGGCCGGGACGAGTGGAAAAAGGCCAGCGGGGATGGTCACCACGAAATGCACTACACCATGGACTACGACGTCAAACATAAAAAGTTCGTGGTCTTCGGCGACTACTACAACACCAATGCGGTATGGACCTATGCGCCAGGGGCACGCGCGGGCGACAAGGGAAAATGGGAAAAGAAGACGCCACAAGACGCATCCTGCCCCCCCGGCCAGCATTTCCCCGTCGCCTACGACAGTGAGCACGGCGTCTTCCTGCTGGTGGTCGACAACATTCCCTATGCTGCCGAGGACGAGAAGGGGCGGCGGAAGACTATGGGGCGCGCCCAGTCCAGCAGCACCTTCGTCTACGACCTGGGCCGCAATCGCTGCGTCCGTCTGCCCGATGCCGACCTGCAGCCGCTTGGCATGAATTACATGATGGTCTACGATCGCTTCCACAAGGCCTTTCTGCTGGTCACGGGAGACCATGGAAAGCCGGCAGCCGTGTGGGCGCTCAGGCTGGACTGGCCGTCGTAAGAGGGGCGTTATCGGAAGCCCCCCTGCGGCGGCATGCATTTTGTCTATGCTGTTAGCATGTTTTGTCATAACCGCTTGCCCGTATTTCGCGACGCCGGGTTGCCTTATCCGTTGCCAGTCCACCTTGCCCGCCTTCCCGACTGGGCGCTTCGTCTTGCCCTGACCCTGTTGCTGATTGCCGTATCGGCCACCGTTTCTGCAAGCGGTTGGCAGGCGGAACGCTGGCACGCGGCCGATTTCACCGGCGCCATAGGTGGTGGCCCCGACGGCGGGCCAGTGGAACAGGCCGGCGGACCCCCCTCCATGCTTTGCGGCGACCAGGCCGGCAACCTGTATCTCGCCTATGGTCAGTTCATCGACATCGTCACCCCCGACGGCATGCGCAGCCATCTCGCGGGCACCGGAGAACCCGGCTTTCGCGACGGCGCTGCCCATCAGGCCGAATTCCGTCTTGGGCTGATTGTCAAATATCGCGTCCACAACCTGGCCTGCGGCCTCGACGGCTCGGTTTATGTCGCGGACGGCGGCAACGGCCGCATCCGGCGCATCCACCAGGCGAATGGCCAGTGGCGGGTCGATACCTGGGCGGGAGGCGGCGATCGACGGCTCGGCCCCGGCGAGTCAGCACCCCCGAATGCGGTCGCATTCAGTGGAACCCTGGCTGTCGCGGTGACGCCGCAAGGCGAGGTCACACTCGCTGACGACTACGGCGCCTATCGCCTGACGGCAGATGGGCGGGAGATTCGCTACCTGGCAAGGTGGCCGGCATCTGCTTTTTACAGCGATGCCAAGCCGGGGAGCCTCAACGTGATGATGGGGGACGCCGACCGTGCGGGTAATGTGTATTTCGTCTCGCGCACGCCCGATGCCGTCATCAAGATAACGCCGACGGGACAGGTGCAGCATTTCGCGGGACTCGTAACCCGGGACAAGGTGCAGAAACTCGCCGGGGATGGCCCGCCGTTGCAGGCTTTTTTCAACACCCCAGATAGCGTCGCCGTGGAACCGGATGGTTCCGCCATTTACGTCTGCGGGGGCGACGAATACAACATCCGGCGCATACCGGGGGACGGCGCCGGAGACACCGCGACGCTGATGCAGAATGGGCGGTGGTATCGGGCGTCGGTGCACCCCAACAAGAGCCGCGGTCCTGCCGTGGTCAAGCCGGGGGCAAAGGGAAAGCTCAAGCCGGATGGCGATCTCACTATCCTTATGGTGAGCCACCTGCTCGGGCGCGATGCGCAGGGCAATCTCTACGGCATGCTGAACCACTGGTCCGGCATGACCCAGTATGTCGAGGGCGAGGGCCTGCTGGGCACACGGGTGTTCCGCCTGCAGCGCAGCATGCGGGGAGGCGGCCCGTGATTGCCCGCGCGTTGCTGACGGTGAGCTTTGCCGTTCTGTCTGTCGCCGCCGTCGCTGCGCCGGCACTTGTCGCAGATGACGCCGTCGCCGTCATGCCCATGCCGGCCGACGCGCGGTCCCAGCTGCGCCCGGCTGTCGCCCACGACGGCAAGGGTACTTATCTGGTGGTGTGGCAGCAGGGGCGTTTTTATCATCAAAGCCAGAGCGCGGACATCCTCGCCGTTCGCATCGATTCCCGCGGCCGCGTGCTCGATCGCCAGCCCATCGTCGTCTGCAACGTCAAGGCCAGCCAGGAGCAGCCGCAGGTCGCATTTTCGGGGGGGACGTTTCTGGTGGTCTGGCACGATCTCAGGAATGGCCGCGACTGGGACGCCTACGCTGCCCGTGTGAGTCCGGACGGCAAGGTGCGGGAACCCGACGGCTTTCTCGTCGCCGGGGGGGCACGGAACCAGGCGAGCCCGGTCCTGGCAGCCGCGGACGACGGCTTCCTGGTGGTGTGGCAGCACTATGACCGGCATTACCAGTTGCAGGCAGCGATGATCCCGGCGGCTGGCCGCGCACGGCCGGGCCAGCCGCTGCAATTCCGCGGCAAGGCCTTGTGGGGCGGCGAACACGCGCTGGCCCGGGTCGGCGACGGCTGGCTGCTGTCGTGGAATGATGAAAAGGCGTGGTCCCTGTCCGGCGGGGCGACCACCATGATTACCCGGCATTTCGCCCGCCTGGCTGTCCGCAACGGCAAGCCGGCTGTGCTGGACGTTCAGCGCTCGCCCGTCGTCCATTTGGGGCGCAGCGGCGGACGGTTTGCCAGCGACGGCACGTCCACCGCCCTCTATGCAGGCTGGGGCAGTGCGGGGAGCGGCAATAGAATCGCTACCGCGGCATTGTTTGATGCTGGGCGGGCGGGCCCACTGAAGAACCCCAACCCGGAACAGGCCAGAGGGTGGTCCGGCTGGAATACGGAGCGCATGATCACGCTCTACAATCTGGACCCGGTGGACGGGCCGGTCGCCGCCGCCTTTGGCCAAGGCATTTACTTGGCAGCGGCACGCGAGGCCTATTCCGGCAAGCCAAACGACCGCAACCGGTTGTTGGGATCGCGCCTGACGACAGCCGGGGTGCGCATCAACAAAGACCCCGCCTGGACCGTTCTTCATGATTCCCCGCACCGCATTGCCAATCCTGCCTTGGCGGGTGGAAGCAGTCATTTCCTGCTCGCCTTCGAGCAGGAGGACGCAGCCGGCCGGCGCCAGATATGGGCCAAAACCCTGAAAGCCGAGTGATGGATCTGCGCATCCTGTTGTTTATCCTGACCCTGTTTTTCGAGTCCCCAGCCACGGCCGCACTGGACAGCACCAGCAGCGCCTACGGCTGGCGCGATGGCATTTTCAGCGTGCCGTTGCAGATTCGTGACAATTCAGGTGTGGCGCGCCGCAACTGGCCCGTCACCACGGGGGTGCCGCTGCCTGTGGGCGTGGTGCAGGACGTTGGGCAATTGCGGCTGACCGATGTGGCGGGGCGCGAGATCCCGGCCCAATTCGCCGTCCTCAGCCGCTACGGGGCGCGGGACAATTCATTGCGCTGGGTTCTGCTGGATTTCCAGATGGATGTGCCGGCCAATGGCGAGGTGACGCTGCAGTTGCGCAATGACCACCCCGCCCAGGCAGTTCCTGCGCCGATCCGCATCACGGAAAACCGAGAGGCCATCACCGTGGACACCGGCGGGGTCGTTGCCACGATCTCCAGGCGCGATGGCAGTCTGCTGCAATCGGTCAGCGTCGGCAGCAAGCAGGTATTGAAGGCCGGCGACAGCGACGGCCCGGCATTGCGCGCCGGGGAAATGCGCCAAATGGAGCGCTTCCGTGGTCCGTCATGGAACACCCACGGGTGGGAGAAGTCACGCAGCCTGGAACCAATCAACATTGCAGAATCCCTCTATCGCGGTGGGGCGCCACAGGAGGTGTCGGTGGAAATGGCCGCGCCGCTGCGCAGCGTGATCGTGATACGAGGGCGCCATCTGCCGTCCGAAGGGGGGCGCGGCACCCTCAAGGCCGGGCTGTACGACTATGCGGTGCGCCTGCATTTCTACCGCGGCCAGAGCTACATCAAGGTCGAGTATGCAGTGGAAAACGCCGATCGCGCCCAGCCGCAATGGAGCCACCTTTTCCGCGAGGTCAGCCTGAACCATACACTGACCCTGGGCTCCCGGGCCGTCGTTACGGGGGGCGGACTGATGGCGCAGCAGGGGCGCCCGGCCCTGGCATCGTTTCCCGTCACGGCGCAGCAGGAGGGCTGGCTGGTCCAGGACGCCGGCCGCAGCGAGACCAAATATGGCCGTCCAGTGGTTCATGAAGGGGGCTACCAGGTCGGACCGGGGGCCGAAGGAGAAATCGACTCCCCCCGGGCTGCGGGCAAGCGGGGGCGTTTCCTCGACGTATCCGACGGCGAAAAGGGCGTCGCAGTTGCCATGCGCTATCTGTGGGAGCAGGCGCCACGCGCGATCAGTCTCTCGCCGAAACGGCTCAGGGCGGTGGTGCAGGCCGACAGTCCCGGCCATCGCGCCGATGCGGGGCGCCCGGCGTACGGTCTCGATTTAGGCGAGCGCAGCCTGCATGACATCCTGTATTACTTTCACACGGGCGACGCGCAGCAGGCCCGGGTCGGGGACGTGGCCGAGGCCTTCGAATATCCGCTGTTCGCGCGTGCGCCGCCTGCCTGGTATTCCGATGTCGGCAACTGGTACTTCGAAATCGCCCGGGGGTCGGGCAAGCCCGCACGGTGGGCTGACTCGGATAAGCACTGGATACCGGAGAGTATCGGCGTCGGCAGCCACGGGGAAAGCCGCAGCTACAATTCCGGCGGCCACCACGACAGCCAGAGTTCAGGCTGGCTGAGCTTCCTGCGGACCGGCCTGCTCGCGGACCTGGAGCGCAACCACGCGATCAGCCGCTGGAGCATTGCCCACAACCCCGGCTGGGCCTACCGTGACAATGTCCTCCGCTTCGGCAAAGGGGCGGAGCGCTACCGTGCTGTCGACCGTGCGCTGGATGGGTGGAACCAGCTGACCGCCTTCGGCCCCAAGGATTTCTATTTGTGGCGCAGCGATCAGACCTACACCGAGAAGACGCCTAAGGGCGACGTGGTCAGGTACGAGGGTGGACGCAGCTACCTGAACGGCTACAAGGTGCTGCCTGACATGGAACACTATGCCCTGTTCCGCATGTTCGAGTACTACTACCTGACCGGCGACATGCGGGCGCTGGACGCCATCCACGGCTTTGTCAACTGGGACATCAACTTTCAGCACCGCCATCTGTTCCAAGGCAGGATGCAGCCGCTTGCCGTCACCGACCTGTTCGAACGCGACCCGGATGCGCTGCGGCGCGGCCACTACAGTCGGGTCTATGCCTGGATGCTGTTCACCAATCTCACCGGTTACCACGCCACCGGCAGTCCGGTGTACGACGAATTTGCCCGCTGGCAGATCCGTCGGGCGCTCGCTCTGCTGCGCCACCGCCACGGCCAGATGACCAGCTGGAACGTAACCGCTGCCAGTGTTGCCAGCCGCATTTTCGGGCGCGAGGCGTCGGTGCAGGAGTCCGAATCGCAGAGCTGGATGGAGGCGATGGGTACCATCGCGCTGCACGAGGCGTACAAGACCTATGACGATGAACGCATTCTCGACGGGCTGTGGGGGCAGGCCGACTATTTCAGCCGACACGTCTTGTACTACCCGCGGCTGGGCATGATCAACAACCGCACCGGCATGCCCAACAAGCCGCTGGGCTACGGCGAGGGCAGGGATGCCACGGTGATCCCGCAGCGCCACGACTGGATGACCCAGGCGTGGCCCGTTCTCTACCATTACACGGGTTGGCCGGACGTGGCCGAGCGCTACCGGAATTTCGAGCGTGCGCGCACGGCCACCTGGACCCAGGACGTATTTCTGCAAACGGTCTATTGGGAACAGCAGAACGTCGCCAAGCGCTCGTCACGACCGCCGGACCCCATCACCGATCTGCGCGTCGCCCGCGCCGACCGTTCCGGCATCGCTCTGACCTGGACCAGCCCACGGGACGACGGCCCCACGGGCCGAGCTGAGCGCTATTTCGTGAAGTACAGCACCAAGCCCATCGTCGAGTTCGCCCCGACCGACAATCCTGCGCGCGACGGGGACAAGGCGCGCATCGTGCAGAAGGCCGAGGAACTGGTCCTATCCCGATCCAAGGGCAATCGCTTGAACACCAACATCCGCCCCGGCGAGGCAGGCACCGAGGCGAAGGTCGTGCGGCGCGCCCACCCGGACTGGCACCATGTCGACGCCTTCTGGATGGCCGAGCATGTGGCGGGCGAGCCGGCGCCGGCGCCAGCGGGCAAAACCGAAACCTTCACCATTCGCGAACTGCGCCCGCATAACTGGTTCGGGGCCCCCAGGCAACCCGGGCTGGAGATCCTGCCCGCGGGTACCTACTACGTGGCCATCTGCTCCTGGGACGCAGACAGGAACCTGAGCCGCCTGTCCAACGTCGTCAAGGTCAAGCTGCCTTAATGTTCGTTCGCCTTTAGCCACTGCTCCAGCATCATCACCACCCAGACCATCACCCCGTAATAGCTGGCGTGCTGGCCGCGCCGCATCGCCAGCATGTGGTCCAGATACGCCGGCTGAATCCAGCCGCGCTTCTTGAAGTCCGACAGGCTGTCGCCGACAAGGTCGCCGAGCGGGGCGAACTGGTTGCTCCACACCCCAAAGGGCAGACCGAACCCGTGCTTGGTCTTGTTGATGATTTTCTCCGGCAGCATGTCGTCCAGCGCTTTCTTGAAAAACCAGCGCAGCGTTTGCCCGCGCACCTTGTAGTCCACCGGCAAGTGGTTGGCAAACGCCACCATGCGGTCGTCGAGCAGCGGGTAATGGGCTTCGATCCCCGCCGCTTCGGTCATGATGCCGACCTTGCGCAGGTCGTTGTCGGCCAGGGTGAATTTCAGATCCAGGTGCATCAGGCGGTTGATGTAATGGTCGGAATTGGTGCGTTCATATACATCGGTCAGTTCGGCATCCGTTGATGAGGGATCGAAGGCATGGACGAAGTCCGCCACAAAAATCTGGTCGAGCGGGGTGCGGTGCAGGAAGTTGTAACTTTCCAGCCGCAACGGCAGCCCGATTTTTGCCTGGGTGACATAGCTTTTCAGCTTGGAGAGCGGGAAGTGGTTAGACAGGCTCGGCAAGCTTGCAATCGGCTCGATCAGCTCGCGCCGAAGCCCGGCTGGTAGCCGGCCATAAATTTCAAAGAGGCCCTGCTTGGCGTAGCGCGCGTTGCCGCCGAAGATCTCGTCGCCACCATCACCGGCAAACATGTTTTGAAATCCGGCCTCGCGTGCGGCCCTGGCGCAGAAATAGGTCGGAACCGCCGAGGCGTTGCCAAACGGCTCGTCGTATTCCTGCGCGATCACCGGAACCGCGGTCACGATGTCGGCCGGCTTCAGGTAGTACTCGTGGCTGCGGCTGCCGTAGCGTTCGGCGGCGCAGCGGGCGTATTCCATCTCATCGAAGCCGTCGGCGTCGAAGCCGATGGAAAACGTGTCCACCGGCGCGCCGCGCGCGGCAGTGAGGGCGCCGACGATGGTCGAGCTATCCGTGCCACCGGACAGAAATGCGGCGGTGGCCGGCGCATCGGCATCGCGCACCGCCTGGTCCAGCAGGCTGCGGAATTCGCGGCGCTGGGGATCGAAGCCGGTATCGACCGGGGTGTAGTCCGCCTGCCAGTAGAAGCCGGTACTGAGTTGACCGTTTTTCAGGGAGAGGGTTTGCCCCGGCAGCAGCTTGTGCACGCCCTGATACAGGCTGCGCGGCGCGGGAATGGTATGGAAATAGAGATAGTCGTAGATCGCCTGCGGGTCGATGACGCGGCCGACGGCGGGGTGGGCCGCCACGCTTTGCACGCTGCTACCAAACACCAGCTGGTCGCCGTGTTTGGCGTAACACAGGCGCTCGGCGCCGACGCGGTCGAGCGCCAGAAAGGCTTTTTCTTCAACGGTTCGAGCACGGCAAAGGCGAAATTTCCCTGCATCAGCGTGGGCAGTATTTCGCCGAAACGTACCCAGCCGTGCGCCACTGCCATGGCCGGATTCTGGTTGCGGGCGATGAAGGCCAGATCGGCGTCGAGAAAGCGCGGTCGTCCGTACAATGCCACGGCCAGCCCGTTCTCAACGTGGATATCGGCCTTGCCGAGGCGCGAGCAACCCGCCACCCCCAGCACCTGGCTGCTGTGCGCGTTCAGCGCGCCTTTCGGCGACAGGCGTGCCGCCTGTCCCATATGCTTGATCAAATCCTGATGCGCGCCGTGGTCGCCCAGCCAGCCAAAAATGCCATCCATGGTGTCGTGTGTCAGAGTGATGCGGGATAATGTCCGCCAATATAAACGAGCCTGCTGCTTGGCACGAATCCTGTATGTCGAATGCGCGACGTGTCGCGGATGATTTCGTCATGCTTACATGGACGCAATGACAGCCATACCGTATTAATCAGCGTTGCCCTATTGTCGGAAAGTCCAAGCCGTTGAATGAATTTCTGAATAAAGTCAGCAAAACCCTTGCCCATCACGCGCGGCGCATCCAGCGCGGCCTGCGCAGCGCACGCTGGTCGCTTTCACGTCCATCTGCGCAGCGTCCGATCATCGTCGTGGGCTGCTCGCGCGCCGGCACCACCCTGGTCTACAAAACCTTGTCCGAATCCCGCGAGATCGGCAGCCTGCAACGCGAAACCCACGATTACTGGACCGACCTGCATCCGCTGGCCGACAAGCACTGGGACACTCATGCGCTGGATGCCAGTGACGCCAGCCCGACGGATCGCGACACCGTCAGCCGCTATTTCTACAGTTGGACCGGGCAGCATCGCTGGGTCGACAAGAACAACCAGAATGGCCTCTGCGTGCCCTATCTGCAGGCGCTGTTCCCTGATGCCGTGTTCGTCTTCATCAAGCGCAGCCCCGGCGACAATCTCAATTCGCTGATCGAAGGCTGGCGAAAGCCCGACGAATTCGCCACCTGGTCGAACGACCTGCCGGCCAAGGTGGCGGTGGAGAACGGCACGCTCACCCAGTGGTGCTTCTTTTTGGCCGACGGCTGGCGCGAGTATGTCAACGCGCCGGTCGAAGACGTCGCCGCCTTCCAGTACACCGCCATCAACCAGGCCATCCTGGATGCCAAGGCCAGCGTTCCCGCCGAGCAATGGGTCGATGTGTTCTACGAAGATTTCCTGCGCGATCCGGTAGCCACCTTCCGCGAGGTGTTCGAAGGTTGTGGCCTCACATTCGACGCCCGCTTGCAGGCGCACTGCGCCGAAGTGCTCGACATCCCCTACAACGCCTTCTCCGAAATTCGCCTGGACAAATGGAAAGACGGCCGCAATCGGGACAAGATCGAGCGCGTGTTGCCACAGGTGGCGGATGTGGCGGCGAGGATGGGCTATTGATGGCATCCATGGTTTTCCCCATCTCGCCAAGTCTTAAGAAATGGCCCGAGCCCACCAAAGAAACCCCCTCTCCCTTGAAGGGAGAGGAGGTGAGGGCGCTGGTGGATCGACGCTGCGCTGGCCGGATAACGTCATGGAAACCACTTCATGACGTGCTCGCCCTTGCTCTCGCCGCCATCCTCCTCCTCTGGGCCGCCTCCTGCTCGCCTTTGCCCGTCCCCTCGTCGCGCGCTGGCGCGAACCCGTATTCCGCCGCCCGGTGCTGATCCTCGAAAGCGACGACTGGGGCGCTGGTCCGCTGGCACAAGCTGACGCACTGAGCCGACTGGCCGACACCCTGGAGCCGCTCCGCGACCGCAGCGGCCGGCCGGCGGTGATGACGCTGGGCGTGAGTGCTGGAGGTGCCGGACGGCCCCCGCATCGCCGCGACCCGCTGCACCGAATATCACGCGCTGACGCTCGACCGATCCTCGCTTCGACACCATGCGCGCAGCCATGCAGGCGGGCATCCGGCCGTAAGCGTCTTCGTGCCGCAGCTGCATGGCCAGTGCCACTACTGGCCCCGGCACTGATGGCCGCCGCGCAGAGCGATCCCACCGTGCGCGACTGGCTGACCGCCGCGGAGCCCGCTGCAACCGAAGACCTGCCGTCGCCTCTGCAAAGCCGCTGGGTCGATGCGTCCAGCTTGCCGTCGCGGAGCGTTGCCGCCGGACGCAATCCAGCAAGCCGTCGCGGCCGAAGCGGCCGGCTTTCCAGGCCATGTTCGGCAGCGCGCCGCGGGTCGCGGTGGCGACCACCTTCGTCTGGAACGACGCCGTCGAGGCCGCCTGGGCGCAGGCCGGTGTCGACGTCGTCATCACGCCGGGCGTCGTGCCACCTGCCGCGATGGCGCGGGCCAACCCGGCTGCGTGGATACCAGCGATGCTGACCGGTGAACGTTCACTCGCGGTCAAACCTACCTGGTACGCGATGTGTATTTCGAGCCGGCGCTCGGTCACGCGCCGCAGCGCCTGGTCGACGGCTTGCGCGCACGTACCCGGCAGGGGCGCGCCTGCCTGGTCGAAACCCATCGCTTCAATTTTCTCGACGCACGGACGCCAGCCTCGCCGCGCTCGAAGCCGGCCTGAACGCAAGCTCTTGCACGCTGTCCCGATCTGCGCTTTCGCTCGCCCCATCGAACTCGCGCGTGCGATGCAAGGCCGCGACCCGGAGCTGGATCGAAACCCGGCTGATGCCGCGGCTTGCCGCTTGGCGTGCCCGCCTGGACGAGATTCCCGCGCTTTCGCCGCCTGTCGCATTGACGTGGCCTGGCACTGCCGCTGGCCTTGCTGGAGCGCGTGCATGATACCCGCGGTTCTCGGTCATCATCCCCGCCTACAACACCGCCGCCACACTGGCGCGCGCGATCGACTCGGTGCGTGCGCAAAGCTGGCCCGCGCACGAAATCATCGTGGTCGACGACGGGTCGACCGATGCCACCGCCGAAGTCGCGCGCCAGTTTGGCGAGACGGTGCGCCTGATCCAGCAGCCCAACAGCGGCGTCTCGGTGGCGCGCAATGCCGGCGCTGCCGCCGCCACCGGCGACTGGCTGGCGTTTCTCGATGCCGACGACTGGTACGCGCCCGACCGTCTCAAGCTGCACGCCGAGTGGATCGCCGACGACGCCACGCTGGATTTCCTGACCGGTGATTACGAATACCGCGACGCGGCAGGCGCCCTGCTCGGTACGTCGATGGCGCAGCACGCATCCGGCCGCATGCTGCTGGCCAAAGCCGCCGGTGCGGTACGGGTCGTGATGGAAACGCCGGAGGAAATTGCGGCCTTCGTCGCCGACCATTTCGGCGATACGCACACGCTGTCGGTGCCGCGCGCGACGTTTCCTCGAACTGGGTGGCTACCCGACCGGCTTCAAGGTCTGCGAGGACGTGCATTTCCTGACGCGCCTGGTGGCAAGCAGCCGCCGCATCGGTGTCGTCTGCGCATCGTCTCGGCGTCTACGTGATTCACGGCGGCAGCGCGACGCGTCGCGACCCGGTGGCCGCGCAGCGGGAGAACGTGCGCACCCTGACTCGACCTCGATCGGCTGGCGCGAGAACTTCCCAGCGCCCGGTCCGGCAGGGCGTCCGGCAGCGGATGCGGAACGCCCGCTACAACCTGGGCTGTGCGCTGGCCGAACGGCGCGGCGCGTGCCGCCGTCCGGGCGGTGCTGCCTCGCTCGCGGTGCCCGGCTGGCGAGCGTGCGCACGTGCTGTCGAGTGCAGCGGATGACGCTGCGCGAAATCCGTCGCCGTCGGACAGTGCCGTGGCGATCGCGTGAACAGTGCGATCGCCATGAACCGCCTGCTGGTGCTCACCGAACTGTTCCTGCCGACCAAGGGCGGGACCGCGGTATGGGCGGCCGAGGTCTACAAGCGCCTGGGCGGCAAGGAGATCCACATCGTCACCGCCGACGTGCCGGGCGCGGCGGAAGTCGATGCGACGCATCCCAACACCATCCATCGCCTCGAATCTCAGGCGCGTGCCATGGCTGCGACCCGAGTCGCTGGCGATGTACTGCGCGCTTTTTCTTCAAGTCGCTGGCGCTGGCGCTCACCCACCGCTTCGATGCCATCCATGCCTTTCGCGCGCTGCCCGAAGGCCTGGTGGCGTGGGCCGTGGCGCGGCTCACGTTTCGGCCGCGTGGTGATCTATGCCCACGGCGAGGAACTCACCACCTGGGGGCGCGGCGGCAAGTACAAGGCGATGCGCTTTGCCCTGCGCCATGCCGATCGGGTCATCGCCAACAGCGAGCACACGCGCGATACGCTGCTGGAGATGGGCATCGATCCGGCAGCGAATCACGATCATCTATCCGGGCGTCGACGTGTCGGTGTTCCGGCCTGGACTGGACACCACCGGCTTGCGCGAAAGCCTCGGCATCCGCGCCGACGAAAAGCTGGTATTCTCGGTCGGCCGGCTGTCGCGCCGCAAGGGCTTCGACCAGATGATCCGTGCAGTGGCGCAGTTGCGTGACGAAGGCATTCCGGTGCGCTATGTCATCGCGCGGGATCGGCGAAGACGCCGATTACCTCGACGGCCTGATCGCGGAACATAAGGTGCAGGACATCGTCCATCGGATCGGCGCGGTCGAGCGAAGCCGATCTGCCGCGCTGGATGAATGCCTGCGACGTGTTCGCCATGCCCAACCGCGAGATCAACGGCGACAACGAAGGCTTCGGCATGGTGTTCATCGAAGCGGCCGCCTGCGGCAAGCCCAGCTTGGCGGGCGAGGCGGGCGGAACCGGTTCGGCGGTGCTGCATGAGCAGACCGGACTGCGGGTGGATGGCAATTCAGCATCACGCGATACGCCAACGGTTTGCGCGCGCTGTTGGGCGGACGCACGCCATGGGGCAGCGGCTTGCGACGCATGCAGTGCGAGTGTCCAGGAAAGGGTGGCGGACAAGACCCGGGCGTTGCGCATGCACCCCGACGCCGGCTGTTTCGCAATCTTAGGCAATGGCAAGGTGTAAGAATGAGTTTTCAATCTGTTCGAAATGCAGTGGGTGTGGCGATGATGCTGGCGGTGAGCATTCCGGCGCTTGGGCCACCAATATCAACTGCGGAACTCGCGGTTCTCCCGGTTTCTGCGATGCCAAGGTTGGCAGCGAGAAGCCGGCGGACGTCGAATATTGGGTCAATCAACTGCGGCGAGAACTGGGATCACATGCACCACTATTGCGGCGGCTTGATCGAGCTCAACCGCTACTACGGTGGTAACGAGAAACAGCGCAAGAGCAGCCTGCGTTCGGCAATGTGGGAATTCGACTACGTCATCAAGTACACCCAGCCGGATTTCTACCTGCGCCCCGAGATGTACTACAACCGCGGCAAGGTATGGCACCTGCAAGGTAACGACGGGCAGGCGCTCGGCAATCCCTGCAAGGCGCTCGAACTGAGCCCGGGCATGCCATCGGCGACGATCGACCTGGCCGATCTCTACAAAAAACAGGGTAAGAAGGCGGAGGCGCTGGCGCTGGTGAAGATGGCGCTCGAGAAATCGCCCGACAGCAAGGGTCTGCGTCGCCGCTACCAGGAACTGGGCGGCGATCCGGCCCGGCTCGCGAGCCCATCGAACCACTGCCGGCCGTTGCCGCCGAGTCCTGTCAAGTCTGGGGCGGCGAAAGCAGAAGCCCCTAGGCGGAGCCGGCACAAGCTAACTTGGAGGTAGTTGAGCCGAAAATCGGCAATGCAACCAACCCCTGGTGCCGTTTCTGTCCCGATTCTGCTCTGCCCAAGGAACCTGTCCCGCCGAAGAGCGACAAGCCTTAAGGCTGCGAGACGCGCTTTGCCTCGCCCGGGTGCGGGCAGTGCAAGGATGAATTAGCCGCGTTTCCCGAATCGGCGGCGATGAAGCGTTCCAGCTTTGCCCACAATTCGCTTGCGCGTCCCGGGGTGCTGTCTGAGAGGTCGTGGTGGCAAGCTGGGTCGCTCTCCAGATCGAATAATCGGAGTGCGTAGCCACCCTCCAAGGGCTGGTACACCAGCTTCCATCGTCCCGCGGCGGATCATTCGGTCCTTGGCGGCCATGATCCGGCTCGCAATACTTCGGCTTGATGCCAGGGTGCCGCTGTCGCGGTCCGGTACGTCCATCAATTCCAGCAGGTCGGGATAGCGCAGATGCGTGTCGGGCAGGCCGGGAATGTCGGCGATCCAGACGCCGGTTTCGTTGAAGGCGTCGAGTTCGGGGCAGTCGCCGCCTGCTCGGTCAGACAGGCCGCCAGCGACACGCCGTCCATGGCGCTGCCGGGAGAGCCCCGACCAGTTCGAGCAGGGTGGGCGCAAGATCGATCGAGCGCACCACGTTGTCGATCTTGCCGCGTCCGGGCTTGCGCGGATCGCGGATCACCAGCGGAATGCGCGGGCTGAACTCGCCGACCGCGGAATTGCCCTGGCCCCAGGTGTCGTGCTCGAAGAACTCCATGCCGTGGTCGGAATAGACGACGACGATGGTGTTGTCGGCCAGCCCGCAGGCTTCGAGGTGCGCGAGCATTCGGCCGACCTCGTCGTCGAATTCGCGCCACGCAGCCGTCGTACAGATCGATGATCTGGTCGAGATCGAATTCCTCCTTGGGCGCGCCCTGGCGGCGGATGATGTCGAACGGATCGGTCAGCCGCGCCATCGCGAACTTCGATTCGCCGGCGTAGTCGGGGTCGGCGAAGCGCGTGTACCACGGCCATTCGGAGGCGAACGGCGGGTGCGTGGTGGAATAGAAGACGTTGAGGAAGAACGGCTGCGCTGCTGGCCGCCAGCCGAGACACCAGTCGTCGCGCGCCGCTTGCCCATCTGGCTGCGTGAGCGGCACGCCGCCCAGGTAGTACAGCTCCGGCAGCAGCAGGCGGCCCAGGCGGTTGTGCGTGAACAGCGACAGGAACAGGCGCAGATCCTTCGGACCCTGGCGGATCAGGTACTTCAGGTTCCACTGGTCCTCCGGCAGGTCGGTGTAATCGAAGCCGAAGCGAATTTTCCCATGTCCGCGCCGCACCAGTCCGACAGCGCCGCGGTGCGGTAGCCGCGCGGCCTTCAGCAGTTGCGGCAGCGCGTCGACCTTCAGCCGGGTGTCCTCGTCCGGCACGAAGTTGTCGCGGATGCCATGGGTGTGCGGCCAGGTGCCGGTGAGCAGCGAAACCAGGCTCGGCGCGGTGCGCGCGCACGGCACGTAGCAATTGGCGAACAGCGCGCCCTGCTCGGCCAGCCGATCGATGTTCGGCGTGAGCGTGCGGTGGTAGCCCATGCGCGCCGAGACGGTCGGCGCGCAGCGTGTCCGAGCCGATCATCAGGATGTTGGGCGGGGCATCGACGTGCCGTGTCGGCCGTTTGCGCGGCGCGCGAGCCTCCGGTTGCCAGCCCGCCCATGCGACGGTGCCGGCGATAAATAGCACCGCGGACCATAGCGCGACCAGTTCGACCGCGCGTCCTTCCTGTGCCAGCTGCCACGAGGCCACCGCCAGCAGCATCGCACTACCGGCCAGCCAGAGCGCCTGCAGCCAGACGATGCGTTCGGGCGTCATCCATTGCCACAGACCATACAGCCGACTCATGCGGTAGTGCATCGACGCCACCAGCAGGCCCGGATTAAAGCGCAGCTTGACGACGAATTGCAGGGCAAAAGCGCCGACGATGCCGAGTGCCGCGGCCAGCGCGGCCAGCCACGGCGACCAGGCTGCCTGCAGCACCGTGGCGAGCATGAAGTAGAGCAGCACGCCGCCGCCGCCGGTAAACAACATCAGTGCGAAGGCCCAGGCTGTCAGGCGTGCCAGGGCGTACATGCTGTAACGACGGTAGTGGGTGAGCACCTCCTCGCGGATACGCGGCCCGGTCTGCGAGAAGTTGGCGAGCGACTTGGCGAGCAGTGCGGCCGAACTGAGCGCCGCCACCGCCGCAGCGGGCAGGAGCCCGGCCCATTTGGCTTCACCACCGGAGAACCAGGCGAT
>CAWFTM010000004.1:0-249819 GCA_963818665.1 uncultured Hydrogenophilales bacterium | reverse complement strand
CGATGCCGAACTGGAGATAATTCGGGCCCCAGGACTTTTCCCTGACGTGCAGGATCATGCCCGTCTTGTCGCCCTCTTCCAGCACCTCGTAGCGCACGGTCTGGAACACCCCGAGGCCATAAATCCCGTTGATTTCCTTGTCCAGCTGCGCGCTGTTCAGCGCCTGGCCGGGCTGCAGGCTGATGTACGACAGGATGGTCGCGTCGCCGATGCGCGACTGGTTGTCGAGACGGATGAAATCGATGATGGGCACCCTGTCGGCGACTTCCTGTCTGGCCTCGAATTGCCGGTACTGCGCACTGTCGACCGACAACTGCTGCAGCGCGGCAAGCTGTTCGCGGGCGGCCTGCTCGCCGATCTTGATCCCCTCCCCTGCCCGGTTGAAATCGCCGCTGCCGAGATCGCCCAGCTGCGGCTTGATCAGGATATCGGCCGGTTTCAGCGTGGCCAGTTGCTGCTCCACGTTGCGCTCGGAGAGAATGTTGGAGAGCTGGGCCACCACATCGAGCGCGCCCCTGATTTGATCGCGCGAATACAAGCCGCTGCCGACATCGACCACGATCACGATATCCGCGCCCATGTCGCGCGCCACGTTCACCGGCACGTTATTGGACACCAGCCCGTCCACCAGCAGCCTGCCGTCGATTTCCACCGGATCGAACGCGCCCGGCACCGCCATGCTGGCGCGAATGGCGCGCGACAGCTCGCCGGATTTCAGCACCACCGCCTGCCCCGTTTCGAGGTCGGTGGCGACCGCGCGAAACGGAATCGGCAGCTTGTCGAAGTCGTGGATATCGGCCGCACGCAGGGTCAGGCGGCTGAGTTGCAGATCGAACTTCTGGCCATGGATATAGGCCAGCGGCGTTTTCACCTCGCCGTCGCTGAATCCCAGCTTGGGTTTGACCATGTAGAGTTGTCGTCCAGCTTGCGGCGGTACGAACGGTCGGCGCGCGGCGGCTCGTCGACGAAGGTGTCATCCCAGTCGATGGTCTGCAACTCACGCCCGATCTCTTCCGGCGTCATGCCCGACGCATACAGCCCGCCGACGATCGCACCCATGCTGTTGCCCGCGATGTAGTCGATGGGAATGTGGAGTTCTTCCAGCACCTTCAGCACCCCGACGTGCGCCGAACCGCGCGCGCCGCCGCCGCCCAGCACCAGGCCGATCTTCGGGCGCTGCGCCTGGCTGGCCGACGGCGATATCGGGCTTGCGGGTTGTTGTGTCTGGCTGGCCGGCTGCGGGGCTGTCGCCGCGGCAGAAGCCGGGCTGAACAGCACGGCGAGCCAGACGACGCCGGCAACCCATGCGGCAGGCAGGATCGGCGCGGGCGGGACAAAACGGGCTGGGTAGACATGAGCAGGCAAAACCGGGAGGGTGAATGGCGGAGATTATAGAGCCCCGCTATGGCCACCGTAATCGTTATATCGGCCGCCCGGCTCAAAGTACAATCCGGCCAATCGCCTGTCGAGTGACCCGCCATGACCCAATTCCTCAAACAACTCGGCCGCCTGCTGCTATGGATGGTTTTCCTGGTCATCACCGCCTGGGGCACCGCCGCACTGTCGGTTCGACGGCCCGACGTCGCGCCCGCTGGCCGCCCTGCTGGTGCTGGCCTATGTGCTGGCCAGCCTGGCGCTGCTGATCCTGCTGCGTCCCCGGCGTCTCGCCTACGTTGCCGCGCTGATTCCGTTCGCCGTGCTGCTGGTCTGGTGGTTCAGCCTGAAACCAAGCAATGATCGCGACTGGCAGCCGAATGTGGCGCAACTCCCCTCGGCCGAGATTCACGGCGACACGCTCGTCGTCCACAACCTGCGCAATTTCGACTACCGCTCCGAAACCGATTTCACCCCGCGCTGGGAAACGCGCCGCTACGACCTGTCCAAGCTGCGCGGACTCGACCTGCATGTGATCTACTGGGGTTCGCCCAGCATCGCCCACACCATCCTCAGCTGGGAATTCGAAGACGGCCAGCGCCTGGCCGCCTCCATCGAAACCCGATCCAAAGTGGGTCAAAGCTATTCCGCCGTGCGCGGCTTCTTCCGGCAATACGAGCTCTACTATGTGCTGGCCGACGAACGCGACGTGATCGGCCTGCGCACCAACCACCGCCATGAAGACGTCTACACTTACCGCCTGCGCACCCCGCCCGCCCGCGCCCGCGCGCTGCTGCTGGATTACCTGAAAACGGTCAATCGTCTGGCCGACAAGCCCAAGTGGTACAACGCCTTCACCGATAACTGCACCACCACAATCCGCATGCACGCAGGCAATGCAATGGGCGCAATCCCGCTCGACTGGCGCTGGATGGCCAACGGCTATCTGGATGAACTGCTGTATGAAAAAGGCGTGGTAAACCGCAGCATGCCTTTCGCCGCGCTCGGTCGCGAGCTACATCAACCCCAAGGCCCAGGCGCTGCCGCTGGACGACAATTTCTCCCGCGCGATCCACCAGGGACTGCCGCCGCGCCCGGCGCCGCCTGTAAACTGAGCGCTGCCGGTGAAGTCCACGGATCCCCTGCCAGCACGACGAACCCTGCAACGCGTGCAACACCCGCCGCCGCCACGCTGGCAACCTGGCCGGCAGCAGATGACTACTCGCTGAGCCGCGTGATCTTGTTGCCCTGCAGGCCCAGACCGGCCATCAGGCCTTTCTGGCTGAAGACGAAAGCATAGATATCATTCGTCGCGGTCTTGTTGGTCAGCGACTTGCCCATGCCCTCATCCACCACCACCAGGCTGGGGCCGACGCCCACCTCGAATCCCTCGTTCTGCGTTCAAGGCACTCAAGGCCTTCGCGTTCATCATGAACATGGCGTAGCCATACTGCTGCGCGCCGGCCTGAAGTCCGTAGGACGCGCCGGAGGTGTTGTAGTAGCCTGCCGTCTTGCCGCCCTTGAAGAGAACGCCATCTCCGTACTGCCCGCCGACGACGAGGCCGGCTTTGGTGATCTTGGGAAACACCAGAACGGCAACGGCATCCCTGGACAGGGACTTCGCCGCAGGAACCGTGGCAATCAGTTTCTGATAAGCCTGGCGGGCGTCGCGTTCGAGCGCCGAGTGGTCCGCTGCGACGGCAGTGGCCGGAGCCAGCAGCGCCATGCTGGCGGCCATCAGGAACAGGCCGGCAATTCGGGGTATGAATGATGTGTGCATGTCGGTCCTTTCAAAATGCAGCAAACAAAAAAGCAGCCCTGTCCTGCGCACCGCTGACTCAACGTATCGATACGGAAAGGCACCAAGGGGAGCTACGTGTGATGGTCGCTTCCTGATTTGTAGTCGTTGCCGCATGGCTGCGCAAGCCTGGGCCGTCAATACAAGGGATACATTCACGGCACCAGGATCAGCTTGACCGTCATGGCGATCAGTACCATCGGCAGGCCCTTGCGGGCGAAATCGGCAAAACGTAGTTGCCGGGGGTGGAGACCATGGCGTTCGCCGGCGCGATCGGGGTCATGAAGGCCGAGGACGCGGCCGGGCCAAAGTGCGCGGTTCAAGGAGAAGTCGGGGCGAGACTTTGAAACGGGTTTTTTCATCGGACGGCCCGTCTGGCTCATTAAATTGAGTGGAACAGAGGCGTCGGGTTTATCGGACTTGTCATACTTACGACCTTGCGCTCCGATTTGATGGCGCCTCATTCAACAGCCGTTAGCGCCGCTTGCGGCTCATTGCGTCGTTGATCCGCTCAAATGAATTGGCGCCCCCCTTTGCACAAAAGGGTGGGCACCAATTGGGGATTTCAAGATATGCCCGACGTCAGAACTTCATGGCCGCATAGAGCAGGATGGCATTGTTGCCAAAGTCGATGTTGCCGTTGAAATCGGACTTGCTCACGTCGACATCAGTACTGGAGTATAGGTAGGACACGCCCAAGCCCAGATTGCGCATGAACATGTACTCGGTGCTGAGTGTGAACACCGTGATGCTGCCATCGACATCGCCGATATCGGCCTGCATGCCCAATAGCATCGACGAAACCTTCCAGCGCGGCTGAATGTACCAGTCCGCAGACACGCCGATCAGCGGCAGTGGCACGGTGGTCGATTCGCTTACCGTTCCGCCGATCAGTCCGGGACCTGTGACGCTGAAATCGAAATTGCTGCCGTAAAAGCCCAACGCACCGGCGAACTCCCAAGCGTCGCTCTTGTAGAACGAGTAGCGATAATCGAACAGCAGGAAATCGACCTGTGCCTCGGCGCCCACGCTGGACCCGGCCGGGATCACCTGATCATTCACCGTGATGTCGTGATCAGAGATACGGCTACCACTGCGATCAACACCGAAATACAGGGCGCCCACACGATTCCGCTCGGTGATGCGCCAGGTGCCCGATGCCATGAAACTCGTCAGGTTCTCGCTCAGGCCATTGCCCTCGAGGTTGATCTGCGTGCCCTTGCTCGCCGCTCCATCGAGGCGAAGGCTGGTATCGAACTGGTTGACGATACCGCCCAGATTCAAGGTGAACGTTTCCTGACCACCCTGGATGAAATCCTCTCCCAGCACAGGCGGCGCCGTCAGCATCGACACGGCTGCAAGTGCCAGCGTAATTGAAAGGTTTGATCGTGTTTTGCGCATCATTTCTCTTACCCCCTTTTCGTGGTGATTCAAAAACAGCATCCACCCGCATCCGCTTTCGTCCGGATTATTAAGCATTTAATCATCAATGCGCAGCGGATTATCCGTTCGGACCGGGTGTGTCGCACCTTCACCACACAAAGATGATCACAAGGTCGATCATCAGGAAGGGCGATAACGCGTTCCACGGCTGCAGTGAAGTCGATGATCTTACTCGTGGGAGTGAGGCCCGTTTCGCGTCTCAACCCGGATCAAACTTGAGCAGCCACCCAGTGGCAACGCACCCAGTGATCGCCACCCAAGTCGGTCTGTTCCGGATAGGTTTGCCGGCACACCTCGCTGGCATGGGGGCAACGCGGATGGAAATGGCAGCCGGCGGGCGGGTTGAGCGGCGAAGGCTGGTCGCCCGCCAGGCGAACGAAGCCCTGCCCGGCCTGCGGCTCGATGCGCGGCACCGCGCTCACCAGCGCCTGCGTGTACGGATGGCGCGGCGCGCGCAGCACGTCGGCGGCGGCGCCGTATTCGACGATGCGGCCGAGATACATCACCGCCACCGTCGTGCGCCAGGTAATCGACCACCGCGAGGTTGTGGGTGATGAAGAGATAGGCCAGCCCGAGACGGTCCTGCAGGTCTTTCAGCAGGTTGAGGATCTGCGCCTGCACCGACACGTCGAGCGCGCTGGTCGGCTCGTCGCAGATCAGCAGCCGCGGCGACACCGCGAGCGCGCGCGCAATCGCGATGCGCTGGCGCTGGCCGCCGGAAAACTCGTGCGGATAGCGGCCGCCGGCATCGTCCGGCAGCCCCACCTGCCGCAGCAGTTTCGCCACCGCGTCGCGGCGCTCGCTCGCCGCGCCCACCTTCAGCGCATCCATGCCTTCGAGCAGGATGTCGGCGACCCGCATGCGCGGGTTGAGCGAGCTGAACGGATCCTGGAACACCATCTGCGCCTGCCGCCGCAGCGGCAGCAGGGTGTTGGCGCCGAGGGTCTCGGCCGTCCAGCACGACGCGGCCCGCGGTCGGCTCGATCAGCCGCAGCAGCGCCTTGCCCACGGTGGTCTTGCCGCAGCCCGATTCGCCCACCAGCGCCAGCGTGCGCCCGGCCTGGATCGACAGCGATCACGTCATCCACCGCCCGCACGAACCCGACCGTGCGCTGGAGCAGGCCGCGGCGGATCGGGAAATGCACTTTCAGGTCGTCGACCTGCAACAGCGCGTGCGATGCCGCTCGCCGGTTTCGCCTGCGCGGTCATGTCACGCGCGGTGCGCGCGCGGCAGGCTGCCGGCCAGATGGCAGCGCACCCGCTGGCCGTTGATCGACTGCCACGCCGGCGATTCCAGATCGCAGCGCCGCATCGCGAACGGGCAGCGCGGCGCGAAGCGGCAGCCGTGCAGCGGTGCGTCGGGCCGCGGCACCTGGCCGGGGATGGTCGCCAGCCGGCCGCCGTCGCCGGGACGCGGCAGCGCGGCGAACAGCATGCGTGTAGGGATGCTGCGGCGCGGCGAAGAACTCGTCGCGCGCGCCCTCCTCCACCAGTTCGCCGGCATACATCACGCCCACGCGGTCGGCATTCTCCGCCACCACGCCGAGGTCGTGGGTGATCAGCAGCATGCCCATGCCGCGCTCGGCGCTGCAGGTCGCGCAGCACGTCGAGCACCTGCGCCTGGATGGTGACGTCGAGCGCGGTGGTCGGCTCGTCGGCGATCAGCAGCTTGGGCTGGCCGGCCAGCGCCATCGCGATCATCACCCGCTGGCGCAGGCCGCCGGAGAGCTGGAACGGATAGCTGTCGAGCCGCCGCGCCGCATCCGGCATGCCGACCGCGTCGAGCAGCGCACGCGCGCGCGTCCTGCATCGCCTGCCCGCGCAGCCCCTGATGCAGCACCAGCGCCTCGGCGATCTGCTCGCCGACCGTCATCACCGGATTCAGGCCAGCATCGGCTCCTGGAAGATCATCGCCATGCCGCCGCCGCGCACCCGCCGCATCGCCGACTCGGGCAGCGCCAGCATGGTCTTCTGCCGTCGAGCTGCACCGTTCCGCCGGCGACCCGCCCGCCGTCCGGCAGCAGGCGCATCAGCGACAGCGCCGTCATCGACTTGCCGCAGCCCGATTCGCCGAGCAGCGCGAAGGTTTCGCCCGCCGCGACGCTGAACGACACGCCGTCGACGATGCGCACCGAACCGATGTCGACGGCAAGCTGATCGACCTGCAGCAGGACGCTCATCGCCGCCCTCCCGGCGCGGATCGAACGCATCGCGCACGCCGTCGGCGAACAGGTTGGCGGCCAGCACCAGCACGAACATGAAGACGAAGGCCGCGCCGAGCGCCACCACACCATCGGCTCGCGCGCCATTTCCAGGCGCGCGCCGTTGATCATGTTGCCGAAGCTGTGCATGCTGGGATCGACGCCGACGCCGACGTAGGACAGCACCGCCTCGGCCAGCACCAGGCCGGAGAAATCCATCACGACGGCGATCAGCACGATGTGCATCACGTTGGGCAGGATGTGGCGGGTGATGATGCGGGTGTGCGACACGCCGAACGCGCGCGCCGCCTGGACGTAATCCAGCTCGCGCAGCTTCAGCGTCTCGCCGCGCAGCAGCCGGCCAGCCCGGTCCAGCTGGTCACCCCGAGGATCAGGCACAGGAACAGCAGGCGCACATCGGCGCGCGCGGCGGCGGTGTCGAACAGCTCGGGGTTGCGTTTCGATGTAGACCTGCATCATCAGCACCGCCGCCGCGATCAGCAGCACGCCGGGAATCGAGTTCAGCGTGGTGTAGACATACTGGATGACATCGTCCACCCAGCCGCGGAAATAGCCCGCCGCGATGCCGAGGCAGCAGCGCGAACGGCAGCATCACCAGGGTGGTCAGCGTGCCGATCACCAGCCCGGTGCGGATGCTTTTCAGCGACAGGTAGAGCACGTCCTGCCCGACCTTGTCGGTGCCGAAGACGTGGTAGCCCGGCGCCAGATGCGCGCAGCACGCCGACCACAGCATCAGCAGCAGCGCCAGCGATGCCGAGCAAGGTGCGCCCGGCCAGCTCGAGGCGGCCTTCGCCCCAGGCGGTCAGCCACTCGCCCAGCGACGCCCGCGTGCGGCGTGCCTGCCAGCCGGCCAGCACGCCGAACAGCAACAGGCTCGCCGCCAGCCCCTGCGCCAGCCCGACGCACGCTGCGGCGGGCGATATCCGGCAGCCTGCTCGCGCCGGCATCGCCGAGATGCGCGCCGCCGTATTGCAGGCGCGGATAGTCGCGCACCGCTTGCCGCCGGCGCGCTCGACGGTTTCCTTGGCGATAGAGCTGCGTCGCGAACGGCGCGGAATAGGTTTTTTCCGCCGGCGTGCGCAGCGGCCGACCAGCAGCGTCGAATACGGCTCAGCACCTCGGCCGAGTAGTGCGGCTCTGCGCCGTGCCCGGCTGTCGGCCAGCGCCTCGCGGTAATGCAGCGAATCGAGCAGGCCGATCGCCGACGAACACGCCGCAGCACCAGCGCGGACGCCATCGCCATGCGGCCGCCGCGCCACCGCCGCCACGGCGCGCGCAGATGTTCCTGGCGGCTGACGTACCACGCCAGCGCCACGCACGCCGGCCAGCAGCAGCGAAGATCAGCGCATCGGTCCACAGGATGACGGGCTGGATGCCCATGAAGCCGACTCATTGCAGCCTCACCCGCGGATCGACCAGCGTGTAGGAAATGATCGGTCAGGATCAGGCCGACGATGTAGAGCACCGAACCGAGGAACACCATCGCGCGCACCACGGCGAAATCCTGCGCCTGGATCGCGTCGATGGTGTAGCTGCCGAGGCCGGGAATGCCGAAGAACGATTCGGTGATCAGGCTGCCCATGAACAGCAGCGGGATCACCACCACCACGCCGGTGAGGATCGGGATCATGCGCGTTCTTCAGCACGTGGCGGAACAGCACGCGCAGCTTCGGACAAGCCCTTGGCGCGCGCGGTGCGCACATAGTCCTTGCCGATTTCCTCGAGGAAGATGGTGCGATACCAGCGGCGCCGCCGCCGATGCCGCCGATCACGCCGATCAGCACCGGCAGCACGATGAACTTGAGGCCGTCGATGCCGCCGCGTCGAAGCCGGAGATCGGCACCAGGTGCCACAGCTTGCTGACCAGATACTGCCCGCCGATGATGTAGAACAGGCCGGAAATCGACATCAGCACCACGCACAGCACCACCCCGCCACAGGTCGAGGTAGGTGGCGCGGAAGAACGCCATCAGCAAGGCGAAGGTGATGTTGACCAGCAGCCCGACCAGAACACCGGCAGCGCGATCGCCAGGCTCGGCCCCATGCGTGTGCGGATCTCGCGGCCGATGTCGCGGCCGTCGTCGCGACTTGCCGAAATCGAAGGCGAACATGCCGGCCGACTTCTGGAAGAAAATCGTGTCGGTGAACTGCGCGCTGCCCGTCGCCTGCGCGTTGCAGCAGCAGCGGCTTGTCGTAGCCGCGCTCGTGCTTCCACTTCTCGATCGCTTCCGGCGTCACGTGCTTGACGCCGAGCTGCATGCGCGCCATGTCGTCCGGCGTGTTGACCACGAAGAACAGCGCGAAGGTGAGCAGGTTCACCCCGATCAGGATCGGGATGGCGTACAGCAGGCGGCGGAGCAGATAGGCGATCATCAGGCCGTCGTCCTTTCGCGCCGCCGCCAGGCGATCACCGCCGGCGCGATGACGACGGCCAGCGCCCGCCAGCATCAGCGCCAAGCGGCCACAGCACCGGCTGGTTCCAGGCCTCGCGCTGGCGCTCGCGCAGCTCGGGATCGACGCGGCGATACTTGAGCGTGTTGTTCGCCATCAGGTTGGGTTTGACGTTCTGCAGCCAGCCGTGGTGCAGGCCGTAACGCTTGGGATGGTAGCCCCAGATCCACGGCGCATCGCGGCGCACGATTTCCAGCATCGCGTCGATGACCTGCTGGCGCTCCGGGCTGTTGTCCATGTTCTTCATCTGCTCGAACAGGCGGTTGAATTCCGGATTGTCGTAGTTGGCCGCATTCTCGCCGCCGCTGCCGACCTTGCTTGTTCGGGCCGTACAGCAGGAAGAGGAAGTTTTCCGGATCGGGATAGTCGGCGTTCCAGCCCCAGTCGAACATCTGCGCGTTGCCCTTGCGGATCTTGTCCTGGAAGCGGTTGTAGTCGGTGCCGCGCACCACCAGCTGCACGTCGAGCTTGTCGAACTGCTTGCGTCATCCAGTCGAGCCGCGACTTGGCGTCGGGGCCGGTGGCCATGGTGTCGAAATACAGCACCAGCGGCTCGCCGGTTTCGGCGTCGCGGCCGTTGGGATAGCCGGCCTCGGCCAGCAGCTTGCTTGGCGGTCTCGATGGAGCGGCGCTCGGATCTGGCCGTCCCGGTCATTCGTACACATAGGGATTGAGCCCGGCCACGCCTTCGACGATGGCCGAAGATGCCGGGCGGAATCGGCCCCTGCGCGGGAATGCCGCGACCGTTGAGCGAAAATCGAAATGAACTCGTCGTAATCGAAGGCGATGGAGAGCGCCTGCCGCAACTTCTGGCGGTCTTCGCCGAGGCCGCCGACCACCGGGTCGAGCATGTTGAAGCCGATGTACCAGATGCGACGCCTGCACCGTGGTGACAAGGTCGATGTCCTTGCTCGCGCATGCTGGCGGTGAGCTGCGGGTCGCCGCTTGCGGAAAACTGCACCGCCTGGTCGAAGCTGTCGGAGCTGATGCCGGAGCTGTCGTAATAGCCCTGCAGGAACTTGTTCCAGTAGGGGATGGTTTCCTTTTCCAGGCTGAACACGGCCTCGTCGACCAGCGGCAGCGGTCTTGCCCGCATCGGCCAGCAGCCCGGCCTGGCGGTCGGCCGCTCGCCGTCGGCCGGATAGGTCTCGCCGTGGAAATTCGGATTGCGTCTTCAGCACCATGCGGCGGTTGGGATCGTTCTCCGCCAGATAGTACGGCCCGGTGCCGACCGGCTACCAGTCGAGCGTGAGGTTCCTGTCCGCCATGCCGGGCTGCGCGTAGAAGACGTTCGGCCTCCCACGGCATCGGCGCAAAAAACGGCATCGCCAGCCAGTAGATGAACTGCGGATACTTGCCCTGGATGTGGATGCGGTAGGTGTGGCGATCGACCACCTCGGCGCCGGCCAGCGGAAAGTCGTTCAGATTCAATGCCGCACCCGGCGCTGGCTTTGCGCGGCTTGTTCCAGCGTGGCCGCCCAGTTCCTTCAGGCCGACGATGTACTCGCTCATCAGGCCGAAGATCGGCGAGCTGAGCCCGGGATGCGCCAGCCGCTTGATCTGGTACACATAGTCGGCAGCCGTGAGTTCGCGGGTGCCGGTGTGCGCAAAATCGCCAGATCGTATGCTTGTCCGCCATCGCCGCGGCATCCAGCGCGTGGTAGCGATAGCGCCCCGCTGCATCGCGCGCAAACGCCGGATGCGGCTGATAGCGGATGCCGGGGCGAATGCGGATTTCGTACACGCTGGTGGCGATGCTGGCCGACGGCGCATCGTCCGGCAGCGGCTTGCCCGCCGCATCGTAAAAACGCGGCTTCGGCACCGCCTCGGCGGTCAGCGGAATCAGCGTGTAGGGGCGCTTGAGAAAATGGTATTGCAGCGGCGGCTCGTAAATCTGGCCGGTGAATTCGACTTCGTTCGAACTGTAGGAGCGCGCCGGATCGAGATGCTTGGGGCGCTCGGAAAAGGCGCTGTACACCACATTGGCGCGCTTCTCGCTGCCGGGGTAAGGCGTGTTCCAGCTGTCGGAGCAGCCTGCCAGAAAACTCACCGGCCCCAATAGAAGCGCGCCCAACAGAATCGTACCCGACAGGGAGTGTGGCCAAACGCGTCATGCCGCGAGTTTACCCAAGCCCACCGCCAACGTCAGCCGTTATAATCGCTGCCTACTCAACTCTTCGAGACCATCATGGGCTTTCTTGCAGGAAAACGTTTGCTGATCACCGGCGTCATCTCCAACCGTTCCATCGCCTACGGCGTCGCCGCCGCCTGCAAACGCGAAGGCGCCGAACTCGCCTTCACCTACCAGGGTGAGCGCATCAGGGATCGCGTCGCCGAACTGGCCCAGGAATTCGGCTCCGACCTGGTGTTCCCGTGCGACGTCGGCAGCGACGAGGAAATCAACGCGCTGTTCGTCGAACTCGGCAAACACTGGGACGGCCTCGACGGCCTGCTGCACTCGATCGCGTTCGCACCGAAAGAAGCCCTGGCCGGCGACTACCTCTCCTCGGTCACCCGCGAAAACTTCCGCATCGCCCACGACATCAGCTCCTACAGCTTTGCCGCGCTGGCCAAGGCCGCGCTGCCGATGATGCAAGGCCGCAACGCCGCCCTGCTCACCCTGTCCTACCTCGGCGCGGTGCGCTCGGTGCCCAACTACAACGTGATGGGCCTGGCCAAGGCCAGCCTCGAATCCAGCGTGTATTACATGGCGCAAAGCCTCGGCCCCAAAGGCATCCGCGTCAACGCCGTATCGGCCGGCCCGATCAAGACGCTGGCCGCCTCCGGCATCGCCAAATTCAACGACAAGCTCGATCTGGTCGCCAAGAATGCCCCGCTGCGCCGCAACGTCACCATCCATGAAGTCGGCAATGTCGCCGCCTTCCTGCTGTCGCGATCTGGCTTCCGGCATCAGCGGTGAAATCACTTACGTGGATGCCGGCTTCAACACTACAGCGGGCGCCGACGACTGACGCATATCCATGTATGTAGCTCCAATGAAAAACGCGCCTCGATGGCGCGTTCTTCATTGGGGCACACGTGATCTATCGTTCCCGCGCCGCTTCCTGAAACGCACCGCGAATCGGCGACAGCGCATACTCCAACACCGAGCGGGTACCCAGCAGGATTTCCGCCGACACCTGCATGCCCGGCGTCAGGGCATGCGATTTGCCCTCTGCAAGCAACTGCTGGCTGCTTAACGCCACGACTGTCCTGTAGGCCAGTCCGGGAGAAACCGCACCCGCATCTGCATGCTGTCCGGCGGCTTCGCTCGCGTCTGCGCTCACTTGGGAAACCACACCACGGAGCATGCCGTATTTCTGAAAGGTGAACGCGCCGAGCTTCAGTTTCACTGGCTGGCTGGGTCGGACAAAGCCGATATCCTCGTTGGCAACCCATACTTCCGCCTGCAAAGGTTCATTTCTCGGCACCAGCGTCAGCAACACCGTGCCAGGTGCCGTCACGGCACCCACCGTATGCGTCGCCAGATCCTTGACCACGCCATCCTGCGGCGCCCTGAGTTCCAGCAGCGCTTGCCGGTGCTGTTGCTTGGCCAGTTCCTGACGCAGCTTGTCGGTTTGCGCGGCACTCTGCGACCGTTCGGCCTGCAATTGCCGATGGTATTCCGCGCTGATCTGGCTCATCCGCATTTGCGCCTGTTGCATGGCAGCCCGAGCGCTTTGGATGGCGAACGCCTGGATCTTGAGATCCTGCTCTTTTTCGATGCGCTCGCGCTGCTTGTCCGCCACCATCAGCTTTCCGGCGAAGCCATCCTTGCCCAACTGTGCATAGGCAGCCTCCTGTTCCCGATAATGCGGCAACACCTGTTGCAATTTGCTGAGGATTTCGCGCGCCGCCGCCTCATCCTGGGCCGACTTTTCCAGCACACTGCGCTGCGCGTCCAGCGCACTTTGATACGCCAGCCGGTTGGCGCTGTGCTGGGCAGCAGTCTGCGCAAACATCTCGACGGACTCCTCGGCAAGCCGAGTGAGCGGCCTGTCCGCAAGCTCTGCATCAATCCGCCGCAGGGCCAACGCGTGACGCTGAAACTCGCTCTGCAACGATTGCCCATCGGCATCCGACAGCGCTGCATCCATCCGCATCAATACCTGGCCCTGCTTCACCGCCTGCCCTTCCTCGACCAGAATGTCTTTCACCACCCCGGCTTCCACGGGCTGCACGATCTTGATGCGCGACAGCGGCACCAGCTTGCCTTGCGCTACGGCCACGATATCGAGCCGGCCGAAAGCTGCCCAGCCGAGCAAAACGAAAACCAGCGCCAGCAGCAGCCACAACACCCAGCGGCCGAACGGCGCAGGTGGCGCCGCTTGCAGAAGAGCGATGGAAGAGGATGCCGGGTTCATCTGCAGATCATTCCGAACCATGGCTTACATCAGGCGCGTCGCCCCCTCCTGCAGACTCGCCAGCGGACGCAACGCCTGCGCACCCGTGCCAAACGCCGACTCCGACATCAGGGAATGCACCGCCATCAGACCGACATTCGACAGGTTCCCGGTCTTGCCGTACTGGTATGCCAGATCACCCCCAAGCGCTTCGGAATCGCTGCCAGAAAGATGAAAGCCCGCCAGCGCGCTGGTCAGCGACCAGGCAGTCAGCGTCGGGTTCGCCGCGCGAGCTGCATCGAAGGCAGCAACGACACCCAGAAAGTCAAACGTTTCGATCTTGTTGTCGAGCAGTGCATTGGCCCCGCCCGGCGCATAAGCCGCCATGCTCTCCGTGATGGCCTGCAGATTCAGCGCGGTGTGCGGCCCGGTCGCGGTATACCAGTCCTTGAACGATATGGATTCGCCCGCGCCTGCTCCCAGCACCAGATCATTGCCGGTTCTGGACAAACTCATGTCCGCATAGGCGATGCCCTTGCCCAGCGACACCGTGGCCTGCGCGCCGGAATAATCCCACAGCGTGTCGTTGCCATCGCCGCGATTGAAGGCCATCACCCGGTTGCCGCCCAGAGCCGTGATGTTGTCGTTGCCCTTGCCGCCGATCAGCATGGCGTTGCCGTTCCAGGCATACAACATGTCGTTGCCGTCGCCGCCCTGCATCAGCGATGCGCCGGAAAGATCCAGCATGAAATCCGCGCCGGCGCCGCCTTGCAATACGTCGTTGCCATCACCGCCATTCAGTGTGTCGTCACCATCCGCGCTGCTCAGATAATCGTTCCCCCCATTGCCGTACAGCGTATTTTTCTGCGCGTCACCATAGACCAGGTTGTCCAGCGCATTGCCGCTGCCCACCGAGGCCACCGTGCCGGAAAGCGTCAGGCCCTCGACATGATCCGGCAGCGTGTAATCGGCGAGTCCGGATGCGGTCACCTGATCCCAGCCTTCACCGGCCAGTTCGGTCACGCTGTCGTCCACGTTATCCACCCGATAGATGTCGTTCCCCTGACCACCCCACATGGCATCCGCGCCGGCACCCCCATTGAGGGTATCGTTGCCGGCACCGCCGCTGAGCGTGTCGTTACCAGCATTGCCTGACAGGTTGTCACCCCCGTCATTGCCATAGACAAGATCGTCGCCCGCTCCGGCTACCACATAGTCATAACCGTTACCGCCGGTGATGGTGTCGTTGCCACCGCTACCCGCGCCTAATTCCTGGTCATCGCCCCAAATGAAATTGATACCTGCTCCGCCGATAATGGTGTCGCTGCCAAGCCCGCCCGCGAACATCCCGGAGAACGATCCTCCCACCAGAACGTC
Organism: uncultured Hydrogenophilales bacterium; assembly: GCA_963818665.1. GTDB lineage: Bacteria > Pseudomonadota > Gammaproteobacteria > Burkholderiales > Thiobacillaceae > Thiobacillus. Next base: position 234,811 of record CAWFTM010000004.1, on the reverse strand, counting down.
GTCCCCCGCCTCGCCCCACAGGTAGCTCCAGGTGCCGGTGTTTTCCGATATCAGGGTGTCGTTGCCATTCCCGCCATGGGCGGTATCGCTGTCACCTGCATAAATCGTGTCGTTGCCATCCAGACCATCCAAGGTATTGATCGCACTGTTACCGCGCAGGACGTTGGCAAGTTCGTTGCCGGTGCCGTCGATGGCGGCTGTGCCGGTGAGGGTGAGGTTCTCGACATTGGCACCCAGGGTGTAGGTGACCAAGGATTGAACAGTGTCGACCTCGGTCGCCACGGTCGAGGTCTCGGTGACGACGTCTCCCAAGTTGTCAACGACATAAGTGTCGTTGCCGGTACCCCCGATGAGGATGTCGGCACCCAAACCGCCGTCCAGCACGTTGGCCACGCTATTGCCTCTGAGGACATTGTTAATGGCATTTCCAGTGCCGTTGATAGCATTGGAACCTATGAGAGAGAGGTTCTCAAAATCAGTGCCCAGCGTGTAGGCAATCGCAGACTGAACCTCGTCGATACCCTGGTCCACGGCTTCACTCACAGTATCCCCGGCATCGTTTACAACATAAAGATCATCGCCTGTTCCACCCGCCATGGTGTCGTTACCAGACTCCCCAATCAAAATATCGTTACCATCACCACCATTCATTACATCGTCGCCCATGCCTCCATATAGTTTGTCATTGCCGCCACCTCCATTGATGACATCGTTACCACCATTACCGCGGATTTCATCATTGCCACTCAGCCCATCAATCTCATCTGCATATACTGAACCGTACAGAAAATCAGCTCCGTAAGTTGAGGCAGGAGCAGTAATGAGATTCGTCAGCGCTCCGTTATCCCACACCGTGCCTTCGGAAAACTGGATAGCCTCAACCTTGTAATTGTTGCTGTAGAAATACATCCAGACTCTCAAGCTGTCGTTTGTACCTGCAATCGTCAGCACCAAGTCGTAACTGCCTGGATTTGCGTTAATACTGTTTTTTTCTAGCGTAACGATCACATCGGAAGGAAGCACGTCCCCAGTCATCTCCACCCTGTCCATGTATCCTACGCTGCCATCAAAGTCATAAATCACATCCGATCCATATCCACGGCCGAACCGGTAGGTGTCATTGCCGTATGCACTCCAACCATCACCACCTGAAAGTTGATCATTCCCTGCGCCGCCATCCAGAAAATCATCTCCAGCGCCACCCTCCAGCGTATCCGTCCCCGCCCCGCCATACAGCAAGTCGTTGCCTGCACGGCCATACAAATGGTCATTACCAAGTGCCCCACTTAAGGAGTCATCTCCTGTGCCACCATATAAGTAATCCTTTCCCGCCCCGCCATACAGTCGCCCGCCCGCATCATCCAGTTGCAAGACAACTTGCGTGGTCAGCGTCGTCCCCACCCACCCTTCCAGATCGACCTCGGTGCCGCTTGCGTCCTGCACGCTGCCGCCGGTGCCGAAGAAGCCGTTCTGGATGTTGAGGCTGCGGCCGTTCGAAAGGCTGACGATGTAACCGGTGCCGTCGGTATCCAGGCTCAAGCCTGCGCCTTCGAGGCTGTCCCCGGCGGCAAGCGCGAGAGTGTTGTAGCCCAGATTGTCAAAGAGGTTGATATCGCCCGCGCCTTCGAACTGGTAGCCGTCATCCCCCGCCCCGCCTGCCAGGTTGGTGATTTCGCCTTGCATACTGTCGTCGATCAAGGTGTCGTTGCCGTCGCCGCCAATCAGGGTGTCCACGCCTGCACCACCAATGAGGATGTCGTCGCCGTCTTCGCCTCTAAGGGTGTCGTTGTCCGCGCCACCGATCAGCACGTCGTCCTTGCCGCCGCCATAGAAGCTGTCGTCGCCGTCTCCTCCGATCAGGACATCGGCGCCTTCGTCGGCGGTGCCGTTGCCGTCGCCGAACAGGACGTCGTTGCCGTCGCCGCCCTCCAGATAGTCGTTGCCGCCGGTGCCGTAGAGCCAGTCGATTCCGCCGCCACCGCTGAGGATATCGTCGTCGTAGGGAACCCCGGCGCCGTAGTTGTCGCCGACGAGGATGTCGTTGCCGATGCCGCCTAGAATGATGTCCTTGCCGCCGTCGCCAAAGACGACGTCGGCGCCGTCTCCGCCCTCCACCTGGTCGTCACCGCCGCCGGCAAAGACGATGTCGTCGCCTATGCCACCTTCGATGATGTCGGCGCCGCCGATGGCGGGCGAGGGGGTGCTGCCGATGGAGAGCTGGTAGCTGTGGACGAGCGCACCCTGGCCGTCGGGGGTGTGGGTGATGCTGGCGATGAGGCTGGCGTTTTTGGTGTAGTCGTAGGAGTTGACGGTGGCGAGTTCATGGTCGCCCAGGAGGATGTCGTTGCCGTCTTCGCCCTTGAGGGTGTCGGCGCCCTGGCCGCCGGCGAGGGCGTCGGCTTCGGTGCCGCCTTCGAGGAGGTCGTCGCCGGCCCGGCCTGCGAGGTAGTCGGTACCGGTGAGGCCCTGGATGCGGTCGTTGCCGGTGCTGCCGTAGAGGATGTCCTGGCGGGCTTCGGTTTGGCTCGTAGTCGGTGATGAGGTTGTGCAGTTGGCGTCGTAGCCGGGCTGGAAGCCGGCGTCGGCGCTTTGGTCGATGCCGGGGTGGTCGCCAGTGAGGGTGAGGGTGGTGACTGGGAGCGTGGCCGCAGCCCCCGCGCCCAAGGCAATGCCTAGATTGCCGTCCGCCCAGCCCTTGACCAGTACATTGCTGTCACCCTTGTGGATGAGAAGCTGAATATTGTCGTCCTCGGTATAGCGGGTGTAGGCAGTGTTGTTCTGGGTGTCGACCCAGGTGTCGGTGTCGAGTTGTTTCCACTTCGTAAGATCAGACAGACTGGCGCTGCCTTTGGCTTCGAGGGTGCCAAGTTGGATAACGCCAGAGCCGTCTCTGTCGAGCACGGTATCGAAGCCGTCACCGGCTTTCTCGATGTAGCGGTCGAATCCCGTGCCGCCGATCAGGGTGTCGTTGCCTTTGCCTCCCTTGAGGGTGTCGGCGCCGGCGTTGCCTACCAGCAGATCGATCTTGTCGCCGCCGGTGAGGCTGTCATTGCCTGTCCCGCCGAGCATGAAGTCGCCGCGGTTCTGGGTGTCGGTGGCGGTCATGCCGCTGGCGCCTGCCTGGACGAACCAATCGCGCATGGAGGGCAGTTGGGCGAGGATCAGTTGATCTTCGGCGGGGGTGAAGTTGCCGCTTGTGTCGAGGTTGTAGTCGAAGAAATACTTCAGATAAAGGTCGAAGCCTTTGGCATCGGTCAGGTTGAGTTTTGTATTGCGGCTGAGGGCGGTTGCAAACTTTTCCGAGACGTCGGCCATGTCGAAGCGGATGCCGCCTGAGCCGCCTTCTGCGGCAAGGTCGGTGAACAGTTCTTTTTTGTAGCCGGCGCTGTTCTGGGTTTCTTCGTAATACTTTTGCATGGCGAAGGCGGTCAGGGCGCACCTTACCCAGGTCGAGTTCGAGTTGCCGTCTTTCAGGGTCATGCCGCCGTCCTGGGCGAGTTTCCATAGGTCGCGGGTGAAGCGATCTACCATCTGGTCTGCAGCCAGGATGGTGACGCCTGTCGCAGGATCACGCACCCCGGCTTCGTGTTTGACCAGGCGTTCGAGGAGGTTTTCAGTTGGGTTCGCCTTGTCTAGCGGATCGTTGTAGAAGAGACTTGGATCAAAAATCATCTTCAACAGGTCGGGCAGCTTGAAGCTCATGTCGCTCAGATTTTTGAACGGTTCTGCCGTCTGGTTGCTTTGCAGGAAGACGTTGAGCAATGCGATCGAATGCAGGTCGCTCGAACTTATTCCAGAGTGTCCGCTGTCGATGCTGGCTTCATTCCCGATGCGCTGTGCGGGTATGAGTCCGGCCACTTCTCCTTGCACGTTGAGGTTGGTGACCAGTCCTTCGTTTGGGATGCCGCCGTTGGTCTCTTGCTGCTGAATATAGTTGTACAGACCCGTCAGTTCGTCTGCCGTGTGGTTCCTGGCAAGCAGGGCGTTATACAGAAGGGTCGCGTTCAACGACGAGGCGGTTGCGGCGGCAGGCACTTGGTCGAATGTGAAGGCGGTTTCGCCGAAGAAGACACCAACGAGGGCTGCCAGCGCGCCGCCCAGGCTATGGCCGGTCAGGCTGATGGCCGTTCCTTCCGGGACGCTGGCTTTGACTTGTAGGTAGTATTCCACCGCATCCACCAGCTGGTTGGCGCCATTGATGTTCACGCCGGTGATCAGGGGAATGTTGCCATTCCAGAAATCGCTGTTGAAAAGTGAGGCTATGCCTTTGCTGAAGTCGGTGCCGGAGAAGGAGATGACGATTTCGTTCGGGTTGGCGATATTTTGGAAGGAAACCGCTTCGAATCCGGATGCTCCGGTGAACATCGGGTAGTCTAGATTGTTAGGGACGTGCGCAAACTCTAACCATCCCTGTGGGATAGGAATCTGATTAATTCCAGGACGGTTGGAAATGTAAGCAGCACCGGCCATCAATGCGTATTCGATTGCTGTGGTCATGATTTAATCCCTTTCAATATTTTCGTGGTGTTGTTCACTTTAGTGAGCGACTCACTTTTCAGGCAGGGGCTTCATCGGAAGCGGTGGTTTGAAACTTCTGTATTGTTGAGAGTTGAAATCAGGACAATTCACCGACGATCCATCCGTCCCACGCTCGCCTTTGACTACCGCCTCCCGCAAAACGGTTTTGTATTCAGGCGTACTGATGTTGTGGTTCTTTTCATTGACCTCCTCTACGCTGTAAAACGGCTTCAGAATTCTTTGGTCCGGCTTGCCGACAACGACGTTGGCCGTCGCGCCGACGAGCGCCGGCGGCAGTTCGGCCAGGCTGATGCGTTGCCATTGTTCGTTCTCATACTTGAACAATATCTGCGGCGGATTCGGTCTGCCCCATTTGTTGTAGGCTATGCAGCCCGCCGGATAGGTGGCGAGATAGGGCACGCCGTCGACGATGTCGAAGCGGAAGTGGTTGAGGCTGTTGGATTCCGGCACCGAATCCCGGAAGTCGGTTTTCCAGATGATGGTTTTACGGTTGGGCAGGTTGAAGGTGACGGTCTCGTCCAGAGCCATCCGATTGCGACTTTCAAGACCGGGGTATCCGCCCAGGTTGTAGTGCCGTTCAGCGATGATCTTGCTGCCGTCATGCAGCAGCACTTCTTCTTTCCAGTTCATCGTGGACGAACAGGCATTCACGCTTATCCCCATCATCAAAATCAATCCAAGTCTTGTAATGCACTGAAATATCATATGGGATAGGTTCATGCTGCGATCTTCCATTCAGCAGCATCATTCGCCACATCATCTCCCGATCTGCCGAGCATGAAGTCGCCGCGATTCCGGGTGTCGGCGGCGGTCATGCCGCTGGCGCCAGCCTGGACGAACCAGTCGCGCATGGCGGGCAGTTGGGAGAGGATCAGTTGATCTTCGACGGCAGTGAAGTTGACGTCGTTTACGTCGAGGTTGTTGTCGAAGAAGTACTTCAGATAAAGGTCGAAGCCTTTGGCATCGGTCAGGTTGAGTTTCGTATTGCGGCTTAAGGCTGTTGCAAACTTTTCAGAGACATCGGCCATGTCGAAGCGGATGCCACCTGAGCCGCCTTCTGCGGCAAGATCGGTAAACAGTTCCTTTTTGTAGCCCGTGCTGTCTGGGGTTTCTTCGTAATACTTTTGCATGGCGAAGGCGGTCAGGGCGAGACCCACCCAAGTGGAGTTCGAGTTGCCATCTTGCAGGGTCATGCCGCCGTCCTGGGCGAGCTTCCACAGGTCGACGGTGAAGCGAGTGACCATGGCATCGGAAGCCAGGGTGGTTGCGCCTGTTGCAGGGTCACGCACGCCAGCCTCGTGTTTGACGAGGCGTTCGAGGAGGTTCTCATCTGTTGCATTGGTCGGGTCGGTTGTGTGCACAAACAACTGGTCGCTAAACATCATCTTCAACAGATCAGGCAGCTTGAGGGTGACGTCGTTAAGCGCCTTGCCTGTAACAGCGTTTTTTTGGCTCTGCAAAAATGCAGTGAGCAGGGCGATGGAGTGGAGGTCGTCGCCCGCGACGCCGGGGGCAGTGTTGGCAATGTTCCCGATGGTGGCACCGATGCGATCCGGGATGTTCCATGGCAGCCCGGACAGGAATTCGCCCTGGACGTTGAGGTTGGTGACGAGTTGGCTGTTGGGAATGATGGAAGCGGGGTCGATCTCGGCCTGCTGCAGAGCGATGTAGCCGGTCAATGAGGTCAGTGCAGCGTCACTGTAGAGGCGGTTTCCGCTGGCGTCGAGCCGCCCTGCCAGGTAGGTGCGAAGATCCATTGCCTTGAAGCGGGCGGTCTGGGCAAACGGTGCCTGGTCGAAGGTGACAGCGGTTTCGCCGAAGAAGACGCCGATCAGGGCAGCAAGACCGCCACCCAGCGAGTGGCCCGCCATAGTGATGTGGGCCTTGGGGTTGAGCGCTTTGACTTGCAGATAGTACTCGGCGGCCTGCAAGAGCTGATCGGATCCGGTGCCTGCGCCAAGGCCGATGTTGGCCGCCCAGTCTCCCGTCAGGTCACTGGCGTAGGTGCCAGCGTAGGAGATGACGATTTCGGTGCCGCGTTGGAACGAGACCGCTTCGAAACCGCCTGTTGACGGGAAAGTTGGTGTAGTCGGGTCAGGCACCGGAAAAAATGGACTCCAGCCCTGCGGGGCAGGAATCCAACTGATTTCATCGCGCGTTGTGCGATATGCGTGACCAGCCATCAATGCGTATTCGATTTCGGTAACCACGATCACTCTCCTTAGAAAGGTTTTGGCAGTTCAATGCAAGTAAGTTGCTTGTGCCAGTTTTATTTCGGCGGCGTACTTGGGGTGATTGGTAAGGGCGCCTTGGGCCCGCTTGGGTATTGCGGGCATTTCTCTGTAGCAAGCACCTCCCGCAGAATGGTTTTGTATTCGGGCTGTTTATAGCCTTCGGTAATCGCCCTGATCATTTCTGCTGACATGAATCGTTTGCCGGACTCTTCCACTTTGATGTCCGGCATTGAGAAAATTAAATTTGGCGTTTTGATTTCAGCCGGAAGCTCTTGCAGCGGGATTCGCTGCCATGCTTTGCCGTCGTATTTGAAGATGACGTAAGGCGGGTTCGGTCGTCCCCATTTGTTGTAGGACAGGCAGCCCATGGGGTTAACCACGAGGTAAGGTGTGCCTTTTGATATGTCCAGCAACATGGGCAGAAAATTTGCGCTGCCCACGTCCTCGCTGTAGCGATCTTCCCAAGTGATAGTTTCATTGCTGATGGGCATGGTGAAGACCAGGCTTTGTTCCTTGTAGGGTGGCTTTTGCCCAATCTCATGTCGCCCGCCTCGTTCAACTGAACGTTCAACAATGATCTTCTGACCGTCATGCAGCAGCACCTCTTCCTTCCAGCTTGTGCCGCCCATCGCGCATGCGCTCATGCCACCGCCCAGGATCATCAGCAAAATTGCCAGTAGCCGGCTCTTCATCGTTGTCACCTTGTTCATGCTTCCTGCCTCCTGTCGTTATCGTTACCATCAGTCAGTTGCGGCCCAACCAAAAGGGTCAGCATCGCATTGTTTTTTCTCTCAATCATTTGTCTCATCCCCTTCTATTCAGAATCCTGAATCCGTCTGGTTTGCTGTTCCGTTAGCACGTACTTTCGCAGCCTGAATATTCATCTCCCCCAACTTAACCATCCCATCCACCTGCAAGCCCTTGGGCAACTGGTGTGCGATGAAAATCATCGTGGCCCGGCCTTTGAGCTGATTGATGGTTTTGGCGAAGGCTTCGGCGGTGACGGGGTCGAGGTTGCTGGTGGCCTCGTCGAAGATGAGAATCTTTGGTCGTTTGAGCAGAGCGCGGGCAATGGCGATACGCTGCTTTTGCCCGCCGGATAGCCCGGCGCCTTTTTCGCCGATTTCGGTTTGATAGCCTTGCGGCAGGCTCTGGAGGTGGTCGTGAATTTCGGCCATGCGGCACGCGGTTTCGACGTCTTCGAAGCTGGCGTGCGGTGCGGCGGAAATAAGGTTGTCGTACACGGTGCCGGAGAACAGCACGGTCTCTTGCGGCACCACGCCGAATGACGCACGCAGTTCGTTGGCGGCGAGAAAACGGGTGTCGATGCCGTCTATCTTGATGGTGCCTTCGGTGGGCATGACAAATCCCAGCAACAGCTTGGCCAACGTGCTCTTGCCGCAGCCTGACGGCCCCATCAGGGCGACAGTCTTGCCGGCGGGGATGGCGAGGTTGAGCCCGCGATACAGCCAGGGCGTGGTATCGGCATAGCGGTAGCCCAGGTCTTGCACTTCGATACGACCTTGCGGCTGATCGCGTCGCGCGGGGATGAGGGTATGCGGCTCAGGTGGGCAATCCATCAGGTCGGCCAGGCGCTTGACGGCGATGTTGGCCTGCTGGAATTCCTGGTACAGGCCAGTGAGCCGCAATACGGGCTGTGACAGCCGTTGCGCAAACATCTGAAAGGCAACCAGCATGCCGATGGTGAAGCCGTCGTTGCGCATGACCAGCAAGGCGCCGACGACGAGGATGGCGAGCGTCTGGATCTGTTCCAGGATGTTGGACAGGGTTTGATAGGTATTGGCGAGGCTGCGGGTTCGGTAGGTGGCGCCCAGATAACTCGCCAGATAATCGCCATAACGGGTTTCGAGCTGCGGTTCCATTTGCAGCGCCTTGACCGTTTCCATCCCGGCGACGTATTCGGTGAGGAAAGACTGGGTGCGCGCACCGAGCAGAAACTGCTGGTTGAGCCGCGCCCGCAGTAGCGGTGTGACGGCGAGGCTCACGCCCGCCAGCAGGGCGATGAGCGCAACGGCAATCAGCGTGAGTTGCCAGCTATAGAAGAACATCACCGCCAGAAACACCAGCATGAAAGGCAGGTCGAGAATGAGCGAGACTGCCGCGCCGGTGATGAAGTCGCGGATGGTTTCGATACCGTGCAGGCGGGCGATCAGCGTGCCGGTAGGCCGATATTGAAAATACAGATGCGGCAGATGCAGCAGGTGGCGGAAGACGGCAGTGCCCAGCACGGCATCCACCCGGTTGCCGGTATGCAGAATGAGCTGCTGGCGTATCCAACTCATGCCTGCTGCAAACAGCATGAAAATCGCCATGCCCGCACCGACGACCTGCAAGGTGGACAGCGTCTGATGCACGACAACCTTGTCGATCACCACCTGGGTGAACAGCGGCAACCCCAGTCCCAGCAACTGTATGGCAAGGGAAGTCAGCAGGACGTCACGCCAGATGGGTTTGTGCTTCAGGAGTTCGGGTACAAACCATTTGAAACCGAAGGGCGTGCGCTTGAGGGCGGGATTGAGTTCCGCACCGGCTTCAGCGGGCTCGGGCAGGTCGCGTTCGACGGTGAGAATGTCCGGCTCGAAGCGATCGAGGAATTGATCGACCGCCAGAGTCATGGCCTGGTCGCTGCCTGCCGGGAAAAACAGCACACGCTCGCTGTCGCGCTGAACGATGAGCACCAGGGTGACGAGGGCGGGATGGTCGGTCGGCGCGTCCCCATCGGAATGGGGGCAGGTTTTCTCAAACGCGATGAACGGCAATGCCGTTGCGGCCAGCAGTTTGGAATCCAGCCGCGCGGGCCGGGTTTCAAGTCCCATGCCGTCCAGTGCCTTGAGCAGTTGCGCCATACCATGAGGCGGCGGGCATTGCACGCGCAGCAAGTCGGCATCAAACGGGATGCGATGCAACTGACACAGGCTGGACAGCAGCCATTCGATATCCCGAGTGGACAGGATTCCCCGTTCCATCTCCCCTCCCCTTTTATTTTTTCTGGTTGCTGCTTATTCGTGCCAGCTTATAGGGACAGCGATGGAGCGTATATACAACTTTAGTATTAGATGGCAGGTTTTCCGCTTAGGGAAAAGCAAGCGCTGCGCTGCTCCATGATTGAAATCCAGCCAATAAAAAACGCGCCCTCAAGGCGCGTTTTTTATCTGAGGCAGAGAGCTCTATTTATCTGCCTTCGATCGCATTGGGCTGGATTTTCACTTTCTGCCCGGCTTTCACCAGCGCGATCATCGCCTGCATGTCCGCCCGCTGCTGCGCCTGCATGACGCCCGATTCGATCGACGCCACCAGCTGCGGATCCATCGCCGGCGCATCCAGCACACGACTCACCCGCACGATGCGGTACGAACCGTCCGGACGCGCAAAGCCGGTGTAGGCAGGCAGCTTGTCGGCATTGAGTTGGAACACTGCCTTGACGCCGGCGGCATCCAGCGCGGGCGAAGGCTGACGTCCCACGATCTGGAAAGCTGACCAGTTCAAACCGGCTTCATCGCCTTTTTTCAGCGACTGGATGGTCGCTTCGCCTTGCTGCGCCAGCAAACGCGCACTCTGTTCGGCGCGCAGCCTGGCTTCGATCGCTTGCGACACTTCAGCCAAGGGGCGCACACGCGCCGGACGATGCTCCACCACGCGTGCGGCGACCAGGGTGCCGGGCTGCACTTCGATGGCCTCGGTGTTCTGTTTCGACTTGATCGATTCCGGGCTGAACAGTGCTGCCGACAGACCGGCATGATTGAAGGGCGGCGGCGCCTGCTTGGCCGTCATCCAGCCGCTTTGCTGAACCGTCAGTTTGGCGGCGGCAGCGGCAGGCTGTAACGAGGCGGCATTTTCGTAAACCAGATTACCGAAATTGTCGGCCAGACCTGCGAAGGCTTTTTGTGCCTGCTGCTTGCGCAATACGTCGGTCACTGCAGCGCGCACTTGCTCCAGCGGCACCGTTTGTGCGGGCTGGACGCCATCCAGACGGATGATGTGATATCCGAAGTCGCTTTCTATCGGGCCGCGAATTTCGTTGGGTTTCATGCTGAACACGGCATCTTCGAACGGCTTGACCATCATGCCGCGGCCAAAGCTGCCGAGGCTGCCATCCTGCGCCGCCGATCCCGGATCCTGCGACTGGGTGCGCGCCAGTTCGGCAAAGCGATCCGGTGCTGCCTGCACGGTCTGGGTCAGTTCGGTCGCTTTCGCCTTGGCTTTGGCGCGCGTCGCCGCGTCGGCGTTTTTATCCGCCGCGATCAGGATATGGCTTGCGCTACGCTGTTCGGGTTGGCCGAACTGGGCTGCGTTGGACGCATAGTAATCCGCCACGGCCTGCTCGCTGACGACGATGCCGGCTGCCACGGCGGCCATGTCGAGCACCAGATATTCGGCGCGGATTTGTTCGGGCTCGGTGAACGCGACCTTGTTGGCTGCGTAAAAGCGTTCCACATCGGCAGGGGTCACCTTGATTTGCGAGGCCACGGCAGAGGCCGGCAGGTCCGCCCAGGCGATTTCGCGCTGCTGCGTCACCAGGCGGGCGATCTGCGTCATTGCGGTGGCCGAGGGAAATCCGGCAAGCAATACCGGGCTGGCGACCGCCTCCAGCATGTAGGACTGGCGGATGTCATTTTCAAACTGGGCAGGCGTGCGGTTGTTCTGACGCAGAACGGCCTCGTAGCGCTGCGGTGAGAATTTGCCGTCCTGCTGGAACGCCGGGATCTGCCCGATCACCGACGCAACATATGCGTCGGGCGCCAGGAACTTGAGTTTCTGCGCATCCTGCAGCAGGGCTTTGCGCTCGATCAGGCTGTCGAGTACCTTTTGGCGGAAGTCGGCCGTTTCGACCAGCGCAGGGTCGAACGCCGGGCCCATTTCCTCGCGCATGCGATCGCTCTGTCCCTGCAGTTCCCGCGTCAGTTCTTCACGCGAAATACCGACATCGCCCACCTCGGCAATCATGCCGCCGCTCTTGTCGCCCGACATATAGGAATCGACGCCAAACAGGGCGAAGGTAATTGCGATCAAGGCCAGTATGACTTTGGCCAGCCAGCCCTTGGCGTGTTTGCGTATTGCTTCGAGCACAGATCTACTCCAGTAAAAACATCAGCGCGGATTTTCGCGCACTTTGCGCCTCACGTCTGCCCCTACCCCAATTTAATTGAACCGTCCAAGCGGGTCCCCGGGGAATTTGAATTGGGGCATTGAAAACGCTGAAATGAAAAAAGGCGAACTTGCGTTCGCCTTTTTTGGTGTTGGCGGAGCGGACGGGACTCGAACCCGCGACCCCCGGCGTGACAGGCCGGTATTCTAACCAACTGAACTACCACTCCTTTCGCACCAATCAGACCTGTGGCCCAATCAGTGCGAGTAAACTTTACCGCTTGTTTTTATTTGCTGCTGGTGGGTGCTGAGGGGCTCGAACCCCCGACATCCTCCGTGTAAGGGAGACGCTCTACCAACTGAGCTAAGCACCCTACGAAGACCAAAATTATACAACTTTTTTCCTGGTCTTGCCAAATGCAAAATGCGATTTTTATTTCTTGTTGATGGCGTCTTTCAGACCTTTACCCGCGCGGAATTTCGGAACCTTGGCAGCCTTGATCTTGATGGTGTCGCCCGTACGCGGATTGCGGCCGGTACGCGCAGCACGCTCGCCGACGTAGAAAGAACCGAAACCCACCAGAGTGACCATGTCACCTTTTTTCAGTGCTTTTTTAACTGCCTCGACAGCACCATCCAGCGCACGGCCTGCAGCAGCTTTGGAAATGTCAGCGGAATCGGCGATGGCGTCGATCAGTTCAGATTTATTCACGTGTTGTCCCCTTCATTCGAGTGGCACAGGAAAACCCTGTGGCCGCTTTTATAGCAACCCGCAAAACCTTGTGTCAAGCGGTTTTCAGGGCGATGGCCAAAAAAATCCCGCGACTGGCGCGGGATTCGGGGCGACTGGTAAAAAACCACTAGTGTTTCAGCGACGCTCCGGTACCTGCTTCTTCGTCCGGAACCGGCAGGGCGGCGGCTTCGGCTACCGGCTCGTCACTCAAGGGTTCGGGTAAACGCTCAAGTGCCAATTCCAGAACCTGATCGATCCACTTCACCGGATGAATATCGAGTTTGTTCTTGATGTTGTCCGGAATCTCCGTCAAATCTTTCACATTCTCCTGCGGGATCAGCACCATCTTGATCCCGCCCCGATGCGCCGCCAGCAACTTCTCTTTCAGGCCGCCGATCGGCAGCACTTCGCCACGCAGCGTGATTTCACCCGTCATCGCAACGTCTGCGCGCACCGGAATGCCGGTGAGGATCGACACCATCGAGGTGCAGATGGCAATACCCGCGGACGGGCCGTCTTTCGGTGTGGCGCCTTCCGGCAGGTGAATATGGATATCGCGCTTCTGGTAAAAGTCATCCAGGATGCCCAGCTTGCGTGCACGTGAGCGCACCACCGACAGCGCTGCCTGGATCGACTCCTGCATCACCTCGCCGAGCTTGCCGGTGGTGGTCATCTTGCCACGACCGGGCAACGACACGGCTTCGATGGTGAGCAGTTCGCCTCCGACCTCGGTCCAGGCAAGACCGGTCACCTGGCCGACCTGGTTGTTCATCTCGGCGATGCCAAAGCTGAAACGGCGCACACCCAGGTATTTCTCGAGGTTGCGCGACGTGACCATGATCTTGGTCTTCTGCTTTCTCAGCAGCAGCGCCTTCACCGCTTTGCGGCAAATCTTGGAAAGCTCGCGCTCCAGACTGCGCACGCCGGCTTCGCGCGTGTAGTAACGCACGATGTCGCGGATGGCCGATTCGGCGATGGCGAGTTCGCCTTCCTTGATGCCGTTGACCTTGAGCTGCTTGGGCGCCAGATAGCGCTCGGCAATGTTGATTTTTTCGTCTTCGGTGTAGCCCGACAGCCGAATCACTTCCATCCGATCCAGCAACGGTGCCGGCAGATTCAGCGAGTTGGCCGTGGCGACGAACATCACGTCCGACAAATCGTATTCAACCTCGATGTAATGATCCTGGAAGGTGTGGTTCTGTTCGGGATCGAGCACTTCCAGCAAGGCCGAGGACGGATCGCCGCGAAAATCCTGACCCATCTTGTCGACTTCGTCGAGCAGGAACAGCGGGTTCTTCACCCCGACCTTGGTCAGGCTTTGCAGAATTTTTCCGGGCATCGAGCCAATGTAGGTCCGACGGTGACCGCGAATCTCGGATTCATCGCGCACGCCACCCAAGGCCATGCGCACGAACTTGCGATTGGTCGCGCGCGCGATGGACTGGCCGAGCGAGGTCTTGCCGACACCGGGCGGCCCGACCAGACACAGGATCGGTGCTTTCACCTTGTCGACGCGCTGCTGCACCGCAAGATACTCGAGGATGCGTTCCTTGACCTTGTCGAGCCCGTAATGATCTTCGTCCAGCACCTTTTCGGCCTTGACCAGATCCTTGCTGATCTTGGTCTTCTTCTTCCACGGCAGGCCCACCATGGCCTCGATATAGCTGCGGATCACCGTGGCTTCGGCTGACATCGGCGACATCATGCGCAGCTTTTTCAGTTCGCCCAGCGCCTTGGTTTCGGCTTCCTTGGACATGCTGGCGTCCTTGACGCGCTTTTCCAGCTCTTCCAGTTCGGCGCCTTCTTCGATATCGCCCAGTTCTTTCTGAATCGCCTTGACCTGTTCGTTCAGGTAGTACTCGCGCTGGCTCTTCTCCATCTGCCGCTTGACGCGGCCACGGATACGCTTTTCCACCTGCAGGATATCGAGTTCGCCTTCCAGCAATCCGAGCAGATGCTCCAGGCGCTTGTTGACGCCAATCATCTCCAGCACTTCCTGTTTTTGCTCCAGCTTCAGCGGCAGGTGCGCCACGATGGTATCGGCCAGGCGGCCGCCTTCGTCGATCCCCGACAGGGAGGTGAGAATTTCGGGCGGGATTTTCTTGTTCAGTTTGACGTACTGGTCGAACTGCGTCAGCAGGGCGCGACGCATGGCTTCGACTTCCACCAGTTCTTCGCCTTCAGCGGGCAGGACTTCGGCGCGCGCGGTGAGATGGGTACCGGTATCCGTCACGTCGAGCACGCGAGCACGCTGGGTGCCCTCCACCAGCACCTTGACGGTACCGTCGGGCAGTTTCAGCATTTGCAGCACGGTGGCCACACTGCCGGTGTCGTACAAGTCTTCCGGTGTGGGATCGTCCTGCGCGGCGGTTTTTTGCGCGACCAGGAGAATGCTCTTGCCGGACTCCATCGAGGTTTCCAGCGCCTTGATCGATTTGGGACGGCCGACAAACAGCGGGATCACCATGTGGGGAAACACCACCACATCCCGAAGCGGCAACAGCGGCAGATCGACCTGTTCCTTGGATACGTTGTCGCTCATCATGATTTCCTGGTCAAGGTTAAGGAAAGGATGCGCGGCTTACAACCACGCTCATCCGTAATTGGGGGGCATAGTTTGGAATTCAAGATGGCTGACAGGTTCCCCATCAGCCATGCCGGTTCAGGCGCCGGCGGCCAGTGGCTGTTCGCCCTGATCGGAGTAAATCAGCAGGGGCTTGCCGTCGCCGCTGACCAGGCCATTGTCGACCACCACCTTGCTGACGCCCTTGAGCGAGGGCAGGTCGTACATGGTGTCGAGCAGGGCGTGTTCGATGATCGAACGCAGGCCGCGCGCACCGGTGCGGCGCGCCAGGGCGCGCTTGGCGATCGCGTTGAGCGCATCCTCGCGGAATTCGAGCTCGACGCCTTCCATCTTGAAAAGCTTGATGAACTGCTTGGTCAGCGCGTTCTTCGGCTCGGTCAGAATCTGCACCAACGCGACTTCATCGAGTTCATCGAGCGTCGTGACCACCGGCAGACGGCCGACAAATTCCGGAATCAGCCCGTATTTAATGAGATCTTCCGGTTCGACCTGATGCAGCAATTCGACATCGCGCTTGGTGTCGTCGATGTTCTTGACCTGCGCGCCGAAGCCGATGCCGCCTTTTTCGGTGCGGCCGCGAATGACCTTTTCCAGCCCGCTAAATGCACCGCCGCAGATAAACAGGATATTGCTGGTATCGACCTGCACGAATTCCTGGTTCGGGTGCTTGCGCCCACCCTGCGGCGGAACCGACGCGGTCGTGCCCTCGATCAGCTTCAGCAGCGCCTGCTGCACGCCCTCGCCCGACACATCGCGGGTAATCGAAGGGTTGTCGGCCTTGCGCGAAATCTTGTCGATTTCATCGATGTAGACAATGCCCTGCTTGGCTTTATCGACATCGTAATCGCACTTTTGCAGCAGCTTCTGGATGATGTTTTCGACATCCTCACCCACATAACCGGCTTCGGTCAGCGTGGTGGCATCGGCGATCACGAACGGCACGTTCAGCAGACGCGCCAATGTTTGCGCCAGCAGGGTCTTGCCGGAGCCGGTCGGCCCGATCAGCAGGATGTTGCTTTTGGCCAGTTCGACATCACCGCTTCCGGAATTGCTGCGCAGACGCTTGTAGTGGTTGTAAACCGCCACGGCCAGCGCTTTTTTAGCCTGCGCCTGACCGATCACATATTGATCAAGAATGTCGCTGATTTCATGCGGGGTCGGCAAATCGGAGCTTGCGCCCTTCTGGTTGTCGGCTTGCTGGATCTCCTCGCGGATGATGTCGTTACACAACTCGACGCATTCGTCGCAGATGAATACCGACGGTCCAGCAATCAGCTTGCGCACTTCGTGCTGGCTTTTGCCACAGAAGGAGCAGTAAAGAAGTTTGTCGCTCGCGCCTTTGTCAGCCATGCCCGTTCCTTATATCAAGCCGTTGCTTCAACACGGCTGGTCAGCACTTTATCGACCAGACCATAATTCACGGCATCATCCGCGCTCATGAAGTTGTCGCGATCGGTGTCGCGATCGATCGCTTCCAGACTCTGGCCGGTGTGCTTGGCCAGCATGTCGTTGAGGCGTGCTTTCAAGTAGAGAATTTCCTTGGCGTGGATGGCGATATCCGACGCCTGTCCCTGAAAACCGCCCAGCGGCTGGTGAATCATCACGCGCGAGTTCGGCAGGCAGTAACGCTTGCCCTTGGCACCCGCGGTCAGCAGGAAGGCGCCCATGCTGGCCGCCTGTCCGATACACAGCGTGGACACGTCCGGTTTGATGAACTGCATGGTGTCGTAGATCGCCAGACCGGCCGAAACCGAACCGCCGGGCGAGTTGATGTAGAAATAGATGTCCTTGTCGGGGTTTTCCGACTCGAGAAACAGCATCTGAGCGACCACCAGATTGGCGGTCGAGTCGTTCACCGGACCGACCAGGAAAATGACCCGTTCCTTGAGCAGTCGCGAGTAAATATCATAGGCGCGCTCACCGCGGCCACTTTGCTCGACGACCATGGGCACCAGCCCCAGCCCTTGGGGCTCAAAGGATCGTGAATCGGCAGAATCACGTTCAAAATCAATGCGCATCAGGCACGTCCCATCAATTCTTCAAAAGAGGTTGTCACATCTTCTACCGCGGCCTGGCCTGCGGCCCATGCTACCACGTTCTCTTCCAGCGCCAGCGATTCGATTTCCTGCATCCGCTCCGGGTTCTGATAGAACCATTGTGCGACCTGCTCGGGCTCTTCGTAGCTCTGCGCCTGTTCCTGGATCAGGTTGCGAATCTGCTCGGGCTGCGCCACCAGCTTGTTCGCCTGCACGATCTCGGCCAGGATCAAACCCAAACGCACGCGGCGTTCAGCCTGTCCAGTAAACATATCGGCAGCAAGCTTCATGCTCTGAACCCCACGCGACTGCATATCCGCCTCGGTCATTTTCAGCAGACGCTCGGCTTCCATCGCCACCAGGCTCTGCGGCAAATCCAGCGAGCTCTTCTGCAACAGCAGTTCCATCACCTGCTCCTTCAGCTTGGTCTGCACACGACGTTTGACCTCACGCTCCAGATTGGATTTCACCTCGGCCTTGAGCTTGTTCACATCGCCGTCCTCGACGCCCAGCGCCTTGGCAAACTCCGCATCCACCACTGGCAGCACGGCCGCCTGCACGTCCTTCACCTGGACCTCGAAATGTGCAGCCTTGCCGGCGAGTTCCTTGGCAGCGTAGTCAGCCGGGAAAGTCAGGTCGAATCCCTTGCTGGCACCTGCCTTGAGCCCGATCAGATTCTGCTCGAAATCTTTCAGCAGACGGCCTTCGCCAATCACCGCTGCGAAATCGTCGCCCTTGCCACCTTCGAATGCCACGCCATCCACCGTCCCCTGGTAATCGAACTTGACCAAGTCACCCTCGACCGCGGCCCGATCTGTCGGCTCGAAGGTGCGGCGCTGCTTTTGCAGCACTTCCAGCGTTTTCGCCACATCGGCCTCGCTCAAGCTCACCACGGGGCGGCTGATCTTGCCCGTGCCCAGCGCGTCAATCTTCACTTCAGGATAGACCTCGAAACTGGCACTGAATGTCATTTCCGCGGCGGCGGTTTGTCCGGCTTTCGGCTCGAAGCGCGGGTAACCTGCAATTTTCAGACGGTGGGTTTGCACCGCCTCGCCAAAACGGGATTGCAGGGTTTCTCCCAGCACTTCCTGACGGATACCCGGGCCATGTTGACGCGCCACCGCGGAAAGCGGTGCCTTGCCGGGGCGGAAACCGTCCATCTTGACGTTGCGTGCCAGGCGCTTGAGGCGGCTTTGCACTTCGGATTCCAGCTGATCCATGGGCACGTTGATATCCAGGCGCCGGACCAGTCCTTCGAGAACTTCAAGATTTGCTTGCATCAAAATACTTCCTGACTGAATTGAGATGGGAGGACTGCAATAATTCGGTGGTGCGAAAGGGGGGACTCGAACCCCCACGCCTTGCGGCGCTGGAACCTAAATCCAGTGCGTCTACCAATTCCGCCACTCTCGCGGCGTAGCCGCAAAACCTTCGACCGATTAGTGTAATATAATCAATACGATGCTGTCACCCAAGCATGCCGGGCATCCCGCCTAAGTCATTATTACCATTCCGTTTTTTTGTTGCCGGTGCCGGTCGATCACTACGAAAACTTCCCTGTTGCGTCCTGGTTGCTGCCCAAACGGCTGCGTTCGCCAGTCGAAGCCATCTACCGATTTGCCCGCAGCGCGGACGATATTGCCGACGAGGGCGATGCCCCCGCAGCCACGCGGCTAACCCAGCTGGCGGCCTATCACACCGAGCTGGATCGCATCGAGCGCGGCGATACGCCGACCGACCTGGTGTTTGGCCCACTGGCGGCAGCGATTCGCACCCATGCCATCCCGCTCGCCCCGTTTCGCGACCTGCTGTCCGCCTTTGCGCAGGATGTGGAAAAAACCCGTTACGCCAATTTTGGCGAGGTCATGGACTATTGCCGCCGCTCGGCCAACCCGGTGGGGCGTTTGATGCTGCACTTATACGGCGATCACGACCCACGCCATCTGGCCTATTCCGACGCCATTTGCAGCAGCCTGCAACTGATCAATTTTTTGCAGGACATCGCTGTCGATTACCCAAAAAACCGCATCTATCTGCCGCAGGACGAACTCGCCGCGTTCCACGTCAGCGAAACCCAAATTGCCCAAGGTGATACACGCGGGATGTGGCACACGATGATGCACAGGCAGATCGAGCGTGCCCGCAAGCTGTTGCAAGCCGGTGCGCCGCTGGGCCGGCAACTCAAAGGGCGCATCGGGCTGGAACTGCGCGTCACCATCCTCGGCGGCGAAACCATCCTGCGCAAACTGCACGCCGATCCCGGCTGCGTGTTCCACAACCGCCCGCTGCTGACCCGGAAGGACTGGGTCGTCATGCTTGGGCGCGGGCTGTTTTGACGATGGACGTCCACCAGTATTGCCAGGAACGCGCCGCCGCCAGTGGCTCCAGTTTCTACTACAGCTTCGTCTTCCTGCCGTCCGATACACGGCGCGCGATCACCGCGTTTTATGCGCTATGCCGCGAACTCGACGACGTGGTGGACGAATGCCATGAGCGCGCCATCGCCGAGGCCAAGCTTGACTGGTGGCGCGAGGAAATTGAACGGTTTGCAGCGGGCGTACCGGAACATCCGGCCACCCAGGCCCTGTTCGATACGCCGCGAGGCCGTCACACCTCCCCGTCCCTGTTGCTGGAAATCGTCGACGGCATGGCGATGGATCTGGATAAGCTGCGTTACCCCGATTTCAAATCGCTCAATCTGTATTGCTACCGCGTAGCCGGCGTGGTCGGTGAAGTCGCAGCGGCACTGTTCGGCGGCGAACGCGGCGAGGACGACCGCGCGGTTCGCCGCTATGCGCACGAACTGGGGCTGGCGTTCCAACTCACCAACATCATCCGCGATGTCGGCGAAGACGCGCGACGCGGACGCATTTATCTGCCGCAGGACGAGCTGACCCGCTTCGGCGTACGCGAAGCTGACCTGCTGAATGGTCGCGATACGCCCGAGTTTCAGGCCTTGATGCAGTTCCAGTACGAACGCGCGGTCGCCTGTTATGAACGCGCGCGGGCAGCCCTGCCTGCCCGCGCGCGCCGGGACCAGCGTGCCGGACTGGTGATGGCGGCGATTTACCGCGCTCTGCTGGACGAAATCCGGCGCGACCGCTTCCCCGTGTTGCGTGCCCGCGTCTCGCTGACGCCACTGCGCAAACTGTGGCTGGCGAGTACAACCTGGCTGTTTCCGTGACCGCGCATGTCGCAGTCGTAGGCGGCGGCTGGGCCGGTTGTGCCGCTGCGTTGACGCTGGCCGAGGCGGGCGTGGCGGTCACCCTGTTTGAAGCCGGCCGCATCCTGGGTGGACGCGCGCGCGCGGTCGAACTCGATGGATTGTCGCTCGACAATGGCCAGCATATTCTGCTCGGCGCCTACACGCAGACGCTGGCACTGATCGACCGTCTGCAGGACACCGCGGGATTGTGGCGACTGCCGCTCGCCCTCGACCAGCCGCCGGATTTCAGCCTCGCCTGCCCGCGCCTGCCTGCCCCCCTGCATTTGCTGGCAGGACTGCTCGGTGCCCAGGGCTTGAACTGGCGCGAAAAACTGACCGCCGCGCGCTGGGCGCACACGCTGCTGCGCGAAACGGTGGCGCCGGATCGGCTGACGGTCAGTCAACTGACCTGCGATCAGCCCGAAAAACTGCGCCGCCTGCTGTGGCACCCGCTGTGTGTTTCCGCACTCAACACGCCGCCGGAGACGGCAAGCGCTGCGGTGTTCCGCAATGTGATCCGCGCCGCTTTCGGCGGGCGCAATCACCACAGCGATCTGCTGCTGCCGCGCCGCGACCTGACCGCGCTGTTCCCCACTCTGGCGGCCACACGGATCACCGAACGGGGCGGCACGGTGCGCTCGTCCTGCCGGGTGACCGCGCTCGACGCGACAACGGATGCCGTCACGCTGTACACACGCGACGAGTCGGCCACCTACAGCCAGGTCATCCTCGCCGTCGCGCCACAACATCTGGCGGGTTTGGCTGCCCCCATCCCGGCGCTCGAATCGGTGGTGCTGGACGTGCAGGCCTACCACTACCAGCCGATCGCTACCGCCTATGTGCAATACGACCCTGGGTTCCGCTTGGACAAACCGCTATACGCTCTGGCGGAGGGACCCGCCCAGTTCGTGTTCGACCGTGGTCAGAGTCATGGTCAAGCCGGATTGCTGGCCTTCGTCGCCAGTGCGGCGGCCCATCTGCCGACCGACTGGATGGATCAGGCTGAAGCCCAATTACAGCGGATTGTTCATCCCGGCCCTGCGCACTGGCGCAAAAGCATCGTCGAAAAGCAGGCCACCTACGCCTGCGTCCCCGGCCAGGCGCGCCCCGCCAACCGCACCTCCCACCCACGCATTTTCCTGGCGGGCGATTACACCGCCGGGGCGTATCCCGCCACGCTCGAAAGCGCAACATCGAGCGGGGTACAATCGGCCCACACCTTACTCGAACAGCTATGAAAGACTATTCTCCCCGCTCCGACCTGCTCGCAGGCCGCGTCATTCTGGTAACCGGTGCCAGTTCCGGCCTGGGCCGTGCCGCCAGCCTGGCGTTTGCGCGCCACGGCGCCACCGTTGCCCTGCTGGCGCGTGATGAAGCCCGGCTCGAAGCGGTGTACGACGAAATCATCGCGGCGGGTGGCGCTGAGCCCGCAATGTTTCCGTACGACCTGGCCGTTGCCGACGACCGCAGTCTGGAAACCCTGGCCAGCACCCTTGCGCATCACCTGAAACGGCTCGACGGCTTGCTGCACAGCGCGCATCAGTTTTACAACCTCACACCGCTGGCGCTGCAAACGCTGGACCAATGGCAAACCCTGATGCGGGTCAATCTCATCGCACCGTTCGCGCTCACCCGCGCCTGCCTGCCCTTGCTCAGGCAGGCGCCGGATGCGTCGGTGGTGTTCACCGGCGAAACCCACGGCCACCAGCCCGCGGCATTCTGGGGCGGTTATGCCGTGGCCAAGTCGGGGCTGGAAACGCTCACCCGCATCTGGGCCGACGAGCTGGGGGCGGAGGAAAACCTGCGCATCAACACCCTGATTCCCGGCCAGGTGGCGACCACCCTGCGCGCCCGTACCCACCCCGGACTGTCTCCCGAATCCCTGCCCAGCATGGATGACCTGATGCCCTGGTATCTGTATCTGATGGGTGCAGACAGCCGTGCGGTGCGTGGCCAGATTGTCGAGTGCCGCAGTTGAGTTCGATCACCGCATGAAAATCGGCCGCTACGAAGTACTCGAGGAATTGGGTCAGGGCGCGATGGGCACGGTTTATCGTGCCCGCGATCCGCTGATCGAGCGCACAGTGGCCATCAAGACGGTCTCGATTTCGCTGTTGCAGCAGGAAGGCGCGGACGCGGAATCGCGTTTCCTGCGCGAGGCGCAGAGCGCCGGGCGGCTCTCGCACCCCAATATCGTGACCATCTACGACGTGGGCGAAGCCGATGGACTCGCCTACATCGCCATGGAATACCTGACCGGCATGACGCTGCGCGACGTCATCAATAAAGGTCAGATTCCGCTGGAACTGGCGCTCGACACCGCGGTGCAAATGGCCGAGGCACTCGCCTTCGCGCACGAGCACGGCGTCATCCATCGCGACATCAAGCCGGCCAACGTCGTCGTCACCGGTCAGCGTGGTCACGTCAAGCTGACCGATTTCGGGATCGCGCATCTCGTCAACAGCAACCATACGAAAACCGGACAGATGCTGGGGTCGCCCCGGTACATGTCGCCGGAACAGGCGATGGGCCGCGAAATCGATGGGCGCTCGGATATTTTCTCGCTCGGCGCCGTGCTGTACGAAATGCTGACCGGGCATTACGCCTTCGACGGCGACAGCCTGCCCAGCATTGTCTATCGCGTCATCAGCGAAACACCCGTGGCGGCGGAATCGCTACGCCCGCAATTGCCCACCGAACTGCTCGGCTTGCTGGTGCGCATGCTGAACAAGAAACCGGAAGACCGACCGGATGCACGTTCCCTGGTCGACGCCCTGCATGCGCTGGCTCAACCTGTAGAACCTGTGCCGGCGCCCCCCCCGGCCGCCAATCGAACCCCACGCCTGCTGGCCAGCGTGGCGCTGGTGACGCCGATCGGCGTGCTGCTGCTGATCGGGCTGGGCATTATCGTCATCGAACATTTCCTGCCTTCGCCCGAGCAAGTTGCCACGACACCGGCACCGCCGAAAACCTGGATTGCGCAAAACATGCCGCCAGACAGGACCGCTGCAGTCGGTTCCGTTGCCGCGGCGCCGGGCGGGACCGGCCAAACCGCACCGAATTCTCTTGAGGAACCCGTCCAAAGCGGCTCCCCTCCTGCGGTTGTGGTGGCGGCGCCAGACAGCTACCTCGCCGGTCTCGACGCAAAAGCCGTCGAACTGCGTATCAAGCGTACCGAATTGTTATTGGCGTACACCGAGCAGCATCCCGACGTGGTGCTGGTGGACCGGCAGCTGGACCAGCTGCGTATCGAACGGCGAAAATACCTGCGGCAAAAGCAGAGAAAATAGCCTGCGGCGGGCTGGTGTTACCAGCTGGTCTCGCGCTCGGCAGTGGCCGACACCTTGTGGATGCTGAGATCGGCACCAGTGAACTCTGCTTCCGGACTCAACCGCAGGCCCATCGTCCGCTTCAGGATGCCGTACACCAGCGTACTGCCGATCAAGGCCACGGTCACTCCACCCAACGTGCCCAATATTTGCGCGGCCAGGCTGACGCCGCCGATGCCGCCCAGCGCCTTGGCGCCAAAAATACCCGCAGCGATGCCGCCCCACGCACCGCACAGGCCGTGCAGGGGCCATACCCCCAGCACATCATCGACCTTCCATTTGTTTTGCGTCACCATGAACATCCACACGAACAGCCCACCTGCAATCACGCCGGTCAGCAGCGCGCCCAGGGGATGCATCAGGTCGGAGCCCGCACACACGGCCACCAGGCCCGCCAACGGGCCGTTATGAATGAAGCCGGGGTCGTTCTTGCCGATCACCAGCGCCGCCAGCGTGCCGCCCACCATCGCCATCAGTGAATTGACCGCCACCAGTCCCGAAACCGCTTCGATCAACTGCGCCGACATCACGTTGAACCCGAACCAGCCCACCGTCAGAATCCACGCCCCCAGCGCCAGAAACGGAATGTTGGACGGCGGATGCGCCGAGACCATGCCGTCCTTGGTGTAGCGTCCGCGCCGCGCGCCCAGCAGCAACACAGCGGGCAAGGCAATCCAGCCGCCGACGGCATGCACCACCACGGATCCGGCAAAATCATGGAACTTGGCACCCGTAATGGTCTCCAGCCATGCCTGGATGCCGTAGTTGCCGTTCCAGACGATGCCCTCGAAGAAGGGATATACCAATCCCACCAGCGCAAACGTCGCAGCCAGTTGCGGGCTGAAACGCGCACGCTCGGCAATGCCGCCCGACACGATCGCGGGAATGGCCGCCGCAAATGTCAGCAGGAAAAAGAATTTGACCAGTTCATAGCCATTCCTGGCGGACAAGGCCTCGGCGCTGGAGAAGAAGCTGACCCCGTAGGCAATGCTGTAGCCGATGAAGAAATAGGCAATGGTGGAAACCGAGAAGTCGGTGAGGATCTTGACCAGCGCGTTGACCTGGTTTTTCTTGCGCACCGTGCCGAGTTCGAGAAAGGCAAACCCCGCATGCATGGCCAGTACCATGATGCCGCCCAGCAGCACGAACAATACGTCACTTCCTGACCTCAAAGCATCCATACAGCCTCCCCAAAGTATTTTTAAGCTGGTTGGATGACGCCATGCGGCTTGATTGCACCAAGCCGCCTGCCTGTAGCGCGTATCAACCGGTTTTTATTTCTGGTCGCGTGGCCCGGGTTCACCCTGACCCGCCTCGATGCGATCCAGTTCGTTATCCATGTCGGATTCGGACATCGGGACATAATCCGATCCGGCCTCAGGCTGGGGCCGGGTGATCAAGCTGGCGACGACGATTCCCAGTTCATACAAAATCCACAGCGGCACCGCCAGCATGAACTGCGAAATGATATCGGGCGGTGTAAATATCGCGCCAATCACAAACGCGCCGACGATGACGTAAGAACGGATTTCGCGCAGCTTGGCCACCGACACCATGCCCATCTTCACCAGCAGCACCACCGCCACCGGCACTTCGAAGGTGATGCCGAACGCCATGAACAGGGTCATCACGAAGTCGAGGTATTTGCCGATGTCGGTCATCACCGCCACGCCTTCGGGCGCGACACCGACGATGAAACCAAACACCACCGGAAACACCAGGAAATAGGCGAACGCCATCCCCAGCGCAAACAGGATCACGCTGGCGATCACCAGCGGCACGCCGAGGCGCTTTTCATGCTGATACAAGCCTGGCGCAACGAACGCCCACGCCTGATAAAACACCCACGGCAGCGCCAGCAGAAATGCCGTCATCATCGTGACCTTGATCGGCACAAAGAACGGCGTGGTGACTTCAGTCGCGATCATCTGCCCGCCTGCGGGCAGCGCCGCCAGCAGCGGCTTGGCGAGCAGCGCGTACAAATCCTGAGCCCATGGGAACAGGGCGATAAAAATGATGACCACCGCAAGCACCGCGCGCAGCAGACGATCGCGCATTTCGATGAGATGCGAGATGAACGTGTCTTCAGTAGGGCTCATGCGGTTTTTTCGGGGTTGTCGCCAGATGCCCCTGCCTGCTCGGCAGATGGCACGCGCACGTGGGTATTCTGATCCGGCTCGTCGAGCAACAGGCTTTGCTGCGGCGATTGCTCAGTTGGCTTCTGATCGGCTACGGGTGGCTTCTTCGCCGCCTGGGGCACGGAGCGATCACTTTCGGGCAAAGCCACCACCCGCTCGATCTCATCCACCTCGTTGCGCAAGTAGTCATCCACCACGGTTGCCTGCTGTTCGACGCCTGACACGGCCGATTCGATGGATTCCTTGAACCCCTGCCCGGCGCGACGAATTTCATCCAGCTGAATTTCCTGGCTGATGTCCGATTTCACTGATGAGACATAACGCTGCAGGCGGCCGTACAGATGCCCCGCCGTGCGCGCGACCTTGGGCAGGCGCTCGGGGCCGATGACGATCAGCGCAACCACGCCGATGACGATGAGTTCAGTAAAACCGATGTCGAACATGGGTCATGTGGCAAGCTTCAAGTCGCAAGTTTCAAGGAAATTCCTTGTGGCTTGCACCTTGTCACTTGCATCTCAGCTTTGCTGTTTGTCCTTGACCTCGGCGTCGATGGTGCGGCCGGAGTCGGCTGACTCGTTCAGCTTCGGCGCATCTTCCTTCATGCCTTCCTTGAAACCCTTGACCGCGCCACCGAGGTCGCTGCCGATGTTTCGCAGTTTCTTGGTGCCAAAAATCAACAGCACGACGACCAGTACGATCAACCAATGCCAAATGCTCAAGCTGCCCATGATGAATCTCCTTTAATTTAAGTGTGCGGAACGGGGTCGCCGCCACCAAATACATGTACGTGAATATGGAACACTTCCTGACCACCGCCACGCCCAGTGTTGATCAGCGTCTTGAAGCCGGCAGTCAGCCCTTGCTCCTTTGCCAGGCGCGGCGCCAGCAGCAGCATCTTGCCCAGCAAGCCTTCATGCGCCGGCGTGCAGTCAGCCAGCGTGGCGATGTGCAGCTTCGGAATGATCAGAAGATGCACCCGCGCAAACGGATGGATGTCGTGGAACGCGATGACGTCATCGTCTTCATACACTTTGCCGCAGGGCAGTTCGCCGGCGACGATCTTGCAGAAAATGCAATCACTCATGTCGATTCGCCTTGCCGATTCGCTTTCTCAACCAGACCGGACAAACCCTCACGGCGCGCCAGTTCGTTCAGCACATCAGATGGTTTCAGGCCCTTGTGCGCCAGCAACACCAGGGTATGAAACCATAAATCGGCGATTTCGTAGATGATCTTTTCAGACTGACCGTCCTTCGCCGCCATCACGGTCTCGGTCGCTTCCTCGCCGATTTTTTTCAGGATCGCATCGGTGCCCTTGGCATACAGCTTGGCCACATAGGAACTGTCGGGCGACGCCTGCTTGCGCGCCTCCAGTGTTTCGGCCAGACGATCCAGAATGTCACTCATTTGCGGTATATCTCGTCCGGGTTTTTCAGCACAGGCGTGGTCGTCACCCAGTGGCCCTGTCCCTGATCATCGCGGTCCAGTTTCTGGAAAAAACATGAGCGGCGCCCGGTATGACAGGCGATGCCGCCGACTTGTTCGATTTTCAGCAGCACCACGTCGTTGTCGCAATCGAGGCGGATTTCGCTGACGTTCTGCACATGGCCGGACTCCTCGCCCTTGCGCCACAGCTTGTTGCGCGAGCGCGACCAAGTACACGCCGCGCAGGGTGCGAGCGGTTTCCTCCAGCGCCTCGCGGTTCATCCACGCCACCATCAGGATGTCACCCGTAGCGGCATCCTGCGCAATCGCGGGAACCAGGCCGTGCGCGTCCCATTTGACGGCGTCGAGCCAGTCGCTCACAGCCGCACCTCGATGCCGTGCTGCTTCATGTAACGCTTGGCTTCGTCCACGCCGTATTCGCCAAAGTGAAAAATGCTCGCCGCCAGCACGGCATCGGCGCGGCCTTCCTTGACGCCATCCACCAGGTGCTGCAAGTTGCCGACGCCGCCGCTGGCGATGATGGGAATATCCACCGCATCGGAAATCGCGCGAGTGAGTTCCAGATCAAAGCCGCTCTTGGTGCCGTCGCGATCCATCGAGGTGAGCAGCAGTTCGCCCGCACCGAGTTCAGCCATTTTGCGCGCCCACTCGACGGCATCGAGGCCGGTAGCCTTGCGCCCGCCATGAGTGAAGACTTCCCAGTGGTCGCCGACACGCTTGGAATCGATCGCCACCACGATGCACTGGCTGCCGTAACGATCGGCCGCGTCTTTCACCAGCTGCGGATTGACCACGGCGGACGTATTGATGCTGACCTTGTCGGCACCGGCATTCAGCAGGCGCTGCACATCCTCCACCGCGCGCACGCCGCCGCCCACGGTCAGCGGAATGAAGACTTCGGAGGCCACCGCTTCGATGATGTGCAGAATCAGATCGCGGTTGTCCGAGGTGGCGGTGATATCGAGGAAAGTCAGTTCATCCGCGCCGGCTTCGTTGTAGCGGCGCGCGATTTCGACCGGATCGCCGGCGTCCTTCAACTCGACGAAATTGACCCCTTTGACCACACGGCCGTCGGTGACATCGAGGCAGGGAATGATGCGCTTCGCGAGCATCGATCAAACGCCGAACACGCCGCCTGCCAGCTCGTCGGCGAGCTTCTGCGCAGCAGTGAAATCGAGCGTGCCCTGATAGATCGCGCGGCCGGTGATCGCGCCGATGATGCCGTCCTTGGCCACCGTGGAAAGCGCCTGCACGTCGTCGAGGTTGGTCACGCCGCCGCTGGCGATGACCGGGATCGACAACGCCTGCGCCAGCCTTTGGGTGGCTTCGATATTGACGCCGGTCAACATGCCGTCGCGGCCGATGTCGGTGTAGATCACCGCCTCGACGCCGTAGCCCTCGAAACGCTTGGCCAGATCGATCACGTCATGGCCGGTGATCTTGGACCAGCCTTCGACCGCAATCTTGCCATCCTTGGCGTCGAGTCCGACCATGACATGACCGGGAAAGGCGTCGCAGGCTTCGTGCAGGAAACCGGGGTTTTTCACCGCAGCCGTGCCGATAATCACATAGCGCACGCCGTCATCGAGATAGCGTTCGATGGTGGCGAGGTCGCGGATACCGCCGCCGAGTTGCACCGGCATATCGTCGCCGACGGCATCCACGATGGAACGGATCGCTGCATCGTTGACGGGCTTGCCGGCAAACGCGCCATTGAGATCCACCAGGTGCAGGCGGCGGGCACCCTGTGCTTTCCAGTGACGGGCGGTGGCCGCCGGATCCTCGGAAAACACCGTGGCCTTGTCCATTTCGCCTTGTTCCAGGCGCACGCAGTGGCCGTCTTTAAGGTCGATCGCAGGGATAATTAACATGGCTGATCAGCAGGTCGTACAGATAAAAAATTAGGCGCAGGCCGCGCCAGACATATCGCGGGTGGCTTCGCGCTCACCCGGATTCCAGGTTACAAAATTGCCCAGCAGCGTCAATCCGGCGTTCTGGCTTTTTTCCGGGTGAAACTGCACGGCAAAGATGTTGGCCGTGGCCACCGCGCAGGTAAACGGAAACGGGTAATGCGAAAACCCGGCGATCACGTCGGGCGAAGTCGGCTGCACAAAATAGCTGTGAACGAAGTAGAAACGCTCACCTTCCTCGATGCCCGCCCACAGCGGATGCGGACCGGCCTGATGGACGTTGTTCCAGCCCATGTGCGGCACCTTGAGCTTGTTGCCCTCTGCGTCGACCATCGCTTCGGCAGGAAAGCGCTGCACCGTGCCGGGCAGAATGCCCAGGCAATCGGTGTCGCCTTCTTCGCTGTGCTCGAACAGCACCTGCATCCCCATGCAGATCCCCAGAAACGGCTTGCTGTGCGCGGCGTCGACAATCACCTGACGCAGGCCACGTGCATCGATTTCGCGCAGGCAATCCGGTGCGGCGCCCTGCCCCGGAAACACCACGCGCCCGGCCGCAGCAATCACTGCGGGATCGGATGTCACCACCACCGACATCGCCGGAGCCACGTGCTCGATCGCCTTGGACACCGAACGCAGATTGCCCATGCCGTAGTCGATCACGGCGATATCGACGCTCACCGCGCAGCCTTTTTTTCGGAACTCATAAGGTGCCCTTGGTCGACGGCATCACGCCGCTCATGCGCGAATCGACTTCCACCGCCATGCGCAGCGCACGGCCGAATGCCTTGAAAATCGTCTCGGCCTGATGGTGTGCATTGATGCCGCGCAGGTTGTCGATGTGCAACGTGACGCCGGCATGGTTGATGAAACCGCGGAAAAATTCCAGAAACAGATCCACGTCGAAATCGCCGATGCGCGCGCGCGTGTAATCGACGTGGTATTCGATCCCGGGCCGTCCCGACAAATCGATCACCACACGCGACAGCGCCTCGTCGAGCGGCACGTAGGCGTGGCCGTAACGGCGGATGCCTTTTTTGTCGCCGAGCGCCTGCGCGAACGCCTGACCGAAGGTGATGCCCGCGTCTTCCACCGTGTGGTGGGCGTCGATGTGGAGATCGCCCTTGGCCTGGATATCGATGTCGATCAAGCCGTGGCGGGCGATCTGGTCGAGCATGTGGTCGAGAAATGGCACGCCGGTAGCAAGCTTGGCCGTGCCGGTGCCGTCCAGATTGAGGCTGACCGTGATCTGGGTTTCCAGGGTATTGCGGGTGACTTGGGCGGTGCGCATGGCGTCGGGGATTCAGGCGGTAAAAGAATTCTAGCAGGCGGCCAGGGTTTTCAATGCGGCAATCAGCGCATCGCATTGTGCATCGGTGCCGATGGTGATGCGCAAAAACGGCGCAATGCGGGCGGGTTTGCTGAAATGGCGCACGATGATGCTGCGTTCGCGCAGTGCGGCGGCAAGTTCGGCGCCGTCGTGCGCTGGGTGGCGAGCGAAGATGAAATTGGCGGCCGAGGGCAGTACCTCGAAGCCCATCTGCCCCATGGCCGCCACCAGCCGGATGCGCGTTGCCACGACCCTGGCGCAGATGGATTCGAACCAGGCATGGTCTTCCATCGACGCCAGCGCGCCTGCCTGGGCAAAACGGTCGAGCGGGTAAGAATTGAAGCTGTCCTTGACCCGGTTGAGCGCCTCGATCAGATGGGCCTGACCAACGGCATACCCGACGCGCAGGCCGGCCAGCGCGTGCGATTTGGACAGCGTGCGGGTCACCAATAATTGCGGATGACGCGCCACCAGGCTCACCGCCGATTCGCCGCCGAAATCGATATAGGCTTCGTCGATCACGACGACGGAGTGAACATTTCCCGCCAGCAGGCGTTCAATTTCGCCCAGCGCCAGCAAACGCCCGGTCGGCGCATTGGGGTTGGGGAAAATCACCCCGCCGTTGGGCGTCAGGTAATCCCCTACGTTGATCTCGAATGATGCGGTCAGCGGGATCTGGCGATACGCGATTTCATACAGGCCGCAATACACCGGATAAAAGCTGTAGCTGATGTCGGGAAACAAAATGGGCGCGTCGTGCTTGAGCAGGGCCATGAAGGCATGTGCCAGTACTTCGTCGGAGCCATTGCCGACGAACACCTGATCCGCGCTCACACCGTGATAAGCCGCAATCCCCGCGCGCAGGCGATCGGAATTGGGGTCGGGGTACAGACGCAGGGTGTCGGCGGCTTCGGCACGCAACGCGTCGAGCACCCTGGGGCTGGGCCCATAGGGATTCTCGTTGGTGTTGAGCTTGACCAGATTGGCGAGTTTGGGTTGCTCGCCCGGCACATAGGGCGTCAGGCCGCGCACCACGGCGCTCCAGTACGGACTCATCGGGACCGCGAACTCATTTGTGAATCAGGCGATATTCGGCAGAGCGCGCGTGCGCCTGCAAGCCCTCGCCATACGCCAGCGTGGCAGCGATCTGCCCGAGCGTCTGCGCACCGGCCTGCGACACGTGTATCAGGCTGCTGCGCTTCTGGAAGTCGTAGACGCCCAGTGGCGACGAGAAACGCGCAGTGCGCGAAGTCGGCAGCACATGGTTCGGCCCGGCGCAGTAATCGCCCAGTGCCTCGCAGGTGTTCTTGCCCATGAAAATCGCACCCGCATGTTTGAGCAAGGGCAACAGGGCCTCGGGATCGGCCACCGACAGTTCCAGGTGTTCCGGCGCGATGACGTTGGAAATGGCGGCCGCGTCAGCCAGATCGCGCGTTTTGATCAGCGCGCCGCGATTGGTCAGCGAGGTGCGGATCACCTCACTGCGCGGCATGTCGGTAATCAGCTTGTCGATGGCCGCCGCCACCGCGTCGAGATAAGCCGTGTCGGGCGACAGCAAAATCGACTGCGCCATTTCATCGTGCTCGGCCTGTGAAAACAGATCCATCGCCACCCATTCCGGCGGGGTATTGCCGTCGGCAATCACCAGGATTTCCGAAGGTCCGGCGATCATGTCGATGCCGACGGTGCCAAACACCCGGCGCTTGGCTGCGGCGACGTAAGCGTTGCCGGGACCGACGATCTTGTCGACCTGCGGCACGGTCTGCGGTGCCGTAAGCCAGCGCCGCCACCGCCTGCGCGCCGCCGATGGTGAACACGCGATCCACTCCGGCAATCGCAGCCGCCGCCAGCACCAGTTGATTCTGTTCGCCGCCCGGCGTCGGCACCACCATGACGAGTTCGCCCACTCCGGCGACCTTGGCCGGTATCGCATTCATCAGCACCGACGACGGATAGGCAGCCTTGCCGCCCGGCACATACAGCCCGACGCGGTCGAGCGGGGTGATTTTCTGCCCCAGCACGGTGCCATCATCTTCGGTGTAGGTCCACGAGGTCTGAATCTGCTTCTCGTGATAGCGGCGCACGCGCGCGGCGGCGGCTTCCAGTGCCTGACGGGTATCGGCCGGCAAGTGTTCGAGCGCGGCCTGGAGTTGCGCGGCGTCCAGTTCCAGACTCGCCAGCGAAGCGGCAGCAAGATGGTCGAAGCGCTCGGTGTATTCGAGCACTGCCGCATCCCCGCGGGTCTTGACGTCTTGCAGGATCGCGGCAACGGTATGCTCGATGGCCGCATCAGCGGCATCATCAAATTGCAACAGGCGCGTCAGGCGCGCCTGAAAGTCTGGCTGCGTACTATCGAGTCGGGTGAGCGTAACCACGGGATTCCAGCTTCCAAAAATCCAATCAAAAACCTGGCCCCGATTGTACCGTTTTTTGGCGTCCTGCCGTCCCCGGCAAGCCTCTTCCAAATGGTTTTCATACCCATTCCGGAAATTAGACAAAGTCCAGATTGCTGATTATCATGGCGCATGCATTACACGCGCGACAACATGGCCGGCCTTCTGCGTGGCCACGATATCAACCCGACCCATCAGCGGATCGAGATTGCGTACGCCCTGTTTTCGCGTCAGGAGCACCTGTCGGCCGACCAGGTGATGGCGATTGCCAACACCAACCATTCCGAAACCTCCAAGGCCACGGTTTACAACACCCTCAAACTGTTTCTGGATAAAGGTCTAGTGCGCGAAGTCATCGTCGACCCCAGCAAGGTGTTCTACGACCCGAACACCGGCCCGCATTACCATCTCTACGAAGTCGACAGCGGCAAGCTCTCCGACATCGATGCCGGATCGGTTTTCATCTCCGGCCTGCCATCACTGCCGGACGACATGGTGACCGAAGGCATCGACCTCATCGTGCGCGTCCGCCGCAAGACCTGATCTCCTTCCCCGTCGATGAAGCGGGTTCACATTGCCGCCACCCTGCTCGACGCCCAGCTCGCTGTGGATGCCTTGTCCAGTCTCGGCATTCGCACCCACATCTTCAACGCCAATGCCGCCGGCGCCTTGGGCGAACTGCCGTTCATGCAGGCGCAACCCGAGGTGTGGGTCGATGACGACACGCATGAACTGCGTGCACGCGCGATTCTGGCCGATGTGTTGAACCTTGTCCCGGGCGAGGAAAAGACGTGTCCGCACTGTGGCGAACCTAACCCCGGCAATTTCATGAGTTGCTGGCAATGCGGGGGCGCGCTACCAGCTTGATCCCCTGCGGGATCAGGGTGGCGGCAGGTTTGCGGTCAGCGCCTCGCGGTGCTTCTGATACTGCTGCGCGAAGATTCGCTCCAGTTCGTCTATGACTTCAATGGCGGGCACGCCATGAATCAGGTGACGGGTCATCTGCGCCGACGCTTCGTGAAAAATCTCGTTGCGCTCCAGCATCGGATAGGTCCTGGTCAGCCGCTGAATCGCCTTGACCACGTTTTCCTTCTCGGGGCGCGGAATGTCCAATGGCTCGGTGGGCGGCGCCGCAGCGATTTCGGCGCCTTCCTTGCCTGCCAGAAATTCGGCATATTCCAGCAACGCCTGTTGCCTGGATTCAGACAGGGACCGGAATATCGATAGCAGGCGTTTGCTGTCCCGCATCAGCGTGCGCCACCCTTGAGCGGGCGTTTCAGCGGAACGACATCGATATTGCACTGCTGGAATTTGTTTTCAACAAAGCTGATGAAGGCATCGAGCAATTTGCTGCGAAATTTTTCCGGCGCGTAGACCATGGACAATTCGCGCGTCAGCCGGGGACTCAGCGGCACCGCGACCAGCGTGCCGAGACGGATTTCCTTGGTCACCGTGGACGCCGACATGATGGCCACGCCCAGCCCGGCCTCCACCGCGCCCTTGATCGCCTCGCGGCTGCCCAGCTCCATTTCGATATGCAGATCGTCCGGGTTGACGCCGTGACCCTTGAAGAAATCGTCCACCACTTCGCGCGTACCCGAGCCGTGCTCGCGCGAGACATAACGCTGCTCGGCAATATCCTGCGCGTTCACACTCGAGCGCGAAGCCAGCGCATGGTTCAACCCGCAAATCATCACCAGTTCGTCTTCGCAGCACGCCAGCGTAGTCAGGTTGGGGTTGTGCGATGGCGCTTCGATCAGGCCGATATCGAGCGAATGGTCGGCCACTTTGGCGGCGATGGTTTCCGAATTGGCTACCGTCAACCGCGCCTGCACCTGCGGGAAACGTTCCTTGAATTCGCCCAGAATGCGCGGCAGCTGGTATTCGGCAATCGTGGTGGAGGCGCCGATCATCAAGGGGCCGGTCACCTGCCCGGTCAACTCGCCCACCCGCGCTTCCATTTCGCCGCTTAGCGCCAGAATGCGCTCAGCGTAGCCCAGCACCAGATCGCCTACCGGGGTCAGCGAAATCTTGCCGTGGCTGCGCTCGAACAAACGGGTATTGAAATGTTCTTCCAGCTGCTTGACCTGAAAGGTCACGGCCGGCTGGGTCATGTAGAGAATATCGGCCGCTTTGGTGAAGCTGAGCTGTTTGGCAACGGTATAGAATACTTGCAGTCTGCGGTCGGCCATAAAATCTTGCTCGTGGGTCAGAAAAGATTTTTATTGAACCACAAACGCGACTGCCTTGAAAACCATGGCCCACCAAGTTGCTGTAATCTCACGCGTTTGATGATGGCGTCCAGCGGTTCTTCCCGCTTTATTCCACCCGACCGAATACTTTGAATCGCGCGTTTTACACCATCCTGCTGGCGCAATTTCTGTCTGCGCTGGCCGACAACGCCCTGCTGTTTGCCGCCATCGGTTTACTGGTGTTTTTTGACGCGCCGGGCTGGCATTCGCCGCTGCTGCAAACGGTCTTCGTCATCGCCTACATCGTGCTGGCACCACTGGTGGGGCCGTTCGCCGACGCTCTGCCCAAAGGCCGCGTCATGCTGATCGCCAACACGGTCAAATTTGTCGGCTGCCTCACCATGCTCGCCGGACTGCACCCACTGCTGGCCTACGCGCTGGTCGGCATTGGCGCCGCCATGTATTCGCCCGCCAAATACGGCATCCTCACCGAACTGCTGCCGCCCAGCAAACTGGTCGTCGCCAACAGCTGGATAGAAGGCACCACCGTTGCCGCCATCGTGCTCGGCGCCATCATCGGCGGCGCGCTGATCAACCCGCAACTGGCCGAGGCCGCGCTCGTCAGCTTCGGCATGGGTGAATGGATCATCGCCCCCAAATTCGCGATCATCGCCACCACCGGCATGTACCTGGCCGCTGCAATCGTCAATCTGTTCATCCCGCGCCTGCCGATCGACCACAAAATTCCCAGCAAATCACCGTTATTCATCCTGCACGATTTCTGGCACAGCTTCACCCTGCTCTGGCGCGACCCGCTGGGCCAGGTCTCGCTTGCGGTCACCACCCTGTTCTGGGGCGTTGGCTCCACCCTGCGCCTGCTCATCATCGAGTGGGCCGCGCTCAACCTCAAATTCAGTCTTGGACAGGCCACGCAACTCACTGCCGCCACGGCGGTAGGCATCGCCATCGGCTCCATCCTCGCCGGCAAATACGTCCGCCTCGAACACGCCATCCGCACCCTGCCCGCCGGCATCGTTCTCGGCCTCATACCCGTCTCGCTGATCTGGGTCGAAAACCTCGCCCTGGCGGTAGCCCTGTTGATCCTGCTCGGCACCCTCGCCGCCTTCTTCGTGGTGCCGATGAACGCCCTGCTGCAACATCGCGGCCACCTGCTGATGGGCGCCGGCCACTCCATCGCGCAGCAAAACTTCAACGAGAACATCAGCATTCTGCTGCTCACCGGCGGTTACGCCCTGATGGTGCGCAATGACTGGCACATTCACACCATCGTCTGGGTGTTCGGCCTGTTTATCAGCGCCGTGATGACAGCGATCTGGCTGCGCCACCGGAACGATATCGTCCATTGAACGGATGCCAGGAATGGCTAAGATGACTCCTACAAGGCGCTGATCCGATAAACGTCATCTCGCCATCGGGAGGAACCTGACATGAACGCCACCCCCAAAAGAGGCGCTGCCACCCGCGGCCAGGTCGCCAGCAAACTCGACGGCGTCGACGCCATCGAGATCAAGGCGACGATTCCGGACCATCAGATCGATACCGCGCTGGATCACTACAAGCTGAGCATCGACAACGACGAGGAACGCTACATCTACTTTTTCGACACCCCGGATCTCGATCTGTTCAAGGCCGGCATGATTGCCCGGGCGCGGCGCATCCTCGGCGAAGACGGCGACAGCACCGTGAAGTTCCGTCCGGTCATCCCGGCCGACGTGCCGCAAGAGTGGCGCAAATACGAAGGCTTCAAGCTCGAGGCCGACGCCAGCGAGAGCGGGGTGGTCAAGTCGGCTTCGCTGACCATGCCGCTGGAAAACAGCCTGATCAAGCAGGTGGTCGCCGGGGACAAGGGCATTGCAAAACTGTTCACCCAGGAGCAGGAAGACTTTCTCGCCGCCATCGGCAAACAGCACATCGACTACGACGCGCTGAGCGTGCTCGGTCCGTTGCAGGCGCACCGCTGGAAGTTCGATGATCCGGCCTGCCCCTGGCGCATCACCGCCGAGTTGTGGAAGCGGCAGGACGGTGCGCGCTTGATGGAGATGTCGATCAAGGTCCCGGTGATCCAGGCCGCGGTCGCCATTGCCGGTTTCATGGCGTTTCTGGCCGAGGTGGGCGCCGAGCGGGACAGCGAACAGCAGACCAAGACGCGCTGGGCGCTGGATCATCATTCAGCGCTGCTGCGGGACGTTCAACCTGGAAACCGCAGTTGACCGCTCGTCACCCTTGCAAACGCCGCATGAATACAGGATTGAATGCCTCCGATATTGTTCACCAGTTGGGTGAGGCCGCTACACGCCCGATGGCACGCCTGCTCGTGCGCGTCCAACTGCGGTTTCCAGGTTAAACCGGCGTGAAGGAATCCATCAAACCGCTGTAACGCGCCGGCTATTGCCGCCCTCCAGCTTCAGGCCGGCATAGCCGGTTCGATCAACACCGCCGCCCCCACGCTGCGCCCTTCGGCCGCAAGAAAATTGTAGGTGCGGCACAGCGCGCCGATGTCCATCACTTCCAGGCCGATGCGTGCATCGATCAGGGCGCGCGTGAGCGACGGGTGGGGAAAGCGCAGGCGGGTGCCGGTACCCAGCAGCAGGATGTCCAGCCTGTGCTGGGCCAGCCACTCGAAATGCCCTGCGGTGAGGGCGTCAAATCCCAGCCCGGCCCAGGGCGCGATCTCGATGCCTTGTGCGGAGAGCAGCAAACTGGCGTCGAAGCGCTGCTCGTTGATCAGGACGTGGTCGGCGCCATAGCCGGTGAACAGCCGCTGCCCGGCGTCGGTATTGAGATGCAGTTTCATGTCGAAACCTTAGCAGATTCGCTTTCCGGCGTCGCAGGACGTTTGCCGGGGCTGGATGCGTCCGGTAAAATCACTGGTTTTCCAAGGCGTTGTTTTGCCTTGGTTTTACGCGCCATGATTCTATGCGCCATGATTCCACGCAAACAGGTAACTCAACGTGACGGCTGACAACAGGCCACGCTTACGCACCATCCACAAATCAGCCAAGCTCGATAATGTCTGCTACGACATTCGCGGGCCGGTGATGGCGCGCGCCAAGCAGATGGAGGAAGAGGGTCAGCGCATCATCAAGCTGAACATCGGCAATCCGGCGCCGTTCGGTTTCGAGGCGCCGGAAGAAATCGTGCAGGATGTGATCGTCAACCTGCCGAACGCGTCCGGCTACAGTGACTCCAAAGGCCTGTTCGCGGCGCGCAAGGCGATCATGCACGAGACGCAGCGCAAGGGCATCGCAGGGGTGCAGATCGACGACATCATCATCGGCAACGGCGTCTCCGAGCTGATCGTGATGTCGATGCAGGCGCTGCTGAACAACGGCGACGAAGTGCTGGTGCCGGCACCCGATTACCCGCTGTGGACCGCAGGGGTCAGTCTGGGCGGCGGCAAGCCACGCCATTACCTGTGTGACGAAGGTGCCGGCTGGCTGCCCGATCTGGACGACATTCGCGCCAAGATCACGACCGAACACGCGCGCCATCGTCATCATCAACCCCAACAATCCGACCGGCGCGCTGTATCCGACCGAACTGCTGCTGGAAATTCTGGAAATCGCGCGCAAGCACCAACTCATCGTCTATGCCGACGAAATCTACGACAAGGTGCTGTACGACGGCGTGACGCATACCTCGATCGCTTCGCTCGCCGAGGACGTGCTGATCATCACCTTCAATGGCCTGTCGAAGAACTACCGTGCCTGTGGCTATCGTGCGGGCTGGCTGATCGCGTCGGGCGACAAACGTCACGCCAAGGATTATCTGGAAGGACTGAACATGCTGGCGTCGATGCGTCTGTGTTCCAACGTGCCGGGGCAATACGGCATCCAGACGGCACTCGGCGGCTACCAGAGCATCAACGACCTGGTGGCGCCGAGCGGGCGACTGACGCGCCAGCGCGATCTGGCACACGAACTGCTGACGCTGATTCCCGGCGTGACCTGCATGAAGCCGAAGGCCGCGATGTATCTGTTTCCGCGGCTCGACCCCAAGCTGTATTCCATCCACGACGACCAGAAATTCATCCTCAACCTGCTGGAAGAGGAACGCGTGCTGGTGGTACAGGGCAGCGGCTTCAACTGGCCACACCCGGACCACATCCGGGTGGTGTTCCTGCCGCATGAAGAAGATCTGACCGAGGCGATCGGGCGCATGAGTCGCTTCCTCGACCGCAATCGCGCACATCGCTGACACCCTTTTTTTGACTGAGACTATTTAATGAAACCCATCAACGTCGGCCTGCTGGGCCTGGGAACGGTCGGCGGCGGCACGCTGACCGTGCTGCGTCGCAATGCTGAAGAAATCAGCCGTCGCGCCGGGCGCGAAATTCGCGTGATCCGTGCAGCGGTGCGCAACCTGGAAAAAGCCAAGCCACTGGCGGGCGACCTGCCGCTGACGACCAATCCGTTCGACGTCGTCGACGATCCCGCGATCGATATCGTGGTCGAACTGATCGGCGGCCTGGAGCCGGCGCGCGAGCTGGTGCTGCAGGCGATTGCCAACGGCAAGCACGTGGTCACTGCCAACAAGCATCTGGTCGCCAAGTACGGCAACGAAATCTTCGCCGCGGCGCAGGCCAAGGGCGTGATGGTCGCGTTCGAAGCGGCGGTGGCGGGCGGCATTCCCATCATCAAGGCGCTGCGCGAAGGTCTCACCGCCAACCGCATCGAATGGCTGGCCGGGATCATCAACGGCACCAGCAACTTCATCCTCACCGAAATGCGCGACAAGGGTGCGGCGTTCGAAGACGTGCTGAAACAGGCGCAAGACCTGGGCTACGCCGAAGCCGATCCGACCTTCGATATCGAAGGCATCGACGCCGCGCACAAGCTCACCATCCTGTCGGCGATCGCCTTCGGCATTCCGATGCAGTTCGACCGCGCCTACACCGAGGGCATTTCGAAACTGACGCGCGAGGATGTGCAGTACGCCGAGGAACTCGGCTATCGCATCAAGCTCCTGGGCATCGCCCGCCGCGCCGAAAACGGCATCGAGCTGCGCGTGCATCCGACGCTGATTCCCGAGCGCCGCCTGATCGCCAACGTCGACGGTGCGATGAACGCCATCCTGGTCAAAGGCGACGCCGTCGGCCCGACGCTGTATTACGGCGCGGGCGCCGGTGCCGAGCCCACCGCCTCCGCCGTGGTCGCCGATCTGGTCGACGTGACGCGTCTGCACACCGCCGATCCGCACCACCGCGTGCCGCATCTGGCGTTCCAGCCGGATCAACTGGCGGACACACCGATTCTGGCGATGGATGAAGTGCGCACCGCGTATTACCTGCGCCTTTCCGCCTTCGACCGCCCTGGCGTGCTGGCCGACATCACCCGCATCCTGGCCGACAGCAATATCTCCATCGACGCCATGGTGCAGAAGGAACCCGCCGAAGGCGAAGAACAGGTCACCATCATTCTGCTGACCCACATCACGGTGGAAAAGAACGTCAATGCCGCAATCGCCAAGATCGAGGCACTGGATAGCGTGGTGGGCAAGGTGATGCGCATCCGTCTCGAAGAACTGGCGGCGAAGTAATGAACTACCAGAGCACCCGCGGCCTCGCCCCGACCCTGCGTTTTTCCGACATCCTGCTCGGCGGCCTGGCCAGCGATGGCGGCCTCTATGTACCGGAATCGTATCCACGTTTCAGCGCCGACGAACTCGCGGCGATTGCGCGGCATGAACTACCGCGAACTGGCGTTCGCGGTGCTGTCGCGCCTGATCGACGACATCCCGCATGACGACCTGCGCGCGCTGATCGACAAGACCTACACCGCTGACGTCTATCGCTACACCGGCAACGGCGAAAACGCGGCCGACATCACCCCGCTGAAAACCCTGGAGCCCGGCCTGCACGTGCTGGCGCTGTCGAACGGCCCGACGCTGGCGTTCAAGGACATGGCGATGCAGCTGCTCGGCAACCTGTTCGAATACGCGCTGGCCCACTCGTCTTCGGGAAAAGCAACCGGCGGCGAGCTGAACATCCTCGGCGCCACCTCCGGCGACACCGGTTCGGCAGCCGAATATGCGATGCGCGGCAAGCGCGGCGTGCGTGTCTTCATGCTGTCGCCCGAGCACGGCATGACGCGCTTCCAGCAGGCGCAGATGTACGCCCTGCAGGACGCCAACATCTACAATCTGGTGATCCGCGGCGTGTTCGACCAGTGCCAGGACATCGTCAAGGCGGTGTCGAACGATCTGGACTTCAAGACGAAGCATCACATCGGCGCGGTCAACTCGATCAACTGGGCGCGTGTCGCCGCGCAGAGCGTGTACTACTTCAAGGCCTATTTCGCCGCGACACACAGCAACGACCAGCAGGTGTCGTTCTCGGTGCCGTCGGGCAACTTCGGCAACGTCTGCGCCGGCCACATCGCCAGACAGATGGGGCTGCCGATCGCCAAGCTGATCGTCGCCACCAATGAAAACGACGTACTCGACGAGTTCTTCAAGACCGGGGTCTATCGTCCGCGTCCGGAAACCAAGCACACCTCCAGCCCGAGCATGGACATCTCGAAGGCATCCAACTTCGAGCGTTTCATCTTCGACCTCAGCGGTCGCGATGCCGCAAAAATCCGCAGCCTGTGGGGTGCGGTCGAATCCGGCGGCAGCTTCGATCTGAACGCTGAGGGTCTGTTCAAGCATGTGGCCGAATTCGGCATGGTCTCGGGTTCGAGCAATCACGCCAATCGCCTCGACACCATCCGCACCGTGTACGAGGTGTACGGCACCATGATCGATCCGCACACCGCCGACGGCCTGAAAGTCGGCATGGAACACCGCGAGCCCGGCGTGCCGCTGATCTGCATGGAAACCGCGCAGCCCGCCAAGTTCGACGACGCCATCCGCGAGGCGCTCGGTATCGAGCCGGTGCGCCCGACCGAGCTGGCCGATCTGGAAGCGCTACCGCAGAAAAAGCACCTCATGGATGCCGACGTCGATGCGGTCAAGCAGTTCATCGTCGATCACGTCGGCTGACGCCGGCGATACCGAATTTGCCGAACTGCTGGCGCGGGTGCAGGCGTGCACCGTCTGTGCCGCGCACCTGCCGCATCCGCCGCGTCCCATCCTGCGTGTTTCTCCCACCGCGCGCCTGCTGATCGTCGGCCAGGCACCGGGGCGGCGCGTGCACGCAACCGGCATTCCCTGGAACGACCCCTCCGGCGACCTGTTGCGGCAATGGCTGGGAATGACGCGCGAAACTTTCTACGATGTCTCGCGCATCGCCATCGTCCCCACCGGCCTGTGTTATCCCGGCACGGTGAAAGGCAGCGACCTGCCGCCGCGCCCGGAATGCGCGCCACTGTGGCATCCGCAACTGCGCGCGGCGATGCCTGACATCCGGCTCACCCTGCTGATCGGTGCCTATGCGCAGGCGTATTACCTGGGCCGACGCCGTGGCCGCACGCTGGCCGACACCGTGCTGGCCTGGCGCGATTTCGCCCCGGATTATCTGCCGCTGCCGCATCCCAGCCCGCGCAACCGGGGCTGGTTGAAACGCCATCCCTGGTTCGAGGCCGAGGTTTTACCCGAGCCTGCGCGAACGGCTTGGAACGCTGTTTCCAGCGGACAATAATGGCGACGTACCCAATCCAACCCGATAAACAGTCCGCAGCTCTGGGAGACCACATGAAACTGGATACCTCGCTTACCCGCCCCGATGGCCGCAAACTCCGTGTGGGGGTACTGGAACGCACTCTTGCTGCGGCCATCGGCTTGATGTTGCTGAGTGGCTGTGCGTCAACCCAACTGGGCGCGCAGTATATCGATCCGCAGTTCCCCAAGCAGGCGCTGCGCGGTGCGACCATTCTGGTCGTCTGCGAGGCGCCCGAGCCGGCGATCAAGCTGATCTGCGAGAACCAGATTTCCAGCCAGTTGACGCAGTTGGGTGCCAGACCGCTGACCGATTCGACGCTCGTGAATCCGACGCCCGGCCATGAACCGCCGGCCCGTCATTACCTGCCGGCGGCACAGGCTGCAGGTGCCCGTGCGGTATTCAGCACGACGCTGACGCCGGATTATTGGCAGGCCAGCCCGATGTCTTCGTTCAGTATCGGTATCGGTGGATGGGGAGGATCGGGCGGCTACTATGGCGGTAGCGGGGTCGGGGGCGGTGTGGGGGTAAGCATGCCAGTCGGTGCCGGGCAGAGTACGCCAGGTCTGGCTGCCATCGGTTCCATCATCGATGTCGCCAGCGGCCGCGTGATGTGGACCGCCAAGGCGACCACCGCGCCGGTGGCCGATGCCTCCACCCAGGTGGCCGAAGTGACGAAGGCGCTGGCCGAGGCGGCACGCCAGACCGGGCTGTTCTAGGGGCTGCCGTGCCATCCCTGGTTGATCGAGCGATTCTGCCGGCCCTGCGCGAACAGGTTGGTGCCGCGCTGACGGCAGGCGATAATGAGACCGTACAACTCTGACCGTCCACGCCATGAAACTCGTCACCTCGCTCACCAGCCCCTACGGTCGCAAAGTCCGTGTCGTGTTGCTGGAAAAGAAAATCCCGTTCCAGCTCCAGGTTGAAAATCCGTGGCAGGCCGACAGTGTCGTGCCCAGTCTCAATCCGCTGGGCAAGGTGCCGGTGCTGGTGCTGGAAGACGGCGAGTCGGTGTTCGACTCCCGCGTCATCGTCGAATACCTCGACCACGTCAGCCCGGTCGCCCACCTCATTCCCGCCGAACCGAAAACCCGCATGGTGGTGCGCGGCGTCGAAGCGCTGGCCGATGGCGTGACCGACGCTGCGGTGGCGGTCTATCTGGAAAAGAAGCGCGCACCCGAACAGCAAAGCGGCGACTGGCTGCTGCTGCAGGAAAAGACCTTATTCCGCGGTCTCGAAGCCCTGTCCGAAGCGCTGGGCGAAAAGCCCTGGTACCTCGGCAACAGCATGACGCTGGCCGATGTCGCCTGCGGCTGCATGCTGGGCTACCTGGATTTGCGCTTCGCCGAAATCGACTGGCGCAACGCCCATCCGAATCTGGCGAAGCTGTTCGACAAACTGATGACGCGCGCATCGTTCAGGGAAACCGTGCCGGTCGTCTGACCGGAGCCAGGCCATGCCCCACGCAATCGCAACCCTTGCCGGCGGCTGTTTCTGGTGCATCGAATCGGTATTCAACCGCCTGCGCGGTGTGGAGTCGGCCGTGTCCGGCTACATGGGCGGCCACACCACGAACCCCACCTACAAGGACATCTGCAACGGCGATACCGGCCACGCCGAAGTGGTGCAGGTGACGTTCGATCCCGACGTGATTGCCTATCGCGACCTGCTGGACGTTTTTTTCACCCTGCACGATCCCACCCAGCTCAACCGTCAGGGCAACGATGTCGGCACGCAGTATCGCTCGGCCATTTTCTGCCACACGCCGGCACAGAAGGCCGAAGCAACCGCGGTGATCGCCGAACTCACAGCCGCCCGGGCGTTCGGCGCACCCGTCGTCACGGCAGTCGTCGAGGCGGAAACGTTTTATCCCGCCGAGGATTACCATCAGGGCTACTTCGAACAGAATCCCGCGCAGCCCTACTGCCAGTTCGTGGTGGCGCCGAAAATAGCGAAGGCTCAGGCGAAATTTCACGATA
Organism: uncultured Hydrogenophilales bacterium; assembly: GCA_963818665.1. Lineage (GTDB taxonomy): Bacteria > Pseudomonadota > Gammaproteobacteria > Burkholderiales > Thiobacillaceae > Thiobacillus. Next base: position 190,042 of record CAWFTM010000004.1, on the reverse strand, counting down.
AACTCCGCAAGTAGATCTGCCAGACAGACGGTTAAGGACACTTGATATGAAGCATCCGCGTTACCTCACCACACTGGCCGTCGTACTGGCGATGCTGTCACCGGCGGCGTACGCCTCCTTTTTCCAAGGCGACACACTGGATTCGGTGGCCAACGGGCTGGCACTGTTCATCCTCTTCGCCATGCCGATCGGGGGCATTTACCTGTTCTGGATGATCCACATCCTGCCCGAGAAGGTGGCCGAGAAACGGCACCATCCACAGAAGGATGCGATCAAGACCCTGTGTCTGCTGTCGCTGGTGTTCGGTGGCCTGCTGTGGCCATTTGCCTGGCTGTGGGCCTACACCAAACCGGTGAGCTACAAGCTGGCCTACGGTACGGAAAAACATGCTGACTATTACATCGAGGCGGGAGAGAAAGCGATGAAGCATGAGCTATCGCTGGAGGAGATTCGGGGGGTGCGCAAGGAACTCGATCAACTGGGCGCGAAAGGCCAGCTCCCCACGGAGCTCCGGAAGGTGCGCGACCAGCTGCTTGCGGCCGAGACAGAAGCAATGGCACCCGCTGCCGAGGGAGCCCGCTGATGGAAGCCATCCTGATTGGAATCTATGCCTTTTTCGTCTGGCTGATATTCATCAAGTTCAAGTGGCTGCCCTGGAACACCCAGTCCCAGGTGATCGTGGTCATCATTCCCATCGTGGGCATCACGGCACTCATTCTGACGCTCAACGTCGTCGCACCGTCGTCGCCCGACGTGCGGGTCATCAAATATGTGGTGCAGGTCGTGCCGCAGGTGCGCGGCCGGGTGATCGAAGTGCCGGTGAGCGGCAACGACTACGTGAAAAAGGGCGCGGTGCTGTTCAAGATCGACCCCACGCCCTACCGCAATACCGTCAAGCAGCTCGAAGGCAAGCTTGCCGCCAATGAGGCCGCATTGAACGAAGCGCTGGCAGGCCTGAGCCAGGCCGGGGCCAGCGTGGGCGAGATGCGCGAGGCGGTGAATGCTGCCGGTGGCCAGGCGGGTGCGATTCGGGCCAACCTGGATCTGGCGAAGAAGCGGGTGGTCGAGTATCGCGAACTGGTGGCCACCGGCGCCGGCGATCGCTTCGGTCTGGAGAAGTGGGAAGCCAATGTGCGCGAACTGGAAGGGCAACTGGCTACAGCGACGGCCTCGGAATCGCAGGCGAAATTCAAACTGTCGGCACGTTCCGGCGGCGACCAGGCGGCGGTAGCCCAGGCCAAGGCCAAGGTGGCGACGGCCAAAGCCCAGGCAGCGGCCACCCGGGCCGATCTCGACAATGCCCGCTGGGAGTTGTCGCAGACCGTGATGGTGGCGCCGGCCAACGGCTGGGTGATGAACCTGCAGCTGCGCCCCGGCTCGATGGTGGTGGGCGTGCCGCTGGCACCGGCCATGACCTTCGTCGAGGATGCCTACCAGATCATCGCGCTCTATCAGCAGAACGAACTGCACAAGGTGCAGCCGGGCGACGCCGCCGAGCTGGCGATCAACACCCTGCCGGGCCAGATCATCAAGGCCAGGGTGAACTCCATCGTCTGGGGGCAGGGACAGGGGCAGTTGCCGACTTCCGGCGTGCTGCCGCAGACCGGGCACCACGCCCGCTTTCCCCAACCGCTTCGCGGTCAAGCTGGACATCGAGCCCAAGCATCAAAACATCTTCCTGGCCGCGGGTGCGGCAGGTGATGCCGCCATCTATAGCCAGCATCTGAAGGCGATCCACATCCTGCGCATGGTGATCCTGCGCGTGGGTTCGTACACCAACTACCTCATTCCCAAGCTGCACTGATGCGCGCCCTCATCCCCTTTACGCGCATCGGCTTGCCCCTGGCCGTCAGCCTGCTCGCAGGCTGTACCTTGCTCACGCCGCCAGCATCTGAAAATCTGCGCAAGGACGCGCTGCCCAATGTCAGCGTGCCGCAGCAATGGAAGCAGCCAGCCGAGCCGGGCGCGGTGGTGGACAGCGGCTTCGGCAGCTTCAACGATCCCGCACTGGAGGCGCTGATCCGCGAGGCGTTGACCTATAACGCCGATCTCCGCGCAGGCGCCGCCCGGGTCGAGCAGGCGCGTGGCTATGTCACCGTTGCCGGCGCCGACCTGCAGCCCGGCGTCGCCGCCATGGCCAAGGGCGGCGGCAAATGGAGCGGCGATTACAGCGGCATGCAGAACGCCCTGATCGGCGCCACCTGGGAAATCGATGTGTGGGGCCGCCAGCGCTACGGCGCGCGCGCCGCATCCGACGATTACGCATCGGCCCAGCTGGACTTCGACTACGCCCGGCAATCGCTGGCGGCATGGGTGGTTCGCAGCTGGCTGCTGGCGGTCCAGGGCACGCAGCAGGAAAACCTGCTGCAGGAGATGGTGCAGTCCGCCAGCAAACTGATGGACATGACCCAACAGCGCCTCAAGTCCGGCATCGGCAATGAACAGGAGGTGGCACAGGCGCAAGCCAGCCTCGGTGAACATCGCGACCGCCTGCGCCAGACGCAACTCGCCCGCACCCAGGCGCTGCTCGCGCTGGAAGTGCTGCTGGGCCGCTACCCCGCTGCGGACGTCCAGACCGCCGCGCGTCTGCCTGCCATGCCAGCCCCCATCCCGGCAGGCTTGCCGTCCGAACTGCTGGAACGGCGCCCCGACGTCGTCGCCGCCGAGCGACGTGTGGCCGCAGCCTTCAACCGCACCGGGGAAGCGCGTGCCGCGCGCCTGCCGAGAATCAGCCTGACCGCCACCTTCGGCGCCGTCTCCAGCGACCTCATCGTGCTGCAGGACAAGGACAACCCCACCGCGGGCCTGGGCGGCAGCCTGCTGTGGCCGCTGTTCACCGGCGGCGCACTGCAGGCCAAGGTCGATATCCGCACGGCCGAGCAACAGGAAGCCGTGGCGAGCTACGCAGCGGTCGGGCTGCGTGCATTCAAGGAAGTGGAAAGCGCGCTGGCAAGCGAAACCGCGCTGCGCGAGCGGCAAGCCATTCTGGATCAGGTGGTCAGCGACAGCCGGCGTTCGATGGAACTGGCCACGGTGCAATTCAAGGTAGGCAGCAGCGACTTGCGCAGCGTGCTGCAGGAGCAGCTGCGGCTGGTCAACACTCAGCTCTCGCTGCTGCAGGTTGAGAGCGAGCGGCTGACCCAGCGCGTCAACCTGCATCTTGCGCTGGGCGGCGGCTTCGGCACGCTGCTTGCCAGCACCCCCACAGAACCGCCCGCCCTCGCCTCCCCTGCCCAGCCGGCCAGCTAGCATTCATGTGCATTGCCAACCTGTAACGCAAAGTGTCATCCCTGATCCTGATGATTGAATGATGCGACCGTGACACGCCAGCCACGCGGTGCAGTGGGCCACGAAACGGACGTTACCGACGGCCCTGAACGTGCTTGCCCCTGCCCCCTTGCCGCCCTATTGATTCGGCACAATTTATCCATGAAACCGTAGGGTGCGCCATGCGCACCATTTAGCCAATCGGTGCGCATGGCGCACCCTACGGCCTGCCAGACGTACTTGCCCCTGCCCCTTTGCCACCCTAGACTGAAAAAATTGCATCGACCCGAATGGAGAAGCTTGTGAGCAAGAAAACCGCACCCGCCGAAACGAAGTCCATCATGAAAAAGCTCGCCGCGGCACACTCAAAACCAGCCAAGCTCAAGCGGCGCGCCTACGAAGAGGAACTGCGCAAGCTGCAGGCGGATCTGTGTGCGGTGCAGGACTGGGTCAAGGCCACCGGGCAGCGCATCATCATCGTCTTCGAGGGCCGTGATGCGGCCGGCAAGGGCGGCACCATCAAGGCGATCACCGAGAAGGTCAGCCCGCGGGTCTTCAAGCTGGTGGCGCTGCCTGCGCCCTCCGACCGCGAGAAAAGCCAGATCTATGCACAGCGCTACCTGGCCCATTTCCCGGCAGCCGGCGAGGTCGTGATCTTCGACCGCAGCTGGTACAACCGCGCGGGCGTGGAAAAAGTGATGGGCTTCTGCACCGAGGAGCAGCACCGCAAGTTTCTGGAGATGTGTCCGGCGTTCGAAAAAAACATCATCGTGGACAACGGCATCATCCTGCTCAAGTACTGGCTCGAAGTCGGCGACAAGGAGCAGGAGCGGCGTTTCCGCGCGCGTATCGACGACCCGGTGCGGCAGTGGAAGCTCTCCCCGATGGACCTGCCGTCGCGTCAGCGCTGGTACGACTATTCGCGCGCGCGCGACCAGATGCTCGACGCCACCGATACCGACTTCGCGCCCTGGCATGTGGTGCACTCCGATGACAAGAAGCGGGCGCGCCTGAATCTGATCACCCATCTGCTGGAGCAGATTCCCTACGTGCGCCAGAAACACGACAAGGTCAAACTGCCGCGGCGAATAACGAAAAATGCCTACGACGACGAAGCGACCATGAGCAAACGCCGCTGGATTCCGGAACGCTTTTGAATCAGGTGAAACGCGGAGAGCCCGGCAGTTTTCAGGTGTAAGCGATGCTGAAGTTGTTCCAGTCCTTTTTTGGTAGCGGAGAGACCCCGGGACGCTATCCCGAGTCACTGATCGAGGCGGCCATCGAGCGTGCCGTGGACGGCACCGACACGCGGCTGCGGCTCCTCCCGGGGTATCGCAAGCGCCTGCGCGAGCCGGTCATCCATGCCATCGATCATGTCGTGGCGTTGGTGGATGCGATTCCCGCGCCGCTGGACGCGTGTCGAGACGACTTCAATGCCGACCCGCGCCTGCCTGCCCTGTTCGTATCGGCCGCGCAGATGCTGGAACTGCTGGGGCGCGACCGCGCCATGGATGCCTGCCTGCAGGCTTCTGCGGGCGGAGCCGACCGGCTGACTGCGCTGCTGATGGCGGAGCGAACCGAAAAAAACGTGCTCGGCATGGATCTGGCCGGCGAACAGCTGCGACGCGACGTGGCCCAGCTGACAGTCGGCTTCCGCAACCATCGTCTGGTCGACGTCACCGACAACGAAGCTGAAACGCGCCGCCTGCTCAAACGACGCGCCTTCGACCATCTGCTCTCGCTGGCACTGGCACGCATCGCCGAGGTCCGCGCGGAACGCACCGATCTGGCCCGCCAGCGCGACGTGCTGCGGCACAAGCTGACCACGCTGGAGCGCAACGGCTGGAGCTTCACCGAGACGGAAGCGGAACCGCCCGAGCCGGCCACTCTACAGACTGAACTGGATGACATCGAAAACCAGTTGCAGAGTCTGGGTGCGGATGCCGATGTGCTGGGCACCCACCTGGACATCGTCGCCGATCTGCTGGGACAGGCCGAACAGCAACTCCGGATTGAAACCATCGGCATGCGGCTGGACAGCATGAACATCCAGCGCGATGCGCAGGACGCCTCCGCACGCGACATCGTTCTGCACGAAATTCACAATGCCCGCGGACGCAGCATCGTGCTGCTGCTGATATCCGTGAAGCCCGGCGAACTGCCGCCGCGGGAGAATCGTCTGGCCACGGCGTATCGGTATCTGTAAGCGCGAGCCGCTGCTCGCTATCTGACAGGGCCCGTCATCACACAGGGCTCAATCCGATTAGAATCCTGGTTCGGCATCCGGGTATGTCCGGTTGAACGGACCATCCCGGCAATCAATTTTTAGTCATCAACTGGGCTTCATGTCTGGACAACAGCCAGCAAACAGGCCCGTCAAATCTGAAAGAAAAATGTACATGAACCCATCCAGACTCAAACAACATGCTCTGGCCGCGACCCTTGCCGGGCTCGCCCTCACCTCGCTGCCGGTCGCCGCCGAATCGGCGGCAGGCGATCAATGGGCCTTCACGGTGACGCCCTACCTGTGGCTGCCGAACATCAACGGCACGCTGAAATTCCAGTTGCCGAACCTGAACGCCAGCGCCGGTGTCGAAACCGGACCCAACGACTACCTGGAAAACCTCGATTTCACCCTCATGATCAGCGGCGAGGCACGCAAGGGAAAATGGTCGATCTTTACCGATGTGATTTACCTCGATTTCAGCGACGAGAACAGCAAGGTCAGGTCGTTCGATGGCGCGCTGGTCGATGCGTCTATCGATCTGGGAACCCAATCCAGCCTGTCAGGCGGGGTCTGGACGCTGGTGGGCGGCTATGCGGCGGTACAGGAGCCCGGGGCCACGCTCGACGTGATCGGCGGCTTTCGCTATCTGGACATCGAGGCATCGGCCGACTGGACGCTGTCCGGCCCGCTTGGCATTCTTCCGCCGGCGGGCAGCGTTTCGCAGGGCGATGCCCTGTGGGATGCCATCGTCGGCGTGCGCGGGCGGGTGAAACTGGGCGACGGCAACTGGTCGATGCCGTATTACGCGGATATCGGCAGCGGGCAATCGAGCTTCACCTGGCAGGCGATGGCGGGCGTGGCGTACAGCTGGAACTGGGGCGATCTGGGGCTGGTCTACCGACATCTGTCTTACGACATGGATGACAACAAACTGCTGCAGGATGTCGAATTCAGTGGCCCGGCTCTGGGCGCTACGTTCCGCTTCTGACACCCCCCACCCGATCCTGCAAAGCGGGAAAACGGGTAGTCGGCGAGATTGCCATCACCAGCAGTCCCGGATACCCGCCTGCAATGGGCTACCCCATCAAGCCTTCTTTTCGTTCTCCGTCGCCTTGTCGAGGATTTCCTTGTACAGGTGCAGCAGGCTGGCGACCAGTTTCTGCTGTTCGGGGTGAAGCTGGAGCTGTCGTTCGACAAATGGCTGCGCCGTCTGCACATCGGCAAAAATCTCTTCCAGTTTGCTGATGTCGTAATCGCTGAGCGGTTCACCGCGGTCGACCTTCTCCTTCAGCGACAGCGCCAACGGCAGTCGCTGTGAATTCAGGCGGTCGAGCAGGGTCTGGATGACACCTGCGTCTTCGGTGGGATTGCTCATGATGATGTCCTTGGCGTGGTTGTTGAAGGGTGAACCCTGAAGTTCATTCTAGCGGAATGACTGCGCAGGGGGATGCTGCCCGGCTAGAACGTCGCGCCGAGCGAAACAATTACGAAGCGGTCGGCGCTGTCGTCCGGGTTGAAGACGTACGCGCCGAGCGTGAACCTGCCGGACGTCAGCTGGGCAAAGCCGCCGCGCTGGATGTCGCGCTCGCTTTCATGAACGCGCGAACGCTGGCCGACGATGCCGACGCGCAGCCACGCCAGCGGACTGACGCCGAGTTCGCTCCAGGCGTAGGTAAAGCTGTCGTCCCGCACATCGAGATCGCGCACGTATTCGACTTCGGTGTAAAAGTCGACCATGCCATAGGCCAGGCTCGCCTCGAATCCCGGTGCAATTCCCTGCATCGAGCCGAACACCGCGCCGAGGATCGGCGTGAACTCCCAGCTCAGCGCGTCGCCGCCGGCGAAGGTCCAGCCGACGAACAGCGAACCGCTGTCGAGCGCCTCGTAGTTGTAGCGCGCTTCGAGGTGGAGCGCGTCGCGGTTGGCGGTGGCAACGGCGGAGAAGTAGTCGCTCTGATCGTCGAGCGCGTAGTAGTAGCCGGTCGCGGCAAATTCCCAGCCGGACGCGCTGGCGTCAGTTTGCAGCGGAACGTGTTCCGCGCCTTCCTGCGCGGCGCACAGCGTCGGCATCAGCAGTGCGGCCGCGACGATGCCTGGCAATCGCATGCTTATCCCCCGAGCGCGATGGTGGCAACCACCAGCGCCGCGCCGATGGCCATCATGGCCAGGCCGGACCGCCAGGGCACTCCGCCGGCATGACGTCCGTAGGCATGGCCCGCCGCGAACAGCATCACCAGTGCGACCGCGTTCGACACGCGCATCGCCAGCGCGGTTTCGGCGATGAAGATGAACGGAATCACGACCGGAAAGGTGGCCAGAACGACGAGCAGGAACACGCCCAGGGCGCCGTACGTAATCATCCCGCCCCAGCCGCGCGCGCGCCGGCAAGGGTGGCAGGGCGACGAGGTGCTGGCGCATGTCTTCCAGACTGTCGGTGCTGATCGAGGTGCCGAGACGCCCGGGCAGTTCCCGGGCGATGATCGCATGGGCATCGGACGGGTCGGCGGCACTGCGGACACGCTGCAACAGGGTGTGATTGCGCGTCCGTTCGGTCAGCGTCCGGATCAGATACATGACTGCATCGACCAGCCCCCATGCGATGTTGCAGCCGAGCGCGGCATACAACACGGTGCGGACTTCCTCGCGCCCGGCGGTCGCCGCGCTGATCGTGCCGGTGAAGGTCAACGCCATGATCAGGCCGAAGATGATCTCGGACACCCGGTCGACCGGATCCAGCACCGGCGCGCGTTGTTCGTTTTCTGTTTTCAAGAGTCAGGCCTCTGTTCGATTCGACGGCGGCCGTGCCCTGCACGCACCGTGGAAATTATAGCCACGATCCAGTCGCGGCAACGGATGGCACGCGACAGCCACGCATGTCCCGCTTTGCGTCATGCCTTGGCCATCGCGACCCCCTCCCGGATTGACCCTGCCAGTCTGGCCATGGATACTGCCCCGGACTGGAAGAAGTCGTGACGATCCGACCCAAACATACCCGCCCTTAAAATGAAATCCACCATGAACCCATTACCCGGCATCACCCTGTCCTTGCTCCTGGCATGCAGTGCATCTGCCCATGCCGCTTCACCCTGCGCGGCGCGCGACCTGGGCTTCGATCAGACCGCGGCGGGCTGGGCGCATCAGCCGCTGTCCAAGCTCAAGCGCGACACGGTCTACACGCTGGCGCAGCGAGGAAGGCCGCGCGGTGCTGCGCGGCGTCGCGGACAGTTCGGCCTCGCTGTATGTCGCGCTCATCAAGCCCGCGAGCGGACGTGCCGGCGAGCCTGACGTGGCGCTGGAAAACCGATGCGCTGGTGCCGGATGCCGACAACCGCGACAAGCAGCGCGAGGACGCGCCCCTGCGCGTGCTGGTCGCCTTCGACGGCGACAAGACCACGCTCCCCGAGGAGGAGCAGAAGCGTTTCAAGCGCGCCAAGATCGCTGAGCGGGCGCGATGGCCCGTATGCCACCCTGATGTATATCTGGGGCGATCATGTCCCGGCGAACACGGTGATTCCCTCTGCCCACACCAGCCAGGTCAAGATGCTGGTGGTGGCGTCCGGAGCCAAGGGCCTCGGGCACTGGCAGTCGGTGCAGCGCAACCTTGCCGCCGACTACCGCAAGGCTTTTGGCGCCGCGCCCGGACGCGTGCTGGGCGTGGCGGTGATGACCGATACCGACAACACCGGCGCCAAGGCCGTCGGCGAATACGCCGATATCCGCTTCGACTGTTCGGGAGCTAAGGGTGCGGCGCGGACTCGTTGCTGCCATGCTGGGCTCTGCTGATCGGTGGCTGCGCGAGCCTGCCCGACAAGGTCGTGCGCGAGGAATCGCATGCCTTGCAGGACACGGCAACGACGACACTCGGGGTGCAGAGTCAGCCGCACAGCAAGGCCCACCCGGGCAAAGCGGCTTTCGCCCGCTGAAAAGCGGCGTCGATGCCCTGCTGGCACGCATCGTCCTGGCCGAGGCGGCGCAGCGTTCGCTGGATGTCCAGTATTACATCTGGCACGACGACCTGACCGGGCGCATCTTCGCCCACGCGCTGCTGCGCGCCGCCGATCGCGGGGTGCGGGTGCGCGTGCTGCTGGACGACGTCGGCGCACGGGCCAACGACGAGATCCTGCTCGCGCATCGATTCCCACCCCAACATCGAGATCCGGCTGTTCAACCCGGTCGCCTCGCGCAGCTTTCGCGGGCTCGGCATGCTCAGCGATTTTTCCCGCCTCAACCGGCGCATGCACAACAAGGCTTTCGTCGCCGACAACCAGGCGGCGATCCTGGGCGGCCGCAACATCGGCGACGAATATTTCGATGCGTCCAGCGAGGTGGCCTTCGGCGATCTGGACGTGCTGACGGTCGGCCCGGTCGTCGCCGAGGTGTCGACGTCCTTCGACCGGTTCTGGAACGCCCCGGCGTCCTACCCGATCGCGTCGCTGCTCGGCCCCAAACCGACAACGAAAGCCTGACTGCGCTGCGCGCCAGGCTGGCCGCCTACATCGAAGCGAACCGCGACAGTCCGTATGTCACGCGCGCGGGCAGCCGGTTCGCCGAGGAATCGGCCTCCGGGCGCTATCCGTTTTACTGGGGCAAGGCCACCCTGCTCTACGACGACCCGGCCAAGATCGGCCGCGCACCCGATGCCACCGAAGGCCATCTGCTGCCGCAGTTCGCCGGCATCGGCAAACAGGTCCGGCAGGAACTGCTGATCGTCTCGCCCTACTTCATCCCGGGCGAAGCGGGCGTGGCCTGGCTGACCGGGCTGGCGAAGCGCGGCATTCGCGTCACCGTGCTGACCAACTCGCTCGCCGCCACCGATGTCGGCGCGGTGCACTCGGGCTACCAGCGTTACCGCGAGGCGCTGCTCGAGGGCGGCGTCGTGATTTACGAACTCAAGCCCGGCGCCGTCCAGCCTGCCCAGGCGAAACACAAGTCCAAGGGATTCGGCTCATCGCGCGCGTCGCTGCACGCCAAGTCCTTCGTGTTCGACCAGCAGGCGGTATTCATCGGCTCGCTCAATCTCGACCCCCGTTCGATCCAGCTCAACACCGAGATCGGCGTGGTATGCGAAAGCGCGCCGCTGGCGGAGGACATTGCCGGCGCCCTCGAACGCAACCTCGACACCATCGCCTGGCGGCTGGAGCGCGTCGTCGACGCGTCCGGACACGCGCACATCGAATGGGTCGAGGCCGGTGCCGCGGGCGAGCGCCGCTATCTGAGCGAACCCGAAGTCGGCGCCATGCGGCGGTTCTCGGTGTGGCTGCTCGGGCTGCTGCCGATCGAGTCGCAGCTCTGAATGATTGATTCGGCCTGATGAGGCTTAAGCGGCATTGAAGATCGGCTTGCCCGGGCTGGTGAGACAGCACGGGTGGCCGGATCAATTATGCATCCAGCACGGCATGCTATTGAAACGGCTCAACTAAGCGATTAGCCGAGCCGTTCTCCAGATCCCAATGGCTCCGCCGCCTTGGGAAGCTTCGAAGTGGTTTGCTTCTTCCATTCTTCTTCCAGAAGATCTCTGGCGGCCTGTTCCAGGAACTCAGGCGCGCCCACTTCTGCACATCGAAATTGTTCTTGATGTAGCCGTGGCTCAGCATGAAGTCCTTGCCGATTTCAACGGCAGCCAGGTTCTGCGGCGACAGGTTGGGCACCATGTCAATGTGCCTGGATGCCCTTGTACGTATCTTCGACGTCCAGATAGAAAGTCTGTTTGTCGAGGATCGCCGCAGCGGCGTGCTTGTGTTCGTTGGACCAGCGCCCTACCTTGATCATCCCTTTCATGAAGGTAACGACGAGTTCAGGGTGCTTCTGAGCCATTTCTTCGGTGCAGGTGATGGCGGCGGGGATGTTGGCCACCTGCAGGGTCCAGTCCGGATATCGGGACAGATCCTCGATCGCCTTCATCTTTCCCGTTGCCTCCTGGAGATGCTGGAAGGGTTTGCTTTGGGTGTAAATCGCATCGACGGTGCCATTCAATAGCGCGGTCTCCAGCGGACGGAATGCCAGGTCGCGCTTGTGGTCGCGTTTGAGCCACAACTCGGATGGGTTTTCCATCGGGTCCAGCATTGTCGGGCTTGTTGTACCAATCGTCGGCATAGGGGAATTCCACGATTTCCACGTCGGCACGGGTCATGCCGTTCATCCGCAGCATCAGTTCGATCCCTTGTTCCTCCTGAATGCGCCACCAGTCGTTCTTGATGGTGTTCAGGCTCTTCGAGAGGCCGATCTTCTTGCCTTTCAGTTCGGTCATCCGGTAGATGTCATCCCGGGCGCGCACCATCATGCAACCGCCTTCGTGCGGAGCATGCGTCACGCCCAGCAACCGAGTCCGGCGGATGTCAGCCTGCACGTGGACAGGCGGGAACAGGCCGCCGAAGCGGATCAGGTTGTCGAGGTTGTGGATGTAGTGCGGATACCAGTCGTTCTCGCGGACGGAGCGCAGAAATGCGTACTTGACGCCGATCTTCTTGAACTCCTCCCGGGTCCAGCCCAGTTCCTGGTCCACATTACTGGCGGACACCAAGGGGCAATTGGTGTAGTACACCTCTTTCCAGCTCAACGGTACCGTGTTGAGTTTCGTGTTTTTGAACGTTGTCTCTTTGATGGTCGCTTCGTTAGCCATGGTTGAGGCCTCCTTGGTGTTGGGGGTTTTCGGTGCGGCTGAATCAGCTGCCATGGCGCTTTGGGACATGCCCGGCAACGCTGTCGATATTGCCGCAGCGGCCGCGGACAGAGCGGCGGTTTTCTTGATGAATTCCCGCTTGCCCGGATCCTGCACAATCGTATCCTGCGCAGGTACTTTGTTCTCGGTGTCGCTCATGGTGATTCCCCAGATAAAGCGGGTTGGTCAAGGCTGGAACTGGCGCGTCGCGTACTCTTCCTTGAGGTTCTTGTCGTACTTCATCACCTTGATCTCGCCGAAATCCTTGCTGTACAGCGGGTAACCCTTCTCGGCCCAGCCAGCGATGCCGCCGTCGACGATGTAGACGTTCTTGTAGCCGTAGCGGTAGAGGAAGGAAGCGAAATACGTCGCACGGTGCTTGGTGCGGCAGAACACCCAGATTTCGGTTTCCGGGTCCGGCCAGTTCTTCGGCACCAGATACGGGTTGCCGGAATCGATATTGTTCGAGCCCAACAGGTGGCCGGCATAGAACTCTGCGCCGGTGCGGATGTCGAGGATGACGGCATTGCTTTTCTTCGCCTGGACTTCCTGCCATTTGTTGTAGAGATCGTCGACGGTGGCGACGCGGTGCTTGGGTATCAGGGCCGACAGTTCAGCAAAAACCTTCTTCTCTTCGTCCGCCGGAGCCGCGATGCTCATCGCCGGGCCAAGCAGAAGGACTGAAACGGCAAGGGCCGACAGACATTTAGTAGCCATGGTTGACTCCTTTCATCAAGTTAACGACTTAAAAAAATGCAAGGACGTCCGGGTACCGACTTGTTTACTTCTGCTTTCCTGTTTCCGGCTTCGGCGCCGGCTCGACGCTCAGTGCGATCGCCTCCGTATAAGTCACCTCGATCAGGTCGCCTTTCTTGACGACCTTGAACTGATCGGGGTTCTGCACGTTGAGCGTCGTTTCGTTGCCTTTGGGCCCCTTGACCTTGATCGTGCGGGCCTTCGGATCGACGGCAATGACCTTGACCAGCGCAGAGACCTGACGCGCGCCGGCAACGGCAGGCCGCTCACCAGGTTTGGCCCGCGCGGCGTCCTCGCGCACGGTCACGGCATCGCTGGCGGCTGTTCCCGGTTTCTGCAGTTCGAGCGTCAGCGCCGCGGCATAGCGGGCCACCACCCTGTCGCCCAGCTTGATCTGGTCGAGTTTTTCACCTCGTCGCTGGCGACAATGTCAACGACTTCGCCCTTCGGGCCTTTCAGCGTCAGCGTACGGGTCGCCTTATCGATGCCGATGACTTGGGCTGAGACTTTCACCGACTGCACGAGCGCCGCCTTGCCCGGCTCGCTGATGAGCACGGCATCGCCTGTCGCGGCAGACTTCTGCGCCATGGCGGCTGGGGACAGCGTCGCTGCGATCAGGGCGAGGGCAATGATCTGGCGGGTTTGGGTGAAACTTTTATGCATGAGATTTCTCCTTGGAATAATGCGTCCGGACAATCCGGGATAAGGCAGCGTTGCTGCAGGTTTACTTGACCGTGTAGCCGCGGCCTTCGAGGCACGTCGCACGCGCCTTGGCGAAGGCTTGCTGCTGCTGTTGCGTGGCGGCCTGCTGTTGCTGCTGCGCCTGCCCGGCCGCTGCGGCGTTCTGCCGGCGGCTCTGACCACGCGCCGCGACAGCGCCCACCGCCGCGCCGGCGCCCGCATCGTCGCTGACAATCTCGCCGACCACCGCACCGCGTGCCGCACCGCGCACCCCGGCACCCGGTGCCGTGCCGGTAGCCGTCGTGGCTGGTTTTGCCGCTGGTGCGGGGGTCGGGGGCTTGGCCGGGTCGAACCCGGACTGCTGGACTGCCCAGGTATAGCAGGCGGATTCGTCGTTCTGCTGCTGTTCTGGCGTCTGCCCCTTGGCGGGATAAACATACTGCTGTGCGCCAGCCTCGCCGATCATCGCGGCGGCTAATACAAGCATTGAAAGGGTGCGTTGTTTCATCAGGGTTTCTCCTATCTGGATCATCAGGTTTGCGCTGTCAAAAGTGGAACGATGCGCCCAGGGCCGGCCACTGAATTCGACATCCTGCAGCAGCTTGCCGTTGCTCATGTCATAAGCCAGATAACGGTACACCAGACCCACATCACCCCATTTGGAATGGATTTGTGCCTGACGTCAGCCCTGAATATTGCTGACATTAGCATCCTGAATGCCGGTTCCATTGGACATGTTCAGACAACAAATGGACATTTCAGGACAGGGTTGCTTATGATGCCTGGCACGACCCGTCAACACACAAATACGCCATGACACGTAACAGTGTAGCCCCCGCATCCCCGGAAACTGCGCTTCGTATCGGCGCGACCATGGCGCTTCCGGTGATTCTCCGCAACCTGGGCGCAGACCCGGCCAAGATGCTGACCGAAGTGGGTCTGGATGCCAAACTGTTCGACGACCCCGACAATCGGATTTCCTACGTGGCACGCAGCCGCCTGATCGCGCATTGCGTGGCCAGAACCGGTTGCCAGCATCTGGGGCTTCTGATCGGCCAGCAAAATGACCTGCAATCCCTGGGACTGGTTGGCCTGCTGGCGAAATACTCGCCAGATGTGCGAACGGCCATGCGCAGTGTCGTGAATTTCCTGCATCTTCACGTCCGTGGCGCGACGACGCGTCTGGAAACGAGCCCCGACTCGGCAAGTCTGAGCTATGAAATTTATCAACCGGGTGCCGAGGCTACCGATCAGATCGGGGACGGAGCACTCGCCACCATCTACAACATGATGCGCAGTTTGTGCGGTTCAGGGTGGAAGCCCACCGAGGTTCGGTTTGCCCACCGCGAGCCGGACGATGTCCTGCCGTTCCGCAATTTCTTCCGGGTCCCGCTGGTTTTCAATGCGGAAAAGAATGCGGTGGTGTTCGCGGCCGACTGGTTGAACCATCGTTTGCCCGCAGCCGATCCCGAGTTGCACGGTTTGCTGCTGAAGCAGGTTGACGCGCTGGAGGCCCGATACGGCGATGACTTGCCGGGGCAGGTGCGGGCTCTGTTGCGAACCGCGTTACTGACGGGTTATGCAAGCGCCGATCAGATCGCCGCGCTCTTCTCGATACACAGCCGCACCCTGAATCGTCGCCTGCATGCATTCGGCACGAGCTTTCAGAGACTTGTGGATGAGATCCGCTTCGAAATCGCGCGGCAGATGCTCGAAGACTCGCGGATGGATATCAGCCAGATCGCCATGACGCTCGACTACGCCGACGCGAGTGCCTTCACGCGTGCATTCCGGCGCTGGAGCGGCACCACGCCGGCCCAATGGCGGGTGAATCGAAAGGCGGCGAGCCAGCGCAAGCAGTAAATTTTCACCCACCGCGCAGCGGATTGCTGCGTTAACCCGCAGTCGACAAATCCGGCATCAGGTAAAACATCAAGGCGATGATGGCGTAGACCGTGATGAGCTGGACGCCCTTGTACCAGTTGGAGCGCCCGTCGCTGACCACCATGCTGCCGATCAGGACGGCGATGAACAGCGCGCCGACCTCGGCCCGCCCGAAAGCCAGATCGAGCGGCCGCGGCGCAACGAAGTAGCTGGCCAGCACCAGCACCGGCGCGACAAACAGCGCGATCTGGATCGAACTGCCGAGCGCGATGCCGACCGCCATGTCGACCCGGTTCTTGCGCGCCATCGCGATGGCCGAGAGGCTTTCGGCCGCGCCGCCGACCACCGCCAGGAACACGATGCCGATGAACAGCTGCGACATGCCGAGCGCCGTCCCGGTGCCCTCGGCCGCGCCGACCAGGATTTCGCTCATCCACGCCGCCAGCACCGAGGCGCCGACCAGGCTGCCGATCGCGCGCGGCAGGCTCCAGTGCGGGCCGTGATCGTCCGCTTGGTCCGGACTGCCGCGGCTGGCGAACATTCCGGCGTGCGTCTTCAGCATGAACACGAGATACAGCACATAGGCGGTGAGCAGAACGAAGGCGAGGCCGATGTTGAGCAGCATCTCCTGGCGGATGGTTTCCTCCGGCGCGAAGAAGCGGCTGAACGCGCTCGGCACGGCGAGGCTGATGACGGCGATCAGCATCATCGAGCTGTAGACCCGGGCGGCCACCGGGTTGTAGTCCTGATCGTGATGGCGCAGACCGCCCAGCAGGAAGGCGATGCCGAGCGCGAGCAGCAGATTGGCCAGGATCGCGCCGGCGATCGAGCCCAGCACCATGTCGAACAGCCCGGCCTTGAGCGCCACGAACGCGATGATGAGCTCGGGCGCGTTGCCGAAGGTCGCGTTGAGCAGGCCGCCGATGGCGTCGCCGGTGCGCGTGGCAAGCTGTTCGGTGGCGTGCACGATGAGGTGGGCGATGGGCACGATGGCGAGCGCCGCCGAAAAAAACAGCAGCGGATCCGCTACGCCGAGATGTTCGAGCGCGAGCGTGATCGGGATGAACACGAACAGCCACTCAACGGAAAACTTCAGCTTCATCGACATTCCCTTCAGGCATGTTCAGGTCAATGGAACAACGACAGCGCACAACGCGCGCACGTGGTCTTTGCGGCTAATTTTTGCTGCCGCTACTGACGTGCAGCGCCATCAATCGCGCGAGCGTCACGGCAATATAGAGCTGTCCGGCCAGGGCTTCGGAAATGGCAAGCGAACGGGCAATCGGGTGAACCGGCGTGATGTCGCCGTAGCCCATGGTGGTGAGCGTCACGAAGCTGTAGTAGATCCACGTCAGCGCGCCGGGCGCGTTGCCGACCGCGCCGCTGAAGGCATCGGGATGAATCAGATGCAGCAGTTCGTAGGCGCTGGCCCAAACCAGCCCGAGCAGCAGCAACACGGCGACGGCGCCCTGGATGCGGTAATGGGTGACCGGACCGCTGCGATACGCCCGCGCTGCCACGATCACGGCGAACAGCAGGAACATGACGAGGGTGGTCGGCTTCGCGCCCGATGGCGAGTGTGTCCGACGGTGCTATGGCATCTGTCCAGCGCACCAGCAGCGCAATTGCCGTGAGCGTCACCACGGTAAATCGCACCCGGCGCGATTCGGCCGCAGTGAATGCGCCCGCGACCAGCAGCGCAGAAAAGGCAAGATTGCTCACGAGTCGCCCGGTCGAGTCGGGTGTCAGCAGCACGGGCAGCACAAAGACGGTGATGACAAGCAGTGCGAGGATGATGGACAGGCCGCGGTCAGCCTCCCAGAACCGCCGCATCCGCTCCCAGACATGGGGTCTCATCGTGGGGTGGCCGCTGTGGGCAGCGTGTCAACGGTATGGGTCAGCACAAGATGTCTTTCCGTTCGCGATATGATATGGTGGGAAAACCGATTTTTCGAGTTTACGTCAGGTCGTGCATTGACAGCCGGATTGCAAGGCTTAGAGTTAAAGTGTCAACAGGATTTCTGTTTTTCGACGCGATTGCAATCACGACCCTCCCATAGAGTACACAATCAATCATGGAAAAAATCATACCGCGCTGGGAATGGCGCTCGTTTGGTCGGAGCTTCGGCGAGGCCGAGGCGCAGCTGGCGGCGCTGACGCCGGAGGGCGTGCAGGAGAGCGACGAGGTCTATCTGCTCTCCGGCGCCGGCGACAATGTGAAGGTCCGCGCAGACCTGATGGACATCAAGGTGCTGCGGGAGGTCAATGCAGACGGTCTGGAGCAGTGGACGCCGGTGATGAAGGCGGGATTTCCGCTCCCGGCCAGCGAGGTGACGCGCGTGTTCGAATCGCTCAAGCTCCCGTTGCCCGAGCTGGCCCGCGCCAGCTACACCCTCGACGCATTCATCGCAGCCTTCGCCCAGCCGGGCGGCGCGATTCGCAAGGTGGACGTCCACAAGCGGCGGGTCCGCTACACGGTCGGCGGCTGCACGGCCGAGCTCTCCGAGGTGGTGGCGAACGGCAAGCCCACCCGCACGATCGCCGTCGAGTCGACCGATGCGCAAGCGGTGATCCGCGCCGTCCGCGACCTCGGCCTCGGCGGCTACACCAACACCAGCTTATCCCAAGGGGCTGGCGGCGCTGATCGACGACGAGCCGGAACGCTACGCCGTCATCGACGCCGGCACCAATTCGATCAAGTTCCACATCGGCGAGCGCGACCGCGCCGGACACTGGCGCACCCTCGTCGACCGCGCCGAGCTGACGCGCCTGGGCGAAGGGCTCGCGCAGCAGGGCGGGATCATCGACGCCGCGCTGGAGCGTGCCGTCGTCGCCATCGCCGGCATGGCCGACGAAGCCAAGCGGCACGGCGTGCGGGCGATCGCCGCGGTGGGCACCGCCGGCCTGCGCATCGCCGCGAACGGCAGCGCGGTCGTCGCCGCCATCGAGGCGCGCACCGGCGTGCATATCGACGTGATTTCCGGCGAGGAAGAAGGCCGGCTGGCCTACCTGGCAGCGAAGTCGGGGCTCGGCCTGAAGAGCGGCGCGCTCGTCGTGTTCGACACCGGCGGCGGCAGTTCGCAATTCACCTTCGGCCAGGATGAGCGTGTCGACGACCGCTTCAGCGTCGACGTCGGCGCCGTGCGCTACACCGAACGCTTCGGGCTCGACGGCGCCGTGTCGCCCGACACCCTGCGCGAGGCCATGGCCGCGATCTCGGCCGACCTGTCGCGCATCGACGGGCGCCCGGTGCCCGACCTGCTGGTGGCGATGGGCGGCGCGGTCACCAACCTCACCGCGGTCAAGCACGGGCTCGCCACCTACGATCCGGCTGTCGTTCAGGGCACCGTCCTCGATCGCGCCGAGATCGATCGCCAGATCGAGCTCTACCGCACGCGCGATGCCGATGCCCGCCGTGCCATCGTCGGCCTGCAGCCGAAGCGGGCCGAAGTCATCCTCGCCGGCGCCTGCATCGTCCGCACCGTGATGGAAAAACTGGGCAAGGACAGCTTCACGGTCAGCGACCGCGGCCTGCGCCACGGCGTGCTGGCCGAGCGGTTTGGAGGCTGAGGCTCTGCCGAACAAGACACGCTTTTTTCTTTTTACGACGAAACGGATGTAGATCATGGTTACCAAGACAGCCACAAAGACAATCACAAAAACCGCGAAACCAGCGGCGAGTGCAAAGCCCGTGAAGACAGTGAAGACATTAGTGCCCCGGAAGAGGACGCTGACGCCCCGCAAGGCGGCGAAAGCCCCTCAACCCGCACTGGCGAAACCCTTTACGAGTGAGGAAGTAACCGAAGTCTTCAAGCTCATCAAAGGGGCGACCAGCGTTGAACTGAAGTTGTCCGTGCCCCTCGCAGGCCAGCGCGCGACGATCAAGAGCATCGGGCTCGACCCGGTCGAAGCGCAGCCGCGGCAGGCATTCTTTTTCGATACGCCCGACCTGGCCTTGAACAAGGCCGGTGTGGTGGTCCGGGCCCGGCGTATCCAGGGCGGTGACGCCGATACGGTCGTCAAGCTGCGCCCGGTGGACCCGTCCACCATCGACTCGGACCTTCGCCGCTCGGCGGCCTTCAAGATCGAGGTGGATGCGATGCCGGGCGGGTTCGTATGCTCCGCTTCATTCAAGGGTGTTTGCACCGGCCAGGAGGTGCTCGACGTGACCACGGGCGCAATGCCTCTGCGCAAGCTGTTTTCCAAGGAACAGCGCGCCTTCTATGACGCGCACGCGCCGGCTGGCATCACGATGGACAAGCTGGTCATCCTGGGCCCCACCTTCCTGCTCAAGGCCAAGCACCAGCCGAAGGCGAAGGAATTCGATCGATCCATCACCATCGAAATGTGGCTCTATCCCGATGGGTCGCGCGTCATGGAAGTGTCCACCAAGTGCCTTCCGAAAGAAGCCTTCCAGGTCGTCGCTGATTTCAAAGCCTACCTCGCCGGCCACGGCATTGTGCTCGGCGCCGACCAGTCTGCGAAAACCAAGAGCTCACTGGAGTACTTCAGCGCCAAACTCAAGGATGAGGGGCTGGCCGGCTGAGCGACCTCGCATGGAGTGGGCGGCGTCCGTGGTTCTGCACCGGCCACGTACAGTGGGTGAGTGGCGAAGTGTTGCTATATTTTTAACGTTGGATTTTTCTGGAGAACGATATGGCGATGAAATTGCAGTTGCGCGCGGCGATGTTCGTGGCGTGCATGACGTTGACGGCGGTGACGGGCGGTGCCCGCGCCGATGAAGTCCCCCTGATCACTGGCGAACATTGGACCAAGTCGACTGAACAGTTGAAGAAGGTCTATCTGATCGGTGTCGCCAACGTGATCCAGGTCGAGACGGCCTATCACGCCGAGAGCCCGCCATCCGATGCGCAGAGCATTGTTCCGCGTGTTGCCAAGGGCTTGAAGGGCCAGACCCTTGATAGCGTGCGGGAAGGGCTTGACCGGTGGTACGCGGCGAACCCCGATCGGCTGCAGCGGCCGGTTCTTGAAACCATGTGGTTCGAGATGGTCATGCCAGGCCTTCAGAAAACCAAGTAGAGGAGACAACCATGAAACGAATCGGACGTATTTTGGCGATCGCAGCCGTGACCGGGGCGCTCGGATGCACGAACATGACCCCGCAGCAGCAAGGAACGGTCAGCGGCGCCGCCATCGGTGCTGCGGCGGGGGCGGGGATCGCGGCCATCGCCGGGGGCAGCGGCTGGACCGGCGCGGCCATCGGTGCTGTCGCTGGCGGTGTGGCTGGCAACATCAAGGGCAGCAATCAGCAGCAGTGATGCCGGGTCGGCGCGGGTCGTGAGCGAGGCACCGGCGGCATCCATCGCGTCGGCTCGTGGCGGGCGGAGGGTGGACGATTCAATCTACCTGCCCCCGCACAAGGCGCTTGGACTGCGCGTTCGGCGGCCGCACTGTACCTCTTTATTGCCCATCCCCATTGAATCAGGCGACTGGCGGCAGACCGCAAGGTGCGGCTGCCGGGTACCCGGGTTGATTGGGGTGGGTGGCCGGTGTCAGCAAAAGCGGCAGTTCAGTTGCGCGTGACATCCGTCTCATGTTCGGGGCGGATTCAACCGGTGGATGCCAGGGCATTGCGACAAATTGCTTTGCTGGCGAACACTGGGCATGAATTTTCCCTATCGCAACTCGTACCAGACGCCCCTGCCGGCGCCGTGCTGACCAAGGTGGCCTTGCTCCACCAGCGCCCGGAAATGCTGCTTGAGCGTGTTGCGATTTCCGTTGGTCAGTCGAATTGCATCGCCCATGGTGATGCGCCCATGTTCCCGGGCGAATTCCACAATTTGCAGCGATAGCTCGGGCAATGCCGCGAGCACCAATTTCTCGCGCTCGACTTTGCGGTTAAGGCGCCGGACCTGCTCGGCCAGGGTACGCAGAAAGAAAAGCAGCCACGGTTGCCAATTCGGTGCCGCGGTGCGGATCGTGCCCTGGGTCTGTCGCAGGGCGAGGTAGTAGGCTTCCTTGCTCTGCTCGATCACGCTTTCCAGTGAGCTGTAGGGCACGTAGGCGTAGCCGGCTTGCAGCAGCAGCAAGGTGGTCAGGACCCGGCTCAGCCGGCCGTTGCCATCCTGGAACGGATGGATTTCGAGGAACACAACGACCCAGATGCCGATAAGCAGCAAGGGGTGAAGCCTCGCCGCCTGGCGTTCCGCGTTGAACCAGGTGACAAGTTCGGTCATCAAGGCCGGCGTATCGAACGGCGTTGCGGTTGCGAAGACGACACCCAACTGTTTGCCGTCCTCGTCAAAGGCCACCACATTGTTCGTGGAGGTTTTGTAGTGTCCCCGATGCCGGGCATCCTTTTCGCTGTAGGTCAGGAGATCGCGGTGCAATTGTTTGATGTGGTTCTCGGTCAGGGCGATGTCCTGCCAGGACGAAAATATCAGTTCCATGACCTCGGCGTAGCCGGCCACCTCTTGTTCGTCCCGGGTCGCGAAGGATTTGATTTGCAGATGGGACAGCAACTGCTCAACCTGGCGGTCGGACAGCCTGCTCCCTTCGATGCGGGTAGACGAACCGATACTTTCGATGGTGGCGACCCGCCGCAGTGCGGATAACCGATCTGGCGCCAGCGTACCAAGCGCGCGCCAAGCCCCCTTGAACTCATCGACTCCGGCGATGAGACTCAGGATTTCTGGCGTGATCTGAACGGCGTTCGAGGGGATCATGAACACCAATACTACATCCATTTACACCCATTTATAACAGGGCGATCCATCTATCCAGTGCGCATGCCGTAAGGTTTCGCCATGTGCCAGGCTATCGGTGCAAAGCTGCCGTTCAGCAGAAAACCGTGGTCTGTCCCCTGAAAACCCGTCGAACGAGCCGGTCGTGCCGATGTCTATCTGCTTGACGCCAGAAGATCGACAGCAACCCGTTCCATTCAGTCAAGGCCACCCTGCGTTGAAAGAGGCAAAAACGGCGCCCCCATCGATCTCCGCTCTGTATGTCTAGTACGGAGGACTGACCACAATGAACTGAGATCCCTGAGGCTGGTACCAGGCACTGCCGCACTGCTGATAGATCATGCCGCCATAGTTGATCGGGACGCACCCTGCCGGCACAGTGGCCACCATCGAGCCGATCGCGGCGGCAGTCACGGCAATCGCGCCGCCAACGACCATCGCGCCCGCGACTGGATGATCCCAACCGCCGGGACCATGATCAACATCGACGTCAATATTAACGTCCCTGTCGACGTTGACATTGTTGACGCTGGTACTGCGGACATTGTTGGTACGTGAATCGGCCCTGCTGTTGTTCACCTGCGCGTTCTGCCTGGCGCCACCGCCACCTGCACTTGCACGAGCGCCACCACCGCCACCACGGGCTGCCTCAGCCACCGGGACCATTGTGAAGCTGGCCAAGACGAGAACGACCAGTGGGGCCAGGAACAATTTGTTGAATGAGTTTTTCATGTTGGCGCTCCTTTACTTGGTCTTCAGCGGAACAATTTCAATCTTGGACGCACCCGTGGGCGGGGTGAACTTGAATACCGAGTCAGGGAAGGTTGGTTCCAGATTCCAGTCGTACAGTGAGACCGATTGCGGACGGGCTTCGTCGGCACGATTGGTGATCACGACCTTGCGCGGTAGCGGCTTGGCCCCAGCGGTGATCCAGATCTGCCAGTCGATCTTGCCTTGGCGAAAGGCGTAGTGATCACAGAGATCATCACCGACGAAATCCTGGCCGGCATTCATCGCCGACTCGATGTTGTCGAATGACGCGGCCGGGGTGCCCCAGCGAAAGAGATCCTCCATCGGAAGTTGCACGCCGTACTTTTTTTCCAGCCAGCTGATCAGTCCACCGAGCGTGTCGACGAATTCGACCGTCGAGTAATAATTCTGCGCGGGCGTCCACAGGGTGACGGTCTTGCCGTCGTACATGAGTTCGCGTTCGGAACGGGCGCTAAGCATCTGGATGCGCAGTTTGTTCGGACGCTCGACGTCCAATTCTGCCGTCGCCGCATGCTGCAGCTTCTGGCCGTCAGCCAGAACCCGCTCGCCGGTCAGTTCGTTTGAAACCTGAAAGCGCTTCAGCGTCTGCAGATGGGCTCCCATGTCCTTCAGGGCCTGGATCGCTGCCGGATCGACAGCGTTCGCTGCTGGCTGGGCATTACTGCCTGCCGGTGCAGTCTGTGCGTAGCATGGCGGGTGCGGCGAGCGACAAAGCCAATAATATGGCCGTAGCTAATTTCTTGTATGTCACGTTGATCTCCTGGATAGGGAAGCCAAAGCCTTGTTGGGACGCCGCAATGCTTCCAAGAATGGGTACCATTCCACCGTGATGCCTGCACCCGAAAATGCGGTCATGGCCTCTTCGCGATCCGAAGCGGCGCAAGCCCTCACGGCATGCAGCCAAGCTGCAAGCTAAGCAGCTTACATAGAATCCGTCCAGGGACAAACAATCATTTCCACAAGAACGTTTTCGCTTGAACGTGGATCTCAGTTTGATGCAGCATGTGCTGGCCTTCGCCAGGTACTGCAACTTCGCCCGGGCCGCGTAAGCCCCGCACCCCAAGCGGCCGGCGCTGTCTCGAAGCAGGCCGAACCGAGTCGGGTCCGGGTGTCTTGCTTTTCGATCTGGCTTGGTTCGTAAATACCCCGCTGATTCTTCGGTTGTGATGAATTGTTCAGCACTTCCTTAGAACAACATCCCCAGCAGCCTTTTCAGCAGTTCCTCCCACGGCATCATGGTGAGCAGCAGCGGCACAATCGGCACCAGCACTGCGGCCGCGAGCCGGAGGATGGCTTCCTTTGAAACAGGCGCGGCTTTCATGGTCCGCACCACCTCGAAACTGTTGCCTATATCGGCGAGAGACTGGACGTCAGCGCTGCCCACGAACGGCTCGTCGGCAGGCGCACCGCCGCGCAGCCATTTGGCATCGAACTCGCGCACATAGCGCTGGGCCAGGACGCCGTATTCGCGCAGGCCCATCCGCTTCGCCGCTGCAAGCTGAGGCGCGAACACCAGGAGCGGGCCGAGGACGATGAATAGCAACCAGACGACCAGGAGGAAGATCTCGCCCTTGAACTCCGGCAGGGTCGCTCCGAGGTGGAAAATGCGGTTGGCGAGGTTTCCGGCAACGATCGCGCCGTGCGCCATCAGCAGCGGGATGAATGCGTAAGACGTGGCAGCGAGAAATCCCAGGCCACCGGTACGGTCCGGATGCGTGGGGACCAGATTCAAGTCGATGCGTGACACCTGCCAGAGAAAGCGTGCCCAGACAAACAGGCGGAAATACCAGCGTATCAGCAGGAACTGGAAAATCGGCAGGCTCAGGTAGGCGTACCACATTCCCGCAAACGAGAGACTGGATCCTTCCGCGGAAGGCGTTGCGAACCAGGTGGGCGCATCGAGTGCCATGTAATGGCGCCAGATGACCAGGATACCGAGGCCATATACCAAAGCGAGCAGCAGCACCTCTGCGAGTGTCGAGTTGCGCAGCCTGAATGCGGAGTGGATGGCGGCATCGAAGCGCGGCATGGCGCGCTCGGGAATCAGATTGCGATCCAGGAACTGCTTCACCAGCAAGCGCATGCGCCGGTGCACCACCAGCTCGGCACCGACCATCAGGGGCAACGCCACCAGGAATTTGATGTGAACTTCCACGTCCATCAGGAAGGGGACGGCCACACTGCCGCCTATCAGCTGTCCTTCCAGTGCCGAGAGCAGCAGCAGCGGCAGCCAGGCCAGCAGTGCGATGACGATGATGCGTTGGCGCGCCAGTTCCAGCGCATCGTCGGACAGATGCGACCGTAGCAAGAGCTGGAAGAGCGGTCCCCCATGGACGAGCGAGAAATCCGGTGGATTTCGGAGAAAACTGTCGCTGGACGTTGATGTGGGGGAATTCATTTTCGCGCCGCGAACGCGTCGACCGCCTGCTCGACGGTGAAGAACATCCGCTCGCGTCCCAGGCGTTCCGCCAGCGGCGTGCGCTGCACCAGTTCCAGCACTTCGGGGTTGAGCGCGGCGAGCCACAGTTCGGTGCCTTCGCCGCGCAGTCTTTCCTCGGCCTCGACCAGCATCTTGAGCGCGGTGTATTCGATGCCGGGCATGGCGGAGCAGTCGAGCAGGACCACCTGCGGGGCATGCTCCTTGAGCATGGCTTGCAGCTTGCTGCCGACGTTGCCGACGTTGACGAAGTAGATGCGGCCTTCGGGGCGGGCGATGAGCAGGCCGGGCGGGATCTCGTCCTCCGGATGTTCGGGCGAGCGCGGGCGGAACACGTTGGTGCCGGGCTTGCGCCGGATTTCGTACACGCGCGGGTCGTTCGCCAGCCACATCAGGCCCACCAGCGAGAGCACGATGGCGACCAGAATGCCCTTGAGCGTGCCCAGCACCATCACGCCGAGGCAGGCGAACAGCGCCCAGCGGAACTCCATGGTGCGCACGCGGCGGATGGCGGCCATCTCGGCCGGGTTGACCAGCCCGATCGAGTAGGCGATGACCACGGCCGCCAGGGTGGCATGCGGCATCAGCGCGATCACCGGCGCGAGAAACAGCAGGGTGGCGAATGCCGCCGCGGCGACCACCAGCGAGGACGCCTGCGTTTTCGCGCCGGCCTTGCGGTTGACCGCGGTCTGCGAGGTGCCGCCGCCGGCGGGCATCGAGCCGATGAACGCGCCCGCGGCATTGGCGGCGCCGATGGCGAACAGTTCGCGGTTGGCGTTGAGCGGCGGATCGCTTCTGCGGACGAAGGCCCGCGCCGCCGCGATCGATTCGGTGAAGGAGATCAGCGCGATGCCGGCGGCGGCCGGCCACATCGCCTCGAACAGGCCGGGTTGCGGCAGTTGCAGCCGCGGCAGTCCGCCCTCGATGGCGCCCACCACGCTCACCCCGGCGGCTTCGAGTCCGACGAGTGCACGAAACGGCAATGCCGAGCGCCACCGCGAGCAGCGGCGCCGGCGATTTCGGCAGGAAGCGCTTGGCGAAGGCGATGACGGCGAAGGTGCCGAGGGCGACGCCGAGCGTGGCCCACGACAGCTCCGGCACATGCGCGACGATCGAGACCACGTCGCGGAAGAAGCCTTCCTTGTGGATGTGGATGCCGAGCAGCTTGGGCAACTGGTCGACCACGATGACGAAGCCGACGCCCGCCTTGAATCCGGTCAGCACCGGCTCCGAAATGAAGTTGGCCAGAAAGCCGAGCCGCAGCACGCGCGCGGCGATCAGCATCAAACCGACCAGCAGCGACAGCGTGGCCGCCGCGGTGAGCGGCGCCAGCGTCGGGTCGGCCCGCAGGGCTTCGCCGATGGCGGCCGCGCACAGGATCGCGATCGGGGTGGTGGTGCTGACGGAGAGCAGGCGCGAACTGCCGAGCAGCGCGTACACGGCCATCGGCAGCATGGCGGCGAACAGGCCCGCCTGCACCGGCAGCAGCGCGATGGTCGCGTAGGCCAGCGCCTTGGGGACCACTACGGCGGCAGTGGTGAGGCCGGGCAGGATGTCGGCGGCAAAGTTCGCGCGCGGGCTGTCTTTCACGTTAGAGGCTGCGTCCATTTCGGTTCCTTCTCTTGCACCACGCCTTGCCTGACCCGATGCACGGTGCATCTTGCCGACGATTGAATCGCACAGGGCGTGCGAGTGTTTGCGCCATTATCACTCGGCAGCAGTAAATGCCCGCGTCAGGATCGCCTGCGCTTCCTGCTGGATCTGCTGCAGATGGGCGTCGCCGCGGAAGCTTTCGGCATACAGCTTGTAGACCTCTTCGGTGCCGGAGGGCCGCGCCGCGAACCAGCCCTGCTCGGTGACCACCTTGAGCCCGCCGATGGCGGCGCCGTTGCCGGGCGCGGCGGTGAGCATGGACACGATGGGGTCGCCGGCCAGGGTGCTGGCGTCGATGTTCTGCGGCGACAGCTTCAGCAGCACGGCCTTCTGCGCCGCGCGTGGCGGGGGCGTCGATGCGCGCGTACACCGGTGCGCCGAGTTCGCGCGTGAGGTCGCCGTAATACTCGGCCGGGGTCGCGCCCGGTCTTCGCCATGATTTCCGCCGCCAGCAGGTCCATGATGATGCCGTCCTTGTCGGTGGTCCACACGCTGCCGTCGCGCCGCAGGAAGGACGCGCCGGCGCTTTCCTCGCCGCCGAAGCCCATCGAGCCGTCGTGCAGGCCGTCGACGAACCACTTGAAGCCGACCGGCACTTCCACCAGCTTGCGGCCGATCTGCGCGGCGACGCGGTCGATCATGCTGCTGCTGACGATGGTCTTGCCGACCGCGGCGTCCGCGCGCCAGTCCGGGCGGTGGGTGAACAGGTAGTGGATCGACGCCGCCAGGAAGTGGTTGGGGTTCATCAGCCCGGCGCGGGTGACGATGCCGTGGCGGTCGTGGTCGGTGTCGTTGCCGAAGGCGATGTCGAAGCGGTCCTTCAGCGCGATCAGCTTGGCCATGGCGTAGGGCGACGAGCAGTCCATGCGGATCTTGCCGTCCCAGTCCAGGCTCATGAAGCCGAAGGTCGGATCGACCGTTGTGTTGACGATCTCGATGTTCGATGCCGTAGCGCTCGACGATCGGCGCCCAGTAGGCCACGCCGGCGCCGCCCAGCGGATCGACGCCGATCTTGAGCCCGGCGCCGCGGATCGCGTCCATGTCGAGCACCGCGCCGAGGTCGTCGACGTAGGTGCCGACGTAGTCGTAGCCGTGCGCCGCCTTGCGCGCGGCGGCGTAGGCCATGCGCTTCACGTCCTTGAGGCCGTCGGCCAGCAGCGCGTTGGCGCGGTCTTCGATCCAGCGCGTGATGTCGGTGTCGGCCGGGCCGCCGTGCGGCGGGTTGTACTTGAAGCCGCCGTCTTCCGGCGGATTGTGCGAGGGCGTGATGACGATGCCGTCGGCCAGCCCGGTGGTGCGGCCGCGGTTGTAGCCGAGGATGGCGTGCGAGATCGCCGGCGTGGGGGTGTAGCCGTCGTCGCGGTCGACCATGACCGTCGACGCCGTTGGCCGCCAGCACTTCCAGCGCGGTCACGAAGGCCGGCTCGGACAGCGCGTGGGTGTCCTTGCCGATGAAGAGCGGGCCGTCGATGCCGCGGCTGCTGCGGTATTCGCAGATCGCCTGGGTGATCGCCAGCACATGGTCTTCGTTGAACGTGGTGCGCAGCGACGAGCCGCGATGGCCGCTGGTGCCGAAACTCACCCGTTGTGCCTTGTCGGCGACGTCGGGTTTGCGTGCGCTGTAGGCATCGCGCAGTGCGCCGATGTCGGCGAGCATGTCCTGGGGAGCGGGTTTGCCTGCGAGGGGATGGATGGACATGGCGTCACCTTGGCTTTGAAGAATCAGGAGCGTTTCCCGGTACACCCGGACTCCGCCCGCTCCTGCGGGACGGCGGACGATTCGGATTTTAACGGCTCCCGCCGGGCATGAGGTGGGCCGTGACGCAGAAATGACCCGCATTGGCTGATCGAGGCTTGTTGCGGATGCATGCCGGGAGTAGCGTTGCTCATATGTCTCACGATCCGCCATCAGCCATGAACAATTCAGCACCTCCGCCAGTCGTCGTGGAACCGGGCCGCATCGCGCGCCCGCAGAAAGCCTCCGACCAGCGCGGCTGGCTGCGCTGGATGCCGGGGCTGCAAACCCTGCGCAGTTACGAGATGGCCTGGCTGCGGCACGACATCGTCGCCGGACTGGTGCTGACGACGATGCTGGTGCCGGTCGGCATCGCCTATGCGGTGGCGTCGGGCGTACCGGGCATCTACGGCCTCTATGCCACGATCATTCCCTTGCTGGCGTATGCGCTGTTCGGCCCCAGCCGCATCCTGGTGCTGGGGCCCGACTCCTCGCTGGCTGCGGTCATCCTCGCCGTCGTGCTGCCGCTGTCGGGCGGCGACCCGATGCGCGCCATCGCGCTGGCCGCGATGATGGCGGTGGTATCGGGCATCGTCTGCATCGCCGCCGGTCTGGCGCGCCTGGGCTTCATCACCGAGCTGCTGTCCAAGCCGATCCGCTACGGCTACATGAACGGCATTGCGCTGACGGTGCTGATCAGCCAGGTGCCCAAGCTGTTCGGCTTTTCGATCGAGAGCAATGGCCCGCTGAAGAATGTGTGGGCCATCGCTACCGCGGTGCGGGAGGGCATGACGCACTGGACCACGTTCGCGGTCGGCGCGGCCACCCTGGCGGTGATCCTGCTGCTGAAGGGCAACAAGCGCATCCCGGGCATCCTGATCGCGGTGGTCGGGGCGACCATCGCCGTCGGCGTGCTGGATCTCGGCGCGCGCGCCGGGGTGTCGGTGCTCGGCTCCCTGCCGCAAGGCCTGCCTGCGTTCGCCATCCCGTGGATCACCGCCGCCGATATCGTTCCCGTCCTGACCGGCGGGCTCGCCGTCGCCCTTGTTTCGTTCGCCGACACCAGCGTGCTCTCGCGTGTCTATGCGGCGCGCACCCGGACTTATGTCGACCCCAACCAGGAGATGGTCGGACTCGGCGTGGCCAACCTGGCGGCGGGGTTTTTTCAGGGTTTTCCGATCAGCAGCAGTTCGTCGCGCACCCCGGTGGCCGAGGCCGCGGGATCAAAGACCCAGCTGACCGGCGTCGTCGGCGCACTGGCGGTGGCCCTGCTGCTGGTGGTGGCGCCCAACCTGCTGCAGAACCTGCCGACCAGCGCCCTGGCTGCGGTGGTGATCGCATCGGCCATCGGCCTGTTCGAGTTCGCCGACCTGCGGCGGATCTATCGCATCCAGCGCTGGGAGTTCTGGCTGTCGATCGTCTGTACGGCAGGGGTGGCGGTGCTGGGCGCGATTCCGGGGATCGGGCTGGCGATCCTGATTGCCGTGATCGAATTCCTGTGGGATGGCTGGCGTCCGCATTCCGCGATCCTCGGCCGCGCCGAGGGCGTCAAGGGCTACCACGACATCACGCGCTATCCCGACGCCCGCCTGATCCCCGGCCTGGTGCTGTTCCGCTGGGATGCGCCGCTGTTTTTCGCCAATGCCGAGCTGTTCCAGGATCACGTGCTGGATGCGGTGGCGGCCTCGCCCACGCCGGTGCGCTGGGTGGTGGTGGCGGCGGAACCGGTCACCAGTGTCGATGTCACCGCAGCGGACATGCTGGCCGAGCTGGACGAAACCTTGCAGGCGTCGGACATCGAGCTGTGTTTTGCCGGAATGAAGGATCCGGTCAAGGACAAGCTGAAGCGCTTCGGGCTGTTCGCGCGGCTGGGCGAGGACCTCTTCTTTCCGACCATGGGCGCGGCCGTCGGCAGCTATCTGAAGACCCATGCAGTGGAGTGGGACGACTGGGAAGACCGCACGCCCTGAGGCTAGTGTCGTGAACCAGAAATAGCGGGACAAATAAAACGGATGGATTTTTTCGCAGGGCAAGGCGCGAGGAGGCGACATAGCCGGCTCTATGGCAACGACGAGCAACGCCGCCATGCGGAAGACGCCGTTTTATGTTTCGTTATTTCTGGTTCACGACACTAGAGTCTGGAACCATCCTTGACCCACGCGTCGATCAGCGTATAGGTCACCGCGAGCACTACCGGGCCGACGAAAATCCCCACCAGACCGAAGCTGACCAGCCCGCCGATCACGCCGGCGAAGATCAGCAGCAGCGGCAGGTCGGCGCCCTTCTTGATCAGATAGGGCCGCAGCACGTTGTCCATCGTGCCGACAACCAGCGTCCACACCAGCAGGAAGGTTCCCCACAGGTTGTCGCCGGTCCAGTACAGCCACGCCACCGCCGGCGCCAGAACCAGCACCGGGCCAAGCTGGGCGATGCACAGCATGAACATCAGCGCGGTCAGCACGGCAACCATCGGCACGCCGGCGATGGCCAGGCCGATGCCGCCCGCAACCGACTGCACGACTGCCGTCACCACCACACCAAGGGCGACTCCGCGGATCGCCTGACCCGCCAGCACCACGGCGTTGACGCCCTTTTCCCCCGCCAGCCGCATGCCGAACTGCCTGATCCAGGCCGCCGCCGATTCGCCGCCTGCATACATGATGGCCGCGATCACCACGGTGAGCAGAAACTGGAAGAACAGCATGCCGAAGCCGCCCACTTCCGCAGCCAGCCATTTGGTGATGGCCTGGGTGTAAGGCGCGAGCTTGATCGCGAAATCCTGGATGCCCTCGGCGACGAACTGCTGCCAGAACGCTTGCAGTTTCTCGCCGACCACGGGAATCCCGGCGACCCAGTCCGGCGGCGGCGGCACCCGCGTCTCCGCCAGCCATTTCGACCAGCCGACGATGCGGTCCGCATTGTCCACCAGGGTGATGATCGCCATCGACAGCGGCACCAGCAGCACCAGCAGCAGGCTCAGCGTCATCACGGCGACGGCCAGCGAACGCCTGCCGCCGAGCCGCGCCTGCACCCGGATCATGACGGGCCAGGTGGCGACCACCACCATGGTGGCCCAGATCACCGCCGACAGAAAAGGCCGCATGACCCAGAACGAGGCGGCGATCAGGATGCCGATAAAAAGGACGGCCAGAGTGGTCTGGGTCAGGTCACGCTGCATGGGATTCATGGGAGGTCGCTCGGAAGAAGGCCAAGGGAAGGTTAAAAGTTACGCGATGAACGGCTGCGCATCGGTGCGGGTGAACAGAAAGCATCACGCGTCCGGCATCACCTGCGCGAAGCTGTCGATGGCGATGAAGTCGCCGCAATCCTTGTGCGGCTGGCGTGAATCGGGGTTGCAGATCGCCAGCAGGTGGGCGATGCCGTAGGCGCGCGCGCTGAGCAGCACCGGCAGGCTGTCGTCGACGAACAGGGTGCGCGCGGGGTCGAACGGCTCGACGGCCTGCAAGCCCTGCCAGAAGTCCGGATGCTCCTTCGGCAGGCCGATCTGATGCGAGGAAATCAGCGCGTCGAAATACGCTTCGAGACCGGTTTCGCGCATTTTCAGGCCGAGGCTTTTGGGGTGTGCGTTGGTCACCATCGTCACCCGCCGCCCGGAGGCGCGCAGCGCCTGCAGAAATGCCGGCACGTCGGGACGCACCGCGATCAGGTGAACGACTTCTTCCTTCAATGCAGCGATGTCGAGCGCGAGTTCGCTGCTCCAGAAGTCCACGCAATACCAGTTGAGCGTGCCGGCGTGGCGGTCGTAATGGGTATCCAGGCGCGCGCGTGCCACCGCCTCGTCGAGGCCGTGGTATTCGGCGTAGCGGCGCGGCATGTGCTCGCGCCAGAAATGGTTGTCGAAATGCAGGTCGAGCAGGGTGCCGTCCATGTCGAGAAAGACGGTATCGATCCGGCCCCACTCGATCATGGGCGCGTTGCTGTCAGTAGCCGCCATGAATCAGAACAACTCGTCCTTCGACATGCCGCGCCGCCGCAGCAACTGCCGCAACACGCGCAGCGATTCCATCTGGATTTGCCGCACCCGTTCGCGCGTCACCTGCAACTCCAGCGCCAGATCTTCCAGGGTACAGGCTTCGCAATTGTTGAGCCCGAAGCGGCGCTCGATCACCCAGCGCTGCTTGTCGTTGAGCTGGGTCATCCATTCGTGGATGTGGTGCCCGATCTCTTCGAGCTGGAGCATTTCATCCGGCAGGTGGGCGTTGTCGTCGGCGATCGCCTCGCCCAGCGACAGCGTGGGATCGATATCGAGCGGCGCATCGAGCGAGGTGACGCGCTCGTTCAGCTGCATGATGCGGCGCACGTCTGCCACCGTATGGCCGGTCAGCGCGGCGATGTCGTCCGCGCCGGCGTCGTTGACGCCGTGGGTTTCCAGATGGCGCTTGGCGCGCAGGTAGATGTTGAGTTCCTTGATCACGTGCACCGGCAGGCGGATGGTGCGCGACTGGTTCATGATCGCGCGCTCGATGTTCTGGCGGATCCACCAGGTGGCGTAGGTGGAAAAGCGGAAGCCGCGCTCGGGATCGAATTTTTCCAGCGCGTGGATCAGGCCGAGGTTGCCCTCCTCCACCAGATCGAGCAGCGTCAGTCCGCGATTGGCGTAGTGCTTGGCGATGTTGACCACCAGCCGCAGGTTGCGCTCGATCATGGTCTGGCGCGCCTCGAAGTCGCCCTGCACGACACGCCGCGCCAGCACCGCTTCCTCCTCCGCAGTCAGCAGTGGCGAGCGGCCGATTTCATTGAGATAGAGCTGGGTGACGTCGACCTGCGGCTCGTCGAGGATGGCGGACGCCAGTTCCTCCGCGCTATCGCCAGCCGCCAGTTCCGCGTCGTCCGGCTCGTCGGGTTGCAGTTCTTCGGGGTCGTCGCTGGATTCGCGGCTCATGAACGCTCCGGCAGATAGTCGAGAGGATTGAGGGGCTTGCCGTAACGGCGGATTTCAAAATGCAGTTTCACCCGGTCGGCATCGCTGTCGCCCATCAGGGCAATTTTCTGTCCGGCCGTCACGCTGTCGCCCTCCTTCACCAGGATGGTCTCATTGTGCGCGTAGGCCGACAGGAATTCGTCCGCGTGCTTGACGATCAGCAGCTTGCCATAGCCGCGCAGGCCGGTGCCGCTGTAGACCACCTTGCCGGGGGCGGCCGCGATGACGGGCGTATTGCGCGGCCCGACGATGTCGATGCCCTTGCCGCCCGCCGCGCCGAAGCGGCCGGCCAGCGTGCCCTCGCTGGGCCACTGCCAGTCGTCGACCGGTGCGCCTGGCGTGGCGACCGCCGGTGCGGGCGGGGTGGGGGTGACGGTCGGCGCGGCCGCAGACGCAGCGGGCTTGGCTGCGGCCGGCGGCGCCGCCGCCACCGTCGCGGCACTCGACACCTGCGCCCAATTGGCGTCGCTATACGGCAGGTACACGGCCTGCGGCGTGCTCACCAGAGCCGGTTCCGCCAACGGACGCGCACTCGGTTTGGGAGCGTCGTCGAGCGGCTGGATTTCCACCGCGCCCGGCGGCGGCGTCAGCCGCAGCACCTGCCCGACCAGAATCCGGTCGACCGATTCGATCCGGTTCCAGCGCGCGATTTCGCGATAGTCCAGATTGTTGGCGAACGCGATGGCATACAGCGTGTCGCCGCGTCGCACGGTATGCAGCCCGTTGGTGGACGGTGCGATCTGAGGCGTGGCCGGGCGGGTGGCGGTGCTGGTTCGCGCGGGCTTGCGTTCGCTCACCGGGGCCGAGCTGTTCGAACTGCAGGCGACGAGCGTGAGTGCGACCACGCCGAGCCCGATGCATTTCACCGCAGCCCCGGCAGCCGTTCTGATCACGCCAGCCCCGGCAACTGCATTGATCACGCTACCCCCGGTAGCAGCGGCACGAACTTCACCCCTTCGTGCAGTGACTGCGTGTAGCTATCGCCCTGGCGTTCCACCACGCACAAGGTCTGGTTGGCATGGCCGAGCGGCATCACCAGACGGCCGCCGTCGGCGAGTTGCGCCAGCAGGGCCTGCGGGACTTCGCCGAACGCGGCGGCGATCACGATGGCGTCGAACGGCGCAAAATCCTTGGCGCCGTTGATGCCGTCGCCGTGCTTGGGCTTGACGTTGTTCACCCGCAGTTCGCGCAGGCGCACCCGCGTCTTGCCCACCAGTGCGGCGATGCGTTCCATCGACACCACTTCGCGCGCCAGCTTGGAGAGCACCGTGGCCTGATAGCCGCAGCCGAGACCGATTTCCAGCACGCGACCGAGCGGGTGGCCCTGGCCGTTCTCGCCGTGACGCGCCAGCTCGGCCATGCGTGCCACGATGTAGGGATTGGAAATGGTCTGGCCGAAACCGATCGGCAACGCGGTGTCTTCGTAGGCGCGCGACTCCAGCGCCTGATCGACGAACAGATGACGCGGCACGCTGCCCATCGCCGCCAGCACGGTTGCGTCCTGGATGCCCTGCTCGCGCAGACGCTCGACCAGACGGCCGCGCGTGCGCGCCGACGTCATGCCGATGCCGGCGCGGGAGCTCAGGGTTTCAGCCATGCGTTCACGCTGTCCATCTGGTTGTAGCGGGTCAGGTCCATTTGCAGCGGGGTGATCGACACCTGGCCCTGCGCCACGGCGAAGAAATCGGTGCCCGTCGCCGGCATCGGCGGCAGCGCCCGCCGCGCCCACCCAGTACACGGTCTGGCCGCGCGGATTGGTGGTTTTCACCACCGACTCGGCCTTGTGACGCTTGCCCAGCCGGGTCACGCTGATGCCGTCCAGATCATCCCAGGCGCAATCCGGCACGTTGACGTTGAGCAGCATCGGCTCGGCCGGCGGCTGCGCCTGGATGCGGCGCACCAGATCGGCCACCACCCGCGCGGCGGTATCGAAATGCTGGGCGTTGTGGCTGGCGAGCGACACCGCGATCGACGGAATGCCCAGCAGATAGCCTTCGGTGGCGGCGGCGACGGTGCCGGAATAAATCGTGTCGTCGCCCATGTTGGCGCCGTGATTGATGCCGGAAATCACCATGTCGGGCAGATGATCGAGCATGCCGGTGACGGCCAGATGCACGCAATCGGTGGGCGTGCCGTTGACGTAGTAAAAGCCGCCCGGTGCCTGGCGCAGCAGCAACGGCCGATCCAGCGTCAGCGAATTGGAGGCGCCGCTGCGGTCGCGCTCGGGCGCCACCACGGTGATGTCGGCCAGCTCGCGCAGCGCGGCAGCCAGCGCGGCCAGGCCGGGGGCAAAATAACCATCGTCGTTGGACAGCAGGATACGCATCAGCACGTCTCCCCGGCGGCACGGAACACGCCCTGGAACGGGCGCGACAATCGGGATGGCATGGAAACGGCGGAGAGATCAAACATGCCGCGAATTTTAACCCGGATCAATCACCAGAACGTGACGCTGCCGACGCGTTCTTTTGCCGGACACACCGGGCGTTTCGACTTCGGAAAAAACGGGTAGCATGAGCCCCACCTTTTGGCAGACGCAAAACGGAGAAGCGACTCTCCCTGTCTGCCCGACATCGAACGATATGAACGCAAACACATGAACGCCGCCAGGTCGCCACGAAATTTTCAGCCGCCTGCGTGCGGCCAATCCCCACCCCACCACCGAGCTCGAATACCGCACGCCGTTCGAACTGCTGGTGGCGGTGGTGCTGTCGGCGCAGTCCACCGACAAGGGCGTCAACCTCGCCACCCGCCGGCTGTTTCCGGTCGCCCATACGCCGGAGGCCATCCATGCCCTGGGCGAGGACGGGCTGGCCGATTACATCAAGACGATCGGCCTCTACAAAAGCAAGGCCAGGCACCTGATCGCCGCCTGCCGGATGCTGATCGACCTGCACGACAGCCAGGTGCCGCGCCGACCGCGCCGCGCTCGAAGCCCTGCCCGGGGTGGGGCGCAAGACGGCGAACGTGATCCTCAACACCGCCTTCGGCCAGCCGACGATGGCGGTCGACACCCACATCTTCCGCGTCGCCAACCGCATCGGCCTGGCGCCCGGCAAGACCGTGCTGGAAGTGGAAAAGAAGCTGCTCAAGAATCATTCCGGCCGAATTCCGCATCGATGCGCATCACTGGCTGATCCTGCACGGGCGCTATGTGTGCCAGGCGCGCAAGCCGAAATGCGGCGAATGCATCATTGCGGATTTGTGCGAATACAAGGACAAGACGTGGCCCCCGGCCGAAACCGCTCAAGCCGCCCCGCCGCCCCGCGCCCGCAGGAAGGCGCGCGCGTAACGCCCCGCCCGCATTCATGTTCAATCCCAGTCGCGACCAGGTGCGCCAGTTCTTTTTCGACGTATGGGCGAAATACCGCGCCGGCCAGCCGCTGGGCGGCGCCGAGCAGCCGGCGCTCGACGCCGTGCTGGCGCATCCCGAATACCACGCCCTGCTCGACCAGCCCGAGCGTTACCGCGAGCGCGACTACCTGCCCGAAGCCGGCGAAACCAACCCCTTCCTGCATTTATCGATGCATCTGGCGATCACCGAGCAGTTGTCGGTCGATCAGCCGCCCGGCATCCGCGAACGCTATCAGCGCCTGCTCAAGCAACACGGCGAGGCGATGGCGGCACAACATGAAGTGATGGACTGCCTGGCGGAAATGATCTGGCAGGTGCAGCGCCACCAGACGGCGTTCGATTCGGCGGCGTATCTGCGCTGCCTCGATGGCAAGCTCGGTGACACCTGAACGGCCATTGCCGCAACAAGCAGCACGCGCTCTGACCGTCTGTTCATCGGCCGGAGCGAATGATTCCCAGGTCCCTGAAAATCCTCGCCCTGCATCTTTACTTGGTAAGCACATCAATTCAGCGAGGGACGTTCGAGCAGAATCGACTTGCGCCTGAAACACCACGATACATCTTGTAACACGCTCGACATTGCTCGGATACACCTTATTTCTAAGATGCAACCCATCGACGGTCACCAAAGTGACTCGCTGTTTAATGGCGAACGCAATGGATTGAAAGAACCGTTTGATATTTTTAATTCTTGATAGGAACAGAGATATGAAAAAAGCAATTCAAGCTGCAGTGCTCGCCTCCGTGCTCACCTCGTTTTCGGCTTTTGCACATCACCCTGCCGAAGAGATCGTTGATGCAGAAACCTGGCTGATGATCGACGAGAATTTGGAGGAGGTAGACTCGCCTCATCTGGATCTGGATTTCACATCGATGTAATTGCTGGTTTGCCAGAACGGGCTGCGGGAAACCGTAGCCCGTTTTTTTTTGCATCCTGCTACATCAGCCTGGTGCAGATTTTTCATCTGTGGCGATTGAATTGCAATCAGGGCTGATACCCGTCGACACTTTCCAATACCGGATTCCGGACACAAAAAAACGGGGCGACCATCGATGGTCGCCCCGTTTCAGTTCACAGCGTGCAGCCTCAATATTTCAGATACACGCCTTTCTGCTTCGAAAAATACGCAGCCAGATCGTTCATGTCGGCATCCGACAGGGTCTGCACCTGCCCCGCCATGATCGGGTTCTTGCGCTTGCCGGATTTGTAATCTTTCAGCGAGTGATAGAGGTAGTCGCGATTCTGCCCCGCCAGTTTGGGAAACGACGGCACCGTGCTGTTCCCATCGGCACCGTGGCAGGCGGCACAGGTGGTGGACTTGGCCTTGCCGGCTTCGGCATTGCCCGCGGCGTGAACCGGCAGCGAACACGTCAATGCGGCGGTCGCGAGGACGAATAATGTTTTTTTCATGGTCATCTCCCCGGTTATTTGGCTGCGCCGCTATAAGACGACGCGTAATACGCGGCGAGGTCTTCCATGTCCTGCTCGGACAGGCTGCCCACGATGCCTTTCATGCTGGGGTGGCTGCGCTCGCCCGACTGATAGGCCTTGAGCGCCGCGACGATGTATTCGGCATGCTGGCCGCCCAGTTTGGGCACGCTGTACACGCTGGGATAGGCGGTACGCCAGCCGGGGATGCCATGGCATCCCGCGCACATCGAGGTTTTGGTCTGCCCGGCCTTGGGGTCGCCCGCTGCCTGAACCGGCACGGCCAACGCCATCAGCACGGATGCGCACAGCGTCATCGTGGTGAGTTTCATCTTCCTCGCTCTTTCTGGATAGGGTTGTCATCTCGTCCCCGTCTGACGCAGGGTTGCGCGCAATTATGACCCGGCCAGCCCGTATGATGAACGCCTCGGACGGCAAAAAATCCTTTTATGACAACGAGTTATAGTATTATTTGCTAATATGCTTCTGGAGTTTGCATGATCAATCTGAACGCCTGCCCGCTCTGGCTGTACCGTCTGCTGCCCTTCCTGCGCTGGTGGCCGAATGTCACCCCGCAGACGTTCAAGGCCGATGCCATCGCCGCGCTTCACCGGTGCGCTCATCGTGCTGCCGCAGGCGGTGGCGTTTGCCACCATCGCCGGACTGCCCCCCGAATACGGTCTGTATGCAGCGATGGTGCCTGCCATCGTCGGCGCGCTGTGGGGATCGAGCTGGCATCTGGTGTCGGGCCCGACCACGGCGATCTCGATCGTGGTGTTTGCCTCGATCAGCCCGCTGGCCGAGCCCGGCAGCGCGCAGTTCATCAGCCTGGTGCTCACGCTGACCCTGCTCACCGGCCTGATCCAGCTGGCGATGGGGCTGGCGCGGCTGGGCGTGCTGGTCAACTTCATCTCGCACACCGTCATCATCGGCTTCACCGCCGGCGCGGCGCTGCTCATCGCCAGCAGCCAGATCAAGAACTTCTTCGGTCTCGACATTCCGCGCAGCGCGCATTTCCATGAAGTGCTGATCTATCTCGGCACGCATCTGCAGGCCATCCAGCCCTGGGTGCTGGCGGTGGGCGCCATCACCCTGGTGTCGGGCATCCTCGCCAGACGCTATCTGACCAAACTGCCCTACATGATCGTCGCCATGGTCATCGGCAGCGTGGCGGCGGCGCTGCTCAATGCCCGATTCGGCGCCGACCACACCGGCATCCGCACCGTCGGCGCGCTGGTGGCGTCGTTCCCGCCGCTGTCGCTGCCGGACTTCTCGCTCGCTGCCATCCAGCAAACCCTGTTTCCCGCCACCATCATCGCGATTCTGGCGCTGACCGAAGCCGTCGCCATCGCCCGCTCGATCGCCGACCAAATCCGACCAGCGCATCGACAGCAACCAGGAGTTCATCGGCCAGGGGCTGTCCAACATCGCCGGCAGTTTCTTCTCCGGCTACGCCGCCAGCGGCTCGTTCAACCGCAGCGGCGTCAACTACGCCTCGGGCGCGAAAACGCCGCTGGCCGCCGCGCTGTCGGCGGTGTTCCTGCTGCTGATCGTGCTGCTGGTCGCGCCGCTCGCCGCCTACCTGCCGGTGCCGGCGATGGCGGCGATTCTGTTTATCGTGGCGTGGAGCCTGATCGACTTCCACCACATCGGCGAAATCATCAAGCGCCACAAGCGCGAACGCATCATCCTCGCCCTCACCTTCGTCGGCACCCTGATCGACCTGGAAAAAGGCATCTTCCTCGGCATCCTGGTCTCGCTGCTGTTCTATCTGCATCGCACCTCGCAACCGTCGATCCGCGAACTGGTGCCGCTTGCCGCCGAACTGGACAACCCGCGCCGCAAATTCGTGCCCGTCACCGGCGATGCGCCGAGCTGCCCGCAAATGGCGCATGCTGCGGGTGGAAGGCTCGATTTTCTTCGGCGCGGTCGAGTACGTGCAGCAGCATTTCCGCAACGTCGACGAATCCGACCCGCAGAAGAAACACCTGCTGCTGACCTCGCGCGCGATCGGCTTCATCGACCTGGCCGGCGCCGAACTGCTGGCCAAGGAAGCCACGCGGCGGCGCAAGCTGGGCGGCGGCCTGTATCTGGTCGGCGTGCAGCCCGATTTATGCAAAATGCTGCGGCGCAGCGGCCAGGTCGATACGGTGGGCGAGGAACAGATTTTCCGCCACAAGGGCGACGCGATTCAGGCGATTTATCCACGGCTGGACAACGAAATCTGCCGCACCTGCACGGCGCGGGTATTTCACGAATGCCATGTGGCGCTGCCGGACGGAACCCCGCGCGAAGCGGGGCGTTGAGTGTGTGTTGCGCGGGCGGATCGACCTGTGGTCAATGAGCGATCGCTGAATATTCCCGCCGCCACACCCACGGCGGCACCGGCTCGGCGTCCTGCCACAAGCCGCGCCGGGCGAGCCGCGCCTCCTGTTGCAGCGCCTTCAATTCGGGATGCTTGCGCGAAGGCGCCCAGGCCAGTCCGCGCCGCACCAGTTCCGTATTGATCTGTAGCGCATCCATCTGCATGCGCGCGATCGTCCGGCCATAGGCGTCGGTCGCCACGGTTTCGAGCGTCGCCCGTTGATTCAGCAACAGTGCGGTCAACTCACGCGTGGCCGCTTCGCCATACGGCTGGTCTTTTTCCGGCGCGTCGATGTCGGCCAGGCGGATTTTCAGGAAGGCCCGCGAGGCGGCGCGATAGTGATCGGGCTTGAACAGGACGGTGTCGCCGTCGATCACCACGATGACGACGCCGCTCATCGTGGCCGCCAGAGCGGGCGCCCCCGCGACAAGCAGCAGACCACACAGCGCCCACATGAAGCGATTCACCCGGCCAGCATCTCCGCTGCATGCTGGCGGGTGGTGGCGGTGATCTTGATCCCGCCCAGCATGCGGGCGAGTTCTTCCACCCGCGCGTCGGCATCGAGCCGTTCGATATTGGACGAGACGAAACCGCCGTTCGCCTGCTTGGCCACCCGCAAGTGCTGCACGCCGCGCGCCGCCACCTGCGGCAGGTGGGTGATGACCAGCACCTGGCGCGTTTCGCCGAGCTTCGCCAGGCGCCGCCCGACCGCTTCGGCGACGCTGCCGCCGATGCCGACATCGACTTCGTCGAAGATCAGCGTCGGCACCCCGGCCACACCCGACAAGGCAGTCTGGATCGCCAGGCTGATGCGCGACAGTTCGCCGCCCGACGCCACCTTGGCGAGCGGTCCCGGCGGCAGGCCCGGGTGGCTGGCGACCAGAAAGCCGACGTCTTCCAGCCCGTGCGCGCGCGGCTCGCTGACCGGCTGCAACTGGATATCGAGCTGGCCGCCTGCCAGCGCAAGTTCGTGCATCGCCGCCGTCACCTGTT
Organism: uncultured Hydrogenophilales bacterium; assembly: GCA_963818665.1. Taxonomy (GTDB): domain Bacteria; phylum Pseudomonadota; class Gammaproteobacteria; order Burkholderiales; family Thiobacillaceae; genus Thiobacillus. The sequence goes on along the minus strand of CAWFTM010000004.1, from coordinate 148,186 downwards.
TCGACAGCGCCGTCGCCGCCTTGCGGCGCAGGGTGGTGAGCTGTTTCGCATCGGTCTGGTAGCGCGCCCAGGCGGCCTCTTCGGCTGCCAGCAAGGCATCGAGATCGTCGCTGGCGGCCAGTTCGGCCAGCCGGGCCTCGAATTGCTGCAGCAACGCGGCCAGCGCATCGGGCTGCACCCGGTGCTTGCGCGCCAGCCGGTGCATGTCGCCCAGCAGGCGATCGAGTTCGTTCAGGCGTTCGGGGTCGAGATTCAGGTTGTCGGCGTAGCGCCGCATGGCATGCACGGCCTCGGCCAGATCGGCGCTGGCCGAATTCAGCAGGGTGGCGACTTCCTTCAGGCTGTCGTCCACCGCCTGCATGGCATCGAGCCGCACGCTCAATTCACCGAGCTGGCCGGACACCGCCGTCTCGCCTTCGTCCAGCCCCTGAATCAGCGCCTGGCTGCCTTCGATCAGGCTGGTGACGTGCGACAGCCGCGCGTGTTCGGTTTGAATCTCGTCCCAGCGCGCGAGGTCGTCGCCCAGCGCGCGCAATTCCTCCACCGCCAGGCTCAAGCCCTCGCGTTCGATCTGCCGCGCCTGGCCGTGGGTTTCGGCGTCCAGACGATGCTGCCGCGCGGCCTGCCAGGCGTGCCACGCCGCGCTCACGCTGGCCGCCTGCTGCTGCGCACCGGCATAGGCGTCGAGCACTTCGCGCTGGGTCTGCGGGCGCAACAGCGCGTGATGCGCATGCTGGCCGTGGATGTCGAGCAGGAATTCGGCGGCGTCCTTCAACTGGGTCAGCGGCGCCGCGCTGCCGTTGATGAAGGCGCGCGAGCGGCCGCCGGCATCGATCACGCGACGCAGGATCAGCGTGCCGTCGTCGGCGGCGAAGCCGGCTTCTTCGAGCCAGCCGACCAGCGCAGGCAGGCCGTCGATCACGAATTCGGCGGCGATCTCGGCGCGCGCCGCGCCACTGCGCACCACCCCGCCCTCGGCACGGTCGCCCAGCGCCAGCGCCAGCGCATCGACCAGGATGGATTTGCCGGCGCCGGTCTCGCCGGTGAGCACGGTCAGTCCCGGCGCGAAATCGAGCTCGACCGATTCGACCAGCAGGTAGTTGCGGATGGAGAGATGCGACAGCATGGAACGTGCTGTGCGTTAGAGCTTCTTGCCCCAGTGCAGCTTCTGCCGCAGGGTGTCGTAGTAGCTGTAGGAATGCGGGTGCAGCAGGGTGACCGGACGGTTGGCGCGGGTGATCCAGACATGGTCGCCGCTGAGCAGATCGAAGTGGTGCTGGCCATCGAAATGCACGCGCGCGTCGTCGGCATAGGTCAGATGCAGTTCGATACGCGAATGGCTGCTGACCACGATGGGACGCGCCGACAGGGTGTGCGGACAGATCGGCACCAGCGCCACCGCTTCCAGCGTCGGGTGCACGATGGGCCCGCCCGCCGACAGCGCATACGCCGTGGTGCCGGTGGGGCTGGTGACCACCAGGCCGTCGGCACGCTGGCTGTAGACGAACTCGCTGTTGATGGCGATTTCCAGATCGATCAGCCGGCCCGAGCCGCCCTTGCCGACCACCACATCGTTGAACGCGGTGGCTTCGAACACCTTGTCGCCGCCACGGCGCACCTGGCCGTTGAGCAGGATGCGCTCTTCCGCCACGTACTGGCCGCTGAGAATTTCGGCCACCGCATCGAACATGTCATCGACCGTGATGTCGGTGAGAAAACCCAGCCGGCCCTGGTTGATACCGATCAGCGGCACGCCCTGCGGCGCCAGCTCGCGCGCGATCGACAGCATGGTGCCGTCGCCGCCCAGCACCACCACGACATCGCTCGCGGCCGCCAGATCGTGCAGGTCCTGCATGGGATAGCCCTGGATATCCAGATGCTCGGCCGTCTGGCTGGCGAGCAGGACGGTATGCCCACGCGCGCGCAGAAAATCCCCCAGTGCGAGCACCGAGGTGTGCATGTCCTGATTATCGTATTTGCCGACGAGACCGACGGTATGGAAAGGCGTTTGCATAAGAAAGCGATTATAAGGGGTGAGCGGCAAGCAGTGAGCGGCAAGCGGGAATTCCGTTCACCGCTCACTGCCTGCCGCTCCCCTATATAATTCCCCCATGCTTACCGACCGCGCCTGCATCCTGCTGAAAACCCTGGTTGAGCGTTATATCGCCGATGGCGAACCGGTGGGCTCGCGCACTTTATCGAAGCACGCCGGGCTGGATCTGTCGCCCGCCAGCATCCGCAACATCATGGCCGACCTCGAGGAAATGGGCTTCGTCGCCAGCCCGCACACGTCGGCCGGACGCATTCCCACCACGCGCGGCTACCGCTTCTTCGTCGACACCCTGCTGACGGTGCGGCCGCTCGACCCGCACGCGGTGAATCAGCTCGAAACCAGCCTGACGTCGTCCGATCCGCAACGCCTGATGACGGCGGCGTCCACCCTGCTGTCCGACCTCAGCCAGTTTGCCGGTCTGGTGATGACGCCGCGCCGCAATCCGGCGTTCCGCCAGATCGAGTTCATCAGCCTGTCGGACAAGCGCATCCTGCTCATCATCGTCACCATGGAAGGCGAGGTCGAAAACCGCGTCATCCTCACCGAGCAGAGCTATAGCGCATCGGCGCTGACCGAAGCCGCCAATTACTTCAACCAGAACTTTGCCGGCCATCGCTTCGACCAGGTGCGCAGCAAGCTGCGCGACGAACTCGGCCGCGTGCGCGACGACATCACCCGCCTGATGTCCGCCGCCGTCGACGCCGGCAGCCAGGCGTTCGACGCCAGCCAGGACAACGTGGTGGTGTCGGGCAGCCGCAAGCTGCTCAACGTGGAGGGCCTCTCCAGCAACATGGGCACCCTGCGCCGCCTGTTCGACGCCTTCGAGCAGAAGACCGGCCTGCTGCAACTGCTCGACCAGTCGCGCACCGCCGCCGGCGTGCAAATCTTCATCGGCGGCGAATCCGAACTGCTGCCGCTCGACGAATGCAGCCTGGTCACCGCGCCCTATTCGGTCGACGGCCAGGTGGTCGGCACGCTCGGCGTGGTCGGCCCCACCCGCATGGCCTACGAGCGCGTGGTGCCGATCGTCGACATCACCGCCAAACTTTTATCCAGCGCCCTGTCGCACCACTGATGACCTACATCCCTGAACCCGACTACGCGCACGGGCAAGCCGCGCGCACCGGCATCGTGCTGGTCAATCTCGGCACCCCCGAGGCGCCCACCGCCCAGGCCCTGCGGCCTTATCTGAAGGAATTCCTGTCCGACCCGCGGGTGGTGGAAATTCCGCGCGCCGTGTGGTGGCTGATCCTCAACGGCATCATCCTCAACACCCGGCCGAAAAAGTCGGCCGAAAAATACGCGGCGATCTGGACCGCCGACGGCTCGCCGCTGAAGGTTCATACCGAGAAGCAGGCCAAGCTGCTGAAAGGCTGGCTGGGCGAAAAAGTCGCCAGCCCCCTGATGGTCGAATACGCCATGCGCTACGGCAATCCGTCGGTGCCGGACACGCTGGCGCGGATGAAAGCGGCGGGCTGCGACCGCATCCTGATCCTGCCGGCCTACCCGCAGTACGCCGCGTCCAGCACCGCCACCGCGTTCGACGTGGCCTATGCCTGGCTGCAGAAAGTGCGCAACCAGCCGGCGCTGCGCACGCTCAAGCACTACCACGACCACCCCGCCTACATCCACGCGCTGGCCGCCAACATCCGCGACTACTGGCAGATGCACGGCCGCCCCGACGTGCTGCTGATGAGCTTTCACGGCGTGCCGCGCTACACGCTGGACAAGGGCGACCCCTACCACTGCGAATGCCAGAAAACCGGTCGCCTGCTGGCCGAAGCGCTCGGGCTCGAAGCGAAGCAGTTCCGCCTCACCTTCCAGTCGCGCTTCGGCCGCGCCGAATGGATCCAGCCCTACACCGACAAGACCCTGGCCGAGCTCGGCCAGGCGGGAATCGGCGCGCGTCGATGTGGTCGCGCCCGGCTTTACCTCGGACTGTCTGGAAACGCTGGAAGAACTGGCGATGGAAGGTCGCGCCACCTTTATCGAAGCCGGCGGCAAGGAATTCCACTACATCCCCGCGCTCAACGAGCATCCGCGCTGGATCGATGCGCTCGGCCAGATCGCACTGGAAAACCTGGGCGGCTGGGTCAGCGAAACCTGGGATCGCGACGCCGACGAAGCGGCACGGCAGACCAGCAAGAACCTGGCGCTCAGCCAGGGCGCACGCAGCTAACCCTGCAAGCCTCGTCGCCCGCTCAAACCCTGATGTAGGTCCAGCCCTGCTGCAGCCGGGTGACGATTTCGCCGATGGCGGTCGGTGCAATCTGCGTAGCGGGCAGCAACTCCACCTTCTGGCCCTCGCCCGTGAAGCGGGCGATGGTCTGGTTGCACGCCACCCATTGCAGATTGGCGTGGCGCTGTTTCATGCGCGCCATGCGTTCCGCATACGGGCTGAGGCCCGCGCGCAGCAGATCGATTCCCCGGCTGTTGGCGATGACCTCGAGCTGCATCGTCCGCCCCTGCCGCTCCGCCTCGTCCAGCAGGCGCTCGGCCTGATCCAGTACCGCCAGCATCTTGGCGGGCGCGGCGCTGTCGAGATGCAGCATGACCCGGTTCGGGTCGGCTTCACGCGCCAGGCTGACGGCCTGATAGCCCTCCCTCGCAGCAGCCGGTGCAAGCGCCACGGCGGGGGATTCGAGGCTGCGCAACATCCAGCCGCCACTCAAGCCGGCAATCAGGATCAGACAACCGAAGGCACAGCGCTGCATCCACTGGCGCGGCGCACTGCCTGATCGCCGTTCACCGGCAACCGGCGGCTCGGCATAGGCCAGCCGCACCATGCTTTGCAGGCTGCGCAGGGAACAGACACGCTGCGCCAGCTCCGCATCGCCGCGCATCCGGGCGATCAGCATTTCGCTCTCGGCCACATCGAGTTCGCCATCGACAAAGGCATGCAGGGTCTCGTCTGAAACGAGCGGATTCATTTCACTCTCCTCAACTGCGGCACCGCCGCCGGCTGCTGCGGCGCGATATCGAGCAATTTCTTCATCGCCGCGCGTGCGCGCGACAGCCGGCTCATCACGGTGCCGACCGGGATATCCAGAATCCCCGCCACTTCGGCATAGCCGAACTCTTCCAGGTCGACCAGCGTCAGCACCTGGCGCTGTCCAGGCGGCAGGCGCGCTACCGCCGCGCGCACGCAGCTAATCACCTGCTCGCGGTTGCAGCTCGCCTCGGGCGACTCGGCCGCGGATTCGAGTACATCCTGCAGATCCTCGACGTCATCGAATTCACGCCGGCCGCGCAGATGATCCAGCCAGCAGTGATTCATGATCGACACCATCCAGCCCTTCAGCGCCGCCTCGTCGCGCAGCTGGGCGCGCCGCGCCCAGGCCCTGGACAGGGTTTCCTGCACCAGATCGTCGGCCAGCGCGGCGTCATGGCACCAGGCATAGGCGAGGCGATAAAGCATGGGGCGCTGCGCCTCGATGCCGGGGCGAAACGGACCAAACAGCAGGCGGCGGATCATGGTCATGTTGAGGAGACGAAGTCAGTGGTCCATTTATTCCATAAAAAACATCTGCCGGAATGGAATAAGCATCCCATATCATGCGTCTTATAGACTGGCATGGCAGCAATCAAGCCAGCTTATTTCACACAACATCAAGGAGACTCAACATGAAACGCACCCTCACCCCGCTGCTGACCGCCCTGCTGCTGGCAAGCGCCCCCATGGCCCAGGCCGCCACGCCGGCCGCCGCCCCCGCTGCCGCGGTGGAAGAAAAAGTGGTGTACCACGTCAACGACGCATCGGTCGCTCGCGTCGCCATGAACAACGTGAACAATCACCTCAGCGCCAGCCCGAATGCCAAGATCGTCGTGGTCACCCACGGCAAGGGCATCGATTTCCTGCTGAACGACGCCAAGGACGACAAGGGCGCCTTCGAGCCCCAGGTAGCCGGCCTGAAGGAAAAAGGGGTCGAGTTCCGCGTCTGCCGCAACACCCTCAAGTCCCGCAATCTGACCGACGACGCGGTCATCATGGAAGCCAAGGTGGTGCCGTCCGGCGTGGCTGAAATCGGCATGCTGCAGGCCAAAGAAGGTTACGTGTACCTGAAGCCCTGAATCCCCGTTCAGGCTGACCGCTGCTTCCGGTCAGCCTGAAACAGAGTTCAAATCGAGCGGCCCTGTGGCCGCTTTTTTCATGCCGGACGGATGAAGTGCTCGCGGTAATACTTCATCTCTTCGATGGATTCGTAAATGTCGGCCAGCGCCTCGTGCTTGCTGGATTTCTTGAAGCCTTCCGCCAGCCCGGGGCGCCAGCGCTTGGCCAGTTCCTTCAGCGTGCTGACATCGAGATTGCGGTAATGGAAAAACGCTTCCAGTTGCGGCATGTAGCGCGCCATGAAACGGCGATCCTGACAAATCGAGTTGCCGCACATCGGCGAAGTCCGGGCGGCCACATGCTGCTTCACGAATGCCAGCATCTGCGCTTCGGCGGCCGCCTCATCCAGTTGCGAGGCCTTGACGCGATCGATCAACCCGGATTTGCCGTGGGTGCCCTTGTTCCAGTTGTCCATCGCGTTCATCACCTCGTCGGGCTGATGCACCACCAGCACCGGGCCTTCGGCCACGGTGTTGAGGTCGGCATCGGTGACGACGATGGCGAGTTCGATGATGCGGTCGGTGTCGGGCGACAGGCCGGTCATTTCCATGTCCAGCCAGAGCAGATGTGTGGGATTAAGCGCCATGAAGGTTTCCTCGAATGAATGAACGCATTTTCGCATAGACCCTGCGCAGCGCGGGGTGGCAGAAGCGAACGCTTGCCGCCATAATCCCTGCATACCCCACACTGGAGTGACGCCATGAAAACCCTGATGGTTTTATTTGCCGCAGCCATGCTGTCGACCGCCGCCCATGCCGCGCCGGCCGCCAAGTCCGATCCCAAGATCGGCAAGACCCTGCACGACAAATCCTGCACCAGCTGCCACGTCAGCATGTTCGGCGGCGACGGCAGCAAGATCTACACGCGCGCCGACCGCAAGACCAAAACCGCGCAGCAGCTGACTGCCCGCGTCTCCGGCTGCAACGCCAATTCCGGCGCCGGCTGGTTCCCGGAAGACGAGGCGCACGTTGCCGCCTATCTCAACGCGCAGTACTACAAATTCAAGTAAACCTGTCCAGACAAGGAACGGCCATGACCACCATTGTTGAAGAACTCGTCCGCAAAAAATGCGCGCCCTGCGAAGGCGGCGTCGCTGCGATGACCGATGCGCAGATCGCGCCGATGCTGAAAGGCCTCGCCGGCTGGCAGCGCGACGGCGTGAAGATCGTCAAGGAATTCAAGTTCAAGGATCACTACCAGGCGCAGGCTTTCACCAACGCCGTGATGTGGGTATCGCACCGCGAAGACCATCACCCCTACCTCATCGTGGGCTACAACACGGTCAAGGTCGAATACTGGACGCACGCCATCGACGGGCTGTCGGAGAACGATTTCATCTGCGCGGCCAAGGTCGATTCGTTGCTCGACATTTGAGATGGCCGCTCTGACCGGCCAGGTCGTCGCCGCATTCAGCCGCCGCTTCATCGTCGCAACCGCCGACGGCCTGCTCCCCTGCCAGGTCAAGGGCCGCCACCTGCAGGTGGTGTGCGGCGACCGCGTTGAAATCCGGCGCGACGGCGATAGCGGCGTGATCGAGGCGGTGCTGCCGCGCGCCAGCCTGCTGTACCGCTCCGACGCCTTCAAGACCAAGGCGATTGCCGCCAACGTCACCCAGCTTGCCGTGGTGGTGGCGCCCCGGCCCAGCTTTTCGATGGAACTGGTGCAGCGCTGCATCCTCGCCGCCGAAGACCAGGGCATTCCCAGCCTGCTCATCCTCAACAAGACCGACCTGCCCGAAACGCCCCGCGCGATCGAGCGCCTGCAGCGGCTCACCCGTATCGGCTACCCGCTGGTCACGCTGTCGGCGCTGAACGACATCGAGCCGCTGCGCCCCGCCCTGCACGGCCACACCACGCTGCTGATCGGGCAGTCCGGGATGGGCAAATCGACCCTGATCAATGCCCTGTTTCCCGATGCCGACGTGCTGACCGCCGAGTACTCCGAAGCGCTCGACAGCGGCCGCCACACCACCACCCACACCCGCCTGCACCGGCTGGATGCCGACTCGGCGGTGGTCGACTCGCCCGGCCTGCAGGAATTCGCCCTGCAGCACCTGGACGCCAACGCGCTGGCGTACGCTTTCGTCGAATTCCGACCCTTCCTGGGACACTGCCGTTTCCGCGACTGCAAGCACGAAACCGAACCCGGCTGCCGCCTGCTGGAGGCCGCCGCCGCAGGTGAAATCGAGCCCAAGCGCCTGCAGCTGTTCCAGACCCTCAGACGCCTGCAGAAAAACGCTGCGCAACGCCTATAAATAAAGCCTGATTTTCACGCAGGGAGCGCACCATGAGACGGGCTCTGACGCTGTTGGTCCTGCTGATTTTGAGTGTGATGTCGCCGGCGCTGGCCGCAGGGAAATGGGTGGCCACCCCCTACGCCCCCGCCAAGGCCGTGTTCGAGTTTTATCTGGACGACCCGCGGAAAATCGGCAGCGCGCTGTACTGGGTGCGCGCGCTGATGAATCCCCTGCTGGATGCACCGTACAGCTACTCCCCGGAAGACCTCACCATCGTGGTCGTCATCCACGGCAACGAAATCGTGACGGTGGCGAAAAGGAATGAAGCGAAATATCAGGAAGCGGTCGACCGCATGCGCTACTACGCCAACCTCGGCGTGTCGTTCAAGGTGTGCGGCCAGGCCGCCGAAGACTTCGGCTACGCGGTGAAAGATTTCCAGGAGTTCATCGAAGTCGTGCCCAACGCCATCACCGAACTGGCGCACTGGCAGCAGCAGGGCTACGCGCTGATCGTGCCGAAGGTGATGGAAATGCGGTTCGACATCGAGTCGATCCGCTAATCTATTCTGATATCAGTCCGCTGTTGGATCGTGGGCAGCAGGAGATCGGCCCTAAGAGACGGAAATGGCCGATGTTCGATCAAGCGACAGTTCTTCGACCGAGTTCAGGCTTTTGTTAAGTCTTCCGATCGTTATTCTTCTCGAAGCGCAATTCGTACAATGACTGGCAGATGATCGGAACCTAAATTGGGGCCAACTTCTCGCTCTACAACCGACCAATGCGACGTAACCAACACGTGGTCGATTGGTATGCCAATCCAGCCACGTCCAACGGCAGGCCAAGTTGGAGTTAGACCGCTGGCGCGTCGAAGTCCAGCCTGATCAAGATTACTGAAGGCAATCGACCATGGCGTGGCATTCAAGTCACCCGCGACAATAGCCGGTTGCCCACTCGCTTTGGCTTCCTTCGCCAAGGCCAGTAATTGGAGATTGCGCTTGGTATGGTCGTACTGCGAAATCGGGGGCATAGGATGCCACGCTGTCAGTCTGATCTTTTTCCCGTTCCAATCTATCAAGGCTTCAATATGCTCAATGCCTGTCTCGTCCTCGACTGTTTGCGCCTGCACTATAGGAAAGCGCGACAGGACGGCGATTCCGAAGGGATCGTTGCGTGGCACGAGGTGTCGAAAAGGATAGCCATGCAGCGCATCCAATTCCCTTGCGTACTCGGGCGAAACCTCCTGTAGAACCAGCACATCGGGTTTGACCTCAGCAAGCCATCGAACCAGAGTCGCAGCGTCACGGTTTTCCAGATTCACATTGGCACTTGCCACCGATAGCACACTCGCGCTTTGAACATTCTCATGTTCCAGACCTGACGTTGGTTCAGAAGCTGTCAACCAGAAGCGGCAGGGCCAGTAACCACAACGCCCACCGACGGTCGTTGAAAATGGTAATCGCGCAAGCCAGAACAAGGCCGGCGAGATATAGCCATTGCCAGTGACTAGCAAGATCGACGACCCACTCCAAGGTGCCGGATAATCCGTCAAGTCCTTCTGATATGAGCGGTGTAGCAAGTCCAAGCGCACAAACTGGCGCAATCCAGCGTGCCCGCTTATCGAGAAAGCGATGCATACGTCCATATCTTTGGCTCTGCATCGGCTCATCCATTGGACTGCAGAGGCAATCCGATCAGAAGTCCGGAATGCCTATTGAACACTGGGAAGTCCAGTTCTGAACGCTCTATATTTGGGTTTTGGTTCCCAAGTGCACCTGCGGTCCCTAACATGGCTTTCCAAGGAACAAGCCGACTATATCGTCACGACAATTACCTTGGCGCCGGGATTCGGCTTGCTGACTACTTTCCGATAAACTGCAAAACAAAACCCAGAAATGAGTTGCGGGAGGCATAAATGGAACACTCCGAATTTATCCATTCTTGGAATCAAGGAAAGCTGGAGATCGATGTTGATCGCTCAAGGGCACTTCAAATCGCTGGCTCAAAAATGCTGCCTAAGCGTTATCAAGCAGCGCACATGTTCTGGAGTTGGGTATGGATTCTTTCAATACCTGCTGCGTTCGCAGTTATGTACTTCTATACATGGTGGGCAGGCCTGTTATTGCTCGTTGTCCTAACTCCGGCACTTTCTAGCTCCACAAAGAAATCTGCCATGCAGTTCATGATTGATCACTCTGCTGAAAATCCAGAGTTCTATCAGTTTGCGGTTTCTGAAGGGATCATCCGTGTCAGACAAAAGCCCTAACAACAGCATCAACTCGGACGGCAAAATGCGCCGCTCCTCCGTCGCTCTGCTTTTTGCCGCCGGTTATGCTGAGCGTTGAGCGACTACTAAGGTTCGGCTACCGGGCTTCCTCACAAAGCACTGCGAAGGACTGCTTCTGGCCGAACTCAGCCAATCTCCAGACAAAATCCCCAAAGCCCTACCCAGACAATTTCAACACCAGACCGAATACCCACTTTCAGCCCGCGCACATTCACTGGCCGCGAACTGCGTGCCGCCCTTATTCCGGCCAGTGCTTGATATAGCGCTTCAGCAGGCTGTTCTCGAATTTGGCTTCCTTGAGGCTGGCGCGCGCGACATCGTGGAAGGAGATGATGGCCGTGAGCTTGTTGCCGTCGAGAATCGGCAGGTGGCCGATGTGCGACTTGGTCATCACGTCGCGCGCGTAGTCCACGGAGTCTTCGGTGCTGGCCACCACCGGCTCGGCTTCCATGATGGCGCCGACTTCGGCGTCCTTGAGGCCGGCGCCCAGCTTGACCATGCCGTGCACCACGTCGCGCTCGGTCAGCAAGCCCACCATCTCGCCGCTCTTCAGCACCACCAGCGACCCCACGCCCAGGCTCACCATCTTGTCGACGGCACTGGCGACCGTATCGGTCGGTGCGATGCTGTGGATGTCGTCGCTCTTGAGCGTGAGAATGTCGCGAATCTGCATGGTGTTCTCCGGGGGTAAGGATGCTGAATGGTAAACGATGCGTGCGCCCGGCTACGGCCGGACCAGCGCGGTTTCGACCTGGCGGCGCGTGTCGGCGCCCACCAGCGCCTCGATCAGTGCCAGCGCAAAATCCATCGCGGTGCCGGGGCCGCGCGAGGTCAATACCTTGCCATCCTGCACCACCGCGGCGGTGCTGACGGTGACGCCGGGCAGCGCGTCGAGAAAACCCGGATAGCTGGTGGCCTGTTTGCCGGCCAGCAGGCCCGCTTCGGCCAGCACCATGGGCGCGGCGCAGATCGCCGCGGTGTATTTGCCGGCGGCGGCCATGGTTTTCAGCAGGTCAAGAATGCGCGGGTCGGCCTTGAGGTGGGCGGCGCCGGGCATGCCGCCGGGCAGCACGACCATGTCGTAGCTGTCCTGCAGGGCGACATCGAGCGTCACGTCCGGCATCAGCTGCACGCCGCGGCTGGCCTTGACGATGCCGGGCTTGAGTCCGGCGGTGACGACGTCGATCCCGGCGCGGCGCAGCAGATCGATGAGGGTGACGGCTTCGAGTTCTTCGCAGCCGTCAGCGAGTGGAACCAGCACCTTGGCCATGTCAGCCTCCTCGGTCAGTCGCGGAAATTCTGATACTGCAGCGGGAAATCGGTGATGCTCTTGCGCACCAGCGCGATGGTGTCCTGCAGCACGTCGCGCTTGGCGCCGGAGACGCGCACGGTGTCGCCCTGGATGCTGGCCTGCACCTTGAGCTTGCTGTCCTTGATCACCCGGACGATCTTCTTCGCCAGCTCGGTTTCCACGCCGGTCTTCACCGTCACGCTGCGCTTGACCTTGTTGCCCGAGACTTTTTCGACGCTGCCGATGTCCAGGCATTTGACGTCGACGCTGCGCTTGGCCAGCTTCTGCGCCAGGATTTCATGCACCTGGTCGAGCTGGAATTCGGTATCGGCGTGCACCGTCAGCACATAGTCCGCCTGCTCGACGCGGGCGTCGGATCCCTTGAAGTCGAAACGGGTGGAGACTTCCTTGTTGACCTGATCGACCGCGTTCTTCACTTCCTGCTTGTCCACTTCGGACACGATGTCAAAAGTCGGCATCCTGATTACTCCTCATCCATTACAAACGACTGCACCGGCAGCCCCGTTTCGTCGTGGAACTCGGCCGCCGCCATCACGCCCAGCCGCGCCACGGCCTCGGCATCGAGCGAGGGCGCGCGCCAGGCGGCGTACATCGCGCCCAGCGCATACGGGCTGCCGCTGCCGTAGGCATAAAACTTCGAGAACTGCTGCACCGTGCGGTGCGCGGCGACGCCGAAAATGCCGTGCCGGTTGGCGATCAGCACGTCCATCCGGCTCGATTCCAGTTCGTCTTCCTTGTCGTCGCCGACTTGCAGGAAATACTGCTCCTTCAGCGCCGCATGCAGCGTATTCCATACGCGAAAAATGCTGAGCGACGAATCGAAAGCCGGCGGTGATTCCAGCCCGGCGAAATAGTCCGCCAGCACCAGCTTCATCGTCGCCGAACCGGTGATCGCAATGTAGCTGTCGCCCACCCGCACAATCTTTTCGTGATTGGCGACGTAATCGGCCGATTCCTTGCCGCCGCCCCACTTCGTCAGGGTGTCGGCCGCAATCGCGATGCGGCCATCCTTTTTGACGACGGTGACGGTGGTCATGGTTCAGCCGAAGTGGCAGACGTAATGATAGGGATCGCCCGACACTTCGATGTCGAAGCTGGAATTGGCCGGCACGTCGAACGACTGCCCGGCGGAGTAGGTTTTCCACTCGGTTTCCCCGGCCAGTTTCACCCGGCAGGTGCCCGCCACCGTCTCCATGATTTCCGGCGCGCCGGTGTTGAAGGTGAGCGTGGACGGCTGGATCACGCCGACCGATTTTTTGCTGCCGTCGGCGAATTGAACCGTGTGCGATACGCACTTGCCGTCGAAGTAGACGTTGGCCTTTTTGATGACGCTGATATTGTCGAATTGGGACATGCTTATTTTCTCCGTGCGTCGAGTTTGGCTGCGATGCGCATGCGCAGCGCGTTGAGCTTGATGAAGCCGCCCGCGTCCTTCTGGTCGTAGGCGCCGGCGTCGTCTTCGAAGGTGGCGATGGTGGAATCGAACAGCGAATCGGTTTTGGAATCGCGGCCGACGACGATGACGTTGCCCTTGTAGAGCTTGAGCCGCACCGTGCCGTTGACATGCTGCTGGGTGTCGTCGATCAGCACCTGCAGCGCCTTGCGCTCCGGCGCCCACCAGTAGCCGTTGTAGATCAGGCTGGCGTAACGCGGCATCAGGTCGTCCTTCAGGTGCGCGACTTCGCGGTCGAGCGTGATCGACTCGATGGCGCGGTGGCCCTTGCAGCATGATGGTGCCGCCGGGGGTTTCGTAGCAGCCGCGCGACTTCATGCCGACGTAGCGGTTTTCCACCAGGTCGAGACGGCCGATGCCGTGCTTGCCGCCGAGCTGATTCAGCTTCGCCAGCACTTCGTGGGCGCGCATGCCGACTTGCCGTTGATCGCGACCATGTCGCCTTTGGCGTAGGTCAGTTCGATGTATTCGGCCTGATCGGGCGCCTTTTCCGGCGACACGGTCCAGCGCCACATGTCTTCCTCGGCTTCGGCATCCGGGTCTTCCAGATGACGGCCTTCGTAGCTGATGTGCAGCAGGTTGGCGTCCATCGAATAGGGCGCTGCCGCCCTGCTTGTGCTTCATGTCGACCGGGATGCCGTGCTTCTCGGCGTAGGCCAGCAGCTTCTCGCGCGACAGCAGATCCCACTCGCGCCACGGCGCGATCACCTTGACGTCGGGTTTCAGCGCATAGGCGCCGAGTTCGAAGCGCACCTGGTCGTTGCCCTTGCCGGTGGCGCCGTGCGAGATGGCGTCGGCGCCGGTCTCGTTGGCGATCTCGATCAGGCGCTTGGCGATCAGCGGCCGCGCGATCGAGGTGCCGAGCAGGTATTCGCCTTCGTACACGGTGTTGGCGCGGAACATCGGGAAGACGAAATCGCGCACGAATTCCTCGCGCAGGTCGTCGATGTAGATCTGCTCCGCCGGAATGCCGAATTGCAGCGCCTTGGCGCGCGCGGGCTCGAGTTCCTCACCCTGGCCGATGTCGGCGGTGAAGGTCACCACTTCGCAGTGATAGGTGTCCTGCAGCCATTTGAGAATGACCGAGGTGTCGAGGCCGCCGGAATAGGCGAGGACGACTTTTTTGATATCGCTCATGTTTGACTCAGTGGGTGGAACCGGATTGATTCTTGTCGATGACTTCGACCTGGCCGGGGAAGCCGCCGATTTTCAGGATGTCGAGGTTGCTGGCCTGGCTGGCCTTTTCGATTTCGATGCCGACCACGCGGCCGTCTTCCGACAGGTTGAGCACGATGCCTTCGTGCGCTTCCCACGCCTGCGTGGGGTTCTCCGGGCTGATTTCGATGTACAGGGAATCCATGTCCTTGAGGTAGGCGATGTTCATGATTCGATTTTTCCCAGCAAGAGATATTCCATCAGCGCCTTCTGCACGTGCAGGCGGTTCTCCGCTTCGTCCCACACCACCGATTGCGGGCCGTCGATCACCTCGGCGGCGACTTCCTCGCCGCGGTGCGCGGGCAGGCAGTGCATGAACAGCGCATCGGGTTTCGCCACCCGCATCATGTCGGCATCGACCTGCCAGTCGGCAAAGTCCTTCAGGCGTTCGTCGTTCTCCGCTTCCAAGCCCATGCTGGTCCAGACGTCGGTGGTCACCAGATCGGCGCCGCGGCAGGCGTCCATCGGGTCGGCAAAGCTTTCGTAATGATCGGTGCCGAACAGATCGGCGCGCTCCGGCTCGACTTCGTAGCCGGGCGGCGTCGACACGTGCACATTGAAATCCAGCACTTCGGCCGCCTGCAGCCAGGTGTTGCACATGTTGTTGGAGTCGCCGATCCACGCCACGGTCTTGCCCTGGATGGGGCCGCGATGCTCGATGAAGGTGTAGATGTCGGCGAGGATCTGGCACGGGTGGTATTCGTTGGTCAGCCCGTTGATCACCGGCACCCGCGAATGGGCGGCGAAGCGCTCGATGATGTCCTGCTCGAAGGTGCGGATCATCACGATGTCGACCATGCGCGAGATGACCTCGCCGGCGTCTTCCACCGGTTCGCCGCGCCCGAGTTGGGTGTCGCGGGTGTTGAGGTAGATCGCCGAGCCGCCGAGCTGGTGCATGCCGGCCTCGAACGAAAGCCGGGTGCGGGTCGAGCTTTTCTCGAAAATCATCGCCAGCGTGCGGTCGACCAGCGGGTGATACGGCTGATAGCGCTTGAAGCGCGACTTGATCAGCCGCGTGCGCTCGAACAGATACAGCAGCTCGTCGCGCGACAGATCCTTGAATTGCAGAAAATGCTTCAGCATCACGCCGCCTGCTGCAGGTAGTTCCTGACGATGCCGGACACCGCTCGCGACCAGCGCATCGACTTCCGCCGCACCATAGATCAGCGGCGGCACCAGGCGGATCACCTTGTCGGCGGTGACGTTGATCAGCACGCCCGCGTCGCGCGCCACGCCCACCAGTTCGCCGCACGGGCGGTCGAGCTCGATGCCGATCATCATGCCCTCGCCGCGAATGTCGACCACGCCGTGCACGCCAGCCAGCGCTGCGCGCAGTCCGGCGCGGATGGCTTCGCCGCGCAACTCGGCATTATCCAGCAGCTTCTCTGTCTTCGATCGCCTCCAGCGTCGCGAGCGCCGCCGCGCACGCCAGCGGATTGCCGCCGAAGGTCGAGCCATGATTGCCGGGCTGGAACACGTCCGCCGCCGCGCCGCGCGCCAGGCACGCACCGATCGGCATGCCCGAGCCCAGGCCCTTGGCCAGCGCCATCACATCCGGCAGCACGCCGGAATGCTGGAAGCCGAACCAGGTGCCGGTGCGGCCGATGCCGGTCTGCACTTCGTCCAGCATCAGCAGCCAGCCGTGCGCGTCGCAAATCTGCCGCAATCCGGCGAGATACTCCGGCGGCAGCACATTGATGCCGCCCTCGCCCTGCACCACTTCGACCAGCACGGCGACCACGCTCTTGTTGTGCTCGGCGACGTGACGGATCGCGTCGAGGTCGTTGAACGGCACCCGCGCGAAACCCGACAGCAGCGGCTCGAAGCCCGCCTGGATCTTGCGGCTGCCGGTGGCGGTCAGCGTCGCCATGGTGCGGCCGTGGAAGGCCTTTTCCATCACGATGATGGTCGGCACTTCGATGCCCTTGCTGTGGCCGTACAGGCGCGCCAGCTTGATCGCCGCTTCGTTGGCCTCGCAGCCGGAGTTGCAGAAAAACGCCTTGTCCATGCCGGACAGTTCGCACAGCTTGTCGGCCAGTTCTTCCTGGCGCAGCACGCGATACAGGTTGGACGAATGAATCAGCGTCGCGGCCTGCTCGGCGATGGCCTTCACCAGTTTGGGGTGGGCATGGCCGAGTCCGTTCACGGCCACGCCGGCGACGCGCATCGAGATAGCGCTTGCCGGATTCGTCCCACAGGTAGGCGCCTTCGCCGCGCACGAAGGCGACCGGCTGACGCGCATAGGTGTTCATCAAATGTGTTGTTGTCATGGCAGTCCCCAACCAGGCTGTCAAAGTTGCTGTTCTTGAAATGAAAAACGGCGGCCAGAGCCGCCGTATCGGCATGCAGAGGGCTTGATTATAGGCCGAAAAGCGCCCGATGAGACCACCCGCCCGCCATGAAGAACAGCATCGGAATCGACAGCATGGTGTTGGTGCGGGAGGCCAGGAAGGCCACCCGGCGCGCCTGGTTCTTCTCGTCGTCGGTCGCCGCCACCATGCCCAGAATCTTCTTCTGGTTCGGCCAGATCAGCACCCATACGTTGAACAGCATGATGGTGCCGAGCCAGGCGCCGATGCCGATCGGGCCCATGCCGTTACGCAGCAGGAAAGCGTCGGTGAACAGCGGCCCCAGCAGCGCGGCGCCGGCCAGCCAGGTCACCACGGCAGCCCAGCGGAAGAACAGCAGCGCGCGCGGCGCGACGTGCTTGGTGATGCCGGCCGCGGTGCCGTCGGCGCCGGCGTTTTTCAGCGCCGCCACCTGCACGAAATTGAAGTAATACAGCAGGCCTATCCACATCACGCCCGCCATGAAATGTATCCAGCGGGACAGCGCGGCAACCAGATCGATGTTTTCCATTGCTTATCCCCTTAACCCAAGAAATTTCTGGCAAAAACATACAACACAGCGGTCAGCACCACGCCTGCGATGACGGTGCCCCATAACGAATCGAGCGGGTTTTTCATCTTGCCTCTCCATTTTTAATTGTTGACCAATTTGGTCGGGTAACCCCGCGCCAGTATCATCAAAATGCCCTGACTGCGCAAGCGCCGGCCGCCCCGCCGCCCTCCGGGCTGCATGCTAAAATCCGGCAACTTCTTAACATGCCGCCCACCCGCCCATGGATGACGCACCCGCCAACGCTCCCTTCATCATTCGTGGCATCACGACCAAGGGCACCCGCTTCCGTCCGAGCGACTGGGCGGACCGTCTCGCCGGCGCGTTTGCGGTCATCGACCCCAACAATCGCACCAACTACTCGCCTTATGTGCAGCCCACCAAACTGGACAACATCCCCTGCGTGGTGGTGGACAAGAAGCTCAAGGCTGCCGACCCCGACGCGTACCGGTTCTTGCAGCTTTTTGCCAGCAGCAATGAGTTGCAGATCGAGAACGCGGACTGAGCCCGGCTGAACGACGCGATAAACGCGCAATAAAAAACGCCGCAAATGCGGCGTTTTTTATTGCGCTGAGCGATTTCGCTCAGGCCATGCTCTTCACGGCCTGTGACAGACGGCTCTTGTGACGTGCAGCCTTGTTCTTGTGAACAATCCGTTTGTCGGCGATGCTGTCGATCACGCTCATCGATGCCTGGAAAACCTGTTGTGCCGCGGCCTTGTCGCCCGCTTCGATGGCTTTGCGCACTTTCTTGATTGCGGTGCGCAATTCCGAGCGCTGGCTCATGTTGCTGTCGCGCTGGGCGCTGGCTTGACGTGCGCGCTTGCGCGCCTGGGCGGTGTTCGCCATAGTTTCTGCTCCTCTATGCCACGCATTCATGCGTGGCGAAAAATTTAATCAGTTCCCCGCGCGCCGCGCAGGGCAAAAAAACAAGCTGGCACCCCGTTTTCGACGGAGCGGATTTACCAAAGCCCGCGATTGTACGGGACAACCCCACAAATAATCAAGTCCAACGAAACCGGGCAACCTGAGCCCCGCTGGGCGGCGGCTATAATCGCGCCCCATGCAGCTTGCCGATTTCGATTTTGACCTGCCAGACGAACTGATTGCGCAGTTGCCGCCCGCCGTGCGGGGCGGCAGCCGCCTGCTGCATGTCGACGCGACCGGTGCGCTGCATGACCGCTGGTTTCGTGATCTGCCCACGCTGCTGCGTGCCGACGATCTGCTGGTCATGAACGATACGCGGGTGATCAAGGCGCGGCTGTTCGGGCAAAAGGATTCGGGCGGCAAGGTGGAATTGCTGGTGGAGCGCGTCACCAGCGAATACGAGGCGCTGGCTTTCATCCGTGCCAGCCATGCGCCCAGGCCCGGCTCGTCGATCAGCCTGGCCGACGACCTTACCGCAGAGGTGCTGGCGCGGCAGGACGACCTGACGCAACTGCGCTTTCAACGCCCGGTGCTGCAGGTGCTGGACCAACTCGGCCAGTTGCCGCTGCCGCCTTATATTACCCACACGCCGACGGCCGACGACGAGGCGCGCTATCAGACCATCTATGCCAACGAGCCCGGTGCGGTGGCTGCACCGACGGCCGGGCTGCACTTCGACGACGCGATGCTGGATGCGCTGCACGCGCAAGACGTGCGCACGGCGCGGGTGACGCTGCATGTGGGCGCAGGCACGTTTCAGCCGGTGCGGGCGGAACATCTGGCCGACCACAAAATGCACAGCGAGCGCTACACGATTCCGCAGGCGACTGTCGATGCGATCCGCGACACCCGTGCACGCGGCGGCCGCATCGTGGCAGTGGGCACCACCAGCCTGCGCGCACTGGAGGCCGCAGCGCAAAGTGGCACATTGCACGCGGGCTCGAACGAAACCGACATCTTCATCACGCCGGGCTATCGCTTCAAGATGGTCGATGCGCTCATCACCAATTTCCACTTGCCCAAATCCACCCTGCTGATGCTGGTCGCGGCCTTTGCCGGATTCGACAGCATCCGCGCGGCCTACGCCCACGCCATTGCAGAACGCTACCGCTTCTTCAGCTATGGCGACGCGATGTTCCTGGAATGTACCTCCCATGAAATTTGACTTGATCAGCACCGACGGTGGCGCACGGCGCGGCCAGCTCCATCTCGCCCACGGCACGGTGCAAACGCCGGTGTTCATGCCGGTGGGCACCTACGGCACGGTCAAGGCGATGACCCCGGCCGAACTCACCGAGACCGGCTTCGAGATGCTGCTGTCCAATACTTTCCACCTGTGGCTGCGGCCGGGGCTGGAAGTGATCGAGCAATTCGGCGGCCTGCACCGCTTCATGGGCTGGGACAAGCCCATCCTCACCGATTCGGGCGGTTTTCAGGTGTTCAGCCTGGGCAAGTTGCGCAAGATCACCGAAGAAGGCGTGAAGTTCGCCTCGCCGATCAACGGCGACAAGCTGTTTCTGACCCCGGAAATCTCGATGCAGATCCAGCGCACGCTGAATTCCGACATCGTGATGATCTTCGACGAATGCACGCCCTACCCCGCCACCGAGCGCGAGGCCGCCGACTCGATGCGGATGAGCCTGCGCTGGGCGGCGCGCTCCAAGGCGGCGCACGCCGGCAATCCCAATGCGCTTTATGGCATCGTGCAAGGCGGCATGTTCGAGACTCTGCGCGACGAATCCACCCGCGAACTCATCGCCATGGACTTCGACGGCTACGCCATCGGCGGGCTGAGCGTGGGCGAACCCAAGGAAGACATGAAGCGCATCCTCGCCCACACCGCGCCGCAACTGCCGGCTGACAAGCCACGCTATTTAATGGGGGTGGGCACGCCATCCGATCTGGTCGCGGCGGTGGCGCAGGGCATCGACCAGTTCGACTGCGTGCTGCCGACGCGCAATGCGCGCCACGGCATCCTGTTCACCCGGCGTGGTGAAATCCGCATCAAGAATGCGCGCTGGAAAATGGATACCGCACCGATCGACGACGAATGCACCTGTCACACTTGCACCCATTTCAGCCGCGCTTACGTCCACCATCTCATCCGCGCCAATGAAATCCTGGGCGCACGGCTCGCCACAATCCACAACCTGCATTACTACCACCGCCTGATGGCCGCGATGCGTGCCGCGATCGAGTCCCGGCGCTTTGCCGACTTCACCGCGCAGTTTCACGAGATGCAGGCACTCGGATGGTAGAATCGGCCGGTTTTATTTAATCGATCTATCCTGATTTCGGAGTTTGACCCATGATTTCTCTTGCCCACGCGCAAACCGCCGCCGCGACCGCTCCCGGCGGTGCCGCCATGATCCAGCAATTTCTGCCGCTGATCGTCATCTTCATCCTGTTCTGGTTCATGCTCATCCGCCCGCAGATGAAACGCGCAAAGGAACAGAAGCAGATGCTGGCCGAACTGGCCAAAGGCGACGAAGTGGTGACCGCCAGCGGCCAGCTGGGCAAAATTGCCAAAATCGGCGAGCAGTACGTGTCACTGGAAATCGCTGACGGCGTAATCACCCACGTGCAGAAATCATCCGTGCAAACCTTGCTGCCCAAGGGCACGATCAAAGGCCTGTAAATCCAGACCTGAGCCGCGCGTTCCGCGCGGCTGCCCAGGTCTTCCGTTCACCGCTTACTGCTCACCGCGCCCGGCCCAAACAATGAACCGCTTCCCGCTCTGGAAATATGTACTCATCGGCATCACGCTGGTGGTCGCCTTCCTCTACACCCTGCCCAATTTCTTTGGTGAAGTGCCTGCGGTGCAGGTGTCGCCTGTGCGCAGCAGCGAAAAAGCTGACGCCGCGTTGCTGGGCAAGATCGAGGCTACGCTGAAAGCTGCCGGGATTGCCACCAGCGGGATGGAACTCGCAGGCAACAGCGTCAAGACGCGCTTTGCCAGCACCGACATCCAGATCAAGGCAAAAGATGCGCTGCAAGCCGGGCTGGGTGAACGCTACACGGTGGCGCTGAATCTGGTGTCGGCCTCTCCGGCCTGGCTCTCGTCGATTGGCGCGCTGCCGATGTACCTCGGCCTCGACCTGCGTGGCGGGGTGCATTTCCTGCTCGAAGTGGACATGAAGGCCGCACTGGAAAAAGCTGCCATCCGCTATCAGAACGATTTCCGCACCGAACTGCGCAACGACAAGATCCGTTACGGCCGCATCAGCCGCGAAGGCAATGTGGTGACGGTGCATTTTGCCACCCGCGACCAGCGCGATGCCGCCGCCAACAAACTGGGAACGCTGTTTACCGATCTGTTGTTCGCTTCCGAAGATCAGGCCGAGGGCTTCAGCCTCACCGCCCGCCTCAGACCGGAAGCCGAAAAGCAGGTGCAGGAATTCGCCCTGCAACAGAACATCACCACCCTGCGCAACCGCGTCAACGAACTCGGCGTAGCCGAACCGGTGATCCAGCAGCAGGGCTCCAACCGCATCGTGGTGCAGTTGCCCGGGGTGCAGGACACCGCCAAGGCCAAGGATATTCTCGGCCGTACCGCCACCCTGGAAATCCGCATGGTGGATGAGCAGGCCGACCCGATTGCAGTCAGCCAGGGGCAGACGCCGTTCGGTGACGAGATCGTGCCGAGCCGCGACGGTTTCCCCATCGCCGTCAAGAAGGACGTGGTGCTGACCGGCGATTCGATTACCGACGCCTCGCCCGGCTTCGACAACAACAGCGGCCGGGCTGCAGTACACGTCAACCTCGACGGCAAAGGTGCACGCGATTTTCAAGGACGTGACACGTGAAAACGTCGGCAAGCGCATGGCGATCCTGCTGATCGAAAAAGGCCGCGCCGAAGCGATCACCGCGCCGACCATCCAGGAAGAAATCGGTGGCGGCCGGGTGCAGATCACCGGCATGGAGAGCGCCCAGGAAGCCTCCGATGTCGCGCTGCTGCTGCGCGCCGGCGCGCTGGCCGCACCGATGCAGATCATCGAGGAACGCACCGTCGGGCCCAGCATGGGCGCAGAAAACATCAGCAAGGGCTTCCACTCCAATATCTGGGGCTTTGCCGCGGTCACGCTGTTCATGATCATCTACTACCGCATCTTCGGGCTGTTCTCCTCCATCGCGCTCGCCATCAACGGCTTCTTCCTGATCGCCCTGCTGTCGATGATGCAGGCCACGCTCACCCTGCCCGGCATGGCCGCCATCGCGCTCACGCTCGGCATGGCGATCGACGCCAACGTGCTGATCAACGAACGCATCCGCGAAGAACTGCGCAACGGCGCGACCCCGCAGGCCGCCATCCACGCCGGCTACGACCGCGCCTGGGGCACCATTCTCGACTCCAACCTCACCACGCTGATCGCCGGTGTCGCACTGTTCTGGCTGGGTTCCGGGCCGGTGCGCGGCTTCGCGGTGGTGCTGTGCCTGGGCATCCTCACCTCCATGTTCAGCGCCGTCACCGTCTCGCGCGCCATGGTCAACCTCACCTACGGCCGCCAGTCGCGGCTGAGCAAAGTCTCCATTTAAGGCAAGCCATGCTGGAATTTTTTCCCTTCAAGAAAACCATCCCCTTCATGAGTTGGGGCAAGGTGACGACAGCGATTTCGCTGCTCACCTTCCTGTTTTCCATCTGGGCGCTGTGGCACCAGGGGCTGAATCTCGGCGTCGATTTCACCGGCGGCACGCTGATGGAAGTACGCACCAGCCAGCCCGCCGACTTGAACGCGATCCGCACTGCGCTGGAAAAGACCGGATTGCCCGAGGTATCGGTACAGAATTTCGGCACCAGCCGCGACGTGCTGGTTCGCCTGCCCGCCAAACCGGGGGCCAATGCGGCGCAAACCAGCAATATCGTGATGACCGCGCTGCAGACCGTTGATGCATCAATCGAATTGAAGCGCGTCGATTTCGTCGGCCCGCAGGTCGGCAAGGAACTCTACGACAACGGCGCGCTGGCGCTGCTGGTGGTCGCCTTCGGCATCATGGCCTATCTGGCCATTCGCTTCGAATGGCGCTTCGCGCTGGCGGGCATGCTCGCCAACATGCACGACATCGTCATCATCCTCGGCGTGTTCGCCTTCTTCCAGTGGGAATTCACGCTCACCGTGCTGGCCGGTGTGCTGGCAGTGCTGGGCTACTCGGTGAACGAATCGGTGGTGGTGTTCGATCGAATCCGCGAAAACATCCGCAAGATGCGCGGTGCGACCATCCCGCACATCATCGACGACGCCATCACCCGCACCATGAGCCGCACCATCATCACCCACGGCTCCACCCAGATCATGGTGCTGGCCATGCTGTTTTTCGGCGGCGAAGCGCTGCACAACTTCGCCCTCGCCCTCACCATCGGCATCATGTTCGGCATCTACTCGTCGGTGCTGGTCGCCTCGCCGCTGCTGCTGATGTTCGGCGTCAAGCGCGAGCACTTCATCAAGCCGGTGGAGAAGAAGGAAGAAGCTGTGGTGTAAGCAGTGAACTGGAGGCGGTGAGACGGTAAATCCGCTCACCGCTCACCGCTCACTGCTCACCGCTCACTGCTCACCGCTCACCCCCATGCTCCACGACTTCATCACCTGGATCCTCGCCACCGTCCACGACTGGGGCTACACCGGCATCTTCGTCCTGATGGCGCTGGAATCGACCGTGCTGCCGGTGCCGAGCGAACTGGTACTGATCCCGGCAGGCTACCTCGCTCACCAGGGACAGATGAATTTCGGGTTGATCGTGCTGGCGTCCACCGTCGGCAGCCTGGTCGGTGCGTCGTTCAACTACGTCGTGTCGATGTGGCTGGGGCGCCCGTTCCTCGAACGCTGGGGCCGCTATTTTTTCGTGCGCCCCGAACTGCTGCACAAGACCGACGCATTCTTTGCGAAACACGGCGCAGTCTCCACCTTTACCGGCCGTCTGATTCCCGGCATCCGCCACCTGATTTCCATCCCGGCCGGGCTCACCCGCATGAATCTGGGCGCCTTCACGTTCTATACCAGCCTTGGCGCGGGACTGTGGTCGCTGGTGCTGACCCTGTTCGGCTATTTTCTGGGCGGCAACGAAGCGCTGATCCAGCAATACCAGCACCACATCACCGTGGGCGTGATCGCCTTCGTCGCACTGGTGATCGGCGGCTACTGGTGGTGGAACCGCCGCCGCTGAGATTTAGCCGGCTGCAGCCCCAACCATCAGCCGTTTCATTTCCGCCACCGCCTCCTTCCAGCCCACGAACAACGCCTGCGCGACGATCGCGTGGCCGATGTTGAGTTCGTGGATACCCGGCAACGCAGCAATCGCCTGCACGTTGTGATAAGTCAGGCCATGTCCGGCATTCATCGTAAGGCCGATGCTGCGGCCGTAGGCGACGGCGGTACGGATGCGTTCGAATTCGGCGGTGCGCGCCTCGTCGGTTGCGGCGTCGGCGTAGGCGCCGGTGTGGATTTCGACGACGGGCGCGCCGCACTGGCGGGCGGCGTCGAGTCTGGGCGAAGTCGGGGTCGATGAAGAGCGAGACGCGGATACCCGCGTCGGCCAGACGCTTGCAGGCGTCACCGATTTTCGGTATCTGGCCTTTCACGTCGAGACCGCCTTCGGTGGTGAGTTCTTCGCGCTTTTCGGGGACGAGGCAGACGTCCTGCGGTTTCGTCGCAACGGCGATGTCGAGCATTTCTCCGGTGACCGCCATTTCCAGATTCATCCTGGTCTTGAGCACCTGGCGCAGGATGGCGACGTCGGCATCCTGGATGTGGCGGCGGTCTTCGCGCAGGTGCAGGGTGATCGAGTCGGCGCCGGCGGTTTCGGCCAGCAGCGCGGCTTCGACCGGGCTGGGGTAGCGGGTTTTGCGCGCCTGACGCAGGGTGGCGATGTGGTCGATGTTGACGCCGAGGTAGATGCTCATGGGTTCAGTTCGGTGAGGTCGCGCAATAGCTGGCGAGTATAAAGTGGCTTGGCGCCGAGGGTGTGGTTGATGAGCGCCCGCATCAAGGCCTTGGCTTCGACCAGCGTGGCGGGACGCTCGAAACGATCGCCCGCCAGATCGAGCAAGGTCTGGCCGGAGACGGGGCATCCAGACTGTCCGTTGGCTTGCAGCGCGCCGCGCTCGGGCTGGAACACGTAACGCGCCTCGGGGTCGATCAGCGCGCCGCTGACAGCTTCCACATCGAAGGTGGCGCCATAGCCGATCTCGCTCAGCAGGTTCTTCTCGAAGCGGCGCAGAATGCGTTCGTAATCGGTGTTGCACGTTTCACCCGCCAGCTGGTCGAGCGTGGCGACATAGCGCTCATACAGCACCTCGTGTGCATCGCCGCGCGCCAGCAGGCGCAGCAGCAATTCGTTGAGATAAAACCCGCACATCAGCGCACGCCCCTGCGGCGCGATCAGTCCACCCTGCCACTCGGCGCCATGCAGGGTTTTCAGCTCGGATTTGCCGAACCACGACAGCAGCAGCGGCGTAAACGGTTGCATCAGCCCGCGCAGCGCAGAAGCAGGGCGGCGCGCACCGCGTGCAATCAGCGCGACACGACCGTGGCTGCGGGTGAACACCTCCGCCACCACGCTGGTTTCCTTGAACGGATAGGTGTGGAGGATGAAGCCGGGTTCATTGTTGATACGGGCGTCGGTGGACATGACTCATCAATCCAGCGCTGTATTTAATCCAGCCCCAGCGACTTCAGCATCCGCACGTCGTCGGCCCAGCCGCCCTTGACCTTGACCCAGACCTCCAGATAGACCTTGCTGTCGAACGCGCGCTCCATGTCGAGGCGCGCCTGGGTGGAGATGGCTTTGAGCTTTTCGCCACCCTTGCCGATGATGATGGCCTTGTGGCCGTCGCGATCGACCAGAATGGTGGCGAAGATGCGGCGCAAATTGCCTTCCTGCTCGAATTTGTCGATCTGCACGGCGACCGCATACGGAATTTCCTCACCACTCAGGCGGAAGACTTTTTCGCGGATGAGTTCGGCAGCGAGCTGGCGCTCGGTCTGGTCGGTGACGTCGTCTTCGTCGAACAGCGGCTGGTTTTCCGGCAGGTGGGTTTGCAGGGTTTTCAGCAGCTCGTCGAGGTTGCTGCCCTGCTTGGCCGATACCGGCACGATTTCGGTGAAGGCATGCGCCGCGGAAACTTCCCGCAAATACGCCATCAACGCGCCGCGATCCTTTTCGTAGTCGATCTTGTTCACCACCAGAATCAGCGGGCGATCTTTGGGCAGCAGTTCCATCACCTGGCGGTCTTCCTTGGTCAGCCGCCCGGCTTCCACCAGCATCATCGACCACATCGGTGTCCGACAGGGTTTCGCGCACGCGCTTGTTCATGGCGCGGTTCATGGTGCTGGTGTGGCGCGTCTGGAAGCCCGGCGTATCGACGAACACGAATTGCGCCTCGTCGGTGGTGTGGATGCCCATCACCCGGTGGCGCGTGGTTTGCGCCTTGCGCGAGGTGATGCTGATTTTCTGGCCGACGATGCGGTTGAGCAGGGTCGATTTGCCGACGTTGGGGCGGCCGACAATGGCGATGAGGCCACATTTGAAATGGCTGGATACGGGTGTGCTGACTCATTTTTCCAAAGCATCGCACGCCTGGCGCGCGGCCTCCTGTTCGGCGGCGCGGCGGCTCTTGCCGACGCCGCGCGTGCTCAGCACGGGTTTGCCCAGAACGCACTCGACGATAAAGCTCTGGTCGTGCGCTTCGCCTTCGGTGCCCACCAGGCGATAGTCGGGTAACGGCAGTCGGCGCGATTGCAGCAGCTCCTGCAACTGGGTTTTGGGATCCTTGCCCGATGCCCTGGGGTCGATTTGCGCGACCAGCGGATCGAACAAACGCCGCACCACGCGCGCCGCCTCGTCGAATCCCGCATCCAGAAACACCGCGCCGAACAGCGACTCGAGCGCATCAGCCAGAATCGAGGGGCGGCGAAAACCACCGCTTTTGAGTTCGCCCTCGCCCAGCCGCAGCACGTCGCCCAGCTTCAGGGTGACGGCGATTTCGGCCAGGGTTTCCTGCCGCACCAGGTTGGCGCGCAGGCGCGACAGGCTGCCTTCCGGCAAGTCGGGGAACGCATCGTACAGCGCGCGCGCAACCGTGCAGTTGAGCACCGAATCGCCGAGGAATTCGAGCCGCTCGTTGTTGAGCGATGCGTAGCTGCGGTGGGTCAGCGCCTGGGTGAGCAGTTCAGGACGGGTGAAGCTATACGCCAGCGCCTGTTGCAGGCGCTGGATCAAAAGCGGGTTATTCAACCTCGACAGGCGCAGCGTTGGGGTCGGAGCTGGCGCTGAAATCGACCACCAGGCTGACGTTGCCCACCAGCTTGGTGCGGTATTCGTATTCCGCCGTCACCACGGGCGCGCCGCTGCTGCGGTCGACAAAAAGGTCTTCAGGCTTGACCACCGTGACATACCCCACGCTCGCACGTTTTTGAAAGTCCTTGCGGATGTCGCCGTTGCTCATCGATTTGAGCTCGGCGCTCTGCCCCATGGTGGCGAGAATCTGTTTCACCGAGAAAAACTCGATATACGCCGGCACCAGTTTCATCGCCAGCATCGCGATCGCAACCAGCACGATGGCAACGAAGAGGAAGCCGAACATGGTCAGGCCACGTTGTGACTGTTTCAGGGTGGGGATGCGCTGCATGGTGTCTCCTTGATCGAATTAATCGAATGCCGCTTTATAACAATACCGGCCTATTTGATGTGGGTGCCGATACGACCGAAATCGCCAAAATTCATCCAGATGAAGAAAGCCTTGCCCACAATGTTGCGGTCCGGCACAAACCCCCAGTAGCGGCTGTCGTTACTGGCGTCGCGGTTGTCGCCCATCATGAAGTAATGCCCGGCTGGCACCTTGCAGACGAAACCTTCACCTTCGGCATTGTAGGAGCAGTTTTCGCGATGGGAGAAATCCACCACCTGCGGCGGAAACACCGAAGGCTTGCCTGGCTCGGTCATCATGGTATGGCCCACGCCATTGAGGCGCTCGTCATACACCATCGCAGTGATGTAATTGAGGCCGCCGCCCACGTAACTGTAGGTTCCGGCATCGCGGGTGGCCACGGGGTTGCCGTTGATGGTGAGTTTCTTGTCGCGGTATTCGACCACGTCGCCCGGCACGCCGATGACCCGCTTGATGTAGTCGAGGCTGGGGTCATCCGGATAACGGAACACCATGACGTCGCCACGCTGGGGATCGTTCATCTGCACGATTTTCTGGTTGATCACCGGCAGGCGAATGCCGTAAGTGTATTTGTTGACCAGGATGAAATCGCCGATCAACAGCGTCGGCATCATCGAGCCGGAAGGAATCTTGAACGGCTCGACCAGAAAAGAACGCAGCGCGAACACGACCAGGATGACCGGGAAAAAGCTCTTGGCATATTCGACCAGCAGCGGCTCCTTGGCGTCGGCGTCCCGGCCGCGCTTGAGCAGCAGCGCGTCGAGCAGCCAGATGCCTCCCGTAATGGCGAGCGCGAGAAAAAGAATCAGGGCGAAGTTCATGCTTGTTGGGCCATTTCTTATTTATCGGAGACCTGGAGAATCGCAAGAAACGCTTCCTGCGGAATTTCGACGTTGCCGACCTGCTTCATGCGACGTTTGCCGGCCTTCTGTTTTTCGAGCAGTTTTTTCTTGCGCGAGATATCGCCGCCGTAGCATTTGGCG
Source organism: uncultured Hydrogenophilales bacterium (assembly GCA_963818665.1). Lineage (GTDB taxonomy): Bacteria > Pseudomonadota > Gammaproteobacteria > Burkholderiales > Thiobacillaceae > Thiobacillus. The sequence goes on along the minus strand of CAWFTM010000004.1, from coordinate 119,054 downwards.
AGCACGTTCTTGCGCAGCGCCTTGACGTTCTCGCGCGCGATGATGTTGGCGCCGATCGCCGCCTGCACCGCGACGTCGAACATCTGGCGCGGGATCAGTTCGCGCATCTTGGACGCCAGTTCGCGCCCGCGATAGACGCTGGTGGCGCGGTGGACGATCAGCGACAGCGCATCGACCTTTTCGTTGTTGACCAGAATGTCGAGCTTGACCAGATCGCCGGCGCGGTATTCCTTGAATTCGTAGTCGAGCGAAGCGTAGCCGCGGCTGGTCGATTTCAGCTTGTCGAAGAAATCCATCACCACTTCGTTCATCGGCAGGTCGTACACCAGCATCACCTGACGGCCGTGGTACTGCATGTTCACCTGCATGCCGCGCTTCTGGTTGCACAGGGTGATGACGTTGCCGACGAACTCTTCCGGCACGAAGATCGTCGCCGTGATGATGGGCTCGCGGATTTCCTCGATCTTCGACAGCTCGGGCAGCTTGAACGGGTTCTCGACGTTGATCAGGGTGCCGTCCTTCATCAGCACTTCGTACACCACCGTCGGCGCGGTGGTGATGAGGTCCATGTTGTACTCGCGCTCCAGCCGTTCCTGCACGATGTCCATGTGCAGCAGGCCGAGGAAACCGCAGCGGAAGCCGAATCCCAGTGCCTGGCTGACTTCCGGTTCAAACTGCAGTGCGGCGTCGTTCAATTGCAGCTTGGTCAGCGCGTCGCGCAGGTTCTCGAAGTCGTGCGACTCGACCGGATACAGCCCGGCAAACACCTGCGACTGCACCTTCTTGAAGCCTGGCAGCGGTTCGCTCGCCGGTCGGTCGATCAGGGTGATGGTGTCGCCGACCTGCGCCGATTTCAGTTCCTTGATCCCGGCGATGACAAAGCCCACCTCGCCCGCGGACAGCTGCGAACGATCCACCGACTTCGGCGTGAACACCCCGACGCTCTCGGTCAGATGCTGTGCCCCGGTCGCCATGAAACGGATCCTGTCCTTGGGTTTGAGCACGCCATCCACCACCCGCACCAGCATCACCACGCCGACATAGTTGTCGAACCACGAATCGATGATCAGTGCCTTCAACGGCGCGTCTTCCTTGCCACGCGGCGCGGGCACCTGCTTGACCACCACCTCGAGAATCTCGGCAATGCCAATGCCGGTTTTGGCCGAAGCGCGCACCGCCTCGCTGGCGTCGAGTCCGACGATGTCCTCGATCTCCTCCGCCACCCGATCCGGGTCGGCGGCAGGCAGGTCGATCTTGTTCAGCACCGGGATCACCTCGACGCCGAGGTCGATCGCGGTATAGCAGTTGGCCACCGTCTGCGCTTCGACGCCCTGCGAGGCGTCGACCACCAGCAGCGCCCCCTCGCAGGCGGACAGCGAACGGCTGACTTCGTAGGAAAAGTCGACGTGGCCGGGCGTGTCGATCAGGTTCAGGCGATAAATCTGGCCATCCTGCGCCTTGTAGGTCAGCGCGGCGGTCTGTGCCTTGATCGTGATGCCGCGCTCCTTTTCCAGATCCATCGAGTCGAGCACCTGCGCCTCCATCTCGCGCTCCGACAGTCCGCCGCACTGCTGGATCAGGCGGTCGGCCAGCGTGGACTTGCCGTGGTCGATGTGGGCGATGATGGAAAAATTGCGGATCAGGTTTTGCGACACAGCAAAACGGGCACGTTTCCGTGCCCGGTCAGGGATGAGATAACTGCCCGGATTTTAACGGATTTAGGCGGTGGACGGAGCGCCCGGAAGAAATCAAAACAGGATATACCGCAGCCGCCCATGAAAAAAGCCGGGGTCTCACGACCCCGGCCTCTATCGGTCAAGCAGCAGACCGAAGGATTACATCTTCCAGCTGTACTGGATACCCAGCAAATTCTGGTCCATTTCGATGGTTTCCGTTCCGGCCGGAGCACCACCCATGAATGCCGGAAGGATGGAGGCGCCGCTGACGTCGTTGCTGAAAGCGTGCACGTAGCTCATGGTCAGTTCATCACCCGATGCCAGGGTGTACGTGAAACCAACGGTCAGATGGTCCTCGATCACGCCGGGGGCCAGATGTTAAAGGTCACATTGGCTGCCGTAATGGGGTTGTCGCCATGGTTGTAACCCGCGCGCAAGGTCAGTTGCTGGCTGACGATGTACTCCGCACCCAGCTTCCATACATCGATATCCTCCCAGCCAAAACCGGGGCCATTGTCGGCGCCCAACGGGAACGGAACCAGGCTCTGGTTGGCAATTGAGTTGACGCCGCTGTAGTTGATACGCTGGTAGTCCAGCGCCAGCTTGAATTCAGGAGTCGCCTGCCAAGCCACGCCCAGGTTGTAGTTTTCGGGAATATCGAAGCCGCCCTGCTCGGCGAACAGGCCGGCGTATTCGTCGAATTCCCCGAAGTTCATCTTGGACGCGTAAGCCGCGCCAATGGTCACGGTCGGGGTGATCTTGCCCATGTAGCCAATGCGGACGCCGAAACCGAAGGCGTCGTCATGTCCGTTGTTGGTAAGCTTGGTCGGGTCAGAAGAAATCATGCCAAAAGCTTGAAGGCCATTGGCCTCGAAGGCCTGATAGCCCAGCAACGGGGAAATACCGATGGAATGGTTGGGAGCCACCTTGTACGCGAAGGTCGGGGCAACAATCAGTTGCATCAGGTCGACACCCAGGTCGCCCTGCCCGCACAACATGTTGGCGGCGGCAGGTCCACAGACGCCTGCGGGAATCTGTCCACCTGCATAGTCGGTGTTCATCCCGCCATTGCCATAAACCGTGACACCCAGCAGCCATTTCCGGGGACATTTGCTTGGTCATGCCGAACTCGGGAATAAGGAAGTAATCGCTGTCGCTATCCACGCTCATGTCCAAGGGACCCAAGCCGGTGCGCGAGGCGCTGCGGTTGGGGTTGAACAGAGAGGCGCCCAGATCGTACGCGGTCGCCGGCAAAGGCCATGGAGGCCGGGTTATTGGCGCCGCCGAAGGCGTCGTCCGAGCTGGCGGTAGCAGCGCCGCCCATGCCGATGGCCTTCATGCCGTAGCCGTGCGAAAAATAACCGTTGGTGGCGAAAGCGCTACCGGTCAGACCAGCCAGCGCCATAAATGTGAATACGCGGGTGAATTTCATTGATTGTCTCCTGTGAATAAAATACTACAGCCATGCTTTCGATGACCTGACGAGGATGCTACGCCGACACCTGAAACCTATATCGGCCAGGCATGTCGATTGCTTGAATAATCCGGATGTGATGTTGCACAAAAGACACATAAAAAAGAGCCGAATTACTTCGGCTCTTTTTTATACAGCGGCAATTTTCTGTCTGGATTCTATTTTGCTTCATTAATAAAAATGCCGGGGCCTCGTCGCCCCCCGGCCTCTATTAAGTCAAGCAACAGACCAAAAATTACATCTTCCAGCTGTACTGGATGCCCAAGGAGTTTTGGTACATCGAGATGGTGTCAGTACCAGTCGTCATCGGACTATAACCAGACACACTGTTCTCGAAGCCATGCATGTAGGCCACGGTCAGTTCGTCGCCGGACTCCAGGGTATACGTCATCCCCAAGGTGAGGTGGTCTTCGACCACGCCGGGCGCCAGGATGTTCAGCGTCACTTCGCCGCAATTTTCCGACATAGCGGCCACTGTACTGCATCAGCGCCCTTGATGGGGCTGTCGGTATGGCTGTAACCGGCACGCAACGTCATGGCCTGATTGAGCTTGTATTCCATGCCCAACTTCCAGACCGACGCGTCTTCCCAGCCGAAACCACTCGGCGGCGCCGGAGAAGGCGCCGCCCCAATTGAGTCGACGCCAGCGTAATTGATCTGCTGGTAATCCAGCGCCAGCTTGAGCTCGGGCGTTGCCTGCCAGGCCACACCAAGGTTCCAGTTTTCAGCCAGATCCAGGTCGCCATCATCGAGGAAGAGCCAGTTGTACTTGTCGAACTCCTGGAAATCGACTTTGGTCGCATAGGCGGCGCCGATAGTCCAGTCCGGCGTCAGCTTGCCCATGTAACCGACGCGCACGCCAAAACCCCAGGCATCGTCCGTCGAATCGGTCGGCCCGCCCAAGCCTTCAACCGCTAAACGCTGGTAACCAATCAGCGGCGCAACGCCGATGGAATGATTCGGGGCCACTTTATAGGCCAGCGTCGGGGCAATGATCAATTGCATCAAGTCCACCCCCAGATTGCCGGGATTGCCAAAAAAGTTCACGCCCGCGCCGGAAACTTCCGGATAGTCCGTGTTCATACCACCCTGGCCATATACCGTCACCCCCAGCGCCATGCTGTCGCTAACCATCTGTTGTAACCAAACTCGGGGATCAGGTGATAGTTGGATTCGCTATCAACGGTCGCGACCCGGCCCAAAACAAGCCGCCCATCGTGGCTTCGCGACGCGGGCTGAACAGGTCGACGCCGAGGTCGATGCGGTTGCCGGCAAAGGCCGTGGCTGCCGGGTTGTTTGCGCCGCCAAAAGCGTCGTCCGAACTGGCGGTAGGATGCGCCGGCCATACCCTTGGATTTCATGCCGTAACCGTGGGAAAACATGCCGTTGGTGGCGAAAGCGCTACCAGCCAGACCGGCCAGCGCCATAAATGCGAATACGCGAGTGAATTTCATTGATTGTCTCCTGTGAATAAATTACTACAGCCATGCTTTCGATGACCTGACGCGGATGCTACGCCGACACCTGAAGCCTATATCGGTCAGGCATGTCGATTGCTTGAATAATCCGGGTGCGATGTTGCACAAAAGACACATAAAAAAGAGCCGAATCACTTCGGCTCTTTTTAATACAACGGCAATCTGTTGTTGGGGTACTGACTTGCCTTAGATAAACAGGCAGATATCGGTTTCACCCGCAAATTCGAAGAAGCTGGCAGCACCCACGTATTCGATGCCGTCGATGAAATCGGAATGATCGAAGCCGAACAGTTCAACGGTCATCTGGCAGGCGAGGAACTTGACATCGGCTTCCTGGCACAGGCTGCGCAGGTCGGAGATGGTGGCCACGCCGCAGTTGGCAATGGTCATTTTCATCAGGCCGGTGGCAACGCTTTCATAACCGGGAACCAGCGACTGGATGGCGTTGGGGATATTCCAGTTGATGCCTTTGAACCACTTGGGGCCAAACGGCATTTTCATGGGCATACCGGGGTTGCCGAGCGGGCTGACCTTGAGACCGGACACGTCTTTGCGGACCATTTGCAGGCCGTAGAACGTGAAGAAAATCTGCACTTCGTAACCCAGCGCAGCCGCCGTCGAAGCCAGAATGAACGGGGGGTAAGCCCAATCCAGCGTGCCTTTGGTGGCGATAATTGCCATTTTTTTGGTATCCATGCTCTGTCTCTCTCCTATGTGCCAGTTAAAAAAACAGCGCCGTGTGTTCTGAGAACAGACGGCGCTTGTTTTGTTTGCTTACTTACTTTTTCTTCATGAAGAAGGTGAATTCACCACCCGCTTCGGCAGTGGACAACAGTTCGTTGCCGGTCTGCTTGGCGAAAGCGGCGAAGTCTTTGACCGAACCCGGGTCGGTGGACAGAATTTTCAGCACCTGGCCGCTTTCGACTTCAGCCAGGGATTTCTTGGCGCGCAGGATGGGCAAGGGGCAGTTCAGGCCACGTGCATCAAGTTCTTTATCAAAGTTCAAAATGTTCTCCTTACAGTAAGTCGGTATGTTCTAAAAAACGCTGCGGTACATTAAACCAGAAGCTTGCCTATTGCAACCTAAATTGCTGTTCGGCAGAGGAAAATCAGTGGCTCGTCACGAATGACTTCAGCGCGGCAGGCTGAGCGCATTGCCCGAGCGTGCCCACGCCATGATGCCGCCAGACAGGTTGTGCATGTTGCCGTAGCCTTTGGACGCCATGAACGAGCAGGCCTGAGCCGATCGCGCGCCGGAACGGCAGTAAATGACAACCGGCTTGTCCTGGGGAATATCCGCAGCGCGCAGCGGCAGCAGATGCAACGGGATATGGATGGCGCCATCGATCACGCCTTGCGCGACTTCAGCCTCGGTGCGCACGTCGATCAGGTGCGCACCTTTCGCGGCGATTTCCGAAACGTAGTTGGGGTCGACTTCCTTGAAACCTGATAGTCCGAACATGGGTGTCACACTCCTGCAATGCCATAAATTAGATTTATCTAATATACCGCATCACCCAAGGCACGCCAAGCAAATCCACACTCGTCGGCTGGTTACTGCTCAACAGCGCTGGGCACCGTGATACAGATTCACCACGTGGCGCGCCTCCGCAAAAAACAGCCAGCGCTCGACGGCTGCGCCCATGAGCCCCGCCACAACCGCAATGATGGCGGCGGCTTGTCCACCTTGTTGATTGAACACCCACACCATCATCAGGCCGGGCAACGCAAAACCGAGAACGAAAACAACAATCTTGAGCAGTCCCGCCTTCTGGCGTGCAATCTGGAAGCCGAATTCCTGGGTCAGGAAGGTACCGTGGGTATGCCCGGTATCGAGCAGCTTGACTTTGGCACGGGTCAGACCGGTTGCCGTGTTGATGGTGGGCGACAGGCCGGGGCTTTGAATCCAGAAATAGTAGATGGCTTTCAATACCGCCGCGATCGACAGGATCAACGCCGACATCGCAATGTAGGGCATGGTGTCGAGGCCGGCGACGACTGCGCCCAGCAGCAGCAGCAGGCTGCCGCTGGCGTAGCCCAGCGCCAGATAGTTGGCCGGCACCAGCGGGGTGTTCCACTGGCGGATGGTTTTCAGGCACGCGTAGATCATGCCGGTGGAGAACACGGTGATCCAGGCCAGCACAGCGGTCAGGAAGCCGCTGGTCTCACGCAGCCACAGCGGCGCATCAAACCAGATGCTGGCGAGGTAGATCAGCGCCAGCGGCATGAACACCACTGCGAACACGCCTTCGCGCGACAGCCACGAGGTGCGAAAACGGCTGAAGGCACGCCAGGCATTTTTCGGGTTGGCAAGGTGGAAGGTGGACGACAGCAGTCCGAACACGACCAGGCTCATCGCCATCAGGCCACCGATCACGAGCTGTTCGCGGCTAAACCCGCCACCGAGTTTGAACACGTCTGCAATAAACAGCAGTGAAAACAAACCAAAGCCTGCCCCCGACGCGACAGTAAAGAAAATGACTGAAAATGCTGGATGCATGTTGAATTCCTAATTAAATCAGCATCCAGCATTTCGGCGGAGACTAACCTTCAGGTCAGGTCGGAACCAAAAAGCGGGATGCATGAAATCAAATCTCCTGGCGGGTTTCTATTGAGCGCTTAACGGCGCACCAGTTTGTTGGCGAACTGCTTGATGCTTTCCTTCAACCCGCCTTTCGGCTTGGTATCGACCGGAATCACCGGCTTGCGGCGCGGCGGCAGATACTGATTGGTCGGGTTGTAGTTGAGTTCGGGCATCAGCGGATAGCCGCCGCGCTCGCGCACGGTGCGCGACACGGCTGAATCAGGATCATCGAAGTCGCCGAACATGCGGGCGTGCGCCGGGCAGGTCAGCACGCACGACGGCTGGCGCTCCTCGACCGGCAATTCCTGGTCGTAGATGCGGTCGACGCACAGGGTGCACTTCTTCATCGTGCCGGACGAGCGGTCGAGTTCGCGCGCGCCGTACGGACAGGCCCACGAGCAGTAGTTGCAGCCCATGCACTTGTCCTGGTCGATCAGCACGATGCCGTCTTCGGCGCGCTTGTACGACGCGCCGGTCGGGCACACGGTGACGCAGTCGGCGTCTTCGCAGTGCATGCACGACATCGGGAAATTGATGGTCTTGTTGTTCGGATATTCGTCCATTTCGTAATGGCGAATCCGGTTGAACCACACGCCCGACGGCTCGGCGCCGTAGGGCTGGTAGTCGGACAGCGGGCCGATGGTGCCGGACGCGTTCCATTCCTTGCAGGCGATGGCGCAGGCATGACAGCCCACGCACACATCCAGATCGATGACCAATCCAAGTCTCATTATTCGCTCGCTTTAATTCTGCTGCATCAATTTTTTTCGTGGCTGCGAGCGTCGTAACGCAGCACATCGGGACGCTCGTAACGCTCGTCACCCGGGAATGCTTTCAGGCTGTCGAACTGCGGCCACGAGCCGGTCTCGCCCGGTTCGGCCTTCCACAGACGCACGCGCAGATCGAACCACGCTGCCTGCCCGGTGACCGGATCGGAGTTGGTGACGCGACGCTCGCCGGCTTTTTCCGGCAGCAGTTCGGAAATCAGGTGGTTGAGCAGGAAGCCCTTGGTCGCCTCGGACGCGTTTTCCTTCAGGCCCCACGCGCCCTTCTGCTTGCCGATGGCGTTCCAGGTCCAGATCGTGTCTTCCTGGGTGCCTTCCATGGTCTTGACCTGGCAGCGGATCTTGCCGTTGTGCGACTCGACCCAGATCCAGTCGAAGTCCTTGATGCCCATTTCGGCCGCCTTGCGCGCGTTCATGTACATGTAGTTCTGCGCCATGATCTGACGCAGCCACACGTTCTGCGAATCCCACGAGTGGTACATGAACATCGGGCGCTGGGTCAGTGCGAAGAAGGGGTACTTTTCCTTGTCGACGCGCTGCTGTTCCAGCGGCTCGTACCACATCGGCAACGGGTCGAAGTATTTCACCAGCCGCTCGCGGTCGACCTGGTTGTTGGGCTGCGGGCCGTCGTACAGGCCCTGCCCCGCCAGGCGGAACTTCTGCAGCGGCTCGGAATAGAACTGCATGATGATGGGCTCGACCTTGCCGACGAAACCGACATCGGCCGCCACTTCCAGATAGTCCTTGTTGGCGTAGCGCATGTACTTCTGGTTGTCGGGCCAGTGGTGCGCAAAGAAGCTCTGGTTCTCGATGTACTTGTTCCACTGGTTGGGGTTCGGCTCGCCTTTCAGCGACTTGGTGCCGTCCTTGCCACGCCAGCCGGCGAGGAAGCCCACGCCCGGCGAACGCTCATAGTTGACGATAAAGTCGGGGTAGTCCTTGAACTTGCGCGTGCCGTCGGGCTTGGTGAAGGCCGGGAATTTCAGGCGCGACGCCAGTTCGACCATCACTTCCTGCCACGGCCGCACATCGCGATCGAGCTTGACCAGCGGATAGCGGATCGCATCGGCAGCGGAGTCCGGCTCGGAAATCGGGCGATCCAGCAGCGAGATGCAGTCGTGACGCTCCAGATAGGTCGTGTCCGGCAGGATCAGGTCGGCGAAGTTGGTCATTTCCGAATGGAAGGCGTCGATCACCACCAGGAACGGGATCTTGTACTCGCCGAAGTTTTCCTCGTCCTTGGCACGCAGCATGTCCTGCACGTTGGCGGTGTTCATGGTCGAGTTCCACGCCATGTTGGCCATGAACAGGATCAGCGTGTCGAGCGCGTAGGGATCGTGGTTGGTCGCGTTGGTGATGACCATGTGCATCAGGCCGTGCGAGGCGATCGGCACTTCCCACGAGTAGGCCTTGTCGATGCGCAGCGGGTTGCCGAACTCGTCGATCACCAGATCTTCCGGACGCGTCGGGAAACCGAGCGGCGGACGCGACAGCGGCGTGTTCGGCGCGTTGATGATGTCGATATTGTTTTCCGGCAACTGGTGCGGCGGAATCGGCTTCGGGTACGGCGCACGGGCGCGGAAGTTGCCCGGCGCGTCGAGCGCGCCCAGCAGCATCTGGATCATGTGAATCGCGCGGCAGGCGTGGAAGCCGTTCGAGTGCGCAGCAATCCCGCGCATCGCGTACATCGCCACCGGACGTCCCACCACCTTGTCGTGCTTGCGGCCCCACACGTCGGTCCATTCGATCGGCAACTCGACCGTTTCCTTGAACGCGATGTGCGCCATTTCCAGCGCAATGCGGGTAATCGATTCGGCCGGCAGGCCGCATTCCAGCGCCACATTCTCGGGCGCGTAACGTTCGTCGAGATAGCGTTCGGTCATCAGCGACATCACGGTCTTGACGCGACGGCCATCGGGCGCGACGTATTCGCCGAACAGCGCGGGGGCGATGTCGCCGTCCATGCCGTTCCTGAACGCTTCCTTGTCGATATCCCAGATCAGCGGCTGATCGTTCTCGTCGCGCAGGAACAGACCATCGCCCTGCCTGACCCGGCGTTTGCACCACCAGCCACGAGGCGTTGGTGTAACGCACCAGGAATTCATAGTCGAACTGCTCATGCTTGAGCAGCACGTGCACCATCGACATGGCGAGCAGGCCGTCCATGCCGGGCTTGATCGGCAGCCATTCGTCGGCAATCGCCGAGTAGCCGGTGCGCACCGGGTTGACCGTGACGAACTTGCCGCCCTTGCGCTTGAGTTGCTCCAGTCCGATCTTGATCGGGTTGGACGAGTGATCCTCGGCCACGCCCCACATGATGAAATATTTGGCGTAGTCCCAGTCCGGCGCGCCGAATTCCCAGAACGAAAAGCCGATCGAATACAGACCGGCTGCCGCCATGTTGACCGAACAGAACCCGCCGTGCGCCGACCAGTTCGGCGTGCCGAACTGCTGCGCCCACAGACCGGTCAGCGCCTGCATCTGGTCGCGACCCGTGAAGAATCCCAGCTTGGACGGGTCGGTCGAACGAATTTCTTCCAGCCGGTCGGTCAGCACGTCGAGCGCCTGCTCCCAGGAAATCGGCTCGTAAATGCCCTCGCCGCGCTCGGTACCCGGCTTGCGCATCAGGGGCTGGGTCAGCTTGGCGGTCGAATACTGCTTCATGATCCCCGCCGATCCCTTGGCGCACAGCACGCCCCGGTTGGTCGGGTGATTGCGGTTGCCCTGGATGAAGCGGACCTTGTTGTCTTCCAGCGTGACCTTGATGCCGCAGCGGCAGGCGCACATATAACAAGTGGTGTACTTGATTTCCTGCGCGTCGTGGTTTTCGAGTTTGATCTTGGCGTTCATGTGATTTCTAGGCTCATTGTGTCCCCGCGGCCTCATGACGAAACCGCAGCTTTACCCTGCGTAATTGTCCATACTAGGTGACTGCTGGATACAGCACCAGCGCATCGGCACTGATGCTGCGTGGGGACGGCTATATATTAATCATTCCGAATATTGTTATTTTGCACTTTTGCCCCACGGCATGGCAAGTAAAACGCTTGATAAGCCCATAAGCCACCCTAATTAAATTCCTTGTTTTTTGCAGGGTTATGGCGACGAGCCAAGCTATTGTTGGCGTTGCTCGTTCGCTAAAAATGGAGGATTAACCGCCCACCTCAGAAGACAGGCGCCAGTGGCCGGAGCGCCCGCCCTGCTTCTCCAGCAGGCGGATCTCACCCATGACCATGCCGCGATCGACCGCCTTGCACATGTCGTAGATGGTCAGCAACGCGACGCGACCGCCGGTCAGCGCCTCCATTTCCACCCCGGTCTTGCCGACGGTTTCGGCGGTCACGGTGCAGGTGATCGTCAGGACTCGACTGCATCATGGCTGAATTCGACAGCCACCTTCGTCAACGCGATCGGGTGACACAGCGGAATCAGCTCGGCGGTGCGCTTGGTCGCCTGGATCGCTGCAATGCGCGCGATGCCCAGCACGTCGCCCTTGGCCGCCTGGCCATCCAGAATGCGCGCCAGCGTATCGGGTAACATGCCGATCCGGCCACTCGCCACAGCAACGCGGCGGGTATCGTCCTTGCCCGCCACGTCGACCATCACGGCGCGGCCACGTTCATCAAAATGGGTGAATTCGCTCATACTGGGGAACCTTGTCGAGAAGTTTCGCATCGTAAACGAAATGTCTGTCTTATCCCGCACGCTGCTCGCACTTGCCCTCGCTGCACAGCCCGCCGTGGCAACCGACCTGCCCGATCTGGGCGAAGTGTCGCGTCAGTATTTTTCCGACCAGGAAGAGCAGGCGCTGGGACGCATGATCATGCGCGACGTCTATGCCGATCCGCGTTATCTGGACGACCCTGAAGTCGAAACCTATCTCAACCAGCTCGGCTACAAGCTGGTCTCGGTCAGCACGCGCAACCAGCGCGAATTCATCTTTTTCGTCGTCGACGACCCCAGCGTCAACGCTTTTGCCATGCCCGGCGGCAACATCGGCGTCCACACCGGCCTGCTGCTCACGGCGCAAAACGAATCCGAACTGGCGAGCGTGGTGGGGCACGAAATTGCCCACGTGACCCAGGATCACATCGCGCGCATGGTCGCAGCACAGAGCCAGAGCTACTGGCCCACCATGGCCGCGCTGGCGCTGGCGCTGCTGGCCGCGCGCTCCAATCCCAATGTGGCCAGCGCAGCCATCGCTTCCACCCAGGCCTACTCGGCGCAGAACCAGCTCAACTACAGCCGCGACTACGAACGCGAAGCCGATCGGCTGGGCTACGAGATGCTGACCCGGGCGGAATTCGATCCGCGCGGCATGAGTGCATTTTTCGGCCGCATGCAGCGCGCCAGCCGCTTTTACGACAGCAGCGCCCCGGCCTATCTGCGCACCCACCCGCTCACCAGCGAACGGATTGCCGACATGGAAGCGCGCAGCGAAACAGCGCCCTATCATCAGGTGCAGGACAGTCTCGATTTCCATCTGATACGCGCCCGCCTGCGCGCGCAGGAAAACAGTCCGGATGATGCCGTACTCGCTGCACGCAGCACGCTGAAGGAAAAACGCTACAGCAGCGAAACCGCCGCCCGTTACGGTCTGGTCAGTGCGCTGCTGCGCGCACGCCTGTTCAACGAAGCGGAATCCGAAGTGCAAAAACTGCTGCCTGAAACCCAGCGCAGCCCGATGATTCAGCTTCTGGCCGCCCAAACCGCACTGGCCGCTGGCAACCCGGCGCTGGCACTGCAACGCTATCAGGCCGGCACCACCGCCCATCCCGGCTACCGCCCCTTGCAATACGGCCAGATCAGTGCATTGCTGGCTACGGGCCATGCCAGCGATGCGCTGGCGCAGGTCGACAGGCAACTGGCGCTCTACCCGGACGACCGCCGCCTGTGGCGTCTGGCCGCGCAGGCTCACGCCCAGCTCGAGCACCGTCTGCTCAGCCACCGCGCCCAAGCCGAATCCGCCGCATTGAGCGGAAATCTGATCGCCGCAATTGAGCAGATCACGCGCGGCATCCAGGCGGGTGATGGCAGTTTTTATGACATGTCGGCGGCAGAAGCGAGACGACGTGAGTGGCAAGCGATCGAAAAAGCGCAGCACAAGGATCAGCCTTGACCACACTAACCCAGGGCTGGCGGTGCTGGTAGGAATTTACCCTGCGTTTTGCCATTAAAAATGCACACTTGTCCTTGCCTGGCAAAAACCAAATCCACTATGCTTGCCGTATCCATTACTGGATAGTGTTCACCGCACGGCAATTCCAAACGGCAAGCACTTTCATCACCACGTCAAAATCAGGAGGATGACCATGCGAAAGTTGCATCACATAGCAGCGGCCTGCGCGATCAGCGCCATCATGCTGTCGGGGAATGTGCTGGCACAGGCTACGACAGCGCCGGCCGCGGCCGCCACCCCCAAAAAGGAAGAAACCGGCAAGGACATCGCGTTTAACCGTGCCAAGGGCAACTGCCTGGCCTGCCATGGCATGCCGACCCAGCCCGACGCCGAATCCACCGGAACCTTCGGCCCGCCCCTCATCGCCATGAGCGCACGCTTCCCCGACAAGGCCAAATTGCGCGCCCAGATCTGGGATGCGACCGTCAGCAATCCCTCTTCATCCATGATCCCGTTCGGCAAGAACGCGGTGTTGACGGAAGCGGAAATCGATAAAGTGACCGATTTTATTTACGGTCTGTAACTCACGTAGTAACTGTTCAAGTCAGGAGATTTGCCCATGAATGCACTTCGTAGAAACGTACTTAAAGGCGCCGCTGGCGCAAGCACCGTGGCCATCGCGGTTGCCGCTGGCCTGTTGAAACCCACCCTGGCCATGGCCGCCTGGAACACGGCCGCCTTCGAAGCCAAAAACGTCGGCGACGCGATGAAAGGCCTCGGCGTTTCCGGCCCGGCCGACAGCAAGGACATCATCATCAAGGCGCCGGACATCGCTGAAAACGGTGCTGTCGTGCCGGTGGAAGTGACCAGCAACATCGCCGGCACCACCAGCATTGCCATCATCGCCGAGAAAAACGGCACCCCGCTGGTCGGCAGCTTCTCCATGTCCGGCGGCGCACAACCCTTTATTTCCACCCGCATCAAGATGGGCCAGACTTCGCTCGTCCGTGCCGTGGTTCAGGCTGGCGGCAAGTCCTACACCGCAGCCAAGGAAGTCAAAGTCACCATCGGTGGTTGCGGCGGCTGATTCCACCCGCCCCCATCAAGCTGAATTCACATTACAGGAAAGGAAAGCCAAATGGCTGAACCCATGCGTATCCGTGCCACGATGACTGGCGATGTTGCCGATGTCAAAGTGTTGATGAACCACCCGATGGAAACCGGCCAGCGCAAAGACGCCAAGACCGGCCAGCTGGTGCCCGCCCACTTCATTCAGGAAGTGACCGCCACCCTCAACGGCGCCACCGTGCTGTCTGCCAATCTGGGCAGCGGCGTCTCCAAGAACCCCTACCTGGGCTTCAAGGTCAAGGGCGCCAAGGCGGGCGACAAGATTGTCGTCAACTGGTCCGACAACAAGGGCGACAAGAACACCGCCGAAGCCGCGATCAGCTAGGCAAGGCAATCAAGCGAGCGGGGCGACAGCCCCGCCCCGTTTTATTCATCAGGTTTCTGGAGGACGGCATGAAACAACGAATGATCATGAAACTGCTGACGGGCATGGCCGGGCTGGGCATCGCCCTCGGCGCGGCCACCGCACACGCGACGCCCGAAGGGGATCGGCAGGAACTCACCAAGTACTACACGAGCAAGTATCCCAACATCAAGGTTGAAGACTACATCTACGGTGCGCTGGCATTCGACGCCGACAGCAAGTCACAGTACGACGCCATCATGGAATTTCCTCCTTTCGAAGACGTTATCGAGAAAGGCCGCAAGATGTGGGAAACCCCGTTCAAGAACGGAAAAACCTATGCCAGTTGCTTCCCCAATGGTGGCCAGCAGATCGCCGGGAATTTCCCGAAGTTCGACGAAGCCAAGGGCAAGGTGGTGACGCTGCAGGACGCGATCAACAACTGCCGCACCGCCAATGGTGAAGAAGCGTTCAAGCTCAACGACATGAAAACCATGGGCGTGCTGACCGCCTATATGCGCACCCTGTCGAACGGCATGATCGTGAATATCAAGGTCGAGACCCCACAGGCGATGGCGGCCTATCTGGACGGCAAGAAAACCTTCTTCACCCGCAAGGGGCAGCTCAACTTTGCCTGCGCCAGCTGCCACGTGCAGAACGCCGGCAACCGCCTGCGCTCGGAGCTGATTTCCCCCGCGATCGGTCATGCCGTGCACTGGCCGGTATTTCGCGGTGGCGACAACCTGGTGACGCTGCAGCAGCGCTATGACGGTTGTTTCAAGCAGGTGCGCGCTGTACCGCCTCCCCAAGGTGGCACCACGATGAACAACCTGGAGTTTTTCCACACCTCGCTTTCCAACGGCATGCCGATGAAAGCCTCGGTGTTCCGCAAGTAAGCGGGAACGCTGTGTGAAAAAGCCCGGTTACCCGGGCGCCACGCTGAATGGAAAGCCCGGGCAACCGGGCTTTCTCATTTGGCTAGCTGCGCTGCCTGCATGACGCATGAATTGACCCTTCCGCATGAGCCGGAGCTACTATTTACCGGCCAGGCGCCCGCCCCGACAATAGGGCATCGCACATTTCAAATTGAGAGGAATCCCCCCATGCACATGAATCGACGCGAATTCCTGCAGATGCTGGCCGTTGCCGCCGCCTCCGGCATGGTGCTGGACAGCAAGTCAGCACTGGCGGGCAATGCCCCTGCGAATTTCTACGATGTGCCGCGCCACGGCAACGTGTCGTTCCTGCACTTCACTGATTGTCATGCGCAATTGCTGCCCATCTGGTTCCGCGAGCCCAACGTCAACCTGGGCATCGGTTCAGCCGAGGGCAAAGCCCCCCACCTGGTCGGCCAGCATCTGCTGAAGCAGTTCGGGATCAAGCCCGGCACCGCCGAAGCCCATGCGTTCACTTATCTCGACTTTGCCGAAGCTGCCAAGGTCTACGGCAAGGTTGGCGGTTTCGCCCACCTGAAAACCCTGGTCGACAAAATCCGTGCGCAACGCCCCGGCGCGCTGCTGCTGGACGGCGGCGACACCTGGCAAGGCTCGGCCACTTCGCTGTGGACCAATGCGCAGGACATGGTCGACGCCGGCATCGCGCTCGGCGTCAACGTGATGACGCCGCACTGGGAGGCGACTTTCGGCGCCGAACGGGTAATGGAAATCGTCAACAACGACTTCAAGAAGGCCGGGGTCGATTTCGTCGCGCAGAACGTGGTGACCAACGACTTCGGCGACCAGGTGTTCAAGCCCTATGTGATGAAGGAAATGAACGGGGTGAAAGTCGCCGTGATCGGTCAGGCCTTCCCCTACACGCCGATCGCCAACCCGCGCCACATGGTGCCGGACTGGAGCTTCGGCATCCGCGACGACAGCATGCAGAAATGGGTGGACGAAGCCCGCGCCAAGGGCGCCCAGGTCGTCGTCCTGCTGTCGCACAACGGCATGGATGTCGATCTTAAAATGGCCTCACGCGTCACCGGCATCGACGCCATCTTCGGCGGCCACACCCATGACGGCGTGCCGCGGCCGGTGCCGGTCAAGAATGCCAAGGGCGTCACCCTGGTGACCAACGCCGGTTCCAACAGCAAATTCCTCGGCGTGATGGATTTCGACGTGCGCGGCGGCAAGGTGCAAAGCTTCAAGTACCGCCTGCTGCCGGTGTTTTCCAACCTGCTGGATGCCGACCCGGGCATGGACGCGCTGATCAAGAAAGTGCGCGCGCCCTACGAAGCCAAACTGAGCGAGACGCTGGCCGTCACCGACGACCTCCTCTATCGCCGGGGCAACTTCAACGGCACCTGGGATCAGCTGCTGGTCGACGCCCTGATGGAAGTCAAAGGCGCCGACGCGGCCTTCTCGCCGGGTTTCCGCTGGGGCACGACGCTGCTGCCGGGCGACCCCATCACCATGGAACGTCTGATGGACCAGACTGCGATCACCTATCCGCAGACCACGCTGACCAGCATGACCGGCGAGACCATCAAGACCATCATGGAAGACGTCGCCGACAACCTGTTCAATGCCGACCCCTACTATCAGCAGGGCGGCGACATGGTGCGCGTGGGCGGCATCGAGTACACCATCAACCCGACCAAGAAAATCGGCCAGCGCATCAGCGACATGACGATGAAAGGCAAGCCGGTCGAAGCGGGCAAGACCTATATCGTCGCAGGCTGGGCGCCGGTTGCGGAAGGCGCGACCGGCGAGCCGGTGTGGGACGTCGTGGCCAGCTACCTGCGCGACGTGAAAGTCATCAAGGGGATCAAGCTGAACACACCTAAAATCGTCGGCGTCGGCAAGAACAACCCCGGCATCTCGAGCTACCGCGGATCGGTTTCCTGAACCGTGTCAGCGCAGCCAAAAAAGGGGCGATCAGCCCCTTTTTTGTTGCCTGCTATTTTTGCGGTTTGTCCCACAAGGCGTCCCACCCGGCTTGCCCCAGCGCCTCCAGCGTCTCGATATTGCGCTGATAAATCGTTTCCGCCTCGGGAAACGCCGCCACCGCGCGTTCGATGCTCGCCTCGCGCAGCAGATGCAGAGTAGGAAACGGCGCACGGTTGGTGAAATTGCCGAGGTCGTCGGGGGCGGTGCCCTCGAACTGAAACTGCGGATGAAAGCTGGCGATCTGAATCACGCCTTCCAACTCGTGTTCGGCCACGGCGGCCTCGGCCAACTGCATGAAATCGTTGAAATCGAGAAAATCCGGCAACAGGGTGGGATGGATCAACAAGGTCGTGTCGACAGCTTCGGGATCGGCGGCAGCCAGAAACGCCAGTTCGCGGTCGAGGTCTTCCAGCAGACCGTCCAGATGTCTGGCCGTACTGACGACGAAGCGCACCTGGTTCTTGACGTAAACCGCCTTGGCGAATGGGCACAGGTTCAAGCCGATGACGGCTTTTTCCAGCCATTCGCAGGTTGCCGCAATCACTGCCTGTTCGTCCATGTTCCCTGTCTCCACAGCCTGTAATGGCGGAACTTTAACGGATACAATGATTTATTGTCCGACGTTGATGCATTCCCCTTACAAAATCATGAAAAGCAGCGCCATCCGCCAGAGCTTCCTCGACTTCTTCGCCTCCAAGGGCCACACCATCGTGCCCTCCAGCCCGCTGGTGCCGGGCAATGATCCCACCCTGCTGTTCACCAACGCCGGCATGGTGCAGTTCAAGGACGTGTTCACCGGCCAGGA
The DNA here is from genome assembly GCA_963818665.1 of uncultured Hydrogenophilales bacterium. Lineage (GTDB taxonomy): Bacteria > Pseudomonadota > Gammaproteobacteria > Burkholderiales > Thiobacillaceae > Thiobacillus. Next base: position 100,774 of record CAWFTM010000004.1, on the reverse strand, counting down.
CAAGCGCGCCTACACCCGCGCCGTGTCGTCGCAGCGCTGCGTGCGCGCCGGCGGCAAGCACAACGACCTGGAGAACGTCGGCTACACCGCGCGCCACCACACCTTTTTCGAGATGCTGGGCAACTTCAGCTTCGGCGACTACTTCAAGCAGGACGCCATCAAGTACGCGTGGGAATACCTCACCACGGTGCTGAAGCTGCCGACCGAGAAGCTCTGGGTCACGGTCTACGCCGAGGACGACGAAGCGTTCGACATCTGGCACAACGACATCGGCGTGCCGAAGGAACGCATCGTCCGCATCGGCGACAACAAGGGCGCGCGCTACGCCTCCGACAACTTCTGGGCGATGGGCGACACCGGCCCCTGCGGCCCCTGCACCGAGATCTTCTACGACCACGGCGAAGGCATCTATGGCGGGCCGTCCGGGTCGCCCGAGGAAGACGGCGACCGCTACATCGAAATCTGGAACAACGTGTTCATGCAGTTCAACCGCGACGAGTCCGGCACCATGCACCCGCTGCCCAAGCCCAGCGTCGACACCGGCATGGGGCTGGAGCGCATATCGGCGGTGATGCAGCACGTGCATTCCAACTACGAGATCGACCTGTTCCAGGCGCTGATCGCCGCCGCCGCGCGCGAAACGCAGACGGCCGATTTGAGCAACAACTCGCTCAAGGTCATCGCCGACCACATCCGCGCCTGCTCCTTCCTCATCGTCGACGGCGTCATCCCCGGCAACGAAGGACGCGGCTATGTGCTGCGCCGCATCATCCGCCGCGCCATCCGCCATGGTTACAAACTCGGTGCGCGCGCCGCCTTCTTCAATCGCATCGTGCCGGATCTGGTGGCGGTGATGGGCGAGGCCTATCCGGAACTCGCCAAGGCGCAGCCGCGCGTCATGGACATCCTGCGGCAGGAAGAAGAGCGTTTCTTCGAAACCATCGAACACGGCATGGGCATCCTCGAAGCCACGCTGAAGACACTGCCCGCCGGCGGCACCTTCGACGGCGAACTGGCATTCAAACTGCACGACACCTACGGCTTTCCGCTCGATCTGACCGCCGACATCTGCCGCGAAGCGACATGTCGCGGTCGATACCGACGCCTTCGACGCCGCGATGGCGCAGCAAAAGGCGCAAGCGCGTGCGGCAGGCAAGTTCAAGCTGGGGGCTGGGTTGGACTACAGCGGCGCGGCGACCACCTTCCACGGCTACGACACGCTGGCACACGACGGCAGCATTCTCGCCCTGTATCGCGATGGCAGCGCCGTCGATGAACTGCACGAAGGCGAACTCGGCGTAGTGGTGCTCGACCACACCCCCTTCTATGCCGAATCCGGCGGCCAGGCGGGCGACTGCGGCCTGCTCCAGGCACAGGGCGGCGTGTTCGGCGTCGAAGACACGCTGAAAATCCAGGCACAGGTGTTCGGCCATCACGGCGTGGTGAAAACCGGTACGCTGAAAGTCGGCGACAGCGTGACCGCCCGGGTCGATGAAGCCAACCGTGCGCGCACCATGCGTAACCACTCGGTCACCCACCTGATGCACAAGGCGCTACGCGAAGTGCTGGGCGAACATGTGCAACAGAAAGGCTCGCTGGTCGACGCCGACAAGACCCGCTTCGACTTTGTCCAGCCGAGTCCGATGACCGATGCGCAGATCCGCGAAGTGGAACGCCGGGTCAACGCCGAAATTCTCGACAACACCGCCACCCAGGCGCGCGTGATGCCGATCGAAGCAGCCCAGAAAACCGGCGCGATGATGCTGTTCGGCGAAAAATACGGCGACGAGGTGCGGGTGCTCGACATCGGCAGCTCGCGCGAACTGTGCGGCGGCACCCACGTGGCGCGTACCGGCGATATCGGCGCGTTCAAGATCATCGCCGAATCCGGTGTTGCGGCCGGTATCCGCCGCGTGGAAGCGACCACGGGCACCGGCGTGCTGGCCTACCTCGGCGAAACCGAAAAACAGCTGGGCAGCATTGCCGGACTGGTCAAATCCACCCCGATCGAAGCTGCCGAGCGTGTGGCGCAACTGCTGGAACACAGCCGCGCACTGGAAAAAGAGCTCGACCGTCTGAAGTCCAAGCTGGCCGCCAGCCAGGGCGACGAACTGGCACAACAGGCCGCCGAAGTGGCGGGCATTCAGGTATTGGCCGCGCAACTCGACGGCGCGGACGCCAAGGCGCTGCGCGAAACCGCCGACAAGCTGCGTGACAAGCTGAAGTCCTGCGCGCTGGTGCTGGGCACGGTTGCCGACGGCAAGGTCAGCCTGATCGCTGCGGTCACCCCTGACGTGACCGGCAAAATCAAGGCCGGTGATCTGGTCAACTTTGTCGCCACCCAGGTGGGCGGCAAAGGTGGCGGCAAACCGGATCTGGCGATGGCGGGCGGAAGCGAGCCCGGCCAGCTGCCCGCTGCCCTGGCATCCGTGCGCGCCTGGGTGCAGAACAGGCTGACGTGACCAGAGCGGGTACAGTATTTGCTGGTTTAGACCGTAAAGTGTCCATACTCATCGTCCACCATAGCCTGACAACATGAACTCACTGGCCGGTAAATTCGCATCAGGACTCGCTCGCCTCACGCCTTTTGGCAGGGGAAACGACGATCCCTTGAACAGCCTCAAAACGGCAACCCGCTGGGTTGAAAACCTCCCGATCGGTGATGCGTTCAAATGCCAGGAATCCATCTTCAGGGAGCTCAAGCGCTTCAACGAGAATTCGACACAATTCACGAAAGATCGTCTGTCGGTGCTGATGCTGCTGGACGAAAAATCACAGGATTTGCAGGACACGCTGGTTCGTCAGTATCTGCGCAATCCCCGCATGTCGCGCTCGGTGGAAAGCCAGCTCTGGCACGCGGTGTACGGTCTGTATTGGGAAGTCGCGCGCGGCTATCACGCCTTCGCCCTGCATTTCGCGCGCGGTTCGGAGAAAAGTTCGCATGAGAGCCAGATTCCGCTGATCACCCTGCGCGGCATCCGCACCTTTGGCCAACTGCTGAAATGGCGGGCGATACGCTACCAGCCCGCAGGTGAAAAGCTCTGGCTGCGTCTGCACAATCTGTATCGCATCGCCGAAAGCGAGGGCTTCCACCGGCAGCCGCAGCGGGCTTACGTCGAAGACACGACCGAATGCTGCTGCGAAACGGCCTACCTGCATATCCTGATGCTGAACCTGGCCAATTCCGGGACGCTCTATCCCAGACAGCTCGATCTGATCGACCACTGGCTGGACGGCTGGCACAAGCTGCTCCAACTGGACCGGCGCCAGAACCCCGACGCCCATCTTTTTGTCGTCGACCTGTCGGCCGACCACGGTCCGCGGCGGGTACGCAAACCCGATGCTGAAAAGCCGATGCGTTTTTGGGGCACCGATGCCTTGCTGCTCAAGCTGAATGAAGTTCAGGCCGCACTGCGCGAAGGCAGTCCGCCCGCACAACAGGGGCTGACGGAGAATGCCCGTACCGCCGAAAGCCTCGAGTTGCTCGAGTACCTGCAACCCAAGTGGTCATCGCTTTCTTCCCGCGAGCAGCGGCGTGCGCCGCGAGAGTCGGTGAAGCGGCTGGTCGATGTCAGCCATGGACTCAGCGCCATCATTGACCAGCTTGAGGCCGCTCATGCGCCGGTCAGCGTATCGCCCTATGGCGCCGGGCTGAATTACAGCGAGGCCGACGATGTCCAGGTGTATGGCTTCATTACCGATCGTACGCGTGAACGCGTCTCGCAAATGCAGGCGCCAGCCAGTCCCAGTTCGCCCGATGTCGAACGCTGGGTGATGCAGGACGAAAGCGAATGCGGGTATGGTGCCATCGTCGAATCCCGCGACAAGGACTGGTTACGCGTGGGTGCGCTGCTCAGCGTCAAGTCGCACGATGTCACCACCTGGCGGCTGGGCATCGTGCGCCGCCTGTCACGGCTCAGTGATGACACCAGTTCGGTCGGCATCGAAACCCTGATCGAGGCGCCCGTTCTGGTCACCTTGTACGACAGTTCCAAATCGTCCGGCTATACCGTCAATGGAGTGGATAACAGCGATAGCAAAGTACCGCATTCCGGCCTGTGGCTGGCAAGCAGCACTGGCGGCACACACAGCATGATTATCGACCCCGTCCATTTCATGCCCGGCAAGCTGTTCAAGATACACGGCGTGCCGGAACACGCATTCATTGCACTGGGCAAACCGGTTGAGCGTAGCGAAGGCTGGATACGCGTGACGGTCGAAGCAGTGGACAGCTGACACGGAGCCGCTCCACACCCCTGCTCTACCGCGTCATTCCGGTTTGCGGTACGCGTCTTCTCACGTATCCGGTTTAACTTTCACCGGGTCTCTGGCACAATCCTTGATAGTCCGCCGCGCGCACACGCCTGTTCCACCCGAAAGGCGTTGACGCGGTCGCGGCATTGATGCTCCCCAAGGGGTGCCACTCGATCTGGAGAACATGTGGCTCAAACGAATAAACCCAGCTTGCTGATCGTCGATGACGACCCGCTGATTTCCGATACGCTCACCTATGTTTTAAGCAAAGACTTCGAGATATCGGCCGCCGAATCACGCGCCCAGGTCAAAAGCCTGCTGATGCAACTGGACGAGCCGCCGCAGCTGGCGCTGGTGGATCTGGGCCTGCCGCCGCAACCGCACAAACCCGATGAGGGCTTTGCCCTGATCGCCGATCTGCTGGGTATTTCGCCCAGCATCAAAATCCTGGTGCTGTCCGGCCAGAGCGATGAAGCCAACGCACGCCACGCCCGTGCGCTCGGCGCCATCGATTTCATCGCCAAGCCGTGCGAACCCGAGCGGCTGAAATCCCTGCTGTTCAACGCGCTGCTGGTACAGGACGCCGAACGCAGCGCCGACAAGGCGCCGACCCCGGCCAAGGATTCCGGCATCGTCGGCGTCAGTCCGGCGATGGACAAACTGCGCGAGCAGATCAAGCAATACGCCGCCGCGCCCTTCCCGGTGCTGATCGAAGGTGAATCGGGTAGCGGCAAGGAACGCGTTGCGTCCAGCCTGCACCAGTTGTCGCCGCGCTCGGCCAAACCTTATCTGGCGCTCAACTGCGCGGCGATTTCGCCGACGCTGGTCGAGCCCACGCTATTCGGCTATGCCAAGGGCGCCTTCACCGGCGCCACCAGTGCCCGCGCCGGTTATTTCGAAGAAGCCGAAAACGGCACCTTGTTCCTCGATGAAATCGGCGAACTGCCGCTGGAATTGCAGGCCAAGCTGCTGCGCGTGCTGGAAAACGGCGAATACCAGCGGGTCGGCGAGACCCAGCCGCGCTTTTCCAACGCCCGCGTGGTGACCGCGACCAACCGCGACCTGCGCGCCGAAATCAAGGCCGGCCGCTTCCGCGCCGACCTCTATCACCGCTTGTCGGTGTTTTCCATCGCCGTGCCGCCGCTGCGCGAGATGGGCCAGGACAAACTCACGCTGCTGGAACATTTCCGCGATTTTTACGCACGCGAAGCCAAAAGCCAGGCGTTTTCGCTCGACCCCCGCGCCCAGCAGATATGGGAGGACTATCACTTCCCCGGCAACGTGCGCGAGTTGCGCAACATCGCCATCCGCCTCACCACCAAGTATCCCGGCATGGCGGTCAACGCCCAGCAACTGGAATCCGAACTCGATACCGACCAGGCCTATCCGCAGGAAATCCCGCTCGCCAACGACGGCAAGGCGCTGATCGAACTGGCGCGCAAGCAACTGCAGACGCTGGCCAATTTCAACCTCGATGTCACCATGCGCCAGTGGGAAAAGGCATATGTCGAGGCTGCGCTCAACATGACCCACGGCAATCTGTCGCAGGCGGCCAAGCTGCTCGGCATCAACCGCACCACGCTGTATAGCCGCATGCAGACTTACGGCACCGAATAACGCCCCATACGGACGAATACCTGCACCCCCCGTGTATCTTGACTATTTTGGTCTGAAAGAAGCTCCCTTCCGCATCACGCCGAATACCGAGTACTGGTATGCCGGCGGCCAGCGTGGGGAAATGCTCGCCGCCCTGCTCTACGCCATCGGCCAGGGCGAAGGCATCATCAAGGTAGTAGGCGAAGTCGGCAGCGGCAAAACCATGCTGTGCCGCAAACTGGTCGCCCAATTGCCCGCCAGCGTCGACAGCGTGTACCTCGGCAACCCCACCCTGCCGCCCGACGACATGCTGGCGGCGATTCTGGCCGACCTCGGCATCGCCCCGCCCGAAAACGACCGCCAGGCACGGCTGGCGCAGCTGAATGCCACCTTGCTGGCGCGCCATGAGACAGGGCGGCGCGTGGTGGTGTTCGTCGAAGAAGCGCAAGGGATCGCGCTCGAGAATCTGGAATTCCTGCGTTTGCTGACCAACCTGGAAACCGCCACCGACAAACTGCTGCAAATCGTGCTGTTCGGCCAACCCGAACTCGATACGAACCTGGCCGATCCGCGCATCCGCCAGTTGAAGGACCGCATCACCCTCAATCTTAATTTGTCGCCGCTGGCCGAACCCGAGGTGGCCGATTACCTGCGCGCCCGCCTTGCGGTGGCAGGCTATCGCGGCCCCGACCTGTTTGCGCCCACGCTGATCACGCGCATGACGCAGCTTTCGGGCGGCCTGTCGCGCCGCATCAACGTCCTGGCCGACAAAACCCTGCTGGCCGCCTATGCCGGGCAAACCCATACCCTGACCCCGGCGCATCTGAAGGCCGCAGCCGGCGACGCCGAAATGCAGCCCGGCTTGCAGCGACTAGCCGGCCGCCCTCAATGGCAGCGCTGGGCGTGGTTGAGCGCCGGTCTCGCGGTGGGCCTGGGCCTGCTGGCGTTTATCGCCTGGCAGGCATTGCCGCTGTCCGCGCCGCCGCAGGCGGTTCGTCCGACGTCGCCCCCGGCAGTCACCCCTGCCACCCACATGGTCGAACAGGCCCGTCAAACCCAGCTCTGGCTTGCCGCCGCCGCACCCGGCACCCACGTCATCCAGCTCGCCGCGGTTAAAGATGCCGCGCAGGCAGCCGTAGTAGTAGGGAGCCTGAACGCCGCCACCCCACAACCGGTGCGCGTATTACGCGGGCTGAGTCACGGTGTCCCCGCCTGGATGATTCTGGCGGGGGAATTTCCTGATCGCAGCAGCGCCGAAGCGGTGTTGCGCACTTTGCCTGACTCGCCCGTCAGCGTTGAATCCCTTCGGGATAAACCGTTTCTGCGCACGGTCGGCAAAATGCGCAACGTAGTCTTGCCAACAGGATAGTGAGCCTTGTGTTGAACCGCGCCGTGTTTGACCGTCCCGTGTTAGATCACACCGTATTGACGGCGCTGATGCTCGGTTGCCTGGCGCTGGCGGCCGGCTGCGCGCCACTGCCGGCTTTCGGCCCCTCGCCCTACCATATCCAGCAGCCCCCCCAGCCGGCCACACCGAATGTCCCGCCGCCCGCTCCGGTCAAGGCGGCGCCCACGCTGGCCCCGCCCAAGCTGAGTGCGCCGGTACCGACCTACACCGTGGTGGTCAACGACGTGCCGGTGAAAGACCTGCTGTTTTCGATCGCGCGCGACACCCAGTACAACATCGACCTGTTTCCCGGCATCAGCGGCAACGTCACGCTCAACGCGGTGAAAGAGCCGTTGCCCTCGATTCTCGACCGCATCGCGCGGCAGGCCGACCTGCGCTACGAAACCCACGGCAAAACCATTTCGGTGATGCCGGACACGCCCTATCCCAAAACCTATCGCGTCAACTACGTCAACGTGGCGCGCAACACCACCTCCAGCGTCGGTGTGGCGGCGCAGATCGCCAGTACCGGCGGAGCCGCCGGACAAGCCGGCAGCAACAGCGGCAACTCCTCCTCGACCACCGTATCCAGCCTGACCAACAACGATTTCTGGGCCGTGCTGGCCGACAATCTGCGTTCCCTGCTGGCCGGCACCCGCGCCATCAAGCAGAGCGGCGAGGAAAAAGCCGCCCGCCTGCAGGCCGAAAAAGAGGCGCGCGCCGAGCGGGTGTCGCAAACCGAAGCCGCCAGCAAGGCCGGCGGGGGGGCGGCCACCCTGTTTACTGCTGCGTTTGGCAATATGCCCACCGAAAGCAAGAACGATGTCGCCGTCAATCCGATGACCGGTACCGTATCGGTGCTCGGCACCGCGCGCCAGCACGAAGTGGTGCAGCAGTATCTGGACAGCGTCTCGCAGACCTCGCAGCGCCAGGTGATGATCGAGGCGACCATCGTCGAGGTCCGGCTGAAAGACCAGTTCCGCGCCGGCGTCAACTGGAATGAACTGGTGCAGGGCATGACCGGCTGGGCCGTCAACACCGGTGGCGCGCTGACCAATCTCGCCGGCACGCTGCAACCTTTCTATTCCATTTCCTACACCAGCACAGCGGAATCGAATTTCAAGGCCACCATCGACCTGCTCGAATCCTATGGCAACACCAAGGTACTTTCCAGCCCCAAATTGATGGCGCTGAACAACCAGACTGCGCTGCTCAAGGTGGTGGACAATCTGGTGTATTTCTCCATCGAGGTGCAACAGGGCACGGTCTCCCCTACCACCGGCGTACCGACCACCCTGCCCGTTTACACCACCACGCCCAACACCATACCGGTGGGCATCGTCATGAGCGTCACCCCGCAGGTGGGCGACAACGGACTGGTCTCGCTCACCGTGCGCCCGACCATTTCGCGTGTGGTGGGCTACAAGGAAGACCCCAACCCGGCGCTCAAGCAATTCAACAACAATATCCAGAACCTGGTGCCTGAAATTCAGGTACGCGAAATGGAGTCCCTGTTGCAGGTCAGGAGTGGCCAGACCGTCATCCTCGGCGGCCTGATCCAGGACGACACCAACAATGCCCGCGACGGCATGCCGGTGCTGTCGCGCCCCGAGGGCATCGGCGCGCTGTTCGGCCAGCATGAACGCATGAACAGCCAGTCCGAACTGGTGATTTTCCTGCGCCCCGTGGTCGTGACCAACGCCAGCCTGGAGAGCGCCGAACTGCGCCAGTTCCAGCAACTGCTTCCCAGTGCCCGGAGTGAGCAGTGAGTCTCCTGCTCAAAGCCCTTAAACAGGCTGAAGCGGCGAATACCGACAAGCCTGGCACAGCCAAACCCGACGCGCGCGGACAGCGGGCAGGCGATTTCGAGCTGGAACCGGTGGCCGCGCACACCGAAGGCGATCAGGCCGGCGTGGTGCAGGATCACGAATGGGTGGAACCGCCCGACCTGCTGTTCGGCAGCAACGGGCTGGCAGCCGCAGCCCCCAAACGGGTACCCGCTTTCCGCTGGCCGCAACTCTCGCTGGTGCCGCTTACCGTTCTGCTGGCGGCGCTGGTCGCGCTGGGCTATGGCATCTATCTGTATTTCGCCTTGCAGCCGCCGGACAGCGTCACCCCGCCGCCAGAAACCATCGCCGCGCCGGCGGCGGAGACTCCGGTCGCAGCCCGTCCGGATGAATCCCGGTCCGGTCGAGTCCGTACCGGCGCCTTCGCCGGTATCGCCGCTACCGCAAGCAGAACCCGCGCTCACCCAGCCTCCTGCATCCACCCCGCCCAGCACGCCGCGCGCCGGCCGCGCCGCGCCGGCCGCCAGGGTATCGCCGGCCGACGCGCCGCTGTTCCGTCCCGACATGCAGAACTCCGTGCTGAACCAGGCCTACGCCGCCTACCAGCGTGGCGCGCTGGGCGAGGCACAACAGCTCTACCGCCAGGCCGCCGCACAGGGAAACAATGTCGATGCCTTGCTGGGACTGGCCACGATCGCCAGCGTGCAAAACCGCGAGGCCGACGCGCAACGCCTGTATCGCGAAGTGCTCGACCTCGATCCGCTCAATGCCACGGCTCAGGGCGCCCTGCTCGACCTGCTGGGCAACACCGACAGCCAGGCGACCGAAAGTCGCCTCAAAACGCTGATCGCGCGCGACCCCAACCCGCAGCTTTACCAGACGCTGGGCAACCTCTACGCCAGCCAGGCGCGCTGGAGCGATGCGCAGGCTGCCTATTTCGAAGCCTATCGCGGCGCACCCGACAACGCCGATTACGCCTTCAACCTGGCAGTCAGTCTCGATCAACTGCAGCAAGCCTCCGCTGCGCTGACGTATTACGAAAAAGCCCTCGCCACCCCGGGTGCCCACCGCTTTGATCGCGCCCAGGCCGCAACCCGGGTGCAGCAACTGAAAACCGCTCAATAGGGCCACCCGATGGAGCGCCGTAAAAAACTCCGCATGGGCGAATCCCTGGTCAGCCAGGGCCTGATCACACTCGACCAGTTGCGCATCGGACTGAAGGAGCAGCGGCTTTCCGGCCTGCCGATCGGCCGCCAGCTGGTTGCGCTCGGCTTCATGACCGAAGCGGTGCTGCGCGACCAGCTCGCCAATGCGCTCGGCAGTCAGGGTATCGACCTCAGCCAGGTGGTGGCCGACCCCGAAGCCCTGCACCTGGTACCGGAAGACTTCGCCCGCCGCCACCACCTGCTGCCGATCGCCCACGACGCCACGCGCAATATCCTGACGCTGGCGACCACCGACATGTTCAACGTCGTCGCGCTCGACCAGTTGAAAGCCTCGCTCGGCGGCCAACTCGAGATCGACACCCTGCTGGCCGGCGAAGCGCAGCTGCTGGAATGCATCGACAAGTTCTACGGCTTCGATCTGTCGCTCGACGGCATCCTGCGCGAAATCGAAACCGGCGAGGTCGACTACGCCAGCCTCAACCCCGACACCGAGGAATACACCCAGCCGGTGGTGCGGCTGGTCGGCGCACTGCTCACCGACGCGGTGAAGCGCGAGTCCTCGGACATCCACTTCGAGCCCGAGCACGCTTTCCTGCGTATTCGTTATCGGGTGGACGGCGTGCTGGAACAGATCCGCAGCCTGCACAAAACCTACTGGCCCGGCATCCTGGTACGGCTGAAAGTGCTGTCCGGCATGAACATCGCCGAGACGCGCGCGCCGCAGGACGGCCGCATGTCCCTGACGCTGAATGGCCGTCCGATCGATTTTCGCGTCTCCTCGCAACCCGGCATCCACGGCGAAAACCTGGTGCTGCGCATCCTCGACCGCGAAAAATCCATCATGCCGCTGGAGCAGATGGGTTTCACCGCCGATGCGCTGCGCGAACTGCAACTGATGATGGCGCGCCCGGAAGGCATCCTGGTCGTCACCGGCCCCACCGGTTCCGGCAAGACCACCACGCTGTATTCGATGCTGTCGCATCTGAACAACGAGACCGTCAACATCATGACGCTGGAAGACCCGGTCGAATACCCGGTCACGCTGATGCGCCAGAGCTCGGTCAACGAAACGCTCAAGCTCGACTTTGCCAACGGCATCCGTTCGATCATGCGGCAGGATCCGGACATCATTCTGGTCGGCGAAATCCGCGACAAGGACACGGCCGAAATGGCCTTCCGCGCGGCGATGACCGGCCACCAGGTGTTCACCACCCTGCACACCAATTCCGCCCTCGGCGTGTTCCCGCGCCTGATGGACATCGGCATCCTGCCCGGCATCCTGTCCGGCAACATCATCGGCGTCATCGCCCAGCGGCTGATCCGCAAGCTGTGTCCGCACTGCAAGGAAGCCTACGCGCCGGACGAACACGAAGCGCGCATCCTCGGCGTCGATCCGGACAACCCGCCGCACATTTATCGTCCCGCAGGCTGCCCCGCGTGCAGCCACAAAGGCTACAGGGGCCGACTCGCACTGATCGAACTGCTGCGGATGGATCCCACGCTCGACGAACTGGTGGCCAACCACGCGCCGCTACACGAAATCCGCCGCGCGGCATTCGAGCATGGCTACCACCCGCTGGCCGAAGACGGCATCCAGCGCGTGAAAGACGGCATGACCTCGCTGGCGGAAGTGGCACGGGTGGTGGATTTGACGGGGCGGGTGTGAAAATGGTGCCGCACCCTTATTTTCATTGGACAAAACGCGAAGCCGTCGCGAGGCATAGCTAAGCATGCCCTTCTTCGACTACCGCGCCATCGACCAGACCGGCCGTTCCGTCAAGGGCACGCTGTCGGCCACCAACGACGTCGACCTCGAACTGCGCCTGAAGCGCATGGGGCTCGATCTCGTCACCCTGGCCGAACTGTCGCGGCAGTACGCGCCGCAGGGACGCGAACGCGTCACCCGGCGCGACCTGGTGACCTTCTGCATCCACATGCGCTACATCACCCGTGCCGGGCATTCCGCTGCTCGACGGGCTGCGCGATCTGCGCGACACCATGGAAAAGCCGCGGCTTTCGCGATGTGCTGACTGCGCTGCTGGAGGATCTGGAGGGCGGCAAGGTGTTGTCGCAGGCGCTGGCGGCGCACCCGTCGGTATTCGGCGCGGTGTTTGTCCACAGCATCAAGGCGGGCGAACAAACCGGCCTGCTGGATGCGGTGTTCGAGCGTCTGGGCGAATCGCTGAAATGGCAGGAAGAAGTCGCGTCCAAGGCCAAACGACTGATGATCTATCCGGCGCTGGTGCTGGTCGTCGTCGGCGCCGCCATCCTGTTCCTGCTGGTCTATCTGGTGCCGCAGGTGCTCACGCTGGTTGAAACCATGGGGGTGGCATTGCCGCTGCCCACGCTGATCCTGATGGCGGTGTCGAACGCGATGCGTTCGTACTGGTTGATCGGCCTGCTGCTGATGCTGGCTGTCGGTCTCGGCTTGCCATTGTGGGTGACCAAGAGCGAGGCCGGGCGCGACTGGTGGGATCGCACCCAGCTGCGCCTGCCGATCATCGGGCCGATCGTGCAAAAGATCGTGCTGTCGCGCTTCACCAACACGCTGGCAATGATGTATCGCTCCGGCGTGACCGTGCTCGATGCCCTGCGCGCCGGCGAAATGATCGCCGGCAACCGGGTGATCGCCAGCGGCATCCACCGCGCCGCGCAGCAGATCGCCGACGGCCGCGGCCTGTCCGAAAGCTTTCAGTCGCTGGCGCTGTTTCCGCCGCTGGTCATCCGCATGCTGCGCGTGGGCGAAACCACCGGCGCGCTCGACGAAGCGCTGGACAACGTGACGTTTCTTTACAACCGCGAAGTGCTCGATTCGATCGACAATGGCCTGCGCATACTCGAGCCGCTGCTGACCGCCATTCTCGGCCTGCTGCTCGGCGGCATCCTGGTGTCGGTGCTGCTACCGATTTACGACCTGATCGGGAACCTGCCGCTGTGATCCTCAACCGTCGCCTGATCCTGCTTGCCACGCCACGCCAGATCGGCGTGCTCGACTGGCGCCCCGGGCACATGCACTGGCTGGGCGATTTTCCGCACAGTGAAAAAGGCCTGGCTGATTTCCGCAAGCTGGTGATCAGGCACGCCGGGCTGCCGATGGTGCTGGTCGCGGACACGGTCGACGAGGACTACCGCAGCGAGCGCTGCCGCACGTCGCAGGGCCGTGCACGCGAGGAACTGCTGACGCGCAAGCTCAAGCAGGTGTTCCGCAATGCGCGCTTTATCGGCGCCTGGCGGCAGGAACGCGAAACCACCGGTCGCCGCGACGACCGCTATCTGCTGGCGGCCTTCGCCGATGCCGACTGGCTGACGCCCTGGCTCAGCGTGCTGCACCGCGAACGGGTGCCGCTGGCCGGCATCACGCCGCTGGCCCTGGCCTGCCAGCACCTGCTGGGCAAGCTGCGCATTCACGAACCCCACACGCTGCTGGTGTTCCGCCTCAGCTATGGTCTGCGGCTGTCCTATTACCAGAACGGCCTGTTGCGTTTTTCCCGCCTGATCGGCGGCGACACCCCCACCCAACTGCCCGGCAATGCGGCCGACGACATCGCCAAGACGCAGCTTTATCTCACCGGCCAGCGCATCCTGCCGCGCGAGGCACGCCTGCATGTGCTGCTGTTCGATCCCGCCGGCCAGTTGGACAGCGCCCAGGCGCCGCTCAATGCCGACCCTGCGTTCAGCACGCGACTGCTCGATATAGCGAGCCTCGCCCGGGCGCTGCGCATTCCGGACGATTTCCTGCGCGCCACGCCGCAGATTGCGCCGCTCGCCGCCATCGCCGGGGAAACCCTGCAACTGAACCTGGCGCCGCCCGAACTGCTGCAGCACCACACCGAATTCCGCTGGCGGCGCGGCCTCCACGCGGCGGCAGCGGGAATCGCCCTGCTCGGGCTGGGCGCTACCGCCACCTACTGGCTGTCCGCGCAGGACATGAACGCGCAGGCCCAGCAGTTGAGCCAGCAACAACAGTTGCTCGACCGCCGTTATCGCGCCATCGCGCAAACCTTCCCGGCCCAGACCGCCGCGCCCGAGCAACTGGCGCAAACCGTGACGCTGGCGCGCCAGCTCGATGCCCACCAGCCCGATCTCCCCGCGCTGCTCGCCGCCATCGGTCAGGCCTTGCAGAGCGCGCCCGAGATCACGCTGGAAAATCTGAGCTGGCGCGACAGCACCCCCACACTGACGGGCGAGCAACAGGTCGATCTCGACGCTGCCCTGACGCCGTTCGATGGCAACTATCGCGCCGCCATGCAGCGCATCGAACGCTTCATGAACATCTTGCAAGCCCTCCCTGCCGTGCAGGATGTCAGCTTGCAGCAGCAGTCCGGTCAATGCCGATTCCAGCAGCACCCTGTCAGGCAAAACCTTCGACGCCAACCTGGCCGAATCGCAGGCTGAAGCCGCCAGCGCCCGCTTCAGCCTCAGTCTGGTTTACCGCGAGGCGAAACCATGAAGCGCCCGCCGCTGCCCGCGCTCAAGCTGTCGCTGCTGCTGGTGCTGATGGCGCTGCTGCTGGCGATCGTCGGGACCTTGTGGAGCCGTGGGCTGGCACGAGACGCCGCGCTGGCCTTGCAACAGCAAAACACCGCACTCAATGGCGCGCGCCAGCAGCTCGACCGCAGCCGTCAGCAGCAGCAACTCATCGCCACCCATCTTCCCGCCTACCAGGCGCTTGCCGCGCGCGGCTTCATCGGCGCGGAAGACCGCCTGGTCTGGATCGAGGCCGTCCAGCAGGCCAACCGCGATGCCGGACTCTATGGCCTGGACTACCGCCTGACGCCGCGCACGCCCTCGCTTCCCGCGCTCGCCCGAGGGCTTGCCGCTGGGCCAGACCACGATGACGCTGACCCTGCCCCTGCTGGTGGAAACCGATCTCATGCGCTTTCTGGATGCACTCAAGGCACGCGCGCCCCGCGGGCTCTATCGCATTCAGGGCTGCACGCTTGTCGCGGCTGAACGATGCGCGGTTCGAGACCGTCAACCAGCCGCAGTTGCAGGCCGAATGCGAGCTGCTGTGGTTTACCGTCGCCGAGACAGCCGCGGCGGCACAAACCGCAGCCGCGCCGAAAGGAGGGCGTTGATGAATCCGGACATGAACCGGGCGAACGCTTGCCTGCTGTCGGGATACGGAGTGCGCATCGGTCGACGCATCCTGATGCTGCTTTGCCTGCCGCTGATCCTTTGCGCCGCACAATCCAGCCTGGCCGAGCCCACCGAGTTGGGGCGCCTGTTTTACACCCCGGCCCAGCGCGCCCAACTGGAAGCCACACGCGCTCAACACCCACGAGCCACATCGGGCACCCGTCCCAATCAAGCACCGGGGGGGGGCAATGCGCCCACCCCTCTCCGTTTTGATGGCCTGGTCACCCGCTCGGACGGCCAGACCACGCGCTGGGTGGATGGCAAGGCGCAACTCGGCACATCCGGTGTCACCGGGCTGAAGCCGGGGCAGATCCGTGCCGACGGCAAAGTGTATGAACCCTATCAACGGGTGCACCCGGTCCCGGCCGAACGCGACAAACAGGACGCCACACCATGACAGACCAGCGCGGTTTCACTCTGATCGAAATGGCCATTGTGCTGGTCATCATGACCATCCTGATCGGCGGGCTGGCCGTGCCGTTGTCGGCACAGATTCAGGCGCGGCGGATTGCGGAAACCAACAAGACGCTGGATGAAGCACGCGAGGCCATTGTCGGTTATGCGATGACCCACAAGACCGCAGGCAACAAACCCTATCTTCCCTGCCCGGATATCACCGGAAATGGAACAGAAGATCGAGTCGGCAACGCATGCCAAAGCCAGACCGGCTTTCTGCCATGGGTTACGCTCGGCGTGGGAAACATGGATGCTTGGGGCAATCGCCTGCTTTATGCAACGCACGCCGACGTCAGCAACAGCAACGCTGGAATCAGCGGCACCGTCACACCCGCCGCCAGCTGGCTCCAGGTATGCAATACCAATGCATGCTTTTCAGGCGATATTGCCGCCAATGTGCCGGCAATTGTCGTATCGCACGGCCCCAACGGCTGGGGCGCCCGCAATCACATCAATGGCAGCCCTCTGGCTGCTCCTACTGGCGTAAATGAACTGGAAAATCTGGACGGAGACACCATCTACGTCAGTCGGGCGTTCTCCAAGCCAGACGCGCCGAGTGGTGAATTCGATGACCTGGTCGCCTGGATTTCCTACCCCGTTTTGTTTCCGCGAATTTGCCCTACGGGTTGCCCGTAGCCTGCAGGCAGAACGTCACCCGTCCTGCCTGGTTGTCGGTCAGTTCCAGCCGGTAGCCTGAGCGCGCTGCCTGCCGCGCTGCCTGATACAGCCCCACCCCCAGACCGAAATCCGACGCCACCGGACTCAGGAACAGGTTGCGCGCCACGTGGTCGGGCGCCGGGGTGCCGCTGTCGGTCACGCTCAGGCTGATCAGCGGATGCAGTGTCAGCCGTGCCTCCACCGCAATGCCCGGTTCGCTCTGGCGCTTGCGCAACGCATTGGTGAGCAGGTTATCGACCACGCTGTCGAACAGATCCTGCGGCAAGGGCGTGGCATCGATCGCGTCGGCAAAGAACTGCACGTTGTCGTGCTCGTAGCGGGTCTGCAAGGCCGTCCACCAGTCATGCGCCGGCAGGTGCGCCACATCCATTTCGCTTGGCTGCTTGAGCTTGTCTACGGTCTGCGACAGCCGTGCCGCCAGCTGCGGCAACTGACGCTTCATCAGTTCCAGCAGCCGTTCGCTGTCTTCCGGGGTCGACATGTCGGCGGCGGCCAGCAGGGTTTTCATCGATTGCAGAATGTTTTTGACGTCATGCGTCAGCCGTGCGCCGGTATCGTGAATCGCCTGGCTGTAGGCCTGCTCGCGCAGGGTTTGTTCGCGCACCTTGGCGGCATAGAAGTAGCCCAGTAGCTGCGACAGCAGCCGCACATGCAAGGCCAGCGCAGGGGTGAGCGGACGCGCGGATTGCCAGGTCAGGCTCAGGCCGTGAAAGGCATGGTTCACGCTGTGTGCAGCCGGTTCGCCAAACAGGCCTTCGCCGCGCGCCGCCTGCCAGCTGCCGCCGCGTATCCAGGTCAACTCGTGCAGGTCGGCCAGCGCGTCGCGCACGAACGATTCCGGGTCGCGCTCGCGCTCGGCACGCGTCGCCAGCCGTTGTGCCCAGCCTTCGAACGGCAGCCCCACCGACAGCAAATAACGCGAGGTCACCTGCCCCAGGCCGGTGAACCCGGCGCGCGGATTCCACAGCCAGGACAGCACCAATAACAATGCCGCCATGCCCAACAGGGTCTGCACCAGCGCCCAGGCATAACTGACCTTGGCCACCGCCACCACGGCAAACACCCCCAGCGCCATCACCATGATCAGCAGCGACAGCATCAGACCATAAATGAAATCGAGCGTGGACGACGTGCTGCGCTGGCGGGTGGCGGGCAGGAACAGAATCACCAGCGGCAGCAGCGGCAAGCCGTAGCGCACCGCAGCCTGAACGCCGTCGGGCAACTCAGCCCCCCCCAGGCTTTGCGGCAGCACCCAGGCCAGCAGCAACGCCAGCAGATAGGTCAGCGCCAGCAGATACGCCCAGCGCGGCCCGCGTTCGGTTTGCGAGGTGGCCACCGCGCCCACCAGCCCAGCCAGAATCGCCAGCCACAAGGCCATCACCCAGGTGCTGTCGACCAGCACCAGCAGCGCCGCCATCGCAAATACCGGCAAGGCCAGCCGCGGTTCGATGCGCGCTTCGCTGCGCACCAGCGGCTGCCACAGCAGGAACAGACCATAATGCGCCAGCAGGAAGGCGCGAGTCACCGTCGCTTCGGCTTCGAACATCACCGCCGCATGCAGCGCCAGCAGCATCAGGGCCAGCCAGCGCCCGGACGCCACCCGCGTGAGCCAGGCCGTTAACGTGGTCAGCCAGGCAAGGCGAGGCGCAATCTCGGTGCGTTCAGTCATGGGGGGCGCGAAGAATCAGGTGGGAGAAATGCGGCATCACACAGCTATCGGCATTTCACCGCGAAAATGGAGGCCATGTATCCCATGCGAGGCGGAAATCTGACGGAAATCCAGCATCGGCGTCGTATCTTCATCAAATTGGCGTTGGCCGACCGACGCATGATTGAAAATTCACATTCAAAATCAATTGGTTGAAAAGCCACTCTGGCTGGCATGCATTTTGCAAAACGCACGTTGGAATACTACCAACGGAGCCCATTTCCATGCATCAGCCCAACCTTCCGCAGCGCCAGTCAGGTTTCACCCTGATCGAAATCGCCATTGTGCTGGTCATCATCGGCCTGCTGCTCGGCGGCATTCTAAAGGGGCAGGAGTTGATCAACAGCGCGCGGGTGAAAAATCTCGGCACCGATTTCCGCAACATTCCGCTGTTCGTTTACGGCTACCAGGATAAATTCAAGGCGCTGCCCGGCGATGATCCTGCTGCTGACACTCACCTCACGGGCGCTGCTCTCGCCGCCCCCGCAGCCACACGAGGCAATGGCGTCATCAACGGCACCTGGTTCAGTACGACCACCACGGATGAGTCCTACCTGTTCTGGCAGCATGTGCGGCTGGCGGGTCTGGCACCCGGCGTAACCACCGTGGGGGCTGCTGGCTTTCTTCCCACCAACGCGTCGGGCGGAACCATCGGCATCCAGAGTGGAACCACCGTTGCCGCATCATCGCCCATCCAGGATGGCACCAACGGCATTAGTGGCGCCTATGTGATCTGCTCGACCGGCATCCTTGGAAAATTCGTCAAACAACTCGACAGCCAGATGGATGACGGCAACACCGCGGCGGGTTCGATGATGGCCACACTAACCACCACACCCGCTGCACTCGGTGCCGCAGCCACTGCCACCAATGCAATCAACGACGCTTTGACCTACACCGTCTGCATGGGCGTCTAAGCGGGTTCAGTCACAACCAGCCCGCCCGATCGGCGGGCTTTTTTACGCTGGTCGTACCACCAGCGCCCACCCCAACCTAACCCTGCAACACCCTGAACTCCGCCGCCGCCAGTCCATCGGCGGCGCCGCGCAGCATCAGCACGTCGCCCACGCGGATTTCCGTGTCGGGCTGGGGATCGACCCCCTTGATGCCCTGACGCCGGACCGCCACCACTTCCACCAGCAACTCGTCCAGTGCCAGTTCCTCCAGGCGGCGCCCCACCGCTGCCGCGCCTTGCGTGATCAGCACGGTATGCAGGCGCGGCTGGGCGTGTTGATCGAGCTCGTCATCGGCGTCAGAGGCGCCGCGAAAAAAGCCGCGCATCATGGCATAGCGCGATTCGCGCACATTGCGGATGCGCTTGAGCACCTGCGTCAGCGGCACGCCCAGCAGCATCAGCGCATGCGAGGCCAGCATCAGCGAACCTTCCATCACTTCGGACACCACTTCGGTGGCGCCGGCCTCCTTCAGTTTGTCGATGTGAGCGTCGTCGATGGTGCGCACCACCACCGGCAGTTCCGGCCGCAGCTCGCGCACATGGCGCAGGATGGCCATGCTGGAGGGCAAGTCGGAATACGTCACCACGATGGCTTGCGCGCGACTGAGTCCCGCCGCCACCAGCACTTCACGGCGGCTGGCGTCGCCGTATACAACCGATGCGCCTGACGCCGCCACCGCACGGATCCGTTCCGGGTCGGCGTCGAGCGCGACAAAGCTGATGTCCTCGGCCTCCAGCAGGCGCGCCAGATTCTGGCCGCTACGGCCATAGCCGCAGACGATCACATGTTTGGATTTGCCAAAGGTCTTGACCGCGATGTCGTGTACTTCTTTCGCCCTGCCCGCCCATTCGCTGCCCGCAATCAGCTGTGTCAGCCTGTCCATGTGGTTGATCAGCAGCGGCGAAATCAACATCGACAGCACCATCGCCGCCAGTACCGGCTGGGTGATGTCCGAACCCAGCAAACGCAGATCGGCTGCCTGCGCCAGCAGCACAAAGCCGAATTCGCCTGCCTGCGCCAGCCCGAGGGCAGTGCGCACAGCGGTAGGGCGAGTGCTGCCGAAAGCCATCGCCAGCCCGGTCACCAACGCGCCCTTGCCGATGACGATGGCAACCACCAGCAACAGCACATCCCCCCAGTTCAGCATCAGCTGCGACAGGTCGAGCCGCATCCCGATGGTGACGAAGAACAGCCCCAGCAGCACATCGCGGAAAGGCTTGATGTCGTCTTCCACCTGATAGCGATACTCGGTTTCGGAAATCAGCATGCCGGCGAGAAACGCGCCCAGCGCCAGCGACAGGCCGGCGCTTTCGGTCAGGAACGCCAATCCCAGGGTGAACAGCAACAGGTTGAGCGTGAACAGCTCGGGCGATTTGCGCCCGGCCACCCACTGAAACCACGGGCGCATGATGCGCTGACCGACAAACAGCAGGAAGCCCAGCACCAGCGACCGCTTTCAGCATCGCCAGACCGAGCGTCACAGCCATCGCATCCGACTCGCGGGCAAACGCCGGGATCAGGATCAACAGCGGCACCACCGCCAGATCCTGGAACAGCAACGCGCCAAAAATCTGCCGGCCGTGCGGCGTCTGGATTTCGAGCCGCTCGGCCAGCAGCTTCGACACAATGGCGGTGGACGACATCGACATGATGCCGCCCAGCGCCAACGCCGCCAGCAACGGCAGATCGAGCAGCCAGGCGATGAGTGCGGTGAGCGCGATGGTCAGGCCGACCTGCGCGCCGCCAAAGCCGAACACCGTCATGCGCATGGTCGTCAGCCGCGCCAGGCTGAATTCCAGGCCGATCGAGAACATCAGGAACACCACCCCGAACTCAGCCAGATAACGCGCCTCCGCGCTCTCCGGAATCCAGCCCAGCATGAACGGGCCGATCACAATCCCGGTGACCAGATAGCCCAGCATGGTCGGCAGCCGCAACGCGCGTGCCGCGGCGGCCACCAGAACGGCGACCGCGAGCAAAATCAGGACAAGCTGGAGGCTACTGTGCATCGGGAAATCAGGCCATGTCGCGGCTGCGAAGTCGCGGTTACGAGAGAGGCTTTAGTATACTTGCCGACCATGCGACCCCAACAAGCCACTCCCGAACATTTGCTCACTCTCGCGCGCCAGGTGCTCGACATCGAGGCCGACGCGCTGCGGGTGTTGTCCCAGCGACTTGACGGCGGTTTTGCCGATGCCGTGCATCTGATCCTGGCCTGCAGCGGACGCGTCGTGGTGTCGGGCATGGGCAAGTCGGGCCACATCGGCGGCAAGATCGCCGCCACCCTGGCCTCCACCGGCACCCCGGCATTTTTCATGCACCCGGGCGAAGCCAGCCACGGCGACCTCGGCATGATCGCGCCCAACGACGTGGTGCTGGCTTTGTCGAACTCGGGCGAGAGCAACGAAATCGTCAGCATCGTGCCGCTGATCAAGCGCCGCGGCGCCAAGCTCATCGCGATGACCGGCAACCCCAACTCGACCATGGCACGCGAAGCCGATGTGCACCTCAATGCCAGTGTCGACAAGGAAGCCTGCCCGCTCAATCTCGCCCCCACCGCCAGCACCACCGCCGCGCTTGCGCTGGGCGACGCGCTGGCGGTGGCGCTGCTGGATGCGCGCGGCTTTTCGGCCGACGATTTCGCCCGCACCCATCCCGGCGGCAGCCTGGGGCGGCGCTTGCTGGTCCATGTGCGTGACGTCATGCACACCGGTGATGCATTGCCGGCAATCGACCGCGACGCTTCGCTCAAGACCGCCCTGCTCGAAATGACGCAGAAAGGGCTCGGCATGACCGCCGTGGTCGATGCCGCGGGCAAGGTGGCCGGCGTGTTTACCGACGGCGATTTGCGACGGGCACTGGAACACGCGCTCGATCTGCAACAGGCTCGCGTCACCGACCTGATGACGCCCAACCCCAAAACAATCCGCGCGGACGAACTCGCCGTCGCGGCGGTGGAAAAAATGGATACCCTGAAAATCAACGGCCTGCTGGTAGTCGACGAAGACAACACCCTGGTGGGCGCACTCAACATGCATGACCTGCTGAAAGCAGGGGTCGTGTGATGACTGCGGATGTGATGAATGCAGCGCTGATCGCCCGCGCGCAAAAAATCCGGCTGATCGCCTTCGACGTCGATGGCGATCATGACCGACGGCACCCTGTTTCTGGCCGACGACGGGCAGGAATACAAGGGCTTCAATTCGCTCGACGGCCACGGCCTGAAAATGCTCAAGAGCAGCGGCGTGCAACTGGCCATCATCACCGGGCGCAGCTCGCGGGTGGTGGAGCAGCGTGCCAAAAATCTCGGTATCGACATCGTCCACCAGGGCGCGCACGACAAGCTGGTCGTATACGAAGCCCTGTGCCGCGAACTCAATATCGCCTGCGAAGCCACTGCCTACATGGGCGACGACGTGGTCGACCTGCCGGTGATGCGGCGCGCCGGCCTGGCGATCAGCGTGCCCGCCGCCCCCGAACTGGTGAAGGCGCACAGCCATTACATCACCACGCGGCAAGCCGGGCACGGCGCGGTCCGCGAAGCCTGCGAATTCCTCATGCGGGCACAGGGCACGCTGGACGCCGCACTGGCGCCCTATCTGAAATGACACGCGCCGCATCCCGCATGGATGACTTGACCGCTGCATGAGCACTCGCGGGTCGCTGTGGCTGCCATTGGCCATCCTTTTGCTGCTGGCGGGTCTCAGTTTCTGGATCGAGCAATCCGTACAACTGCCTGCCGACGGCGAGCGGGCGCCCCATACCGATCCTGAGGGCATCATGGACAACTTCGATGCGCTGCGCACCGATCCGGCCGGTAATCCGCAATACCGCCTGTCAGCCAGGCGGCTCAAGCACTATTCCGGCAGCAGGCTCACCGAAATGGAGTCGCCGCGCTTTGTCCAGCTGGATGCCGAGGCAGGTGAAATCACCGCCACCGCAATCCAGGCGACCGTGTCGCCGGCTGGCGACGAAGTCAACCTGCTCGGCGACGTCAATGTGGTGCGCGCCGCCCATGCCGGCCGGTCCGCCATGACTTTGCGCACGCAAAAAATGCTGCTGTTTCCCGAGCTCAAACTGATGCGCGCGCCGGGCAGGGTCGACGTTCACGACGACACCCTGGATGTGCGCGCAGGCGCGATGGAATACGATGCCGATCAGCGCATCATCAAACTGACCGGGCGAGTGAACGCCCGCTATATTTCCGGACCAAGAAAAGCGTCATGAAAACAATCCCAATGGGTGTCTGCGTCGCACTGTGCGCCAGTCTGCTGGCTATGCCATCTCATGCTGAAAAAGCCGACCGCGACAAACCGATCAACATCGAGGCGGATACCGTAACGCTCGACGACATCAAGAAAACCAGCGTTTATGCCGGCAACGTCATCTTCAGCCAGGGGACCTTGATGCTGCGCGCCGACCGCGTGCAGGCGACCCAGAATGCCGCCGGACTCGACCGGGTCAGCGCGGTCGGCCGCCCGGTGACATTTCGCCAGAAACTGGATGACAGCGAGGAATACATCGAGGGTTTTTCCGATCGTATCGAATTCGACAACACCAGTGGCCAACTGGAGCTGATCGGCCAGGCCCGCCTGCGACGTGGTTCGGACGAATTGCGCGGCGCGCAGATTTCGTACAACGCCAACACCGAGTTTTACAAGGTCATCGGCCAAGCCAATACCAAGACACCGGCCGGCCGGGTGCGCGCCGTCATCCGCCCGAAACCACGCGCAGGACAACCCGCCGCACAACCCGCTGCCCAGCCATGAGCACGATTTCCGCCCACAGCCTGAAAAAGACGTATGGCAAGCGCACCGTGGTGCACGACGTCTCGTTCGAAGTCAAAAGCGGCGAGGTCGTCGGTTTGCTGGGCCCCAACGGGGCCGGCAAAACCACCTGTTTCTACATGGTGGTGGGGCTGGTCGCAGCGGATGGCGGCAGCGTGCAGATGGATACGCACGACCTCACCCACATGCCGATCCATCAGCGCGCGCGCCTGGGACTGTCTTATCTGCCGCAGGAACCGTCCATTTTCCGCAAGCTGACGGTGGAGGAAAACATCCGCGCCATTCTCGAGCTCAAACCCTACACCAAGGACGAACGCGAGGAGCACCTCAACAACCTGCTCGACGATCTGCATATCGCGCACCTGCGCGACGCGTCGGCGGTCAGCCTCTCCGGCGGCGAGCGCCGCCGCGTGGAAATCGCGCGCGCACTGGCGATCAACCCGCGTTTCATCCTGCTCGACGAACCCTTCGCCGGGGTCGACCCGATCGCCGTGCTCGACATCCAGAAACTGGTGCATTTCCTGATCGAGCGCGACATCGGCGTGCTCATCACCGACCACAACGTGCGCGAAACCCTGGGCATCTGCGACCGCGCCTACATCATCAACGAAGGCCGCGTACTGATCGCCGGCACGCCCGATCTCATCATTCAGGACGACAGTGCCCGCAAGGTCTATCTGGGCGAAAATTTCCGCCTGTAGTCGCAACATCGTGCAACTCAATCGCATCGCGTTTGTCTCAAGTCGGCATGCTTTTTGCCGTATACAATTTTCATGAAACACAGCCTTCAACTCAAGCTTGGTCAACACCTCACGCTGACGCCGCAACTGCAGCAGTCGATCCGGCTATTGCAGCTGTCGACGCTGGAGTTGAACCAGGAACTGGAGCAGATGCTGCAGGACAATCCGCTGCTGGAACGCGAGGAAGAAGACGAGGCAAGCTTCAGCGCCACCGAGGTCCCCACCCACACAGCCGAAGCCGAAGCGCAAAGCAGCGAAACCGCCCCGCCCGAAAACAGCGATCTGGAATCCGCCACCACGCTGGATGACTCCGACTGGAACGACTACAGCGCGGCGGGCAACGATGACGAAGACAACGACTACGCGCAAGGCTCGGTCGCCGGCGCAAGCCTGCGCGAACACCTGCTGAGCCAGCTGATCGTCAGCCCGCTTACCCTGCGTGACCGCACCCTGGTCGCCGCGCTGATCGACGATCTGGACGACAGCGGATTCCTCACCCAGCCGCTGGCGGACATCACCGCCAGCCTGCAAACCGAACTGGAAGAACTCGAGCCCGAAGAAGTCGAAACCGCGCTCAAGCACCTGCAGAACATGGACCCGACCGGCGTCGGCGCACGCAACCTGGCCGAATGCCTGAGCCTGCAGCTGCGTGTCCTGCCGCCCGGCACCCCGGCACGCGACGACGCCCTGCGACTGACCACGGATCACCTCGACCTGCTGGCCGCACGCGATGTCGGCAAGCTGAAAAAAACCCTGGGGATCGACGACGCCGCGCTGCGCGCCGCGCGTGCCCTGATTCTCTCGCTCAACCCGCGTCCCGGCGCAGCCTACAGCATGGACGAAACCCACTACGTCATCCCCGACGTGCATATTCGCAAGGTCAAGGGGATGTGGGTGGCCAGCCTCAACGCCGACGCCATGCCCAAGCTGCGGGTCAACCGGGTCTATGCCGACATCCTGGCGCGCCACCGCGAAAGCGGGGGCGGCCAGCTCGCCAGCCAGTTGCAGGAAGCACGCTGGCTGATCAAGAACGTGCAGCAGCGTTTCGACACCATTCTGCGTGTCTCGCAAGCCATCGTCGACCGCCAGAAGCACTTTTTCGAGCACGGCGAAGTGGCGATGCGTCCGCTGGTGTTGCGCGAGATCGCCGACGCAGTGGAACTGCACGAATCGACCATTTCGCGCGTCACCACCCAAAAATTCATGATGACGCCGCGCGGCCTCTATGAACTGAAGTATTTCTTCGGCA
Organism: uncultured Hydrogenophilales bacterium; assembly: GCA_963818665.1. Lineage (GTDB taxonomy): Bacteria > Pseudomonadota > Gammaproteobacteria > Burkholderiales > Thiobacillaceae > Thiobacillus. The sequence goes on along the minus strand of CAWFTM010000004.1, from coordinate 74,871 downwards.
GCCACGTGTCCACCGATAGCGGCGGCGCCTGCTCGTCGACCGCGATCCGCGCCCTGATCAAGCAGATGATTGCCAGCGAAGAGGGCAAGCGCCCCCTGTCGGACGGCCAGCTTGCCGAAGTGCTGGGCCAGCAAGGCATCGTGGTGGCGCGCCGCACGGTCGCCAAATACCGCGAATCCTTGCAGATCCCGCCGGCCAACATGCGCCGTTCACTTTGATCGCAAAGGATTTTCTGTCCCCCTGTTTGCCCGAAGCACTGCGCCCGCTTGAATGTGTACTGTTTTCGTCCCACAATGAAATCGGGCGTAGCAAGTCGCTCAGGGCGGTAGTGAGAATTGCCGATTCCCCGTTTTTTATCAGGCCAAGGAGGCTCTATGAATTTGACGATTTCCGGTCATCACCTGGAAGTAACCCCAGCCATCCGTGACTATGTTTCCGACAAGCTCGACCGCGTCAAACGCCATTTCGACCACGTCATCACCATCAACGTCATCATGCAGGTGGAAAAGCTGGTGCACAAAGTGGAAGCCACCCTGCACGTCAAAGGCCATGATTTCCATGCGCACAGCGAAGACGGCAACATGTATGCCGCCATCGACCTTCTGGCCGACAAACTGGATCGCCAGATCGTCAAACACAAGGAAAAAACCTCGGACGTCCACCAGGGAAGCGGTGGTGTGAAGCACCAGCCGACGGAAACCCCCGCTTGACGACTCATCCGCACCTGGATTGAACGCCGCCCGGAGGCATCAAGCTGCCTCCGGGCGTATAATCCGCCAGCGCCGGACTCTTCATAACTGGCTTCAGACCTGGCATGAACCTAATCGCCCCCCTCATCACCCCCGAAACCACCCTGCTGGACATCAGTTTCACCAGCAAGAAAAAACTGTTCGAACACGCAGCCGAACTGTTCGCCCAGATTCACGGCCTCAAGTCCACCGACATTTTCACCAGCCTGTTCGAGCGTGAACGTCTGGGTTCGACAGCGCTCGGCTGCGGGATTGCCATTCCGCACGGCCGCATCAAAGGCCTGAAAGACGCGAGCGGCGCGCTTTACCGGCTTAAAAACCCGCTGGAATTCGATGCGCCTGACGACCAGCCGGTTTCGCTGTGCTTCGTTCTGCTGGTCCCCAAGGATGCCAACGAGCGCCATCTGCAAATCCTCGGCGAACTGGCCCAGTTGTTCGGCGACGACGCCATGCGCGCAAAAATGCTGGAGGCCGCCACACCGTCCGATTTGATCGCGCTGCTCGGCGACTGGTCCAGCTAGACCCGTTACACAGGTTCACACACGATCAGGCAGGATCAATAGCGCATGGACGAACTCACCCACGTTTCGGTCGAGACCCTGTTCCGCGACATGGCGGAACAACTCGACCTGCACTGGGTGGCCGGACACAAGGGAGGTCAGCGCAGCCTGTCCTCCGAAACCGTCCAGAAACCCACCCTGGCGCTCATCGGCCACCTGAATTTTGTCCACCCGAACCGGGTGCAGGTGCTCGGCTGCGCCGAAATGGACTACCTGCGCGGCCTGTCCGAGTCCGGCTTGCTGTATGCGATCACCCATCTGTTTTCGACCGAACTCGCGGCCATCATTGTCGCCAATGGCGAAGCGGTGCCGACGGTCTTGCGCGACAACGCCGAACGCACCGACACCCCGCTGTTCACCTCGAATCTGACGAGCCCGGTGCTGATGTCGCATCTGGGGCACTACCTGACGCAGCGCCTGGCCGAGGTCACCTCCATCCATGGCGTGTTTCTCGAAGTCCTCGGCACCGGCGTGCTCATCAAGGGCGATGCAGGCGTCGGCAAGAGCGAACTGGCACTGGAACTCATTACCCGGGGACACCGGCTGGTCGCCGACGACGTGGTCGAACTGAAGCACGTCGCGCCGGAAATCCTCGAAGGCAGCTGCCCGTCGCTGATCCGCGATTTTCTCGAAGTGCGCGGCCTCGGCATCCTCAACATCCGCTACCTGTTCGGCGAAACGGCAGTCAAGCTGCAAAAGAACATCAAGCTCATCGTCGAACTGGTGCATCCGCAGGAAATCGGTGAAATCGGCCTCAACCGGATCGACATGGTGGCTTCGACCGAAACCATTCTCGGCGTCTCCATTCCCAAGGTGCGCATTCCGGTTGCGGCCGGCCGCAACCTCGCGGTGCTGGTCGAAGTCGCGGTACGCAACCACATTCTCAAGAGCCGCGGAATCAACCCGGTCGAGCAATTCATCAAGCGCCAGCAGGCCGCGATCGACGCGGGCGGTGCATGAACACCCCGATGCAGATCGTGCTGGTATCGGGATTGTCCGGGTCGGGCAAGAGCATCGCCATTGCCGTGCTGGAAGACATCGGCTTTTACTGCGTCGACAATCTGCCGCTGGCGATGCTGCAAGCCCTGGTCGAACACCTGACGCAGGAAGGCCACACCCGCATCGCCATCGCCATCGACGCGCGCAGCGGCGCGAGCTTTGCGCAACTGCCGCAGATCGCCGATACGCTGCGCAACCAGGGTGCCGACCTGCGGATCGTTTTTCTCGAAGCGAAAACCGCTGTCGCTGGTCAAACGTTTTTCCGAAACGCGGCGCCGCCATCCGCTCTCCAGCGACACCGTCTCGCTGCAGGAATGCGATCCAGCTCGAGCGCGAACTGCTCGCCGACATCGCGCCGCTCGGGCACCGCATCGACACCAGCGACCTCTCCGCCTCGGCGCTGCGGCTCTGGATCAAGGAACTGATCGGGCAGGATCGTTCGCGCATCACGCTGCTGTTCGAGTCCTTCGGCTTCAAGCACGGCATCCCGCTCGACGCCGACATGGTGTTCGACGTGCGCTGCCTGCCCAATCCGCATTACGTCCCCGAGCTGCGCCCGCTCACCGGCCGCGACCAGCCGATCAAGGACTTCCTCGAGGCCAGCCCCGACGCCATGGCGCTGTTGGCCGACATCCGCCCTTTGTCGAAAACTGGCTGCCCTGCTTCATCCGCGACAACCGCAACTACCTCACCGTGGCCATCGGCTGCACCGGCGGCCAGCACCGCTGCGTCTATTTCGCCGAAAACCTGGCCGACGCCTTCCGCGAACGCGAGCAGGTGCTGGTGCGGCACCGCGAGCTCAGCTGATGGCCATGCTGCGCGCCGGCGACGCAGGCGTGTTGCTGGCGGGAACAGGCTGTGTGATCGCGCTGGCATTGTGGTCGTGGGGCGGAGACCAGGGCGAGACGGCCGTCATCCGCGCAGCGGGACGGGTGGTGGAAACCGCCGCTCTCAGCCGCGCCCACACTTACTCGGTCAGCGGCCCGCTCGGCATCACCCGAATCGAAATCGAACCCGGTCGCGCCCGCATTGCGCGCGACCCGTCGCCGCGCCAGTTGTGCGTCAAGCAGGGCTGGCTCACCCAATCCGGCCAGGCCGCGCTGTGCCTGCCCAACCAGGTCAGCCTCGAAATCCGTGGCCGCACCGCCGCCTATGACACCCTCGGCTATTGAGTTGCCGGTCAGCGCCGACGATCGCCGCATCGCCCGGCTGACCGCTCTCGCCATAGGCTTGACGCTGGCTGAGGCGGCGATTCCCAGCCCGATTCCCGGCGTCAAACCCGGGCTCGCCAACATCGTCATCCTGCTGGTACTGCTGCAACACGGCTGGCGCGCGGCAGCCTGGGTCTCCGTCCTGCGCGTCGTGGCCGGCGGCCTGCTGTTCGGCAGCCTGTTTGCGCCCGGCTTCTGGCTATCCCTGTCAGGTGCGCTCGCCAGCCTGCTGGTGCTGGCGCTGGCGCGCCACCTGCCACAGGCCCATTTCGGCCCGGTCAGCCTGTCGGTGCTGGCGGCCTTCGGCCACATCGGGGGACAGCTTGCGCTGGCCAGCGCGTGGTTATTGCCGGGCGCGGCGCTGATCAAGCTGCTGCCGGTGTTTGCCGCCGCCGCCCTGATTTTTGGCGCGGTGAACGGCGTCATCGTGTCGCGCGTGCTTGCCGCCCCCGCACCGGACAGGCGACAATCCGCGCCATGCACACCTCCCTGAATACCGTCACCCTCGCCCTCTCCGGCGCCTCCGGCATGGCCTATGGCCTGCGTCTGCTCGAATGTCTGCTGGCGGCCGACCTCGACGTGAATCTGCTGGTATCGCAAGCCGCCCACCTCGTCGCCAAACAGGAACTCGGCGTGGCCCTGCCCGCGCGCGCCTGCGATCTCGAAAGCCAGCTGGCGGACAGCCTCGACACCCGCGACGGCCAGTTGCGCGTGTTCGGCCGCGAAGACTGGAATGCGCCGGTCGCCTCCGGCTCCAACCCGGCCGATGCGATGGTGGTGTGCCCGTGCTCGATGGGCACGCTCGCGGCGATTGCACACGGCATGTCCGACAACCTGATCGAGCGCGCCGCCGACGTCATGCTCAAGGAGCAGAAACAGCTCATCCTCGTTCCGCGCGAAGCGCCGTTTTCCACCCTGCATCTGGAAAACATGCTGAAGCTGTCGCGCATGAATGCCGTGATCCTGCCGGCCAATCCCGGTTTTTATCACCGTCCGCAAAGCGTCGAAGACATCATCGATTTCATCGTCGCGCGCATCCTCGACCAGCTCGGCATCGAGCACGCGCTGATGGCACGCTGGGGTGAAGATCGGTGATCGCCGGCAGCAAGCGGAGCACGCTGCCGCTGTTCCCGCTCAATACGCTGGTCTTTCCCGGCGGCCGCCTGCCGCTGCGCATCTTCGAACAGCGCTATCTCGACATGGTCAAACAGGCCATCGCCGACAACTCGCCGTTCGGCATCTGCGCCATTCGCGAAGGCAGCGAAGTCGGCGCGCCCGCGACGCCTTACGAGATCGGCACCCGCGTGATCGTCACCGACTGGGACATGCCGCAAACCGGCATCCTGCACATCGACACCCAGGCGCAGGAACGTTTCGTCATCCGCAGCACCCATAGCGAACCCAACGGCCTGCTCATCGGCACCGTGGAGCCGGTCAGCGTCGAGGTCATCGCGCCCATTCCGGATGATCTTCAGCTTGCCGCCGAAATCCTGCGCCACATCGTCAAGGAATACGGCGACGCGCATTTCCCGGCGCCGCACCACTTCGACGACGCGGTGTGGGTGGGCTACCGCCTGTCCGAAGTGCTGCCGCTCAAACTCAGCATCAAGCAGAACCTGCTGGAAATGAACGACAGCGTGGAGCGCCTGCGCATCCTCAGCGAAATCCTCAAGAAACAGATCAACTGATGGCGCGTTTCTACCCGGAACTCGAAGCCCGGCACCGCGACTTCATCGCCGCGCAGAAAATTTTCTTCACCGCCAGCGGCACCGCCAGCAGCCGCCTCAACCTCTCGCCCAAGGGCATGGACAGCCTGCGCGTGCTCTCGCCCAGCCGCGTTGCCTACCTTGACCTCACCGGCAGCGGCAACGAAACCGCCGCCCACCTCAAACACGACGGCCGCATGACGCTGATGTGGTGCAGCTTCGACGCCGACCCGCTGATCCTGCGGCTCTATGGACGCGGCCGTGCCGTGCGCCGGCAGGATGCCGCATGGGGCGAACTGCGCGCGCCACTTCCCCGCGCTGCCCGGCGAGCGCCAGCTCATCGTGCTCGACATCGAATCGGTGCAAACCTCGTGCGGCTACGCCGTGCCCCTTTACACCTATCGCGGCGAACGCGACACCCTCGCGCGCTGGGCCGAGAAGAAAGGCACCATCGGTCTGCTGGACTACTGGCGCGAAAAGAATCAGGCCAGCATCGACGGCCTGCCCACCGGCTTGTTGGAGGACACACCCATGAAACGCCTGCTCATCCCCCTCGCACTCACCCTCGCCGCCTGCGACGCCAGCCCGCCGCCACAACCGCAAACCGAAGAACGTCAACCCAACCCCGTGTTCGAAACGCAGATTCAGGCGATGGAAAAAGCGCAGCGCAGTCGAAGGGCAAGTGATGGATGCGGCTGAAGCGCAGCGCAAACAGATGGAAGAAGCGGCTCAATGAGCAGGGCAAGTTCGGCTTAAGCACGACGGACTCGCACAGGAGATGTCGGTTTTCTTTACACGCCAACCATGGAAGAAAAGCCAACACCCATAAATAACAACCACTTGCAATTCTGGAACGGGTATTGCTTGAGGTTTGCTGGATGTTTGTAGTGACCTGTTTCAATCCAACAAGCTGTAGATTTTTTTGGAGAGACAACAATGAAATTACGCCCTCTGGCCCTCGCTGCCATTCTCACAATTACTGGAAATGCCTACGCGACCAGTCTTGACCTTGTCGCCACTCATGATCTGGGCGACTTCGACGGCGGGGAGATCTTTCTCAACACCTTCACCGTGGCGACCTCCGGCACGATCGACCACAGCCTGACCTTCGACATCACCGGCGACCTTTATGCTGGATCGGGGGTCTTCGATCTTTCCCTGGCCGGCATCATCAACATCGACAGCCTCACGCGCCAAAATCTTCACGACCAGCAACACCATCACCCCCTATGCGTCCTTCACGCCGATCGGCGGAGACCTCTTGGTGCTTCCTTTCGGGACCTATTTCGGCATCGGAAGCTACACGCTCAAGATCGGCGGTCAGGCCACCGGAACGGGGCTGGGGGGCCTCATCCCCTCCGGCGCGTACAAAGTCGCCGCGGTCACTGTCCCGGTCCCGGAAGCCGAAACCTGGGCCATGCTGCTCGCCGGTCTCGGTCTGGTCGGAATGCAAATTCGCCGCAAAACCGCGCTCGGATAAGCCCGGCGCATTACAACAAGTTTTTCTGCGCTTCAAACGCCGACTGAGTCGGCGTTTTTTGTTTCAGTCACATTTCCGGCAATCGCACCGACTGCAGCAACGCCGGCGTCAGCCAGCAGGCGCTGCACCACCGCCCCCGCCAGCATCAACCCGAACAGCGGCGGCATGTAGCTGATGGTGCCGTTGACCGCGCGTGCACGGCCGCGGCCTTCGACCGGCTGCGGCGGCAGCGGCGCGCGTCCGGGCTCATCGGAAAACACGGTCAGCACGCCCTTGGGAATGCCGCGCTTGCGCAGCCGCTTGCGCATCACCGACGCCAGCGGGCACATGCTGGTTTTCGAAATGTCGGCAAGCTGGATGCGGCCGGGATCGAGCTTGTTGCCCGCACCCATGCTGGAGGCCACGCGCAAGCCGCGCTCGACGCTGCTGGCCACCAGCGCAACCTTGCAGTTGAGCGAGTCGATGCAGTCGATCACGTAATCGACATCGGCCGGCACGATGTCGGCCACGGTTTCGGGCACCAGAAATTCGCGGATCACCGTCAGCTCGCACGCCGGGTTGATGTCGCGGATGCGCGCTGCCATCAGTTCGGCTTTAGGCTGTCCCACGGTGGACAGCAAGGCCGGCAACTGACGGTTGATGTTCGAGATGGCGACGACATCGTGATCGATGATCGTCAGCCGCCCCACCCCCGCGCGCGCCAGCGCCTCGGCGCAATACGAACCGACGCCGCCGAGTCCGGCCACCAGCACGTGGGCTTGCGCCAGCCGCGTCTGCTCGCCGGCGTCGAGCAGAATCCGGGTGCGTTCAAATTGCGGCGGCTGGGGAGCATCCATCGGCTAGAATTCCTTCATGGTGAAATGGCTGGCGACACTGGTTCTGGCGCTACTGATCCTGGGACTGCTCACGCCGTGGCTCAATCGCCTGGGGCTGGGCCGTTTGCCGGGCGACGTGCGGATCAAACGCAAGCGTGGCGTATTCTACTTCCCCTTCACCAGCGTCATTCTCATGTCGCTGGTGCTTTCCTTACTCGCTTATCTGTTGGGCCGATGAACAAAGCTTTTGTCAAAGAATCCGACGCTGCGGAAGAAGACGAGGACGACCTCGCGGCGCCGGCCTTGCCTTCCGGATCGAAGAATTACATGACGCCTGCGGGCTACGCGCGGCTCGACGCCGAATTCAATCAACTGTGGAAAGTCGAACGTCCCAAACTGGTGGAAACCATCCACTGGGCAGCGAGCAATGGCGACCGCTCGGAAAACGGCGATTACATCTACGGCAAAAAGCGCCTGCGCGAAGTCGATCGTCGTCTCCGCTTCCTGTCCAAGCGACTGGAACATGCCGAGGTCGTCGACCCCGCCACCCGCGAAGACACCGATCAGGTGTTCTTCGGCGCCACCGTCACCGTCGCCGATACGGACGGCAGCGAGTCCACCTACGCCATCGTCGGCATCGACGAAGCCGACGCCGGACACGGCCACATTGCCTGGATTTCGCCGATGGCGCGCGCGCTGCTGAAAGCGCGCGAAGGCGACACCGTCAGCGTGCAGACGCCGGACGGACGGCGCGAGGTGGAAATCGTCGAGGTGCGTTATCAGGCAATAGCCTGATAACCATCAAAAAAACCAGGCCATTGCCTGATAACCATCAAAACAACCAGGCCGCCGAGTCCTTAATTCAGCACGCTTGCCAGCAGCCGCCGATAGCGGCTCACCAGTTCGCCGCCACCCAGCAGATTGAATACCGATAACAGCGTGGTGCGTCCGATATCGTCCTGAAAGCTGCGGTCACGGCGAACGATTTCCAGCAACTGCTCCATGCCGTCTTCGTAGCGCTGCCCGGCAATCGCCAGATTGGCGAGCGCGAGCCGCGCTTCGAGATCGTTGCCATCGGCGGCGATACGCGCCTGCAAGGCGGCCTCGTCCCCGCTCCCGGCAGACAGAAACTGCAGCCGCGCCTTGAGCTGCGGCACGCGCGGATCGGCATCGTCCGCCACGCTGCCGATCAGACGTTGCGCTTCGTCGGCTTCACCCAGATCGAGCATGATCTCGGCCGCGTCGAGACGCACGCCGATGTGCTGGGGGTCATGCTTCGACGCTTCCGCCAGCAGTTGCAGTGCCGCGCTGAAGTCGCCCGCTGTGCGGGCCGCTGCGGCTTGCGCACGCAATTCGTCGGCCGGGCCGGGAATCAGCCGATCCAGAAAGGCGCGTACCTCGGCCTCCGGCAGCGCACCGGAAAACTCATCGACCATCTCTCCCTTGACGAAGGCCTTGACCGCCGGAATCCCGCGCACGCCGTACTGCTGCGACAGTGCCTGATTGTCGTCGGCGTTGACCTTGGCGAGGCGAAACCTGCCGCCATATTCCGCCGCGAGCTTTTCGAGGATGGGCTTGAGCGATTTGCACGGCCCGCACCACGGCGCCCAGAAATCGACGATGACCGGACGGGTGTGCGACTCGTCGAGAACGGCGACCTGGAAATCAGGCAGGTTAACGTCGAGGTCAAAATCAGACATGCCTGTCAGCCTCAAATCTGTCGCGCCAACTCTGCTGCCACGCCGATATAGCTGGCCGGCGTCATCGCCCTCAGCCGCGTCTTCTCGGCATCGGGAATGGTCAGGCCATCGATGAACGCGTGCAGTGACTCGCGCGTGATGCCGCCCTTGCCGCGCGTGAGCTCTTTCAATTGTTCGTAGGGATTCGCCACGCCGTAGCGGCGCATCACGGTCTGGATCGGCTCGGCCAGCACATCCCAGCTGGCGTCGAGATCGGCGGCGAGCGCAGCCGGGTTGGCTTCGAGCTTGCCCAGACCGCGCAGGCAGGATTCGTAGGCCAGGAGGCTGTAGCCGAAGCCGACGCCCATGTTGCGCAGCACGGTGGAATCGGTGAGGTCGCGCTGCCAGCGCGAAATCGGCAGCTTTTCGGCCAGATGGCGCAGCATGGCGTTGGCCAGCCCGAGATTGCCTTCGCTGTTTTCGAAGTCGATGGGATTGACCTTGTGCGGCATGGTGCTGGAGCCGACTTCGCCGGCCTTCACCTTCTGCTTGAAGTAGCCGAGCGAAATGTAGCCCCACACGTCGCGGTTCAGGTCGACGAGGATGGTGTTGGCGCGGGCGATGGCATCGAACAGTTCGGCCATGGCGTCGTGCGGCTCGATCTGGATGGTGTAAGGGTTGAAGCTGAGACCGAGTTCCATCACGAAGCTGCGCGCAAAGTTCTCCCAGTCCAGTTCGGGGTAGGCCGACAGGTGCGCGTTGTAGTTGCCGACCGCGCCGTTGATCTTGCCCAGCAGTTCGATCGATCCCGAGGCATCCCAGGCGCGGCGCAGGCGATACACCACGTTGGCGAGTTCCTTGCCGACGGTGGTCGGCGACGCGGGCTGGCCGTGGGTGCGCGACAGCATCGGCAGGTCGGCGTGCGCGTGCGCCAGTTCGGTGAGGCGAGCGATGACCTTTTCCAGTGCGGGCAGCAGCACGCCGTCGCGCGCCCCTTTCAGCATCAGGCCGTGCGACAGGTTGTTGATGTCTTCCGAGGTGCAGGCGAAGTGAATGAACTCGGACACGGCCGCGATTTCGGCGTTGTCCCGGGTTTTTTCCTTGAGGAAATACTCGACCGCTTTCACGTCGTGATTGGTCGTCGCCTCGATCGCCTTGACGCGCTCGGCGTCCGCCACCGAGAAGGTGTCGGCGATGCCGTCGAGCAGGCCGATGGCAGCGTCCGAAAAGGCCGGCACTTCGGCGATGGCGGGTTCCGCCGCCAGCGCTTTCAGCCATTCGATCTCGACGATGACGCGGGTTTTGATCAGCGCGTATTCGCTGAAAAAATCGCGCAGCGGGGCGGTCTTGCTGCCGTAGCGGCCGTCGAGCGGCGACAGGGCGGTGAGTGCATTGAGTTCCATCGTGTTGTCCGATATTGGTTAGCTATTCAATTAATACGGTGCGCGTGTCGCGCTGCATCAAACGGTGCGCCGGTCGCGCACGGCCTGCGCCAGCGTACCGCTGTCCACATATTCCAGTTCGCCGCCGACCGGCACGCCGCGCGCGAGGCGGCTGACCTTGAGGCCGCGCGCTTTCAGCAATTCGCCGATGGTATGCGCGGTGGCCTCACCTTCGGGGGTGAAGTTGGTGGCGAGCAGCACTTCCTCGACCACGCCGTCGAGCGCGCGACTGATCAGCCGGTCGAGATGAATCTCGCGCGGGCCGATGCCGTCGAGCGGACTCAGCCGCCCCATCAGCACGAAATACAGCCCGCTGTAGCTCTGCGTGGCTTCCATCATGTTGAAGTCGGCCGGCATTTCGACCACCGCCAGCTGCCGCTTGTCGCGCCGCGGGCTGGCGCAGACCTCGCACACTTCCGCCTCGGAAAAATTGTTGCACAGGCGGCAATGATGCAGATGCGTCAGCGCATGGTGGAGCGCACCTGCCAGCGTCTCGGCGCCATGGCGGTCGCGCTGCAGCAGGTGGTACGCCATGCGCGCCGCCGATTTGGGGCCGACGCCCGGCAGCACGCGCAGCGCGCCGATCAGATTGTCCAGCGCGGCTGGTTGCATCTCGTGCCCTAGAAAGGCAGTTTCATCCCGGGGGGAATCGGCAGGCCGGCGGTGACGCTGCCCATTTTTTCCTGCACGGTGGACTCGACCTTGCGCACCGCGTCGTTCACGGCGGCAGCGATCAGGTCTTCCAGCATTTCCTTGTCGTCGCCCATCAGGCTGGGGTCGATGGCCACACGGCGCACATCGTACTTGCAGGTCATCGTGACCTTGACCATGCCGGCGCCGCTGGCGCCCTCGATTTCGATTTCGGCCAGCTTGGCCTGCATCTTGGCCATGTTTTCCTGCACCTGCTGGACCTGCTTCATCATGTTGCCGATGCCGCCCTTCATCATGGGGATTCTCCTGAGGGTTGTATGGAAGTGGGATCGATCTGGCCGCCGAACTGCTCGACCAGCTCACGCACGAATGGATCGGATTCGATGGCCGCCACCGCTTCGGCCTGGCGCGCTTCCTTGATGCGGGTGCGCACCTGCTGCGGCGTCTGTTCGGCGGCGGCACCGATTTCAATGGCGACCTGAAGCGCTGCGCCGAACTTGTCGCGCAGCGCCGCAATCAGCTTGTCCTGATAGGGCCGGTCGAGCAGATGCTTGTGCGCCTCGCCCACCCGCAGCGTCACCGCATCGCCCGACTGTGCGACCAGTTCGCAGTGGTCGGCGAGCATTTTCGCCATGCCGCCGAGACGCAGGCTGGCGACGACCGCGAGCCAGTCCCAGGCGGCGGCGGGTGCCGGTTCGCGCGCTACGAGTACGGGGGTTGGCGGCGCGGCAGGTTCTGGCGCGGGTATTGCCGCCGGCTGCGGCATCGGCGCGGGTTGCGCTTTCGGTGCAGGCGGCGACTGAGCTGCACGCGACGACGGCTCTGCACGCACGGCAGGAACCGCAAGCGCCGCAGGCGGATGATCGATCGCCGCGCGTCCGCCCGAACCGGGTGCGCCGCGCTCTAACTCCGCGCCTCCCGGCGCGCCTGGTTTTAAACTCGCGCCTCCCGGCGCGAAAGCCAGCATACGCAGCAGCGTCATGCAAAAACCTGAAAACTCGTCCGGCGCATACGGCAGATCGCGGCGGCCGTTCAACGCAATCTGGTAATACAGCTGCACGGTTTCGGCGTTCAGCTGTGCGGCCGCGGCCTGCATCCGTTCGGCATCGGGACTGGCGTCCAGCGCACCGGGCGCATGCAGCAGCAGCGCCAGTTGCGTCAGCAGCGTGCCCAGATCCTGCAGCGTGGCATCGAAGGCAATCCCGTTTTCCGCCAGCTGTTGCGCCTGCTGCATCAAGCCATCGGCATCCTGCGCCGCCAGCGCGTCGAGCAGGTCGAACAGATAATCGCGCCGCACCGTGCCGAGCATGGCTTCGACCGCCGCCGCTTCCACCGTGCCGCCGCCGTAGGCGATGGCCTGATCGGTGAGCGACAGCGCGTCGCGCATCGACCCCGCCGCTGCGCGCGCCAGCAAGTTCAGCGCAGCCGGTTCGCAGGCCACGTTTTCCTGTGCCAGCACCTCGCCCAGATGCTGCGCCACCAGCGCGGGCGGCATCGGCTTGAGATTGAACTGCAGGCAGCGCGACAGCACCGTCACCGGTATCTTCTGCGGGTCGGTGGTGGCGAGGATGAATTTCACATGCGCCGGCGGCTCTTCCAGCGTCTTCAGCATGGAGTTGAACGCCGGCTTCGACAGCATGTGCACTTCGTCGATGATGTAGACCTTGTAGCGCCCGACCGTCGGCGCGTACTGCGCGTTGTCGAGCACTTCGCGCATGTTGTCGACGCCGGTGTTCGATGCCGCATCCAGTTCGAGCAGGTCGACGAAGCGCCCGGCGTCGATCTGGGTGCAGGCCGAACAGGTGCCGCACGGCGTGGCGGTGACGCCGGTTTCGCAGTTGAGGCACTTGGCGAGAATCCGCGCCAGCGTGGTCTTGCCCACCCCGCGCGTGCCGGTCAGCAGATAGGCGTGATGCAGACGGCCCTGGGTGAGCGCGTTGGACAGCGCCCGCACCACATGCTCCTGCCCCTTGAGATCGGCAAACGCGCGCGGCCGCCACTTGCGCGCCAGCGCCAGTGCGGGAGAAGCCGATTCGCCGAAGAGATCAGTCATGGGTTAAGTAAGAGGCGGGAACCATTCCAGGCGGCTTTCGGGCGAAGACAAGGCGGAGCACCGCAGACAGCACTGATAGTACGGCAAGGTGCGACAACGCGCAGTAATTAACCCACCCGCCCGAAAGCCGCCTGGAATGGCGAGCCTGACCCCGGCACTGGCATCGACCGCTGTGGCTGCTTCCTTCCGGACCTGACCCGATTCACGACCTAGCCATGCGGGGAGACCCGCCGCAGGCATTTTAACGCAGATGCGCGGCGCGCCCTACAGAAAATCGGGGGGCGCATCGTCTCGCGCGCCCGGCCGTCTACGCTGCAAACAGCCGGGCGAGTTCGCTGCCCGGATCGGCCGCGCGCATGAAGGCCTCGCCGACCAGGAAACTGTTGACCTGATGGCTGCGCATCCGCGCGACATCCGCCGGCGCCAGAATGCCGGACTCGGTGATGACGATGCGGTCATCACCGATACGCGGCAGCAGCGCCAGCGTGGTGTCGAGACTGACTTCGAAAGTACGCAGATTGCGGTTGTTGATGCCCTGCAACGGCGTCTGCAACTGCAAGGCGGCGTCGAGTTCTTCGGCGTTGTGCGACTCCACCAGCACCGCCATCCCCAGTTCGAACGCGAGCGCTTCCAGCGCCTGCATGGCCGGCAGCTCCAGCGCGGCGACGATCAGCAGGATGCAATCCGCTCCCATCGCGCGCGCTTCAACCACCTGATACGGATCGATGATGAAATCCTTGCGCAGCACCGGCAACGCACACGCGGCGCGCGCCTGTTTCAGATACTCGGCGCTGCCCTGAAAATAGTCGCGGTCGGTCAGCACCGACAGACACGCCGCGCCACCGGCCGCGTAACTGGCGGCGATGTCGGCAGGCCTGAAATCGGGCCGGATCACGCCCTTGGACGGGCTGGCCTTCTTGATTTCGGCGATGACGGCCGGCTCACCGGCAGCGAGTCTGGCGCGCAAGGCGCCGACGAAATCACGCGGTGGCGCAGCCGCATCGGCACGCGCCCGCATCTCGGCCAGGGGCACGGCAGCGAGCCCGGCGGCGATTTCAACGCGCTTGGTCGCGAGGATTTTTTCGAGGATGTCGCTCATGACTGGCTGGCTACTCACGATTGGCTGAAGCGGCGGTCAGTTCGAGCAGTGTCGCGCGCGGCGCAGCTGGCGATCGCCTGCTGCGCCTGCGCGACACCCTCCATCAGGCTGGCGGCGCGGCCGGCGACGTAAATCGCCGCGCCCGCGTTGAGCGCGACGATGGCGGCGGCGCCGGGCGTGGCGGTTTTCCAGCGCGGCCAGCAGCATCTCGACCGCCTCGTCCTTGCCCTTCACCACCATTTCGCTCGCCGCCACCTGCGGCAGGCCGAACAGGCCGGGTTCGAGTTCGTATTCGGATACATGGCCGTCCTTCAGCTCGCGCCACGTAAGGTGGGCGAAGCCAGGCTGATCTCGTCCAGCCCTTCTTCGGCATGGACCACCAGCACATGACGGCTGCCCAGCGTCTGCAGCACCCGCGCCAGCGATGCCGGTGAGGTCGCGGCTGAACACGCCCATCACCTGGTTCGGCGCACCGGCCGGATTGGTGAGCGGGCCGAGCAGATTGAACAGGGTGCGCACGCCCAGTTCGCGTCGCACCGGCGCGGCGTGCTTCATCGCGCTGTGATGGTTGGGCGCGAACATGAAGCCGACGCCGATGGTTTTCACCGCCTCGGCCACCTTTTCCGGCGCCAGGTTGACGTTCACCCCCAGCGCCTCCAGCACGTCGGCGCTGCCCGAGGTGGACGACACCGAGCGCCCGCCATGCTTGGCCACGCGCGCGCCGCACGCGGCCGCGACGAAAGCGGAGGCGGTGGAAATATTGAAGGTGTGCGCGCCGTCGCCGCCGGTGCCGCAGGTGTCGACCAGATGTCGACGCCGCGCGAGCGGCACCTTGGTCGACAGTTCGCGCATCACCTCGGCCGCCGCGGCGATCTCGGCCACCGTCTCGCCCTTCATGCGCAATGCGATCAGAAAGCCGGCGATCTGCGCCGGCGTCCATTCGCCGCTCATCATCTGCGCGCATCGCCGCCAGCATCGCGTCGTGCGGCAGATCGTGGCGCTCGATCGACCAGCGTCGAGCAAGTCCTTGTGCTGCATCACGCCCGCTCCTTCAGGAAAGTTCGCCAGCATGGCGTGGCCGTGTTCGGTGAGGATGGATTCGGGGTGGAACTGCACGCCTTCCACCGCCAGCGTCTTGTGGCGCACCCCCATGATTTCGCCGTCGTCGGTCCACGCGGTGATCTCCAGGCAATCCGGCAGGCTTTCGCGCTCGATCACCAGCGAGTGGTAACGGGTGGCGCGGAAGGGATTGGGCAGGCCGTTGAAACACGCCGCTGTCGGTGTGATGGATCATCGAGGTCTTGCCGTGCATCAGTTCCCTGGCGCGGACGATGTTGCCGCCGAAGGCCTGGCCGATGCTCTGGTGGCCCAGGCACACGCCGAGAATCGGCACCTTGCCGGCAAACTCCTTGATCAGCGGCACCGACACGCCCGCCTCGTTGGGCGTGCAGGGGCCGGGCGACACCACGATGTGGTCGGGCTTCAAGCGCTGCCACGCCGGCAAGATCGATCTCGTCGTTGCGTATGACCTTGACGTCTTCGCCCAGCTCGCCGAAATACTGCACGAGGTTGTAGGTGAAGCTGTCGTAATTGTCGATCATCAGAAGCATGGTGATTCCCTGGGTCGCCGGACAGGCCGACCAGTGCTGAAAACCGGTGATTATAGCCATGCGCCCGGTGCGCAACGACAGCAATGTGCCGCCCGCAGGCGCATGGAAGTCGCCATGGATTCCCATGGCCCGCCTGTTGCTCCTAGCGAGCCTCACCGGGAGGCAAAGGACTGGGGCATTTTTTGCTGCATCCGGGGCAAACGGCTTGAAACCGGGTGCAGTTAGCCCTTACCATCGACTCCAGCAAGCGGTGGGTGAATCTGCAAGCTTCCGTTAGATACAGATGGCCCGAGGCATATAAAAACTGCCAAATGGCCGATGTATAGTCGTCGCAGACACCCCGGAACGCCCAAAACCAAGAGGAAATGCACGTGTCCGCGAAACTTCTCACCCATCGAGCGAGCCCCGCCCCCAGAACGACGATGCTCCTGGCGCTTGCAAGCCTGGTGTTGCTGCCAGCCTGCCAGCGCGCCGCGGAACCCCCCGCCGCCGAGATCCGCCCGGTTCGGGCAACGACGATCGAGCAACGCTCGATCGGCAGCACGGTCAGCCTCACCGGCCGGGTGCAGGCCCAGTCCGAAATCAACCAGTCGTTCCGCATCGACGGCAAGCTGATCGAGCGCACCGTCGATATCGGCGACAAGGTCGTGCCCGGCCAGCTGATCGCACGGCTGGATTCCTTGAATGAAGAAAGCAATCTGCAATCGTCGCAGGCGCAACTGGCTGCGGCCAAGGCGCAGTGGGTCGAGGCGCAAAGCAACTACACGCGCATGCGGGACCTGATCGCCGAAAATGCGGTCTCGCGCGCCAACTTCGAGCAGGCCGAGGCGCGGCTCAAGGTCGCCCAGTCACAGGTCGAATCGGTGCAGTCGCTGGTCGAACTGGCGCAGAACCGTCTGAGCTATACGCGACTGGTCGCCAATGCGGCCGGGGTGGTGACGGCGCGCGGTGCGGAACCCGGCGAAGTGGTGCCGGCCGGACGCATGATCATCGAACTCACCCGCGAAGACGCGCGCGAAGCGGTCTTCGATGTGCCCGCATCGGTCAAGGATGTTGCTCCGGCCAACCCCACCATCACAGTTGCCCTGACCAGCGACCCGAAAATCACCGCCACCGGCCAGGTGTACCGGGTCGCTCCGCGCGCCGATCCGGTGACCGGGACTTTCCGCGTCCAGGTTCGTTTGCGCAATGCGCCTGCTGCGATGCGCCTGGGCAGCACGGTGACCGGGCACATGCAA
Source organism: uncultured Hydrogenophilales bacterium (assembly GCA_963818665.1). Taxonomy (GTDB): domain Bacteria; phylum Pseudomonadota; class Gammaproteobacteria; order Burkholderiales; family Thiobacillaceae; genus Thiobacillus. Next base: position 57,579 of record CAWFTM010000004.1, on the reverse strand, counting down.
CTCGGCAGCGCGCCTGGCATTGATATCCCGGCCTCGGCGCTGACCCGCTCGAGCGAACAGATCCGCGGTGTGGGTCGTCGATCCCAAACTTCAACCGTTTCGGCGCGGTCGGTCGAAGTTCGCGCCCAGAACGCAGCGACCGTCCAGATCGAATCGGGACTCGCGCCGGGCGATGTCGTGGTGACCGCAGGCGTGCAGGCGCTGCGGCCCGGCCAGCAAGTCCGTTTGCTGAAGGCGCAGCCGTGATCGGCCCCAATCTTTCCGAATGGGCGCTCTCCAAGCGCTCGCTGATCGTCTTCCTGATGATCGTTTCGGTGATCGCGGGCACCCTTTCCTTCCTCCGCCTGGGACGCGGCGAAGACCCGGCATTCACCTTCCGCACCATGATCGTCGCCGCCGCCTGGCCCGGCGCCACGGTCGAGGAAACCATGAAGCAGGTGACCGAGCGCCTGGAGCGCACGCTGCAGGAGACCGACCATCTCGACACCGTGCGCAGCTACACGACGGCCGGCCAGACGACGATCTTCGTCGATCTCAAGCAGTCGACACCGCCCTCCGCAGTGGCCGACGTCTGGTACCAGGTCCGCAAGAACGTCGGCGACATGCGCCAGACCCTGCCGACCGGCGTCGCCGGGCCGTTCTTCAACGACGACTTCGGCAGCACCTTCGGCATCATCTACGCGTTCACCGCCGACGGCTTCACCTTCCGCGAGTTGCGCGACCATGTCGAAGCGGCGCGCTCGCGCCTGCTGCAAGTACCCGACGTTTCCAAGATCGAGGTGCTGGGCGCGCAGGACGAGCAGATCTACATCGAATTCTCGACCGAGCGCCTGGCCGGGCTGCGCCTGGATTACCAGACGATCCTCGCGACCTTGCGCGCGCAGAACGTGGTGCGGCCGGCCGGCACTCTCCAGACCGAGCAGGAGCGCGTGTTCCTGCGTGTCAGCGGGGCGTTCGATTCGGAGAGCGAAATCGAGGCGGTCAACATCGTCGCCGGCGACCGCATCTTCCGCCTCGGCGACATCGCCACCGTGCGGCGCGGCTTCTCCGATCCGCCGCAGCCGATGTTCCGCGTCAACGGCAAGCCCGCGATCGGGATCGCGATCGCCATGCGCGACGCCGGCGACATCCTCGCCCTCGGCGAAAACGTGCGCGCCGAAATGGCCGACATCAAGGCGAATTTGCCGCAGGGCATCGAGCCGACCCTGGTGGCCGACCAGGCCGCCACCGTCGATGTCGCGATCAACGACTTCATGACCTCGCTGTGGCAGGCGATCATCATCATCCTCGTCACCAGCTTCGTCAGTCTGGGGATGCGGCCGGGCACGGTGGTCGCGCTGGCCATTCCGCTGACGCTGGCGATCGTGTTCGCGGTGATGGACGTGGCCGACATCGACCTGCACCGCATCTCGCTCGGTGCCCTGATCATTGCATTGACGCTGCTGGTGGACGACGCGATGACGACCGTCGACGCGATGCTGCGGCGGCTCGGCGCGGGCGACAGCAAGGACGAAGCGGCAACCTTTGCCTACCGCACGCTCGCCGCGCCGATGCTGATCGGCACGCTGGTCACGATCGCGAGCTTCGTGCCGATCGGATTCGCCCAGAGTTCGGCGGGCGAGTACACGTTCTCGATCTTTTCGGTGGTCGGCATTTCGCTGATCGTCTCGTGGCTGGTCGCCGTGATCTTCGCGCCGATCATCGGCAAGGCGATCCTGAAGGCGCCCAAAGCCGGTGCCGAAGCCAAAGCCGAGCAAGCTGCTGGCGGTCTACAGCGGCTTCCTGCAAACCGCGATACGACTGAAATGGCTGACCATCGGCCTGACGCTGGCCGCGTTCGTTGCGGCGGTGTTCCTGTCCGCGCTACGTGCCGCAGCAGTTCTTCCCGGCTTCCGACCGGCCCGAGCTGACGGTCGACATGACCTTGCGGCAGAACGCGTCGATCTACGCGACCGAGAAAGAGGCCAAGCGTCTCGAAGCGCTGTTGAAGGACGATCCCGACGTCGATCACTACAGCACCTATGTCGGCCGCGGCGCGATCCGTTTCATCCTGACGCTCAACGTCCAGCTCGCCAACCCGTTCTTCGCGCAGTTCGTGATCGTCGCGAAGGACATCGAGGCGCGCGAACGACTGCAACAGAAGCTGGAAACAGCACTGGCCGAGCAGTTCCCCGAAGTCGTCGCGCGGGTCTCTCCGCTCGAACTCGGACCGCCGGTCGGCTGGCCCTTGCAGTATCGCGTGACCGGCCCGGACACGGACGAGGTGCGCCGGATCGCACTCGAACTGGCCCAGCTGCTGGGTTCCGACTCGCGCACGCGCCACATCAACTACGACTGGATGGAGCCCGCGCGCCGCTTGCGCATCCACGTCAACCAGGACGAAGCTCGCCAGCTCGGGATCAGTTCGGCCGCGCTGGCCAGCGTGCTCAACGCCGCTGCCACCGGCTCGACGGTGACCCAGGTGCGCGACGATATTTACCTGGTCAACGTGGTGGCACGCGCGATCGACGAACAGCGGGCCTCGCTGCAGACGCTGGGTTCGCTGCAGGTGCCCACCCCGAGCGGGCGGATGGTGCCGATGAGCCAGTTCGCGACCTTCACCGAGGAACAGGAATTGCCGCTGGTGTGGCGACGTGACCGGGTGCCGACGCTCACCGTGCGCGCCGACGTGATCCCGGGCGTGCTGCCCGATTCGGTGGTGAGTGTGCTGGCGCCGAAGATCGCCGAGTTCTCCGCCGAACTGCCCAAGCCCTACAAGATCGAAACCGGCGGCCTGTACGAGGAAAGCAAGAAATCGAGCGAATCGGTGTTCGCCGTCGTGCCGCTGATGATTTTTCTGATGATGCTGCTGATGATGGTGCTGCTGGTGAGCTTCCGCCGGCTGGCGATGGTGCTTGCCATCCTGCCGCTCGGCCTGATCGGCGTGGTGCTGTCGCTGCTGGTGTTCAACCGGCCGCTCGGTTTCGTCGCCATTCTCGGCATCCTGGCGCTGATCGGCATGATCGCGAAGAACGCGGTGATCCTGATCGTGCAGATCGAGACCGAGCGCGCCGAGGGCAAGGGCGTGCGCGAGGCCGTGCTCTCCTCCGCCACGGCGCGCCTGCGGCCGATGTTGCTGACCGCGATCTCGACCGTGCTCGGCCTGATCCCGATCGCGCCCACCGTGTTCTGGGGCCCGATGGCGTTCGCCATCATGGGCGGCCTGATGGTGGCCACGCTGCTGACGCTGGTGTTCCTGCCGACGGTGTACGTGACGGTGTTCGGCAACGACAAGACCGTGCCAGCCCACGCCGGCGACCCAGGCTGCCTGATCGATGAGGACAGCCCCGTGAGCGTGCAGCCTGTGACCACGACACCTGCTGGCGCGGCAGCACAGCGCAGCGTGCTTGAGCTGTACCTCACGGATTCGCGGCAGCTGTTCAACTCGATGGACCCCGCGCCGTTTCGCGAGCGCGATCTCGATCCCAAGGCAGCCGCCTACATCATCGACTGGGCGCGGGAAGCGCCGTCCGGCCGGCCGCTGAGCCTGATCGTGCACCTGGGACGCGAATCGGCGGCCGCGGACGATGCCGCGATGCTGAGCGAAGCCGTGCACGAGTACTTCCGGCGCCGCGCGATCGCGACCCGGCACCAGCTGCGGCAGCTGTTCCGGGTCGGCCGCATCAGCCTGTTGATCGGCATCGCATTTCTCGGCGTGGCGGTCGCCGCCGGCGAATTCCTTGCCGGCCTGGTCAGAGAGAAGAGCTATGCCTGGCTGCTCAAGGAAAGCCTGGTCATCGGCGGCTGGGTCGCGCTGTGGCGACCGCTGGAAATCTTTCTCTACGACTGGTGGCCGATCCTCGCCGAAGCCCGGCTCTACGACCGCCTGAGCGAGATGGATGTGCGCGTGCTCGACACGGCAGAGCGGGAGGCTGCATGAGCATGAACCCCGCCACTCGTCCGAGGCACCCCTTGAAATCGACGCTGAGCACGGCACTGACGCGTGGTGTGGCGTTCTTCGTGCTCTGGATGGTGCTGATGCAAAGCACCCAGCCGGCCGATCTCGCGGTCGGCGCCTTCGCCACCCTCGGCGCAACCTGGCTCAGCCTGTACCTGCTCGCGCCCACGGCCGGGCATCTGCGTTTCGGCAGCCTGCTCGCGCTGCTGCCGCACTTCATCTGGGAATCGGTGCGGGCCGGGATCGATGTCGCCCGCCGTGCGTTCGACCCGCGCCTGCCGCTGCGTACCGGCTTCGTCAATTGCCCGCTCGATTTTCCGCCCGGTCTGGCGCGCAACACCTTCGCCACCATCACCAGCCTGATGCCGGGCGCGGTGCCGGCCGATGCAACCGACGACGCGCTGATCTATCACAGCCTCGACACCACGCAGCCGGTGGTGGAGGCGTTGTGGAAGGAGGAGAAATTGCTCGCCAGGGCCCTCATCGCAGGGCGGCGCCATGGCTGATTTCCTGCTCATCGCAGCGGCCTTCGTGCTGGCGATGGTCGCGCTCGGGCTCATCCGCATCCTGCGCGGACCGGACGACGCCGACCGCATGATGGCCGCGCAGCTGCTCGGCACCGGCGGCATCGCGACCCTGCTTCTGCTGGGTACGGCAACCGGCGAGACAGCGACGATCGACGTCGCCCTGACGCTGGCCTTGCTGGCCGCGTTCGCCAGCTTCGCCTTCGTCAAGGCGCAGTCGGCGCCGGCGCAGGACGAATCCGCACAGGAGGACGACAGGTGAGCTTCATCCTCGACCTGTGGACGGTGATCGCGGTCGCCGCCGGCGCCATCTTCTTTCTCGCCGGCACCACCGGGCTGCTGCGCTTTCCCGATGCGTTCACGCGACTGCATGCGCTGACCAAGGCCGACAACCTGGGACTGGGCCTGGTGGTGCTCGGCCTGCTGCCGCAGGTGGACAGCGTGTCCGCCGGACTCAAGCTGCTGTGCATCTGGGGACTCGTCCTGCTGTCCGGCGCCACCGCCTCGCAACTGATCGCGCGCGCCCTGCTGCGCCGCGATACGCACCCATGATCGATGCGCTGAACATCGGCCTGGCGGGGCTGATTCTCGGACTGGCGCTCTGGAGCATCGTCGCGCGCGAAGCCTTCGCCGCGGTCGCCGGCTTCATGGCCTACGGGCTGCTGCTGACCCTGGTCTGGGTGCAGCTGCATGGCATCGACGTGGCGCTGACCGAAGCCGCCATCGGCGGCGGCCTCACCGGCGCGCTGCTGATCGGCGCCGCGACCCGGCTGCGCAGCACCGAAGCCGCAGCCCGCGCCGAGCGCCCCGGGACGGCGGTACGCTGGCTGGCCGCGGGCGTGTCCGTCGCCGTCACCGCCGCGCTCGCGGTCGGCGTGCTCGCGCTGCCCGTCCCCGCTCCTACCCTCGCACCCGACGTCGCCGCCCACATCGCCGTCACCGGGGTGGGCAATCCGATCACCGCCGTGCTGCTGGCGTTCCGCGCGATGGACACCCTGCTCGAAGCCATCGTGCTGCTGTTCGCGCTGATCGGCGTCTGGTCGCTGGCGCCCGACCGCTTCTGGGGCGGCCGGCCGGGGCTGCGCCAGCACGCCGACCCGAACGGCATCCTGGCCTACGTGGCGCGCGTGCTGCCGCCGATCGGCGTCATCGCCGGGATCTATATTTTCTGGGTCGGGGCCGACCATCCCGGCGGCAAGTTCCAGGGCGCCACCATCATGGCGGCGATGTGGCTGCTGGTGATGATGGCGGGGCTCGCCGATGCGCCGCCGATCAGCCGCACCTGGCTGCGTACCCTGCTGGTGGCGGGGCCGCTGGTGTTCATCGCGATCGGCGTGGTGGGCGTGGTGACGGCGGACGCCTTCCTTGCCTACCCGGCAGGCATCGCGAAGCCGCTGATCCTGGTCATCGAATTCGCGCTGATGCCGACGCTCACGCTGATCCTCGGCCTGATGCTGGTGGGCGCGCCGAAGCGAGGTCCGCTGCCATGAGCGCCGCGACCCTGTTCGGTCTGTGCGCCGCCGCCCTGATCGGCATCGGCCTGTACGGCCTGATCGTGAACCCGCATCCGCTGCGCAAGATCCTCGCCTTCAACGTGATCGGCAGCGGCGTCTTCATGCTGTTCGGCGCCATCGCACGGCGCGGCGCCGCCGCCGGCATGGGCGGCGACCCGGTGCCGCAGGCCTTGCTGATCACCGGCATCGTGGTGGCGTTTTCCGCCACCGCGCTCGCGGTCGCGCTGCTGCTGCGGCTGTTCGACGCGACCGGCTCGGTCACGCTCGCCTCCGATGCGCCGGACAAGACGCAACCAGGTGCCGACGATGCCTGAAGCGCAGCGTCCTTACCGGATCAGCCCATGCTGACGACGCCCGGCGGCATCCTGCTGGTGCTGGCGGTGCTCGTCCCGTTCGTCGGCGTGCTGCTCGGCCTGGCGCTCGGCGGTCGCCATGCGCAGCGCGTGGCAGCGGTGACGGTGCTCGCCGGGCTGGCCATCGTGGCCAGCCTTGCCAGCATGCTGCTGCAATCGGGCGACACGGTCGTCTATCTGCTGGGTGGCTGGGCGCCGCCGCTCGGCATTGCCTTGCGCGCGGACAGCCTGTCCGTGGGGATGATGCTCGCGGTCGCGGTGGTCGTCTGCGGCATCGGCGTCTACGCGCGGAGCGATTTCGGCAGCGCCGCCGGCGCGCCCGAAGCGCGCGCCCCCTTCACGTACTGGCTGCTGCTGCTCGCGGTGTGGGGATCGCTCAACCTCGTCTTCGTCAGCGGCGACCTGTTCACGCTCTACGTCGCGCTGGAACTGCTGACCTTTTCCGGCGTTCCGCTGGTCTGCCTCGACGGTCGCGGCGAAACGCTGCGCGCCGCGCTGCGCTACCTGCTGTTCGCGCTGGCAGGCTCCCTGCTCTATCTGCTGGGCGCGGTGCTGCTGTACGGCGCCTACGGCACGCTCGACATCGCGCTGCTGGCCGAACGCATCCGCCCCGAGCCCATCGCCTGGACCGTGGCGGCGCTGATGACGGTGGGCCTGCTCGCCAAGACCGCCCTGTTCCCGCTGCACCTGTGGCTGCCGCCGGCGCATGCCGGCGCGCCCGCCGCCGCCAGCGCGGTGCTGTCGGCGCTGGTGATCAAGGGCTCGTGGTTCCTGGTGGTGCGGCTGTGGTTCGACGTGATGCCCGGCGTGGTGACGCTGTCGGCAGCCCAGCTGCTGGCGGGCCTGGGGGCGGCGGCCATCGTCGTCGGCAGTGTCGTCGCGCTGCGGCAGGAACGCCTGAAGCTGCTGGTCGCCTATTCGACCATCGCGCAGATCGGCTACCTGTTCCTGATGTTCCCGCTCGCCTTCGATGCCGCCGGCAGCACGCTGGTGCATGGCCCGGCCCTGACCGGCGGGCTGTTGCAGGCGGTTTCGCATGCGACGGCCAAGGCCGCCATGTTCATGGCGGCGGGCCTGATCTATGCCGCGCTCGGCCACGACCGCATCGCCGACCTCGCCGGCGTGGCACGCGCCCTGCCGATCACCGTGCTCACGTTTGCGCTGGCGGGTCTTGCCCTGATGGGGGTGGTGCCGAGCGGCGCCTATCTCGCGAAAAAGCTCCTGCTCGACGCCGCCGACAGCAGCGGGCAATGGGGGTGGACGATGGTGTTGCAGGGCGGTGCGGTATTCACGGCCGGCTATGTCGTGCTGGTGCTCGCCCATGCCCTGCGCCGTCCGCCCGGTCCCGTGCCGTCGGTGAAGCGCGTCTCCCGGCTGTCGGAATTCGCCGCGCTGGCGCTCGCGGCGTGCTCGCTGCTGCTCGCGTTCGCCGCCCTGCCGCTGCCGGGCAAACTGATTTCGAACCCGCTGGCGCCCGCGGAACTGGGGGCGACGCTGCTGGTGTTTCTGGGGGGCGCCGCCCTCGCGCTGGGCCTGTCGCGCCGGCCCCTGCTCGCCCCCGGACGCGACGCCACCGATGGCCCGGTGCGGCGCGTCGCGGTGGCGGTGGGCGTCGCGTTCGAACAGGCCGACCAGGGAATCCGGCGCTGGCCGTCCGCGACCCTCGGATTGCTCGCGCTCGCGGCGCTGTTCGGCTGGCTGCTGGCGGCGCACTGATGATTGACGTGCCGCCGCCGTGAGCGCTCCCCAGACGCAGCTTTCGCGCAGCGCCCTGGTCGCGCTCGTCGTCGGTTCGATGATCGGCGCCGGCATCTTCACCCTGCCCGCGGCGTTCGCCCGCTCGACCGGCGTCGTGGGGGCGCTCGTCGCCTGGTGCATCGCCGGCAGCGGCATGCTGATGCTCGCCTTCGTATTCCAGACCCTGTCGCGCCGCAAGCCCGAGCTCGACGCCGGCATTTACGTCTACGCCAAGGCCGGCTTCGGCAACTATCTGGGGTTCACGGCCGCGTTCGGCTACTGGGTCGCCTGCTGTCTTGCCGGCGTCGCGCTGCTGATGCTGCTGAAGGCGGCGCTGGGCCAGTTCTTCCCGGCTTTCGGCGACGGCACCACGCTGGTGGCGATTGCCGCCGCGAGCGCCATGGTGTGGGGCGTGCACTTTCTCATCCTGCGTGGCGTCAAGCAGGCGATGGCGCTGAACACCATTGCCACGATCGCCAAGCTGGTGCCGATCGCGATCTTCGTCGTCTTCGTCATCACCGGATTCCAGGCCGATATTTTTGCGCTGAACCTGTGGGGCGGCGAAGAAATCAGCGTTTCGAGCGTGGCCAGCCAGGCCCGCAACACGATGCTGGTCACCGTGTTCGTGTTCGTCGGCATCGAGGGCGCCAGCGTCTACTCGCGTTACGCGAAGGATCGCAACGATGTGGGCTTCGCCACCGTGCTCGGCTTTCTCGGCGTGCTCTGCCTGCTGGTGCTGATCACGATCTTTTCCTACGGCATCCTGCTGCGCCCGGATCTCGCGGCGCTGGCCAATCCCTCCATGGCGGGCGTGATGGAGGCCATCGTCGGTCCCTGGGGCAGGCTGTTCATCAGCATCGGCCTGATCATCTCGGTCGCCGGCAACTATCTGTCCTGGTCGCTGCTCGCCGCCGAGATCCTCCATTCAGCGGCGCAGAACAACACGATGCCGTCTTTCCTGGCGCGTGAAAATGCCAACAGGGTGCCGTTCGCGGCGCTGTGGCTCAGCAACGGCGTGGTCCAGATTTTCCTGATCGTGAGCTGGTTCGCCGAATATGCGTTCACCCTCGCGCTGAAGATGACGGGCTCGATGGTGCTCGTTCCCTACCTCCTGGTCGCCGCCTACGCGATGAAGCTCGCCTGGAGCGGTGAAACCTACGCCACCGACCGCCGCGACCGCCGCATCGACGGGACGCGTGCCGCCATCGCCACGCTCTATGCCGCCGCGATGCTCTACGCGGGCGGTGCGAAATTCCTGCTGCTTTCGGCGCTGCTGTATGCGCCGGGAACCTGGCTCTACTTCCACGCGCGGCGCGAGCAAAAGGAACGCGTATTCACGCACGCCGAATGGCTGCTGTTCAGCATCCTCAGCGTCGCTGCGATTGCCGCGCTGATCGCGCTGCTGACCGGCGAACTCGCTATCTAGGGCGGCGACTGCACCCGCAACCCGGGCGGCACGGTTGACCAGATCTGCCCGGCCTGGGCATTGTCGTATCCAAGCTCGTAGAGCGCGCGCATCCGGACCGGGTCAAACAGTTCATTGCCTGCCAGCTCCACCCCGTTCGGCATGGTGACCCAGTTGAACCCCGCCTGCTCGCGCAGCGCCACCGAATAAATGCGGAACAGGTCGCCGACGAATCCCGCCTTGCTTGCCGACTGGAACGAGCGCAGGGCGATGCTGCGCAACGAACGGGCCGTCGACTGCGGGACCGGCAGCAACTGACCGTTGTGAATGATGTAGATATCGGTGCGCGCGGAACCGCGTCCCACCCCTTCGCGCGCTTCCGGAAAGTTGAACACGCCGCCCGAGTAGAAAACGTTGGTCGCGACCGCGCCGTCGACGTGCATTTCATCGTAGCGCAGGCCGCCCGCCTCGACTTCGAAGAACACCGGCGGAAAGGCGATCGGTATCGAGGCCGAGGCCAGCATGACCTGGCGGAACAGCGCCAGCGCCTCCGGACGGCCGCTCGCTGCGATCAAGCCCATGTTCCAGACCATGAGGCGTTGCGAATCCAGATCGACCGTGCCGACATACAGGCGTCGCCCCGCTGCATGCGCCTGCGCGATCTGGCGCAGGAATTCGGCATCCACATGCCGTTCGATCAGCAGTCGCAGCGGCCCGGAGTCGGCGAAGGACTCCCCGCCCAGCAGTTGGGGGATGAACGAGAGCACCCGGAAAATATCGCGTGATGCCGTGGTCGTGTAGAACTCGCGCAGCGCACCGTCGTACGCAGGCCCCAGAAACGCGAACGGCGCCATCAATGCGCCGGTGGATACGCCGGTGACGATCTTGAAAACCGGGCGCTTGCCCGTCTGCGTCCAGCCATTCAGGAATCCCGCCCCGAAGGCGCCGTTCGAGCCGCCGCCCGACAACGCGAGATGGGCATAGTGCACGGCGCCGTCCGGCCCGAGCGGAAATTCATCGGGCGACTCCTGCTTGAAGGAGTGCGCGAGGTCCTGCGACATGGCGAGGCTGGGGCGGCCGCCTGGCGCACGCACATCGGGCATGCCGGGAATCCCGGCCGTGCCCATCAGCTCCGTCGGCAAGGCGTTGCGCGGCAGCGTGCTGCAGCCGGCCAGCCCGGCCACGGCGCACACGACGACCCAGCGTGTCAGCATCGCGCGGACTGCCCGGCCGTGCAGTCGGATTACGCGTTCAAGGCGTTCGCCGGGCACGTCGAATCAGACCTCGCATCAGGGCAAGCAACGATCCGCCCGTCAGCATTCCCAGCACGTAGAGGAGCATGACCAGGGTCGATACGGAAAGCGTCATGCTGGCGGAAAACAGCGACACCGTCACGGTTTCGAGATTCTGGAACTTGAACAGCACAACCAGTGCGGTGAAGGCCACGATCAGCCCGATGTAGACGTACCTCATTGTTGCCTCCTCATGATCAACGGCTTGCGGATGCGGAATTCAACCCCGCTACCGGCCCGAGCCGCGGCGATTTTCCCGGCACCTCAAGAATACCTCAGGTTCCGCCTGGCGTGACCGGACCGAGCCCGCCCGATGCCTGCCCGGACAGACGGCCTGCCGCACCACACGGTGCCGGACAAATATGACAGGCCATGCAGTAGCAAAACCCCGGGCCAGCTTGATACCATCCACCCATCGCTGCCAGGAAAACGAAATGAGAACCTTGACGTCCGCGGCACTCCTTGCCCTCTCCATCAGCGGCTGCACCATCGGGCCGGACTATGTGCGTCCTGATGTGCAATCGCCTGCCGCCTGGCGGATCGATTTGCCGACGGCCGCCGAGGTGGCGAACACGAAATGGTGGGAGCAGTTTGGCGATCCCGTCCTCAACGAACTGATCGAGACCGCGCTGCGCGAGAACCTCGACGTGCAGATCGCGGCCGCGCGCATCGATCAATTCATCGGCACGCTGCAGGCCACGGACTCACAGGCTTACCCGCAACTGGGTTACGGCGCCGACGTCAGCCGCACCGGGGCGAGCCGGGAAGGCCAGCCGCCGATCCCACCCGGGGTCAACCCGAATTTCACGCTGTACCAGGCGACGCTGGGCGCCTCCTGGCAGATCGATCTGTTCGGCCGGGTACGGCGCCTGAGCGAAGCGGCGCAAGCGCAGGTGTATGCCAGCGAACAGGCGCAACGCGGCGTCGTGCTCACGCTGGTATCGGGCGTCGCGACCAGCTACATCGCGCTGCGCGCACTCGATGCGCAACGCGAGATCGCCCAGACCACTGCGCAGAACTTCGGCGAGACCCTGAGGATTTTTGACTTGCGCTTCAAGGCCGGCCTGGTGTCGGAAACCGAACTGATGCAGGTGCGCTCGCAGTACAAGCAGGCGCTCGCCACGATCCCGCTGATCGAACAGCAGATCGCCGCGACCGAGAACCGGATCTCCATTCTGCTCGGGCGCAATCCGGCGCCGGTCGCACGCGGCAAGACCATCAATGAACTGGTCGCGCCGCTCATCCCCGAAGGCCTGCCATCCACGCTGCTGGAGCGGCGGCCGGACATCCTGCAGGCGGAGCAAAACCTCGTTGCCGCGAATGCCAACGTAGGCGCGACGCGCGCGCTCTACTATCCGACCCTCTCGCTCACCGGCCTGCTCGGCTCGATCAGCACATCCGCCGGCAACTTCCTCACCAGTTCGGCTTCCGCGTGGTCGGTGGGGGCGGGTCTGACCGGCCCGATCTTCACCGCCGGCGCCATCGAGGGACAGGTTCAATCCGCCGAAGCGCAGAAACTGCAGGCGCAGCTTGGCTACCAGCGGACGATACTGAATGCCTTCCGCGAAACCAACGATGCGCTCGTCGGCGCGCAAAAGACGGTCGAAGGCGTCGCCCTGCAGCGCGAGCGCGTTGACGCGCTGCGCGAGTTCGCGCGCCTGTCCCGGCTCAAGTTCGAAAACGGCATGGTCGGCTACCTGGAGGTGCTGGTTGCCGACAACGAGCTTTTCGCTGCCGAGCTCGCATTGGTGCGTTCGGACGCCGACCGCTACACGCAGGTCGTGAACGTGTACCAGGCCATGGGCGGCGGCTGGGTGGACGTCGCCGATTCGCTGACGCCGCGACCGGTCGCACGCGCACAGTAAGCGACAATAAAAAAAGCGCCCGCAGGCGCTTTAAGGCATAAGCCTCGAGGAGGAGAATTATTTGAGCTTCTTGATCCCGAGCAGACCCAGCACGTATTTTTCGTACAGCGGTTCGGTCGAGCCTTTTTTCATTTTGCGCATGAAATATTTCTCGAACGCCACCTTCGCCAGGTGCACCCACTTGCCTTCCTTGAACCAGTTGACGTTGCGCGGCGGAATTTGCGGGATCGCAACGAACGCCGCGCCGGTATCGCCGAAGTCGGCCAGGCAGATCGCGTTCCAGGTGGCTTTCTCGGACGGCTCCTTGCCGTCGAGCAGCGCGCGGATGTTGTGCGCGGTGGCGGTCACCATCGATTCGATCATGTAGCCGGTCTTGGGCGTGCCGGTGGGCACCGGGGTGACTTCCACCGGCGGGATGGCGACGCACACGCCGACCGAGAAAATGTTCTGGAACTTCGGGTTGCGCTGGTAGGCGTCGATGGTGATGAAGCCACGCGGGTTGGTCAGGCCTTCGATGCCGAACACGGCGTCGATGCCCTTGAACGCGGGCAGCATCATCGAATACGCAAACGGCAGTTCGTGTTCCTTGATGATTTCGCCCTTGTCGTTGTGCTCGGCGACGAACATCTTGCCGGCCTCGACCTTGGTGACCTTGGCATTGCAGATCCACTTGATGCTGCGGTCGCGCATCGCCGATTCGAGCAGGCCTTTCGAGTCGCCGACGCCGCCCAGGCCCAGATGACCGATGTAGGGTTCGGCGGTAACGAAGGTCATCGGCACGCGGTCGCGGATTTTGCGCTTCTTCAGGTCGGTATCCATGATGAAGGCGTATTCATACGCCGGGCCGTAGCACGACGCGCCCTGCACCGCGCCCACCACGATGGGGCCCGGGGCCTTGACGAACTCGTTCCACACTTCGCCCGAGGCGGTCGCGTGCGTCACCTGGCACACCGAATGGGTGTGGCCGTCCGGACCGAGGCCGGGCACTTCGTCGAAGGCGAGCTTGGGGCCGGTGGCGATCACCAGATAGTCGTAATCAATGTTGCGGCCATCGGTGAGTTCGACCTGGTTGCGCTCGGGATGCACGCGCGCCGCACCGACCGCGATGAAATCGATCCCCTTCTTGTTGAGATAGGGCGCAGCGGGCAGCGTGATGTCGTCGGCCGTGCGCCAGTTCACCGCCACCCAGGGATTCGACGGCGTGAACTGAAAGTACGGCAGATTGGAAATGACGGTGACCTTGTCTTCCGTCCGCGCCGTTTCACGCATTTCGTAGGCCATGGTCATGCCGCCCACGCCCGCCCCCAGAATCACGATATGTGCCATGTCAGTCTCGATCTCATGTTTATAGTGAACAGCATACAAGCAATGGATATGCCATCCTGCGTTCCTCCCATGGGTGCGGCTTCACACGCCGAGCCGGATTTGACATGACCGTTCTGTCATGTCATCTTTTGCAACAGTCATGACACAAGGAAAGCTATGGACATCACCCTGCAAAGCCTGATCGACACGCACGAACAGCCTTTCGTGGTGATCGATAGCGAGTACCGCATCGTTGCCGCCAACCAGCGTTACGGCGACGCCTACGGCGCGGCGCCCGCCACGATCGTCGGACAGCACTGCTATGCGGTGTCGCACCACTCGAATCGACCCTGCCACGAAAACGGCGAGCAGTGCCCGCATCAGGCCCTGTTCAGCCAGGGCGAGGCGGTCGAGGTGCTGCACACGCATTTCCACGCCGACAACCAGCCCGAGCGCACCCGCATCCGCGGGCACCGCCTGCTTGGGCCGAACGGCGAACTGTATCTGGGCGAGCAGATGTTTCCGCTGGAAGCCGAAGCCGGCAGCGTGTGCGATGCGATGCAGATGGTGGGACGCTCGCCCGCATTCCTGTCCTGCGTCGACAACCTCGCGCGCGTCGCCGAAAGCGAAGCCTCGATCCTGCTGTACGGCGAAAGCGGCGTCGGCAAGGAACTGGCCGCACGTTTCATCCATGCCCGCTCGAATCGCGCCGGCGCAGCCTTCATCGTCATCAACTGCGCGGCGGTGCCGGAAAGCCTGTTTGAGAATGAACTGTTCGGCCACGAACGCGGCGCCTTCTCCGGCAGCAGCGGCCTGAAAAAAGGCCTGTTCGAACTGGCCGACGGCGGCACCCTGTTCCTCGATGAAGTCGGCGAAATTCCGCTCGGACTGCAGGCCAAGCTGCTGCGCGTGCTGGAAACCGGCGAGTTCCGCCGCGTCGGCGGCACCCAGACCCTGACGGCCGACGTCCGCCTGGTCTCCGCCAGCAACCGCAGGCTGCTCGACGAGGTCGACGCCCGGCGCTTCCGGCTGGATCTGTATTACCGCGTGGCCGGCATCGACGTCACCTTGCCGCCGCTGCGCGAGCGCGTCGAGGACATGCCCTATCTGGCGGATTTTTTGTTGCAGCGCCTGAGCGGCGGGCAAACCGCCTGCCGGCTGGAGGCGGACGCGCTTGCCGCGCTGCGCGCCTACGATTTTCCGGGCAATGTGCGCGAGTTGCGCAACCTGCTGCAGCAGGCGGTGCTGAACTGCCGCGACGGCGTGATCCGCGCCACCGATTTGCGCTTGCCCGCAGCACCGGCGTCTTCCGCGACGCGGCCGGCAGAGTCCGGGCAATCCCTGCCGATGCTGGAACGTGCGCATATCCAGAATCTGCTCGATACCCACCAGGGCCATCGCGCCCGCGTCGCTGCCGCACTCGGCATCACCGAGCGCACGCTTTACCGCAAACTCAAGCTCCATAGTCTGAGCTGACCTGCCGCCATTCGGCTGCGCCTGATTCGGAACCCAGCATCCGTCAAACAGGCATGAAAAAAGGCGCCGCCTGTTGCCAGGCGGCGCCTTGTCGAACCGGGGCACCACCCCCGGGACGTAGCGACTCAGTCGCGACGAAGGCAGCGCAGACCCATACCGATCAGGCCCAGCGCAGCAAGCGTCGGCAGCACCGGGTCGAACGGCGCTTCGCCCGTGGCCAGCGCACAACCGCCACCACCACTCGACCCCGCCACGGTCACCGACGCCGTGGCGGTGTTGTCGGTGCTGTCATCATCGACCACCTCACCCGTCACCTGGGCCGTCATGCTGTAGGTGCCTACGACGGCAGACGACAGCGTCACGACGACGGCCGTGCTCTGATTGACCAGCACCTCTGGCACAGTGCAACTGAAGGCCGCACCATTGGTCGCACAGACGCCACCACTGGCGCTCACCAGACTCAGGCCATCCGGCACCGCCCCCGTCACCACGACATTCTTCGCATCGCCCGGACCCTGGTTGAGCAAGGTGTACGTCACCTGAGCCTGGCCGCCTGTCACGAACGAAACGTCGCTGGCGCTCAGGTTCAGGTCGGTTGCGGTCAGCCCAACCAGTGTGATGCTGGAAGTGTTGTTGCCGGGAACGGGGTCGACTGAAATGGCGGACAAGTTTGAGGTGACCACATGGGCCCCCGCACTGGAAACCTTGAGCTCCATGGCGACATCCATGGTGGCGCCCGCGGCCAACGTGCCGACGGCGCAACTGACTTCGTCGCCCGTTGCGGTACACGTAAAGCCCACATAAGTCACGCCAGTGGGCAGCGTCGTCTTCAGCGTTACGCCGGACGCGGTGGTAGCGGTGGTGTTGGCCACACGCACGGTCACGGTTGAGTCGGCCCCCACCAACACACGCTCGGGGGCGGCAGTGACGCCTGTGATCGCAAGATCGTGGCGATCGATGAACACTTCATAGGCACCGATGTCGCAAACCTTGGTGCCGAGAACCAGCGCATCAAACGGCCGGATGAGCCCCCGCTCGTCGCTGCTCGGGCAGCCAGCGGCCACGCCTTTGTCGATAGCCGGGCTGCCGGTCAGCAGGGCGTGCGTGAAAGCACCATTGAACGTGTTGTCGTTCAGCGCCAGTGCGCCGATCCCGGCATTGGCCACGTTCTGCTGGTCGGTGCTCAAGCTCAGGTTGCAGGTGCCGTCGGTCGACAGGTTGCCACCTTGGGTGAGAACAGGAACGGCACCGGAACCCAGCTTGCCGCAGTTGGCCGAAACGCCACCGCCCAGATTGTTCGCCAGCAGCGTGTTCTTCAGGCTTGCGGTGCCGCCCACCAGATTGAGGCCAGCCCCCTGGTTGCCTGAGAACGTGACGTTGTCGACGATCGTCACGTTCAGGATGGACACGCTCGAACTGGTGTTGATGCCCGCAGCGGAATCGGTCGCGTGGTTGGTCGAAAGGGTCGAATTGGTGATCGTGAACGGCGATACCGCTGGCGACACCACGTTGACGGCGCCGCCGCTCACTGCGTCGTTGTGGCTCATCGTGGTCCGCAGGATTTCCAGCTTGCCGCCGCCGGCCATCTGGATGCCGCCGCCGTTGATGGCGGCGTTGCCGGCGCCCACGCCACCGATGATGCTGTCGACGAGGGTGGTGGCCTGGCTGGCGTATATCGCGCCACCGTTGCCTACCCTGTCAACCGCCAGCAGCCCGCCATTGCGCAGAGTTTGGGCGGTGTTATTGCTCAGCGTCGACCTGGAGACCGTCAGCACGCCCTTGCTGTAGATCCCGCCCCCGTTGCCCTGCACGTCGCCCGTACCATTCTGCAGATCCCAACTGGCGAAGTTGTCGGTGATCAGGCTGTTGGTGACGGTCGTGTTGCCGGTTTCGCCCGCGTAAATGGCCCCCCCGTTCATGAACACACCCTGCCCCCTGGTCAGGATCAGGTTATCCAGTTTCACTGCGGCGTTGATGTGCAGCAGGCGGTCGTTGAAGCCCACGATCCCCTGGATGGTCGCCTTGCCGAGCGCGCCGTTCGCCGTCTCGATGTGCATCGGCGTAGTGAGGTCGAGGTCGCCCACGCTGTTGTTGGTGGCGTCATTGGCTTCGGCCAGGCCACCATCCGCCAGACTCAGGATATGCACGCTACCGTTGGCCAGCACAATCCTGTCGTAGGCAGTGGCTTCGTTGCCGTTGGCATTGGCACGCGCGATGGCCGAACGCAGGTTGGCACAGGTGACGGTCCCTGTGCCGGTGCAGGGGGTGGGTGCCGCATCGTTGATGCTCGCCACGAAGATGGTCTCGCCCGGCACCAGTGAAGGGGACACGTCGGCGAGCGCCACAATTGAACCACAGGCCAGCAGGACAGCCGGGGCGACGGGGCGGAACTTGAGTATCTTGAGTTTCATGACGTCTCCCGGCGGAATGTGAAAAGAGAATAAAAAGAGGATACCCGCTCTTTCGAACAAATATCCTCTGTCGTTGCCAACGGAAGCCACTGGCTTCCGTCAGTTGCCGAGCCTGGCTGCGACGATAGCGGCGCAGACCCCTGCCCAGCGCGGAGTGTCGGCGTATCGTCGAACGGCACCGTGTCGGAGGCGAGTGCGCAGACGGCTGAGCTCGACGATGGCTCGTCCGAGCCGCCGCACCGGAGCCGATGCGGCGTCAAGCCAGCGCACGGTGTCTGCCCGGCAGCGCCTCTGAAAAAACCATAAAAAAGGCCGGGCAATTGCCCGGCCTTTTCATGCGGCTTGCGCCGCAAGGCTTACTTCAGCACCGTCAGGCCGCCCGCGCCCGCAGGCACGTAGACGCGACCGTTGTTGATCGCAGTACCCACGGCACCACCCACGACGCCCTTGATGGCCATCATGGTCGGTTTGGCCACGTTGCTCCAGTCGAGCTTGACCACACCGGCATCGCCATAGGCCACGTAGAACAGCAGCCGGGGTTGGGCGAGCGTGATCACGTTGCCACTTGCGTCGCGGTACTGCGTGGGGAAGAGCTGCGGCGTCATGTACAGCGCGCCACCGTCCACGTCTTCATAGGGCGAGGCGTGACAACAACCCCACTTGCATCTTTTACCTCACCATTTTCTGCAGCTTGAAGTAACCCACCGCGATTGGCCGGCATTCGCCCACGCCACCCTGTTTGGCGCTCAGCTTGGTGACCTCGGCAGTCGCGCAGATACCGACTGGCTGGCCGACCGGTTTGACGGCCGGCTCGTACTCCGCCACGGGCAGGATCAGGTCGGCCATGCTGTAGGCCACCAGACCGAAGCTGTCGTAGCTGAAGTAGGCGATGTCGCCCACCACGTGCACGTCCACGCTCTTGCCGTCGGCGGAACCCCACGCGTTGTCGTCATCGGCCTTGAGCGGCTCGAAGGTCTTGATCAGCTTGTCGATCCCGAGGTCCGCCGGATTCCCGCTGGCGAGGAAGGCGGTCATGTCGACCACCGAGATGCCGTAGGCACCGGCCGCCACCACCGCGTACGTCTTGCTGGTGGCCGGGTTCGTCCACAGCTTGACCGAAGCGGCGCGGCCCAGCGGGGGCTTGCCGGTGGTTCCCGAGTCGCCGATGTTGGCCACCACGCTCGCGTCCGTGCCGGCAACTGCCGTGGTGTCGTACACCGTCAGGCCGTTGTCGCCGTCGGCGACGATGGCGTACTTGCCGTGGAACACCACGCCGTAGGCATGGTCCTGGCCGGTGACCTTCGTCACGCCGACGTTGCCGGCTTCGGTGTTGTGCTCGTAGACGCCGCCTGCCGCATCCAGCAGGGCCGGAGCGCCCACCTGCGCGCTGCCGCTGGTCACGGCCGACACGTTGATCCGGCGCATGCCCAGGCTCTGGCTCATCACGTAGGCGTTGTTCGGATCGCTGCCGAAGCCCACCTTGAAGGCGTGCGGCGTCGGCAGCACGGCACCCGTGGGGTACTCGCTCTGCAGCGTGTTGGCCACCAGTTTCAGGGTGTCGATCGGAGTCAGGCCGTTGGCGATGGTCCACACGCTCACGCCGTGCGGGCCGTCAGCCAGGTACAGATGGTTGCCCGACACCGTCACGCCCTCGGCATGGCCGATGGCAATCGGCTGCCCGGCCGTGCCGTCTTCGTACGCGCCGATCTCGTTGGTGCTCACCAGGTTCACCGGCACCGCAAAGCGACTGGCCACGGGCGTGCCGGCAGTCGTCAGGTCAACGATGTCGACGAAGCTCACGCCGCCGGCACCGGAAGACTCTACCAAGTCGACCTGGCCTGCTGGGCAGGTAGCTGTTCCATGCAGGGCATCAGGAACAGCGCGCCGCCATGGCCGTTGATCTCGCCCGTCACCAGCATCACCGGTGCGGTGTAGTTGCCGTTCGTGGCGGTCAGGAACTTCGGCATCGACTCGTCGCCCACCGGCACCGGGGTCATGTCGTAGGACTTGACGAACTCGTAGTCGGGCCAGAAGGTCTTCGGGTCGGTGTCGTTGTTGTAGGCTGCCGTTCCTCCACTTGGCGCCCGGATCTTCCGCACCGCTTACCACCACCAGGCCGGCGAAGTGGTCGGTGTAATAGGCCCTGTAGCCACCGCCCTCGGGCACCACGCGCACGTCCATCACGCCGGCTTCCTTGAGCATGCCGGAGCCGAAGTGCGACAGGATGCTGTTGCTGTCCACGTTGATCGGCGGCTCGTCCGGGCCGTGCGCCGGCGCGGCCGGCACATAGCCTTCATAGACGGGCTTGGGATTGGTGGGGGTCACGTCCACCGCGACCAGACCGCCCAGCGAGTAGGCGATGTAGGCCATGGTCTTGCCGCCAATGTCCGCGCACGTCCATGGTGCGGGCGTTGTAGTAGTACTTGCCGTATTTGTCGAACTCGGCCCAGGGATACCAGGTGTGGCCGTTCTTGTTGTCCAGTTCATCAGCGGCCTGCAGGTAGGTCGGCATGCCGTCGGCATCGACACCACCGGCGACCACATTCGTCGCGGGATCCAGTGTTGCGACGGGACAGGCGATCTTGCGCTTCGGATAGCCGAACCAGTCTTCCTGCGCGGAGTTGCGCAGTCGGCGTACAGGTTGTAGGCGCCCGGCGGCGTCAGGTCGGCCGGGTCGTAGATGCCCATGCCCAGGAAGCCCAGCGCCGCGTAGAGCTTGCCGTCGTGCATCTTCAGGCTGAGCGGTCCGCCCCACGGGTTCTCGCCGGCGTATTTCAGCGTCCACACGCCGCTTTCAACGGCAATGCACCACCATTCGCACCGCCCATCAGGTTCGACAGCTTGGTTTTCTGGATGCCGAAGGCGGTGTTGGCGATGAACAGCTGGTCGTCGGTGGTGTCAGCGGGGGTGCCGTTGTCGTCCACCAGCAGGTCGTTCACCGGCCCTGCTGCGCGCGTCGCAGCCGCCTCAGTGAACACCGTGCCGCCGCCGTCCGAGTATTGGTATTCGGGGGTCGCGTAGTCGCCCACGGTCATGGTGCGCACATAGACCATGGCCGCCGGGTTGGTGATGTCCACCACGCCGATGCCCTTGCCGCCCATCGACAGCAGGGCGTAGTTCTTGCCGCCGTAGCCCTTGACCACCGTGATGTGCTGGATGTAGCCCGGCACCGTGATCTCGGTCACCGCGCCCTTGCTCATGCCGACCGGCGTGGCCGCAAAGCGGTTGGCCATGGTGTAGAGCGTCCAGTCCGTGGTGCCGTCGTTGTACAACTCGACGTCCTGCGTGCCGCCGCCGATCTGCGCCGCCAGCGTGTCGATATTGGCCTCGATGACGGTCGGAACGGCCGCATCGTCGGAAGATCCGCCGCCGCAGCCACCCAATACGAGTGCGACCGCAGATGCAGTCGCCAGACAGGCGGTACGCAAGTGCGCCCACGAAGAATGCAAACGCCGAGATGAATGATTCATGAAAAGCCTCTTATGTTTATTGTTTATAAGTCGTACACATTTTTCGGGTTCCACGCGTAGCCGCCTGGCCGCCCGCGTCAACCGCAACGCAAGCGAATCAATACTGGACAAATCTATCGAGTAATCCCTGAAACATCAATTGACAAATGTCAATCGCAGCGCATTTCCTGGAAAAAAATGCGTTCACCGCCGCCACCAATTGGCATGTCTTTTGCGCGACCCGGCAAGGGGTTCAGCGACCGATGCGGATGGCGCGGCTGCCGTTTGGCTGCGCCGGGCCGAACAGGCTCAACAGGCCTTCCAGTTCCGTCTGGCTGCCCGGCGCGGGGCGCGCCAGGCCGAAGAAGCTCATGCCGCCCCCGGGACTCCACAGACCCGATCCCTGCAACTGCAGCGGCCCCGCCTCCGTCGACAGCTTGATTTCGAAGCCGCTCCTGGTGCCCTGGAGGTCGGCCAGGTAGCTGCCGAGCGGCCGCCGCACCCGGCCCGATGCGGCGTTGCGCCAACGCAAGGTGGCCTCGCCGGCGGCGGTACCATCGCGGCCAAACACCAGGCTGGCGGTTTCGAAGAGCAACTTGCCGCCCGGCTGCCACAGCTCGATATCGGGGGACACCTGCCCCAGCCAGCTTGCCGGCAGTTCGGCACGGGTCTCCCGTAATTCGATGCCCCCGAGGCCTGCCCGCAGCACGCTTGCGGCCTGGATGTCGGCACCCGCCACCTGCAGCCGGTAGCCGAGGCGCCCCGCGAAGATATCCTGCGGCCGCACCTGCCAGCTCACCTGGCCCAGTTGCAGCGCCGGATTGCTGCCCAGGCGCAGCACCAGCCCCGCAGCCTGCCCGCGCCACACGCTGCCTTCGGCGCGCTCCAGCCACACGGCTTCATGGCTGACTTGCGGCAAGGCCCAGGCCAGCAGGCTGGCGGGCGCCCAGGCCAGCAGCAGCACCAGATACACCAGCGCGGCGAGTCCATAGTGCAGCGGCCGCAATCGAAACGCAGTCGGCTCGCTCATCCCGCCCCCGCCAGCACGGCTTCGACCTTGACCATGCCGGCCGTGTCGCTCGCCTCGATGCGCGTCGATTCAACGCGGATGCCGTCTTTCGTCTGCAGGTCACCCAGCCAGACGACCCATTCGTCGAGCGCCACCTGCGGCAACACCACCCGGACATGGCGGGCGTCCTGCGCGGTGATCGATTCGAAGCGTTCGCGCAGGCCGCCGGCGACGGCACGCTGCTCGACGGCGGCCGTCAGGCTGCTGACCGCACGCGCCACCGCCGGCTGCGCCCGCAGCTGCGCGACCTCGGCCGCATCCTGCTGCAGTTGGCGGGCCTGCACGCGCAGCTGCGGCAAGGCCTTGCGCATCTGCGCCGCGTCGCGCTGCATCGGCAGCCAGCCATAGGCGTAGCCCAGTGCCAGCACCAGCAGCGCGATCCCGCCGCCCAGAACGAGACGTTCGCGCGGCGCGCGCGCGCGCCAGAATTGAATCAACAAGGCCTTCATGGCGCATTCCCCGTGATGGTGATGCGCGCCAGCGACTGCGGCGCGCTACCGCTGACGTCGTCGACCCGGCTGTCGAGTCCGGCGTCGTTCAGGCGGGCCTGCAAGGCGTCGGCCGCGGCGCGGTCAGGCAGCGCGACCTCCAGCCTCAGCTGGCCGCTGTCGTAGTGAACGGCGCGCAGGCGGTTGCGGCTGTCGGCATCGAGCGCCGTCGCGGTGCGCGCCAGCAAGGGCAGAAAGTCCCCCGGCGTCAGCTGCCGCGACGCACTGCGCAGTTCGGCCAGGTTGCGCTGCATCTGCAAGGGCGCGTCGACCACCACGCGCGCATCCGGAAAGGCCGTGCGGAAATGCTGTTCCATGGCGGTCTGCAGGTGCTGCTTCTCGCGCTTCAGCAGCACCCACTCGGTGGTCGTGGCGCCGACCTGCAGCAACAGCAGCAAGCCGGCCAGGATCAGCGGCAAGCGCAGGGCGGGCCACCAGTCGCGCGCCAGACTCGAAGACGCGAATGCCCCCTGCAGCAGATCGATGCCGCCGCTGGGCGTATCGGGATGCTGCAACGGCGACCACGTCTCTCCCAGCGCGACGGGAATGCCCAGCGCCTGGCTCCAGGCGTCCACATCGGGCGACGGTGCATCGGCGTGCAGGCGCACCAGCAGCTGCTTCGGCAGCGACGCGGCCGCGCGCGCTGCGGCCGCGCTCAGCACCAGCGCGGCAGGCGGCCGTTCGGCCGAGCCGTCGTCGAGGCTCAGGCCCGCCTGCGCGCCACTGCGCAGGAAGCCGCTGCGGCCATCCCACACCATCACCCAGCCCTCGGCCGGCAGGGCCGGCAGCAGGGTTTCCGGCCAGGCACTGCGCGGGCGCAGGCCGGCCGCGTCGAGGCGCGCCAGCACCCGCGCCAGCCAGGCCTTGTCGACCGCTGCCAGGGCAATCTGTCCGTCGGCCCGCGTCGCACCCGCGGCCACATGCACCGCATCCGGATCGTTCACCAGCTTGTCCTCGATCGCGTAGGGCAGCAGCTGGCGCATTTTCTGCCGGCTGCCGCGCGGCAGCGTGGCGTGCGTCAGCAACACCAGTTCGGCGGGAATCACCAGCTCGCAGGCTTCGGTGCGCGGCAGGGCGGCCAGCGTGGCGCTGCCCGCATCGAGCCTCTCGCCGCGCGAGCCGAGGCGACACCACGGCAGCGTCGCGTCCGGTTCGGCATCGGGCCAGGAAGAAGGAATATGAATGCGCAGCAGGCTCATGGTCAGGGTTCGATTGAATCAGATATTTTTTTGCCACACCAGCTTCGGCCAGGCGGTGGTTTCGCGTTCCAGCAGGGCGGCGTAGCCGACGTGTGCGCGACCGAAACGGGCGTGGCCGGAGGCCAGGAAATAGCGGCTATCGACGCTCAGAACCATTTCGTTCACCTGCGTCACCGTTTTCGGCAGGCGCGCGCGAAAGTCGGCAAGATCCTTGAAGTGTTGCCGGTTTCGGCCCGCCACCAGCGACCTCGCCTGATCCAGCGACAGCTCGGCCACCGTTGCCGCCAGCACTTCCGGCGGCGCCGTGTTGACATTGACCGGCGTCGGCTTCGGCAAGCGCGGTGACGAAGGCACGCAGGCGTTCCAGCGTGTCGGCGTCGAAGCCCTTGACGCGGGCGAGCCCGTCCACCGTCGTCAGCGGCTGGTTGCCGGCGCGGTACGGCGGCTCGAGCACCAGATAATCCATGTCCTCGGCACCGCCGGGATAGGTCACGTCGGCGTCGGGGTCGATCCAGTCGACCACCGCATGGGCGAGTTCGGGCGACAGCTGCAGCAACTCGAGCAGTTTGCGGAACACCGCCAGGTCGCTCGCACTGGTCTTGCCCTCGCGCACCAGACTGTTGAGGTTGAACAGACCCTGCTGATCGCTCAGTTCACCGGCCAGTTCGCCGCCCTCGACCGGCAGCGGCGTCAGCGAACTGGCCCAGCCTTCCTGCAGATGGTCGACGCTGTTGTCGCGCGCATCCTGCGCCAGGATCGCAGCGCGCCCACTGCAGCGCCGCCAGCACCACCGTCCGGCTCTGCGCCTGCTCGTTGAGATTGCTCACCTGGCGCACCCACAACTGCTGCTGCCACGCCATGAACGAGGCCGCGCTCGCCACCAGCGCGACCACCAGAATGGCGGTGATGACGGCCACGCCGCGCTGCCGCCTCATGGCAGGACGAACACCCGTGTCACGGTGGTGCCGCCGTCGAGTTCGAGCACCACCTCCAGCGCGGCAGGCAGCACGGTCGCCACGCCCGGCAGCGGCCAGCGCGGCTGCCAGTTGCCGCCCGCGTCGAGATAACGCAGCTCGAAACGGGCGACCCGTTCCAGCAAGGGATGCACCTGCGGGGCGCTGAGCGGCGCCTGGTCCAGCACCGGCCACACCAGCTGTTCCAGCGTGCCGTTGTTCAGCCGGTACGCATGGCGCTGCACGTCGGCCGCCACGCCGCTCTGCCAGGCCGAGCCCATGCGGCTGACGCTCAACTGGGCTTCGTCTGCGCGTGCCTGCGGGTTGCCGAGCAGTGCCGGCTGCGTCAGGCCGCCGTTGTCGCGCACCGGCCGGTTCACCGCCTGGCTCATGTCCTGCTCCAGTTGCGCCAGCGTCAGCGCGATGTCGCGCCAGCGCCGGTTGTCGTCGGCGAGATGCGTCGCGCGTCTCCAGCACCGAGGTCAGCCCGCGGTAGGCCAGCATCGACATCAGCGCGAAGATCGTCAGCGCCACCAGCACTTCCACCAGGGTGAATCCGCGCTGCCTCATCGCTCTTCCGCCCGCGCCAGGTAACCGGTCAACCGCGCCAGCGCATAGTCGTCGCGCCCGCTCTCGCTCACGCTGATCTCGATGCGGCGGAACAGCGGGTTGGGGGTGGTGCTGACGGTTTCGCGCCAGGTCAGCTTCAGACCCGCCTGCTCCGCCTCGCCCGAGCGTGACCCCACGCCGGGCCAGGCGTGCCGCGCCTGCAGCTCGGCCAGACGGTTCTGCGCCGTCCAGCCGGCCAGCAGCCGCTGCCGCAATTCGGCCGAACTGTCGGCCATCATCACCGAGACGCGGCTGGCGGCGGCAAGCGCGGTCGCCAGGATCGCCAGCGCCACCAGCACCTCGACCAGGGTGAAGCCGCGTTGCAGCCGGCTCATTCGATGACGCCCTGCGGCAACTCGATCGACACCCGGCCGAGGCGGTCGCCGCGGATGCGCGCATGGGCCGCGTTGAGCGCGAGATCGGCGGTGAACGGCTCATTGCTGCCGGTCGGCAGGAACAGCAGGCGGTCGCCCTCCGCCAGCGGGGCCTGATTGACCTGCAAGGCAGCGAGTTGCACGCCGTCCGCCAGCGGACGCTGCCGCAGCAGATCGTCGCCGCTGAGCGGCACCCAAAGGTTTTCCGCGTCGCGCAGCCAGAAACGATAGTGTCCCTGCTCCACCGAGAAACCGATCGGCTCGCCCGAGACGACCGCCTGGTCGCGCGTCTGCTCCAGCAGCAGCGCCAGCCGTTCGGCCTCGGTTCTGAGCACGTTCGGCGTCGTCCGGCATCATGCGCACGCTGACCAGCCCCACCATGATGCCGATGATCACCAGCACCACCAGGATTTCGATCAGGGTGAAACCGCGCTGACTTACAACTCCCACGAACCGATGTCCGCGTTGTTGCCTTCGCCGCCCGGCGCACCGTCCGCGCCCAGGCTGAAGATATCAACCTCGCCGTGCACCCCGGGAGCCAGATATTGATAGGGATTCCCCCAGGGGTCGCTGGGCAGGCGCTCGAGGTAGCCGCCCGGTTTCCAGTTGTTGGGAATCGTCCCCGAAGTCGGTTTTTCCACCAGCGCCTGCAGGCTCTGCTCGGTCGTCGGATAGCGCAGGTTGTCGAGGCGATAGAGGTTGAGCGCCTGCCGGATCGCAGTGATGTCCTGTTTGGCGGCAACGATGCGCGCCTCGTCCGGGCGTCCCATGATCTTGGGCACCACCAGCGCGGCCAGAATGCCGAGAATCGCGACCACCACCATGATCTCGATCAGGGTGAAACCGTGGGGGGTTCGGGTCATGCAGGCGGGTCTGGATTGCATCGTGTTTCCTTGTGCTTGGTTGAATAGTGTCTTGGGCAGGCCGCGATCAGGGCACGCTCAGGGTCAGGCTGGCCACGCGCTCCGGCGTTTTGTCGGCAGCGGCGTACATGCCCTTGAAGCTGGAGACCTTGCTGTTGCCCGCATAGGGATCGAGCGCGGTGACATGGCGCGGCGGCACGCTCTGATAGAGCAGTTCCACGCTCACCTTGAACGGTCCGCTGCGCCCCGTCGTGTTCACGCTATAGGTCACCTTGTCGCTGCCGCCGATGAAATTCGCATCGGTGCCGATGCCCACCACCCGAATATCGGGATCGGTCGTCGCCGGGGCTCATGCCGGCCGGCAACAGGCGGTTGTCCTTGAGGTAGCCCGCCGCATGCATCAGCCGATACGTCAGCTGGTCGTGCACATCCTTCATCACCGTCTCGTACACCTGAACCTGGCCGGGCTGGCTGATGGTGTCGTAGTGGGACTCGTAGCCGACGTCGAGGCCGACGATCTCGCCGGACGCATCGAAGTTGCCGGACTCGAACACCACGTTGCCCGCGCCGTCCTCAACCTTGACGTGCAGCCACGAGCGGCGGCTGGGATAACTGGTGGGGAACTTGTGGCCGGTCAGATTGGTGATCGTCACCGGCACGGTCAGCGTGCTGGCGACCCGACACGGATTGGCGTCCAGCCTGGCGGTGTTCTGCGCCAGGTTGTTGCGGGCGCGCACGATCGCCGCCTCCAGCGCGCTCACGTCGGCCACCAGGCCGAGGGAATTGGTGCTTGCCCGGTCCTGCTTCAGCATCGTCAGCATGAAGCTGTTGCCGCCGCTGAAATGGTGCTTGCTGAACGGCGACTGGGTATTTTTCGGTCCAAAATTGGAGAGACGCACCGGGCCGTCGGCTGCCGGCATGTGGCAGGACTGGCACGAGCGGGTGGTGCTGAAGCTGCTGGCCAGCCATTCCTTGTAGGGCATCTGCTCGGGGAACTCGGTATCGGTAAATTCCTGGGTAGCCGGGTCGATGGCCTCGGTGGTCAGGGTGTGGCAGGTCGCGCACATCCTGCTTTCGCGGATATGCGCGCCGTAGGTGGGGGTGAAGGCCACCTGGTTGATCATCGGGTTGGCGTTGACAGTAGCGTATTGGCCGTAGATCTTGCGGGCGCTGCCGGTCTCGTTGCCGATGAGGAAATTGCCCGAAAAGCTATCCTCGGTGCCGAGGTTGCCGGGCTCGATGCGGTGGCACAGCGTGCACGACACGCCGTCCTTGCCCAGATCGCTGGCGTGCAGATCCGCCAGGGTGAACGGCGTGCCTGCCTGCTTGGCCTCATACACCGCCATCGGCGCATGGCAGGTCAGGCATTTGCCTTCGATCGCCCCGGCATGGGAGGGGTTGGCCGCGCTTTCCGCCGACACCACCGCGAGGAAATAGGGATCGCGCGCCGCGTTGGCCATCATGCTGCCGGACCAGTCGGCGGTCAGGTCGACCTGCTCGCCGGTCAGCGTATCGAAATTGCTCGGCGGGCTAACCGTGTTGTCCGCGCGGTGGCAACTGGCGCACAGGCCCGAACCGGCGAAGCGGGTCGAGGTCGCCGTGCTCAGGCTGGCCTGAGTGAAACCGGGCGGCAGCACCGCCGTGACGGCCGGCGGCACCGAGGCGCCGAGCACGCAGTATTCGGTGGGGCCGTCGGGCGGGGCGCCGCTGCCGTGTCGCCATCGCTGCCGCCGCCCCCGCAACCGCTGAGCATCAGGCCGGCCGCAGCCAGCGCGAGGAATGTCGAGCGAATGGATGCCATGACTTTTATCCTTTCCAGATCAGCGGCAGCAGAAAATAGCCCGCGTTGTAAAAAACATGCAGCGCGATCGCCGGCGCCACGTTGTCATGGCGGTCGCGGAAATAGCCGTACAGCAAGGACGGCAGCAGCACGCCGGCGGCCCACAGCGGCGGATGGTTGATGAAGTGCAGCGCGGTGAACAGCAGTGTCACTATCATATTAGCCAACGTGAAGCCGCCGAGCTGGCGCCGCCCCCACGCCCACGTTCGCAGCCTGCCCTGCAGCAGGCCACGAAACAGCAATTCCTCCAGCACCGGCTGCAGCAGAATCAGCGAGGCCAGTGCCGCAAGACCCAGCAGCGGTGCGGGCTGGCCCCGCCAGACCAGCATCAGCCAGAAGGCACACCCGGCCAGCAGCGCCAGTCCGAAGCGCGGATCGGCCAGCCAGCCCCATCCCGCCCGCAGGCCGAGACCCCGCATCCAGCCGGGGCGCGCGGCAGTCGCGGAGCCAGGGTCGAGCGGCTTCATCGGCGACGGGCGCATCAGTGCACCAGCTGGTTCATCTCGAAAATCGGCAGCAGGATCGCCAGCACGATCACCAGCACCACCGCCCCCATCACCACGATCAGCAGCGGCTCCAGCAGGCTGGTCAGCCCCAGCACGCGGTTTTCCATTTCGCGGCTCTGCTGCGCGGCGGCGCGCTCCAGCATGTGCACCAGGCGGCCGCTCGCCTCGCCGCTGGCGATCATGTGCACCAGCATCGGCGGGAACAGTTTGGCGGCGGCGAGCGCGCGGCTCAGGCTGCCGCCCTCGCGCACCCGGCGTGCCGCCTCCTCCACCGCCTGCCGCATCGGCAGGTTGTTGACCACCCCCGCACCGGCCTGCAACGCCGCCAGCAACGGCACCCCGCTGCCGACCAGAATGCCCAGCGTGCTCGCCAGCTGCGCGCTGTTGACGCCGCGCACCATCGTGCCCACCAGCGGCAGCCGCAGCAGCCAGCGATGAAAGCGCAGGCGCGGCCCGGGCCGGCGCAATGCGCGCACCGCGCCAGCCAGATCGCCACGGCGATCGCCGATCAGCCACAGCCAGCCGCTGGCGCGCAGAAAATCGCTCAAGCCGATCAGCGCGCGGGTCAGCCACGGCAGCGTCTGGTTGGTGTTCTGGAACACGCTCACCACCTGCGGCACCACGTAGGTCAGCAGGCCCAGCACCACCGCGCCCGCCACCAGCGTGACGATGGCCGGGTAAACGAAGGCCAGCCCGACTTTCTGCCGCAGCGCCTGATGCGACTCGGTGTAGTCCGCCAGCCGCTCCATCACCTCGCCGAGGCGGCCGGACTGCTCGCCGGCTGCCACCAGGGTGACGTAGAGATCGGGAAACACGCGCGGATATTTCTGCAGCGCGCGCGCCAGCGGATGTCCCGCCAGCACCTCGCCGCGCACCCCGGCCAGCACCTGGCGCTGGTACTCGGTATCGGCCTGCTCGATCAGCGCGTTGAGCGTCTGCTCCACCGGCAGGCCGGCCGCCAGCAGGGTGGCGAACTGGCGCGTGATCAGGCTCAGCTGCGCGCCCGACAGGCGCCGCCGCCAGTGCAGGTGGCGGGCGCCACTCGCCTGCGTGGACTCGGACAAGGCCTCCACCGCCGCGACCAGCAGCCCCTGCTCGCGCAGCCGGGCGCGCAGCTGGCGCGCGGTATCGGCTTCCAGCACGCCCTTGCTCAGGCGGCCGGCAGCGTCATAGGCCTCGTAGCGAAATGCAGCCATGCGAAGCGCCGCTCAGGTGTCGCGCGTCACGCGCAGCACTTCTTCCAGCGTGGTCTCGCCGCTGCGCACCCAGCGCATGCCGTCCTGGCGCATGCTGACCATGCCGTGCTGCACGGCGTGGTCGCGCAGCGCCTGCTCGGATGCGCCGTCGTGAATCATGCGGCGCAGCGGTCTCGTCCACCGTCAGCAATTCGTAGATGCCGGTGCGGCCGCGGTAGCCGGTGTAATTGCAGCTCGGGCAGCCCACTGCGCTATACAACGGCCCGTCCAGCTGACGGCAGCCCCAGCGCCGCGATTTCCTTGTCGCTCGCCGCGTGCGGCTGGCGGCACAGCGGGCACAGCCGGCGCACCAGGCGCTGGCCGAGCACGCCCAGCAGGCTCGATGCCAGCAGGAAGGGCTCGACCCCCATGTCGACCAGGCGCGTCACCGCGCTGGCGGCGTCGTTGGTGTGCAGCGTCGCCAGCACCAGGTGGCCGGTGAGCGAGGCCTGCACCGCGATCTGCGCGGTCTCGAGGTCGCGGATTTCGCCGATCATGATGACGTCCGGATCCTGCCGCAGGATGGCGCGCAGCGCGCGGGCGAAAGCTCAGCTCGATGCGCGGGTTGACCTGGGTCTGGCCGATGCCGTCGAGGTCGTACTCGATCGGGTCTTCCACCGTCATGATGTTGAGCGTCTTGGCGTCCAGCTGCGACAGCGCCGCGTACAGCGTGGTGGTCTTGCCCGAGCCGGTCGGGCCGGTCACCAGCACGATGCCGTGCGGGTGATGGATCAGATCGTCGAGCGCGCTCAGGGTGTCCCGGCTCATGCCGAGCCGTCCCAGTTCGAGCCGCCCCGCCTGCTTGTCGAGCAGACGCAGCACCACGCGCTCGCCGTGGCCGGTGGGCAGCGTCGACACGCGCACGTCGACCGGCCGCCCGGCCAGGCGCAGGGTGATGCGGCCGTCCTGCGGCAGGCGCTTCTCGGCGATGTCGAGCTGCGCCATCACCTTGATGCGCGACACGATCGCCGCGTGCAGCGCGCGCTTCGGCTCGATCACGTCGCGCAGCGCGCCGTCGATGCGAAAGCGCACCACCGAGCGCGTCTCGAAGGGTTCGATGTGGATGTCGGACGCGTTCTCGCGCAGCGCCTGCGTCAGCAGCGCGTTGATCAGGCGGATGATCGGCGCGTCGTCCTCGCTTTCCAGCAGGTCGGCCACCTCGGGGATGTCCTGCGCCAGCTGCTGCAGGTCCATGCCCTGCTCCATGTCGTCGACCAGGCTGGCCGCATGGTTTTCGCCGCGCGCATAGGCCTGATCCAGCGCGTGCTCGAACTGCTCCGGCGTCAGCACCTGCGTCAGCAAGGGCTGCTTGAGAATGCGCCGCACCTCGGCCAGCGTGGCGGGCTGGGCGCCCTCGCGCAGCCACACCTCGACCTCGTCGTCGGTGCGCCGCGCCACCAGCGCCCCGTGGGCGCGGGCAAAGCCGTAGGGCAGCAGCGCGGCCAGCCGGGGATCCGGAATCGGGGTCGCGGGCGTATCCATGGCGGGCATCAGCGGATCGGACCGCTGCGGCAGGTCGCTTGAATTCAGGGCAGCAGTGTGCCGACCGGCATGTCGGGCAGGAAGCAGGTTGGGTTGCATGCGGGAATGCGGCCTGGTTCGTTGCGGATGAAGTCGTAGCGGTCGCTGGTCAACGCGGTGGCGCTGCTGGCGTCGCGCAGCACGTACGGGCGCAGGAACACCATCAGGTTGGTTTTCACGCGCTTGCGCTTTTCATACTTGAACAGATAGCCGAGCACCGGAATGTCGCCCAGCAGCGGCACCTTGTCGACGCCGTCCTGCGCGTCGTCCGAGATCAGGCCGCCGAGCACGATGATCTGGCCGTCGTCGACCAGCACGGTGGAATCGATCGAGCGCTTGTTGGTGATCAGGTCGGCCGCCTGCGGCGGTGCTCGAACTCAGGTTGGAGACTTCCTGATAGATCTGCAGCTTGACCGTGCCGCCTTCCGACACCTGCGGTCGCACCCTCAGCGTCAGGCCGACGTCCTTGCGCTCGATGGTCTGGAACGGGGTCGCCGTGGTGGTGGTGCCGGTCTGCGCGTACTGGCCGGTGATGAAGGGCACGTTCTGGCCGACGACGATCTTCGCTTCCTCGTTGTCCAGCGTCAGCAGGTTGGGCGTCGACAGGATGTTGGCATTGGCGTCCGACTCCAGCGCCCGCGCCAGCGCGCCGAGGTTGGTCACCACGCCGATGCCGGGAACGTTGATGGTGCCGCTGGACCACGCCGATGTTCAGCCCCTGCGCTCAGGCTGCCGAGGTTGGCCGCCGCGTCGATGATGTTGGTGCCGGTGCCGCGGGCGCCGAAGTTGGTGCCGCCGATGAAATTCGTGCCGCTGTCGTACAGGCGGCTCAGGTCCTGCCACTGGATGCCGAACTCGGCCGCCTTCTCGGCGGTCACTTCCACGATCAGCGCCTCGATGAACACCTGCGCGCGGCGCGCGTCGAGCTTGTCGATCACCGCGCGCAATGCGTTGTAGGTCACGTCCGGCGCGCGTGATGATGAGCGAATTGGTCGCCGGATCGGCCAGAATGATGTCGCCGCCGGCGGCGCCGGAGACGCTGCTGCCGACGCTGGCCGGTTGTCGCGGCGGCGTCGTTCCGCTCGACATCGTGCTGGCGGGCGTGGCGGCCAGCGCAGCCGGCACCTCGCCGGACAGGATGCCGCGCAGGGTCTCGGCCAGCTTGCGCCGCCTCGGCATTGCGCAGATACACCACGTGGATGTTGCCGCCCGCCGCGCCCGGCACGTCGAGTCCGGCGACCAGGCTGCGCAGCGTCTGGATGCGCGCGGGATTGTCGCTGCGCACCAGCAGCGAATTCGAGCGCATGTCCGGCACGATCAGCAGCCGCGCAGCCGCCCGGCAGCCCGCCCGCCGCGCCATCCGACATCAGCCGCCCGAGCGACTGCGCCACGTCCACCGCCGACACGTGGTTGAGCTTGATCAGCTCGGTGTCGTTCGCGCTCGGCTGGTCGACCGCCTCGATGATCGCGTTCAGCCGCCGCACGTTGTCGGCGTAATCGGTGATCACCAGCGTATTGCTGCTGGGCAGCACGGCGATCGCATTGTTGGGGCCGATCAGCGGCCGCAGCACCGGCATCAGCTGGACGGCCGACTCGTACTGCAGCGGATAGACCTGGGTGATGATGCGGTCGCCGCTCTCGTTCACCTGCTTGCCGCGGGTCACGCTGAAGTTCTGCTTGGCCTCCGCCTCCGGCACGATCTTCACCACGTTGTTGTCTCCCTCGATCGCGGAGAAACCCTGCATGCGCAGCGCCGACAGCAGAATCGGATAGACCTGGCTGCGCGGCACCGGCCGCGCCGAGGAGATGATCACCGTGCCCTTGACGCGCGGATCGATGATGAAATTCTTGCCGGTGAGTTCGCCCACCGCCTTGATCACCGAGGGAATGTCGGCGTTGACGAAATTGAGCACGACCCGGTCGCCCTGCCCTTGCGCCTGCGCCTGCACCGGTGTCAGCGTCAGTGCGAGCGAGCAAGGCGCCGAGGGTCAGCCGACGCGAAAATCCCTGTCGTGTTTTTTTCATGTTGTTCATCACGTTTACTGCAGCCTGAAAGAAAGAATAAGCGGCTTGCCCTGGCGCTCGCCCACCACCGTGACACGCTGCGCATTGGCCGTTGCGGACAATTGCCGCGCCAGATCCTGCATGTTACCGACCGGGCTGCCATTGACCATGCTCAAGCGGTCGCCGCTCTGCAACCCCAGCCGCGCCGCCAGGCCGTTGCCGTCCACCGTGCCCAGCACCAGGCCGGGCTTGCGCGGCGGTGCCGGCCTGCGCCTGCACCCCCAGGCTTTGCGGATTGGCCAGCGCCCGGTCGAGTTCCTGGCGCGAAACCGGAACGTCGCCATCATCCAGCGTCAGCGGCCGCCCCAGCGCCTCCAGCTCGAGGCGCTCGCGCACCCCGCGATTGAGCAGGATCACATGGTCGGGCGCCACCGCATCCAGCACCACCCCCGGCACGACTTCATAACCGGTGGCGATGGCCTGGTCCTTGCCGTCGACCGCCAGGATCGCCATCGCCGACAGCCCGCCCGGTGCGGCGAACACCCCGCGCAGCTTGAGATTGAGCGTGGTGACCTGCTCGGCCGAGGCATTCGCCTGTCCGCCCGCCGCGCCGAACAGAGGCGCCGCGCGCAGCGACGCCAGCACCGTGTCCAGCTTGATATCGGCGCGCGCGCCGCTTGCCTGAACCGGCGGCACCGGCGCGGCAAAACGCCAGGTCCAGTGCGCCAGCAAGGCGGCCAGCGCCAGCAGCAACAGCAGATTGAGCTGGGGAACGCCCGGCCAGGGCACTCGGCGGAGCGTGTCGAAAACGGGTTTGAGCGGCATCGCGTCCAAGCTTGCTATAAACAACACGCCGGCGCAACCCAAAGGATTGCGCCGGCGCCGGAGAATTCGGTGCCCGCTTCACCCCGCCGGAGGCGGAGCGAAGCGGGCGGGGTCTTACTTGCCGCCCTTGAAACGACGCCAGCCGAAGAAGCCCAGACCTGCGGCCAGCAGCGCCGGCAGGGTCGGGTCGAAGCGACCGTTGCCGCCGACGGCGCAGCCACCGCCGCCGCTATCGCTGGTGGTGGTCGTGGTAGGAGGCGGCGTGACGGGGGTGTCGGAAACCGGCAGCAAGTCCCCAGCGGTGGGAGCATTCGTCATCCACGCGAGCAGGTAGGCGTCTGATCGCCCACGACCGGGATGATGCGGATGGTGACTTTCCCGTTCCGGGATGCCATTCGCCCACCTTCACGATGTAGTTGATTCCCAGATTCACCGTGTCCTCGATCGTATCGACCGAGTAGAGCGCGTCCGCAGCCCAGGTATTCAATTCGGCTTCGGTAACGGCAGCAAAACCCGAATCATAGTTCTTGACCCAGGCCGTGCCGTTCCAGTAGGCCATCGAGATCCGCATCGGTGGTCGGGTCACTGATCGAAATCGCAGAAAATGCCCATGGGCGCCAGACCATAGTGCAGCCAGTCGCCAAAGTTGACCGGTGCGTCGACATAGTTGCTTGCAGCGCACCGGTCGAGTAAATGGTGTCGGTCAGGCTTGACCGTATGCCGGGGAAGACAGCACGTCGGGCACGTGGCCGCACGCAGCAAACGAACAGACCTGTTCGACGTTAAATCCGGCCGTCCGGATATCGAAGAAACCGTTGGTCGGGAAATGCTGGTTCGAGCGGGCCGAACAGACCATGCGAGAAAGTGGCAAGTCCTTCGGCGGCATCAAAAAGGTCGGAACCGTCAGCAGGACACCTGTCACTGTTCGGTCCCTTCGCCTATGCCGAGAGAAATGTACAGCTTGTCCTCAATGCCCAATCGCTCGCAGTCTGCCGGACGAATGCTGCACCCACGCCCGTTCCGACCACGATCTTGTAGCCCTGCGAGGCGCTTGCCGGTGTAGTTGTTGATCTTGCTGAACACCTGATAGGGCTTGATCGTCCGTTGAACCGTCATCAGTGACATTGAAGACCAAATCGATGGGCTTCCCTTCTGCGCCAACAGCGTCGATCCGGCAACCGTCTCAGGCAGCATCGCGATCTTGAAGCGCTTGTGCGACTGGAAAACGCTGGAGCAGATGACCGGATTCGGCCATCGGCAGTCGTCCAAGTACGCTGTCCACATCAGTTAGGATTTGCCGGAGTCGTCACCCAGATAGGAGGTGTTGATCAGACAGTTTTGCGGCTTGCCGTTGTTGGTTTTGGTGTCGCCGATGACCGCCTTGATGCCGGTGGGCTCGCCGACCGGCCAGTCCTTGCCGGACAACCGCGCCATGATCAAAGCGCGGATTGTCACCATCGGTGACATAGCTCGAAAACTAGTCGCCATACGATCATGGTCGTGTAAGCGCCAGTCAGTCTCGTCAAAACCATGCCGAATTCGGTACCGTCAATCACACGGAATCAGCTTGACGTGAACGTTGGTCAGATCCCACGCTCCGACACAAGCGGTTGGTCGCGCTCGTCAGCACCGCAGGCGCCAAGCAAGCCCAGCGGTGCAGTTGATTCGAATTGTTGATAATGCCCGCGTTCAGGCCGGCCGACAGCATCATGCTCGACAGCGCCAAGCTCACCGCGCTGGCAACAAGGGTTTTCGATTTCTTTTGGGTCATACATTCACTCCAGTTCAATAACAATCACAAAAAACAATCCAACCGAACGCGCATCTGCGGCGTTGACCAAGGCTCTCATCTCAATCTGCAAAACCCATACCAGAGAAGCCATGGATAGTCGTTCGACACACTAGAAACCAACTCCCTCAATACGAAGTCTAGATCACCTGTGCTCTTATTGGATAAACATGTCTTAAATTAATTGTTTATTATAAATTTTATGGGTGCAAGTCACATTGACAAACCGCAAACCAATCAGCGGATTGAGTGACTTTTTTTGCCTGTCTCCCCGTTCGATTTCCGACACCGGGCATGAAAACTCGTCACCCGATCGGCTGTTTTTCCTGGCATCCGGCGCGCCAGGCACCGAGCCGATTCTCCTGAACGAATCGGCTGCTGGATGCCAGGTGCCACGCACCGCTCGGGGCAATCGCCATCCCGATCGCCCCCGGCTGACGAGGCTGTCACACTCGGTCACATATTGAAACAAGTGTGAAACACCGATTTGAACGCGGGTACATATACTTGGAGTCGAGCGAGTTTTTTCAACTTGAATGGAGTGGGATATGCGCAAGAACATGATGATGATTTCGGTACTGGTCGCTGCACTGGGTAGCGGTGTTGCACTGGCCCAGAATGGCGGCGGCAAGGGCCAGGGCGGTGGCAAAGGCCAAGGCGCTGGCATGCAGCAGGGCGGCGGCTCGGCGAATGCGGGTGGGCAAGCCGGAAATCAGACGGGCATGGGCAATGGTCAGGGCGGTGGCAAAGGCCAGGGTGACGGCATGCAGCAGGGGGGTGGCACAGGCCAGGGCGCCGGCTCGGCGAATGCGGGTGGGCAAGCCGGGAACCAACGGCATGGGCAATGGCCAGGGCGGCGGCAAAGGCCAGGGTGGCGGCATGCAGCAGCAGCAACGCCAGCACAAGCATCTGCACCAGTACAAGCATGGCGGCACCGGTGCGGGCGGCACGGTGCAACAACAGAACCGCACGCAGCAACAAACGCTGCAGCAGAATCGCGTGCAGCCCTGAACTGCCTGCGGACACGCTGAACACAAGGGCCACGCACCGAAGGGTGCGTGGCCCTTGTTCATGGATTCAACGACTCACCTGACCGGGAACAGGCCTCCCGCCGTTTTCAGGCGGCCATCAAATCAGGCTTTTCAGTGCGTCGCGGTCGCAGTGGATGCCGTGGTCTTCTTTTTCCAGGATGAATTTGCGGCGGCGGAAGTCGGCCATCAGCCGGCTGGCGGTTTCGGTGGTGACGCCGATGATGGCGGCGATGTCCTCGCGCAGCAGGTTGGGGATGCAATGGCGCTCGCTGTGGGCGTCGAGCTTGAGCAGCAGGCGGGCCAACCGGGTTTCGGCATGGCCGGTGCCGAGTTCGGTGATGAAGCTTTCCGCCTCATCCAGGTTGGCTTT
Organism: uncultured Hydrogenophilales bacterium; assembly: GCA_963818665.1. Lineage (GTDB taxonomy): Bacteria > Pseudomonadota > Gammaproteobacteria > Burkholderiales > Thiobacillaceae > Thiobacillus. The sequence continues at coordinate 19,635 of CAWFTM010000004.1, read as the reverse complement.
GCCAACGCCGCATCAGTTGCTCGTAAATTTGCGGATTGCGTTGTTTGAGGGCGTGAATGACGCTGACCGGGATGCGGCAGATATCGGCTTTTTGCAAAACGATGGCGGAATTCCGGTGGGGCTGACCCAGCACCGATTGCAGACCGATGGCATCGCCACGATAGTGCAAGCGCACGATGCGTCGACCGCCGTCGTCGAGTGCATGCACCATCTTCACGCAACCGGCGCGAATGGTATAAACATGCCCACCCTTGATGCCCTGCGCATAGCAGTTCGTGCCCTGTTTCGTACCACTGATTGTCAATGCCCCGTAACATCTCACGCAGTTCAGTTCCGTTCAGAACGGAAAAAAGGACGGTGCCATGAATGGCGCAATGCACACAGTCCGGACGGCCCGGCCATTTTTCGTCGGTACAGTAAGTTATGTTTTTGGTCATGGGTTTTTAATGCTTTGAACCGGAGGCTCGATACGAGCCTCGCTTGTTCAATTCTGTCACAGATCAAGCGCCACGTCCTGAGTTGATCCGCTGCGGACGCCACGCCCGCGCATTGCCGGCGAGCGGGCAAAAAAAGCCGGTGCAAACCCGAGGTTTGCACCGGCTTGCCGACTACCCGCCCCCGTTATCCAGCAGCGGGGCGGGGCCAGACGATTACCTTGCGGTGCGGCGGCGCCAGCCGAAGAAGGTCAGCGCAGCGGCCAGCAGGGCCGGCAGAGTCGGGTCGACCCGGCCGTCTCCGCCGATGGCGCAACCGCCGCCGTCACTGCTACTCGTGGTGGTGGGCTTTCCGTGATGTTGTCGAGTTCGAAAGCGCCGATGTCGGGCGGGCTTTCGCGTGGCTGGCCACGCTGGTCGACCTTGACTGTCGCGTCAGCCGCACCCGCGCTCAACGCCGGGCTGCCGGCAAGCAGCGCGTGGGTCTGTGTCAGGCCGCCGTTGTTCGGCCAGATCGCCGATCTTCGGATCCACGCTCTTCTTGTCGGTCGCAGCGGTCAGCCACGTGTCGCAACTGGCATCGCTGCTCAGGTTGTTGCCGAGAGACGTCACGGGAATGCCGCCGCCGGTGACGCCGCAGTTGGCGGACGGCAGCGCAGCGATGGCTGCAGCGTCCATGCCGTCCAGCCAGCCGCCTTGTTGCCGGAGAGCAGCACGTTCTTCAGCGTCACGGCGTTGGCCGCGGTCGACGCCGGGAAGACGTTGATGCCGGACCCCGCAGTCGGCGAATCCGCACCCGCGAGGTTATTGGCGATGGTGACGAAGTTCAGGTTGGCCGAGCCGTTGGTGTAGAAGCCGGCACCGACGTCGGCACCGATGTTGCCGCTGATCGTCGAGTTGACGAGGTTCAGCGTCATGCCGGAACGGCCGCTGATGCCACCGCCGCCGACGGCGCTGTTGCCGCTCAGGGTCGTTCCGCTGATGGTGACCGTGTTGCTGCCGGTCATGAACATCCCGCCACCGCCTTCGGCGATGTTGCCGCTGATGGTCGAATTCGTGATCGTAGGTGTCGCCCTCGTTGTAGATGCCGCCGCCGTTGATGGTGGTCGAGTTGCCGGATACCACGATGTTGGTCGCAGTCATCGGCGACCGCGGTATAGATGCCGGCGCCATCACCTCTGCGCCTGGTTGCGTCAGCACCTTCACGTCGGTGAGGGTCAGCGAGAAAGTCGCACCGCCCTCATCCGGATCGGTCGGCCGCTGGCTGCCGCCCCTGCCCTTCTGCATTCTCATCGTCCGGTGAGCAAGGGATCGATCTTTGCGACATTTGCAGCCGCGCCCACGGCCAAGACCTGCGCCTGCGCGTCGGAAGTAATAGTCGTACAGCGCCAATCGAGCGGATCGCCAGAAGCCGCACCGAGAGCAAGCTCTTGCTCGAACGTCCGGCCATCCCGGATCGTGACACCTGAGATCGCGACGTTGACGGCTCGTGTCAATGGATCCGTGGTGTAAACGTGGAAAATGCGGTCGCGGCTTGTTTCCACAACCTCACCCGTGCCACTGGATGATTGTCGTGTTCGCGCCCGCTCCGACGATGCGTCACGCTCTTCACTGATGTCAAGGTCACCTATCGCGGCGATTGGGGGTGTTATCGATCACAAAGTTGGGGGCGATACCCGATTACAACCTCATCAAGCCCCGTAACCGACAATTCGTACGTTCCGGCCAGGAAGCGTGATCGTATCGTTGGTTCCGTATTCATCGGCGGAACTGTTGACGCAGTCGATTGTGGCGCCCGAATCTGTCCCCGCTGAGTTGACCGCAATCACAGCCTCGCGCAGCGAGCATGCACCATCATCGCAATCACCCCATCTGCCACTGTCGGAATGACCTTAATTGTGGCTGCATGAACCGGCGCACCGCCAATCGCAGCCAGCACCATCAAGCCAAACAAGGCCTTGCGATTAAGTTTGAATTTTGTTTGAGTCATTTTCTTCTCCTTGAATTAACCATATAAGGATGCATTCATCCTCTTTAATAATAGGAAAATTTCCCTGAATAGGTATTGATAAATCTCAAGCCCCAGGTGAATGCCGCCAAATTCTTTGCAGGCCGCATGAAAAAAGCCTGCACGGATGGCAGGCCTTTTGAAATACCGTTCAGCGTGATGGCAGCGCAATCAAGGCGGGCGATTGACCTCCCGCCTTGATTGGAGGGGTCTACTTGGCGTGTTCCTTGAGGCTGTAGGTGCCGTCCGCGTTGAATTTCATCTCTGCATCGATGAAATAGACCTGCAACTCGCTGCGCAGCAGTTTTGCCGCGTCATAGGCTTCTCCCGAACGGGCTCCCGTGCCGCACAGGAAGACGATGGGTTTGTCCTTGGGCAGGGTGCCGATCTTTTTTTCCAGATCGCCGATGGGGATGTTGATCGCGCCCTTGGCGGTGCCGGCATTGAACTCCTTGGCATCACGCACATCCACCAGCAGCAGGGAATCCGGATTGTCCTTCATGATGCGCTCGAAGGACGCCACCGTGATGGTGCCCTTTTCCTTGCCGGCCTCGATGCTGGCCGCGCCCTTGTCGGTCGCACCCGCGCCGCCGGCGGCAGCCGGAGCGGCCGCTTCACCATACAATTTGGCCCATTCCGGATAGCCTTCGACATAGGTCTTGACGTTGGTGTAACCCAGCTTGCGAGCCTTGTCGGCGGACTTGTTGCTGAGCACGCACTCCAGACCGCCGCAGAAGTAAATCAGGGGCGTGGCCTTGTCGGCCGGCAGCTTGTCCACGTGCTTGTCGAATTCGCTATCCGAGATATTCACCGCGCCAGGAATGGAACCCTTGTCGAACATGCGCTTGGGCCGGGCATCGACCAGCATGAAGTTCGCTTTTTCATCCTGCAGCTTCTTGATGTAGGCCGCAGAAACCGCCTGCCCCGTGCCTTTGGCCGCCCAGTCGGGGGAACCGTCGGAGTACACGCGGATATTGGTGTAGCCCAGCTTTTCCGCCTTGAAGGCGGAGTTGTGGCTCAGCATGCACTCCACGCCGCCGCAGTAGAAAATGAGCAGCGTGCTCTTGTCCTGCGGCAGGCTGCCGGCCATCTGGTCGAACTTGCTGTCCGGGATGCTGACTGCGCCGGGGATGTGGCCGGGATCGTACTGGCGCGCGGTGGGCCGTGAATCGATGATCATGACCCCCTTCTTGGGGGGGATGTCGACATTCTGTTTGACGAACTCGACGTCCACCAGTTTGCCGTACCAGCCTTCCTTCGCCTTGAGCTGTTCTGCGTGAACCGGCGTCACCCAGCCTACAGCCGGCAGGGCGACAGGAAGCGACAACATCAGGGCAAGTCCAAGTTTGTGCAGTTTCATTTTGATGTTCCTTTTCTCTCAGTGAACGATGAATTCATCCGTTGTTTCTTGATGCAGCCATACCCAAAAAGCCATCCTGACATCCAACAACTATCTACTTTTTTTATAAACAACCCCGACAAAAAGACAAGACCATCTTTTTATAACGCGTCATGCCACAAGGGCATCACGCATTGGGTGGGCTGATCCCGAACCGAACCGACTCACACCACGGTGAATTTTTCCGTGGACTCGTTGTAGCGCACCAGCAGATACCACAGCAGCAGCAAGGCGCCGATCGCGAGATAGGTCCAGCCCCAGCCGTCGAGCATGGCCGGGAAGAAGGTCTGGATGCCCAGCGGGCTCTCCTCCAGCATGTCGAGGTTCATCTCCGACACGGTCCAGCCAGCCTTGCCGAACAGCGCGCTGGTGATCGAGCCGATCCAGGCGAAGAAGAACACCGCGACCCACAGTTTGAGATGGCCCTCGCCGACGCGCCACAGCGAGCCGCTGCCGCAGCCGCCGGCGAACACCATGCCGAGGCCGAACACCACGCCGCCGAGCAGCGAGCCGAGCCAGAAGCGCGGCGGAATGGCGAGATAGGGATCGAGCAGTTCGGCCTGGAAGATCAGCGAGGCGACCGGAATGCCGACCGCCAGCGCCAGGATCACCGCCTTGGTCATGTCGCCTTCGGCGGTCATGAAGGGTTCGCGCACGGCGCGGGCGACGCAGAAGCGCGAGCGGTGCATGATGAAACCGATGGCGAAACCGGCCACCACGATGATGCCGCGCGAGGCGATCTTGCTGTCCGCCGAGCCATACCAGTGGGTCGCCCACCACAGGACGCCGATGACGACGACAAGGCCGAGCCAGGGATACATCGCCAGTGTGCGTGGCGACAGCGGCTTCGGCACCGGCGCCTGCATGCCCCAGGTGATGTGCTCCAGCGTCCACATCAGGAGCTTGAGGCCGATCACCGCGCCGACCATCAGCCCTGCCAGCATCGCGAAGCCGGACGGCGAGGCATGCAGCGTCGGCACGAAGAAGGCGCCGACGGTGCAGCCGCCGGCGAGCACCGCGCCGATGCCCATCAGGCTGCCGCCGAGCGCGCCCCAGACGAATTCCAGCATCGGCGGGCGGTTGAAGCGGAACTGGCGCGACAGCAGGGCGGCGGTGAAAGCGCCCAGCACCAGGGCGATGTTCTGAGCGAGATGCGATGCATCAGCGGCGAATCCGGCGCGTGGATGCCGAGCACGCCGCCGAGGCCGATCAGGTGGTTGAACCAGTCGCCCCACAGCCTGATGCCGCCGAACACGCCCCAGGTCTCGCCCGACAGCATCAGCGCGAACACCGCCAGCAGCAGCAGCACGGCGCCGAGGTAGGGCGACCACGGCTCGACCAGCGCGGCTTCGTAATCGGCCTTGAGACCGCTGGATTCGAACAGGGACGATTGATCGCACTTCCATGACGTAGGGTGCCCATGCGCACCATTGCAACGGTGCGCATGGCGCACCCTACGTCTGCGGACAGTCCCGGAAAACATGCGGATCATTAGTTGCATTTTGCCGGCGCATCGCCATCCTTCGCCCCCCTGATGGCGAAAGCCTCGACGTCCTTCCACAGCTCCTCCTCGGGCACGTCGATGAACTTCGCGGCCGCCTGGTTCTTGGCCTTGATGCTCTCCCGATAGGACTTGCTGACGAAATACTTGAGGCTGGTCTTGCCTTTCTCGTGCTTGCCTGCCTGGAAGTACGCCTTCCATTCGGCCATGCTCCTGGAGGTCGGCGGGATCTCGCCGCTGGGCTGCGCCCTGTGGCAGTCGGTGCAGACGAAGCGGTAGTAGACGCGTCCGCGTTTCCAGTCGCCGCCATCTGCTGCCTGTCCCGCGAACGGCAGCGCCAGCAACCCCAACATCAGTCCGGATAGCATCGTGTAACGGCTTTTCATGGATATCTCCTTTGCACTAAGACTTCAATGGTGTGTTCCGTTGCTGGCAGACCCCGTCAATCAGGTTCTTCCCAGCCGGTGATCATGGCCTTGAAATGGCTGAATACGGTATGACCGGTGGTGATCAGGTACATATGGACGATCAGGAACAGCAGCATCATGAACGCGCCCGCAGTATGGAAAAATGAAACCCACTGCAACGACAGATAGCGTTCCCAGCCCCACGCAGCCCAGTACCCGTAAAAGAGGTAAAACCAGCCGGTGATCCAGAGCAATGGGGTGATGAAAACCATGACGCCGAGATAGGCCAGGCGCTGCAGCGGATTGTGCTTTTTAAGGCGCGTGAGCCGGAACGGATGCGGGGCGTCGGTGAAGATGCCGTACACGTAGTACTTGATCATGGCATCCACTTTCTGCAGCGTCGGGATGTATTGCCGCCACTCGCCGGTGGTGAAGTGCCAGAAGATGGCGAACACCCAGAGCCCGACCAGCGTCCACGCGGCAATCGTATGGGTATCGACGGCCCGCTCGAACCCGAGCAGCTGATACGTGCCGTGAACCTCGAAACCGGTCGCCAGCAACAGCATGATCAGGATCGCCTGCGCCCAGTGCCAGAAGCGCTCGAACAGCGAGAAGACATAGATACGTTCACTCACTTGCGTGCTCCTTTCCGATGGGCGAAGAAGCGGCCGGCGCCATGCAGGATCACGCCCAGCACGCTCAGCCCGGCGAGGCCCCAGCCCAGCTTGTCCAGCCAGCCATGTCCATGATGGCCGGGCACATGAATGCCCGGCACACCGGCCAGGCGGCTTTGCGTGCCATGGCAGGCCACGCAATCGAGCGCCTGCTCCTTGGGCGCCACCATGTGCGTGATCGGCCACGACATCTCGGTTTTGACAAAGTCGAACTGCCCGGAAAACGGGAGGCCCGCATCCTTCATGCCGCGAGCGATGGCCTTGTGCCAGTCGAAACTCTTGCCGTAGGAATCCTCGTCGGTACCGGTGGTATGGGCTTTCAGCATGGTCAGGTGGACCTTGTCATAAGGTTGCATCGCACGCATGACCTTGAATGGCCAGATCCGCGATTCGCCATCATCCGGCGCGCCCTCGAAGCGGTTCAGCGGAACCGGCCGCGTGGGGTCGATCTTGTCCGACGCCGTCAGGTGACTCACTTTTCCGTTGAACCAGAAATAGCCCGGAACCTTGTTTTCACCGTAGGTGAACCTGCCTTTTTTAGCGTCATAAATGACACGGCCTTCGGCATCCTTGGTGACGAGCGGCTGCCCATCCGCATCCATCTGGCCTGCCGCAGACCAATCCCAGGTCATCTTGGTCGCGATCCCGCCCCGGGCGAATTGAGGAATGTGGCAGGTCTGGCAGGCCAGCTTGTCGGCATGGCGGTTGAGCCGCGCCATCTTGTGCGGCACATTGCCATGGCAGGCCTGGCAGGTCGCAGGATTGCGGCCATCCTTGCGGCCGCGCATCAGTGCGCCGTGAACGTCCTTCGCCGTGAGGGCATAGCGGCTGCCCGCGACCTGATGCTCCGTCGTCTTGTGGCATTCGGTGCAGGAAAAATCGAGGCCCAGCGCATCCATGTGGACGTCCACGTCCTTTTCGGGAGCCGCCAGCGAGCTATCCAGATCACCATGCTTCACCCCATCCCCGCCGCCGCCATGGAAGTGGCAGGCGCCGCAGGTGTCGCGGCTGGGCTTGCCCACGTTCTGGGCCACCTTGTTCAGGTCGACGGGCTTGACGGTGCTGTCGGGAGGAAGCATCCCGGCGACGGGCGGGTGCCCGGCCATCCCCGACCCTTTGCGATAGGAACCCGTGGTGTCATGGCAAACCAGGCAGTCGACATTTTCCCTGGCCGTGAAATCGAAGCTGTTGTCTTTCCAGCCATAGCCGACATGGCACGCATTGCATACCGGATTGTTGCTTTGTATCCCCAGCGAGAAGGACGTCAGGACGTTCTGTTTGCCCAGCATTTTTTTCGAATGCGGGTCGGGAAACTCCCAGGTCCAGTGTTTCGACGCCATCACTTCGTCTGCCGCTTTGGAATGACATTCCAGGCAAGCCTGGGTGACGGCGGACCCGGATTTGAAGGTCTGCTGCAGGCTCTTGAACTGGCTGTGATCGGCCGTGCTCGCGAAGGCAATACCCTGCGGCAGGCTGGCCGCGCATGACAGCAACACGCCGACGAGCCGCCATTGGATGGACTTCCACCGTGGTGTCTTGATCATGCGTCCCCCCGCCCCTTCGTATCGAACATTTTTTATTCAGCCCCATGAAACCGCCGTGCCCTCTACGAGCTCATCAGGGTCACCGCTTCCAGGGTGTCCGCTGGACGCTTACTTGGCCTGCACGACTTCCTTCGCTGCAACCTGCCTTTGGCCGGAAATTTCCACCGGCTCGACACTCGCATAAAACTTCATCAAGGCCTTGCGCTCGGTGTCATTGAGCGCCACCTTCGGGTGCTTCTTGTTGGCCAGCAAAGCGGCCGCCATCTTGTCTTCCGCATCCGGCTGGCCGCCGAACTGACTGTACAGCTCGTAAAAAGACGGCGCCTTGGGCATGCCCGCAAGAGGCGTCCTCACGTTCACACCCGCCACCCCGCCATGGCAGCTTGCGCACCCTTTCTTTTTGGCCAATGCCGGATTGGCCTGCGCGCCCGCAGACAACAACACCAGCGAAACCCCGACCAAAACCCGTTTCAAAATACCCTGCATATTTCCTCCAAAACTCAGACCAATTACAAAAAAACGACTGTTCAGGCTTTCCCGCCATCCCTTACGGATGCTGGGCCACATCCGCCTTGCCTGGCGGGGTATGGGCCACGCCCTGGTGGCAATCCGTACAAATCTGCCCGCTCTTGAGCGCAGCTTCGTGCTCGTCCTTCACGAACGGCATGTCGGGGTTGTGCATGGCTTCGAGCTTGTGGCACTGGCGACATTCCTTCGCACCATTGGCTTTCAGCCGGCCCCACTCGTGCTGCGCCATTTCCAGCCGCAGTGCCTCGTATTTCTCGGGCGTGCTGATTTTTCCCTGCATGAATCCCCAGACATCCTTGATCGCCCCGACCTTGACGATCATCTTCGGCACGAACTCGTGCGGGATATGGCAGGAAGCGCAACCCACCACCACGCCCTGGGGATTCCGGTAATGCACGGATTGCATCCATTCCTTGCCGGCATTGTCCGTATGGCAGGTCATGCAGAACGCATCCTGGCTGGTGTAATGCATCGTCTGCTCGAAGGCGACCACGGCCAGCACGCCCACGCCGAGTCCCGCCCCGAGCAGCAGCCACGGCGAATATTTACGTAGCCTGTCTGAAATTTTCATTTTTTTGGCGTCCCTGTTTTTCCAAGCTTTTTTTGTATTCCGCAGGTCAGGCGTCCTTGCCTGTTCGTCTGTCACCTGGCCAACCCTACGGCAAACCCGTGACCTTGGATCCCCCTCAGCCAAGACTCAAGCACAACCAGACCCTCTTATCGGATTTTATGTAAACTCCTCAACAAGGCAATGACAATTGTCATTTCCCCGAATTCGGTCATGCGTCGATGGACGACTTTTCCAGAGGCCATGCAGCCGCGACAAACGAAAACCGGAACATGCGACCTTCATCGCCCACTACGGGGACAGGATTGCCATTGCAGATTGGGCGACTAGAATTCGTCTGGACAATTATTAAAAAAATAGTGCGGCCGTGCATGCTGCAATGAAACCTTCCCCGGCACGGGTTGGAAAAAAGCGCGATTGCGACGACAGCCTGCTTTGACTTTTGACACAGCCAACCCATTGGAAAAACCATGATGCGCGTCTATCAATTCATTTTGACCACATGGGCGGTTCTGTTCCTGAGCATGGCAACGGCCCTGGCGCAGACGCCGCTGCTCCGAACTCCAGCTGCAACTCCAGCTCCGGCTCCCGTCGGCAACGAGGTCTGCAAAACCTGCCACGTTCCTTACGATGCCCACAAGGTCAATATCTATCACAGCGACTGCCTGGCCTGCCACACACCGGAGACCAAACACCTCACCGAAGGCGGCAAAGGCTCGGTCCAGTTTCCGACTGCCGACAAATGCCTGGCCTGCCACCAGCACAACGACCACAGGCGCATGAACTGGGCTTTCTCCGAGCACAAGAAAGCCAAGCTGGAATGCCGCAACTGCCACGGCATGCATTCACCCGAGATTCATCTGGAATCCGGACAGGAATTCAAGGGGCTCAATGCCGGCATGTGGAAGTCCGACCGCAAATCGGCGCTGTGTGTCACCTGCCACAAGGATATCGCCGCCCGTCTGACCATGCCCTCTCACCATCCGGTGATGGAAGGCGCGCTGTCCTGCGTCAGCTGCCACGACCCGCACAACAGCAAGGCCGCGTCCCTGGTGAACAAGACCGAGCAGTGCACCAAGTGCCATCAGAACGTCCGCGGGCCGAAGGTGTTCGAGCATCCCCCGGTGGTCGAGGACTGCGCCATCTGCCACAACCCGCACGGCTCGCCGAACCGTCGCCTGCTGCAACTCGCCCAGCCGATGCAGTGCCTGCAATGCCACTCCCTGACCAGCAACATGCATGGCAACGCACCCAGGGGCGCGCAGCTCAGGAACTGCACCAACTGCCACAGTGCGGTTCACGGCAGCCACAGCGACCCCATACTGAAATACTGAGGCGGGAGACAACATGAAACTCAAAACGTCTATCGGATGGGTGCTTCCCTGCCTGACGCTGCTGGCCGCTTCCCTGCAGGCGGCCGAGCTTGCGGCGCCCCCTGCGGCAGCGGCTGCCGCTGCCGCTCCTGCGGAGGCGTCGCCCGCCGACCCTGCCGCAACTGAAGCGCCGGCAGAAGGTGCCACCACCATCACTGCCGTGATCACGCCGCGGCTGTTCGCATTCGACTATTTTGACGGCGTGGGTGAAGACCAAACCAGCTTCCTCGAGCGCTACGACTATCTCGAGAGCTTTTCCGGCGACACGCGCTCCGGTGTGTTTGCCGACCTCGATCTGGACGTGACCGCCAACAATGGCGAGCGCGACCTGTTCGTCTTCGAGCGCCGTGGCTTCGGCCAGAACAATGTTCGCAACGCGGCCCGATACAGCAATGACACGCTGAGTGTCTTCGGCACCTACTCCCGCTTTCGTTCGGCCACCGGCGGCATCGACTATCTGTTCAGCCCGAATCAGGTTGACGGCGGCACCGGCGGTGGCGGAGGCGGGCTGGGCGGAGGTTTCGTCAACACGTTCACCGACGACTCCAACACCTCCCTTTACAGCATCGACCGCACCACCTACAGCGCGGGCTTCAAGGTCAAGCCTGCGGCTCTGGGCGATTCGGCCACGGTGTCGGTCGACTATGAAGGCTACACGCGGGACGGCAACAAGTTCGCGCCTTTCCTGCTTGATAGTTTTGGCGGCGGTGGCGGTGGCGGCGGCTTGGGTCAGCAACGCTGGCGCGGCATCAATCTCGATGTCGACGAGCACATGAACCGGGTGGGCCTGACCCTGACCGCCTCGCCCCAACGCCTGTTCGAACTCGCCTATGAAGTGTCGTTCGAGGAGTTCGTCAGCGATGCGCCCGAACTGCAGATGCAGCGCGACATCACCGATCCGGCCGGGCTTCCGGTACCTGCAGGCACCTCGCCAGTCGCCTCGCTTTTCTATGTCCCCGACACCAACCTGGTCAAGCAGGGGCTGAAGATCAGCAAGAATTTCAGCGATCGCGTGATGGTCGCTGCCGGTTATGGCGCTTCGTGGCTGAAGCAGGATTCCTTCAGCCAGCTGGAACTCGACAGCGGCCATACCCAGGGCCAGATCAGCACCAACAATGCCTATCTCACCGCCAACGCCTACGTCACGCCCGACGTGTCGGTCGAAGGCCACATCAAGTATTACAACCACGACAACGACTCGACCTTCCCGGACGGGCTGATCAGCCTGAGCACGCTGGTGGCGCCGCGCATCGACAGCATCGATTCGCTACGACTACGGGCTCTCGGCCAACTGGCGTCCGGATTTCCTCGGTTCCAACTCTACCCTGGGCTGGCGCCGGCTCGACCTGCAGCGCGATCTGACCTGGGGCACGGCGGGACAGCAACATTCTGCCCCCGCAGTCGCTGTACCGTGAAGACACCCTGTCCGACGAGGTGTATCTGAAGTGGATCGCCCGCCCGGCGACGGGCTGGACCACCCGCCTGACGCCCTCCTTTATCCGGGCCGACTCGACCGGCCTGGTGACCGAGCCGGAAGAGGCCTTCAAGATCAAGGCGATGGCGAGCTACGCCTCGCCCGAAGGCTGGCTGGTGAGCGGCTTCTACGATTACAAGAACCTGCAGAACAGCAACAACACGTTTACCAATGGCATCGCCGCGACGCCGCAGACCTACAGCCAGGATATCGACAGCACCCTGAATTCTGCCGGCCTCAGCCTGAGCGTCATGCCGCGCGACGACGTGAACGTCCAGGCGAATCTGTACTGGGTGCAGAATGACTTTTCGAGCTACCTGTTCACGACCACTGTCCAGCGCTGGAACCCGGCCGTGGCATTCACTCCGCGGGACATGTCGAATTACAAGGTCAACTCCTATGTCTTCAACCTGGGGGGCGACTGGCAGGCGTCGGACAAGCTCAAGCTGAACGGCAGCTACACCTGGTCGAAATCCTCCGGCGACGTGGCCAGCGGCATCGTGTTCACGCAATTGCAGAACGCGACGGGCACGGTCGACTCGATCATCGACAACACCCTGCACACGCTCTCGCTGGGGGCCGACTACCTGATCAACGACAAGACCACGCTGCGCGCCAACTACATCTACGAGTACTACGACGACAACGCCTACGACCTGCTGTCCGGCGGCTACAACATGCTGGCGATCGGCGTGTCCTTCGCACTGTAATCAAGCGACGAGGGGCGTTTCCGCCCCCTCGTTTCCATTCGCAATTCCCGCCAGCAGTCGGCTCCGGCCGACTGAATCAGGTCTGCAGCATCTCCGCGGCGCGCACGATGGCGCGCGCCTTGTTCTGGGTTTCCATCCATTCGTTGTCGGGCACCGAGTCGGCGACGATGCCGGCGCCGGCCTGCACGAACAGCGTGCCGTCCTTGACCACGGCGGTGCGGATGGCGATCGCCAGATCCATGTCGCCGTTGAAGCCGAGATAGCCGACCGCGCCGGCATAGATGCCGCGCTTGCTCGGTTCGAGCTCGTCGATGATTTCCATCGCCCGCACCTTGGGTGCGCCGGACACGGTGCCGGCCGGGAAGCTGGCGCGCAGCACGTCGAGCGCGGACAGGCCGGGCTTCAGCTTGCCCTCGACGTTGGAGACGATGTGCATGACGTGCGAGTAGCGCTCGATCTGCATGTTCTCGGTGACCCTGCACCGCTGCCGGTGACGCGCCACGCGCCCGGTGTCGTTGCGGCCGAGGTCGATCAGCTGCAGATGCTCGGCGCACTCCTTGGGGTCGGCCAGCAGTTCCTCGGCCAGGCGCTGGTCGTCCTCGCGCGTCTGCCCGCGCGGGCGGGTGCCGGCGATGGGGCGCACGGTGACGGTGTCGCCTTCCAGCCGCACCAGGATTTCCGGCGACGAGCCGACGACATGGAAGCCGCCGAAGTCGTAATAGAACATGTAGGGCGACGGGTTGAGGCTGCGCAGCGCGCGATACAGCGACAGCGGCGAGGCGGCGAACGGCCGCGCCATGCGCTGGCGACAGCACCACCTGCATGATGTCGCCGGCGGCGATGTAGTCCTTGGCTTGCTGCACCGCCGCCTTGAATTCGGCCTCGCCGAATTCGGACGCCGGCTCGGCCACAGCCGGTGACCGGTTCGGCCGGCAAGTGCCACCGGCGCGCGCAGTTGCTCGGTCAGCGCCTGCAAGCGCAGGTGCCCCTGCGCGTAGGCATCCTGCTGCATCGGATCGGCGTGGGTGATGAGATAGAGCTTGCCGGCCAGATTGTCGAACACCGCCAGCTCCTCGGTCAGCATCAGCAGAATGTCCGGCGTGTGCAGCACGTCGTCCTTGCGCGGCTGGTTTTTCTTGAAACCGGGGGCAAGCGCTTTTCGATGTAACGGATGGTGTCGTAGCCGAAATAGCCCGCCAGCCCGCCGGTGAAGCGCGGCAGCCCGGCCACCGGCGCGGCCTTGAAGCGCGCCTGAAACTCGGCGATGAACGCCAGCGGATCGGGCAGGCTGTGTTCCTCCACCACCTGACCGTCGGTTTCCACCGTCAGCAGATGCGCACGCACGCGAATCACGGTGCGCGCAGGCAGGCCGATGAAGGAATAGCGGCCGAAACGCTCGCCGCCCACCACCGATTCCAGCAGGTAGGAGTAGGGCGCGTTGGCGAGCTTGAGATACACCGACAGCGGTGTATCCAGATCGCCCGGCAGTTTCGCGCACCAGCGGGATGCGGTTGTAGCCCTGGCGGGCGAGGTCGATGAATTCTTGTTCAGTCATGTTTTTCACCAGCAGCAGAATACAGGGGACACGGAGACAGTCGCAGCACGCTGATTCGATCAGGCTCACCATCGCCAGCAGCGTCAACAGATCTCCGTCCAGTTCCCGCGCCTCTGTGGTTCATGCCTTTGCGCACCATCTTGGCGGCCTCGGCCAGGCTCGGCACCACCGCATCCAGATCCAGTTCGGCGACCGGGCGACCGCGGTTGTAGCCGTAGGGCACGCAGAACACCGGGCAGCCGGCGGCGCGCGCGGCCTGGGTGTCGTTGAGCGAATCGCCGATCAGCAGCAACTCGGCCGGCTGCGACCTTGAATACCTCGCAGGCATGCAGCAGCGGCAGCGGGTCGGGCTTGCGCTTCGGCAGCGTGTCGCCGGACAGGATCAGCTCGAAATAATCGAACAGGCCGGTGTCCTTCAGCAGCGGAACGGTGAACTGTTCGGCCTTGTTGGTGATGCAGGCGATGTGCAAGCCCATCGCCTTGAACGCGTCGAGGCCTTCGACCACGCCGTCGAACGGACGCGAATGCAGCGAGACGTGCTCGCCGTAATGCTTCTGGTACAGCGGCATCGCGCGTGCGAACAGTGCGGCATCCGGCTCGGCGTCCATCTCGCCGGTGAGCACGCGCTTGACCAGCCGCGACACGCCGTTGCCGATGTAGGTGGAGATCGTTTCCAGCGACGGGCAGGGACGGCCGAGATCGGCCATCATCAGTTCGGCGGCGTGCGCCAGATCGGGCGCGGTATTGAGCAGGGTGCCGTCGAGATCGATGACGACGGCTTTGATTGGGAGTGGGAAATTCATTTTTGGTTAGAGTCAGTAACGGTGAGTGGCGAGCAGTCGAACGGTGCAGGTCGCGAAGCGCTTTCCGCTCTAGCCGCTCACCGCTCGTCCTGTCACCGGTTTTCAGACCTTGGCCAGTTCCGCGCGCATCGCGGCGATGATGGTGTTGTAGCGCTGCGGGTCGCTGTCCTTGGCGGCGCCGAACACGGCGGAGCCGGCCACGAAGGTGTCGACGCCGGCTTTGGCCACTTCCAGGATGTTGGCCGGGCCGACGCCGCCGTCGATTTCGATGTTCACGTTGAGGCCGCGGTCATCGATCATCTTGCGCACCTCGCGCGCCTTGTCCAGCACGTAGGGAATGAACTTCTGGCCGCCGAAGCCGGGGTTGACCGACATCAGCAGCACCATGTCGAGCTTGTCCAGCGTGTATTCCAGCACGTCGAGCGGGGTGGCGGGGTTGAACACCAGGCCGGCCTTGCAGCCGTTTTCCTTGATCAGGCCGATGGTGCGGTCGATGTGCTCGGAGGCTTCCGGGTGGAAGGTGATGTAGGTGGCGCCGGCCTTGGCGAAATCGGGGATGATGCGGTCCACCGGCTTGACCATCAGGTGCACGTCGATCGGCGCGGTGACGCCATGCTTGCGCAGCGCCTCGCACACCAGCGGGCCGATGGTCAGGTTGGGCACGTAATGGTTGTCCATCACGTCGAAGTGGACGATGTCGGCGCCGGAGGCGAGCACGTTGTCGACTTCCTCGCCCAGCTTGGCGAAGTTGGCGGACAGGATGGAAGGGGCGATGCGGTAAGTCATGGGAAGCTCCGGAGATTTGGGATAAACCCGGCCATTTTAGCAAGTCCGCCACGCCATTGCGTTACACTCCGCGCATTCCATCCCGTCGAGCAATACCGTGGCCGAAGGCAAGAAATACCACATCAGCGTCAACGTCAACACGACCTATCTGGCCGACCAGAGCGACCCGTCGTCCGACCGTTACGTGTTCGCCTACACCATCACCATCGCCAACACCGGCACCGTGTCCGCGCAGCTGATCTCGCGCCACTGGATCATCACCGACGCGGAAAACGTCACCCAGGAAGTCAAGGGACTGGGCGTGGTCGGCGAACAGCCGCTGCTGCGGCCGGGCGAAAGTTTCGAATACACCAGCGGCACCGCGATGGCGACGCCGGTCGGCACCATGCACGGCAGCTACCAGATGGTGGCGGAAGACGGCAACAAGTTCGACGCCGAGATTCCGCTGTTCACGCTGTCGATGCCGCGCGTCCTGCACTGAAGCCTGGCTATTTCTTCATCGTCCACCAGACGATGAACACGAACAGGCTCAGCGCAATCCCGGCTTCCAGCAACAGCCAGCCCAATCCCTGGCTCTCCATCAAACCCGTCTCCCCATTGTTATACTCGATACGTGTTTTCGATCTGAGCCATCTTCACCCGTGATGCTGTTACGCGCAAGCCCGTGGCTGTTTGCCCTGTTGTTGTCAGCCTGCGCGGTGCAACCGCCGGCGCCCCCCCCTGCCCCGCCCCCCGCCCCGCCAGCGGTCACCGCGCCGGTTCCGCCGCCGGCACCCATCCCGACACCCGCGGTCGCCTTCCCCACCCTCAAACCCGTCGACTGGACCACGCTCACCTTGTGGCAGAACGACACGGCAAGCGAAGCCTGGGGCGCCTTCCTGCTCAGCTGCAGCACGCTCAGGAAACAAACTGCCTGGCAGGCCGTCTGCAATGACGCGGCCACCCTGCCGCCGCCCGACGACGTCACCGCGCGCGCATTCTTCGAACAGCGCTTCAATCTGTATCAGGCCACCCAGGAAGACGGCAGTGCCGAAGGCCTGATCACCGGCTATTACGAACCGCTGCTGAAAGGCGATCGCGTGCGCACCGAACGGGCGCGCTTCCCGCTCTATGCCGTGCCGGACGATCTCATCACGGTCGACCTGGCGAGCGTCTATCCCGAACTGAAGAACCTGCGCCTGCGCGGACGGCTGGTGGGCAACAAGCTGGTGCCCTACGCCACCCGCAAGGACATCGAAATGCCCGTCAACGGCAACGGCTTCAAGGGCAAGCCCATCGCCTGGGCCGAAGACCCGGTCGATCTGTTTTTCCTGCAAATCCAGGGCTCCGGCCGCATCGAACTGCCCGACGGCACGCACCTGCGGGTCGGCTACGCGGATCAGAACGGTCACCCCTACAAATCCATCGGCAAGCTGCTGGTCGAGCGCGGCGAACTCAAGCTGGAGCAGGCCTCCATGCAGGGCATCAAGGACTGGGGCATGAAGAACCCCGACAAGCTGCCCGAACTGCTCGCCAGCAACCCCAGCTTCGTCTTCTTCCGCGAATTGCCCAACGGCCTGTCCGGCCCGCTCGGCGCACTCGGCGTGCCGCTCACCGGCGGCCGCTCGATCGCCATCGATCCGCGTTTCATCCCGCTCGGCGCGCCGGTGTTTCTCGCCACCACCCAGCCCAATTCGCCGCTGCCACTGAACAAGCTGGTGATGGCGCAGGACACCGGCGGCGCCATTCGCGGCGGCGTGCGGGCGGATTTCTTCTGGGGGTTTGGGGATGCGGCGGGGGAACTTGCCGGGCGGATGAAGCAGCGCGGGCGGATGTGGGTGTTGCTGCCGAAGGACTATCCGCTGACCAGCGTTCGGCGCTAAGTCCGGGAGGCAGTGCGCTGACTTCAGCCCGTTCGCGCTGAGGGCGCATGCTTCGACATGCCCGCAACAACAAACCTTTCCATCATTACAAAGTCTATGGTGCAATCCCCCGCTTCCACCCGGACCCCGCAATGACCACCCCACCCCCCTCCCTCACCGTCGGCATCGAAGGCATGACCTGCGCCAGCTGCTCGGCGCGGGTGGAAAAAGTGCTGAAGCAACTGCCCGGCGTCACCGACGCTGTCGTGAACCTGGCAACCGAAACCGCAACCGTTGCCGGCGACACCGATGTCGCATCGGTCCAGCGTGCCATCGAAAAGGCCGGCTTCAGCGTGCCGACCGAATCCTGCACCCTCGACATCACCGGCATGACCTGCGCCAGCTGCTCGGCGCGGGTGGAAAAGGCATTGAACAAAGTACCGGGCGTGCTCGATGCCGGCGTCAATCTGGCGACCGAGCAGGCAACGATCAAGCTGGCGAAGGGCATCTCGGTGGCCACGCTGATCGCTGCAGTGGAGCGTGCGGGCTATGGTGCGCAGCTGCCGCAGGCGGCGAGCGACATGCCATCGACTCCGGCACGCGCGCTGCCCGACTGGTGGCCGGTGGCGCTGGCGATGACCCTGTCGCTGCCGCTGATCGCGCCGATGCTCGGTAGCCTGGTGGGCGCGCACTGGATGCTGCCGGGCTGGCTGCAATGGGCGCTGGCAACGCCGGTGCAGTTCTGGCTCGGCGCGCGCTTTTATCGCGCGGGCTGGAAGGCATTGCGCGCGGGCAGCGGCAACATGGATCTGCTGGTGGCGGTGGGTACCAGCGCGGCGTATGGGCTGTCCGTGTATCTGCTGCTCACGCACGCCGACCCCATGCATCTGTATTTCGAAGCGTCGGCGGTGGTGATCAGCCTAGTGCTGCTCGGCAAATGGCTGGAGGCGCGTGCCAAGCGCCAGACCACCGAGGCGATCCGCGCGTTGCAGGCCTTGCGCCCGGCCACGGCACGGGTACGGCTCGATGGCGTCGACCGCGATCTGCCGATCGACGCCATCCGTGTCGGCGACCTGGTGGTGGTCCGCCCAGGCGAGCGGGTGCCGGTGGACGGCGAGATCATCGAAGGCACCAGCCAGGTCGATGAATCCATGCTCACCGGAGAATCGCTGCCGGTCGACAAGCAGCCGGGCGACGCACTCACCGGCGGGGCGATCAACACGCACGGCGTGCTGGTTGCGCGCACCACGGCAGTGGGGGGCGAAACCACGCTGGCGCGCATCATCCGTCTGGTGGAAAACGCGCAGGCGGCCAAGGCGCCGATCCAGCGGCTGGTCGACAAGGTCAGCGCGGTGTTCGTGCCGGTGGTGATGGGGCTCGCGCTGCTGACCTTCATTGCCTGGTGGGCGCTCGGCGGCGATGCCGAAGTCGCCATTCTCAACGCGGTGGCGGTGCTGGTCATCGCCTGCCCCTGTGCGCTGGGGCTCGCCACGCCGACTGCCATCATGGCGGGTACCGGCGTCGCCGCGCGCCACGGCATTCTGATCAAGGACGCCGAAGCGCTGGAACGCGCGCACCGCATCAATATCGTGGTATTCGACAAGACCGGCACGCTCACCGACGGCAGACCGCATGTGGCAGCGTGCGTGGCTGCGGACGGACACGATGGAAATGAAGTACTGGCCATTGCCGCAAGCTTGCAGGCGGGCAGCGAACATCCGCTGGCGCGCGCGGTGCTGGCGGAAGCCACCGCATTGACGGTGCTGCCTGCGCAGGCGCAACAGGCGCTGCCGGGACGCGGCGTGGTGGGCGAAGTCGAGGGCGAAACCTGGTGGCTGGGCAACCGCCGCCTGCTGACCGAAAACAACGTCGCCACCGCTGCGCTCGAAGCCGCAGCCGCGGAACAGGAAGCGGCTGGCCGTACCGTATCGTGGCTGGCGCGGGCGCATGACCGCCACGTCGTCGGAGTGCTGGCGTTCGGCGACGCCGTCAAACCCGGCGCGGCGGCGGGCGTGGCCCGGCTCAAGGCA
>CAWFTM010000003.1:0-55381 GCA_963818665.1 uncultured Hydrogenophilales bacterium | reverse complement strand
CGAGACCAGCTACAACCCCTGCCCGCGCTGCCACGGCACCGGCCATATTCGCGGTACCGAGTCGTCGGCGCTGCACATCCTGCGCATCCTCGGCGAAGAAGCGATGAAGGAAAACACCGGCGCAGTGCATGTGCAACTGCCGGTCGATGTCGCCACCTTCCTGCTGAACGAGAAGCGCATCGATATTCACACCATCGAGTCGCGCCTCAAGGTCAATGTGGTGTTGATCCCCAACATCCACATGGAAACCCCGCACTACACCATGACCCGGCTGCGCCACGACGAGCTGAACCAGCGCGACGCCGCCGAGCCGAGCTACAAGATGGCGACGCTGCCGGAAGCCGAATCCGGCGACCAGGCCGAGCAGGCGCCGCCGCCGGTCCGTCAGGTGGCCGCGGTCAAGTCGATTGCTCCGCCCAAGCAGATGCCGGTTGCACGCCCCGTCGTGGCAGCCGAGCCGCAGGCTCAGGGCAGCCTGCTCGACCGCATCGTCGGCTGGTTCAAGAAACGGGTCGACGAGGCCCCGGCCGCCGAAATCGCACCCGCGCAACCGGTTGCCGCCATCACCCGCAGCGAGCGTCCGAGCGAACGCCGCGAACGTTCGAACGAGCGCAAACCCGGCCAGCGTCGCGGACGCGGCGAAGGCCGCAATGGCGAAGCACGTAATGGCGACGCCCGTCAGTCCGAACCGCGCCAGAGCGCGCCCCGCCAGAATGAAGCGCGTGGCAGCGACACGGCCAAGCCTGCGCGCCCGCCGCGCCAGCCGAAGCCGCGTCCCGAAGCCGAAGCCGCACCGCGCGCAGTGGAAGCCGGTCGAAGCCCCGCGCGAAACCGGCAGCGAGGAAAAACGCGAACCGCGCAACCGTCGTGGTCGCGGCAACCGCCGCCCGCGCGAAGCCCGCCCCGAAGGCACCGCAGGCACGCCGATGGCCGTGATCGAAATCGCAGGCTTCCGCGCCATTATCGAAGTCGCACGTGCGCCCAAAGCCGCCTCCATCCCGCAAGCCCCTGCGCAGCAGCAGGATCTGCAACTGGAAGCGACCGCCGCATCCCACGCACCGGCCGTCACCGCCTCGCCCACCGCCATCCTGGCAGGCATGGCGGCCGGCGGCGCCTCCCTGCAGCAGGTGGAAACCCAGGGCATCGCGGCCAGCCCGTCTGAAACCGACGAACCGGGACGTCCGCGCCGTCGCCGTCGTCCCGTGGCAAAACCCGCCGACAGTGGCGCGGCCAGCCTGATGCAGGTGGAAACCACGGCACCCGTAACCAGCGTTGCCGAGGCGCCCGCCCCGTCTGCGCCCCACCCCACGCGTCGCCGGGAACGTCCGCAGATGAGCCCCTCGCAGGAGCCGCTGGTGCAGGTGGAAACGCAGGCGAAATAAAGCCTGAGCCGCAAAAAACACGGGCCGCTTGAAGCGGCCCGTGTTTTTTCGGCGTGGCAGCTACCGGATCAGCGGCCAGAACGCATTTTCAGCTGCGCGCTTCCGTTGATGTCGCGGATCAGTCCCTGCACCGCGTCCTCGATCATGTCGAGATTTTCCTCGAAGCCCTGGGGACCGCCGTAATACGGATCGACCACGTCCAGATTGGGATACTTGCGGCTGAACGCGAGCAAGCGCTGAATCTTGCCGTGATGCTGCGCCGGCGCACGCTCGATCAGCCTGCTGTGGTTGTCGCCATCCATCACCAGGATGTAATCGAAGGCTTCGAAATCCTCGTCCGCCACCTTGCGTCCGCGCAAGCGGCTGATATCCGCGCCGCGCTGGCGCGCCGCCTGCTGCGCACGCGGGTCGGGCGCATCGCCGACGTGGTAGGCGTGGGTGCCGGCGGAGTCGGCGATCACCTGCTGCTCCAGTCCCGCCTCGCGAATGGCCTTGCGGAACATGCCTTCCGCCATCGGCGAACGGCAGATGTTGCCCATGCAAACGAATAGCACTTTAGTCATGTATCGTGTTCTTCCACTCCAAATAGCACCTGCTTGAGTTCCCTCAACTGGTCGCGAAGTTCCGCAGCTTTCTCGAATTCGAGATTCTTCGCCGCGTCCAGCATGTCTTTTTCCAGTTTCTTGACCCGCTTCGTCAAGGATTTTTCATCCATCACCTTGTATGCGGCCACAGTCTGTGCCGCCTTGAGTTCCTGGCGCGAAGCGTCGGCGTCGTACACGCCGTCGATGATGTCCTTGATGCGCTTGACCACCCCGCGCGGGGTGATGCCGTGTTCGGCGTTGAAGGCCATCTGCTTGATGCGGCGGCGGCTGGTTTCGTCCATCGCGCGGCGCATCGATTCGGTGATCTTGTCGGCGTACAGAATCGCGCTGCCGTTGAGATGGCGCGCGGCACGCCCGATGGTCTGGATCAGCGAGCGTTCGCTGCGCAGAAAACCTTCCTTGTCGGCGTCGAGAATCGCCACCAGCGACACCTCGGGGATATCCAGCCCTTCGCGCAGCAGGTTGATGCCGACCAGCACGTCGAACACGCCGAGCCGCAGATCGCGAATGATTTCGACGCGTTCGACGGTGTCGATGTCCGAGTGCAGATAACGCACCTTGATCCCGTGCTCGGCGAGGTAATCGGTGAGGTCTTCCGACATGCGCTTGGTCAGCGTGGTGACCAGCACGCGCTCGCCGACGGCGATGCGTTTCCTCGCCTCGCTCATCAGGTCGTCGACCTGCGTCGTCACCGGCCGCACCTCGACCAGCGGATCGACCAGGCCGGTCGGGCGCGCCACCTGCTCGACCACCTGGCCCGCATGCTCGGCCTCGTACTTGGCCGGCGTCGCCGAGACGAACACGGTCTGCGGCATCAGCGCCTCGAACTCCTCGAACTTCAGCGGCCGGTTGTCGAGCGCCGACGGCAGGCGGAAGCCGTAATCGACCAGGTTTTCCTTGCGCGAGCGGTCGCCCTTGTACATGCCGCCGACCTGCGTCACGGTGACGTGCGACTCGTCGATGATCATCAGCGCATCCTTCGCCAGATAGTCGATCAGCGTCGGCGGCGGATCGCCCGGCTTGCGCCCCGACAGATGGCGCGAGTAGTTCTCGATGCCCTTGCAGAAGCCCAGCTCGACCATCATTTCGAGGTCGAAGCGGGTGCGCTGCTCCAGCCGCTGCGCCTCGACCAGCTTGCCGTTGGCGTAGTACCACTCCAGCCGCTCGCGCAGCTCGACCTTGATCTGCTCGATGGCGCGCAAGGTCGTCTCGCGCGGCGTGACGTAATGGCTGGACGGGAACACGGTGAAGCGCGCCACCTTCGACAGGATCTGCCCAGTGAGCGGGTCGAACAGGTGCAGGGTTTCCACCACGTCGTCGAACAGTTCGACGCGAATCGCGGTCTCGGCGTGCTCGGCCGGAAAGATGTCGATGACGTCGCCGCGCACGCGGAAATGGCCGCGCGAGAATTCGATGTCGTTGCGCTCGTACTGCATCTGCGTCAGCCGCGTGATGACGTCGCGCTGGCTCATCTTCTCGTTCTCGCGCAGCAGCAGGATCATGCTGTGGTAGTCGGACGGATCGCCGATACCGTAGATCGCCGACACGGTGCAGACGATCACCGTATCGCGCCGCTCCAGCAGCGACTTGGTCGCCGACAGGCGCATCTGCTCGATGTGCTCGTTGATGCTGGAGTCTTTTTCGATGAACAGATCGCGCGCCGGGACGTAGGCTTCGGGCTGGTAGTAGTCGTAGTAGGAGACGAAATACTCGACCGCGTTTTCCGGAAAGAACTCGCGCATTTCCGAATACAGCTGCGCCGCCAGCGTCTTGTTCGGCGCCATGATCAGCGCCGGCCGCCCGGTTTGCGCAATCACGTTGGCCATGGTGAAGGTCTTGCCCGAGCCGGTCACCCCCAGCAGGGTCTGGTAGGCCAGCCCGTCCTCGATGCCCTCGATCAGTTTGGCGATGGCCTGCGGCTGGTCGCCGGCCGGCGGAAACGGCTGGAACAGGCGAAACGGGCTATTGGGGAAGGTGACGAACACGGGTAAAATCGCGCGGCTAAAACTTGTCGATAGTAGCACCCCGTCAAGACGGGTGCATGAAGGAACCACAGTGGAACTCTCCCGCCGCGTACAGGCCATCAAGCCCTCCCCCACCCTGGCCGTCACCGCCCGCGCCGCCGCGCTCAAGGCGACCGGTCGCGACATCATCGGCCTCGGCGCCGGCGAGCCCGATTTCGACACCCCGCAGCACATCAAGGACGCGGCGATCGCAGCGATCAACGCGGGCTTCACCAAATACACTGCGGTCGACGGCACCCCGAGCCTGAAGGCGGCGATCATCGCCAAGTTCAAGCGCGACAACGGCCTCGACTACACGCCCAAGCAGATCCTGGTGTCGTGCGGCGGCAAGCAGAGCTTCTTCAATCTGGTGCAGGCGGTGATCAACGCCGGCGACGAGGTCATCATCCCCGCGCCCTACTGGGTGTCGTATCCCGACATCGTCATCCTCGCCGACGGCAAGCCGGTGATCGTCGAGGCCGGCATCGAGCAGGGCTTCAAGATCACCCCGGCGCAGCTGGACGCGGCGATCACGCCGAAGACCCGGCTGGTCGTCATCAACAGCCCGTCCAATCCCACCGGCGCGGTGTACACCGGCGACGAACTCGCCGCGCTCGGCGCCGTGCTGCGCAAGCACCCGCACGTGCTGATCGCCACCGACGACATGTACGAGCACATCCGTCTGGATCGGCGCGCCCTTCGTCAACATCCTCAACGTCTGCCCGGACCTCTACGACCGCACCCTGGTGCTGAACGGCGTGTCGAAAGCCTATTCGATGACCGGCTGGCGCATCGGCTACGCCGCCGGGCCGGAAGCCATCCTGCGCGCGATGACCAACGTGCAGTCGCAGTCGCACCTCCAACCCCACCTCGATCTCGCAGGTGGCGGCCGAAGCCGCGCTGAACGGCGACCAGGGCTGCATCACGCCGATGCTCGACGCCTTCAAGACCCGTCACCGCTACGTGGTCGACGCGCTCAACGCCCTCCCCGGCTTCAAGTGCGTGGACAGCGGCGGCGCCTTCTACGCCTTCCCCGACGTGCGCGACGCCATCATGAACCTGCTGGCGCGCGACGTGATCGAAGAAGCCGACCGACATCGCCTTCTCCGAATACCTGCTGGAAACGCGCCGACGTCGCCGTCGTCCCCGGCTCGGCCTTCGGCGCCGAAGGCTACATCCGCCTGTCGTTCGCCACCTCGCAGGCCAACCTGGAAAAAGCGATCAAGCGCATCGCCGCCGCGCTGGCCTAGGCCCTCTGACGGGGGTAGGCTTGCAGCATGCGAACCGCCGCCACCCCGTTGTTCCTGCGCGCCATGGGTGTCCTTCGGTACAAGCTGAGCTGGCCGCTCCAGCTGGCCCACGCCACCCTTCGCCTGTTCGGCCAGAACGGCCTGCAGAACCATGCCGCCGCGACGGCATTCTATTTCCTGCTGTCCGCCACCCCGTTGCTGCTGTTGCTGAGCTACGCCCTGCAACTGCTGGGGCACGTCGCTGAAAACTCGATCCCCGCCACCATCCTGATGGCGGCGCTGTACGACCAATCGACCTGCGTCGTCACCGGCCGCACCTCGACCAGCGGATCGACCAGGCCGGTCGGGCGCGCCACCTGCTCGACCACTTGGCCCGCATGCTCGGCCTCGTACTTGGCCGGCGTCGCCGAGACGAACACGGTCTGCGGCATCAGCGCCTCGAACTCCTCGAACTTCAGCGGACGGTTGTCGAGCGCCGACGGCAGGCGGAAGCCGTAATCGACCAGGTTTTCCTTGCGCGAGCGGTCGCCCTTGTACATGCCGCCGACCTGCGGCACGGTCACGTGCGATTCGTCGATGATCATCAATGCATCTTTCGCCAGATAGTCGATCAGCGTCGGCGGCGGATCGCCCGGCTTGCGCCCCGACAGATGGCGCGAGTAGTTCTCGATGCCCTTGCAGAAACCCAGTTCGCCCATCATTTCGAGGTCGAAGCGGGTGCGCTGCTCCAGCCGCTGCGCTTCGACCAGCTTGTTGTTGGCGTAGTACCAGTCCAGCCGCTCGCGCAGCTCGTCCTTGATCTGCTCGATCGCGCGCAGCGTGGTTTCGCGCGGCGTGACGTAATGGCTGGACGGGATAGACCGTGAAGCGCGCCACCTTCGACAGGATCTGCCCGGTGAGCGGATCGAACAGGTGCAGGGTTTCGACTTCATCGTCGAACAGCTCGACGCGCACCGCGGTCTCGGCGTGCTCGGCCGGAAAGATATCGATGACGTCGCCGCGCACCCGGAAATTGCCGCGCGAGAATTCGATGTCGTTGCGCTCGTACTGCATCTCCGTCAGCCGCGTGATGACGTCGCGCTGGGTCATCTTCTCGCCCTCGCGCAGGTGCAGGATCATGCCGTGATAGTCGGACGGATCGCCGATGCCGTAGATCGCCGACACCGTGCCGACGATAATCGTGTCCCGCCGTTCCAGCAGCGACTTGGTCGCCGAGAGCCGCATCTGCTCGATGTGCTCGTTGATGCTGGAATCTTTTTCGATGAACAGATCGCGCGACGGCACATAGGCTTCGGGCTGGTAGTAGTCGTAGTAGGAGACGAAATACTCCACCGCGTTTTCCGGGAAAAACTCGCGCATTTCCGAATACAGCTGCGCCGCCAGCGTCTTGTTCGGCGCCATGATCAGCGCCGGGCGCCCGGTCTGCGCGATCACGTTGGCCATGGTGAAGGTCTTGCCGGAGCCGGTCACGCCCAGCAGGGTCTGGTAGGCCAGGCCGTCCTCGATCCCCTCGATCAGCCTGGCGATGGCCTGCGGCTGGTCGCCGGCCGGGCGGAAACGGCTGGAACAGGCGGAAACGGGCTATTGGGGAAGGTGACGAATCACGGGTATAATCGCGCGGCTAAAACTTGTCGATAGTAGCACTCCGTCAAGACGGGTGCATGAAGGAACCACATTGGAACTCTCCCACCGCGTACAAGCCATCAAGCCCTCCCCCACCCTTGCCGTCACCGCCCGTGCCGCCGAGCTCAAAGCGCCGGCCGCGACATCATCGGCCTGGGCGCCGGCGAACCGGATTTCGACACGCCGCAGCACATCAAGGACGCGGCGATCGGCGCGATCAACAACGGTTTCACCAAGTACACCGCGGTCGGCGGCACCCCCGGGCTGAAGCAGGCGATCATCGCCAAGTTCAAGCGCGACAACGGCCTCGACTACACGCCCAAGCAGATCCTGGTGTCCTGCGGCGGCAAGCAGAGTTTCTTCAACCTGGCGCAGGCCGTGATCAATCGCCGGCGACGAGGTCATCATCCCGGCGCCGTACTGGGTGTCCTACCCCGACATCGTGATGCTCGCCGACGGCAAGCCGGTGATCGTCGAGGCCGGCATCGAGCAGGGCTTCAAGATCACCGCCGGCACAGCTGGAAGCGGCGATCACGCCCAAGACCAGGCTGGTCGTCATCAACAGCCCGTCCAACCCGACCGGCGCGGTGTATACCGGCGACGAGCTGCGGCGCTGGGCGAGGTGCTGCGCAAACACCCGCACGTGCTGATCGCCACCGACGACATGTACGAACATATCCGTCTGGACGACGCGAACCTTCGTCAACATCCTGAACGTCTGCCCCGACCTGTACGACCGCACCATGGTGCTGAACGGCGTGTCCAAGGCCTACGCGATGACCGGCTGGCGCATCGGCTATGCGGCGGGCCCGGAAGCCATCCTGCGCGCGATGAAGAACGTGCAGTCGCAGTGCACCTCCAACCCGACCTCGATCTCGCAGGTGGCGGCCGAAGCCGCGCTGAACGGCGACCAGGGCTGCATCACGCCGATGCTCGACGCCTTCAAGTCACGTCATCGTTATATCGTCGATGCGCTCAACGCCCTCCCCGGCTTCAAGTGCGTCGACAGCGGCGGCGCCTTCTACGCCTTCCCCGACGTGCGCGACGCCATCATGAACCTGCTGGCGCGCGACATCATCGAAGAGCCGACCGACATCGCCTTCTCCGAATACCTGCTGGAATCCGCCGACGTCGCCGTCGTCCCCGGCTCGGCCTTCGGCGCCGAAGGCTACATCCGCCTGTCGTTCGCCACCTCGCAGACCAACCTGGAAAAAGCGATCAAGCGCATCGCCGCCGCACTGGCCTAGGACATCTGACCGGGGTAGGCTTGCAGCATGCGAACCGCCGCCACCCCGTTCTTCCTGCGTGCCATGGGTGCCCTTCGGTACAAGCTGAGCTGGCCGCTCCAGCTGGCCCACACCACCCTGCGCCTGTTCGGCCAGAACGGCCTGCAGAACCATGCCGCCGCGACGGCATTCTATTTCCTGCTGTCCGCCACCCCGTTGCTGCTGCTGCTGAGCTACGCCCTGCAGCTGCTGGGGCACGTCGCTGAAAACTCGATCCCCGCCACCATCCTGATGGCGGCGCTGTACGACCAGTTGCGGCTGGACAACCTGACCACCATCGGCTTCATTCCGCGCCAGGCGCAACTGACGGTCGGCGGCGTCGGCCTGCTGACCCTGCTGCTGTCGTCGCGCGGCCTGGTCAACGCCGTGCAGGGCGCGTTCAGCGTCATTTTCCCCGACCCGAAAAAACGCAATCCGGTGCTGTCCTGGGTGCTGCCCCTGATCATCCTGCCGCTGCTGCTGCTGCTGATGGGTCTTGCCGTGCTGGCACAGCTCACCCTCGGCTTCCTGGCGCAGAACAATTTCATCGGCGCCTACAACGCGCATGTGCTGCAGGTGCTCAACTCGCTGTTCGGCTTCTTCATGATGTGGTCGCTGCTGTTCGCCGCCTATTGGCGGCTGCCGCGCCAGAGTCCGCCCGCGCGGGTTGCGGCCGTGTTCGCCCTCGCTGCCGTGGTCAGCCTGGGCCTGTCGTTCATGCTCTTCGGCAGCTTTTTCAAGCTGGAACATTTCCGCACCCTGTATGGCGCGCCCGGCAGCGTGGTGTTCGTGCTGATCGGCGCCTTTCTCGAGTTTCCTGCTGCTCTATCTGTGGGCGCAGGCCTTGTACGCCTACGGCAAGGCCGACATCACCGCGCTGGAAAAACTGTTTCTCGCCGGCAGCGGCGAAGGCGCCGGCAAGCTCGAAGCCTATGTCTTCGGCGACAGCCACCGCCTGCTGGAAAAATACGGCGAGGTGCATCCGGCCGGCCATACCCTGATCGAGGAAGGCGACGACTCCCGCATCTCCTACTTCCTCTACGCCGGTCGTGCCATCGCCTACAAGAACACCCAGGATGGCCGTCATCGCCTGGGCGAACTCCACGAAGGCCAGTTGTTCGGCGAAATGGCCTATCTGCTCAACGAAAAACGCATCCGCCACGATTGTCGCCGACACCGAGATCACCGTACTGGCGCTGCCGCCGCAGATGCTGGAAGAACTGATGAACCATTCCGCCCCGCTGTCGCGCCGCATCATCGACACCCTGTGCCAGCGGCTGCAGCGAATGATCCTGGCGCAGCTCGGGCTGAACAGGTCTAAAATAGTGTATATATATACACCAGTTTAGACCCGGCCTGTCCGCGCACGCGGACAGGCCGGGTTCGCGCCGCCCGCCATGTCCCTGCACACGCTGTACGTCGATCTCAATTCCTACTTCGCCTCGGTCGAGCA
Organism: uncultured Hydrogenophilales bacterium; assembly: GCA_963818665.1. GTDB lineage: Bacteria > Pseudomonadota > Gammaproteobacteria > Burkholderiales > Thiobacillaceae > Thiobacillus. The sequence goes on along the minus strand of CAWFTM010000003.1, from coordinate 45,800 downwards.
GCAGTTGCGGCCCGAACTGCGCGGCCGTCCGGTGGGCGTGCTGCCGGTGATGGCCGACACCACCTGCTGCATCGCCGCCAGCATCGATGCCAAGCGCTACGGCATCAAGACCGGCACCCCGGTGTGGCAGGCGAAGAAGCTGTGCCGGGACATCGTGTTCGTGCAGGCGCGGCCCGCCACCTACGTCGACATTCACCACCGCATCGTCGCCGCCGTCGAATCGTGCACCCCCGTGGGCGAAGTGCTCTCCATCGACGAAATGGCCTGCGACCTGATGGGCAGCGAACGCGAGGAAGCCCGCGCCGTCGCGCTCGGCCATCAAATCAAGCGGGCGATCTACGCCCAGGTGGGCGAAGTCCTGCACAGCTCGGTCGGCATCGCGCCCAACCGCTTTCTCGCCAAAACCGCGTCGAACATGCAGAAGCCCGACGGCTTGACGGTGATTCGCCAGGAAGAATTGCCGCAGCGCCTGTATGGCCTGAAGCTGGGCGCCTTGACCGGCATCGGCCACGCCATGGAACAGCGCCTGAATCAGCTGGGCATCCACAGCGTCGAACAGCTCTGCGCCGCCAGCAGGGAGACCCTGCACCGCGCCTGGGGCGGCATCGAGGGCGAACGCTTTTACGCCAGACTGCGCGGCGAGGTCGTCGCCACCCACGCCACCCAGCGTTCCAGCATTGGCCATTCGCATGTGCTCGCGCCCGAACTGCGCGACCCGGTGTCCGCCCTCGCCGTGCTGTACCGCCTGCTGCACAAGGCGGCGATGCGGCTGCGCCATTACGGCGCCTGCGCCGGCGGCCTGAGCCTGCATCTGAGCTACCTGAGAACCGATTCCCGCCACGCGCACTGGGTCGATCAGGCGCACTTCTCGCCGCACGCCGACACCCTCAAATTCAATCCGGTGCTGGCCGAACTGTGGCAGCGGCGCCCGCCCGACCCCACCCCCCTGCTCAAGATCGGCGTCACCCTGTTCAATCTTGCCGATCCCGCCCAGATCACCCGCGACCTGTTCGATCCGGACGATCAACACGCCGCCATCAACAGCGTGCTCGACCAGATCAACCAGCGCTACGGCCCCAACACCCTGTATTTCGGCGGCGCGCACAAAGGACGAGGCGCGGCGCCGATGCGCATCGCCTTCGGCCACATTCCCGAGCTGCAAGTGGAAAAAGACGGCTGAAACGCCATTGCCTTGACGCCAATGCGGCACAGCTCGCGAATGGCTTCGACCATGGCCCGGTCAAAGGGTCCCCAACAATATCCATGATCACGCGGCAATCGTCTCCCAAGCCACGACAGCACTGTTTCCGCGGCAATTTGGCGCGCACGGATTTTTAGTATTCAGGCTTGACCAATAGGGTTGCCGACCCTAGAATGCGCCCTTCACTATTCCCTGATAGCTCAGTCGGTAGAGCGACGGACTGTTAATCCGCAGGTCCCTGGTTCGAGTCCAGGTCGGGGAGCCAGACATAGCAAGCACTTAGGCCATCCTTCGGGGTGGCTTTTTTGCGTCTAGGGGGCGCTATCAGGGTCGTCATTGAGCGCTGCGGCTCGGTATAGGGTTGAGGGGAGCGGACGGACATTCTTGCTCTCAACATGTCCGTCCGGGCATCGGCCTAAGCCGATAGTTGGAAGTGTTTAGAAAATCAGGGGTGATTCGAAACCATTGAAAACGATATCCGACAAGGTGACGGCGTGATCTCGGCGGGTCATCGTTTCGACAAACCTCATTTGGTGCAGGTTGTTTACGATTCGGACACCACCCGTATGGCCGAGATCGTGGCGGATGTCCGACACCACGGCTTGCACGCGCAGGCGGTGGGTCTGTAAATCCGTTTACAAATGGCCGCTGGCCGCTGTTAAACAGACCACCGGCAAACATGCCACGACCATCTTTTCAGGTACATTGGCTGCCAGTGGATGCGCAGGTAGCGGTGTTTAGCATTGCCTCAACATTGGAGACAACACCATGACACTTATTGCCAGATTGGCTGCGATTGCCGCATTGCTCTGCGTCGCGCTGCCGAGTCAAGCCACAATCCTCTCATACCAAACCGCCCTAGGCCCCGAGTTTGTAGGAGCAACTGGCACGGGATTCGTGACAGTCAACTTCGACACAAGCGCCCACACATTAGGCATCTTGTCGAACTGGAGCGGATTAAGTGGCACGACGACAGCAGCGCACATCCACTGCTGCGGTTGCCCGATTTAGCGCCAGAACACAGCAAGCACTCAGGCCATCCTTCGGGGTGGCTTTTTTCCGTCTAGGGGCGTATAGGCTCGGCATTGAGTGCTAGCTCGGTATAGGGTCGGCGGAAACTTGGCGGCTGGGGACGCCTCAAAATGTCGAAAAACTTTACGTAGTTCGCCTTATTTGAACCCCGTCATTGCCACACATTTAACAAATCACGCATTTCAAACAGTGACTTGAAGTCTTTCATCCTACTCATGGTGTAATTCTTGCGTTCCAATATCCTTGGTCTATCCGGACAAGACACGTCACCTAACGTGCAGCAGAACCGAACACCAAGAATACAAACTAATGAGGAGTCCCATGAATCGCCCATTCACCACCATCGCCCTGCTCGCTGGCCTGAGCTCTCTGGTGCAGCGCATGCTTGGTCTTACACCATTACCGACCTAGGCACACTGGGCGGGACATCCAGTCATGGCATCGGGATCAACGCAATCGGCCAAGTGACCGGCATTGGTCCCATCACCGACGGCACTGCCGATCACGCTTTCCTTTACAACAACGGCATCATGACCGATATCGGCACCTTGGGCGGCACATCCAGCCATGGCTGGGGCATCAATACTGCCGGCCAAATAACGGGGTGGTCTCAGATCGAAGGTGACACGGCGTTACATGCCTTTCTCTACAGCAACGGCACCATGACCGATATGGGCACCTTGGGCGGTACGTCCAGCCAAGGTTTTGGAATCAATGGACTGGGTCAGGTGACCGGATCCTCCAACATCAGTAACGATTTATCTCAGCAGCACGCCTTTATTTACAGCAATGGCAGCATGACTGACCTCGGTACCCTGGGGGGCAATAACAGCGGCGGGACTGAAATTAACGACGCCGGTCAGGTGACAGGCTCCGCCTCCACCAGTAGTAACGAGGGTCATGCCTTTCTATATAGCGATGGTGTCATGACTGACCTTGGCACCCTCGGGGGCACATATAGCTCGGGCAACGGCATCAACGCTTCCGGTCAGGTGACCGGATCCTCCACCATCAACGACGACATGGCTCAGCAACACGCTTTTATTTTCAGCAATGGAACCATGACCGATCTCGGCACCCTAGACGGCACCTGGAGTATTGGCAACAGCATCAACGCTGCCGGTCAGGTGGTCGGTATAGCAGGCAGTAATACTGGCCTCCTTAGTTATCATGCCTTCCTGTATAGCAACGGCATGATGACCGATCTCAATTCAATCATCGACCCAGTTATGGGATGGAGCCTGTTTGAAGCTAATGGCATCAATGATGCAGGCCAGATCGTGGGCACCGGATTGATAAATGGCGAGAGCCATGCCTTTCTGCTGACCCCCGTTCCTGAACCAGAAACCTACGCCATGATGCTGGCTGGCTTGGGGTTGGTCAGGCGCAGCAGCAGGACGGCGACGTGGGAGATTCGGTGGGTTAAGCTTCACCCTGGATGCCAAAACGATGCGCCCATGAATAAATAACAAAATGCGGGGGGGGGGAAGAGGAATGAACACACGAAATATGCGTATGGCTGCGCTTGTGCTGGCCGTCGGAATGTCCAGTGCAACACAAGCAAGCTACACCTTCACAGACTTAGGCAAGCTAGGCGGGACTGCAAGCAGAGCTTACGACATTAATAATGCTGGCCAAGTTGCTGGTGTTGTCTTTAATTCCGACCATACTTCGTCCGCCGCTACCCTGTGGGGTGGGGCCACCGCGACCGACTTGAGCACCAGGTGGGGCTACTACCCAAGCCTTCGCCATAAACAATGCCGGCCAAATTGTAGGGGACAGCGCCGGGCACGCCACTCTGTGGAATGGAACCACTGCGACCGACTTGAGCGCACCGGGCTGGGTTGGAAGTCAAGCTTTAAGTATCAACGATGCTGACCAAATTGCAGGGGTGTTCTCTACAACTGATGGGCACTGGCACGCCACCGTGTGGAATGGAACAACAGCGACCGCTTTGGACGCGCCGGGTGGAACCTCAAGTGAAGCCTACGGAATTAACAATGTCGGCCAAGTGGCAGGGGTTGTCTATACGGTTGGAGAAACTTGGCAAGCAACACCGTCTGGAATCGGAGGCACCGCAACGAGTCTAGAAGGCGGGTCATATAGCATCGCCAAAGACATCAACGATGCAGGTCAAGCGGTGGGGTGGGCCAAGACCTCTGAAAACGTTCTACACGCCACGCTGTGGAATGGGACTATAGCAACTGACCTAGGCACGCTGGGCGGGACAGAAAGTAGAGCTTTGGCCATCAACAATTCAGGTCAGGTAGCAGGGTTTTCTTTTACTTCTGACAATGAGTCACGCGCCACCCTGTGGAATGGAACAACAGCAACTGACCTCAACAGTTTGTTAGATGCCAGCGTGGTCAATGACGGCTGGGTACTGACCGAAGCATGGGGTATCAACGACCAAGGCTGGATTGTTGGGGTTGCCTCCAATTCCATATTAGGTACCACCATGCATGCCTTTCTGCTGACCCCCGTCCCTGAACCTGAAACCTACGCCATGATGCTGGCGGGCTTAGGGATAGTTGGCGCAGCAGCAAGACGGCGACGTGGCTGATTTAACGAGATAAGTGCCACCCCGGATGCCAAAACGACGCATCCGGGACAACAGAACAAGACGACATAACAACAAAGGGAGAGGGAGTTGAAAAAGGCTATTCTAGGTTTCAGCATATTGATAACTGTGTCCACCGCTCAGGCGACACCGTTTACGTTTACCACCCTTGATGACCCCAATGCGCTTCAGGGCTACACGTATGCTATGGGAATCAACGACAGCGGGCAGGTGGTGGGCTCCGGTTATAGCTCGGATTACACGGGTAATCATGGCTTTGTGTACAGCGGCGGCGCCTTCACGACTTTCAAAGTTCCCGGTTCTGAACACACACTGGCTTCCGGCATCAACAACCTAGGGCAGATAGCTGGCCCCTATAGCGCTGACGACTCGGGCCAAGGTGGTTTCGTGTACAACGGCAATAACTATACGTTCCTCAATTACCCCGGTGCATACGCCGGCTTCACGCTTGCCAGGGGAATCAACAACAGCGGGCAGGTCGTCGGTGATTACTATGACGGCACAGGTACAGGCCACCATGGTTTCTTGTACAGCGGCAGTTCCTACTCGACCCTTAATGTCCCCAACGCGACTCTCTTCACATTGGCGAGAGGTATTAACGACCTCGGACAAGTGGTGGGCTCTTATGGGGACGCCACGAGTTCACATGGCTTCGTGTATATCGACGGCACCTATGTGACCCTTAATGACCCCAATGCGACCGATAAGTCTATCGGCACACAGGCCAGCGGCATTAACGACCTCGGACAAGTAGTGGGCCATTACGGGGATGCCACGGGTATTCATGGATTTCTATACGATGGTAAAACTTACACAACCTTCAACCACCCCGATGCCACTGGCAATACTTATCTCACAGGGATAAATGGCAGTGGGCAGATAGTGGGATATTTCTATGACGCCATAGGCGCCCATGGTTTCGTGGCATCACCAGTGCCAGAACCAGGCGTGTTGTGGATTTTTGGTTCGGGGTTGCTCGGGCTGATGGTGGCTCGTCGCAAAGCAGCTTTAGTTTCTAACTAAACACACAATGGCCTCGCATTTGCGGGGGTCTTGTCTGTATGAATGGGCTAACCCGGAATTTCGAACCATTTGATATGAAATATTCGGGTATCAATTACCTGCCTGGCTGCCTCGCCTCATTACTCCTCGATACCGTAGCGCTTCACCTTGCGCCACAGCGTCGATTTGTCGATGCCGAGAATCTCCGCCGCAAGCGCGCGGTCGCCGCGCGTTTCGCGCAGGGTCTTGCGGATGAAATAGGCTTCCACCTCGTCCAGGCTTTGCGGTGGCAGGTAGTCGAGAGCGCGGCCGCGCAGGTCCTTCTGTTCGCTCAGGCGTGGCGGCAGCACGTCGGCGTCGATATGGTCCGACTCGGCAAGAATGATCATGCGCTGGATGATGTTCTCCAGTTCGCGCACGTTGCCCGGCCAGTCGTAACGCATCAGCGCCCCGAGCACTGCGGTGCTCACGCCGGAGATGTGCTTGCCGAGGCGCAGCGAGTGCTTGTTCAGGAAGTAATAGGTGAGAAGTGCGATGTCTTCGCGCCGCTCGCGAAGCGGGGAGATATTGATCTCCATGACCGAAAGCCGGTAGAAAAGGTCTTCACGAAACTGCCCCTTTTCCACCAGTTCGAGAATCTGCCGGTTGCTTGCGGCAATCACGCGCACGTCGACATGGACGGGTTCGGTGGCGCCGGTCGGATAGAAACTGCCGTCCTGCAGCACGCGCAGAAGCTTGGCCTGTAGCGCCATCGGCGCATTGTTGATTTCGTCGAGAAACAGGGTGCCGCCATCTGCGACTTCGAACAGTCCGGGCTTGTTGCGCTCGGCGCCGGTAAAGGAACCTTTGCGGAAGCCGAACAGTTCGCTCTCGATAAGGTTTTCCGGGATCGCGGCGCAGTTGATCGCGACGAAGGACTTTGATCGACGGTGGCCGCGCTGATGAATCTGGCGCGCCACCAGCTCCTTGCCGCTGCCGCTCTCACCGTAGATCAGCACACTGGAATCATAGGCGGCTGCGGCATCGATCAGCCGGTCAACGCGCTCCTTCGCCTGCGACTGACCGATGATCTCGCCGCTCTCCTGGAAGGCACGGCTTTGCTGGCGCAGACGCAGGTTCTCCGTAGCGAGCTGGTAGTAGCCGAGAGCCTTTTCCACCACGCAACGCAGCTTGATGGTGTCGAACGGCTTCTGTACGTAATCGTAGGCCCCCTCCTTGATGGCGGCGACGGCAGACTCGACCGTGGCATATCCTGTAATCAAAACGACCTGGATCTGAGGGTCGCGTGACTTGATGAACTTGAGCAGGTCCAGGCCGTCGGCGCCGGGCATGCGCAGATCGGTGAGGACAACTGCGACATCGTTGTTTTCCAGAAAATCCATCGCCTCGTGCGCGTTCTCTGCACTGGCAACCTTGAAGCTCATCGACGACTCTGCAAGCACGGCGAGGATCAGCTCGCGCATGTTGCGGTCGTCCTCGGTGACCAGGATGGTCGGCACGGTTTCGCGGCTTAGGCTTACTTTGTCATCCCTGGCAGGAGTGAAAACTTCAGGTTTCATATTCTTGCGCGCTCGAGGTCGACTGTCGGAAGCTTGACGACAAAGCATGCACCCTCGTCGCAGTCGGAGTCATACGTGATGAAACCACCACGTTTGGAGACGATCGCCTGGCTTATGGAAAGACCGAGGCCGGATCCCTGGCCAACGTCCTTGGTGGTGAAGAAGGGGTCGAATAGCCGGTTGCGGATATCCGCTGCCACACCCGGACCATTGTCGGCAACACTGATCGCTGCAAGGCCCTCTTCCACCCAAGTGCGCACTACGATACGCGGTGCCTGCGTCTTGTCGAGTGCGTCTATCGCATTGGTCAGAAGATTCAACAGGACGATGTCGAGCTGGCCGCAGCCTCCCTCCACGACCAGCTTGTCCGGGCTCAGCTCCAGTACGATTTCAATGCGATAACGCTTGAGCCGGCAATTGATGAAAGTCTCGATCAGTTCATGCGCGAGTTGGTTGAGATCGCAAGTTTCGCCGCTGCACTTGTCCTTGCGCGCATAGTCGAGCAACTCCTGCACCACGCGCGAGCAGCGCTGCGTCTCGTCGGCGATGATACGGGCGTAGCCCGCAAGCTTGGGCTGCTCGGCCGCGCCACGGTCGAGCAGCTGCGCATAGCCGAGGATGTTGCCGAGCGGCGTGTTCAACTCATGCGCAACACCCGCCGCCAGTTGGCCCATCGCAACCAGTTTCTCGCGTGTCGCAACACTTTCCATCAACTGCCGGTACTCGGTAATGTCCTGCAGGATCAGGACGCCACCCATATCGTTTTCCTCATCGCTGTAGAAGCCGAGATTCAGCGAAAAGTAGCGCTTTTCTCCGCCGACCTTGAGGGAAATTTCCTGATTGCGGATGATATGTTTGTAAAGGAATGCGTCGCGCAGCAACTCGCGATCGCGCTCGCTGAGGTCGAGCAGTTCGAACAGATTGGCACCGATCGAGTTGTCCCGGCTCGACGTCGAATAGCGCATCCGCCTGGCGATTGGCGATGGTGACACGCAGATCGTCGGCCAGGCTCAAAAGCGCACCGGGCAGGCTTTGCAGAATGGTGTTGCTGCGGTTGCGCTCGTTGAGAAAGCGTCCCTGGCATTCCTCGACGGTCTTGAACATCAGGCGCAGGGTGGCGATCGTGGTGTTGTATTCGGTGATCAGGCGACCGACGCTGGTCCATGCATAGGGCTCGACAGGCGTGGGCTCCAGCAGGCCTTCGCGGGCCCTGAAGATGCCCACCTCCAGTCGCCGCAGCGCGGCCAGTTCGGCCAACACGCGGGCAGCCAGGTAACTGAATAGTCCGGCCAGTACGGCGCCGGACATCCAGAACAGATACGACTCATGCCAGAGCGGGCCAAAAGAGGCGTACAGCACCCCGACCGCCAATGCGATAGCGGCCGGCATCAGGCGGCCGGGGAGGCTCGGAATGGAAACGCGCCGGCCGGTTGTTTCGCGGATGCTCAGCGATTTGATGGCAACACCTCGTCACACGCAGGATGGAAAGATCGCGGAAACGACACGGCCGCCAGTTTCCGGGCGGCCGTGCGCACCATGCTGCCGGAGCCGATCAGAAGATGAACTGAAGGCCCAAGGTGGCCTGATTATAGTCCTGCAGCGCGGGGTTGGTGGGATGCTCGGTATCGAAACTGATCGTCGCATACTCGAAGCTCAGCTTCAGCTTCTGCCCGTCAAGGTAGTAGTGTGCACCGAGGCTGGCCCAAGTCTGGTCATAGTACTCGGTGGTGCCAACCGTCGCACCGTAGTCCGAATCCTCGTAGCGGCCAAAGAACTGCAGGCGGCCCGGGCCGACCTTGTTCGGCAGCATGTAGCCGGCCTTGATGTAATAGCCCTCGAGGTCGCTGTTGATCGGCAGCGCGGGATCGGGGAACTGGTTGATGGCATTGCCGGTGTCATATTCGAATACCGCCCCGGACAGGGTGTAGACACCGCTCGCCGTGGGGTATTCCATGAAGGCATCGACCGTCCATGCCGAGTAGTCCTGGATGTCGCTGCGCAAGGGATAGTCGGCGTAGGCCACATCGGGCTGGTAATCGTAGGCCGCGCCGATGGTGAGCACCTGGCGCGTGCCCAGGTAGGTGCCGAGATAACCATAGTCATATTCAGGATCCCAGAAGCTGTAGTGCACGCGACCGGTCATACGCATATTGTCTTTTGCCGCATATTCGTCATCGCGGCCATCAGCGACCATGAAGCGATACTGCAGTTTGGCGTCCATCAGGTTGCCCCAGACAGCAATACCGGTGTCCCGGCTGCCGGCAAAAGGTGTGTAGGACAGCACTTCGGCGCGGTCCATGGTCAGCGGCTCCAAGCAAGCCTCAAGGTTCTCGCGGGAGAACGTGTTCTTGAAGCGGCCGACGATGAAGCGCAGATCATCACGATAATCGAAGGTCAAATAGGCGTCACGGTAATACACGCTCTTGTTTTCCTCGCCGAGCTTGCTGTCGTTGCCCGCCTCAAGCTGGGCGTAAAAGCCGACGAAGTCGTTGTACTGCCCGGCGAAGGTCAGACGGTTGCGCCGCAGGAAAAAGTCAGTCGAAGAACTGTTATCTGTCGGGGACGTGAAGCTCTTGTCCTGCGCCCAGACCTGCAGGGCGTAGGAGATGGTCAGCGAGCCCTGGTCACCGAATTCAATGGTCGGGCCGGCATGGACTGCAAGCGGCAACAGGCTGGCGAACGCTCCCACGGCACAGGCACGGGGCAGACGGGAGGCGACTCGACTTGCGTTGGATTTTTTCATCTCAGTTTGCTCCTGCGGTGGCTTTGTACGCGCCCTGCACCTTGGCAAGGTCTCCCTTATGACAGCCGCCGCACGAGTCGGCCGTGTTGTCGCGAGGCTTGGCGACCATCTTCGTGTGGGCGATGTCCTCCTTCATGATGCGCGAATTGCCATTGTGGCAGCCGACGCAGGAGTTGTTCACCTTGGCGTGATCCACATGCCAGGGCGACTTCACCTTGTCCGAGCCAGGCGCGTCTGCGCGCTTGCCGTTGTGGCACTTGAAGCAGCTCGACGCACCCAGGCCGCAGGCGTTGGCAAGAGAAATCGGCGAAAGTTGTGACGCATTTTCCGCCAGTGCCATGGTCGCCTCGGCACCCCAGCCCTCGGACGCCACGGCTTCCGCCTGCTCGGCATGCTTTGCGCCAAGACCGGAGACCAGCGCGAAACCCAGTCCCAGAACGGAAAGCATGACGCCACCGCGCCAGATTCTTCCCAACAAACCACCCTTACCTTGGTTGCGCTTCATCTACCCCTCCTTTTTGCTCGTCACGAGTTTCGGGACGCGCGTCCAGCGTATCCAGTTGCGCGCCTTCTGATTTTGCAGCCCGATCCGCCATGGCCTTGCTGATATCCGCCTCGCTCATTCCCGATGCGCAGGTACACACCGGCCCCTTGCCGCGGTACTTGAGCCTCGGCTTGTCCGATGCCACAGCTTCGACACTTGCGGCAGACAGCAACAGCGCAAGCGCGGCGATGGGGGCGATGCCAGTCAATTTCATGGGTCTCGGGTTTGCATTTGTCTTGTCGACACTCCGGTCAAGCATTTTGCGTGCCATATTTGAATATCGCCTTTTTTCAATGAGTTAATGGAACATGTTGGGGTGGCAACAATTGCAGGACCCGGGTTGCGCGGCGCAATCTTTCAAATTGCAATCGACAAGTTCGCAACACCTGGCATCAGCCCGCACCCATCGCATCACGACCCCGCGGCGGCCTCAAGGCGCAACAGTTCGTAGTGCGCCGACTCGACTTCGTCGAGCGCCTTTCGCAGCAAAGGCACCGCCGCAGGCGGCAGTAGGCCGGCACGGCTCAGGCTATCGCGATAGATGCGCTCGTAATGCTCGCCCGGCAGCACCCGCATGACCAGTTCCACGCGCCAGCCGTCGTCCGGCGCCACGAAGGGCTGGCGGAATTCGCGCGTCTCACCCGCAGGAATGCGCGTATCGGCGATCTCCCGCGTGATCTGCGTGTCGATCTGCCAGCCGATGATGTGGCGGCCCAGTTCCTGCGAGCCGCCGTCGGCATCGCGGCGATAAAACACCAGCTCGACCTTGGGCACCATGTAGGTCGGGAAGTGGTGGCCGGCGCCACTGTTTTTCACCCGGGCCAGCGCCTCATAGCGGCCGTCACCTGCAGGCTCGAGGCTAAGCGTCACGTTGACCGCGCGCCGGGTCATCTCCGGGTCGTGGATGCCGCGCCAGAGATGCTTCCGATCCGGCATGTGGCAGGATTGGCAGGTTTGCTTGCCGGAGTCCTGCCTGGCGTAGTCGCTGGCCAGCCATTGCTGGTAGGTGTCCTCCTGCAGTTTTCCGGCAATACGCGGGCCGTCGTCCGGGAACTGGTGACAGTGCGCGCAGAAGCGGCTGTCCTCAAAGGCCTTTGCAACGGTGAAGCCGCCATGTGGCCCACCCTCCGCAACCTCACCACGCGGCGGCGGCCCGAAGCGCTGGTGCCCGCGCACATGGCAGGCGGCGCAGACCAGCCCGCCATGGCCGAGGTCGGCGGGAACGAAGTCTGGCGGCGGTTGCTTCGGCGCATTCGGCCAGCCGAGTTCCAGCGCCAGCAGCGCCTTCTGCTCAGCCAGCGGTGCATGACAGCGCAGGCAGCGGTTGCCCTGGTCCTGGTTCATCAGCATGAGCTGCCAGCGCAGGCCGGGGCCCATCGCCTTGCTATGCAACGTAGTGCGCCAGGCAGCGTATTGATCGGCATGACACTGTCCACAGGCCTCCGGATTCAGCGAGGCTTCAAGCGGCGAGAACGCCGCCGGCGGGGTGCCCTGCGGCGGCAGCGGATCGGCCCAGTGGCGCTCCAGGAAGGCCTCGACCGCAGCATCCGGCTTGTCGCCGCAGCCCGCCAGCAACATGAGCGCGAGCGCGCAGGCACCCAGCCACCGCAACGGCTCCGCAAGCGTATTAAGTATCAATATCCCAGACTCCATAAAAAACGGCCCACGAGAGTATCGTGGGCCAGAGGAGGAGATAGCAAGGTTCAGGTTGTCATCAGCCGCCGCAAGGGTTGGCGGGCGCTGCACTGGTTCCGCCGGTCGGAATGACCTCACCGTGCTTGTAGGCCTTGTCAGCCCTGATGACTGCCTCAGAAGAGCTGGCATAGGCATCAGTGATGACGCGCTGTGCGACCAGAGTGTTGCTGATGGCCGGGCGCGAGAACGACACCACGTCGGTGCGCCACGGCGAGTCTGCCGGCAGAATGTAATTGCCGGTTGCGTCGGTCGTGTAGGTCAGCGAGTTCCATTCAACCATCGCGCCGTCGTAGAAGCGGGTCGGCTTGCCGAGAATCACCGCGCTGGTGACGCCGGTGATCATCGCCCGGAAGGTCGTCTCGCAGTAGGCATAGATGGTGTCGCCTTCCTGGTAGGCATTGCCCACGCCCACCAGCCCATAGCTTGCGTCGACAAAACCGATGCCGCTGGCGTTGGTACCCCCCGCCAGCATCGCAGCGAGTTCCGCCTTTGGCCGGTAGCTGAAGCCCTTGGTCGCGTCGAGCATGTGGGTGTACTGGAGTTGCAGCGTGCCGAACGGGTGGCCCTGGCGGGATCCGCTGTTCTGGAAGGTCCACATGTAGTTGTTCGGATTGACCGGGGTACAGAAGGCAGTCGCACAAGCCTGCGTTCCCGCCGTGTCGGAGTTGGTGTCCTCACCCGAGTTCCACCATCTCACCGGCGCTGTACTGGCCGAGGCTGCGCGCGTCCCAGATGAGCACGCCATCGGTCTGCACGTTGGTGTCGCTTGAAGGCAGGATTTTCATCATGTCTCCCACCGTGGCCTGCAGGATGGTGTTATCCACCAGCAGGTTCTTGACCGAGGCTTGGCCGTTGTTAGGCGCCGTACTTGCGGTCGCCTGGAAGTCGGCGGGCAGCAGTTCGACCGGGAGTCCCAGATTGTCATCCAGCCACTGGTTGCCGCCGTTGAGGATGGCCAGGTTCTTCTTGTCGACACCCCAGTAGCGCAAGGCGTACCAGACGCGACCCTGCGCCATGGCATTGGGATTGCTGCCGGTTCCCATTGCGGCGACGATCATGTCAGTTTGCGGATCGATGTTGTATTTCTTCAGCAGCGCATCCATGGTTGCACCGTCCGGCACCACGCTCGGCGTCTCGATGACGCCGTTGCTGCGCGTCTGAATCCATTCGCTCGACGGCGACAGATAGGTGAACACGTTGAGGCCGTTTGGCTTGATGTATTCCGCACCAGCCGGGCCGGTAGTAACCTGCAGGATGACCAGCTTTCCGGTAATCCCTGCGGGCCGCTGATTCAGCCAGTCGTCCTTCCAGCGCTTGAGCGTCGATTCGGTGATCAGGCCGTTTTCGTTCAGGTTGTAATCGTCAGCCGACACTTGAGCAAGATCCGCCGGGGTGCTCACCGGGATCTGTGTCACCAGGGCGGTCGTATCCTCGTCCCCGTTGCAGCCCTGCAGGCTCAATACCAGAGCCAGGGCGCACGCGCCAGTCCAGCCCTTATTTATGCGCACGTTCATAGAATCTCCTCCGTCCAATTTCAAGCCCGCGCCGTCCCTGCCCTGTGGCAAGGCGACACTCCCATAGTGGCTGGCCCGCTGCTGCCGGCGAATCAATCCGCCGGCCCCAGTCATGCGCAACCCTCACCGCGGCCGCAGCCGCGGGCAAAACCCCGTCAATCCAGCGGTGCTTTAAGTACCACCGGCATCCAGTCCTGCTTCAGCGCATCGAGCACGGCATCGTAGGCGTCCAGCCTCAACTCCAGCACTTCCGCGCCAGTGGCGCGCAAGGCATCGGCCAGACCAGGGATGGCCGGCTCGGCCGTCGGATTGATCAGCAAGACCCGCTTCTGCGCGCTCATACGCAATACACCACGTCACTGTGGATGATCTGCCGTGCCAGCGCCGCCAGTGCGTCCGGGCCGGGGTCGAGTTCCGCCACCGGCACGTCGGCGAATTCCAGTGCCTCCATTTGCTCTGCCACCTCCGGCCCCTCGGGCAGCCTGCCCCAGGTGGCGATGGCGACCGCGTCGTCCAGCAGGGTGAGTCCGCTGGCCATGCGCAGCGCCTCGACCGGCTTCTCGACAGCCACCATCAGAATGCGTTTTTGCTCTGCCATGCGCCCTCCTCAGAAAACCAGCACCTTGTCGCACTTGCGCACGAGTTCGGCATCCTGGTACTGGCCGCCGACGATGACGATATCGGCGAGTGCATCCAGATCGAAGCGACCAGCGGCGTAGCGCTCGGCGCTGTGCTCGCACAGGGAGACGCTATTGGGGCGCGCCCGGGCGCGCTCGACGAAGCCCGCGTCGGCGAGCAGATTGACGCCAGTGTCGGTGAGGAAGCACTGGGATTCCCAGCCGCGCGCAGCTGCCGCGTCGAGCAGGCCGTTGGCGTGCACCAGGAAGTTCTCGTCGGTGATGACTATGCCCAGTTGCATGGCTCAGGCTTTCCGGATTTTCCAGGTGAAGGAGCCGCCGCCATCCTGGCGGTCGACGAGGTCGCTGCCCTCGGCCTCGCACATCGCCATGATCGACTCACCGGACGACGGGTTGTCGAAAATCAGGGTCAGCATGTCGCCGCTTTCGATCTTCTGCAGCGCCTTCTTGGTGTACATCTGCGGATGCGGGCAAGTGTAGCCGCACACATTCAGTTCCCATTCGTGGTCGCCGAGCTTGTTGAACGTCATTGCCATTGCATTGCTCCTATATCGCTTGTCAAAATTTCCGGGCCATCCTTAGAGGCCGCACTCCGAAGTCTTGCGGGAATCGCTCCAGTCCATGTACCAGGTGAACGCCTTCACGCCGATGTAGGCACCGATCGTCATACCGAACAGGAACACCCAGCCGCTGGGATCGCCGTTGGTGACGGTGGCGAAGAAGGCGCCGATGTTGCAGCCCATGGCCAGGCGTGCGCCGATACCCATCAGCGTGCCGCCGACGATGGCGAAGAACGCGGATTCCCAGTTGGGCAGCTTCCACTTGAACTCACGGCGTGCCAGCGCCATCACCGAGGCACCAAGAATGATGCCGATCGACATGAAGCCGGGCGCGTTCAGCAGCGGATTCGGCAGCCCGTTGTCGAGGCCAAAGAAGATGCTGTCCATGCTGTCGATGCCGAGCTTCTGCATCACCCAGCCGCCCCACTGCGCTTCCTGGGTGGTGATATACCAGTAGCCCGGATCGAACACCGTGTCCTGGATCGACAGACCGCTGGTGTAGCCCATCGCCACCAGCAGCTCGCCGAAGTTGAAGATGTCGTAGTGCTCACGCAGCACCCCGGTCACGTACATATGCAGGCCGGCGAGAATGCCCAGCCCGATGCCGGCGATGGCGGTGTTCTTCGACGAGGTGAACATCGCCCACATACCGGCGATCTCGTCGCTCAGGGTCGGGCTGGCCTTGCCGGTGCGGCGCAGGTAGCCCTTGCGGTAATAGAAGACATACAGCACAACCAGGATGATGCTGACCGGCAGGATCGCGGTCAGCATCGTATTCATCCAGACGACGCCGGCAGTGGTGCCCGCCATGTCGAACATGTCGGCGGTGGTGGTGCCCTTGAGGTTCCAGATGTAGCCGGCGGTGAAGATGTCGAACCAGCCCTGGGTGATCGTCAGCTCGGCCGGCATGTCCTGCGCCGCGGCGGCGGTGATCCAAGACTGCGGCACCAGCGAATCCCACCAGCCGCTGGCGCTCACAACGATGGCTTGCGAGAACGAGATGGCCAGGATCACCAGCATCGAGTTCATGTTGCCCTCGCCTGCCTTGTACAGCGAGCCGGAGGCGCAGCCACCCGTGAAGACGATACCGAAGCCGAAGATCGCGGCGCCGATCACGATATGCCAGCCCATTGCGTTGGGATGGAAGGTACTGAATCCCGCCAGGGTCACGATGGCAGCGACCACCGCATACAGCGCCACCGCGATCATCATGCCGACCGCCATGCGCGGCACCTTCACCGCGAACAGGTCACGCACGGCCGAGGCCATGCAGAAACGGCCATATTGCAGCAGCATGCCGTAGGCAAGACCGAACCAGACATAAACCAGCATGTAGACGAAGCGCGTGTCCTTGGCCAGGGCCAGCAGCGAACAGACGACCACGAAGCAGAAAGACACTCGTCGCCTGCAGGCTGCTTTTACGCAGTAACCAGTGCGGTCCGCTTGCAGTAGTTGCCGTCGCTACATTCACTCGTCTTCCCCTCTAAAACCAGCTGCCCGTCGGGGCACCTCAAACTGTCTCTGTCTACAAACCCTTGCGCAGGTACACGCACCAGCAGTCGGACTCCCGGACCGTCGCGAGGTACGTGCAACCAATCGTCTGCGCCAGCGCGGGAAAGCCCTCGACCGCGGTCGGATTGTCCATCTTCACCTCCACCACCTCCCCTGGCCCGACTTCGCCCAACACCTTCATGGTCAGCAACTGCGGCCGCGGACACATGGCACCCATGCAATCAACCGAACGCACGACGTGCAGCTTTCCCTGGCCGGGGATTTCGACGTCCTTGATAACCAGGCTGGTAACACCGGTTGGATGGCCATGAAAGAGATCGAACCAACTGGTGGCCTGCACGCGCATCCTCCGCCTAACGACCCTGCTTTTTAAGCAGATTGCGTGCCATATTGAATTGTATTTATTAATCATGATGTTGCACTCCATCCATATTTTCAGGTCAGTGAAAAATGCAATGACACCAGTTTTAGGGTTTGGAGCGTCTGCCTTTTGCAACGGCGAAACGCCCAGTCGATTTGCACCCATCGGACCAGTTTGCTGCTCTGCAGGAACTGCATGACGCAGCTTTACTGATACTAGTCAGACAGACCACCCATCGCGAACCGGATGGAACGGTTCGAAGGTTGGTGTCCGTCGATTATGCAAAACAGCGATCCAGGCCGATGTCGTTTGTATGGCAACGGCCCTCCAGCCAAGACTTGTGGGTTTGGCTCACAAGACCTGTACCGGATACGAGCACGGCGCGGCATCAAGGAAAATCCGTACCACCGCTTGCTATCCTCGTTCAGCCATTCCCGATTTCTGGCGTTCTTGATACGCCTGTGGAACTAACGTGGCAAGCGTCAGAAGGACCGGCATCTCACCGATTCCAGTTGATGCCTATCGCCACCATAGCGAAACCACCCTGATTTCACTCCCATAGTTGACCACCCCTAACTGAGGCATAATCAACCCGCATCCGGCCCCATTTTTCCCTGAGATACGAACACCATGGGCTGTCCTGCATTCCCTGCTTGTGTCCACCCACGTAATTGGGTTATCGACTGATTGTTTATTGTTTGAATGATGAGGAATTTGATCATGATCTCTGGAATGAAGACGATGGCTCTCTTCTTGATTGGCGCCTTTGTCCTGGTTTCTTCAGGTGCCGCTCTGGCTGCATTGACCACGGAGGAATTGACCCGGCTGAAGACTGTGGGCCTCGGTGAGGATGTCATCCGCTTCATGATTGAAAACGGTTACGGCAACGTCGACAGGGTGGTGAAGCTCAAGGAGGCGGGTTTTACCGATGAGACGATATCGTCGGTTATCAGGAGTGATCTCAAGGGGGCCGGTGAAGCACAGCAACCGACGCCTCAACCGGAGAAAGCCAAGCAGGCTCAGCCCGTAGCCAAGCCGATAGCCGACGCGACGGCGATAATGCAGACTCCGGCAAAGGTGAGGATCGAGCATTATTTGGTGCTTGGAGATCCGATTATTCAGAACCTTCAGGAAATCCAAAACGCCACGGTTTCCTTGCTGGAGGGGCGTCGTTTGAAGATCGAATGGGACGACAGCAAGGCTCCCTCGACCTTGGGCAGTCTTTTCCTCGGCAAACCATTTGCAAGCCCGTTCTATTGGGATTTGGAGAAGGGCGATGGCCTGGTCAGCGTGAATCCAAAGGACAACTCGTTCGTCCTGCGAACCGGACGCTCGCACCAGGGCAGGCCCGCGGCGGACAAGTCTCACTCCTGGATCGTCTATTTGACCCCCAACAGCCCTGATTTGTCGAAGCGAATCAGAGAAATACTGTCTGAATGAGTGGCTGGTTTGGAGTGGAATGCGCAACATGCCGCCCGACGTCACGCCCTGCCACAATGATCGGGGAAATTTCGGTGGACGACCAGGTTAACCCGATGTTTTTATTTGAGTTTTTGTCAATACAATCACCGTTTTTTAGGATTCAGGTTCGACATAGGTTCGGCTGTGAACACGCAATTCGGACTCCATGATAAAATCACTTAAATTTCTTCGACTTGGAAACCATAAATTTCCGGGTGACCTGTACTGTTAATCCGCAGGTCCTTGGTTCGAGTCCAGGTCGGGAAGCCAGAATACAGTAGTTTAAACAAGCACTTAGGCCATCCTTCGGGGTGGCTTTTTTGCATTTCCATGCATTCTGTATTGGCTCGGGGCTCCCCCTGGGTTACGCGCTCATCCACTCGTCAAAGGAATCGACATGCAAGCAGACCAAGTTCTAAGCCACTTGAAAAAACATGGGCAGCTTCTCGACCTGGAGATCGCATCAGCAACCGGGATTCCACTGACTCAAGTACGCAAGTCACTGGCTGACTTGACGACACGCGGAGAAATATCCCAGTGCAGCGTCACCCACTTCAATGGCAACAAACGTATTGATGGGATTCAGTGCAGGATTTCGGGCTATGTGCCGCCCGTCGCGCCGGGTCGAAAGGCCGGGCCTGGCAAAAGCGTCTCTTCCGACTAAAAACGGGGCAGTCATTGAGGCTGTCCAGGAGTCCAGCGGGTGATCCCTTCAGCAAGGGGTGATCCCAGTGGGTTTCAACCAATATATGGAGCAATACCAGTGACCAATGCACAACGCCGAGCAGCACGGCACGCCAGCCGCAAGGCTGAAATGGATCCGTTAAGTAACGACAGCAAGCCTGAGCCAACGCCTATACCAACGCCCAGCAGCGCGTTCTGCCCCCACGAGGCTGGCGCGTATTACCTGGCTGACGTGGGTACTGTCGGCACGTTCAAGATGTTCGCCAAGGACCTCAAGCCGCCCGTTTACACCTACGGCATCACCACCATTCGTTTTGAACTGAATCCTTATACCGGCAAATGGATCTGGTTTGATGGTGAGAGAAATCAATCTCCGCGCAAGACCCAGGATGGTTGGCGTCTTGGCAGCAAGAGGTTGCACGACACGCGCGAAGGCGCAGAGGCCGAGGTTCAACGCGAGATGGTCAAGAACGGCGACCGGGTGACCAGGGTGCATGACCTGCCTGACGATATGACTGCGCTGAAAAAGATTCGTAGCGCCCACCATCCAGACCGCAATCCCGATTCCGATGTGGATCTTTATCAGGCCGTAGTCGAGAAGCTGGACAGGATGCGCATGCTGACCCAGTGAACCCTGCCGAAGCCTGACCGAGTTCTTCCCTGAACAGCATACCAAGTGTTGTCTGACAAGGTTTAGCGCCATGCAAGAGACTCAGCCCAACAATCCGCTACACGGTGTCACGCTTGAACAGTTATTGAACGAACTGGTTGCGTTCTATGGCTGGGATGCGCTGGGGCGGAAAATCGAGATCCGCTGCTTCACCCATGACCCGAGTATTACGTCGAGCCTCAAGTTTTTGCGTCGCACCCCATGGGCACGGGAGCGTGTGGAATCGCTGTATATCGAAATGGCACAAGGCAAGGGTCCGCCGCTGAATTCGTGAGGAAGGTGCAATTCATGAAGGTGGCGCTGTGCGGGTAAGCACCTTGACCTTGCTCTAACCCAGACCGGCCCAAAGCTGCCTGATGCCAAATGAAAGTGCTTTGTCCGCTCACTGCTTACAAAGCAGCCCGTCAGAGAAGTCCATCATTCGTCGGCAAAGCGGAGTTGCAGACGGGCAATCCGGCGTGAATTTAAAGCCGGATTGCCCGAACAAGCTATCGTCAGCGTGCGGGTTCTGCCACGAAAATCTCGACGCGGCGGTTCTTTGCACGACCTTCTACCGTGTTGTTGTCAGCGATCGGTTCGCGCGAGCCGCGACCATCGATGGCGATACGGTTTGTCGCTACCCCGCGGGCCACGAGGTAATCGCGCGTCGAGGCGGCGCGATTGACCGAAAGCGGATTATTGATCGCATCCGTGCCGGTGCTGTCGGTGTGGCCGATGATGGTCACCGTCGTCACCGGGTTTTGATTCAGGGTGGTGGCGAAGCGATCGAGAATCGGACGCAGGTTCGATTTGATCTCGTAGCGATTGGTGTCAAAGGAGACATCGCTCGGGATATCCAGCTTGAGCTGGTTATCGGCGGTCTGGCTGACGCTCACGCCGGTTCCCTCGGTGGCTTGCTCCATCGCCACCTTCTGTTCCTCCATGTGCTTCGACCACAGATAGCCGCCGCCCGCACCCACTGCCGCGCCGATCGCCGCGCCGGTCGCGGCGCTTTTTCCCGTGTTGCCGCCGGCTGTCGCGGCGCCAATGACCGCGCCGGCAGCGGCGCCGATCGCCGCACCGGTGCCGGTGGTTTTTTGGGTTTCGGTCATGTTGGCGCAGCCGCCAAGACCCAATGCAATGGCACCAAGAGAAACAATGATTTTTTTCATGAGACAACCCCACCGCTATTCAAGATCATCTCATTATAGGCAGTGTGCGGTTTGGATTGCGATTCGCCTACAGTCAGTACAATCTGGCAGTCCTGAATCCCGGACCTGATGGCGTTTCCGCTCTATCCATCAAAGCCATCTGTATTAAAAAAGGATGATATGAAATCCATCATTGTCTTGGCCTTTATGGCGTCGCCCGCATTTGCGGATATCTATAAATGCCATTCAGGCAGCAAGACGATTTATCAGGATGCGCCATGCCCTGAGGCCAGGGTCATGGACCGCATCGACAGCCAGGCGCCATCACATCAAGAACAGGTGCAGGCGATGGAACAGGCCGCAAGAGAACGCGCTCTTCTGGCCCAGTTGGCCGAAACCCGCGAAGCCAAAAGTCGCACGGTGACTGTCACTCCGAAAACAGCAAAGCCAGGCCCGGTTGCGCCCAAGTCAAACCGGCCTGACAAATACTATGACCGCCCCGATCGATACTATGGCCGGCCTGACAAATACAAAAACCGTGCGGCAAACAATGCAAGGCCGATCAAGAGCCGATAATTTCGCTTGAGCCGTGCGGTTCATTCATGGCCTCCAGCGCCGAGGCTTCGCTCAACGGATGAAGCGTCCCGGTGCGATTGCCCGCACCAGTTCGGCTTCCAGCGGCAGCGGCTGCCGGGTCATCGAATCCGCCAGCATTTCGCCCAGCAAACCTGCCCACACCACGCCGCGCGAGGCATAGCCGGCCGCCACGAACAAGCCCGCTTGCCCGTCGACTGCGCCCACTATCGGTAATCGATCCGGCAGGGAGGCGCGCAGCGAAGCGCGTCCGCTCACCGCTTCGATTGCAAAACGCGCTCCCGCCCCCGGCAACATCGTCTCCAGCCGCGCCAGATTGGCGAGGTCGCTCGCCGCGCGCGGCGCGAGGTCGTAGTCATCGTGTTCGTAGGTAGCGCCCACGACAGGCTGCGTCGTACCGGGCGCTACATAGCCTTCGCGCGCGATCACACGCTGGATTTCCGGCAGGCTGCCGGGCGGCAACCGGGTGATTTGACCGCGCACAGGTTCCAGCGGCCAGGTTGGGCCGGCGGCAAGCGTGAGCGCATCGCGTGCATTGGCCAGCACCACGGCATCGGCTTCGGCCATGACGCCGCCGTCGTCGTCCAGCAGCTGCCAGCCGCGAGTCGCCGCCTGCACACGCGCGACGGCACAGCCTGTTCTGACATGGATTGAAGGGTGATCCAGCCAGGCGCGGCACAGGCTTCCCGGCACGATCCATCCGGCGGTCGGATAAAAAACGCCCGGCGCATCGACCGGCCAGTTTGCCAGTTCACGCGCGGCGTCCAGTTCGACCCAGCGCGCAAATTCGGCAGGCGGTTCGGTATTGGCCAGCGCCTGTCGTTGCCTGGCGGCGGCCTCCGCATTCCCGGCCAGATGCAGCACGCCGCAACGCGACCACTCCACCCGCCCGCCCAGTGCCGTCCATGCGCGCAAATCATGCAAGAACGCGGCGCGCGTGAAGCGCGTCGCCCGATTGTCGTCACGCGAGATCACCGGCCGGAATATCGCCACGGGATTGCCCGAAGCAGCCTGCGCCGGCGCAGCGGCACGCTCCAGCACGGTGACGGCGATGCCGCGCGAAGCCAGCGCATGCGCCACCGCCGCACCCGCCACCCCAGCGCCGACGACGGCGACATGTCGCGGCAGCGCTGCATCGACCCGGATGCGCTCGCCGCTGAATCGCGCGCGCAGGCAATGTCGCTTGCGGCCGTAGCCTGCGCGTTTTTCGCAGACAAAGCCGGCCTGCACCAAGCCTTGCCGCACGGTCGTCGTCACCGTATACGTCGCCGCCACGGCGCCGGGCCGGGCCAGCCGCGCCAGCGCGTCGAACACTTCCGGCCGCCACAAATCGGCATTGCAGTCGGGTGCAAAACCATCCAGATAAAACGCATCCACGCTGGCCTGCACCTGCGGCAGGCAGTCCAGCGCGTCACCCAGCATCAGGGTGAGTTGCACCCGGCCGCCGTCGAGCGCAATGCGGTGAAAGCCCGGCGTCAGCATCGGCCAGTTCGCCAGCAATTCACGCGACAACGGCGCGAACTCGGGCCATTGCGCGTGCAGCGTGGCGAGGTCTGCCGCCCGGAACGGATGCTTCTCGACCGACAGGAAATGCAGCCGCCCGCAACGCACCGGGTCGCTGCGCCACGCCGCCCAGGTCGCCAGAAAATTCAGCCCGGTGCCAAAGCCGGTTTCCAGCACGACGAATCCATCGCGCCCACGCCATGCGTCTGGCAACCCGCAGCCCTGCACGAACACGTGCTGTGCCTGCCCGACACCGCCGTCGGCCGAATGGTAAATGTCGCCGTAAGCCCTGGAATACGGCACCCCGTCCTTGAATTCGAGCGGAGCGGGAACGATGGTTTTCAGCATGGGCGAATGTTACATTGGGCTGGTTTTCTGTCGCGTCCCCCATCATGTCCCAATCCAAAACCTGGCTTCGTCTCGTTCTCTTCATACTGATCGGGGTGGCGCTGGCCTACGCCGGCTGGCACTTCACCCGGCCGCAGCCGCCGGCAGTCGAACTGGCGACCGTGGCGCGCGGCACGGTGGAGTCCACCGTGGTCAACACCCGCGCCGGCACCATCAAGGCCTGCCGACGCGCCAAACTGGCGCCGGCGTCGGGCGGGCAGATCGTCAAGCTGTGGGCGAAGGAAGGCGAACGCGTGGAAGCCGGACAGCCGCTGCTGGAACTGTGGAACCGCGACCTGGCCGCGCAGCGCGAGCTGGTCAGCCGCCAGCTGACCACCAGCGAGCAACGCTACCGCGAAGCCTGCATCATGGCCGACACCGCCAAACGCGACGCCGAGCGCACCGAACAACTGGCCGCAAAAGGCTTCGTCAGCCCGCAGCGCGGCGAGGATGCGCGCGCCGAAGCCCGCGCGCGGCAGGCCAACTGCGACGCGCTCGCCGCCGACGTCAAGCGTGCGCAGGCGCAGATCCGCGTGACGCAGGCGGGGATCGAACGCACCACCCTGCTTGCGCCGTTCGCCGGCATCGTGGCGAAAGTCACCGGCGAAGTCGGCGAATACACCACGCCCTCGCCGCCCGGCATTCCCACCCCGCCCGCGGTCGACCTGATCGACGACAGCTGTTTGTACGTGAGCGCGCCGATGGACGAAGTCGACGCGCCGCGGCTGCAGCCCGGCCAGCCCGCGCGCATCACCCTCGACGCCCTGCCCGGCCAGTCGTTCAGCGGCCGCGTGCGGCGCATCGCGCCCTATGTCACCGAAGTGGAAAAGCAGGCGCGCACGGTCGACGTCGAAGTCGATTTCGACACGCCGCCGAAGCAGATTTTGCTGGTCGGCTACAGCGCCGACGTCGAAGCCATCATCGAACGCCGCGACAATGTCCTGCGCGTGCCCACCCAGGCCATCCAGCAGGACGGCAGCGTGCTGGTGCTGGGCGCGAACGACACACTGGAAACGCGCACGCTGAAAGCCGGCCTCGCCAACTGGGCCTATACCGAAGTGCTCGACGGCCTTGCGGCCGGCGACCGCGTGCTGCTGTCGTTCGACGACGAAAACGTCAAGGCCGGCGTCAAGGTCCGCGCCTAGAGCCCGGACAGACAACCAAGCCGCGCCATGATCCGCCTGACCGCCATCACCCGCGTGTTCCGCATGGGCGACCAGGAAGTGCGCGCGCTCAACGGCATCAACCTCGATATCGCTTCCGGCGAATACGTCTCCATCATGGGGCCGTCGGGTTCCGGCAAATCCACCCTGCTCAACGTCATCGGCCTGCTCGACCGTCCCGACAGCGGCCGCTACGAGCTCGACGGCAGCGATGTCACCGCGCTGTCGGAAACCGAGCAGGCGCGCGTGCGGCGCGAAAAAATCGGCTTCGTGTTCCAGTCCTTCCATCTGGTGCCGCGCCTCACCGCGGCGGAGAACGTCGAGCTGCCGCTGATCCTGGAAGGCATCGCCCCGGCCGAACGCCGCGCGCGGGTGGACGCGGCGCTGGATGCCTTCGACCTCACCGACCGCGCCCGCCATCGCCCGTCCGAACTCTCCGGCGGCCAGCGCCAGCGCGTGGCGATCGCGCGCGCCACCATCCTGCGTCCCACTGCGCTGCTGGCCGACGAACCCACCGGCAACCTCGACCACCGCATCGGCGCCGAAGTGATGGCGCTGCTGGAAGGCCTGCACCACAGCGGCACCACGCTGATCGTCGTCACCCACGACCGCGAACTCGGCGCGCGCGCGCATCGCCACATTGCGATGCGCGACGGCGAGATCGTCGGCGACGAAACATGAAACTGCGCGACACCCTCAGCCTTTCGCTCGCCAGCATCGCCAGCACGCGCACGCGCTCGCTGCTGATCGTGCTGGCGATGGCGCTGGGGGTGGGCGCGGTGGTGGTGCTGACCGCGCTGGGCGATGGCGCGCGGCGTTATGTCGTGAACCAGTTCGCCTCGCTCGGCACCAACCTCGTCATCGTGCTGCCGGGGCGCGCCGAAACCAGCGGCGGCTTCGTCGGCGCGGCGCTCGGGCAAACGCCGCGCGATCTCACGCTGGACGACGCCGAGGCGGTCGGCCAGCTGCCCGGCGTGCGCCGCTATGCGCCGCTCAACGTCGGCATCGCCGAACTCGCGTCCGGCGGCCGTCTGCGCGAAGTCACCGTGCTCGGCAGCAACGCCGACCTGCTGCCGATCCGCCACATGGCGCTGGCGCACGGCCGCTTCAACGGCACGACGGCGCAGGTCGTCATCGGCAGCGCGCTGGCGCGCGACTTCTTTCCCGACGGCGACGCCATCGGCCAGCGCGTGCGCCTCGGCGACCGCCGCTTCCGCGTGTCCGGCGTGCTGTCGGAGCAGGGCGAATCGATGGGTTTCAACACCGACGAGATCGTGATCGTGCCGGTGGACGATGCGCAGGCGCTGTTCAACACCGAGACCCTGTTCCGCATCCTGGTCGAGGCCAACAGCCGCAGCGCCATCGAACCGCTCAAGCAGGCGATGACGCACGTGCTGACGCAGCGCCACGACGGCGAGGAAGACGTCACCGTCATCACCCAGGACGCCGTGCTCGCCACCTTCGACCGCATCCTCTCCGCGCTGACGCTGGCGGTGGCCGGCATCGCCGCGATCAGCCTGGCGGTGGCGGGCATCCTGGTGATGAACGTGATGCTGGTGGCGGTGGCGCAGCGCACTTCGGAAATCGGCTTGCTGAAGGCGATCGGCGCGCCCGCCGCCGACATCCGCCGGCTGTTCTTCGCCGAGGCGCTGTGGCTGTCGCTGGCGGGCGGCGCGCTCGGCTTCGCGCTCGGCCATCTCGGCAGCTGGGCGATCCGGCTGGCCTACCCCACCCTGCCGGCCTGGCCGCCGACCTGGGCCAGCGTCGCCGGCATCGCCACCGCATTGATTACCGGCATCGTCGCCAGCCTGCTGCCGGCGGCGCGCGCGGCCCGGCTCGACCCGGTGCGGGCATTGAGCGGAAAATGACCCTGCTCGACACTCTCCGCTACGCCCGCACCGCGCTCACCGCGCACCCGCTGCGCACGCTGCTGTCGATGTCGGGCATCGCGATCGGCATCACCGCGGTGATCCTGCTGACGTCCATCGGCGACGGCATTCACCGCTTCGTGCTGGCCGAGTTCACCCAGTTCGGCACCAACATCCTCACCGTCACCCCCGGCAAGACCCGCACCCACGGCACCTCGGTCGGCTCGATCAGCAGCGCGCGGCTGCTCACGGTGGACGATGCGCTGGCGCTGAAATCTTCGCGCTACGCGCAGTACACCAACGCCGGGGTGATGGGCAACGCGGAAATCCGCGCCCAGGGCCGCAGCCGGCGCGTCACGGTGTACGGCGAGGGACCCGACTTTTCGCGCGCCTTCAACATGCGGGTGGCGGTCGGCCAGTTCCTGCCCGCCGACGATCCGCGCAACCCGCGCGCCTATGTGGTGCTGGGATCGAAAGTGCGCAACGAACTGTTCGGCAGCGCCAACCCGCTCGGCGCCACCCTGCAGGTCGGCGCGTCGCGCTTCCGCGTCATCGGCGTGATGGAACCCAAGGGGCAGGTGCTCGGCTTCGACCTCGACGACACGGTTTACATCCCCACCGCGCGCGCGCTCGAAGTCTTCAATCGCGAAGGCGTGATGGAAATCCACATCGCCTACCGCCCCGGCGCGCCGCTCGACGCCGTCGTCGCCGACACCCATCGCATCCTGCTTGCCCGCCACGGCCGCGAGGATTTCACCGTGACGCCGCAGCAGCAGATGCTCGAAACCCTCGGCACCGTGCTGGACGTGCTCACCTTCGCCGTCGCCGCGCTCGGCGGCATTTCGCTGCTGGTCGGCGCGGTCGGCATGGTCACGCTGATGCATATCGCGGTCGCCGAACGCGTCGCCGAAATCGGCCTGCTTACCGCGCTCGGCACCACGCGGGCGCAGATCCGCACCCTGTTTTTAATGGAATCGACCCTGCTCGCCACCTTCGGTGGACTTGGCGGCCTGGCGCTCGGCGCGGGGCTGGCCTGGCTGCTGAAAACCGCCGTCAGCGGTCTGCCGGTGAACATTCCCTGGGAATATGCGATCGGTGCGCTGGCGGCGTCGGTAGTGATTGGATTGGCGGCAGGCGTGGTGCCGGCCTTGCGGGCGGCGCGACTGAATCCGGTGGAGGCGTTACGGGCGGAGTGATTCACCGAATAGCTGATTTCACTCGCCTATTCAAAGTCAGGTCGCTTCTTCATCGAAGTAGTCGCTATCAATCTTCGGCACTTTGACTGTGCGTGAAGAAACACCCACCTCGTTATCCATCATCAATTCGGCCAAGCGGGAGCCATCTACAAGTACGATGCGCTCCACCGATCTAGCAAATTCGATGGCTTGAGCCGTGTAGCCTGATGTTGTGATGAATACCCCCTTGTTTGCGCGCTGACCAGCCAGTGCACCATAGAAAGCCTGAACTTCCGGCCTTCCAACGGTTTGCTGCCAGCGCTTGGCTTGAACGTAAACTTTCTCCAGCCCAAGCTTATCAAGTGAAATAACCCCATCGATTCCACCATCGCCAGAGCCTCCAACGCGCTGAATATCGGCGCGACTGGCGCCGTATCCCATGCGATGCAGGAGGTCGAGCACAATGGTCTCGAAAAACGACGGGGATACCGTTGCCAAGGTTTCGAGCAATTCGACACTGACCGATCGGCGAAGCTCTGCAACGGCCTCACCAAGCCGGTCGTCCGGACTTGCAATAGCCGAAACTGGCGAAAGAGCTTGCACCACGCTTGGCGAAACCAGAGACCCTTCGATAACAGGCGGCCTGAGACGAACATCCATAAATCCGATGGCAAGTTGCTCGACGTCCTTCGACGACAGTGATGCGGCATGTGAATTGGCAAACACCAGGCCTTGTTCAGTCAGCTTCCAGTAACCACGACGAGGACTGATGGACAGGCCTGCCCTCTTGAGTCGGTCATGCGCCCAACCTGCACGATTTTTATAGATCGGTTGTGTGCCACTTGGCAGAAGTTCTTGTCGATCAGCCTCGGGGATTTCAAGTGCCTGCGCTGCTGCTTCATGGGCGTCTCTTGCGAGGGCACCGCCTGGGTTCTGTGCCAAGTAGCGAAGAATGGGCTCGATGAACTTGTCGTATGTTGGAACAGCCATTCATGCCTCGCGAGAATTAAAGATTGGAGACGCAATCGCTATTACGCCCTATGAATAAATTCAAATTCACGCCGCCTTCAAGTCACGCAAGGCTTCCGGATGTGCGATCGCCACGCGCAGCAGCGTTTGTGCCGCACCGGTGGGTTTGCGGCGACCCTGTTCCCAGTCCTGCAGGGTACGGGGGGAAACGCCCATCAGGGTGGCGAGTTCGGATTGCGACATGCCGAGCCGGCTGCGCGCTTCGGCGATGGGGGACAACACTACTTGAGTCGTCCGCGCCGCTTTGCCCGCTTTCATCTGCCGAACAGATTTGAGCAAGTCCTGCTGAAATTTTTCCATTTCCTTATCCATGATCGATGGCCTCTCGTAACTGGTTCAAAAAGGGCGCAGGCAGATTGTCGAACTTGGCTTTGACGTAAACCATCAACAACCAGATCTCTCCACTTTCAAGCTGGTTGTAATAGATCACCCGTGCACCGCCGCGTTTGCCCATGCCTGCACGGCTCCATCGAACTTTGCGGCATCCGCCGGAACCCGGAATCACATCGCCCGCCTCCGGGTTGGTGGCCAGCCAGTTGATGAAGCCTATGCGCTCGGCATCTGTCCAGATTTCGGATGCTGCCCGGATAAACACTTCGGTTTCAACGACGGTAAGCATAGGCCGAATATACGGCATTGCCGTATGCGTTGTAAATGACTTTTCGATGTCTATTCAGACATCAATATGCACGCTTGCACTTTGCAGGACTCCCTGCTCGGCACCCGCCGGAACTATAGCCTGCACCTCCGGCATGGCCGCAAAAAACCGCGCCACCACCTCCAGCTTGCGCGTCCGCGTCATCGCCGGCAGCGCGTTCAGCAGCAGCTTGCCGTAGGGCTTGTCCGCCAGCCGGGTATCGCAAATCATCAGCACGCCACGGTCGGTCTCGGTGCGGATCAAACGCCCGGCCCCTTGCTTCAGGCTGATCGCGGCGTGCGGCAACTGGTAATCCATGAAGGGTTTGCCGCCGTTCTTTTCGGCCTGGGCGATGCGCGCGGCGACGACGGGGTCGTCGGGCGGCTGGAACGGCAGCTTGTCGATGATGACGACGGACAGCACCTCGCCCGGCATGTCGACGCCTTCCCAGAAACTCTGGCTGCCCAGCAGCACGGCGTTGCCGGCTTGCTGAAAGCGTGCGAGGAGTTCGTTCTTCGGCGCGTCGCCCTGCACCAGCAGCGGGTAGTCCCAGCCGCGCTGCTTGAAAGCTTCGACCAACAGGCCGCGCGCTTTTTCCAGCGCGCGCAGGCTGGTGAACAGGATGAAGGCGCGCCCCTTGCTGATCTCCAGCACCGGCAAGGCAGCCGCGACCACGGCATCGGTGAACTCGGGGGTGTTGGGCGCGGGAAGGTTCTGCGGCACATACAGCACGCCCTGACGCGGATAGTCGAAGGGACTGTCGACGCACAGGGTTTCGGCCTCTTCGATGCCCAGCCGGGTTTTCAGGTGAGTGAAATCGCCGCCGACGGCGAGCGTGGCGGAGGTCAGGATCCACGCCTGCGCGCGCTCGGTCAGCTTGGCGCCGAACATCGCGCCGACCGACAAGGGCGTCGCGTGCAGCAGCAGCGAGCTCAGCGTGGTTTCGAGCCAGCGCACGCGCGGGTTGGCGGGGTCGTCGTCGCGCTGCCAGCTGGCCAGCGTGGCCTCGATGCCTTGCGCGCGCTCGAAGCAGTTTTTCAGGTCGGCATCGCGCTCGGCCTGGGTTTCCAGCAGTTTCGCCGTTTCATCGAGCGCCGCCGACAAGGCTTTCAGCGCATCCGGCCATTTGTCGTAGCGCGTCAGTTCCGCCACCGTCGCCTTGACCGGATTCTGCGGAAACGCCAGCCGCAGGTCGCGCGCCGCCTTGCCGAGGTCTTCGGCGGCACGGCGCAGCGCCGGAAAATCGCCCGCCTTCACCGCCGCCAGCCGCTTGGTGTCGCCCGCCAGATCGAGCAGCTGCGCGACCGACAGGGTTTCGCCGAAAAACTGCGCGGCGGTTTCGGCCAGTTGATGCGCTTCGTCGAGGATCACGGTGTTGCAGGCGGGCAAGAGTTCGGCCACGCCTTCGTCCTTCAGCCACAGGTCGGCGAAGAACAGGTGATGGTTGACCACCACCACCTCGGCCTCCAGCGCAGCCTTGCGCGCGGCCATCACAAAGCAGTCCTTGTAGTGGTCGCACTCGCTGCCGAGGCAGGTGTCGCGGCTGGAAATGGCGTAAAACCAGGCGGTGGCGTCTTCCGGAATGCCTTCGGCTTCGGCGCGGTCGCCACTCTTGCTGGTTTCGGCAAAACGGGCGATTTTCTGCAGCCATGCGGCGTCGTCGCGATGGGCAAAGCGGCCGTCGGCGAGGTTGCGTTGCAGGTGATGATGGCAGACGTAGTTGGCGCGGCCCTTGAGCAGCGCAACGGTCACCGGCGATTTCAGCGCGCGCCGGGCGGCCGGCAGATCGCGATGGAACAGCTGATCCTGCAAGGCCTTGGTGCCGGTGGAAATCACCACCTTGCCGCCCGACAGCAAGGCGGGAATCAGGTAGGCCAGGGTCTTGCCGGTGCCGGTGCCGGCTTCGGCCAGCAGTACGCCGTGGGTCGCGATGGCGGCTTGCACGGCTTCGGCCATGGCGAGCTGCTGGGGACGCGCCCGCCAGCCTGGCAGGACGGCGGAACAGGCGCCATCGGGAGAAAAAAAGGCTTGTAGATCAATCATTTTTGCATTGAATTTCAACGGCAGTTTAACACCGGGGCGACTTCAGTTTCGGGCGAAATGGCCGTTATCGATAGACAAATTTGCCCTGGCTTCACGCATGTTGCGCGCACACTGGTTTTTCCTTCTGCTTGGGTTGCTGCCACTGTCGGCACACGCCACCCTGATCACCCTGGAGATGCGCCCGAATCTGCCCGCGACAGCCGACTATCAGTCCGGCGCACCGGACAAGCCGGCCATCCTGATCCTGCACGGCTTTCTGCAAACCCGTGAATTCCCCACCGTGGCGACGCTGGCGCGCGGCCTTGCCGACGCCGGCTACAGCGTGCTGACGCCCACGCTGACACTGGGGATTCCTGCGCGCGGGAAAAGCCTGGCCTGCGAAGCCGTCCATCACACCAGCCTCGTTGACGATATCGCCGAGATCGACCGCTGGGTGAAATGGCTGCGCGGCAAGGGGCATCGCGACATCGTGCTGATGGGCCATAGCTTCGGCAGCCTGCAACTGCTGGCCTATCTGCAAAACCAGCCCAGTCCGGCAGTCACCGGATTTGTCGGCGTTTCAATGGTCGAAGCGCAAATCGGCGGCCAGCCACGCGCGCCGCTGATCGAGCGGCTGACCGCGCAAGTCGCGCGGCACGACCGCACACTGGTCACCGAGCCGCTGTCGTTTTGCGGCAAATACCCCACCACGGCGGAGGCGCTGCTGACTTACGTACGCTGGGGCCAGCCGCAATTGCTGGCCGCGCTGCACCGGCTCGGCGACCATTCCCTGCTCATCATGGGCGGCTCCGACAACCGGCTGGAGCGCGGCTGGTTGCAGGCGCTGCAGCACCTGAAAACGCCGCTGATCGTGATCGACGGCGGCAATCACTTCATGGACGGCGAACACGAATTCGATGTGCTGGAGCACACGCTCGCCTTCCTGCAATCGGGCATCCCCTCCGAACCGTCACACACGCAACCGAAATGAAGCGATCCTTTTCTCTCTCGATCAAGCAACTGGCGCTGGTGTTCGTCGCCGGGCTGATGCTGATCATGACGCTGCTCGGCGTGTATGCGCTGTACCAGTCCCACACGGCCGCGGACAAACTGGCCCAGCATCGCCATCAAGCTGCCGCAGCCGAGTTGCAGGTCCGCCTGGACAAGTTGTTGGGCGAAACCGACAGGCAGGCGGCGCAACTGGCGGGCTGGGATGAAACCCGGCAACAACTGGTGCTGCCTGCGTACTACACCTACTGGCGCAATACGCGTGTGTACGAAGCCGGCATCCTGCCCAAAACCCTGGCACGGGTAGCGCTGTATACGCCTGACGGTACCTTGCCCGCACCCGATTCCGGCGCGCAGCCTCTGCCTGCGCATCTGGATGCGTCGGTCTTGCGTGCCGCTCCCGCGACCTGGCTGACCCAGATATCCGGCAAGCCGACCCTGCACCGCAGCTTCCCGGTTTACCTCGATGCCAGCGGACAGAAACTGGCCGGGTATGGCTTGCTGCAACGGGATTTTCTGCCCGCCCTGCTGCAAGGCGGCTTCCAGTTCGTCGATCCTGCCAGCATTCAGCTGCGCCTGGTGCCTGGCGAAATCCTGACCGCAGCAAGCTTGCCGGCGCGGCTGACGTTCATGGCCCGCCCCGACCCCGACCAGTTGCGCTATCAGACGATTTTTTCGCGCACCCTGATCGCCCTGTTTGGCCTGCTGGGCGCCGCCGCGCTGGCCGGATACTGGCTGTACGAGCGCGCACTGGCGCGCCCCTTGCGGCAGCTGTCGCGCGATATCGAGGCGATGCAGGAAACCCGCTTGCCGCCGCAACTCCACCGCCCCGGCCTGCTGCGGATCACCGAGATCGACAGCGTGCGACGCTCCCTGCACGACTACCAGCTGCAGCTGCGCGACCTGCACGGCACGCTCAAGAACCAGAACCGCGAATTCCATACACAGGCGCGCCAGGATGTGCTGACCGGTAGCTACAACCGCCGCGCCTACGAGGAAGACTGGGCGGATTTCCGCGCCAAGGTGGCATCGTCGCCGCAGGGCGTGGCTTTCCTGCTGTTCGACTGCGACCGTTTCAAGGCCATCAACGACACCTACGGCCACGCCAAGGGCGACCGCGTGCTGTGCATCATCGTCGACGCGGTGGTGATGGCGCTGCGCGCCAACGACCGGCTGTACCGTCTGGGCGGCGACGAATTTGCCACCTTCCTGGCACGCACCACGCCCGCACAGGCCAAACAGATCGGCCAGCGCTGCCAGAGCCTGATCGATGCCGCCCGCTTCACCGATCTGGGCATCAACGAACCGGTGGGCATCAGCATCGGGATCGCGTTTTGCGAGGCTGGCCAGCACGAACGGCTCGACGAACTGCCCAAGCAGGCGGACATCGCCATGTATGTCGCCAAGCAGCCAGGGCACAAGCGCATCGCCGTCTACGGTGAAGACACCGACAGCAGCGCGCAGACCCTGGTCGCCAGCCGCGAAACCAGCGCGCTGTTCCAGGCCCTGGCACAGCCCGAGATGGTCGAGATGCATTACCAGCCCATCCACAACCTGCCGCAGCGGCAAGTCGTGTATTACGAAGCGCTGGCACGGATTCGCCATAACGGCAAGCTGATGATGCCGGGTGATTTTTTGCCGGTGGTCGCCAGTCGCCGGCTCGAAACCGAATTCGACCTGGCGGTGCTGCATCAGGTCGACGCCGATCTCGCTGCGCTGCGTCTGCCTCAAGGCAGCGGCATCTCGGTGAACATCTCCGCGCAGAGCATTTCCCGCCCCGAGGTGGTGTCGACGTTGATGGAATTGTCGCGCCACACCGCCCGTCATCCGCTGATGCTGGAAATCACCGAGACCTCGCTCATCACCCAGATCCAGGAAGTGCGGACCTATCTCGATTTGCTGCGCACGGTGAATTTCAAGATCGCCATGGATGACTTCGGCACCGGCTTCTCACCGCTGCGCTACCTGGTCGATTTGCCGGTGGACGTAATCAAGTTCGATATTTCGCTGATCAACAAACTCGAAACGGACAGCCGTGCGAGCCGCGTGGTCGCCGATTTTGCGCGCATGCTGCTCGACGCCGGTTATTCGCTGGTGGCCGAAGGCGTGGAGAACGAAGCGGTGCTGGAACGGGTGCAGGCACTCGGTTTCGCCCACGTGCAGGGCTATCTGCTGGGGCGGCCGCAGACGGTAGCTCAACTGGCGCCGCAGGATGCGCCGGCAGACTCAGTGCTTGCCTGAGCGCCAGATGGAAAAAACGATCCACACGCTGTTGAAAAAGGCGATCAAAAATCCCAGCAGGCCGAAGAACGGCAGACCGAATAACTGAGGTCCGCCTTCCACCGTCATGATGATGCTGGAGCCGACCACCAGCGAAGCCGTCAGGATGCCCATGGTGAGGCGGTTGCTGGCGCGGTCCAGCTGATGGCCGAACTGATCCAGCCGCTTCAGATCGAGATCGATCTTGACCCGACCGCGCCGCATGTCGCGCAGCAGATGCCGCAGGTCGCGCGGCAGGTCGGCCACCACTTCCAGCGCCTCGCGCACGCTTTTGCGTCCGCGCGCCAGCAGCGCCTGCGGGGTGTAGCGCTGCTGGATGATGCGCTCCACGAACGGTGTCACGTGGTCGATCATGTGGAAGGCGGGATCGAGCTGCTGCCCCAGTCCTTCCAGCGTGATCAGGGTCTTGAACAGCAAGGTCAGGTCGGCCGGCAGCGCCAGATTGTTTTCGCGCATGAGTGCGGTGATGTCGTTCAGCAGCCCGCCGATTTTCACGTCCTTGAGCTGCAGGTCGTCGTAGCTTTGCAGCAGTTCCGCCACGTCGTACGCCAGCCGGTCTTCATCCAGAACCGAGTCGCCGCTCCAGTCGAGCAGCACCTGTTGCAGCGCCAGTTCATCCTTGCGCGTCAGCGCATGCAGCATGTCGACGATCTGATTGCGGCGCGGCGTGGTCAGCATGCCCACCATGCCGAAATCGATGATGCCGATACGATTGTCCGGCAGAAACAGGATGTTGCCGGGGTGCGGGTCGGCATGGAAATACCCGTGTTCCAGCACCATCCGCAGCACCACTTCCGACCCGCGCGCCGCCAGCAGTTTCGGATCCAGCCCTTCGGCGCGCAACTTCTCCGGCGTCACGCCTGACATGCCGACAATTTCTTCCTGAACGTTGACGCGATCATTGCTGAACGCCCAATACACCTTGGGAATTTTCACCAGTGGATCATCGGCGAAATGGCGCGCGAACTGGTCGATGTTGCGCGCCTCCTTGGCCAGATCCAGTTCGCGATTCAGCGAACGGCCAAACTGCGAGACGATATGCACCGGGTCGTAGCGCCGTGAATCGGGCACTTCGCTATCGAGTATTTTGGCCGCGTGTTCGAGGATGCGCAGATCGGCGCGGATCACCCCTTCGATACCGGGGCGGCGAATTTTGACCACCACCGGCGTGCCGTCCTTGAGGGTGGCGCGATACACCTGGGCGATGGAAGCCGCGGCCAGCGGAACCGGATCGAACGTGGCAAACACCTCGCCGGGCTCGCCGCCGATCGCCGCCACCAGATCGTCCTGCAGCGTCTCGTAAGGCACGGCCGGTACCTGGCTGTGCAGCTTCTCGAATTCCGTGATCCAGTGCGGCGGAAACATGTCCACCCGGGTCGCCAGCAATTGCCCCAGCTTGACGAAGGTCGGACCCAGTTCCTCGAGTGCGCGGCGGATGCGCACCGGCGCATCGAGCTGGCTGATTTCGCTGGTGTTTTGCCAGTGCAGAATCCGCCCGGTGCGCTCCAGTACCCCGCTGATGCCAAGAACCCGTACCAGATCGCCCCAGCCGTAGCGAATCATGACCGTGGCGATTTCGTGCAATCGCGGCAGGTCGCGCACGACCGAAATGGTTTCCCAGAGCATGGTTGGTTTTGGAATCGGTAATGCCGAGAGTGTAGCCGACAGCGCAAGCGCTGTCGGCGGGTACATCAGGAACGCAGGCGGTCGCTTTGCCGTTTGAGCGAATCGGACAAGGCCGCGAGGACGCCGCTTGCCACCAGCGACAGGCGCTCGGTAGCGCTGGCGGCCGATTCGGACAACCCGGCGCGTCCTGCTTCGCTGCTGGCTTTCACGCCACTGGCCAGTTGCCGCAGGGCTTCGCGCGCCTGCTCGCCGGTACGGGTGCCGCTGATTTTCAGATGATCACCCAGATAGTCGAGCTCTTCTTTCAGTTTGCCGCCGGACTGTTTGGCGGTCTGTTTCAGGGTATCGACAAACTGCGACTCCAGATCGCGCAGTTGCTCCAAGCTGTCCTTCAACTCATTGTCCTTGAAGGATTTCCCCTGGGCTGCAGCTTCGCGCAGTGTGTAAGAAGCCGTCTGCGCGGCATTGCCGATGGCGGCATCAAGACCGGACACCGCCTGCTTGAGCCCTTCCTTCATCTCGCCGCCACGCGAGGTCAGGCCGCTGCCCACCCCACTGGTGATCGCGGTGACAATCTCGCGGATGTCGTTGAGCGCCATGCGCCGGTCATGCAGCGCGCGCGCAGTCAATTCACGCACCCGCTCGTGCAGGTCGGGCGCGGTGGCGGCCGCAGCCGCCTCGTCATGCCATTGCACGAGCTGTGCATCGTCGGAGATACTGGCCTCGCTGGAAGCCGTTTCGTTGGGAGCAGATGTGCGTGCGTCATTCATGGTGTCATCCTCTGATTCAACCCCGCCACAATTGGCTGTAGTCTCGTTTCAACTATAGAGCAGATTCCGGATCGATGAAGACTGTCCTGCTGCTGACTGGCCTGTTGCTGGCGACCGCCGCACACGCGGACACGCCGCCCGAGTCCATTCCCCTCTACGCCATCAGTCTGGTCGACAATCCTTACCGTTTGGGTGGCATTTCGCCTGAAACCGGGCTCGATTGCAGCGGGTTCGTCGGCCATGTGTTCAGGCAGACCACCGGCGTTGTCCTGCCGCGCGACAGCCGGGCCATCAGCGAATCCACGCAAGCGCTGACGCCAGCCGAACTTCAGCCCGGCGATCTGGTTTTCTTCAACACGCTCGATCGTGCGTTCTCGCATGTCGGCATTTATCTGGGAGATGCCCGCTTTGTGCATGCCTCCAGCAGCCGTACCGGAGCAGTCATGATTTCCAGTCTCAACGACCCTTACTGGAAAACACGTTACGACGGCGCGCGCCGCGTGGTGCTGGCGGACAATGCCGGCTCCGCAAACCGAGCGGCTCCGAATAGCGTCAAGCCATTTCGATCGTTGGTTATTGATAACGGTTATCATTTGTAGTACGATTGCCAACTGACACGTCTGAATCGAGGATCGACCGACATGAAACCCAGCACCCTGCT
This sequence comes from uncultured Hydrogenophilales bacterium, assembly GCA_963818665.1. Classification (GTDB taxonomy): domain Bacteria; phylum Pseudomonadota; class Gammaproteobacteria; order Burkholderiales; family Thiobacillaceae; genus Thiobacillus. Next base: position 8,190 of record CAWFTM010000003.1, on the reverse strand, counting down.
CGCCGCTCTTGCACTCGTTGCCACCACCCTGCCCGCGCTGGCCGAAGAAATCGTGGTGTACTCCGCCCGCAACGAACAACTCATCAAGCCGCTGTTCGACGCCTACACCAAGGACACCGGCGTAGCGGTGAAATTCATCACCGACAAGGAAGGTCCGCTGATGGCGCGCCTCAAGGCCGAAGGCAAGAACACCCCGGCTGACGTGCTGCTGACGGTGGATGCGGGCAACCTGTGGCAGGCGTCCGAAGAAGGCCTGCTGCGTCCGATCGCGTCGAAAACCCTGACCGCCAATGTGCCGGCTCACCTGCGCGACCCGGACAACGAGTGGTTCGGCCTGTCGGTGCGCGCCCGCACCATCGTGTACAACACCACCCGGGTCAAGCCCGGCGAACTGTCGACCTACGAAGACCTGGCCAGCCCGAAATGGAAAGGCCGCCTCTGCCTGCGCACCTCGAAAAAGGTCTACAACCAGAGCCTGGTGGCGATGATGATCACCGAACACGGCGAAGGCAAAACCGAGGACATCGTCCGCGGCTGGGTCGCCAACCTCGCCACCTCGCCCTTCCCCGACGACACCAAGGCGATGGAAGCCGTGGCCGCCGGGCAGTGCGACGTCACCCTGGTCAACACCTATTACTTCGGCCGCCTGATGGAAAAACAGCCGAATCTGCCGCTGGCGATTTTCTGGCCCAACCAGAACCTGAAAAACAAGGCCGCCGGCGTGCACGTCAACGTCTCCGGCGCCGGCGTGACGAAGCACGCCAAGAACCCGGCCGGGGCGCAAAAGCTGATCGAATGGCTGTCGTCCGACAAGGCGCAGAACCTGTTCGCCGACGTCAACCTGGAATACCCGGTCAACCCAAAGTGGCGCCGGACAAGACCGTGGCGGCCTGGGGCAGCTTCAAGCAGAACCTGATCAACGTGAAAGACGCTGGCAGCCTGCAGGCCAAGGCCGTAAAATTGATGGATCGTGCTGGCTATAAATAAAGCGATCTTTCTTGTCTGATAACGCAGCTGTGCCGATCCCGTCGGCAGATTTGGCAAAAACGCCCGCCAAGGGCGTTTTTGCGCGCTCCGCGGCCGGGGCGTTTTTGCTTGGCCGCGCCCCGGCGGCTGGATGCTGTTCGCCCTCGCGGTGGCCGCGCTGGTGCTGGTGCCGGTCGTCGTCACCTTCTCGTCGTTCGCCCAGGTCGAGGGCGACATCCTCGCCCACCTGACCGAATTCGTCCTGCCCGAACTGATCGGCAACACGCTGTGGCTGGTGGTCGGCGTGGGGATCGGCGTCAGCGTGCTGGGCGTGTCGCTGGCCTGGCTGACGGCGATGTGCGAATTTCCCGGCCGCCGCCTGTTCGACTGGGCGCTGCTGCTGCCGCTGGCGCTGCCGGCCTACGTCACCGCCTTCGTCGCCATCGGCCTGCTCGATTTCACCGGCCCGCTGCAAACCTGGCTGCGCGAAGGCTGGGGCATCACCGGGCTGCCCGAAATCCGCTCGCGCGGCGGCGTCATCCTGGTGATGTCGCTGGCGCTCTATCCCTATGTCTATCTGATCGCCAAGAACGCCTTTGCGACCCAGGGCGCGATCGCGCTGGAAGCGGCGCAGTCGCTCGGCCTCTCGCGCACCCAGGGCTTCTTCCGGGTGGCGCTGCCGATGGCGCGGCCGTGGATCGCCGCCGGCCTGATGCTGGCGCTGATGGAGACGCTGGCCGATTTCGGCACCATGGCGATCTTCAACTACGACACCTTCACCACCGCCATCTACAAGGCCTGGTACAGCCTGTTCTCGCTGGCGGCGGCAGCGCAGCTCGCCTCGATCCTGATCCTGTTCGTGCTGGTCGCGGTGGTGTTCGAGCAGCGCTCGCGCACCCGGATGCGCTACGGCGCAGTGGGGCGCAGCGCCGCCTCGCGCCGCATCAGGCTGACGCCCGGACGGGCCGCGCTCGCGTTCGCTTACGCGGCGACGGTGCTGGCGCTGGCCTTCATCATTCCGGTGACGCAGCTGGCGCTGTGGACACGCGACGTCATCGCCGCCGATCTCGACGCCCGCTACTGGGGCTTTGCCTGGCACTCGGTGCTGCTGGCCGGCATCGGCGCGCTGATGGTGGTGGCGGTGGCGCTGCTGCTGGCCTACGCCGGCCGCCAGCGCCCCGGCAACGCGATGATGTGGACGCAGCGCCTGGCCACCCTCGGCTACGCCTTCCCCGGCGCGGTGCTGGCGGTGGGCCTGTTCATCCCGGTGGCGGCGCTCGACAACTGGCTGATCGACAGCGGCCGCGCCTGGTTCGGCTTCGACGGCACCGAAATCCTCAAGGGCACGCTGCTGGTGATGCTGCTGGCCTACCTGGTGCGCTTTCTGGCGGTGGGCTTCGGCCCGATCGACAGCGGCCTGCACCGCATCAGCCGCAACATCGACGAAGCGGCGAAAAATCTCGGCACCGACACCGCCGGCCTGCTGACGCGGGTGCACCTGCCGATGCTGCGCGCGAGCCTGCTGACCGCCGCCGCGCTCACCTTCGTCGACATCATGAAGGAAATGCCGATCACCCTGATGACCCGGCCGTTCGGCTGGGACACCCTGGCGATACGCGTGTTCGAGATGACCTCGGAAGGCGAATGGGAACGTGCGGCGCTGCCGTCGCTCGCCATTGTCATCGCCGGTATGATCCCGATCATTCTGCTGACCTGGCGCGGAGGAAATTCCCATGGCTGAACTGGCTGCTCGACTCGGTTTCGCAGTCGTACGGCAACCGGCAGATCATCGCCGACCTCACCTTCACCCTGCCCGAAGGCGCGATCGGCTGCCTGCTCGGCCCCTCGGGCTGCGGCAAGACCACCGTGCTGCGCTGCATTGCCGGCTTCGAGCCGATCCAGAGCGGCGAAATCCGCATCGGCGGCGAAGTCGTCAGCCGCCCCGGCTGGATGCTGGCCGCCGAAAAACGCCGCGTCGGCATGGTGTTCCAGGATTACGCGCTGTTTCCGCATCTGACGGTGGCGAACAACGTCGGCTTCGGCCTGCGCGGCGATCACGAAGGCAGCCAGCGCAGGCACGCATCGCCGAATTGCTGGAACTGGTGGGCCTGGCGAAACACGCCGGGCAAGTTCCCGCACCAGCTCTCCGGCGGCCAGCAGCAGCGCGTGGCGCTGGCGCGCGCGCTGGCGCCGCGGCCGCGCCTGATCCTGATGGACGAACCCTTCTCCAACCTCGACGTCGAACTGCGCGAACGCCTGTCGCTCGAAGTGCGCGACATCCTCAAGCGCGAAGCCACCACCGCGCTCATCGTCACCCACGACCAGCACGAAGCCTTTGCCCTGGCCGACGGGTCGGCGTCATGCACCAGGGCCGCATCCAGCAGTGGGACACGCCCTACAACCTCTACCACGAGCCGGCCAACCGCTTCGTCGCCGATTTCGTCGGCCAGGGCGCGCTGGTCACCGGCGAGGTGCATCAACGACCATCAGGTGGAAATCGAGCTCGGCGTGCTCAACGGCCACATCCCGGTCGAGTGCGACGCCAGCGGCTGCGACGAATGCGTGCGCAGCTGCCATGTCGACGTGCTGCTGCGGCCCGACGACATCATCCACGACGACGACAGCCTGCTCATGGCCGAAGTCGAGAACAAGGCCTTCCGCGGCGCCGAGTTCCTCTACACGCTCAAACTGCCGAGCGGCCAGCGCGCGCTGTCGCTGGTGCCCTCGCACCACAACCACGCCATCGGCGAAAGGATCGGCATCAAGCTGGCGGTCGATCACGTGGTCGCCTTCCGGCAGGAATAATGCCGCTCTCCCCGCTGCGCGGCCTGCTGTTCAACGTCGGGCTCGGCTTCACCGCCGCGCTGCTGCTGATGCTGGTGGTGATCGGGCTGGGCGTCACCCAGATGGCGCATCTCAACAGCGAGCTGGCCCATGTGGTCGAGGTCAACAACCTCAAGACCCGGCTCGCCTCGCGCATGCGCGACACCCTGCGCGACCGCAGCGTGTTGATGCATTCCATCGTCGCCTCGACCGATCCCTGGGAAAAAAACACACTGTTCGAGCAATTCATCCAGCTCGGCGAACGCTACGTCAAGGATCGCAACCAGCTTGCCGGCATCCTCAAGACGCCGCTGGAAATCCGCTTGATGGAGGAACTGGACGTCAACACCTCCAACAACCAGCCGGCCGTGTTCAACGTCGTCGAATCCGCACTCGCCGACAAGAATTACGAGGCCTTGCGCCAGTTGCAGCAGGAAGTGATTCCGCTGCAAAACCAGCTGGTGGAAGCGCTCGACAACATGACCAGCCTGCAGCGCGAGGAGAACGAAGCCGCGCTCGCCCAGACCTATGCCGCCTACCAGGCCACCCGCAACCTGATGCTGGTGCTGGGCATTCTGGCCACGCTGCTGGCCACGCTGGTCGCCGTTCTGGTGGGCCGCTATTTGATGAAGCAGACGCGGCAGCTGGAAACGGAACGGCTGAAATATCAGACCCTGTTCGAAACCAACTCCGATGCGGTCGTCATCCTCGACGACAAGGGGTTTACCGACTGCAATCCGGCCACCCTCACCCTGTTCGGAATGGAGTCGGTCAGCGATTTTCTGCACACGCCGATCCAGCAGCTCGGCACCACCATGCAGGCCCACGGCGCCACCGCGCAAGACCACGCCATGCGCTTCATCTCGCAAGCGCGCACACAGGGACACGCGGTGATGGACTGGCAGGGGCGACGCCAGGACGGCTCGGTGTTCTCGGCCGAAATCGCCCTGCATGCGATGCAGCTGGAAGGCAGGCCGGTGATTCAGGCCATCATGCGCGATGTGTCGGAGCGCCGCGCCGTCGAAGCCGCCAAGGAGGCGGCAAGAGAGGCCGCCCTGAAAATAGCGCAGTCCAAATCCGAATTCGTCGCCAACGTCAGCCACGAAATCCGCACCCCGATGCACGGCATTCTGGGGATGAGCAGCCTGCTGCTGAAAACGCCGCTCGACGGGCGGCAGCGCGACTATGTCTCGACGCTGAAAACCTCGGCCGAAAGCCTGCTCACCATCATCAACGACATCCTCGACTTCTCCAAGATCGAGGCGGGGAAACTGACCATCGAGCAGGTCGCCTTCTCGCCGGCCGCGCTGGTGCAAGGCGCAGTGGCGCTGTTCCAGGCACGCGCGCTGGAAAAAAACCTGCACCTCAGCCTGTCCCTGCCCGACCACCCGCCTGCCGCCCTGCTGGGCGACCCCACCCGGATCCGCCAGATTCTGCTCAACCTGATCGACAACGCGATCAAGTTCACCCAGCAGGGCAAAATCGTCCTGCGTGCGGACTTCGAAGCCGAGGGAGACGCCATCGCATGCCGCTTCACGGTCGAGGACAGCGGCATCGGCCTCAGCGCCGACGCGCAAAGCCGCCTGTTCCAGGCTTTTTCGCAAGCGGATTCGTCGACCACGCGCCGCTACGGCGGCACCGGCCTGGGACTCGCGGTCAGCAGCCAGCTGGCCGGCCTGATGGGGGGCCAGCTGACGGTCGACAGCACGCCGGATCAGGGCAGTCGCTTTACGCTGCAGCTGCGGCTCTCGCCCACCGAACTGGCGCTGGCCGAACTGCCTGCGCCCCCCGCCCTTCAGTTGAAGGGACGCATCCTGGTGGTGGAAGACCATCCGGTGAACCAGAAAGTGCTGGCGCACCAGTTACGCGAGATGGGTTTGCAGCATGCGCTTGCCGCCCATGGAGCCGAGGCGCTGGACCGGCTGGCGAACGAGGCGTTCGACCTGGTGCTGATGGATTGGCAAATGCCGGAAATGGATGGCCTGGAAGCCACCCGGCGGATACGCCAGCTGCCGACCGAGGTGCGCCACATTCCCGTCATCGCGCTGACCGCCAATGCCAACAGCGTTTTCCGTGAAACCTGCCTGGCGGCGGGCGCCAACGATTACCTCTCCAAGCCCTACAGCGATGCGGCGCTGGCGGCCGTGCTGGCGCAATGGCTGCCGCAGGACCGACCGGCCGCCCCCCGCGCACCGCTGCTCGACGTGGCGGCACTGCATGCGCGCTACCCCGGCAATCCGGAACTGGTGAACGATCTGGTCAGTCTGTTCATCAGCACCACCGAAACCAGTCTGACCGCGTTGCAGCGCGGGATCGAACAGGCCGACGCCGAGTCGTGCGGCAAGGAAGCCCATGCCCTCAAGGGTGCGGCCGCCAGCGTGATGGCGAGCGCCATCCAGGAAGGCACTGCCCGCATCGAAGCCTGCGTCAAAAACGGCGATTTCGCCGCCGCCGCGGTTGAACTGGCCGCGCTGCAACAGACCTTCAACGCACGCGCCTGACAGCCGATTGACGGGAAGACTATGGCGCGTAGGATGACAACGAAATTACCCAGGAGCCCCGCCATGCTGCGCCTCTTACCGTTTGCTCTCGCCTGCCTGTGCAGCCTGCCGCTGCTGGCGGCCGACCCGTCCGCACCGACCACGCAATCCGATCCGGCTGCCGCGCCGCCAGCCGGCTGGATCGACGCCACCCCCACGCCTTATGGGCCGGTCATGATGCAGCAGGCGTCGCCGCCGCCCTACCGCGACTATCAGATGAACCGCATCCTCACGCCCGACGAGAAAAAACGCTGGATGCAACTGGCCATGCCGATGACCACTCACATGGTGCAGATGGATGCGCGCGAGGTGGTGAACCATTTCGCCGTCAAATACAAGGCCAAGCCCGGCATCAGCTTCGACGAAGTGGTCGAATCGATGATGCTGCGTGCCAACCAGGTCAACCTGAAATTCGTCGGCAAGAACCAGATGTGGAAAGACTTCCGCGCCGTGCTGAACGACGACGCGGCGCCGCGCATCGAAGTGTTCAGCTTCTGCGATATCGCCGTCGGGCGCGACATGTTGCGCATCATCCCCGAAATGGCGGTATTCATGCCCTGCCGCATCACCGTGATGGAAGATGCCGACAAGAACATCTGGGTGATGACGCTGGACTGGGACGTGACCGGAATCAACCTGGCCGGCAAGCAGATGAACATCACCCCCGAACTGCGCGCGGGCGCGCTGGCCATCCGCGACAAGCTCGACAGCGTGATGCGCGCGGGCGCCAACGGCGAATTCTAGGAACCGGCATTCCCACCGACCGCTTGACCTCCATCCCCGATCCTTTCGCTTCCGCCGCCGCACTCGAACACCGCTTCGCCGAGGGACTGGCCGCCATGCTGGCCGGGCATCGCGGGCTGGGCGTCTACATCCTGGTGCTGGCCAACGCCGCCTACGATGCGCGCCTGTGGGCGCAGCTCGCCCCCGCCTTGTCGGCACGCCATGCGGAACTCGCCGCCGCCGTCACGGACGCGCTGCGCAGCGGCCGCCAACTGAGCGAGCCGGATGACGATGTGCTGGTTTTTCTCAAGCTGCACGCGATCGGCTTCGACCAGCTGCAAACTTTGCAAAGCCGCTGCGCCGGTGACTGGGAGGTGTTGTTCAATCCCATCCGCGCCCTGCGCCCGCCGCGCATGAGCGGGCTGAAATTCGACAGCCTGCTGCGTCCCTTCGATCCGGCGGGCTTCCATTTCAACAAGGCTTTTCTCGCCAGGGAAATTCTCTGGCAAGGCGAACTCGCCGGCAAACCGGCGCGCCTGCTGTACAACAAATTTCCCTTCGCCCGCCTGCATGGCCTGCTGGTGCCCGAGCCTGCGCGCGAGCTCCCGCAATATCTCACGCCCGAACTGCACGACTGGGCATGGACGCTCTGCGCGCAAACCGACGTGCCCGGTTTCTGCCTCGGCTACAACAGCCAGGGCGCGGGCGCCTCGGTCAACCATCTGCACTTCCAGAGCTTCGTGCGGACGCAGCCGCTGCCGGTGCAGGACGCGCGTTTTGTCCACAACGGCGGCACCCGGCCCTACCCGCTCGCCTGCCAGCGTTACACCGATGCCACCACAGCCTGGTTCCAGCTCGACCAGCTGCACCAGCACAACACCCCCTACAACCTCATCTACAGCCGCGGCTGCCTGCACCTCGTCGCCCGCGTTCCGCAAGACAGCGACAAGCTGAGCGCCCAGAGCCGCAGCTACGGCTGGAGCGAAATGGCCGGCGTCGTCACCCTGTTCAGCCGGGAAACGTTCGATGGACTGACGGCCGAAGCGTTCGAGGCCGAGTTGGCAGGATTCGCGCTGTAGTTCACCGAAGGCTCTGCAGTGCTGCCAAACGATCCATTGGTCATGGGTCGCATGTCGGC
>CAWFTM010000002.1:0-212754 GCA_963818665.1 uncultured Hydrogenophilales bacterium | reverse complement strand
AGAACAGACATTGGCGGAGGTGCCGTGAATGCCCGATGTTACGACCCAAGCTGCCATCGCCCTGGATTTGGCAGAGTGAAGAGCTATTGGGTCTGGCTCCATTTACTCGGCCGAAGCTGGCTGATTACGACAAATTACTGCAGCCCGTTCTCAGAAAGTTGTCTGGCTACTCGTTCTTCAGCCGCCGCGAGCCTTCGATCAGCGGGTGCCACCCGTACACGAGCGTGAACATGAAGTTGTCCATGCGCAGGTCGGTGGGATCGCTGTCGTTAACAGTCGACTTGTAGCCGAAGGTGAGGTTCAGGTTGTCGTTGACGGCGTACCCGAGCGTGAGCCCGACGCCGACGTTGTTGAGCTCCTCCCCCTCGACGCCGTTGACGGTTGCCTGGCCGCCGCTGTACCAGGAGGCATCGAGCGATCCCCACAGGTGCTCGGTGAAGTCGCGCGTCAGGTGCGCATCCAGCTGGAACATCGGATCGGTCTCCAGCGTCTGCCCGACATAGTCGTCGTTGTCGCCGAAGAGCCACACGGCAGGCAGAAATTCCAGGGTCGTGCGCCGGCCCGGCACCCAAGCGCCAAGCTGCCAGATGACGGGCGCGCCCAAGCGCCCGTACCAGCGGTTCTGGCCGATATTCAGTGGCTGGCTGTTGTCGTATTCACCGATCGGCAACGCCAGGTCGGCGAGCAGGTCGACCGAGAATCCCGGCTCGTAGCGCAGGGCATCGGGGATGTTCTTCTGTGCCGGCGGCCCGATGACGTTGAGGTTGAACTCGAGCATCGGGTCGCCGAACCCGCTCGCCGACTGGCTGTGGCATTGCCGCGCCGACCGTGACGTCGCCCGAGATTCGCCCCATGGGCAGGATGACCGCAGCCATGGCCGAGCGATCGAACAATGTAAAGGTCTGCGCATAACCCGCCAGGGCCATGGTCGCATCCAGCTCCGCCCCCGGCATTCACGGTATGGGCGGAATCGAACGGATTCGTGTTGCCGCTGATCGACTCGAAGACGAGTGGCACCGCGCTCCCGCCCGACAGCGTCTTCCAGTAGAAGCGCCCCGGTACCTGGGCGAACGCTTGCGGCGGCAATAACGCCGCCATGCCGAGCATCATCGTCGCGACCCAGGCAGGCAAACCGCTTCATCGGACTTCCGTCGTTATTCATAACTTGTTTCCCCTCTTGATAGATTCTCGGATCGGCAACGCTCATGGCTTGGGATCGGCCACCATGTCCGCGGGCGGCACGAACTGTCGCTTGTAGATCATCGGCGGATAGCCCGAGTCGTCCGGGACGCGCGGCGGAAGCTGGTCCTCCAGCGTCTCGAACGCGGAGCGGCTCGGCAGGATCACGTTGTTCGCCTGGGCGTAGCGATCCCATAGCGCGAGCATCTGCTTCAGCTTGTCGGGATGCTGTGCGGCGAGATCCTTGCGCTCGGCGGGATCCGCCGCGAGGTTGAAAAGCTCCCAATCGCCCTTGCCGAACGACTTGAACTGCCAACGGAGCTTCCAATCCCCTTGCCGCACCGCGCGATTGCCGAAGATTTCCCAGGCGAGGTAGTCCTCGCTGGTGCGCGGCGACTCCGCCTGGCCTGCCAGCACCGGGTTCCAGGACTTGCCGATGAGCTTGGGAGCGTCGCGTCCCTCGTGGGTCTTCGGATAGTCGGCGCCGGCGATCTCGAGCAGCGTCGGCATGATGTCGGCGACGTGCATGAGCCCGCGGTTGATGCTGCCCTTGGGCCGCTTGACGGCCGGGCCGCTGACCACGAGCGCGTTGCGGATGCCGCCTTCCGCGACCCAGCCCTTGTACTGGCTGAAGGGCGTCATCGACACCTGTGCCCACATTGGGCCGTAGCCGACGTAGGAGCCCGGATCGCCCCAGGCGTTGGGATGGGTCTGCGACCACTTGATCGCCGCGAAGAGGAAGTCGCGCGAGCCGGGCGACCCAGCGATCATCTTGAACAGATCGGTGCCCTCGGCGCCGTTGTCGCCGAACACGATGAAGACCGTGTTCTCGTACTCGCCGATCTTCTTGAGGTGGTCGATGAGCCGGCCGACGTGGAAGTCCATGTTCTCCATCATGCCGGCATAGAGCTCCATCTTCTTGCCGAGGATCGCCCGGGTCGCCGGCGCAAGCACGATCGGATCGGGCACGAACCACATGCGCTCGGCGAGCTGCGTGTCCGGCGGGCTGAATGCCGAGCTCGATCTGTCGCTTCAGCCGCTCCTGCCGCACCGCGTCCCAGCCCTTGTCGTACTCGCCGACGTGGCGATTGCGCCATTCCTTCGGCAAGTGATAGGGATCGTGCGGCGCCTGGTGCGCGACATAGGCGAAGAACGGTTTGCCGTCGCCATGGTTGGCATCGATGAAGCCGATCAGCTTGTCGGTGTAGGTCTTGGTCGCGTAGTAGTCCTTGGGCAGCTTCGTCAGATAGCGCCCGTCCTCGGTGAACACCGACTTCGGCGACGCCCCGGTGAAATTCGTCATGTCCCAGTAGCTGCCGGCGCCGTCGAGCAGCGAGAAGTCGCGCTCGAAGCCGCGCGCGGCGGGAATCAGCTCGGGCGCCTTGCCCAGGTGCCACTTGCCGACCATGTAGGTGTGATAGCCGGCACCCTTGAGCAGCTGCGGCAGCGTGACGCACCTGCGTGTTGAGATAGCCTTCGTAGCCGACCACGCCGCGCTGGTTGGGCGCGGTCCACTCGTCCATGTTGCCCATGCCGTTCACGTGGGTGTCGACGCCACTCAGCAGCATCGAGCGCGTCGGCGAGCAGCTCGCATGGGTGTAGAAGTTGGTGAAGCGCACGCCTTCCTTGGCCAGGGCGTCGAGGTTCGGCGTCCTGATCTCGCTGCCGAACGAACCCATGTCGGCGAACCCCATGTCATCGCCGAGGATGATGACGATGTTCGGCCGGCGGGGTGCGTCTGCGGCGAAGGCCATGGCGGGTGCGGCGAACGCCGCGAACATGCCGATGACGCCCAGCGCGCTCAACAACCGACCCGCTGCCCGTCTTTCTTGCTATGGCACGCAGCAAGCCGGAGAACGGTCTCCACTGCCCACTCCCTAAAACGTTGGCATCATGAAAATCCTCAATTAGCCGTACGTTCGCTCTGGATCATCGATGCGTCTTGCCGTATGGTAAACCAGCGATCTTGAACCTGCAGGTCTGGACGATTGCTTTGACACCGAAGTGCGTCGCGCACGGCTGATACACTTTCCTTAACCGCCTTGGTCGGCCCGGCTGCGCGTACCGGACCACCTCGATGCAGTTTCCAACCAGGCATCAGGACCGTCTATCGGAATTCCGCAAAACATGGAAATAGTGGAACCCCCGCTCACCATCGCCCAACCTGCGGTCACGGTTGAAGACATCAGCGACCCCACGACCGTCAACGCCGGCATCGAGCTGATCGACCAGGATGCGGTGCAGCTGCAGTCGCAGCCTCTGCGGGCGCGGCGAGTGATCGTTCGCCTCGAGGCCGCCACGGTCGTGTTCCATTCGAGCAACCTTCGCCTGCGAACCGCACGAGCGTCCATCAAGGGCCTGCTCGCCTACGTCACGTTCGGCCCGCAAGCGAAGGGGACCGTGAACGGATTGCCGGTCCGGCCCGGCATGATGCTGGCCGCAGCGCCGGAATCGGAGGCCAGGTTCGTTGTCGACGCCGGCTGGGAAAGCATCGACTTCCTGCTCCCGCCGCAGGACATCAGCGCGCATCTGGCGCCCGCCAACGCGAACGAGAGTTTCGCATGCCGCAGGGGGTCGAGGCGCTGCAAGTCGACGAAGCGGGGGCGCGGCAGCTCTTCGACTGGGGGAAGCGACTGGTGGACACCGCCGTACTCGATCCCGCCCTGTTCAACGAGAGCGAGACCGAGCGCGGCGCCGCCCAGGTCGAGTTGCTCGAGACCCTGCTGGCGACCCTCGACGTGGCCGATGACTTCGAGCCCACCCGCAGCGACCGGACGCGACAGGCGCAGAGCCTCGATCGTGAAAATCGCCGAGGACCACGCCCTGTCGCAGACTGGCGCCACGATCTACGTGACCGACCTGTGCAAGGCCGCCGGCGTGAGCGAGCGCACCCTGGAATACGCGTTCAAGGAGGTCATGGGATTGACGCCGGTGGCCTATCTGATCCGGCTCAGACTGCATCGCGTTCGGCAAGCACTCCTGGCAGCGCACCCCGGGTCGACCACGGTCTCGGCCGAGGCGCTCAGACTGGGGTTTTTGGCACTTCGGCGAATTCTCGCGCGCCTACAAGGACTGTTTCGGTGAGCTGCCGTCGGACACGCTACTACAGAAGCCATAGTCTCCCGCGCGCAGAATTCAACCGACAACTTCCAAACTTCTTGGGGAGTTTCAGCCAAGATATTTTTGTGAAGATGCCGGCTTTCCCAGCTCATGGTATCTCGCGGGATGCCAACATCCGCAGTGCGCCACTAAGCAGCCGGTAGCTTGAGACTCTTGAGTGACTCTTCCGGGTCGTCAGGCGTCAGATGCCAACTCCGAAAGCTGACGTTGCAGCCGATGTCGGCTAACGGGAAGCACCTCCGGCAGTTGCCGGCCAGGACCGGACGTTCTAGTTCCGCCTCCGTAGCAGTCATTCGTAAAGCAAATGTGTGCGGCCAGCATGAACCAGCTGCCGATCATCTATCATTTGCTGTCGGCGACCCGAAGGTAATCGACCTAATCTATGATTAGAGCCGGCACAAAGTGGAGACATGCAATGAAACGCTTCGTATTCGCTTTCGTAGCTACAGGAATGCTTCTTTTAGGTTCCAGTTTCAAGTTTCGCATCAGAAATGGTGACCGTGGACAACTTCGTCCGTGCGGAGACCGACATGACCCTCGGCCGCTACGTCAAGCAGGGAGCTTTGGGGAAATTCCTGCACATTCGTAATCCCACGCCAATCGACAAGCAGGATGTCATCCGCATGAACCGTGACACCCTTTATTCGGCAGGGGTCTTTGACCTCACCGAGCCAGTGACGGTCGTGAAGCCGGACTCCGGCGGTCGATTCCAGTCGATGATGGTCATCAACCAGGACCACTCGATGCTTCCCGTCGAGCATGGCGCGGGCGAGTTCACATTCACGAAGAAACTCATTGGGTCGCGCTACGTGCTTGTCCTCTTCCGCACATTCGTCGATGCGAATGACCCGGCTGACATTAAGGCTGCCAACGCTCTGCAAAACAAGATCGCGGTACGACAGGAGAACCCTGGAAAGTTCGAGACTCCGGATTGGGATGAGGCGTCTCTGAAAAAGGTCCGTGATGCAATCAACGTTCTTGCGGCGACCCGAACCAGTGCCAAGGGAATGTTCGGTGACAAAGCAAAGCTCAACCCGATAAGCCACCTGCTGGGCACAGCCTTCGGCTGGGGCGGAAACCCCGAAGAAGCTGCAATGTACGACAACGTTGTGCCAACGAAAAACGACGGCAAGACACCATACGTTGTAACCGTGAGAGACGTGCCTGTCGACGGCTTCTGGTCTATTACCGTCTACAACAAGGACGGCTACATGGAGAAGAACGACCAGAACGTGTACTCCTACAACAGCGTGTCCTCCCAGAAAAACGCGGACGGGAGCATCACGATCAACTTCGGCGGTGGCCCCAAGGCCATCAATAATCTGCCGATCATTCCCGGTTGGAACTACATTGTGCGGATGTATCAACCGAGGCAGGAGATCATCAACGGTTCCTGGAGCTTCCCCAAGGCACAGCCGGTAGAGTGAGGGGCGAAGTCCATGAGTATGGAAATGAGTAGATGAACCACAGTATCGAGGCGGAAAACAATGGGAGAAGAGCAATGAAGACAATGAAAGTGGTTTTGCTGATGGCTGTCCTTATGGCGGCAACTGTGACGGGGTCCTTCGCGCAGGAAACATCCTCTGCGGAACCCAAGGTGCTTGCCGACGGCGCCGGCGCAAAATCCGGTCGTTTCGACAACATGCACAAGACCCGCTTTATCGAAATCTTCCTCGCCCACCGCGATGCGAAGACAGGGAAGCTGGTCGCTGAGTGCTACAACACCATGTTCACGGCCAAGGGCATCCCCGCGTCGAAGGACACCGCTCCGCAGGCGTTGGTCGAAGGCCTCGACTTCGCCAAGATGAAGACGGATTTTGGTGTCCTCGGCGCATCGTTGAACGGACCGAAAATCTGGACGCCCGATTGGACCGAGATTGATATGGGAGTGGAGAGGGACTTCAACGGCATCAAGGCCACCTGGGTTGCCCAACTCAACATGGGCGACAACGCCGGCGGTGTCGCAGAAAGCACGCCCTACAAGCCCATGACCATCGCACGCAAGAGCGGGTTGGGTTGGAACAAGGGCACCACGGTGTTGCTGCTTGACGATGCTGAAGGCAACACCTGGGTCATGAAGGGGTTCCAGCTGGGCCTCAAACCGCAGCATACCTACGAGCAATTTGTTGCCGCAGGCGCAAGCAACTTCAAGAAGCTCCCGCCGGGCTGGAAGTTCCGGATCAAGACGCTGGAGAAGGATTTGATCGAGGTGCCGGAAGGCGGCGTCGCCACGATCATGCCGGACGAGTTCTTCAACGTCTATGACAAGACCGGACCGGGCATGACCAACTACAAGCCGTAGGCATTCGACAATAAATCAGCTGGCCATCCTGCAGTGGTCTGGAACGTCTCCCTTCCAAAGTCGGTCCGAGAACGGGATGTGGGTAGGATTCTCTGGTTTAGATGCTTGTCGTTGCTGAACGTCCGCTTCCCGAATCCTGCTAGGGCCGCTCAGGGTCGGGAGTACGCATCCGCCGAATTTGAAAGCGGCCATTCAGTGGCATTTTTGACCAATGGCCGGTGTGTGGTGCGTAGCTGACCTGGCTGGCGCGGTACGCCACCGGCGGCTCAGGCCGAGAAACAGCCAGTCGTCGGTCTCCCTCTATCCGTCTGCTACGTGTCACCAAGAGCCACTCATGTGCCCAATACACATCACCAAGAAAACCCACCGCCGTGACGCTTGAAACGTCGCACGGCTGACAACAGGTTGATCCACAGCAGCAATGCAGACATCGCCAGCACACTGCCCGCTGCAATCCCCAGCTGCGGCCAGAACGGGACGGCGACCAGCAACACGCAGGCAACGAGATGAAGCCGGAACTGTCCGCGCATCCGGCGTTCCGCAATCATGTCCTTCATGGTGGGAATGCTGCCCGCCTGCGCCTGCAACTGCGCCTGCAGATGAAACCAGGCGAGAAAAGGCACGATCTTGTAGAGCATGCCGTTCACCACGCTCACCGCGAAGCCGCCGATGAACAGGACCCCCAGCAGCATGGGATAGGCGTGGCTCGCTGCCCATGCCGGGTTGAACTGGGCGGCGAGCCACACGGCCACACTGGCAATCAGGCTGGCCATGCCCAGGCGCCAGAAATCGAGCGTGACGTCCGGCAGCTTTCTGCGCCGGCGGGATTGCAGGCGCAGGGTGGCCAGCGCAAACAACAGGATGCCGCCGGCTAGGCCGCCATCGACCGTGCGCGCGGCGAGAGCCGGCAGCCATGGCGCGGCTGCATGGAGCAACAGCAGGACGAACAATGCGCCGGCCAGCCACCGGCTCAGCCAGGGCGGATACGGCGGCGTGATCTGGAACATCGGCACAACCTGGTAGGCCACGCCGATCACCAGGAGCAGCACCCAGCCGAGCAGCCCGAAAGCAGCGTGCGCGGCGATCGCGGCCTCGACCGCCGGCGGAACCCACCAAGCTGCGCGCAGCAGCGCCAGCGCCAGTCCGAGCAGAAGCGTGCATCCAAGTGACAGCACGGCAAGGCGGATGCCGGCGACCGTGACGCCGGTCACGGCGCGCGCCAGGCTGATCGAGGCCGCCACCAGAAAGAGCGTGAGGCCGCTGCCCAGCAGGGTGACGCCGATGCCATAAGCGGCGGGGGCAGCCGTCAGAAAGCCGGCCATCAGCGCGATCGTTCCCAGCACGAGCGACAGATGGCTGAAACCCGCCACCCAGCGAGGTGCGGGCAGCTTCGATCCCGCGACCACCGGCAGCATCTGCGACAGCGCGCCCAGCATCGTCATCGCCAGAAAGCCGAGTGTGAGCGCATGGGTCAGGGCGAGTGCCTGCGGCGTCCAGCGCGAGGCCAGCGATTCGGGCGCCAGCATGATCAGCACGGCTGCGGCCAGCAGGAACAGCGGGGCGGTCAGGAAAAACCGCAACGGCAGCGAGAACGGCGGCGCCTGTTCGAAGGAGAGACCGGTCTGCAGGCTCATCGGCGGCCCGCCCTATCCGCCTGCGCCGGCCGGGCTGATCAGGATGACGTAGCTGCCGTCGGCCTCCATCCGCGTGGCGTGGCGATAGCCGCGTTCGGCGAGCAGCGGATAGAGCGGGAACGGCTCGCGGTGCAGCAGCAGCCGGATAGCCTGGCCGGGACGCAGCAAGGACAGCGTCTGCATCACCCTTTCCATCGGCTCCGGCGGTTCCAGCCCGCGCGCGTCGACGAGGATTTCGTTGTGCGAGCGCGTTCATGGCGTGTCCTGGCTGGCGCTGGCTTCCATGTCGCGGATCAGGCTTTCGCGCTCGTCGCCCAGCACCCGGTCGGCCATGGGATAGAGCATGTTTTCTTCCTTCAGGTTGTGCTGCTGCATCAGCATGTTGAGCGTTTCCGACAGGCCCAGGAAGCCGTCTTGATTGGCGGCCGCAACAGCATTTTGCATGCCCTGCAGCAGATCGCGCATCTGCGCGTGCTCCATGCGCATGACCTGGGTCGGCCCCGCGCTCATGCCGGTGTGCGATTCAAATGCGGGAAACAGCAGCGTCTCTTCCATCGTGAAGTGGTGTGCCATCGCTGTCTGAAAGCGACCGAACAGGTCGCGTGCACTGTCCCAGTTTTTTTGCGCCACGGCGGCTTCGGCGGAGGCGAACAGATCGTCGCAAGCGCGGTGATCGCTGCCCAGAAAATCCAGAATCGTGTGCATGCCATGGCTCCTTCAAGTGGTTGAAATTGCGTGTTCATCAGTTTATCAGGACATCCTAACCCGAATTTCTTCTTGACTGCCACACAATATGTCGTATGTTGATGGCATAGAAAACACAAAATGTTGTTTACAAGGAGACTGGAATGGATGCTGTGTCAGAGGAACTGCCCCGCGAAGTCGTCAAGCGCGATGGCCATCGCGCCGTGTTCGATCCGACGAAAATCCGCTCCGCCATTGTGCGGGCCGGACAGGCCAGCGGCGAATTCGGCGAGGCCGAGGCGGATCTGCTCACCGCCCAGGTGATCAAGGTGCTGATCCACAGTTTCCGCAACGCGCCGCCCGACATCGAGCGCATCCAGGACGTGGTCGAGCAGAGCCTGATCGCCGCCAACCATCTCAAGACCGCGCGCGCCTACATCGTCTACCGCGAACAGCACAAGAAGCTGCGCCAGGACCGCAAGACGCTGGTCGACGTCGGAAGCTCGATCAACGAATACCTGTCGCGCCAGGACTGGCGCGTCAACGCCAACGCCAACCAGGGCTACTCGCCTGGGCGGCCTGATCCTCAACGTCTCCGGCAAGGTGGTGGCCAACTACTGGCTCAACCACGTCTATCCGCCCGAACTCGGCGAAGCGCACCGCGAGGGCTCGATCCACGTCCACGACCTCGACATGCTGGCCGGCTACTGCGCCGGCTGGTCGCTGCGCACCCTGCTGCACGAAGGCCTCAACGGCGTGCCGGGCAAGGTCGAGGCGGGGCCGCCCAAGCACATGTCCTCCGCGGTCGGCCAGATCGTCAACTTCCTCGGCACGCTGCAGAACGAATGGGCCGGCGCGCAGGCGTTCTGCTCGTTCGACACCTACATGGCGCCGTTCATCCGCAACGACGGCATGCGCTACGAAGCAGGTCAAGCAGTGCATCCAGGAACTGATCTACAACCTCAACGTGCCGTCGCGCTGGGGCACGCAGACGCCGTTCACCAACCTGACCTTCGACTGGACCTGCCCGGAGGATCTGCGCGAGCAGGTGCCGGTGATCGGCGGCAAGGAAATGCCCTTCACCTACGGCGATCTGCAGGTCGAGATGGACATGATCAACCGCGCCTACATCGAGGTGATGACCACCGGCGACGCCAAGGGCCGCGTGTTCACCTTCCCCATCCCCACCTACAACATGACGCCGGATTTCCCCTGGGAATCGGAAAACGCCGAGCGCGCTGTTCGACATGACCGCGAGCTACGGCCTGCCGTACTTCCAGAACTTCATCAATTCGGAGATGAAGCCGAACCAGATCCGCTCGATGTGCTGCCGCCTGCAGCTCGACCTGCGCGAATTGTTGAAGCGCGGCAACGGCCTGTTCGGCTCGGCCGAGCAGACCGGCTCGGTCGGCGTGGTGACGATCAACTGCGCGCGCCTGGGCTACGAGTACAAGGGCGACGAAGCCGGCGCTGCTGCGCCGCCTCGACGCGCTGCTCGACATGGCGAGCAACAGCCTGGAAATCAAGCGCAAGGAAATCCAGCGCCTGATGGACAACGGCCTGTTCCCCTACACCAAGCGCTATCTCGGCACGCTGCGCAATCACTTCTCGACCCTCGGCGTCAACGGCGTCAACGAGATGATCCGCAACTTCAGCGGCGACGAGCACGACATCACCAGCGAATGGGGCCACGCTTTCGCGGTGCGCCTGCTCGACCACATCCGCGCGCCGCATCGCTCGCGTTCCAGGAAGAAACCGGCCACATGTACAACCTGGAAGCCACGCCGGCCGAAGGCACCACCTACCGCTTCGCCAAGGAAGACCGCAAGCGCTATCCCGGACATCCTGCAGGCGGGCACCGAGGACGCGCCGTACTACACCAACTCGTCGCAGCTGCCGGTGGGCTTCACCGACGACGCCTTCGAGGCGCTGGAGCGGCAGGACGAGTTGCAGCGCAAGTACACCGGCGGCACCGTGCTGCATCTCTACATGTCGGAGCGCATTTCGCAGCGCCGAGGCCTGCAAGAATCTGGTGCGCCGCGCGCTGGACGCGCTTCCGCCTGCCCTACATCACCATCACGCCGACTTTTTCCATTTGCCCCAAGCACGGCTACCTGGCCGGCGAGCACGAGTTCTGCCCCAAGTGCGACGAGGAAGCCCTGTCCCGCAAACGTGCTGTTACCGCCTAACCCAAGGAGACTGATATGAACGACATGACTGTTCCGACCCAAGTTCTGAGCCGCTGCTGACCTGAAGGACGAGGAGCGCACCCGCTGCGAAGTGTGGACCCGCGTGATGGGCTACCACCGCCCGGTGACGAGCTTCAACAAGGGCAAAAAGAGCGAGCACCGCGAGCGGCAGTTTTTTGTCGAAGGCCGCTGCCGACGTTGCCGCGCATAATCTGCGCTTGTCACCATGCCTGCGAGTGGGTGGCCTGACGCCGCTGTCCACCACCGACTGGCCCGGCATGCTGGTCGCGGTGGTGTTTTGCCAGGGCTGTCCCTGGCGCTGCGGCTATTGCCACAACCCCGACCTGATCCCCGCACAGTCGGAAAACGAAATCCCCTGGGAATGAGGTGCTGGCTTTTTTGCGTCGCCGCCAGGGCCTGCTCGATGGCGTGGTGTTCTCCGGCGGCGAGCCAACGCTGCAGTCAGGCCTGGCCGACGCCATGCGCGAAGTGCGCGCGCTCGGCTTCAAAATCGGCCTGCACACCGGCGGCGCCTATCCGCGCCGGCTGGCGGCGGTGCTGCCGCTGGTCGACTGGGTGGGGCTCGACGTGAAGGCGCCGTTTGCGGACTACGAACGCATCACGGGCGTCGCCGGCAGCGGTGTCCGCGCACTGACCAGCCTTGAGCATGTGCTGGCCTCCGGCGTCGATCACGAAATCCGCACCACGGTCCATCCGGCCCTGCTGGCCGATGCCGAAGTCGTCAGCCTCGCACGCGAGCTGTCTGCGCGCGGCGCGAAACGCTACGTCGTTCAGGCATTCAGAAGCCGGGGATGTGCGGACACGGCGCTGGTCCGTGATGCGACGCGCGAACAGCCACTGACCAAGCTGGTCGATGAAGTGGCCAGCCTGTTTCAGGCCGGCAGGTAAACCCGGCTGCCCAGATCGGGCAGTGATGTTCGTGCCTGGCGCTTTACAGCGCGTCCTGAATGATCTCGGTCAGCAGCTTCTCGATATCATCGAAAGCTTTCTGCAGCGCCGGATTGCTGCTGGCGGGCAGCTTGCGGTAGGCGAGGTAAATCGTCTTGTCGCCCGGCATCGCGTACACCGAAACGATGTAGGGGCACATCACGATCGCATGGGGATCGGCCTCCATCATCGCGCGCGAGATCGTCGCGCTGCAAAACTCGAACTGCTCGCCGTGGGTGTAGACCTGTTTGGTCGCGCCGAGATCCTTGCCGGTGCGCTCCAGCATGCCGGCGATCAGGTTGGTGTGATTGATCACCAGTCCCTTGCCTTCGATCGCCGCCTGCACCGAATCGCGCACGAACTGGAAATCCCCCTGGGTCTTGAACACCACGGAATAGCCTTCCGCGGCCAGGGTGGACAGCGGCAGACAGAGCAAAGCGAAGAGTGCGAGCAGTTTTTTCATGGCGGACACCTGTGAATGGGATGAGGTGATTTTCAGCCGATTAGGCGCGGTCGGCAAGCGCATTGGGGACTGCGCGTTTGCTACACTCGGCCGATGAACACCCGACTCAAAGCCGATGGCCGCTTCTGGCTCACCCTCGACGGCAAAAACTTCCTCGGCCGCGGCCGGATCGAACTGCTGCAGCGCATCCGCGAAACCGGCTCCATCTCCAAAGCCGCCAAGGCGATGAAGATGAGCTACAAGGCCGCGTGGGACGCAGTGGATGCGATGAACAGTGCGTGGGATATCCCCCTGGTGGAGAGCGGGCCGGCGGGCAGCCGCCTGACCGACGATGCGGAGCGGCTGATCACGGCATTCCAGCAGGCCGAAGCGCAACACGCCGCATTCATGCTGACGCTGGCCGATGGCTTGCTGTCGAACCCGCATGGAAAGCGGGGATGACGTATTGATTTGGCAGCCTGCTGGGCAAATGAACCAGCCTGCGCAGTGTGAAGTACCCGGTTCGAACCGATACGACTGCGGATGGGAGACCGCTATTGGATCCATTTTTCTTCAGTCTGCGTTCACTGACGGTCACCTTGATGGTGGCGTTGGCGGGGTGCGCCACGCCAGATCGGCTCCCGGCCCCGACGCCGCAGGTTCAGGTCCCGGAGAGCACCTGGTGGCAGGTCGATAGCGATATAGGCACCGCGTCGTTAGCCGCAACAGGATCGGCCAGGAACTACGCACGCGGCACCATGGAGAACTGGAGGAGCCGCGTCCAAAAGCGCACCGAGTCCGACTTCATTCCGTGGTTCACCGGCTACTGGACCCAGCAATGGCTGGCCATCAAGGTGGCCTGGTACAAGCTGAGCGCCGAAGAGGGACGGATCCGACCGTAAAACGACTGGCTGCCTATTTGCAGGAGCAATATCACGATCGCGTGCTGGCCCCTGTCGCCAAGGAAATCGATCCTGACACGGTCAGGGAACAAGCGACGAAGCTCTACGTCCAGTTCCTCGGCAAGCAACTTCAGGAAATCCCGCGGCGCTACGGTGTGCCTTCTGATCAATTCGACCGGCGGATCAAGGACATTCCCGCGATTGCGCTGGCGCCCCATTCGGCCCCAAGCGCGTCGCTCTACCAGATTGTCCACGCGGATTCGATCGCCAAACTGCCCGCCTATGTGGCTCTGATCGCTCAGATCCGCAAGGATGCTGGTGGCGCGGGGGGCGGACCATCGGACGCCAGGATATCGCCCGTGGCGAAGCGGGCCAGCGAAAAACTGGTGGACCAGTTTGCCACCCGCGGTGGCGCAAGCGCTGCCGCAGCGGCGGTCGGTGGTGTCGCAGGCGTGATGATTTCCCTGGGTGCGGCCGGTTACGGCGCTATCGTGCATGAGAACGAACGGCCGAAAATGGAAGCGCAGCTGCGGGAAAATCTGAACCCCGTGCTGGATGACATGTGGCTTGATCTGGTGGAAGACCCTGCCAACGGGGTGATGGCAGGGGTCCATCACATATCCGGACAGATCGAAGGAAGTCTCGCCAAAACCATTACGCAACCGGCTGCATTCGAACCGGCCCCGCGAGGCGTCCCGCTTTCAGTCGAGCAACCCTTCAAGGAAGAAACACGCGACGACGAAGCCCTGTCCGGCCATGGGCGCGTGGATGAATAACCCGATACGACAACTGTTTGGAGCGGATCGGACGCTCAATAGTGGCGCTGCAGTCTTGACTCACAGCCTGCTGGCAAGAGCGGTCTCAGGATGCGCTCATGCACCCGGCCGCGTCCTGTAAAAAGTCAGCGGCGCGCCGGCCTTGGCGACTGCCGGTTTCAGCTTCCCCATCACGTGCATCTCGCAGGGCTTGCAGTCGAAGCGCAGGGTGAGCTTTTCGCTGCCGTTGATCAGCGTCAGCGGCGCGGCGCGCACGGTGCCCTGCACGCCGGTGACGCCCTTGGCCTGCTTGGGGCACAGGCTCAGCGAATAGCGCACGCAGTGCTTGGTGATCATCAGCGAGACTTCGCCGGTTTCCTCGTGGCTTTCGTAGGCGGCGGCGATGACCTGCACGCCGTGCTTCGCGTAGAAGTCGCGCGCCTTGTGGTTGTAGACGTTGGCGAGATAGCTCAGCGTGTCCTCGGGATAGATCGCCGGCGGCTCGACCGGCTGCGCGCGCGGCGGACGCTGATAGCGCCGCGGCGCGCGCGGCTTCCAGCGCGGCGACGGCATCGCGGCGCAGGGCGTTGAGGAAGGACGCGGGCACGAACCAGGGCTGCGTCAGTTCCAGCGCAATGCCCATGGCTCGCAAGATGCGTGGTGCCGAGCTTGCCGAGATGCTCGCGCAGGGTGGCGTCGGCCTTGGCGGCATCCTTGGCCGGCTCCTTGGCGTGCGCCGCTTCCACCGTGGCGCTGTGGCCGTCCTCGTCGGTCAGCGTCAGTGCAAAGCCCGTCGTCGGTTTCGTCCAGCCGCAGCCACACGCCGATGCGGCGCTCGCTGGATGCCTTGTCCAGCATGCGCATCCAGTTCATGTCGCGGTTGCGGTTGACCAGCGTGCCGGCGCGCAAGTCCTTGAAGCTGGCATCGGGTCCTTCGGGAACACGCGCCACACGCCCTCGCCCACTTTTTCGGCACGGTTGATCGCGAGGCCGGCCAGTTCCTTCTGCAGCGTGTAGTAGCAGAGGCCGTCGCCGTTGTTCAGCACGGTGTCGGGCGAGTCGGCGTGCAGCTCGACCCATTTGTCGCCGACCTTGCTGACGTAGCCGATCGGCAGGCCGGGGTTCTTCGGCGTGTCGAACGCGCCGATGTCGTCCTTGCGGCCGCTGACGAAGTAGTCGGTGAATTCGCGGTTGAAGTTCTGGTCGGGGTCGGGGGTGAAGGCGAAGGTGGTGCGGCCGCGAGGAGGCGCGCGCGAATTCCGGGCGGCGCTCGATGATCTCGTCGAGCAGCGTGCGGTAATGGGCGGTGATGTTCTTCACGTAGCCCATGTCCTTGTAGCGGCCCTCGATCTTGAAGCTGCGGATGCCGGCGTCGATCAGCGCTTCGAGGTTGTCGCTCTGGTTGTTGTCCTTCATCGACAGCACGTGCTTGTCGTGCGCGACGATGCGCCCTTCCATGTCGGTCACCTGGTACGGCAGGCGGCAGGCCTGCGAGCAGTCGCCGCGGTTGGCGCTGCGCCCGGTGTGGGCGTGGCTGATGTAGCACTGGCCGCTGTAGGCGACGCACAGCGCGCCGTGGACGAAGAACTCCAGCGTGGTTTCGGGTCGCGTGGCGGCGCGGATGGCGGCGATCTGCTCGAGGTCGAGTTCGCGCGCCAGCACGATCTGCGATAAGCCCACGTCCTGCAGGAAGCGGGCCTTTTCCGGCGTGCGGATGTCGGTCTGGGTGCTGGCGTGCAGCTGGATCGGCGGCAGGTCGAGTTCCAGCAGGCCCATGTCCTGGATGATCAGCGCATCGACGCCGGCGTCGTACAGCTGCCAGACCTGCTGGCGCGCCGGCTCCAGTTCGTCGTCGCGCAGGATGGTGTTGAGGGTGACGAACACGCGCGCGTTGAAGCGGTGCGCGTGCGCCACCAGCCGCGCGATGTCGGCGATCTCGTTGGCGGCCGACGCGCGCGCGCCGAACGACGGCCCGCCGATGTAAACCGCATCGGCGCCGTGGTTGACGGCTTCGATGCCGATATCGGCGTCGCGCGCGGGCGCGAGCAGTTCAAGTTGATGGGGTTCCACAGATGGCGTTCCGGACAGCAAAACGCCATTTTACTCGCTACTGCATGGGATTCAGCGGCTGGCCAATTGCACAGCCTGTTCCCTGACTGCGCCGATGGTCAGGCTCAGCGTGACGTCGTTGCTGGCGAGGAAGGCATACTTGCCCATGTTGAATTCCGAGCGCTTGATCGTGACGGTCGCATTGGCGAGGCAGACATCGCTCTGCAGGGCGGCGCCCGAGTTGCACTTGAAGCGGGTCACCGCCAGCGTCACCGGCTTGGTCACGCCCTTGATCGTGAGATCGCCCGCCAGGCTCATCTGCTCGCCGTCCAGCGACATGTTGCTGGACTTGAAGGTGATCACCGGGTAGTTGGCGGCGTCGAAGAAGTCGGCCGACTGCATCTGGCTGTTGAACAGGGCGATCGCCGGTGTTGATGGATGCCGCATCGATGGTGACTTCGGCCGAGCCGGTTTTGGCTTCGCGGTCGAACACCACCTTGCCGCTGGTCTTGTCGAATTTGTGCGTCTTGTTCGACATGCCCAGGTAGCTGAAGCTGAAATTGGCGACGGTCTGGCTGTTGTCGATGACGTAGGTTTCAGGCGCGGCCTGAACGGAGGCAGTGAAGGCAACCAGCGCGGTCAGCAGGGCAAGTCGTTTCATTTGGTTCTCCTCGTGCAAGTACGCCCCTGGGGGCTGTGCCTGAATACTTGCAACCGCTATGCCACGCCAGTTGCCTGGCGTGACACGGCAGAATAACCATATAAAACAACAGGATACTTAATTGCCTGCCGTCCCGGATCAGAGCGTCCGGGGCGCAAACCGTTGGAAATCCAACACAGGCCTCGTCAAACTGGCGACCTTCCGGCAGCCCTTATTGCGCGGCGGACGGTGCCCGGGTGGCCTCGATGGCCAGGTTCAGGGTGATCTCGTCGCCGACGATAGGGCACGTTCTTGCCCATGTTGAACTCCGAGCGCTTGACCGTGGTGGTGGCGTTGGCGCCGCAGGCCTGCACTTTCAGCATCGGGTGCGGCATGCAGTTGAAGTGGGTGATCGCGAGCGTCACCGGCCTGGTCACGCCCTTGATGGTGAGATCGCCCGTCAGGCTCACCGGCTGGTCGCCGTTGAACGTCATCTTGCTGCCCTTGAAGGTGATGATCGGATATTTGGCGGTGTCGAAGTAGTCCTCGCCCTGGATGTGCTGATTGAACAGGGCGTGGCCGGTGTTGACCGAGGTGGCGTCGATGGTCACGTCGGCCGAGCCGGTTTTGGCGGCACGGTCGAGCACCACCTTGCCGGTGGTCTTGTCGAACTTGTGCGTCTGCTTGGAAAAACCCAGGTGGCTATAGCTGAAATGCGGGTAGGTGTGGCTGTTGTCGATGGTGTAGGTTTCCGGCGCGGCCTGGGCGGAGGCGGCAACGGCAACAAGGGCGGTCAGGGTGGCAAGACGTTTCATGGATGACTCCTTAAAAGTGAGAGAACAACGGGTTATTTGCCGGTGGCGGCAATGCGGAACTTGACCTGGACTTCGTTGGCGACGGTGGCGACATCGGCCCACATGCCTTCGCCGATGCCGAACTCCAGACGTTTGAGGACGAACGCGCCGTCGAAGGTGGCGGCGTTCTTGCCGGGGCGTAAACGTCACCGGCACGATCATGGTCGCGGCTCTTGCCCTTGAGCGTGAGCGTGCCGCGCATTTCATAGCGGTTGTTGCCGAGCGCGCGGACCTGGCTGGAAACGAACTGCGCCTTGGGATAGACGCTGCGGTTGAACCACAGCTTGCCGGCGGATTCCTCGTCCGCTTCGGCCGAGCCGGCGTCGATGCTGGCGAGATCGATCTCGATGCGCGCGCTGGCCGCTTCGGGTCTGGCCGGATCGAACACCATCTGGGTGGTGAAGCGCTTGAACCCGCCCGCCACCGGCACGCCCATCTGGCGGAACTCGAAGCTGATCGCGCTCTGCTTGGGCAGCACCGTGCGGTATTCCACCGCGTGCGCCGCAGGGGCGGCCAGCACGGCCAGCAAAGTCAGACTATATAGATGCGGTTTCATAGCGGCTCCTGTTTGCCCCAGCCCATGCGCTGCAAAAAGGGCTGGCGTTCGATGAAATGGTGTTTGAGGGCGGCGGCCACGTGCAGGATGACCAGCCCCAGCAGCGTGAAGTTCAGCGCCTGGTGCACCCCGGCCAGCAGCTCGCCCAGCGCCTTGTCCTTGCCGACCAGATCCGGCAGCGGCAGCACGCCGAACCACACCACGGGAAAACCCTTGGCCGAACTCATCAGCCAGCCCGACAGCGGAATGGCGAGCATCAACACATAGAGCAAGCCATGCACCACCGCGCTCGCCTGGCGCTGCCAGCGCACCACGCTGTCGGGCAACGGCGGCGGCCGGTGGGTCAGCCGCCACGCCACGCGCAGCCCTGCCAGCAGCAGCACCGTGATGCCGATCCACTTGTGATAGCTGTAAAGCTGCAGCTTGGTGGGCGACAGCGGCAACTCGTGCATGTAGACGCCGAGCGGAAACCCCACAAAAATCAGCAGCGCCACCAGCCAGTGCAGCACGATGGCCGGAGTCGTGTAACGCAGGTTCGACGTCATGGCGTCTCCTTTTTGAACAGCCGTTTCAGTTCGTGCAAGGCGGTTTGCCAGCGCGCATGCTCGGCTGCGCTGACCCCGGCGAAACAGCCCGCCAGATGTGCCATGTGCGCGGGAAAGGCCTGCGCAAACAGCGCCTCGCCGGACGGCGTCAGCCGCACGATCTGGCAGCGGCGGTCGCTGTCGTGCGCGGCGCGTTCCACCCAGCCGCGCTCGACCAGGCGATCCACCACCCCGGTGAGCGTGCCCTTGGTGATCAGGGTTTTTTCGCCCAGCACGGTGGCGGTCATCCCGCTGGTGTTGCCCAGCGTCGCGATGATGTCGAACTGCGGCGGCGTCAGCCCCAGCGCGCGGATGTGCGCGGCAGAATCCAGCTCGAACGCCTGGTAGCACTGCACCAGGGCTTGTACGGTCGGCAGGAATTCGGCTTGCTTGCTCATCAATCGCTCATTTGGTTCGTGTTAGGACTAATTTAGTTCGAAGTAGAACCAATGTCAAGTACTGGCTGTCTGTTAATGCAGTAAATTCAGACAACCCATTGCACGACCATCCGACCCCGCCATGAACTCACCCGCCCCTGCCCTGCTCACCGTCTACTACGACGGCGGTTGCCCGGTGTGCACACGCGAAATCGGCTTTTACCAGCGCCAGCGCGGGGCAGACCGCATCCGCTGGGTCAATCTGGCGCAGTGCGATGACAGCGAACTCGGGGAAGGCCTGAGCCGCGCCGCCGCCTTTGCCCGCCTGCACGCACGCTGGCCAAACGGCCAACTGATATCGGGTGCCCGGGCATTCGCCGCGCTGTGGCAGACCCTGCCCGCATTCAGCCTGGCTGGCCGCATCGCCGGCTTGCCCGGCATCGTGCATGGGCTGGAATGGGGGTATCGGGGATTTCTGCAAACTACGCCGCATGTGGCGCGATTCGGCGCTTTGATCCGCGCTTTGATCAACCACACCAGCGGCGAAATTCGCCAGAATATGCAACACTCCGGCCGCCCTCCCATTTCGATCCGACCATGCTGAGCTACCGCCACGCCTTTCATGCCGGCAATCACGCCGATGTGCTGAAGCACTTTTTGCTCATCCAGTTGAGCCATTACCTGGGGCAAAAAGACAAACCGTTCTGGATCATCGACACCCATGCGGGCGCGGGTCTGTATGAACTGGACACGGGCTATGCGACCAAGCTGAAGGAATACGAAAGCGGCATCGGCAAGCTGTGGGCCCGCGAGGATGTGCCCGCCGCGCTGGCCGACTATGTCGATCAGGTGCGCGCCTGCAATCCGGACGGCAACCTGCGGTTTTATCCCGGCTCCCCCTGGCTCGCCCTGCAAACCCTGCGCCCGCAGGATCGCCTGCGCCTGTTTGAACTCCACAGCAGCGACAGCAAAATCCTGCAGGACAACTTCGCGGATCAGGGCCGGCGCGTCAGCGTCACCACCGCCAACGGTTTCGACGCCCTCAAGGCGCTGCTGCCGCCGCCGCCACGCCGCGCGCTGGTGCTGATCGATCCGCCCTACGAAACCCGCGACGACTACCCGAATGTCATCGCCGCGCTGCAAGAAGGGCTGAACCGTTTTGCCACCGGCACCTATGCGGTCTGGTACCCGCAACTCGCGCGCCCGGAAGCGCAGCAACTGCCCGACAAGCTCAAGCGCCTGCCGATCAAGAACTGGCTGCACGTCGCCCTCACCGTGCACACCCCGTCACCGGACGGCTTCGGCATGCATGGCAGCGGCATGTTCATCATCAACCCGCCGTGGACCCTGCACAAAACGCTCGCGGAAATCATGCCGTATCTGGTGCGGGTGCTCGGGCAGGATGCCGGAGCAGGTTTCACGCTGGAGCAGGAAATGGCGTAAGGTTTGGACGAATTCCGCGATGTCGCCCGTCCATCAAATATTGGAAACCACGAACTTGATCATGTCGCGCTCCGGTGTTTCGCGCTTGTTTCTGAACGCTCGGCAATATCAGACCGGGTTAGTCTTATTGGACAATTCGACTTATATGAATCAACGCGTTATTACTCGACCAAAGATTACCGGACATGTCCGGTAATCTTTTATTCCGTCACGTGACGGCTATTTAACGTTGGGCATCGTCTATACTACAGGAGGAAGTGAATTTGAATGCGCACAGCGAGAATCTGTCCGTTTCAAAAAAACGTTGGCGCAGCTCATCGATTCATTGTGCTACGTCAAACACGCTCGCTTTGGCAAGACATCACCTGGTCGCATGAGTTTCCGTCCTCTTGAAGTTGGTGCCGTTTTATGGCATGACAAAAGTCCCATTCGCTGACGTTTGTTCAAGCAGCTACTCCCCCTGCCAAGCAAGCATCCGTCCTTCCTTTCCAGATTAGTGCTAAACAACCTTAGAACTCGGTTGCGCGGTAACAATGAACTAATCGAAAACCTTGAGATCTCCGTCTTGATTCCAATATCCTAATGGAAAGTCATGTTGCTGACAGTGTGGCGTTTATTGGAATTGCATCGGCATTTTCTGACAGAAAATATATGTGCGTAGTTGACGTAAATTTTCGATACAAAGATAAAACTATTCGCAAAAAATTTGATATTACCTATACAAAATCTCGCGGATGGGGGGATATCCCAACAGATGAAGTGAAATGGTAAGTAGCTGCTTAAATCAAATAGTCGAAAATATTGCACACTTTTCATTCAGCGTAATACAAGACTGATTTTGCCCATTTAGTAAATGCCCAACCCATTATTCCACCGAGCCTGCGCCAAAGCGGCGTAATTAACGGAGCACCACAGGTACGCCAAACGTCTTCGATGATCAAAGCAGAACTTTGCGTCACGTCGCTCACACTGTAGCAAACGGAAGCCAATGGCCCAGCGGTCATGACGTGGCCACTTACTTTTCGTGGTCGCTTTGCACGACGGCCTAATTGAAAATTCTCTTGCATTTGCGCAAACGGCCCTTGAGCCAATCACCATTGGCATTCGTCAGTGGTCTTGTAGGGTCAAGGTTGTACTAGCGGTGGCTGGTGTCAGAAAAGTCCTAAGCGCGCACGCAACTGACGCCCAACACCTACGTGCCAACCCGGGACGCGCCGCAAGCGGCGCGCCCCTTACCTTGAACGTTAGGCGTTTGAGATACACGAAGGCTGGAGCATGTACGAATCAAAAACACATCCGCCGATCCCTAGAGAACTTTTTCTCAAGCGAGTGCTCCTGCACGTCGCGGGCGCCGCTCTTCTTTTGTTTGGCTCACTCATGTGCGGCATGGCTGGCTACGAATACTACGAGGGGCTTCCCTGGCGGGACGCATTCCTCAATTCTGCGATGCTGCTGGGTGGCATGGGGCCAGTCGATGCCCCAAGAACGGACGGCGGCAAGTTGTTTGCCGGCCTTTACGCTTTATACGCAGGCCTGGTGTTCCTGGTAGTGGTTGCCTTGATATTCGCGCCTATCGTGCATCGCATCATGCACCGGTTTCACTGGCAGGAAGACCGGTAAATCAGGGCGCATCCCAGCGCGCTGCCGCCGTGTCGTCGCTGGCACGGGCATCCACCCAGCGTTCGCCCTCCGGGGTTTCTTCCTTCTTCCAGAACGGGGCGCGGGTTTTGAGCGCGTCCATGATGAATTCGCAGGCGGCGAAGGCTTCGCCGCGATGGCTGCTGGCCACGGCCACCAGCACGATGGGGTCGCCCGGCAGCAGGCGGCCGACGCGGTGGATGACGGTGACGTCGAGCAGGGTCCAGCGCGCGCAGGCTTCGTCCACCAGCGCAGCCAACGCTTTTTCGGTCATGCCGGGGTAGTGTTCCAGCGTCATCGCCTGCACGCCGCTGCCGTCGTTGTGGTCGCGCGCGAGGCCGACGAAGCTGGCGATGGCGCCGATGTCGGTGCGGCCATGGCTCATCGCATTCACTTCGGCGCCGAGGTCGAAGGGCTCGCTTTGCACCCTGATTGTTATTGAGCCTGGCTTCATGGCGTCAGCCTCCGGTCACCGGCGGAAAAATCGCCACTTCGGCGGCGTCCGGAATCGTCGCATCGAGCGCGACGATGTCCTGATTGACCGCCACCCGGAACGCCCGGCCAGCGGCCAGTTCTTCCGCCCAGACACCGCCACGCGCCTGCAGCAGGGCGATCAGATCCGCGACGCGGCCGCCCTCAAGCTCGATCGGTTCTTCGGCCACGCCGAAACGCTCGCGCAGGCGGGCGAAATACAGCACGCGCAGCCTCACGACAGCAGCTCCGCCAGCGGAATGAAGCGCACCCAGTCGCCCGGCTGCACGGTCTGGCCGACGTCGATATCGACCACGCCATCCGACCAGGCACACGAGGTCAGCACGCCTGAACTCTGGTTGGGATAGATCGCCGCGCGGCCATCGGGCTGGATTTGCGCGCGCAGGAATTCGCGGCGGGCGCCCGCTTTCGTTCCAGGCAAACCCGGCCTGCACCGGGAACGCGCGATACAACACACGGGTCGCACCCATGCGCTTCAGCAGGAAGGGCCGCACGAACAGGCAGAAGGTGACGAAGGCCGACACCGGATTGCCCGGCAGGCCGATGAAGTCGGCCTGCCCCACCCGTCCGTAGACGATGGGCTTGCCGGGTTTCATCGCCACTTTCCACATCTTGACCGCGCCGAGTTTTTCGACCGCCGCTTTCACGTAGTCCGCCTCGCCCACCGAGACACCGCCGCTGGTGACGACCACATCGGCTATGCCGGCAGCGCCCTTCAAGGCGGTTTCGGTGGCCTCCAGGGTGTCGGGGACGATGCCCAGATCGATCAGCTCGCAGCCGAGGCCGTTCACCAGGCCGCTCAGGGTGTAGCGGTTGGAGTTGTAGATCTGTCCCGGCTGCAGCGCCTTGCCGGGGGTGACCAGTTCGTCGCCGGTGAAGAAGCAGGCGACTTTCAGCCGCCGCAGCACCGGCAGTTCCGCCAGCCCGACCGACGCGGCCAATCCCATTTCGGCCGCGCCGATGCGGGTGCCGGCGGCGAGAATCTGCGCGCCGGCCTGAATGTCTTCCCCCGCGCGGCGGATGTTCTCGCCCGACCACGGCAGCTTGTTGATCACGACATCCACGCCGTCGGTGCCGCAGTCTTCCTGCATCAGCACCGCGTCGGCGCCCGGCGGCACCGGCGCGCCGGTAAAGATGCGCGCGGCGCTGCCGGGTGCCAGCGCAACGCCGACTTTCCCGGCCTGGATGCGCTGCGATACCGGCAGTCGCACCCCGGCGCGCACCACATCGGCCACCCGCACGGCGTAACCATCCATCGCGCTGTTGTCGAGCGGCGGCACCGTGATGGCGGAAATTTGCGGCGCCGCGAGCACGCGCCCGAGTGCGGCGGTCAGCGCGACCGTTTCGGTTTCGCTCACCGCGCGCGCGCGTTCGAGCAGGGCATCAAGCAGTTGGGGTGCGGAGAGCATGATCGAGAATAAAGTCAGTCAGGTGGGTGATCGCATCGAGATCGATGCGGGGAAAGTCCTGCGGCGGGGCGATATCGGACGCCACGGCCAGAATAGACGGATCGTCGGGATACAGCCAGGGTTTGGCGGTCGCCGCGCGATGCACTTCCAGTTTGGGAATCGGCTCGCGCTTGTAGCCTTCCACCAGCACCAGATCGCACGGCGGCAACTGCGCCAGCAACTCGGCCAGTGGCGGCGGCGCATCGCGATGCTCGGTCAGCAGCGCAGTGCGATGGTCGGACGACAGCAGCACCGCGGCCGCCCCCGCTTCGCGCGCCCGCCAGCTGTCCTTGCCGGGACGATCGATGTCGAAATCATGGTGGGTGTGCTTGATCACCGCGACCCGCAGCCCGCGCGCGGTCAGTTGCGGCAACACGCGTTCGATCAGCGTGGTCTTGCCGCTGCCGCTGAAGCCTGCGATGCCAAAAATTTTCATATCAGGGCCAGTTTGGTTCCGGCGATGGCCAGCACCAGCGCAAGCACGCGGCGGATCCAGAACGGCGCGATGCGACGGCTGCCAATTTCCGCGCCGATCCAGCCACCCGCCGCCACCGCCAGCGCCCACGCCGTCAGGTTGACGTCGGGCAACGCAGCATGGCTGAGATGCCCCGCCAGCCCGGCGATTGAATTGAGCAGGATGAAAGCCGCGGCCACGCCCGACGTCACCCGCGTGCTTGCCCAGCCCATCAGCAACACCAGCGGGCTGAGGAAAATGCCGCCGCCGACCCCGGTCAGGCCGGACAGCAAACCCATCGCCCCGCCGCTCAGGGCGATCCCGCCCAGCGGAGCACGTTTGACCTGCGCATCGACGCGCGCCAGTGCAGGCGACACCATGCGCCAGGCCGCAAACAGCAACACCACGCCGACGGCCGGTTTGAACCAGGCGTCCGGCAAGACCAGCGAGCCGCCGAGATACGCCATCGGCAGCGAAAACAGCGCAAACCAGCCCAGCAGCCGCGCATCGAAACAGCCCGCGCGCACATATTTATAGGTGCCGATGCTGGCCACCACGATATTGAGCAGCAGCGCCACCGGCTTCATTTCCGCGGGCGCCAGCCCGGCCAGCGCCATGATGGCGAGATAGGCCGAGGCGCCGCCATGGCCGACCGAAGCGTAGAGCAACGCCCCGGCAAAGAAGGCGGGAATCAGGCTGAGCGTCAGGCTGTCGACGGGCATGGAATCTCCGGTTTCCCAAGAAGCAAACTGTGTTATATTTTTTCATATATAACCCGGTCAGGCAAAGGTTTTTACCCATCATGTCCAGCCAGCTCGTCGATCAATACGGCCGCCACATCGACTACGTCAGATTGTCTGTCACCGACCGCTGCGACCTGCGCTGCAGCTATTGCATGCCGGAAGGCTTCAAGGGCTTCGAGGAACCCGACCACTGGCTCACGTTCGACGAGATCGAACGCCTGATCGGCGCGTTTGCCCGGCTCGGCGTCAGCCGCGTCCGCCTCACCGGCGGCGAACCGCTGCTGCGCCGCGATATCTCGGGGCTGGCAACGCGCCTCGCCGCCCTGCCCGGCGTGGACGATTTATCGCTGTCCACCAACGCCACCCAGCTCGACAGGCACGCGCACGCGCTGAAAGCCGCCGGGGTGACACGGCTCAACGTCAGCCTCGATTCGCTGCAGCAGGCGCGGGTGGAACAGATCAACGGCCGCGACGTGCTGGCCAAGGTGATGGCCGGGCTCGCGACCGCACAGGAAGCCGGCTTCACCCCGATCAAGCTCAACATGGTGGCGCTCGCCGGCAGCAACGACGACGAGATCGACACCATGGTCGCCTTCTGCATGGAACGCGGCTTTGTGCTGCGGCTGATCGAGGCGATGCCGATGGGCGCCACCGGACGCAATGTCGAATATCTCGACCTGCAACCGGTGAAGGAACGCCTGCGCGCGCAGTTCGATCTGATCGAAACCGCCCTGCCCGGCGGCGGCCCTGCACGTTATCTCGGCACCGCCGACGGCCGCTTCAACGTCGGCTTCATCACCCCGATCTCGCAGCATTTCTGCGAGACCTGCAACCGCATCCGCATCGCGGTCGACGGCACCGCCTACATGTGTCTGGGGCAGGACGAGAAGTTCGAGTTCCGCCCGCTGCTGCGTGGCGGCTGCAGCGATGCCGAACTCGAAACGGCGATCATCGACGCCATCAACCTCAAGCCCGAACGCCACGAATTCCGCGAAGCGCCGCACAAGGTGCTGCGCTTCATGTCGATGACGGGCGGCTAGGGCCTGTCCACACTATTTTCGCGCCTGCGGCGAGGCTCGATTGCACGGATGCAAGCGCGTCGCGCAGGCAAGGGACGCGCCGCTGTGCGGCACAGCGACCGCGACTGCCGACAAATGGACGCGCTTGAATCGGCCCGCCCGCAGCGGGTTGCCTCGATACAAGCGCGTCGCATGCGTCGCAGTCCGCTTGCAAGTGAATGCCCGCTTGCCGGCGCGACGCGCCTCGCGTGCTCATCGCTGAATCGAGCCTCGCCGCAGGCGCGAAAATAGTGTGAACAGGCCCTAGAGCCACCTCAGCATCACCCCAACCAGACAGGCTATTGCACCCGGAACGTGGCGTGACAGGTCATGCACTGGTTCATCAGTTTGGCCGTGTCACGCGCAAGGCTGTCCATGTCGTCGGTTTCCGCCCGGACGGCCAGTTCCTCGAACATCATGTGCGTCGGCCCGCCGATGTCGCGGAAGGACTGCGGCAGCTTGGCCCGGACCGATGCCGGCGTGGCCCGGGCCATCCGGTTGCCGGACTGGCGCGCGGCGGCGGCGATCCGCTCGCGGTCCG
This sequence comes from uncultured Hydrogenophilales bacterium, assembly GCA_963818665.1. GTDB lineage: Bacteria > Pseudomonadota > Gammaproteobacteria > Burkholderiales > Thiobacillaceae > Thiobacillus. The sequence continues at coordinate 185,722 of CAWFTM010000002.1, read as the reverse complement.
ATTCGCCGATGCCCTGCATGACGCCCTGGATGCTGGCCAGCATCTGCCGCATTTCCGCCAGAAACTCGACGCGTTCCTCGGGCGTGAGCTTGAGATGGATGCGTGCATCGACAGGTGTGCTTTCGGCTGCGCAGGCCGACGCGCAGGCAAAGGCCAGCGGAAGGAATAGCCAGTGTGGTTTCATTTCATCAGTGCCTTTTGGTGGGTGGGATTCGTGCTTTGAATACATGCCGCCGCGGCACAACCGTTGCCAGCGCATCCATTTCTCGGTAGCCGTGTCTGAAGTGTCTCCCCGGTTGCGCATCCGCCGCAACGGTATTTCCCGCTTGCGTCGCCGCCAGGACTGCGGCGACGCTGTCCATCGGGCGGCCCCGTTTGCCAGGTCGTAGTTGTTTTGTGCCCGTTGACATATTCTAATAATCGTTAGATTATTGGTTTCATGAACAAACGCCAAACCAAAGACCTGCTCTACGAGCAGGTTGCCCGCATCGGCAAAGCCGCCTCCAGCCCCAAACGCCTGGAACTCCTGGAAATACTCGCGCAGGGCGAGAAGACCGTGGAGCTGCTGGCCGCCGAGGTGAATATCGACGTCAAGCTCGCCAGCGCCCACCTGAAAGTGCTCAAGGAAGCGCGTCTGGTCGAGACGCGGCGCGAGGGCCGCTTCATCGCCTACCGCCTTTCCGGCGAGGACGTCAGCACGCTATGGGTCAATTTGCGCACGGTGGCGGAAGAGCATCTGGTCGAACTCAAGGTGGCGATGGAGCAGATCTTCGCCGCACCGGAAAAGCTCGACGCCGAAACGCGGCGATCGCTGATGGAGAAGGCGCGCCGCGGCGACGTGGTGGTGATCGACGTGCGTCCGTCCACCGAATACGCCAGCGGCCACCTGCCGTTTGCGCGCTCGATGCCGCTCGACGAAATCCGCCAGCGCATCAAGGAACTGCCGGCCGACAAGGACATCGTCGCCTACTGCCGCGGGCCGTTCTGCATGATGTCCGCCGAGGCGGTGGCGCTGCTGAAGGAACACGGCTATCGCGCGCAGAAGATCGCCGACGGCACGCCCGAATGGCAGGCCGCCGGCCTGCCGCTCGCCGAATCCTGACCTCTGACACCTTCCAAGGAGACTCCCATGTTTTTCCGTCAATTGCTGGCCAAGGATGCCACCCTGTCCTACTTCTTCGGCTGCGGCTCCTGCCATGTCGGCGTCGCCATCGATCCGGTGCTCGGCGACGAGCAGTGGTTCATCGACGAAGCCGCCAAACAGGACGTGAAGATCACCCACGTCATCGACACCCATGTGCATGCCGATCACTATTCCGGCGGCCGCAAGCTGGCGGAGATGACCGGCGCGCAATACTGCCTGCATGAGTCCAACAGCAGCCGCGTGAAATATCCGTTCGAGCCGCTGAAGGACGGCCAGCGCATCGAAGTCGGCAATGTCGTCGGTCGAGGTGCTGCATACCCCCGGCCATACGCCCGACAGCGATCTGCCTGCTGGTGACCGACAAGCGCCGCAGCGAAACGCCCTGGTTCGTGCTCACCGGCGACACGCTGTTTGTCGGCAGCGTCGGGCGCCCCGATCTGGCGGGCAAGGAAGCCGAGATGGCCGGGCAGATGTTTGACAGCCTGCATCAGAAACTGCTGACGCTGCCCGACGAAGTCGAGATGTTTCCCGGCCACACCTCGGGCAGCGTCTGCGGCGCCGGCATGTCCGGCAAGCCGTCCTCGACCATCGGCTTCGAGAAGCGCTGGAATCCCGATGCTGTCCCTGAGCCGGGAAGCCTTCGTCGCCGCTCTGACCGAGACCATTCCGCCGCGTCCGGCGGAGATGGACCGCATGGTCGCAATTCAACCTGGGACGCTGAGCGATGTCGTTCACCCAGAACGTGCCTGGAGTACCGCCACGGTATCCGCGACAACCTCGCCCAGTTCCCGCACCAGCTGGTGCAGGTGTTGCTGGTGGGCCTGACCATCGGCATGATGCGCACCGTGGTGCCGGCGCTGGCCGAGTCCGAATTCGGCGTCGCCAAGGGCTCGTTCATGCTGCTGATCGCCTTCGTGGTGGCCTTCGGTTTCGTCAAGGGCACGCTCAATTTCGTCGCCGGGCGGCTGTCCGAGCGCATCGGGCGCAAGAAGGTGCTGCTGCTCGGCTGGCTCGCCGCCGTGCCGATTCCCTTCATGATCCTGTACGCGCCGAGCTGGAGCTGGATCGTGGCGGCGACGGTGCTGCTGGGCATCAATCAGGGCCTGACCTGGTCGATGACGCAGACCTCCAAGCTCGACATCACCCGCGCCGACCAGCGCGGCCTGACCATCGGCCTCAACGAATTCTCCGGCTACGTCGGCGTGGCGGTCGCCGGCATCATCACCGGCTATCTGGCCACCGCTTCGGCGCCGCGCAGGGCCTGCTGGTGTTCGGCCTGGCGGTGATCGTGCTGGCCGGCCTGCTGACCCTGCTGTGGGTGAAGGACACCCTGCCCTGGGCGCAAGCCGAGGGCGCGAAACACGCCGCCGGCATGATCGACCGGACCGATACCGCGCTACCCGACCAACATCTCCGACACAGCCCGACGACCTGGGAAGTGTTCACGCTGATGTCGTGGCGCGACAAGCGCATGGCGCCATCAGCCAGGCCGGGCTGGTGGAGAAATTCGTCGATGCGCTGGTCTGGGTGTTCTATCCCGGTGTTTCTGTACCAGCACGGCTTGAGCCTGGCCAGCATCGGCTGGGTCGTCGGCGTCTACGGTTTCGTCTGGGGCGGCTCGCAGTTCTTCACCGGCAAGCTGTCCGACCACATCGGCCGCCAGAAGCCCATCGTGCGGGCATGTGGATCTGCGGCGCCGGCGTGGCGATGATGCTGCTGGGCGAAGGCGTAGCTGTGGTGGTCGCTCGTCCGCCGCGGTGATCGGGCTTCGGCATGGCGCTGCTGTATCCCAACCTGTCCGCTGCGGTGGCCGACATCGCCCACCCCAACTGGCGCGGCTCGGCCATCGGCATCTACCGCTTCTGGCGCGACCTCGGCTACGGCATCGGCGCGCTGCTGCTGGGCGCGGTGGCGGCGCTGGCGGGCGGCATCGAAGCCGGCTTCTGGTTCATCGCGGTCGCCATGTTCGTCTCCGGTCTGCGTCGTCCTGCTGGCGTGCGACGAAACGCACCCGCGCCTCAACCCGGCAATGAACTGACCCTTAACCGTAGGGTGCGCCGTGCGCACGCGGTATTTCAAAGAATGGTGCGCACGGCGCACCCTACGACACGAAAGGAACCCTCATGAACAGAATGCTGATCGCTCTCCTCGCCAGCCTCAGCCTGTTGGCCACACCTGCCCGGGCGGAAGAAAACCCAGTCGTGGTCGACGCGCTGTCCGGCTACATGGACTTCGCCGAATACGGCAGCAGCCTGATCTGGCCCGAGCAGATTCCGAAAGACGACTGGAAAAAAGTATTCATCGTCGATGCGCGCGACGCCGCGCAGTTCGCAGAAGGAGCACATCCCCGGCGCCGTCAACATCGACTGGCGGCAGGCGGTGGCGCGCCGCGGCGAACTGCCGAAAGACCGCACGGTGGTGATGTACTGCAACTCCGGCTCGCTGTCGGCGCAGGCGGTGTTCGCGCTGCGCCTGCTGGGCTACGACAACGTGAAAGTGCTGCAGGACGGCCTCGAAGGCTGGAAGGCCAAGGGCGGCTTCGATGCCCACGCCCGCGCCAGCCAGCCCGCGGGACACTGATGGAGCGGTCACGCCGCACACGCCAGGCACCAGACCCGGTGCGAGAACACGCCGCGATTGCAAGATCAAGGCGATTCGCCCGGGTAAGTGATTTCAGCCGCCCGGTCGGGTCTTGAGCCCAGCCAGACGACACATCAAGGTTGTTTGAGTTTTGATGGGGGGCAGAGATGGACATTCTTGCGATTCTCGCCGGCCTGGCAACCGGCATGGTGTTGGGCCTGTTCGGCAGCGGCGGCTCCATCATCGCCCTGCCGGCGCTGCTGTATCTGCTGCACGTCGAGCCGAAGTCGGCCATTGCCATGAGCCTGGGCGTGGTGGGCGTCACCGCCACCATCACGGCCATCGACAACTGGCGACGTGGCAACGTGGTCATCCGGGTGGCGCTGGTATTCGGCCTGTTCGGCGTGATGGGCACTTTCGCCGGGGCGCGGCTGGGCTTGCTGACGCCGGTGGTGATTCAGCTCGGCCTGTTCGCTGTGGTGATGTATGCCGCGGCCTGGCGCATGCTGAAACCCGCCAGCTTGAGTCCTGCCGGGCCCGCTTCGGCGGATGGCGTGGTGGCCTCGGCTGACGGCACGGTTGCCTTTCGCAGCTGCCACGACTTTTTCTCCCCCTGCATGGGCCACATCGCCCTGCACGGCATCGGCGTCGGCGTGCTGACCGGCCTGGTGGGCGTGGGCGGCGGCTTCCTGATCGTGCCGGCGCTGGTGCTGCTCTCCGGCATTCCCATGAAGCAGGCGGTGGGCACCTCGCTCGCCATCGTCGCCGCCAAGTCCTACGCCGGCTTCGCCGGCTACATGGGCGGCGTGCCGATCGACTATGCCCTGATGGGGGCCTTCACCGCCGTCACCGTGGTGGGCAGTTTCATCGGCACCCGCCTGGCGGGGCGCGTCTCGCAGGCCGCCCTGAAAAAAGCCTTCGCCTGGTTCCTGGTGGTGGTGGCCAGCTACATTCTGTTGAAAAGCGTGGTGGGAGAGTTTGTGTGAGTGTGCATGTTCGTGTGATTTCGCAGCATCCGCCGGGCGGGCGATGCAGTCTCTATGCCGCTTATGCCGAGGTGCTGGCGGCCCATCTGGATACGCGCACGGAAGTCGTGGTCACGACCGAGCGCGACGCGCATGGCTCGGGTTTTCCGTCGCTGCTGCTGAATGGATGTCCGGTCCAGCCAGCGGATGGGGTGATCCTGATGCCGGCGGATGTGTGTGCCATGCTGGCGGCGGCAGGACTGGATGAAGCGACCCTGGCCGGGCTGGCCGAAGCGCTGGAAGTGCCGCTGCAGCGCATGATGGAAGGCGCATGAATCCCGCGCATTCCTTGCGTGGGGCGTGCGTGGCAAATGGGTGCATCCAATGAACCCTTCATCGCGTAGCAACGTCCTGATCCTGGCGCTGGGCCAGGCCTTGATGCTGTCTGCCATTGTGTTGTCGATGACGCTTGCCGCGATCCTCGGCGCCATGCTCGCGCCCGACAAGGGGCTGGCGACGCTGCCGGTGGCGGCGATGGTGATCGGTACCGCCGTCGCCTCGCTGCCCGCTGCCATGCTCATGCGTCGATTTGGACGCCGTCCCGGCTTCCTGATCGGCGCGCTGCTCGGCGTCGGCGGCAGCCTGCTGTGTGCGCTCGGGCTCCACCAGAGCGACTTTGCCGTGTTTGTCGTCGGGCATGTCCTGCTCGGCAGCTATCAGGGGTTTGCCAATTACTACCGCTTCGCCGCGGTCGAAGCAGCCGGTTCAGACCATGCCGGCAAGGCCATTTCGCTGGTGGTGGCCGGGGGCGTGGTCGCGGCTTTCCTCGGCCCCCAGATCGGGCTATGGGGGCGCGACTGGATCGCGGGCGACCTGTTTGTCGGCGCCTATCTGGCGCAGGGCGGCTTGAGCCTCGTCGCATGGCTTCTGCTCACCCGCCTGAATCTTCCCAATGTGGCCACAACGCACGTCGGCATCCCGCGCCCGCTGCGTGAAATCCTGAGCCAGCCCGCCCTGCGGGTGGCGATCTTCGGCGCTGCAACCGGCTATGCCGTCATGATCATGGTGATGACGGCGACCCCGCTGGCGATACTGGGCTGCGGCTTGCCGGGGTCGAGCGTCACGCCGGTGATCCAGTGGCATGTGGTGGGGATGTTCGCGCCGTCGTTTTTTACCGGCGCCTTGATCGAGCGTTATGGCGCGCCGCGCATCATGCAGGTCGGGTTTGTTCTGCTGCTCGGCAACGTCGTGCTGGCCTTGTCCGGGGTCGAGTTCCTGCATTTTCTGTCGGCGCTGGTGTTGCTCGGCGTCGGCTGGAACTTCGCCTTCATCGGCGGCACCGCCTTGCTGACCCGGACCTACCAGCCAGCCGAACGTCTGAAGGTGCAGGCGGTGAACGAATTTGCCGTGTTCGGCTTCGCGGCGCTCGCCACCCTCTCGGCGGGCTGGCTCTATGACCGCTTCGGCTGGGACACGCTGAATCTCGCGGTCGTTCCCGTTCTGCTCGCTGCGCTGATCGCAGCCATCGTCATCGAGCGCCCCTTGCGGCGGGCGCCAGCGGCATGAACCCCGCCGACTACGATGCCTGGTACGGGTCACCCGCGCGGGCGCTGGGTTGGCGAGACCGAATACGCACTGGCGGCGCGCTGTCTGAAAACCCGGCCGGGGGACAGCCTGCTCGACGTCGGCTGCGGCACCGGCTGGTTCAGCCGCCGCGCGGCGGCCGACGCGCTCCGCGTCACCGGGCTCGACCCGAATCCGGAATGGCTGGATTACGCGCGCGCCCACAGCAAGCCGGAACTGAGTTGGGTGGAAGGCGATGCGCGCGCGTTGCCGTTCGCCGACGCCAGCTTCGATCACGTGCTCTCCATCGCCGCGCTGTGTTTTATCGACGACGAACGGCAGGCGGTGGCCGAATGCGTGCGGGTGGCGCGCCGCCGCTTCGCCATCGGCTGGCTCAACCGCTCCAGCCTGCTGTATCGGCAAAAAGGCCGGCACGGCGGCAGCGGCGCCTACCGGGGTGCGCGCTGGCACGACGCAAGCGAAATCCGCACCCTGTTCGCGGGATTGCCGGTGAAAAATCTGCGGCTGCGCTCGGCCATTTTTCTGCCTTCGGCAACCGGCTGCGCCGTCTGGCTGGAACGCAGTGCTGCCCGACGTATTGCCATGGGGTGGGCTGTTGCTGATGGCAGGAGAAAAAAGCTGATCGGGCGCCCTCCCCCTCATTCCATCCGGTCCCAATAAGGCTCACCCGCCAGTCGCTCCAGCCAGAAAATCGATCAGGGCCCGCACCCGGTTCGACAGATGGCGGGTGGGCGGATACACCGCGTAGGCCGAGAGTTCCGGCCAGCGGTGATCGGCCAGCACGCGCACCAGTTGCCCCGAGCGCAGCGCGGTGTGGACATAAAAACTGGGCAGCAGCAGCAGGCCTTCACCGGCGATGGCGGCGCGCATGCAGAAAATCGCCGCTGCTGGCGGCCAGGCGCACCGGCACGCGCACCTGGCCGGGCAGTCCGTCCGGGCTGTGGTAAGACCACAGACCCGGATCGCGCAAGTTGCTGTAAACCAGGCCGGCGTGATGCGGCCAGATCAGCCGCCGCCACGGGCGTGCCGTGCTTCGCCAGATAGTCCGGGCTGGCGCACACGACATGGCGGATGGGCGCCAGGCGGCGCGCGATCAGGCTGGAGTCTTCCAGCGTCGCGATGCGGATGGCGAGATCGAAACCTTCCTGCATCAGGTCGATCTGGCGGTCGTTGAAGTCCAGTTCGAAACGCACCTCGGGATGCAGGGTCATGAATGCCTGGATCAGGGGCGACAGGTGCAGCAGGCCGAATGACAGTGGCAGCGCCAGCTTGAGCTTGCCCTTGAGTGCGGCGTGCGCCTGCGACACCGCGGATTCCGCTTCGTCCAGGTCGGCCAGAATCGCGACGCAGCGCGCGTAATAGGCGCGGCCGCTGTCGGTGAGATTGAGCCGGCGCGTGGTGCGCGTGATCAGGGAGACGCCGAGGTGCGCCTCCAGTTCGGCCAGCCGCCGGCTGACGGCGGATTTGGCCAGGTCCAGGCGCTCGGCGGCGGCGCTGATGCTGCCGGCTTCCACCACGCTGACAAAGACCTGCATGTGGGCGAATCGGTCCATTTGTTCTTTATATCGAGAACAGTTAATTCATTAATTGTATCTTTATTGCATTCATTGCAACGACAACAATGGCATCACCGTGCCATTCCGGCACCCCCTCACAGGAGATGAATGCCATGCAAATCACCCACGCCACCCTCCCTACCCTGCGCGTGTTGCGCGTCGATGCCAGCGCCCGCGCCGAGGGCTCGGTCACCCGTCTGCTCGGCCGACCAGCTTGATTCGAGGAACTGGCGCAGCGCGTGCCCGACCTGTCCGTGACCCGGCGCGATGTTGCGCACGGCCTGCCGTTCGTGGATGCCGCCTGGGTCAACGCCAACTTCACCGACCCGGATGCGCGCAGCGATACGCAACGCCAGACGCTGGCGGGTTCCGATGCGCTGGTGGCCGAAGTGATGGCTGCCGATGTGCATCGTGATCGGCGCCCCCATCTACAACTTCGGCGTACCGGCCACGCTCAAGGCCTGGATCGACCAGATCGCCCGCGCCCGCCTCACCTTCCGCTATACCGAGAATGGGCCGCAGGGTCTGCTGACCGGCAAGAAGGCCTATATTCTGGCGGCCACCGGCGGCACCGAGGTGGGCAGCGCGATCGATTTCGCCACGCCCTGGCTGAAGTTTGTGCTGGGATTTATCGGCATCACCGATGTCGAAGTGATCGCCGCCGACCGCGGCATGTCGCGTGGCGACGCCGCCCGCCAGCACGCGGCGGAACGCGTTTCCCAGGTGCTGGCGCGCGACTGGCCCGCCCTGGCCGCCGCCTGATGTTTGAACGATTCGAAAGGAGTCAGCCATGAGCATACGAACCATTCGTCAGCGTGTCCCCGCCCTCGAAATCACCGAAGGCGCGGGGGTCACGGTACACCGCAGCATCGGCACGCCCGCGCTGCGCAATCTGGACCCGTTCCTGATGCTGGACCACTTCGGCAGCGACAACCCGGACGAGTACATCGCCGGCTTCCCGGATCACCCGCATCGCGGCTTCATCACCTTCACCTACATGCTCGACGGCCACATGGAACACCGCGACAGCATGGGCAACCAGGGCCAGCTCAAGGCTGGCGGCGTGCAATGGATGAAGGCGGCCAGCGGCGTCATCCACTCGGAGATGCCGCAGCAGGTCGACGGCCTGATGCGCGGCTTCCAGCTGTGGATCAACCTGCCCGCCCGCGACAAGATGTGCGACCCGGCCTATCAGGAGTTTTCCGCGGCGACGATCCCGCAGGTGGCGCGGGAGCATGCGCGGGTGCGCGTGCTGGCCGGCGAGTTCGACGGCACCCGCGGCGTCATCGACGACCCCGCCACCGATGTCGTCTACCTCGACGTCAGCACTGGAGGCCGACGCCCGCTTCGCCATGCCGCTGGCGGACACGCGCCAGGGCTTCGTCTATGTCTTCGAAGGCAGCGCCCGTCTCGCCGACGACACCCTGGCCCGGCACACGCTGGCCGTGCTGGGCGCGGGCGACACGGTCGAAGTCGTGGCCGGCGCCGACGGTGCGCGTTTCATCCTGGTGGCAGGCCGCCCCATCGGCGAACCGGTGGTGCAGTACGGCCCCTTCGTGATGAACACGCGCGAGGAGATCGAGCAGGCGCTGGCCGATTACCGCGACGGCACAGCTGGTGCGCACGCGCGCCGCGATGACCGGGCGCTGAGGCTTCCCGGTTCAGGAAAAACGCTGTCGGAGCCAGTGGTCGATCGACAATTTGCCCGGCCCCGACAGCACCAGCGGAATCAGCATCGCCAGATACATCAGGGGCAGCTTGAAGCCGTTGTCGCAGACGTTGTAGCCGTTGCCCGCATGAACGGCCTGCCAGGCGACGACATCGAGGATCAGCAGGGAAAACGCCCAGAAGCGCGTGCCCAGTCCCAGCACCAGCATGACGGGGCCGATCAGTTCGGTCCAGGTCGACAGAAACCAGCTGACATCCACCGGCACCACGCTGAACGGAAACGGGAATTGCGACTGGATCTCGCCGAACCAGTTGTCGCCGCGAAACTTTTCGACCCCGGACTGCCAGAACTCGTAGGCCAGCAGCAGGCGCAATGCCCAGCATCCCCAGCCAGCTGCCCAGCTCATCCAGCAGGCCGAGGCCACGGGTGGCACATGTTTTTGCATCGCAACTCATGTTTGTCTCCTTGTGAATAAGCCTGTTGTCGGACGGGTCGTTCAAACCTTACACCGCTATAAAATCGACGCATGGCCAAACTTGAATCGCTCACTTTCGACAACGGCTTTGCCCGTCTGCCCGAAGCCTATTATTCGCGCGTCTGCCCGACCCCGGTTCCCGATCCCTATCTGGTTTGCTACAGCCCGGAAGCGCTGGCGCTGCTCGATCTGGATGCCAGCGAAATCACACGCCCCGAGACTGATCCAGACGCTGGCGGGCAACCAGCTGCTGCCGGGCATGGATGCGCTGGCCGCGCTGTATGCCGGTCACCAGTTCGGCCATTTCGTGCCGCAACTGGGCGACGGCCGCGCGATCCTGCTGGGCGAAGTGAAAAATGCGGCGGGCGAAGGCTGGGAGCTGCAGCTGAAGGGCGCCGGGCGCACGCCCTATTCGCGCGGCGGCGACGGCCGCGCGGTGCTGCGTTCGAGCATCCGCGAATTCCTCTGCTCGGAAGCGATGCACGCGCTCGGCATTCCCACCACCCGCGCGCTCGCCATCGTCGGCAGCGACCGCCCGGTCTACCGCGAGGACGAGGAAACCGCCGCGCTGGTGACGCGGCTGGCGCCGAGCTTCGTGCGCTTCGGCTCGTTCGAGGTGTTCTATTACCGCAACCAGATCGAGCCGCTCCGGCAGCTGGCCGATTACGTCATCGCGCGCTACTACCCGGAGCTGGCGACGCGCGCCGAACCCTATGCCGAACTGCTGCGCGAAGTGGCGCGCCGCACCGCCGAGCTGATGGCGCAATGGCAGGCGGTGGGCTTTTCGCACGGGGTGATGAACACCGACAACATGTCGATCCTCGGCCTGACGCTGGACTACGGCCCGTTCGGCTTTCTCGACGCGTTCGACCCCGGCTACGTCTGCAACCATTCCGACACCGGCGGCCGCTATGCCTTCGACCAGCAGCCGGACGTGGCGGCGTGGAATATCACCAAGCTGGCGCAAACCTTGGTGCCGCTGCTGTCGGTGGAAACCGCATCGGCTGCGATCGCCGACTATCCGCAGCAATTCGGCCAGGCCTATGTCGCGCGCATGGCGGCAAAGTTCGGCCTGCCCGCCAGCGGCGAAACGGTGCCGCTCCTGATGGACGCGCTGCAACTGCTGGCGCAGAACCATGTCGACTACACGATTTTCATGCGCCGCCTGTGCGACTTCGACAGCGCGGCAGCGGCCAGCAACGCGCCGCTGCGCGATCTGTTCCTCGACCGCGCCGGCCTTCGACGCCTGGGCGACGCGCTATGCTGCCGCGCTGCGCCAGCAGGGTTCGAACGACACCGCGCGCGGCCAGGCGATGCGCGCGGTCAATCCCAAATACATCCTGCGCAACCATCTGGCCGAAGTCGCCATCCGCCGCGCGGCGGACGAACGCGATTACAGCGAAATCAACCGGCTGCACCGGCTGCTGACCCGCCCGTTCGACGAGCAGCCGGAACACGCAGCCTATGCCGCCGAACCACCCGACTGGGCGCGGCAGATTGAGGTAAGCTGCTCTTCGTGAAACGGACCGCCCTCGCCTGCCTGCTGACCCTTCCCCTGATTGCCTGCACCGGGCAAACCATTCAGCGCAAGGACGGCAGCAGCAGCGTACGCAGTTTCAGCATCAAGGATCTGGCCAAGAGCGATGTCGACAGCGTGGTCGAAATCCACCAGCAGGAAGTCATCGCCACCCTCAAGGCGCTGACGGCGAAGCTCTACCGCTGCAACCCGGCGGAATGGAAAAAATCCGGCTACGCCAGCGCCGACGAGGCCACTGCCGCGCTGTTCAAGTCCGTGACCCACTGGCAACTGGCGCCGCAAAAGAAAACTCAGCTGGCAAACTTCGCTGACCGACGCCGGGCGTCCGGATTTCACCGGCGATCGGGTCAAGGCCGTGATGAATGGCCTGCTGGTGATGAACATGGCCGCCTACAACCACCAGACCGAGTTTTATCTGCTCTCCGAACTGGACGCGCAGAAGTTCTACAACGCTGCGCGCAATACCGAATATGTCGCGTGGGAGCTTGTCACCCGCCGCGGCCCCGACGGCGCGCTGCTGCTCGTCTCCGACGCGCCCAACAACAACGGCATGAGCGATCTCAGCATCGAACGCGAATTCGGCAAGCTCATCGGCATCCAGGACACGCTGGCCAAAGTCATCGAAGACAAGAGCAACCGCGCGATCCGCTTCGGCGTGGTCAACGCCGCCGGCACGCTGTTCCTGCCGATCTGACATGGCTGATTACGCCCATTGCACGAGCCTGACGCGTGACCAGTGGGCGTGGGAATTCCTGCGCCGCAACCCCGCTTATCAAGCCGACTACCGCCAGTTCATCGCCCTGTGGCACGCGCTCGAAGCCGACTACGGCGCCCCGCCCCATCGCGATTACCCGCGCTGGAAGCTCGACCCGCGCGCGTATGGACCGCTGCCGGGCAACGACGCGCTGGGTCAGCCCACGGGCGAACTCTGCATCGCTGACAACGACCAGGTCCTGCTCGAATGCTGGATGGGCGCGAAATGGGGGTTCTACAAATTCCCGCTCGATCCCGCGCGCACCCCGCCCGGCCCCGACGAACTGGCCTGGCGGCCGCCGCCGCGTGCTACTTCGCCTACCTGATCCAGCCTACCGACTGGACATCAGCTTCGATCTGTCGCTGCCCTTGTCGCCACAACTGGAAGCCGCGAAATTCCGTCTGGTCAGCCGCGCCACCGAACTGCGCCGCAACGGCCTGGCCGCACCGAAAACGGTGGCCAACCAACGGGAACACTGGACACAGATGCTGCGTCAGCTCGATGCCGAGGCAGCGGGTGTTGCGGTGAATGAAGCGGATGCGGATTTACTGCGTGAAGCGCAGGCGATGGTGCGCGGAGGCTATCTGGATATCCTGCAGCTTGCCGCCGCAGTATGAGCCGCACAAAATGAAAACCGGGGCTTACGCCCCGGTTCTCGTTTCATGCTCAGGCGAAACTCGCTTTAAGCGAAATTCGCTTCCGCAAAGCTAACCTCAAGCAAAATTCGCTTCCGCGAATTTCCAGTTCACCAGGTTGTTGAGGAAAGTCTCGACGAACTTGGGACGCATATTGCGGTAGTCGATGTAGTAGGCGTGTTCCCACACGTCCACGCACAGCAGGGCCTTGTCGCCGGTGGTCAGCGGGGTGCCGGCGGCGCCCATGTTGACGATGTCGACCGAACCGTCGGCCTTTTTCACCAGCCAGGTCCAGCCGGAACCGAAGTTGCCGACAGCGCTGGTCTGGAAAGCGGTCTTGAACGCATCGAAGCTGCCCCACTTGGCGTTGATGGCATCCGCCAGCGCGCCGGTCGGTGCGCCGCCGCCGTTGGGCGACAGGCAGTTCCAGAAGAAGGTGTGGTTCCACACCTGGGCGGAATTGTTGTAGACGCCGCCAGCAGGCGCGCTCTTGATGATGTCCTCAAGCGACTTGCTCTCGAAGTCGGTGCCCTTGATCAGGTTGTTGAGGTTGGTGACATACGCCTGATGGTGCTTGGCGTAGTGGTATTCGAAGGTTTCCTTGGACATGTGCGGTGCGAGCGCATCCATGGCAAAAGGCAGTGCGGGCAAAGTGTGTTCCATAACTCTCTCCTGATATTGAACAAAACAACAATAGACCGTGCGTCGATCGAACTTTACCGTCGACGCATGACGACAAAAATAATTCCGACAAAGAAAAAGGGCCGGAATAACCCGGCCCCCACTCTATTGTTTGATGGTCGGGACGAGAGGATTTGAACCTCCGACCACTTGACCCCCAGTCAAGTGCGCTACCAGGCTGCGCTACGCCCCGACGAAGCCCAAGATTCTAACAGACGAGCCACGTTTGGCGGAAGCCTGTCAGCCCAATATTTTCAGGATGGCGGCAATTTCCGCACGGATATCCGCCACACCGGGTGCTTTGTTGGCGACGGCCGGCACGGTTTCCGGTGGCAGTTCGGCGTCGTGTTCGAGGCGTTGCCGCGCACCGCTGATGGTGAAGCCCTCTTCGTACAGCAACTCGCGGATACGGCGAATCAGCAGGACTTCGTGATGCTGGTAATAACGCCGGTTGCCGCGCCGCTTGACCGGGCGCAGCTGGGTGAATTCCTGTTCCCAGTAGCGCAGCACATGCGCCTTGACGGCACACAGCTCCGACACTTCACCAATGGTGAAATAGCGTTTCGCCGGAATCGGCGGCAGTTCACTCCGGGAGGGGCGTTCCAAGTTGTGCGCCTTCGACTTGCGATTTGAGCTTCTGGCTGGCGTGGAACGTCACGACGCGACGCGCGGAAATGGGCATCTCTTCGCCGGTTTTCGGATTGCGTCCCGGCCGCTGCGGTTTTTCACGGCACTGAAAGTTGCCGAAGCCGGACAGTTTGACGATGTCGCCTTTTTCCAGCGACAGGCGGATTTCATCGAAAAACGATTCGACGACGTCTTTCGCCTCGCGTTTGTTCAAGCCCACTTTTTCGAACAACAATTCCGCCAGGTCAGCTTTGGTGAGAGTGGTCATGCTTGGTGTGGGACGTCGAGTAAGAATAAGGCGTTATGCACGCGCCAAAAAATGGGTTTGCGTTATGCACGCGCCAAAAATACTGGTTTGCGTTATGCACGCAAACTGGCATTGCATTGACGGAGCGCGGAATCGACCAGTTTTTGCACTGCATCCTCCACTTCCTGATCCGTCAATGTGCGTTCAGTATCTTGCATAACTACCCGGATAGCAAGGCTTTTTAGGTTTTCTGCCATGCCTTTCCCACGGTAGTCGTCGAACAAGTCGATCGAACGCACCTGAGCGCTCGCCGCTTCACGCAACGCGGCCAGCAACTCGCCAGCCGGCGTATGCGCATCCAGCACAAACGCCAGGTCGCGCCGCACCAGCGGGAAGCGGGACAGGCTGGCGTGACGCGGCAAAGCCCGCTGGACCAGCACCTGGCTGTCGAGTTCGAACAGCATCGGCGCGCTCGGCAGATCGAACGCCTGCACCAGACGCGGATGCAGCGCACCGATCCAGCCGATGGCCTGGCCATCCAGCCACAATTTGGCGCTCTGCCCCGGATGCAGGGCGGGATGCTCGCTGCGCTGGGCATCGAGCTCGGTGCCCACCAGGTGTTCGAGGTCGCCCTTGAGGTCGAAGAAATCGACCCGCCGCGCGGCTGCGCCCCATTGCTCGGGCAAGGCGTCGCCATAGATCAGTCCGCCCAGTTTCATCGGCTGTGCGGCCAGCGAGGCGTACACCCGCCCCAGTTCAAAAATGCGCACCCGCTCCTGCTGGCGGTTGAGGTTGTGGCGCAGGGTGTCGAGCAGCCCACCCCACAAGGTGGTGCGCATCGCCGACAACTGACTGGCGATGGGATTGGCGAGCGGCAGCGGACGTGCATCGGCATTGAGCGCGGTTTCCCACGCCGGATCGACGAAGCTGTAGGTGATGACCTCCTGGTAATCCAGATCGACCAGCATCTGGCGCAGGGTGTCGTCACCCAGCACGGTTTCGTCCTGCGGCAGCATGCGCGAGGGTGCGGCAGGCGGCTGCGCGGGGATGTTGTCGTAGCCGAACAGGCGCACCGCCTCTTCGATCAGGTCTTCCTCGATCGCGAGATCGAAACGGAAACTCGGCGGGGTGACGACAAGGCAATCCTCCCGGCGCTCGACCCGCGCACCGAGCGCCACCAGATCCCGTTGCACCTGATCGGTATCGAGTTCGACGCCCGCCACGCGCTTCAGGCGCGCAAGGCGCAGGGTGATCGGCTCGCGTTGCGGCAATGCCGCTGTCGTCTCGCTGATCGGCCCCGGCTGGCCGCCGCAAATGTCGATCAGCAACTGGGTGGCACGCTCCATCGCCTGCCGCGTGGCGCCGAAATCGACGCCGCGCTCGAAGCGGTGCGACGAGTCGGTGGACAAGCCCAGACGCCGCGCCCGTCCGGCAATCGCCGCCGGCGCAAAGAAAGCGGCTTCGAGGAACACATCGACGGTGACGCGCTCGACGCTGGTCGGCTTGCCGCCCATGATGCCGGCCAGCGCCACCGGTCCGTTGGCATCGGCGATCACCAGCATGTCGGGGGCGAGTTCGACGGTCTGCTCGTTCAGCAGTGCCAGTTGCTCGCCGGCACGCGCCAGCCGCACCTCGATGCCGCCGTTGAGCCGCGACAGGGCGAAAGCATGCATCGGCTGGCCCATTTCCAGCAGCACGTAATTGGTGATGTCGACCGGCGCCAGCAGCGGCCGGATGCCGCTGCGCTCCAGCCGTTCGGCCATCCAGCGCGGCGTCGTGGCCTGCGCGTTGATCCCGCGCACCACGCGCCCCAGGTACAGCGGGCACGCTTCGGGCGCGGATACCCGGACCGTCACGGCATCCTGAATCCGCGCCGCCACTTCCGTCGCCTGCGGCAAGCGCGTCTCCGTTCCCGTGATCGCGCCGACTTCGCGCGCCAGGCCCTGCATCGACAGGCAGTCCGCCCGGTTGGGCGTCAGCTTCAGCGTGATCAGGGTGTCGTCCAGATTGAGCCAGTTGCGGAAATCCTCGCCCACCGGCGCATCCTCGGGCAGCACCATCAGGCCTTCGGCCGCGCCTTCCAGTCCCAATTCCCGGGTCGAGCACAACATGCCGAAGGATTCGACGCCGCGTACCTTGGCCACCTTGATTTCGATCCCGGGCAATTTGGCGCCGGGACGGGCGCACGGCACCTTGAGTCCGGCCGCCGCGTTAGGCGCGCCACAGACGATGGTGACCGGATTGGCTTCGCCGACATCGACCTGGCACACGCGCAAGCGATCGGCGTCGGGATGCTTGTCCGCCGACAGGATTTCGGCCACCACCACGTTATTGAACGGCGGCGCAGCCGGAGTCAACGCCTCCACTTCCAGTCCGGCCATGGTCACGGCATGGGCCAGTTGAGCGGTATCGAGCGCGGGATTAACGAGGCTGCGCAACCATGATTCTGGAAATTGCATGATGAATACGCTTTAATTAATTGAATTGTTTCAAGAAACGTAAGTCGTTCTCGAAGAATAGTCGCAAGTCGTCGACGCCGTAACGCAGCATGGCCAGGCGTTCGACGCCCAGCCCGAAGGCAAAGCCGACGAAGCGCTCGGTGTCGATCTCGACGTGCTTGAACACATTGGGATGCACCATGCCGCAGCCCAGCACTTCCAGCCAGCCGGTGTGCGAACAGACGCGGCAGCCCTCTCCGCCGCACATCACGCAGCCGATGTCCATTTCGGCTGACGGCTCGGTGAAAGGGAAGAACGAAGGTCGGAAGCGCACCGGCAGATCGTCGCGCTCGAAGAAATTGCGCATGAAGTCGGCCAGCACACCCTTGAGATCGGCAAAGCGACACCGACTCATCCACCCACAGGCCCTCGACCTGATGGAACATCGGCGTGTGCGTCACGTCGGAATCGCAGCGGTACACCCGTCCCGGCGCAATGATGCGCAGCGGCGGCTGATGGGTCTGCATGTAGCGCACCTGTACCGGCGAAGTGTGGGTGCGCAGCAGTTCGCCGGTCTGCAGGTAAAACGTATCGTGCATCGCGCGTGCCGGATGGTCTTCCGGGATATTCAGCGCGGTGAAATTGTAGAAGTCGGTCTCGATCTCGGGGCCGGTTGCCACTTCGAAGCCGATCGATCGAAACAGGGCCTGAATGCGCGACAAGGTGCGCGATACCGGATGCAGGCCGCCACGCGCCAATCCCCGCCCTGGCAGGGTGACATCCAGCGTTTCAGCCGCCAGTTGACGATCCAGTTCAGCCTGCTGCAGCGTGTCACGCCGCTCTTTCAGTGCGGATTCAACGGCTTGCTTGGCTTCGTTAATGCGGGCGCCGGCCGTTTTGCGCTCCTCGGCCGGCATCGCGCCCAGGCTTTTCAGCAGTTCGGTCAACTGGCCGCTTTTACCTAAAAACCCCGCTTTGACCTGTTCCAGCGTCGGCAGGTCGGAACAGGCATGAATGGCATTGAGGGCGTCGGCGACGATTTCGTTGGGATTGCGCATGAGGTGATTGATCTGTTCTGAACACGTCCGCGAAGGACACGCTCGTTTTAAACCAGCACGAACAAAAAAAGGCCTTGCGGCCTTTTTTTGTTACTTCGGTGTCGCTTATGCAGCGAGTTTGGCCTTGACCTGTTCGACGATCTTGGCAAAAGCGTCCTTGTCGAAAATCGCGATGTCGGACAACACCTTGCGGTCGATCCCGATTTCGGCACGGGACAGACCGTTCATGAACACGCTGTAGGTCAGACCATGCTGACGCGAAGCGGCATTGATACGGGCAATCCACAATGCGCGGAACTGGCGCTTGCGCTGGCGACGGTCACGGTACTGATACTGACCGGCTTTCATCACCGCTTCATTGGCGACCCGGAATACGTTCTTGCGACGGCCGCGATAGCCTTTGGCGGCATCGAGGATTCGTTTGTGGCTGGCTCGGGCGGTTACACCCCGTTTAACGCGTGGCATCTAATCTCTCCTTTAAGCGTAGGGCAACATGCGAGAAATCGCTTTGTGGTCGCTGGCATTGACTGTTTCCATGCCGCGCAACTGGCGCTTACGCTTGGTGCTCTTCTTGGTGAGGATGTGACGCATGAACGCGTGCGAGCGCTTGAACTTGCCGCTGCCCAGCGCGCGGAACCGCTTGGCGGCGCCGCTCTTGCTTTTCATCTTAGGCATGATGCTTCCTTTTATCTCATGCGGTCAGGTGATCCCACGGCGTGGAATGCTTCACCTACCCGACTGCACGTATTGTGGCGTATTCGACCCGATTGGGACTGAGAAACGCCGGTCTCCTATTCGCTTGCACTCAAGCGAATGCAAGCCAAACAATCTTAAATCTTCTTTTTCGGCGCCAGCATCATCACCAGCTGGCGGCCTTCCATCTTGGGGAACTGCTCGACCACCGCCAATTCCGCCAGATCCGCCGAGACGCGTCTCAACTGGGCCATGCCGATTTCCTGGTGAGCCATTTCACGGCCCCGGAAACGCAATGTAATCTTGGTCTTATCGCCCTCTTCCAGAAACTTGATCAGGTTGCGCAGCTTGATCTGGTAATCGCCTTCATCCGTCGCCGGACGGAACTTGATTTCCTTGATCTGGACCTGCTTCTGCTTCAGCTTGGCTTCGTGCTGCTTCTTGCTTTCCTGGTACTTGAACTTGCCGTAGTCCATGATCTTGGCTACGGGCGGCTGCGCCGTCGGCGCAATCTCCACCAGGTCCAGTTCAGCGTCTTCTGCCTGCCGCAGCGCATCGAAGATTTTCACGATGCCAAGCTGTTCACCTTCCACACCGACCAACCGCACCTCAGGCGCTGTAATTTCACCGTTGATGCGTGTCTGTTTCTTTTCTGTCGCGATGAGCCGTTCTCCAAAACATCTCCCGGAATCTGCCGGGCCAAAAATGCAAACAAGGCGCGGGTTCCACCCCAACGCCTTGTTTGACTAGTTTACTGGCGCGCCGCGATGTCCGCTTTCAGGCGCGCTATCAAGTCATCCAAACCGAGTTGCCCCAGATCCAGGTTGCCGCGGGCACGGACGGAAACCTGATTCGTTTCCATTTCCTTGTCGCCGACGACCAGCAAATAAGGCAGCTTCTGCAAGCTATGTTCCCGGATTTTATAGGTAATTTTATTATTACTCAAGTCCGATACCGCCCGGATGCCTGCCTGACGCAAGGTCTGGACGACTTTTTGCGCATATTCGGCCTGCCCCTCGCTGATATTGAGCACCATCGCCTGCACCGGCGCCAGCCACAGCGGGAAGTTGCCGGCATGGTGCTCGATCAGGATGCCGATGAAGCGCTCCATCGAACCGAGAATCGCGCGATGCAGCATCACCGGCGGTTTGCGGCTGTTGTCCTCGTCGACGAACTCGGCGCCGAGGCGCACCGGCAGGTTGAAATCCAGTTGTATCGTGCCGCACTGCCACAACCGGCCGAGCGTGTCCTTCAGCGTGAACTCGATCTTGGGGCCGTAGAACGCGCCCTCGCCCGGCTGCAGATCGTAGGCCAGTCCGTTCTTGTCCAGCGCAGCGGCCAGCGCCGCTTCGGCGACATCCCACGATTCGTCCGAACCGACACGCTTGTCCGGCCGGGTCGACAGCTTCACCAGCACGTCGTTGAAGCCGAAATCGGCGTAGACCTTTTGCAGCATGACGATGAAATCCGCCACTTCCGGCTCGATCTGCGCTTCGGTACAGAAGATATGGGCGTCGTCCTGGGTAAAGCCGCGCACCCGCATGATGCCGTGCAGCGCGCCCGACGGCTCGTTGCGGTGACACGAGCCGAATTCGGCCAGGCGCAGCGGCAGGTCGCGGTAGGAATGCAGGCCGCTGTTGAAAATCTGCACGTGGCCGGGACAGTTCATCGGCTTCACCGCGTAGTCGCGGTTTTCCGACGCGGTGGTGAACATGTTGTCGCGGTAGTTGTCCCAGTGGCCGGATTTCTCCCACAGGCTCTTGTCCATCACCGCCGGGGTGCGCACTTCCTGATAGCCGTATTCGACGAACTGCTGTCGCATGTACTGCTCGATCTGCTGCCACACGATCCAGCCCTTGGGATGCCAGAACACCATGCCCGGCGCTTCTTCCTGCATGTGCAGCAGGTCGAGCTGCCTGGCGAGACGGCGGTGGTCGCGCTTTTCGGCCTCTTCCAGGCGGAACAGATAGGCCTCGAGGTCTTCCTTCTTCGCCCACGCCGTGCCGTAGATGCGCTGCAGCATCGGGTTCTTCGAATCGCCGCGCCAGTACGCGCCGGCGAGTTTCATCAGCTTGTACGCGCTCGGCAGCTTGCCGGTAGACGGCAAATGCGGGCCACGGCACACGTCGAACCAGTCGCCCTGGCGGTAGATCGAGAGTTCTTCGCCTGCAGGAATCACGTCCTCGATGATCTGGACCTTGTACGTTTCGCCGAGGTCGGCGAAAGCTTTTTTGGCAGCCTCGCGTTCCCAGACTTCACGCTGGATCGGCAGATCGCGTTTGACGATCTCGTCCATGCGTTTTTCGATCGCGACCAGGTCTTCCGGCGTAAACGGCGTCTCGCGCGCGAAATCGTAATAGAAGCCGTCTTCGATGGCCGGGCCGATCGTCACCTGCGTACCCGGGTAGAGCTCCTGCACCGCCTGCGCCATCACATGCGCCGCGTCGTGGCGAATCAGGTCGAGGGCGTCGGCGTCCTTGGCAGTCACGATCGCCAGCCCTGCGTCTGACGCAATCAGGTGGCTGGTATCGACCAGTTTGCCGTCCACCCGACCGGCGAGCGCCGCTTTGGCCAGCCCGGCGCCGATACTGGCTGCGACCTGCGCGACCGTCACCGGGTTATCGAACTGCCGAACCGAACCATCGGGAAGCGTGACGTTGACCATGACCCAAAACTCCAGAATGAAAAAAGCGCGGACCAGCCGCGCTTTTGGATACTACAAGAAGATGCTTGATGCTCTTTGAACTACGATGCGCCGGTGCTTATCCAGTGACATCCAGGCTAGTTCGCGGTGACATTTTGCTACCCCTTAAAGGTCATCCCGACCCATCAATATTGGTAGGCGCGATTGGACTCGAACCAACGACCCCCACCATGTCAAGGTGGTGCTCTAACCAGCTGAGCTACGCGCCTAATGCGGGGCGCATCATAACCGAAACAGCGCAGCGATGTCGAGCCGGGAAGGCTTTATTTTGTGCGATTTGCTTCCCCGCGCGTTCCTGACATCAATCCGGCATCAACTGATCTGGCGCTTCCAGCGCGGTTTTCACTGCCACCAGAAACTGCACCGCGTCGCGTCCGTCGATCAGGCGATGGTCGTAGGTGAGCGCCAGATACATCATCGGGCGGATCACCACCTGTCCATTCTCGGCGACCGGGCGCTCCTGGATGGTATGCATGCCGAGGATGGCAGATTGCGGCGGGTTGAGGATGGGCGTGGACAGCAGCGAGCCGAACACGCCGCCGTTGGTGATGGAGAAGGTGCCGCCGGACAGGTCTTCGAGCGTGAGTGTGCTGTCGCGTGCACGCCGGGCAAAATCGGCGATGGCAGCCTCGATTTCCGCGGCCGACAGGGTCTGCGCGCGGCGCAGGATCGGTACGACCAAGCCGCGCGGACTGGAAATGGCGATGCCGATGTCGGCGTCGCCGTGCCACACGATGTCGTTGCCGTCGATGGCGGCGTTGACGACCGGAAACTGCCGCAGCGCCTGGCACACTGCGCGCACGAAGAAGGACATGTAGCCCAGCTTGACGCCGTGCTTGACCTCGAACTCGGCCTTGAAGCGCTGGCGCAGTTCGTTCACCGGCTGCATGTTCACTTCGTTGAAGGTGGTGAGCAGGGCGGCGGTGTGCTGCGCTGCGACCAGGCGCTCGGCGACACGCTGGCGCAAGCGCGACATCGGTTCGCGGCGGCTTGCTCCAGAGGAGACGGCAGGCATGTCGGCAGCAGCGGGCAGCGGCACGCTGGCGGTTTGAATGGGTGCGGCAACGACAACCGTCGGTGTGACGGGGGGGGCCACGACCGCCTGCACAGGTTTTGTTTTTGCCGCCAAAATATCGCTGTCGCCGGTTTCAATCACCGCCACCACGTCGTCGGCCTTGACCACCGAGCCTTCGGGCTGGCGCAGTTCGACCAGCGTGCCGGATGCGGGTGCGGGAATTTCCAGGATCACCTTGTCGGTCTCCAGATCGACCAGGGGTTCGTCGCGCGCGACCGTCTCGCCGACCTGCTTGCGCCACGGCAGCAGGGTGCCACTGGCGACCGAATCGGACAGTTGCGGAACACGCACTTCAAGCTTCATACGGGGTCTCCAGGGCTGCGGCCAGCAGGGCTTCCAGTTCCGCCCGATGGCGTGATACGTAGCCCGATGCTGGCGCAGCGGCGGCCGGGCGTCCTGCGTAATGGAAACGCTGTCCGGCAGGCGCGCAGTGATTGAGATGGTGCAGCGTCTGGTACCACGCACCCTGGTTCATCGGTTCCTCCTGCGCCCAGACGAAAGTGGCGGCCTGGGGGTAAGCGGCGAGCGCGGCACGGAATGTCGCTTCCGGAAACGGATAGAGTTGTTCCACCCGCACCAATGCGACGTCTTCCAGTCCGCGCGCTGCGCGTGCCGCCTCGAGGTCGAACCATACGCGCCCGCTGCACGCCACCACGCGTGTCGCCTGGCGCGGCGCGCGCGGGTCGTCGATCACGGGTTGGAACATCCCCGTGCTTAAATCATCCAGCGTCGAGGTGGAAGCGGGATAACGCAGCAGGCTCTTGGGACTCATGATCACCAGCGGCTTGCGTTGCGGCCGCACGATCTGCCGGCGCAGCAAGTGGAACATCTGCGCCGGCAGCGTCGGCACGCAGACCTGTATGTTGTCCTGCGCGCACAACTGCAGGAAGCGCTCGAGGCGTGCCGACGAGTGCTCCGGGCCCTGTCCCTCCAGCCCGTGCGGCAGCATCAGGGTCAGCCCGCACAGGCGTCCCCACTTGGCTTCGCCGCTGGCGATGAACTGGTCGATCACCACCTGTGCGCCATTGGCGAAATCGCCGAACTGCGCTTCCCACACCACCAGGGTATCCGGGTCGGCGGTGGCGTAGCCGTATTCGAACGCCAGCACCGCCTCTTCCGACAGCAGCGAATCGATGACGGTGAAATCCCCTTGTCGCTCGTGGATATGTTCGAGCGGAATGTAAACCCCGCTCTGGCGGCGTTCGCGCTTCTGGTCGTGCCACACGGCGTGGCGGTGGAAAAAGGTGCCGCGCGCCGAATCCTGCCCCGACACCCGCACGTTGTGGCCGGCATCGAGCAGGCTGGCATAGGCCAGCGTCTCGGCGTAGCCCCAGTCGAGCGGCAGTTCGCCCGCGCGCATCTTGCGGCGGTCGTCGAGCACCTTTTGCACGCGGGGGTGCAGTTCGACTTCGTGGTGCAACGTGGTGATGCGCTCGCCGAGAAAATCCAGCCGGGCGGCAGCGACAGCCGTGTCAGCCTCGACACCGGCCCCCTTGGCCGCATCTCCCTTGAAACGGCTCCAGTCGACGCTGTAGGTTTCCTTGAAATCCGACAACGCAGGCGCCGAAAGGGACTCGCCATGCTCCAGTTTTTCACGGCAGGCATCGACCAGATCGTCGGCCTCGGCCTGGCTCAGCACGCTTTCGTCCACCAGTCGCTGCGCGTACAGCATGCGTGTACTGGGATGCGACTGGATACGACGGTACATCAGCGGCTGGGTGGCGAGCGGCTCGTCCTGCTCGTTGTGGCCGTGGCGGCGGTAGCAGACCAGATCGATGAAGACGTTTTTATGGAAGGTGTAACGGAAATCGACTGCCGTGCGCACCGCGAAGGCGACCGCTTCAGGGTCGTCGCCGTTGACGTGCAGCACCGGCGCCTCGACCATCTTCGCCACGTCGGTGCAATACAGGGTCGAGCGCACGTCGCGCGGGTCGGAGGTGGTGAAGCCGATCTGGTTGTTGATGACGACATGGATCGCGCCGCCGTTGCGAAAGCCCCGCGTCTGCGACATGTTGAGGCTCTCCATCACCACACCCTGACCCGACAGCGCGGCGTCGCCGTGCAGGATCACCGGCACCACTTCGTAGCCGAGCACATCGCCGCGCCGGTCCTGCCGCGCACGCACCGAACCGCGCACCACCGGATGAATGATTTCGAGGTGCGAAGGATTGAACGCCAACGCCAGATGCACCGGTCCGCTCGCGAACATCACGTCGGTGGAACATCCCTGGTGATACTTCACATCGCCCGACAGCGGCGAGTCATGATTGCCGTTCTCCGCCGCTGCGTACAAGCCCTCCAGCGAACGCCCCATGATATTGGCGAGCACGTTGATACGGCCGCGATGCGCCATACCCATCACGATCTCTTTCGCACCATGGCGGGCGCAACGCGAGACCACCAGGTCGAGCAGCGGGATCAGGCTTTCGCCGCCTTCAAGCGAAAAACGCTTCTGCCCGACGTGGCGGGTGTGGAGAAACTTCTCCAGCGTTTCGGCGTCGGTCAGCCGCTTGAGCAATTGTTTTTTCAGCGCGATCGATGTGCCGTAACGGCCCTGCGCCGATTCGATGCGTTCCTGCAGCCAGCGCTTGCGGGCGACATCGGTAAGGTGCATGTATTCGAAGCCGACATGGCCGCAATACGCACTGTGCAAGCGCTGCAGGATATCGGCGAGCGTGGTGCGCTCGACGCCGAACAGCGAACCGGTGTCGAACGTGCTGTCGAGGTCGGCGGCGGTGAGGCCGTAATGCGCGGGGTCGAGTTCAGGTGTCGGCGGCGGCTCGAAACGCCGCAAGGGATCCAGCTCGGCCTGCCGCACCCCCAGATAGCGGTAGGCATTGATGAGCCGCAGCACGGCAACCTGCCTGGGGTCCGCCCCCGCAGCCGAACCCGGCAGGGGCTGCGCCAGCCAGGGGGCCAGCGCGGCGTCGCCGAACTGCTCCAGATAAGCCGCATTGCCTGCGTACAGTGGCGAAGTCGAAAGCCAGTCAGGTGCGCTCATAAGGATCGGTCGACTGACGCGTCGCGCTTACCCGCGCTGATCCATGGGTGTGAATTCACGGCGCATTGAACCGGTATACAACTGGCGCGGGCGACCGATCTTGTGCGCGGGGTCGGACAGCATTTCGTTCCACTGCGCCACCCAGCCGGCGGTGCGCGCCAGCGCGAACATCGCGGTGAACATGCTGGTCGGAATACCCATGGCACGGAAGATGATGCCGGAATAGAAATCGACGTTGGGATAGAGCTTGCGCGAGATGAAGTACTCGTCTTCCATCGCGATGCGTTCCAGCTCCATCGCCATCTTGAACTGCGGATCGTCGCGCAGGTCGAGCTCGTCGAGCACTTCGTAGCAGGTCTCGCGGATGATGCGCGCGCGCGGATCCATGTTCTTGTAGACGCGGTGGCCGAAGCCCATCAGGCGGAAGCCGCTGGTCTTGTCCTTGGCGCGCTTGATGAATTCGGGGATGCGCGAAATGTCGCCCATTTCGTCGAGCATTTTCAGCACCGCTTCGTTGGCGCCGCCATGCAGCGGCCCCCACAGCGAGGCCATGCCGCTGGCCATGCAGGCATAAGGATTGGCGCCACTCGATCCGGCCAGGCGCACGGTGGAGGTCGAAGCGTTCTGCTCGTGGTCGGCATGCAGGATGAAAATACGATCGAGCGCACGCGCCAGCACCGGATTGGGTTCGTAGGGTTCGCACGGGGTCGAGAACATCATGTGCATGAAATTCTCGGCGTAGGACAGGCGGTTCTGCGGGTAGACGAAGGGCTGGCCTTCGTTGTACTTGTAGCTCCAGGCCGCCACCGTCGGCACCTTCGCGATCAGCCGGTGCGCCACGATCTCGCGCTGATGCGGATCGAAGATGTTCATGTCTTCATGATAAAACGCCGACATCGCACCGGTGACGCTGACCATCACCGCCATCGGATGCGCGTCGCGGCGGAAACCACGGAACACGTTTTCCATCTGGTCGTGCAGCATGGTGTGGTGGCGGATCGACTGCACGAATGCCATTTTCTGATCAGCCGTCGGCAGTTCGCCGTGCAGCAGCAGATAACACACTTCCATGTAGTCGGCCTTGTACGCCAGTTCCTCGATGGGATAGCCGCGGTAATACAGCAGCCCTTCGTCGCCGTCGATGTAGGTGATCGCCGAATTGCAGCTGGAGGTCGCGGTGAAACCGGGATCGTGGGTGAAATAACCCTGCGCAGCGAGCGCGCGGATGTCGATCACCGGCTTGCCGTAGGTGCCCTGCTCGATGGGCAGTTCGATGGACGGACTGCCGTCGCTGAAAGTGAGTGTGGCGGTTTTTTTCATCGTGTGTTCCGAAATGTTTGCAGGCATTGAACAAGCGCAGCAAGGTCGGCATCGCCCGCGGGCGTCCTGCCTTGCAGCCGGTCTGCAATCTCCATGTCCGACAGCGTCAGCAGCCGCTCCAGCGCGGCTGTCTCGTTAGGTTGAAGTGTAGCGCGGTGCGCGGCCCAAAAGCCACCCAGCCAGAGATCGAGTTCGAGCAAGCCGCGCCGGCAGCGCCAGGCGATCCGGTCACAGGCCGCCGGATCAGACACGCCGTTTCACCAGCAGCGACTTGATGCGGCCGATCGCCTCGGTCGGGTTCAAGCCCTTGGGACAGGCATCCACGCAATTCATGATGCCGCGACAGCGATACAGCCGGTAGGGGTCTTCCAGATTGTCGAGTCGCTCGGCAGTCGCCTCGTCGCGCGAGTCGGCGATGAATCGATAGGCCTGCAGCAAGCCGGCCGGCCCCACGAAGGTATCCGGATTCCACCAGAAAGACGGGCACGAAGTCGTGCAGCAGGCGCACAGAATGCATTCGTAGGCACCGTCGAGCAGCGCGCGGTCCGCCGGGCTTTGCAGACGCTCGACCTCAGGCTCGGGATCATCGTTGATGAGATACGGCTTGATCGAGCGGTATTGTTTGTAAAACGGCTCCATGTCCACGATCAGGTCGCGGATCACCGGCAGGCCCGGCAGCGGCCGCACCTCGATCGGCTCCTTCAATTCGCTCAGCGGCGTGATGCACGCCAGCCGGTTCTTGCCGTTGACGTTCACCGCATCCGAGCCGCACACGCCTTCGCGGCAGGAGCGCCGCAGCGAGAGCGTTTCGTCCTGCGCCTTGATCGCCAGCAAGGCGTCGAGCAGCATCTTGCCGGCGGGGTCGATATCGAGTTCGACGTCCTGCATGTGGGGCTCGGTATCGGTTTCGGGGTGGTAGCGGTAGAGGCGAAATTTCATCTCAATACACCCGCTCTTTCGGCTTGATCGACTCCAGCGTCAAGCGGTTTCAGTCGCACCGGCTTGGTGTCCACCTGATCCGCTTCCCGCGAATACAGCGTGTGCCTGAGCCAATGCGCATCGTCGCGCTGCGGAAAGTCCTCGCGCGTATGCGCACCCCGGCTCTCGGTGCGGTTGAGCGCCGACACCAGCGTCGCCCGCGCCACGCCGATCAGGTTCTCCAGTTCCAGCGCCTCGATGCGCGCGGTGTTGAACACGCGGCTGGTGTCCTGCAATCCGGCATGCGCCAAACGCGCTTCCAGCGCGTCCAGTTTTTCCAGCCCTTCGCGCAGCACCGCATCGGTACGGAATACGCCGCAATGCGCCTGCATCGTTCGCCTGAGATCGTCGGTAATTGCCGCCACCCGTTCGCTGCCGGGCTGGTCCCAACGCTGCAGCCGCGCCAGGCTGGCTTCCGCCGCCTGTTCGGGCAAGGCACGCGGATACGGGTTGTCGCGCAAATAGTCCAGCATGTGCCTGCCTGCGGCGCGCCCGAACACGACCAGATCGAGCAGCGAGTTGCCGCCCAGCCGATTCGCCCCATGCACCGACACGCAGGCGCATTCGCCGACGGCATAGAGACCCGGCACCGGCTCTTCCGGTCCGGTGTGCGCCGGCGCGACCACCTGGCCGTGCAGGTTGGTGGGGATGCCGCCCATCATGTAATGCGCGGTCGGCGCGACCGGAATCGGCGCCTTGGCCGGATCGACGCCGGCAAAACGGATCGACAGATCGCGGATGCCGGGGAGTTTCTCGGCGATGAGTTTGCTCGCCCAACTGGTCGAGCTTGAGATCGACGTAATCGCCACGCGGTCCGCAGCCACGCCCCTCGGCAATTTCGATGGCGATGGCGCGCGCCACCACGTCGCGCCCGGCCAGGTCTTTGGCGTGCGGCGCGTAGCGTTCCATGAAACGCTCGCCGTGCCTGTTCAGCAGATAGCCGCCCTCGCCGCGCACGCCCTCGGTGATCAGGCAGCCGACACCCGCGATGCCGGTGGGATGAAACTGCCAGAATTCCATGTCCTGCAGCGGCAAGCCGGCGCGCAGCACCATGCCGAGGCCATCGCCGGTGTTGATCATGGCATTGCTGCTGTTCCAGAACACGCGCCCTGCCCCGCCGGTGGCGAGCAGCGTGGTGCGCGCCTCGATCAGCAGCGGCTCGCCGGTCTCGATGCTCATTGCCGTCACGCCCAGACAATAGCCCTCGGCGTCACGCAGCAGATCGAGCGCGAAATATTCGTCGAAGAACTGGGTGCGGTTCTTGATGTTCTGCTGATACAGCGTATGCAGCAGCGCATGGCCGGTGCGGTCGGCGGCGGCGCAGGTGCGGGTAGCCTGCTCGCCGCCGAAGTTCTTGGACTGACCACCGAACGGGCGCTGGTAGATCTTGCCGTTGTCCAGCCGCGAAAACGGCAGCCCCATGTGTTCCAGTTCATACACGGCCGAAGCGGCTTCGCGGCACATGAATTCGATCGCATCCTGGTCGCCCAGCCAGTCGCCGCCCTTGACCGTGTCGTACATGTGCCATTCCCAGCGGTCGTCGTCGACGTTGGCCAGCGCGGCGGTGATGCCGCCCTGCGCCGACACGGTGTGCGAGCGGGTGGGGAACACCTTGGAGACGACGGCGACGGTGAGATCGGAGCGCGCCAGTTGCAGCGCCGCACGCAGACCCGCGCCGCCGCCGCCGATGATGAGCGCGTCGAAGCGGCGCTTGTTCATGCCGCGTTCCACACCACTGCAGCCAGCCACGCCACACTGCCCGCCAGGGTGACGATCACCAGCAGATTGAGCATCAGCCGCAGGCCGATCGGGTGAACATAGTCCATGAACAGATCGCGCATCCCCACCCAGGCATGCAGCGCCAGCGCGATGCCGGTCAGCGTCATCAGCACACGCAGCCACCGTGGCGAAAACAGCGCCTGCCAGCCGGCAAAATCGAGCGGCATGGCCATCAGGAAATAGCCCGTCAATCCCGGCAGCGCGAACGCCAGCAGCAGGGCTGTCGCGCGCTGCAACAGCCAGGTGCCGGTGCCGGTGTGCGCGCCGGAGGTTCTCATGCGAACAGTTTCCAGGCCGCCAGCAGCGTCATCCCCGCCGCTGCAAGCACAACCGCGAGGCTGCTCTGCCGGGCGCGCGGCAAACTCACGCCCCAGTGCACATCGAGCGCCAGGTGCCGCAAACCGGCAACAAGGTGATGGGCAAACGCCGCGATCAGCAGCAGCACAAGCAGCCTGCTCCAGGGAAGCGCCAGCCACTCCGCCATGCGCCGGAAACCGGCTTCGTCGGTCAAGGACTCCGACAAAGCCCACACCCCGAACGGCAAGGCGAAAAAAAGCAGCGCGCCCGATACCCGATGCAGGATCGACACCCAGCCGGCCAGCGGCAAATGGATGCGGAACAGATTGAGGTAAACGGGGCGCGCGGTCGGTTTCACGGCACGGTTCAGGTTCCGGGTCAGGGCTGGCTCAACGAGATTTGCCGGGCTTCGCCGCCTTCGCCACCGCCTGCGGCACACGCTGGGCCAGACGTGGATCGAACGGCTTGGGCAGGATGTAATCCGGGCCGAACTTGAGTTTCTTCAACTTGTAGGCTTTCAGCACCGAGGCCGGAACCGGCTCGCGCGCGAGTTCGGCCAGCGCATGGACGGCAGCAATCAGCATCGCCTCGGTGATCTCCCTGGCGCGGGCGTCGAGCGCGCCGCGGAAGATGAAGGGGAAGCCGAGCACGTTGTTGACCTGGTTGGGAAAGTCCGAACGTCCGGTCGCCATGACGAGATCGCTGCGCGCAGCCATGGCTTTCTGCGGCAGGATTTCGGGATTGGGGTTGGCGAGCGCGAAAACCACCGGCCTGTCGGCCATGCTCTTCACCATCGCCGGGCTCACCAGGTTGGCGCCGGACACGCCGACGAACACGTCGGCGCCCTGCATCGCTTCGGCCAGCGTGCGCAGTTTCGTCTTGCGCGCAAAGCCCTTCTTGAAACTGTTGAGGTCGCTGCGTTCCTTGTGTACCACGCCCCTGGAATCGACCAGGGTGATGTTGGACTTTTTCGCCCCCATCGCCACCAGCAGCTTCATCGACGCGATACCGGCGGCGCCCGCACCGAGGCAGACGATCGTCGCGCTCTCCAGCGTCTTGCCCTGCACATGCAGCGCGTTGATGAGGCCGGCGCAGATGATGACGGCGGTGCCGTGCTGGTCGTCGTGGAAGACGGGGATGTCGAGCTTCTTCTTCAGCGCGGCTTCGATTTCGAAGCAGTGCGGCGCGGCGATGTCTTCGAGATTGATGCCGCCGAAGGTCGGCGCGATCGCTTCCACCACCTTGATGAACTCCTGCGGCGTTTTGGCGTTGACCTCGATGTCGAACACGTCGATGCCGGCGAACTGCTTGAACAGCACCGCCTTGCCTTCCATCACCGGCTTGGCGGCGAGCGGGCCGCGATTGCCGAGACCGAGGATCGCGGTACCGTCGGTGATCACCGCAATCAGATTGCCCTTGTTGGTGTAGTCGTAGGCCGTCTTCGGATTCTTCGCGATTTCCAGCACCGGCTGCGCCACCCCGGGGGTGTAGGCGAGCGACAGGTCTTCTTGCGTGGAACAGGGTTTGGAGGATTCGACCGAGAGTTTGCCGGGCTTGGGCAGGCGGTGGTAATCGAGGGCTTTTTTCTGGCTGCGGCTTTTGGAGTGGGGCTTGGCTCATGACGGCGGTACGGGCTGGATAGACAAGCCGCCATTATCGCGGATTTACCCGCGTTCCGTCGCGCCCTGACGGGCGATGCCGTGTCAGTCTTTCCAGATCTTGAGCTGCGCGCGCAGCCGTGCCACTGCCTGCGAATGCAGCTGGCACACGCGCGATTCGGAGACGCCGAGTACCGCGCCGATTTCCTTCAGGTTCATGTCCTGTTCGTAGTACATGCCCATCATGCTGCGCTCGCGCTCGGGCAGATGATGGATTGCGGCGACCAGGCTGTCGCGGAAACCTTCGTCCTCCAGCACCGCGAGCGGGTCGTTGCTGCCGTCGACCAGATAGCGTTCGAGGAAGCTGGCGCTGTCGTCGTCCGCAAAATCTTCGTAGTACAGCAGTTGAGAGCATTTCACGTCGCCCAGCATGGATTGATACTGATCGATCGGCATGCCCAGCTCGGCGGAGATTTCCTGCTCGGTCGGCGGCTTGCCGTTGCGCTGTTCCAGCTTGTTGATGGTGGATTCGATCTGCCGCGATTTTTGCCGCACGTGACGCGGCAACCAGTCGGCCTCGCGCAGTTCGTCGAGCATCGCACCGCGAATGCGCTGGGTGGCATAGGATTCGAACTGCGCGCCCTGGGTGCCGTCGAAGCGCCCGACCGCATCCATCAGGCCGATCAATCCGACCTGGATGAGATCGTCGACTTCGACGCTGGCAGGCAGGCGCGCCATCATGTGATAGGCGATGCGCTTGACCAGCGGTGCATATTTGGTGATCTGTTCGTCTTGTGACGATTGTTTATCAGCCATGTTAAGGCCATGTCCCTGTGTTTTCTGCTTTATAACGAGCCAGTCGGCTCGCCTCCCCGCCAGCCATTCTAGCGGCTAACGCGTTAAATGCGTTGTCTTCATGCGCTACGGAGTAAATGGCCTGCGCAAAGCCCGGCTCAAGAAAGCGATGGCAGGCAGCCACAACGTGATCGCAAGCGGCCGTGTCGCCCAGCACACCCACGCTCACCGGAGCCTCAACATGGGACAGTGTTTTCAGTTGGGCATAGGCACGCAGCATCGACGCATCCGTGGCCTGAACCTCGATGATCACCGCATGCGTCGCGCCGGGCATCAACACCATGTCGGTCCGATCCGCTGTCATATCGAACACCAGTTGGTCGTAGTCGCGCACCAAGTCGAGCAAGGCGGGTTCATCCGCCCGGACGCCGGGCGCGTGCCAGCCGTCGCCGTAGGATTGCGGCAGCATGCGCAGTTGTCCGCGTTGAAGCTGCTGCTTCCAGTCGAACAGGCTGCGCGCAGGAGAATCGGCGAACACCCGCCCGCAGGTGTCGACCAGCAGTGAAGTCGCACCACGCAGATGCAGTGCCTGCGCCACTTTTACGGAGGACTCGGCGGAATCGAACCAGCAGTGGATGCAGGCAAACGCCTGCCGGGCGCTGCGCCGCCGCAGCCCGGCTGCCTGATCAGTTGGCATTGATGCCCTTCACGCTGTGGCGCTCCGCACGTTCGGCCTCGACGCCGGCGAACAGCGGCCAGTCTTCGGCCTCCAGCGCATACGGGGTAGCCAGTTGGCCGCCCTTGAGCGCGCGATCGATCAGATAGGCGGCGTTGGGTGCGTGAAGGTCTTCCGGCACGCGCTGACCGCCGCTGAGGTAGGCCAGCGGCAGGCGATGGCGAATCAGGCTGTCGAGCGCGGCGCCGGGCTGCGGCGTTTCGTCGAGCTTGGTGAGGATGCAGGCAGCTGCGCCCTCGCCGAAACGCGCCATGGCCTGTTCGATCGCCGCGCCTTGCTGGTTGGCAGCGATCACCGCGACGCGACGGACATCCAAACCATCCAGCGCCTGAACCTCGCGCGTGCGCGGGTCGGACGGGGCAAAACCCGCAGTGTCGATCAGCACCAGTTTTTTGGCCGCCAGCAGCGGCAAGAGTTGGGCAAGTCGGGACTGATCTTCGGCCACATGCAGCGACACGCCGAGCAGGTCGGCATACGCCGCCAATTGCGCCGCCGCGCCGATGCGGTAGGAATCGGCGGCGACCAGCGCCACCTGCGCAGCGCCATGCGCATCCACCCCGCGCGCGGCAAGCTTGGCCAGCGTGGTGGTCTTGCCCGACCCGGTCGAGCCGACCAGCGCATAGCGCCCGCCCTTCGCCAGCAGATCGGCCTCACGTCCTTGCATCGGCAGATTGCGGATCAGCACCTGGCGCAACCAGCGCTGGGCGGCCTCGGCATCGAGCCCGCGTGGCAGGCGTGCGGCCAGGGTGCGGGCCAGGGTACTGCCGAAGCCGGCGGCGAACAGGGTTTGCATCAGCTCCACCCGGATCGGGTCGCGCCGCCGCCCACTGCCCCAGGCAAAGCCCGCCAGCTGGTTTTGCAGCAGGCCGCGCAAGCGCGCAAGCTCGTTCAGAATGCGCGAACTGCCGGTCGTGTCCGGCGCTTCGCTCACTGCCGGCACGGTCAAATCGCCATAGGCACTGGCGACCAGTTCGACGCCTTGCGGATGCGCCCGGGTGGACAGCACCACCGCATCGTCGCCCAGTTCACGGCGCACCTGCGCCAGACCTTCGCGCGCGTTCGCCGCGACGAATACCTGCACGCTCATGCGCCCTCTCCAATAGTCAGTTCCGTGTTCATCTGCACCATTTTATCGGCTGGCACCTCGGCGTAGGCAATCACCGACAAACGCGGGAGATTGCGCCGCAGCAGGCGTGACAGGATGGCGCGCAGGCCGGGCGAAGTCAGCAGCACGGGCGGATGCCCCGCGTTTTCCTGCTCGGCCACGGCGCGCTCGGCAGCGTCGTTCAGGGCATCCAGCGTAGCGGGCGACAGCAGCGCCTCGCCCTCGTCTCCCATCTCGTTCAGCAGTCGGGTTTCAGTGGCCGCAGCCAGGCCGATCACATGCAGGGTGTCACCGCCTTCGAACAGACGGTCGACGATGCTGCGCCCCAGCGCGGCACGCACGGTTTCCACCAGCTCCTCGATCACCTGGGTTTTCGGCGCACGTGCCGCCAGGGTTTCGAACAGGGTTCGGCTATCGCGGATCGAAACATTTTCCGAGATAAGCTGCTGCAGCACGGCCTGCACGCTGGTCAGCGGCAGATGGCGCGGCGTCACGTCCTCGACCAGCCCCGGGTGGCTGCGCGCCAGCGTGTCGAGCAGTTGCTGCACTTCGGTGCGGCCCAGCAGTTCCGGTGCATGCTGGCGGAACACGGCCTCGACCTGACGTGCAATCAGTTCGGGCGGCGTCAGCACCACGAAACCGCGCAGTTCGGCCTCCTCTTCACGTCCCGTTTCGATCCAGACGCCGGCCAGGCCGCTCAGCGGGTCAGTGCCTGGGGTACCGTCGAGTCGCCCCAGCACGTCGCCCATATCCACTGCCAGGACCTGACCGGTGGGCAATTCGCCGTGTGCCACGTCGACACCCTTGAGCGTGATGCGATAGCTGTTGGGCTTGAGTTCGAGGTTGTCGCGCACGCGGATGAGCGGCACCACCAGACCCATGTCGGTGGCGAAACGGCGGCGCGCCTCGGTGATCCGGGTGAGCGCCGCGCCGCCCTGGTTGCGGTCGACCAGCGGAATCAGCCGGTAGCCGACTTCGAGCGCCAGCACATCAATTGGCGGAATGTCCGCCCAGGTGACATCGGCGGGCGCCACATCCTCCTCGACAAGTTCCAGCGGCTCGACGTCGACCACCGTGCGCTGGCGGCGCGTCAGCCAGAAGCCCAGTCCGCCCAGCATCGCGGCAATCGTCAGAAACGCCAGATGCGGGGTACCCGGAATCACGCCCAGCGCAGCCAGCACTGCGGCCGCCACATACAGCGTTTGCGGCCGTCCGAAAATCTGGGTGGAAAACTCGCGCGACAAATCCTGCTCGCTCGACGCGCGGCTCACCACGATGCCCGCCGCCGTGGAAATGATCAGCGCCGGAATCTGCGTCACCAGCCCGTCGCCCACGGTCAGCAGCGCATAGCGGCCGAGTGCCTCGGTCAACCCCAGATCGTGTTGCAGCAGGCCGACCGCGATGCCGCCGATCAGGTTGACCACCAGAATGATCATGCCGGCGATGGCGTCGCCGCGAACGAACTTGGAAGCGCCGTCCATCGCCCCGTAGAAGTCGGCTTCGCGGCCGATCTCGCTGCGGCGGGTGCGTGCTTCGACCTCGTTGATGAAACCTGCATTGAGATCGGCATCGACCGCCAGCTGCTTGCCCGGCATCGAATCCAGGGTGAAGCGCGCCGCGACTTCGGCGATACGCCCCGCGCCCTTGGTGATGACGACGAAATTGATGATGACCAGGATGAGGAACACCACGAAGCCGACCGCAATGTTGCCGCCGACCAGGAAATTGCCGAAGGACTCGATCACCTTGCCCGCCGCGTCCGGCCCGGTGTGGCCCTGCATCAGGATGATGCGGGTCGAGGCCACATTGAGCGACAGGCGCAGCAGCGTGGTCAGCAGCAGCACCGTGGGAAATACCGAAAAATCCAGCGGCCGCCGCGCGTTCAGGCTCACCAGCAGCACGATCATCGCCAGCGCGATATTGAGCGTGAACAGCACGTCGAGCATGAAGGTGGGCAGCGGCAGCACCATCATCGCCAGAATCAGCAGCACCAGCGCCGGCACCGCCAGCCGGTTCACCGGCCATCCCATCACCATCACGCCCTGCGCGCTCACCCGATCACCTCGTCAACGCGCTGCCCCGCCTGCTGCTGACGGCCGCGCATGCGTGCCCGCACTTCCGGATGAACCTCGGATTCGCGCGCCTCGGCCAGCACCTCCTGCCAGGTCATCGCGTGGCGGCGCAGATAACGCCACCAGCGCCAGCCCGCGTCGAGCGCCGCCGCCACCGCCAGTGCCGCGGTCAGGGCCAGCAGACCCCGCCCGACCCACGCAGCGGTCGCACCCAGCGCGGCTTCGAACTTGCCCCCGGCCAGCCCATCCAACCCCGGCCAGCCCGTCGACAACGCCCACGCCATCGCCGCGACGACGAGCGCCAGCTTCATCAGCGCCAGCGTGCCATCGAACAGGGCATCCACGGAAAACAGCCGCACAAGGGGTTTGAAAGGGTGGGCGCGTGTGAGATCGGCCTGTGTCGCCTGCGGCGCATACACCCAGCCCGAGAGCAGCATCGGCGCCACCATCGCCGCAACGAAAATGGCAGCCAGCACCGGCACCACAGCCCACAGCACAGATATGAGCGCGTCAATCAATAAAGGGGAAAAAGGCTGGGCCGCGTGTATGAACGCGGCCTCGGCCATCGCCTGCAAGGCGGCCAACAGACGCGGTGCCTGCCAAGCCAGCACGCCCAGCGCGGTCAGCAACACCAGCCACGCCGTGAGTTCGGCGGAACGCGGCACGTCGCCCGCTTCGCGCGCCTGTTGCAGGCGCCGCGGACTCGCCGGTTCGGTACGGGAAAGGTCAGACTCCTCGGCCATGCTCGCCTCAAATTTTGGGGCAGTCTAGCACGATGCAGAGAGCCGGCGTCCGGCGATGCCGCCCGGAGTAAGGAGTGTCGCCTGTTGGCAACGACTCGACAGCGGCGCGCATTTCAACTACCTAAAAGCCATAAATTCGATTAATCTGCTTCCGTTTCATCTGGTCAGCTCCCGTTTTGTGGTTCGCTGTCCCATCATCACACTAAAATTTCAAGGAGGAGTTTTACATGCGCACAATGCATTTCGCCGCCGCCATGGCTTCGGCACTGGTCCTGTCCACCCCCGCCACCGCCGGTTTTTTCGATCTCACCCTGGCGCCTTATGTCGGCGCAAGTCTGGGACTGTCCGATACGGACATCTGTAATGCCGGCGACACCTGTGATGACAAGGACACCGCCTGGAAAATCTACGGCGGCCTGGAAGTGAACGAATTCATTTCCATGGAAGTCGGCTACATCGATATGGGAGACAGTCCGTTTCGACAGTTACACCAGTGGCGGGAGCACCATGCCGTTGAGCGGCACCCGCGAAATCGATGGCATGATCATGCAAGTGTTGGGAACTTACATCATCAACCCCAGCATCACCCTGATGGCCACGGGCGGTCTGAACATCCTGAATACCGAAGTCAACGGAACGATTGCCGGCACCCCGAACAACAACACCGGCGACACCGACGTTGTGTGGTCCTTCGGTCTGGGCGGGCAGTACAACTTCACCCCGGCGGTGGGCCTGCGCGCGGAGTGGACGCGTTATTTCGAAACGGGCAGTTCCAGCTTCAATGGCGGCACCGGCGAAGCCGATGTCGATCTGCTCTCCGCCGGAATCGTCTACAAGTTCTGAACGTCGTTGACGGCAAATTGAGCGAAATGAAATGGGGGCTGAGGCCCCCTTTTCATTTCGGCTGACCCGGACGGTCCTGCTGCCGGTCTGTCCCATCGGCTGGCTCAGCCAGCCAGTTCGATCACCTGCCCCTGCTGCAACACACCCAGCGTCCAGTCCGGTGCGGCGGCGCGCAATTCCTCCATGATCGCGGCCTCGTTGCCGGGCTTGAGGTGGCTGATCCAGACTTCGGGATGCACGCTCAGGCCAGTCAATTCCGCCGCCAGAGAATCCGGCCAGTGATGCTGCGAGTCCCGTGCAAT
The DNA here is from genome assembly GCA_963818665.1 of uncultured Hydrogenophilales bacterium. Classification (GTDB taxonomy): domain Bacteria; phylum Pseudomonadota; class Gammaproteobacteria; order Burkholderiales; family Thiobacillaceae; genus Thiobacillus. Next base: position 147,731 of record CAWFTM010000002.1, on the reverse strand, counting down.
GTCCGCCAAGGCGTTCTCGAACGAGGTTTCGATGATGAGGTGGCGCAGGTCGGAAATGGCGTTGAGCGCGGCGACGAAGGCATCGCTGCGGCTGGTGTCGCCGCTGAATACCAGGCTGCCCGCCGGGGTGCGAATCTGAAACCCGCATGCTGGCACCACATGCTGCACCGGCAACGGGATGAAACTGCGTTCGCCCATGGTAACCCCTGCGCCCATCGTCATCGGCTCGAAGCGCACCCACGGGGCGGCCACGCTGGGAATCTCCCGAAAGTCTGGCCACAGCCGCCAGTTGAACAAGTCCGCCGCAAGGATATCGAGCACCTCGGGCAGCGCATGCACCACGACCGGGGTGGAACGTTTTTCGCCGACGGCGTCGAGCAGCAGCGGTAGCCCGAGCACATGATCGAGGTGCGAGTGGGTGATGAAGACGTGGTCGATCGCCAGCAGTTGTTCGAAGCTGAGCGTGGTGATACCGGTGCCGGCGTCGATCAGGATGTCGTCATCGACCTGGAAACAGGTGGTGTGCCGCCCGCTGCCGATGCCGCCGCTGCAGCCGAGGATGGTGAGTTTCATGGACGTTTCAACTTTACTTGGTGGTGTAGACAAACACGCCGTCCCAATCGGCCGGGGGCGGCTCGACGCGAAAATGTGCGAGGCGTTCAAGGTAGACGTCGTAGAGCGTACGCGGCGCACGGGCATTGAGACTACGCAGGGCCACTTCGGCGGCCTCCCAGTCTTGCGCCTGATAGCGGACGAACGCGGCCTCGAATTCGGCGGCCTCCTGCCGCACCGATTCAGTCAGCCCCGATATTTTCCCTAACGGTTCGTAAATCGCCACCGGCAACGCCTTGCCCTTCACCCGGACCACGTCGACTTTCATGAAGGCATGCAACGGGGTCGGCCTCGACCGTCGCCTGGGTGACGAGAATACCGACGCCATATTGCTTGGTGATGCCTTCCAGCCGCGAGCCCAGATTCACTGCGTCGCCCATCACGGTGTAGGCCATGCGGAATGCCGAGCCCATGTTGCCGACGCTCATGCGGCCGGTGTTGACGCCGACGCCGATTTTCACCTCCGGCCAGTTGCGCGCGGCGAACTCGCGGTTGAGTTGCGGCAAGGCAGCCTGCATGTCGAGCGCGCTCTGCACCGCGCGGCTGGCATGGTCGCTCACCTCCACCGGTGCGTTCCAGAACGCCATGATGGCGTCGCCGATGTATTTGTCGATGGTGCCGCGCTGCTGTTGCACGATGCGCGTCATCGTCGACAAGTACGCGTTGAGCACTTCGGCCAGTTCGGCGGGCGGCAGTTTTTCCGAGAAATCGGTGAAGCCGCGAATGTCGGAAAACAGCACGGTCATGTCGCGCGATTGCCCTTCCATCGTGTAGTGCGCAGGGTCCCGGCTCATTTCGACGGCCAATTCGGGCGGCACATACTGGCCGAACAGCCGGGTGATCTGCCGTTTGCTGCGCGTCTCGGCAAAAAAACCGTAGGCGGTGTTGAGCGCATACAGCCCGAATACCGTGAGCATCGGCGCTGCCATCGGCACCACCCAGAAACGCGACCAGGCAGCGGCATAAGCTGCGAGCAGCCCGGCCAGCAAACCCAGCGTGGTGGCCAACCCGACCCACGGACCGAAGCGCAGCAGCACAAGCGTCAGCAAAGCCCCCAGCACGAGTACCGCGACGAGGCGCGCGTCGCCCGCCCACGGTGGCGTACTGCGGGTGGTGCCGTCGAGCATCCCGGCAATCAGATGCGCGTGAATTTCGACGCCAGGAAACGTGCTGGAAAACGGGGTGGCACGTAAATCCGTCAGTCCCGGTGCCGTCGATCCCAGCAGCACGATGCGATTTTCCAGTTGCGCGGATGGCGCCCTGCCCGCCAGCACCTGCGCCGCCGATATATAGGGAAATGGCGAACCCGCACGATAGGGCACATGCACGCTGCCGTCCGCGGAGAGCGGCACGCGTATGCCGCCGACCTCCAGCCACGGAGCCGTGTAGTGCCGACCCAGCAGGCGCTGTTGCTCGACACCTGCTGTCGCAGGCTCACCACCAAACGCCACCCGCAGGGTGGATGCCGACAAGGCCAGGTAGCTGCCCGCGCCATACGCTGTCAGTAGATGCATTTGCCGTGCGATGCCATCCGCGTCGGCGCGCATGTTGAAAAACCCCGCGCCCTGCGCCGCTATGCTGGAAAACAGCCAGATTCGCACCATAGCCAGTGGCCACGCCCTCGCCCACTCGGCACCGGCAGCGAGGGCGGCGGCAACATGCCGGTTCTGGCGTCGCCGTAGCCTGCCGGAATGAAGTAATAGCCGAGCGAGACAGGACGCCCGGCGAGCGACCTGGCAAAGCGGGCATCGTAATCGAGGTGCGGCGCAAGCTGTTTCAAAGCAACCTGAAAATCAGGGCTTGCAGCCAGTTCGTGCTGAGCCAGGCGTTCAAGGGTGGCGAGCCCCGAGCTCTGATCCGGCTCGGCAAACACCACGTCGAACCCGAGCGCGGCCACTCCGTAACGGTCGAACAACTGCTCGACCAGTGTGGCCATGATGTCGCGACTCCACGGCCAGCGCCCCAGGCTTTTCAGGCTGGCTTCGTCGATATCGATGATGGCCACGCGATCATCCAGGCCAGATGGCGCTGTATGTTTCAGCCAGCTGTCATACAGCCAGGCCTCGGCGCGCTGCATCGGGGCGATTGGGATCAAACCGGCGACATGCGCCGCGACCAGCACCACAAACAGCGCGGACAATCCCGCCTGTGCCAGCTTGGACGTGCGTTTCACCGAATGCGGTAAAACCGGTCAGCCAGCTCTTTGCCCTGCACGGCGTCGAGGCGCCCACCCACCGCCTCGCCCAGCGCAGACAAACGGTCGGCCGGATGCGGATGGGTTTGGGTCAGCAGGCTGGTGCGGCTGTCCTTGGCGGGCAGCCCGGCCAGATCCTGCAACACGGTGGGCAGCCCCCAGGGGGTATACCCCGCACGCGCGGCATACACCATGCCGACGCGATCGGCCTCGAATTCGGTCTCCTTGTCGAGCCCGCGTGCCATGATTTCAGCACCGTTGCCGATCAGGTTCTGCACCACCTGATCGCTGCTCTGCGCCTTGCTGCTGGCCACCTGCCCCAGCGCACCAATCAGGCTCGACTGCTTGAGCACCTTGAGGTGATGCCTGCCGGTGACATGGGCAATCTCATGCCCCAGCACCCCGGCCAGTTCGGCCTCGTTGTTCAGCAGACGGTATAAACCCTTGGTCACGAACACATAGCCGCCTGGCGCCGCAAAGGCATTGATGTCCTCGGTGTCGAGCACGCCAAAATGCCAGGTGACGTCCTTGCGTCCACCTTGCAGAGCCACCCAGTTGCCGACCTGATTGACATAGCGCTGCAATTTATCGTCACGCACCAGCGGCACCGCGCCCAGCAGGTCACCGGAAATCTGCTTGCCGATGCGACGCTCTTCTTCCAGGCTGTAATCGCCGAATAGCGCAAATCCCAGCTGCTTGACGTCAATGTTCTGTTTGGCCGCAGGCTGCGGCACAGCTGTGCTTTTGGTGGTTGAGGGAGCCGGATCCTTGGCCTGAGTATTGTTGTCCTTGTTCAGTTCCTGATTGACCTGCTGTTCCAGGAATTTACCCAGGTCGAACCCATAGGCCACATTGCTCAATGCGGCAAGCGAAAGAGCCGCCGCGATCAATTTGATTTTCATCAGTTGGCCTCCCATGCGGAGGGTTCTTGTGCGGGTTTGGATTGAGCGTTGGAAGCGGGCTTGGGCAAGGCTGCCACATTGACCGCAACCAGCCCGGACTGACCGGCAAACTGTCTGGCCTGCGCCGGGGTCACCACCCAGGCATCCAGCCGTGCCAGTTCGTCCGCATTGAACTGGGCCCGCTTCAAATCTTCGTTATTGAGTCCGCGCAAGCCTGCCACCGCCACCACCCGGCTGGGATCGGACTTGGTGGTGGCCGCGCCGACCACGTCGCCCAGCCTGGCTCCGCCCAGCCCACCCGGCCCGGCGCGCACCGACAGCAAACGGATCCAGCCGGTGGATTTCCCTGAACTGACGCGCAACCAGCCGCCCTGCTTGGTGAGGATGTTGACACTGCTGCCTTTGGCCGCGCGGCCTGCCACGCTGGATGTCACACTCGGCTGGCTATGGAGCTTCTCATCGCGCAACACCGTACCGGGGGCGGCCAGTGCGGGCACGGCCACGGCGTTCAGCAGCAGCACGGCAGCCGGAATCAAAAATCGTTTCATGGGGGTCTTCTCCGTTGGACGGCAAAACTGTATGGCCTGTCACCCGATGGTGCAAGCGCTATCGATAGCGTTAAGATTCGGCGATGAATTTTTTAGCGGCCTCCATCGAATCGCTCGGTGCCAAGATTGTCGGCGGGTTTATCGTCGGCTATGGCATCTTCGCTTTTCTGACCCAGGCCGTGTGGTCGCTGCTCGACCGCAACACCTGGAACCACGCCACCTACGACGTGGTGATCAAGCAGGTGTATTTCACCGCCATCCAGATTCTGCATGTTTTTCTCGCCTATGTACTGGTCATCTCCTGGATTCTCGTCACCATCATTCTGACCACCGCACGCGACTTCGGCCTCGCCGAGTTCGCCAGCGAAATGACCATCCGCGTCCTGGTGCTGGAACTGCTGCCCTTCCTGGCCGTGCTGTTCATCGCCTTGCGCTCGGGCAGCGCGATGAACACCGAAATTGCGCTGATGCGGGTCAACAACGAATTGGATGCGCTGGAGCATTGCAAGGTTCCGCCGATGCAGGTCGAATTCCTGCCACGGCTGATCGGCGGCGTGATTTCGGTCGTCGCGCTGGCCTGCCTGGCCGGGCTGCTTGCCCTGCTGCTGGCCTATCTGTCGATCTATGGCCTGACCCCGGCAGGCTTCGACCCGTTTACCCGCACCCTCGCCAAGATTTTCGATTTCAGGATCGTGGCCGGGCTGATCGTCAAATGCGCCCTGTTCGGCCTGGCGGTCACGCTGATCCCGATCACCGCCGGGCTGGAAACCCCCAAGAAGCTCTTCATGGTGCCGGTCTCCGTGCTGCGCGGCATGATGCGGGTGTTCTTCATGATTATCGTGATCGAGGTGGCGTCATTAGCGCTCAAATACATCTGACGTCATTCGTCGACCGCGCGACGCTGATGGCGGCAGTGGCGGCGCTGCCCGATGACGTGGCACGCGTTGCGCTCGATCTGCCCTTGCGCGCGAACCTGTCGGCGATCGACAACGTCGCACTGATTCCGCTGTATCAACGCCATTTCAGTGCAGCCGAATCGACCCGCCAGGCACACGCCATGCTGGATCGCCTCGGGCATGCCGACATCGCGCTGCTGCGCGATCCCGACATGACGCCGGCGCAACGTTTCGTCACCCAACTGGCGCGCGCACTCATGCTCAAGCGTCCGCGACTGGTCATCGACCGCCCTGGCGCCATGCTTTACGATGTGCCCTACCCGCGCTTCATTTACCAGTTGGCGGCGCATGCCGACCTGTCGGGAACGTGGGACATTTATGACTTCAGCTGGAACCAGACGCTTTACCCGCAATGAATAAACTGCATTTCAAAGTCGGCTTGTTTGCCGTGGCCACGCTGTTGCTGGGGGCGGCGTTCATGGTGTATTTGTTGTATGCGCGCGGCTATTTCGAGCACGCGTTTCGTCTGCAACTCGCTGCAGCCAGCGCCGATGGCGTGGCACCCGGGGTGCCGCTGGTTTTTTCCGGCATCGAGGTCGGCAGCGTCACCTCGCTGGGGCTGAACGACGGCGGCGGCATCGTCATTCAACTTGAATTGCCGAAACGCCACGCCAAGTGGCTCAGGCTGGACAGCGTCTACACGCTGGACCGGCCCTTGCTCGGCAGTCCCAGAATCAGTATCGATTCAGGCAATCTCGACGGCGACGCGCTGCCCGAGAACTCCACCATGCTGCTGCTCACCCCCGACATCGGCAAGGAAATCCCGGTGCTGATCGAACAGGTGAAAGCCATACTCGCCAACGTCGAACATCTCACCCGCAAGGATGGCGAGGCCAGTGCCACCCTCGCCAACATGAAGACCGTGACCGGCCGCATGACCGGCGAATACGGCATGCTTGAAGGCGTGCTCGGAAGCCCGCAAAAAGCCCGCGCCGTGACCGACTCGCTCGAACAGACCCGCGCGCTCATCACCAAACTGGACGGCCTGGCCGGCAAGACCGATCAGTGGCTGTTCGCGCAGAACGGCGTGGCCGACAGCACCCGCGAGTCGCTGGCGCAGGTGCGGCTGATGCTGATCGACGCGCAGTCCAGCCTGAAAAAGGCGGATGCGCTGATGACCAACGCGGTGGCGATTTCAGCGGATGTCAAAGGCAGCACCCAGGATCTCGACACATTGCGCGCCGAGATCGACGACGCCGTGCGCAAGGCCAACACCCTGCTCAATACCGTCAACAACAAATGGCCGTTCGCACGCGACCCCGAGGTCAAGCTGCCTTGAAATTTCTGCCTGTCATCTTTTGCATGGCCCTGCTCTCTGCCTGCGGCAGCGGCGGCCCACCGCCACCCGACTGGAAAACCGATGCAGCGGATTCCATCGAACGCTATCAGAAGCATGCACTGCTGGGCGAACACACGCTGGCCGAGCGTTATTTCCAGCAAGCGATCACAGCTTCCGGCGGCGCCGGACGCGTGACCGATACCGCGCGGCTGTGGCTGGTGCACTGCGCCACCCGCCGTGCCATGCTGATCGACGACCCCTGCGCCGGTTATGCCGAATTGGCCCGAATCGAAGTTGATGCCGCGGATCAAGCGTATTACCAGTTTCTGATGCTGCGTTGGGAGGCGATCGATATCGACCTGCTGCCGAAGCAACACCGGGAACTGGTGCGCGCCCCGGCCGACGTGCGGCCCTCCCTGCTTGCCAAGGTGGACGATCCGCTTGCACAGCTGCTCGGTGCCAGTTTGTTGGTGATGCGCCAGGAAGCGGATGCCGCCACGCTGACGCTGGCGACCGAAACCGCCTCGTCACAAGGCTGGCGACGCCCCCTGCTGACCTATCTGAAATTGCAGGAAGCGCAGGCAAAAAGCCAGGGTGACGCAGCCCAACTGGAGCGACTCGCCCAGCGGATTGAATTGATCGAGCGTAGCTTCACCATGGATCATAAGTAAAACTCTCTGTCACATAAGCAAACTTTTGCGCATGCCGAAAAAGCGTCAGTCGCATTGACAAGCCAACACAGCATGGTTACCGTGCAGCCTCGAAGAATTTCTTCTTCGCACACCACCAAGTTGTAGCCCGATATTTATAGGAGGAGGAACCCCATGAAGTATTCGTCAATCGCCCTGGCCGCCCTGGCCGTATTCGCATCCGCTGCACACGCAGCCCCCCCCCTGATGTCCGCCGAATGGACCGCTCAGGCTTGTGATGTATGGAACAACGACCCCACCCTGACGGATGGCTTGGCCAAGGGCTGGATTCAGAACGACGGCGGGCGCGGCTACAAGATCATTCACCTGTTTCGCACCGACTGCGGCGAAGCGACCCAGACCGAAATGAAAATCGTGCTCAAGGATGGCAAAGCGATTTGCGAATACGGCGGTGCCTTACGCACCACCAATGCCGAGATGAAATACGCATCTGACTACCAGATGCACGCCACCACCGAGCGCTGGACCGAAATGGGTGCTGGCGAATACGGCCCGATGAAGGCCATGATGTTCGGCAAACTGAAGTTTGTCGGCCCCAAAGTGGAAGCGATGAAAGTGATGGGTCCGTTCGAAACCTTCCTGAAACTGCCGGGCAAGATTCCGTTCGACAAGGCCTGCCCTGCCAAGTAAGTTCGCGGGCAGCACAAAAAAGCCGGGATGCGTTCCCGGCTTTTTTTCGTCTGCGATCACTACCTCAGCGATAACATCGGTGAACCGCGTCCGGCTTAATGAACCGTCCCGGGTTTCACATCCAGCGGGCGCCCATTGCGGATTTCTTCCGGCGTCGCATCGCGGATGTCCATCACATTCACCAGGCACGTCACACTCTGCCCGGCCAGTGAAGGATTGCCGTCCAGCGTCAACTGGCCGTCCTGGATCGAGGTGACGTAAAAAACCTTGGTTTCGCCCGACTCGTTTTCGAACATGACTTCAGCCCCGACGCGGCGGAATTCGGGCGGCACATTTTCAATGTCGTCCACAAAAACCAGGCTCTCGTCACGCGGCCCGTAGCCTTCTTCGGGCGTCAGCGCGATTTCAATCCGGTCGCCCACCTTGCGACCGGCGACGGCCGATTCGATTGCCGGCAAGATCCCGCTGTTTGCGCCCTGCACGTAGCCCACGGGAATATCGTATTGCTCAACCACCATGCCACGCTGATCCAGAATGGAATAGGTAATGTATACAAGTTTATGCGGTGTCACGGTGACCATGCTGTCTTATCCCAGGCTTCGAAGAAGGTGCTGCGCCGTGGCCCGATCAAGCTTTCCCGAGCAGACCCTGCGCCGCCTGCTTATGATACCTTCGAAGCTCAAACCTCACACCGCTCCGCCATGAAACTGCCCAAACAACTGCCCGCCTGGAAAGCCCTGGAACAACACTTCAAGTCCATGCGCACGTTCGACATGCGCACCGCGTTTAACGACAACGCCGATCGCTTCGACCAGCTGTCTTTGCGCTGTGGCAATGTGCTGCTCGACTACTCGAAAAACCGGGTCACCGCCGAAACCATGCAGCATCTGATGCAACTGGCACGCGAATCGGAACTGGAGGGCATGCGTGCTGCGATGTTCAGCGGCGAACGCATCAACTTCACCGAGCAGCGCGCCGTCCTCCACACGGCCTTGCGCGCTCCGGCTCGCCCGCCGCTGAGGGTGGAAGGCGTGGATGTCGAACACGAAGTCGCGGCGGTGCTCAAACGGATGCAGCGCTTCGTCGAATCGATTCACAATGGCAGCTGGCTGGGGCATACCGGCAAACCCGTGCGTGACGTGGTGAACATCGGCATCGGCGGTTCCGACCTCGGCCCGGCGATGGTATGCGCCGCACTCGACCATTACGCGCTGGAAAGCGTGCGGGTGCATTTCGTCTCCAACCTCGACCCCGCGCATCTGGCGACCACGCTCAAGCCTCTCGACCCCGAGACCACGCTGTTCATCGTCGCCTCGAAAACCTTCACCACGCTGGAAACCCTGGCCAATGCCAATTCGGCCAAGGCGTGGCTGCTCGGGGCGCTGCGTGCGCCCGCAGCGGTTGCCCGGCACTTCGTGGCCTTGTCGACCAACTTGGAAGCCGTCGAAGCCTTCGGCATCGATCCGGACAACATGTTCATTTTCTGGGACTGGGTCGGCGGGCGCTATTCGCTGTGGTCGGCGATCGGCTTGTCGATCGCCCTGCAGATCGGCTGGGGCAATTTTCAGGCGTTGCTGGCGGGCGCCCATGCGATGGACGTCCATTTCAGGGATGCGCCGCTGGAAGCCAACATGCCGGTCATTCTCGGCATGCTCGGCATCTGGTACGCCAATTTCTGGGGCACCGATACCTACGGCATCTTCCCTTACGATCAGCGCCTGCGTTTGCTGGTGCCCTTCCTGCAACAGCTCGACATGGAATCGAACGGCAAGAACGTCAGCCGCAGCAATCGCCAGGTCAACTACAACACCGGCCCCATCGTCTGGGGTGCGCCCGGCACCAACGGCCAGCACGCATTTTTTGAACTGGTGCACCAGGGCACACGTCTGATTCCGACCGATTTTCTGGTGGCAGCGGTCAACCACACGCCGCTGGCCGACCAGCACGAGTGGCTGCTGGCCAACTGCCTGGCGCAGACCGAGGCGCTGCTCAAGGGCAAGTCGCGCGCGGTGGCCGAGGCCGAACTGATCGCCCAGGGCATGAACCGCGAGGACGCCAGGGCGCTGGCGCCACACAAGGTGTTCCCTGGCAACCGTCCGAGCAACACCCTGCTCTACCAGAAGCTCGACCCACACACGCTGGGCATGCTGCTCGCGCTCTACGAGCACAAGGTATTCGTGCAGGGGGTGATCTGGCAGATCAACAGCTTCGACCAGTGGGGGGTCGAACTCGGCAAACAGCTGGCTCCACCGATCCGCGCGGCACTGGGTTCGGCGCGCGCGGTCGGCGAACACGACGGATCAACCCTGGGCTTGATCGCCGACATCCGCCGCCGGCGCGGGGTTAATACCTGACGCGTACGCGGTAGGTCAGTGTCGTCTGCCCCTCCGCAGGCACTTTCACCTGCCATTCGGCGGTGCCGGAGGCAGCCTTGGTATGCGGCTGCGACTCGCTCACCATGGTCCAGTCGCCCGGCATCGGTTCGCGCACGGTGACGGTCACCGCTTCCGGTTTGGCGTTCTTCAGCACGATCTCGTACGCAGACTCGAACACATAGTTGTAGCGTCCGCTGCCGGCCAGCTTCTGGAAGGCGGTCTGCTTTTTGTCGGCGGTCACGTCGAAAGCCTCGCCCAGCTTCAGCCGCACGGTTTCGTTCTTCGGCGTGTGGTCGATGCGATCCTCGCCGACGAATAGCGCATTGCCCTGGCCATCCTTCTTGTAGACGCGGATCACTCCCTTGGGCAAGGGAATTCCCAGTCCTTCACCCTTGTTCTGGAAATCGACGAACACGCTCACCTTCAGCTTCTGGCCGATCTCGCCGTGCTGCCCGGAATAGTAATAATCCGCACCCTGCAGCAGAAACTCCTTTTTCACCGGCACCCGTGTCGCCGACATCAGCGCCACCTGCTTGGTCTGGTTTTCGGCCAGCGTGGTGGGGCGCTGCAGGGTATAGAGGTGATATTCGAACAGCGATTCCTGCTGCATCTCGGCGGCCTCATCCGCCTTGGCCACCATCGCCATCGTGGCACGCGACAAGGGCTGGGCATCGTGCACCCGGTTGAGGTCACCGGCCACCAGTTGCAGTTTGGCATTGGGGTAAGCCGCGCCGCTCTGGTTGGTCAGCGTCACCCAGCCGTTCAAATCCAGCTGGTCGTCATCGGCGTTCAGCTCAGCCACATAATCGGCGCGCCACGACAGGCCGCCGGTCAGATAGGACAACTCAAGGTTCTGCGTGCCGGCGGACGGATTCACCAGCGAGATGACCAGCGTCGGTTTGTCGCGCAAGGTGTCGGGCACGCCTTCGAATGCCAGCCGGCCCGGCACGCCGGTTTCGATACGGTCGGCGAATTTCAGCACCACGCCGCCGTTGGTCGACAGTACGCTGGCCGTTTCGCGGGTCTCCACGCCGGTGGCGGGATTGACCTTGACCACCGTCACCTCGCGCCCGACATATTTTTCCAGCAGTTTTTGCGGCGTCAGCAAATCGAAATCGAAATTCTGTTCCTGCAGGCGAAACCCGGCGGGATTCGACACATTGCGCAGTTGCGCCGTTTCCGGCCGCATCTGTGCCGACACTTCGCGCCACGCCAGCTGGTTGAAGCCGCGCTCGAGCCTGACCCGTCTCGCGTCCTTCACCAGCGCCAGGTTGTCGTTGTATATGGTCACGGCCACCGCCTGCTGGTCGGCGGCCGTGCTGACGACCTCATCGCGCGGCGCGGCCCAACTGGCCAGGGATGCCCCCATCAGTCCGGCAAGCATCATGTTCAACCCGGTTTGCTTCATCATGCAGACGTTCCCTCACGGTTCAAGACCTTCCCGCAATGATGACCGATGCGCACGAAAAAGGGTTCACGGCGCTAGAATGACCGAACATTTCCCACAAGCCAGGCCATGACCTCAGACGACCCCATTCCACCGCGCATAGTCGGCGGCGGCATCAATACCAGCGAATCCGAACAACCCGTCGTGGTGACGCAGATGCTGGGCATCGACAGCAACGAACCGGTGCGCGAAGAGGCCCTGCGCGCGCGCTTCCTGTCGTTCGATCCACTGTTCGATTCCGCCTCCAATCTGGTCGCCCATGAACTGGTGCTGCGGGGACGCATCGCGGCCGCCGATGCCGCGCCCGAGCTCCGGCAAATGGATGAGGACATGTTGCTGACCGGCCTGTATTCGCTTGCGCAGGGCAATCTGATGGGCTCGCTACCTTTGCTGGTGCGCATCAGCGAAGGCATGCTGTTCAGCGATATTCCGCAGCAACTCAATCATCGCCAGCTGATCTGGTGCGTGAACATCGACAACGAACAGCACCTGGCACGCGCCCTCGCGTTGCAGGAAGACGGCCTGACGTTCTGCCCCACGCTCAAACCCGGCAACGCGATGCTGCAGGACAGCGCCTCGGTCTGGCGCTATCTGGCCTGTGACGCCGACTCCATCCCGCCCAGCGTGCCGGCGCGCCTGATCGTGGAAGGGGTGCGCCATGCGCTTACCCAGGTGACCTGGCCCGAGCATGCCTGGTTCAAGGGCAGCTTCTTCTCCGGCGACACCCAGCCTGCCGACAACTCGGCCGAACTGGCCATGCAGCTCGATCTGCTGGCGATTGCGCTGCGTCAGTCCGTCAACACGCTGATCCAGTTTTTCCGGCTGAACCCGGAGATGGCACCGCGCCTGCTCGCCATCGCCAACTCCCAGGTCGGCGGTTTGAGCCGTCCCGCGGAATCGGCCGCTCATGCGCTGGTCATGCTGGGGCCACAACGCGCCAGTCGGGTGGCGGCGCTGCTGGCGCTCAGCGGAACCCACCCCAGCGAGGCGGCGCGTCACACCGCCATCACCGCGCTCACGCGTGCGCTGTTCATGGGCAAGCTCACCCGCCTGGGCGCCCCGGCCGAGAGCGCGGCGGCGGCTTTCGAAATCGGCCTGCTGTCGATTGCGCCTCATGCCCTGTCCGTGTCCGCGGACGCACTCATCCGCAAACTGGGGCTGTCCGCCACCACCGCGCGCGCATTGAGCGGTGATCCCTCGCCCGAAGGCGCCATGCTGCAACTGGCGCACGCCTGCGAAAGCAATGACGTCGACACCCTGGCGGCCTATGCGCGGCAACTGGATATCCCGCTGCATCAGATCTCGGTGGCGTACCTCGATGCGCTGATTGCAGCCTCGGCACTTGACACGGCTCTGCATTGAATCCGGGGCAGCGTAAAATGGCGGTTTTTGCCTGTACGCCGCGCCATGCATCCCACCCTGGTTTTCGACATTGAAACCATACCCGACCTCACCGGGTTCGCCGCAGTCAACGGCATAGACGACACCACGCTGCCGCCCGCCGAACTCGCCGAAATGGCGCTGCTGGCCCGCCGCCAGAAAACCGGCAGCGACTTCATGCCGCATCACCTGCAGCGTATCGTTGCGATTTCCTGCACCCTGCGCCACGCCGACAAAAGCGGCGGCGACCTGCTCAAGGTATGGTCGCTCGGCGAGCCGGGCAGCAGCGAAGCCGAACTGATCCAGCAGTTTTACGACAGCATCGAGCACCACACCCCGCAGCTGGTGTCGTGGAACGGCGGCGGCTTCGACCTGCCGGTGCTGCATTACCGCGCACTGATTCACGGCGTGGCGGCCGCGCGCTACTGGGACTGGGGCGACGACGACAAGGACTTCAAGTGGAACAGCTATCTGGGCCGTTACCACACCCGCCACCTGGACCTGATGGACGTGCTGGCGATGTACCAGCCGCGCGCCAACGCCCCGCTCGACCAGATGGCCAGGCTGTGCGGCTTTCCCGGCAAGCTGGGGATGGACGGCTCGAAGGTGCTCGACGCCTTCCAGAACGGTGAAATCGACGCCATCCGCAACTACTGCGAAACCGACGTGATGAACACCTGGCTGGTGTATCTGCGCTTCCAGAAAATGCGCGGCACCCTGACCGAAGCGGCTTACGCCGCCGAGATCGAGCTTGCACGCAGCACCGTCGCCGCCCACCCCGCGCCACACTGGAAAGCATTTCTGGCGGCCTGGGCATGAACGAGACCGTCGACATTCTTGCCCTCGACCACGAGGGCCACGGCATCGCGCGCATCGATGGCAAAGTCACCTTCGTCGACGGTGCGCTGGCAGGCGAGCGCGCGGAAATCAACATTTACCGCAAGCACGCCAAATACAACTCGGCCAATGCCGTCGCCATCCTCCAGCCCAGCGCGCAGCGCACCGAACCGCGTTGCCGTTACTTTGGCCGCTGCGGCGGCTGCTCGATGCAGCATCTGGAACCCAGCGCGCAGGTGGCCGCCAAGCAGCGCGTGCTGGAAGACAACCTCGCCCGCATCGGCAAGGTCGAGCCCGGCATCATCCTGCCGGCGCTGCATGGGCCGAGCTGGCGCTATCGCACCCGGGCGCGGCTGTCTGCACGCTGGGTCGACAAGAAAGGCGGCGGCCTGGTCGGTTTCCGCGAGAAACGCTCCAGCTTCATCGCCGACATGGCGAGCTGCGAAGTGCTCACCGCCGATGTGTCCGCCCTGATCCTGCCGCTGCGCGAACTGATCGGGCAGCTGTCGAATGCCGACCGCATCCCGCAAATTGAAGTCGCCGTCGGTGAACACGTCACCGTGCTGGTGTTCCGCCTGCTCGAACCGTGGAGCGACGACGATGCTGCCAAGGTACGGGCGTTTGCCGAGCAGCACCGCGTGCAAATCTGGGAACAGAGCAAAGGCCCCGACACCGTGCGTCCGTTCTGGCCCGAGATCGCGCCCGAACTCAGCTACAGCCTGCCCGAATTCGGTCTCGTCATGCCGTTCAAGCCCACCGACTTCACCCAGGTCAACATCGGCATCAACCGCGCCCTGGTCAGCCGCGCAATGCGCCTGCTCGCACCGCAACCGGGCGAACGCATCGCCGACCTGTTCTGCGGACTGGGCAACTTCACCCTGCCCATCGCCCGCAGCGGCGCCGAGGTGATCGGCATCGAAGGCAGCGTCGAACTGGTTGCCCGCGCGCGCGAAAACGCCCTGCGCAACCAGCTACCCAATGCCCGTTTCGACGTCGACAACCTGTTCGAGATCACCCCGGAAAAATTCGCCGCACTGGGGCATTTCGACAAGCTGCTGATCGATCCGCCACGCTCCGGCGCCATCGAAGTCGTCAAATCCCTGCCCGACAGCGGCGCACCGCAACGCATCGTCTACGTATCGTGCGACCCCGCCACCCTGGCGCGCGACGCCGAGGTGTTGTGCCACGTCAAAGGCTATCGGCTCGCCGCTGCTGGCGTCGCCAACATGTTCCCGCACACCACCCACGTCGAGTCGATTGCGCTGTTCGAGCGGTAATCCATTAAAATCCGCCCTTTCCTGACCCCTGACCCTCAGCCCTCACCATGGCACTCATCGTACAAAAATACGGCGGCACCTCGGTCGCCAACGTCGAACGCATCCGCGCCGTCGCGGAGCGCGTCGCCAAATTCAAAATGCTCGGCCACCAGGTGGTCGTGGTGCTGTCCGCCATGTCGGGCGAGACCAACCGCCTGATCGGGCTGGCCAAGCAGATTCAGGCCACACCCGATCCGCGCGAACTGGACATGATGGTCTCCACCGGCGAGCAGGTCACCATTGCATTGCTGGCGATGGCGCTGAAAGACCTGGGACTCAAGGCCAAGAGCTTCACCGGCGCGCAGGTGCGCATCCTGACCGACGACGCTCACACCAAGGCACGCATCCTCAGCATCGACGAAGCCAACATGCGGCGCGACCTGGATTCCGGTCACGTGATTGTGGTGGCAGGTTTTCAGGGGGTGGACGAAGCCGGCAACATCACCACCCTCGGACGTGGCGGCTCCGACACCACCGGCGTCGCGCTGGCCGCTGCGCTGAAGGCCGACGAATGCCAGATCTACACCGACGTCGACGGCGTCTACACCACCGACCCGCGCATCGTGCCCGAGGCGCGCCGGCTGAATACCATCACCTTCGAGGAAATGCTGGAAATGGCGAGCCTCGGCTCCAAGGTGCTGCAAATCCGCTCGGTCGAATTCGCCGGCAAATACAAAGTCAAACTACGCGTACTGTCGAGCTTTCAGGACGAAGGCGACGGCACGCTCATCACCTTTGAGGAAAGCAAAAGCATGGAACAACCCATCATCTCCGGCATCGCCTTCAACCGCGACGAAGCCAAAATCACCGTGGTCGGCGTGCCCGACCATCCCGGCATCGCCTACCAGATTCTCGGCCCGGTGGCTGACGCCAACATCGACGTCGACATGATCGTGCAGAACGTCGGCCAGGCGAACACCACCGATTTCACCTTCACCGTGCATCGCAACGATTTCGCCAAGGCGATGGACATCGTCAAAGCGACCGCAACGGCCATCGATGCACGCGAAGTCACCGGCGACGACAAGATCGCCAAGATATCCATCGTCGGCGTCGGCATGCGCTCGCACGTCGGCGTCGCACGCAAGATGTTCGAGACGCTGTCGAAGGAAAACATCAACCTGCAGATGATCTCGACTTCGGAAATCAAAATCTCGGTGGTGGTCGAAGACAAGTACATGGAACTCGCCGTGCGCGCGCTGCATCAGGCCTTCGAACTCGACAAGCCGGCGCGTAAGGTGGCTTTCGCCCGCGCATTCCGCTACAATGCGCGGCGGTTCGGAGACGTGGCCGAGAGGTTGAAGGTACTCCCCTGCTAAGGGAGCATGCGGGCTTAAACCTGCATCGAGGGTTCGAATCCCTCCGTCTCCGCCAATATCAATACGAGTTTGCTCAATGCAGGATTGTGTCAGTCGCACAAAACCTGCGTATAATGCGCATCCTTCAACGCGCCCGTAGCTCAGCTGGATAGAGTACTTGGCTACGAACCAAGGGGTCAGGAGTTCGAATCTCTTCGGGCGCACCACACACTGAAAGCCCAGTCTTGCGACTGGGCTTTTTCTTTGCCTACGCATTTTTCGCAGCGGATCTTGCCGGACGGCATTCGAACCAGCCTGTCAAATTTCCGACAGCCTCCGGGCCGGAGCCTCCAAGCGCTGGCCAGCCGCGACTCACGCGCGCGCTGCAACAACCTGCTTCGACTCACCTCTCGCGGTTGCCTCATCCCGCTCCCCTGCGAGCGTCCGCATCAACGGCCTGCATTGCTTCGGCGATATCCGCCCTGCCTGTGTTCGCATGACGGGCGTTTTTCGGGGGACAAGAATCCTGGTTCGTCCACCCCGGTCACCCGGCAAGGCCTGAAAAATAGCACTTTTTACAACACCAAACTCATTGGCATGAGCCTTGCTAATAAGATGCTTAAGATTACTTCTCAGTTGCCGTAATCGATATCACATAACAAGATTGCGGAGTACCGGTGCGGTTTTTCATTCAAATTTTTCTGCTGACAAGCTTGTTTGTCACAGTGGAAGCACGGGCAGCAGGCACCGCTGCCGGCACCCCGATTTCCAATACCGCGACGCTGACCTACAGCATCGCGGGCGTCCCCAATGCCCCCATCACCAGCGCGCCCGCGATGGTGACGGTCGACGAACTGATCGCGCTGACCCTGACCTGGCAGGACGGCGCGCCCGTCGCCGTCAACACGCCCGACGCCAATACGCCCCTGAGCTTTGCCCTCACCAACACCGGCAACGGCACGGAAAGCTTCACCCTGTCGCGCAATAACGCGCTGCCCGGCGACCAGTACGACCCCGTCGGCAGCGCTGTGCCGATCTACCTCGAAAGCAACGGCACCCCCGGCCTGCAGACCGGCGTGGGCGGCGATACCGCCTATGCCGGCAGCGTCACTCTGCCCGCCAATGTCCCGGCTTCGTCGGTGCTGGTGTATGTGCTGAGCGACACCCCCGCAGGCCTGACGAATGGCGACCGGGGCGACGTGCAACTCACCGCCGCCTCGGCCACCCCCGGTGCATCCGGCGCGGCGCTCGGCACCACGCTGAACGGCGTGGGCGACGGCGGCGTCGATGCCGTGGTCGGCGTGCCGCTGGCTCAAGCGAGCGATACCGGCAGCTACCTGGTGGGCGGGGTATCGGTGGCCGTCGTCAAAACCCTGCTCAGCCCGGCCAATCCGGCCGACCTGATCGCGGGCGCTGTCCTCACCTACCGGCTGGTACTGACGGTGGCCGGCAGCGGCACCGCCAGCGCGCTGGTGCTGAGCGACCCGATCCCGGCCGAGCTCAGCTACGTCGCGGGCAGCGCCACGCTCAGCGGCGCGTTGTCTTGTGCCCCCTGTACCGATGGCGTCGACGGCGATCCCGTCAGCTTCGTCGCCAACACCCTGTCGGCCACCCTCGGCAACGTGACCGCACCTGCCAGCTTCACCCTCGAGTTTCAAACCACCTTACCCCAATGAAAGGACATCCCATGCGCATCCTCACCAGCCTCACCGCCCTCCTGCTTGCCGTCTCGATCCAGGCGCATGCCGCACCCGGCGCAGTCGAAGTCAAAAGCATTGCCGAAGTCGAAGTCGAAGTGGTCGACAGCAAGGGCAACAAGACGCTCAAGCGCCAGCCGGTGGTCAAGGCCGTGCCCGGCACCGAGGTGATCTACACCACCACCTACAAGAATCTGATCGCCAAGCCGGTGGGCAACATCGTCATCAACAATCCGGTGCCGAACGACACCGCCTACAAGAGCGGCAGCGCGACCGGCGCCAATACCGACATCACCTTTTCGATCGACGGCGGCAAGAACTTTGCCACGCCCGACAAGCTGACCGTCAAGGGCAAGGACGGCAAGGAGCGTCCCGCCCAGGCGTCCGAGTACACCCACATCCGCTGGGCGCACAAGGGCGAACTGGCGGCGGGCAAGAGCGGCGAAGTCAGCTTCCGCGCAGTGATCAAGTAAACCTGCCGCCATGAATACCTTCCTTTCCAACCGCCGCGCCGGTCACCGGGCGCGCTATGTCCTCCACCAACCCATGACCGATCCGCCGTGGAGCCGATTACCCCGGGCGGGACACGGGCCACCTTGTGGCGCCGCCCCGCCCGACCTCACGTTTGGCAACACCGTTTGTTTTTCGTTTTTTTAAAGGAGATACACCATGAAACTCAGTACTCGACGCGCGCCCACCGCCGCACGTCTGGCAGCCCTGATCGCTGCCGGACTTGCGCTCGGCGCCAACCAACACGCCATGGCGGCAGGCACCACTGCCGGCGACACCATCAGCAACCTGTCCACGCTGACGTATTCGGTCGGCAGCGTTCCGCAAGCGGCCATCGGGTCATCCGAGACCGGCAATACCACCGGTGCGGGTACCCCAACCACCTTCGCGGTGGATAACAAGGTCGATCTGACGCTGACGGAAACCGGCAATACCTATACATCGGTCAGTCCCGGAGCGACCGCTCAAGTGACCGCCTTCGCCTTGACCAACCTCGGCAACGATGCACAGGGCTACAACCTGACGGCAGCCAACGTCTCGGCGACCGTTTTCACTGTCGCTGATTCGTTCGACGTCACCGGCATCTCGATTTATCTCGATGCCAACGATAACGGCGTGCTGGACCCGGCGGAATCAGGCGCAGGCGCCATCACCTCGCTCGCATCCGTCGCGCCGGACGACACCGTCAACCTGCTGGTCGTGGCCAACATCCCTGCCGGGCAAGCCAACGGCACCCAGTCTGCGGTCAGTCTGACGGCCGTCGCGCGCGAAGAAACCACCCTGGCCGCCCTGGCCGAAACGGCCAACACCCAGGCCGGCGTGGAAATCGTGTTCGCCGACTCGGCTACCGTGGCCAACGTCAGCGGGACGGATCCGGGGCAGACGGCACGCGATGCGACAGCCTTTGCCCATGACGCCTATCGCGTCGCTGCGGCGATCATCAGTGTCTCCAAAACCGCGACCGTGATCTGCGATCCGTTCAACGGCACGACCAACCCGAAAAACATCCCGGGTGCCATCGTGCGCTGGACGATCACCGTCAGCAACGGCGGGACAGCAGGTGCATCGGCCACGCTCAATCAGGTGGCCGACTCCCTCGACGTCAACACTTTGCATGACGCCAACCTGGTGACGGGTGCGGGGGCTCCCGTTGCAACGGCTTGCAACAGTGCAACCGGCACACCTGAGAGCGGGGCTGGTCTCGGCTTCCAGATCGAGTCCAGCGCAACCCGCGCGCTCGGCGGCACCGGCGGCTACATGACCACCGCGGCTGACGGCGACGGCGCCGGCATCGCTGGCCAGGCCGTCACCATCGACTTCGCAAACGCGCTTCCGGCTGATGTCCCCAACAGCTATGCAGCCGGCGAGTTGAAGGCAGGTGAATCCGCCACGGTGACCTTCAACGTCACCATCAACTAAGCGACGCATGATTCAATTTGCGTCATCCACCCTGACCCGCACGGTTCGCCGTGCGGGCGGGGTTTTGCGTGCGCTGGCCTCGGTGCCAGCCCGCTTTGCTCTGGGCGCGCGCGGCGTCCAGAGCAAAGCGTTGCCGCTCGTCTCGGCCGGCCTGCTGGCGACCTCCGTCGCGCAGGCGGCGCTGCCGCCGGGCACCACGGTGACCAACACCGCCACCGCGACCTATCAGGTCACCGGCGTGCCGGTCTCAACCAGCGGCAGCGTGGCGTTCATCACCCCGGCGCGCACCCCGTCGACGATCGAATTCCTGCAATACGTGCCGAGCGGCACCGTCGGCAGCCTGGTGCAGGTCAATCCCACCCAGTGCGGCGGCAACACGCTGGCCGCGCCGAATTACATTTTCCCGCCGGCTGCGGCGCTGACCGTTCCCGGCGTGCTGCGTCTCGTGTCCGCGTCGCTCTACAGCGCGGGCGACCCGGTGTTCATCCGCGTCACCGATCACGACCAGAACCTCAATGCCGCCGTGGCTGAAACCATCAGCGTCACCGTCACCACCGCCAGCGGCGACAGCGAAACCCTGACGCTGAGCGAAACCGGCCTCTCCACCGGGGTGTTCACCGGTTATATCCAGTCGTCCACCAGCGCCACCACGACCAATAGCTGCACGCTCGAGTTTTCCGGCAACCAGAGCCTGGACGCCCACTACATCGACGTGGCCGATGCCAGCGACACCGCCACCGCCGCCGCGCTGGTCGACCCCTTCGGCATCCTGTTCGATTCCGGCAACGGCACCCCGGTCGGCGGCGCCAGCGTCACCCTCATCGACGACCTCACCGGCCTGCCCGCGACCGTATATTGCAACGACGGCGTCACCCTGCTGCCGCAGCCGGTCGTCTCGGGCGCCACCACGGTGTGCGACGCGACCATGACGGCGGGCGGCTACCGCTTCCCGCGCGTGGTGCCGGGCAGCTACCGCCTCGCCATCGTGCCGCCGGCGGGCTATGCCGCCCCCTCGACCGTCGCGCCCGGCGCGCTGCCGCCCGGCTTCACCATTGTCGGCGTGCCCGGCAGCGGCGCATCCTACGGCGGCAGCTTCCCGCTCAATCCCGGCCCCGCCGTGCGCATCGACGTGCCGCTCGACCCGACCAGCGCCGGCGGTCTGGAAATCCTGAAAACTGCCGGCAAATCGGTCGTCGGCGAAGGCGAGTTCGTGCCCTACGCGCTCGCCATCCGCAATACCAGCGGCGCCGTGGCCGTCGCGGTGCAGATCGCCGACCGCCTGCCGCCCGGCTTCCGCTATCAGTCCGGCTCGGCACGCCTGGGCGACACCGCGCTGGCCGACCCGGTCGTCGGCGCGGATGGCCGCAGCCTCAGCTTCAGCCTCGGCAACCTCGCTGCCAATACCACGGCCATCCTTAAATATGTAGCCGAAGTCACCACCGCCGCGAAACCCGGCATCGCGGAAAACACCGCCTACGCCACCGGCGGCCACACCTCCAACACCGCACGCGCCAGCGTCACCGTGCGCGAAGACCTGATGCGTTCGCGCGCCATCCTCATCGGCCGCGTCATCATCGGCTCGTGCGACGGCCGGGTGGACACCGACGAGCATGGGCTGGTGAACGCACGCATCGTGCTGGAAGACGGCACCGCCGTCCTCACCGACGAATTCGGCCGCTGGCACGCCGACAACATCCGTCCCGGCACCCACGTGGTGCAGCTCGATCTCGACTCGCTGCCGCCCGAATACGAAGTGCTGAAATGCACCGACAACAGCCGCTTCGCCGGACGCAGCTATTCGCAGTTCGTCAACGTGCGCGGCGGCAGCCTGTGGCGCGCCGACTTCCATGTGCAGAAGAAAGCGCAGCCGGTCACGCAGCTGACCCAGCAGCTGGCCGCGCAGTGCCCCGCCGGCGGCCGCGCCTCGGTGACCCTCACGCTGAGCGGCGAAGCCGCGGTCAACAGCGTGGCGACGACGCTGATGCTGCCGCCGGGCGCCCGTCTGGCCGAGGGCAGCGCCCGCCTCGACGGCCAGCCGGCGACGCAACTGGAAGCGGCCGACGGCATGGCGATCCTGCGTCTGGGTCCGCAGACCGGCGCCTGGACGCATGCGCTGCAATTCGAGCTCGATGCCGCGCCCGCCGACGCCAGACTGGCGGCGATGACGCGCTTCACCGCGCCCGGCCAGCCCGGCGTCAACCTGCCCAAAGTGGAAGCCGCCTGCAACAGCGCGGCCACCGAAACCCGTGCCGTCATCCCGCCCGCTGCGCTGCACGCCGAAACAGCCGACGCGCCCGGCACCCTCGATCGCGGCCGCCGCACCCAGACGATCACGCAGGATGCAGTGCCGCAAGTGCCAGGCAGCGACGACCGCAGCCAGCTGGTCGAGCGCCTGCCGTTCGATGCCGACTGGCTGGCCACCGCGCAGCCGGGAGTCGAGTGGCTGCATCCACAGAGCGGTTTCCAGCCCGCGCTGCCCGCGATCAAGCTGGCGGTGAAACACGCACCCGGCCAGCGCGTGCAGTTCACTCTCAACGGCAAGGCGGTCAACGCGCTCAATTTCGACGGCATGGAGCAGAACGCCGCGCGCAGCGTCGGCCTGTCGACCTGGCGTGGGGTAAGCCTCCAGGACGGCGCCAACACGCTGGAGCTGGTGGTCAGCGATGCCAGCGGCGCCGAAGTGCTGCGCGAAACCCGGCACATCCACTATTCGGGTGCGCCGGACCGGGTCGAATTCGTCGCCCAACATTCGCGCCTGCTGGCCGACGGCAAGACCCGCCCGGTCATCGCGGTACGCTTCCTCGACAAGGACGGCCAGCCGGTGCGGCGCGGCGTCAACGGCGAATTTCAGCTGAATACGCCCTACCAGTCGTCCAATCAGCTGGAAGCCATCCAGCGCGACCCGCTGGCAGGCAAGATCAACAACAGCCCGCGCTATGAAATCGGCCGCGACGGCATCGCGCTGATCGAGCTGGCGCCCACCACGCAGTCGGGGGAGGCGGTGCTGGTATTCAACCTCAACAACAGCAGCAACCATGAAATCCGCGCCTGGCTCGAACCCGGCCAGCGCGACTGGATCCTGGTCGGCTTCGCCCAAGGCACGCTGGGGCACAAGACGCTGTCCGGCAACCTCGCCGCGATCGAGGAAAGCGGGCAAGACGAAGACCTGTTCGACGGCGACCGCATCGCGTTCTACGCCAAGGGCACGGTGCGCGGCGACACCCTGATCACCCTCGCCTACGACACCGCCAAGCAGAAGGGCGATGCGGGCGGCTTCACCAACCTGTTCCAGGCGATCAGCCCGACCGCCTACTACACCCTGTTCGCCGATTCGAGCCAGCCCGGCTTCGATGCCGCCAGCAGCAGCAAGCTCTACCTGAAAATCGAGCGCCGCCAGTTTTACGCGATGTTCGGCGATTTCGACACCGGGCTCACCGTCACCGAATTCTCGCGCTACAGCCGCAGCCTCACCGGCGTGAAATCCGAATACCGGGGCGAGCGCTTCGCCTACAACGCCTTTGCCAGCGAAACCTCGCAGGCCTTCGTGCGCGACGAACTGCGCGGCAACGGCACCTCCGGTCTCTACCGCCTGTCGCGCGGCAACATCGTCGGCAACTCCGACAAGATCACGATCGAGTCGCGCGACCGCTTCCACTCGCAGAACGTGGTCTCCAGCCAGACGCTCACCCGCTATCTGGATTACGACATCGACACCACGCAGGGCACGCTGTTCTTCAGAAGGCCGGTCCCCAACCGCGATGCCCAGTTCAACCCGGTGTACATCGTGGCCGAATACGAAGCCGACGACTCCGACGACGAAGCGGTGACCGGCGGCGGCCGCGCCAGCTTCAAGCCCACGGCCGACAGCGAAATCGGCCTCAGCTATATCCGTCAGGGATCGGTCGGCGACAAAGGCGATCTGGGCGGTCTGGACATCAGCTATCTCGTCACCGACAAGACCCGCATCCTCGGCGAATACGCCCACAGCGACCGCGAGGGGCTGCTCGATGCCAGCAACGGCAACGCCTGGAAAATCGAAGCCCTGCACCAGAGCGAGACCCTCGATGCCAGCGTCTACGCGCGCCAGCAGGACAGCGGCTTCGGGCTCGGCCAGCAGGCCAACAGCGAAACCGGCACCCGCAAGGTCGGCGCCGACGCCCGCTACGCCCTATCCGACACCCTGCATCTTCAGGGTCAGGTCTACCAGCAGGACACCTTCTCGACCGGCGACACGCGCAACGTGATCGAAGGCCGGGTCGAAAGCCGGCTGGCCGACAACTTCACCGCCTACGCCGGCGCCAACTACGCCCGCGACGAATACCAGAGCGGCAAGGTGCTGGAGAGCAAACAGCTGCTGGCCGGCGCAGCCTACGACCTGCTCGACCGCCGCCTCACCCTGCGCGCCGCCACCGAAGTCGGCCTCGACGAGGCGGAAAGCGTGGACTTCCCCGACCGCCTGCTGCTCGGCGCGGACTACAAGCTGACCGAACAGACGCTGCTGTTCGCCGAGCAGGAATTCGCCCGCGGCGAGAACCTGTCGGCCAACATGACCCGCGTCGGCATGCGCACGCAGCCCTGGACCGGCGGCGAAATGGCCGCCTCGCTCGGCAATCAGGCCAGCCTCGACAGCGGCCGCATTCACGCCGACCTCGGGCTGGTGCAGAAATGGCAGATCAACGAATTCTGGCAAACCGACTTCGCCATCGGCCGTTCGGAAACGCTGAAAGTCACCGCCGCGCCGCTCAATCCCAATGTGCCGCTGGCCTCCGGCTCGCTGCTGGAAGGCGACTACACCTCGGTCAGCGTCGGCGCCAATTACAACGACAGCGTGTGGGGCGCCAACACCCGTCTGGAATGGCGCGACGGCGACATCGAGGACAAGCTCAACCTGCTCGCCGGCGTGCAGCGCACGCTCGACGCCGGCCGCGTGCTGGCCGCCGGCTTCAGCTACCTCGATTCGGACGCCCTGCTGCTGCGCTCGCGCAAGTTCGATGCGCGCCTGTCCTACGCCCACCGTCCCTGGGACAGCGAATGGGTCTGGCTCAACCGCCTCGACTACATCGACGAACTGATCGAGATGGCCACCCTCAGCTCCAGCGCGCGCAAGCTGGTCAACAACAGCAACTGGAACTGGATGCCCAACCAGCAGACCCAGATCGCCCTGCAGTTCGGCGCAAAGTATGTGCTCGACACCATCGACAGCAGCCAGTACAGCGGCTTCACCAGCCTGATCGGCGGCGAAATCCGCCGCGATATCCTGCGCGACTGGGACGTCGGCGCCCACGCCTCGATGCTCAATTCGTGGAACAGCGAAGTCCGCCAGTCGGCAGTCGGCGCTTCGCTCGGCTACACCCCGATGGACAACCTGTGGATTGTGGTCGGCTACAATTTCACCGGCTTCGACGACGACGATTTCACCGGCGCCGACACCCGCACGCAAGGCCCGTTCATCAGCATCCGCATGAAAGTCGATCAGGACACGCTGGGACTGAACAACCAGGAGGGCGGACTGTTTGGCCGCAAGCAACCATGAAAAACACCCTGCTGATATTGATACTGTCTGCTCTGAGCAGCATCGCCCACGCCGACAACCGCCCCACCACGGCCGATGACCTCGCCGCCATCGAACGCCTGCAGCGCACCCTGCAGCAGCGCGACTTCGCCGGCGCGGGCAATCCCTACGCGCGGGCCAAGGCCGGCGCCTGGCTGGACTTCGCGCTCGACGAATATTACGAACAGGATCGCACCGGCATCGTTCAGGATGCCACCGACGAAGCCGCCGTCATCCTCGCCCAGCTGGATGCCCAGCCCGGGTTCGACGCCAGCGCCACCCCGCACCCCTACGCCAGCGAGCGCGTGCGCGACGATCTGTGGCAACAGGTCGCGACCATGAAGCAGCATCCGCAGCTCGCCTGCGCCAGCAGGAAAATAGCCGAACTCGAAGTGCAACTGGTGTGGACCGGACACGAAAAATGGGAGTCAGGCTGGGATCATGCCGCGCCTTACGCCCGCATTGCCGAAAACCTGGCCTACGAAGCGCAGCAGCAGCTCGATGCCTGCACCGGGAAGCACGCGCCGGCCACCCACACCGTCGTCGAACAGCGCAGCCTCAGCACCGACACCCTGTTCGCTTTCGACCGCTCCAGCGTCGAATCGCTGTCGCCCGACGGCCGCCGGAGGCTCGACGCGCTGGCCGATGAACTCAAGACCTGGAAGACCATCGAGCGCATCCAGCTCAGCGGCCACACCGACCGCCTCGGTTCAGATCGTCACAACCAGACCCTGTCGTTGCAACGCGCCGAAGCCATCAAGCGCCATCTCGTCAGCCGCGGCTTCCGCGCCGACGTGATCGAGGCCGACGGCCAGGGCGAATCGCAACCTGTCGTGCAGTGTCGCGCGCAACGCGACACACCCGCGCTGATCGAATGCCTGCAGCCCAACCGGCGGGTGGAGATCACCATTCAGGGAATCAGGAAATGAACCTCGCACTGCACCCCGCACCCTTCAAGTGGTTTCTGGTTACCCTGCTGTGCCTGCTGACAGTGCAGCCGGTACAGGCGGCGCTCGTCTGCTCGACGTCCACGCCGACTTCAGGGTCGTTCAGTGGCGTGGTCAATGATTACTGGAGCGGCAGCGGTTCGCCTGCCGCCGGTGCGACCTCCGTCACGCTCGGAAGCCGTCGCACGGGAGGTGCTGGCAACAGCATCAATGCGGGCGATCTGGTACTGATCATCCAGATGCAGGATGCCGACATCAACAGTGCAAACAGCAACACCTATGGTTCCGGCGGTACCTCGGGTGCGGGCTCCACTGCGGTGAACCGTACCGGCCTGTATGAATATGTCGTGGCGACCAATACCGTCGGAGCCGGAGGTGGCACACTGACCTTCTCCCCCACGCTGACCAACAGCTACCGCACCCGCGCCTACACTGCCGGCAGCAACGGTCAAAGCACCTGGCAGGTGATTCGCATTCCGAGTTTTTCCAGCGCCACCGCCTCCAACGTAACCACGCCCGTGTGGGACGGCACAACAGGCGGCGTGGTCGCACTCGACGTGGAAAATGCACTGACACTTTCCGGTACCACTGCAATCAACGTTGCCGGTCTGGGTTTTCGTGGCGGCGCAGGGCGTGGCTTGGCGGGCAGCACCACCGGCGCCAACACCGATTACCGGACGCTGGCGACCAACAGCGCCAACGGTTCGAAAGCTGAAGGGATTGCGGGCCGTGCCCGCTACCTGAACAATGCAGCCGGCTACAACACTGCACCGACGCTGCAGGATACGGGCGCAGAAGGATATCCCAATGGCTCCTATGCGCGCGGCGCACCCGGCAACGCCGGTGGTGGCGGCACTGACGGCAACATATCCACGAATGATCAAAATACCGGCGGCGGCGGCGGCAGCAACTATGGTGCCGGTGGGCGCGGCGGCAACAGCTGGAGTTCGAATCTCGCCGTAGGCGGCATCGGGGGTGGCGCCTACAGCGGCACGCTCGCCTTCAACCAGATATTCATGGGCGGCGGCGGCGGCGCCGGCACCACCAACAACTCGACCGGCGATACCGCCACCTATACCGCGCCAGCGGGCTTGTCGTGTTCCAGTGGCGCACTATGCTCCAGTGGCGCGGCGGGCGGCGGCATCGTGATCGTGCGCGCGGGCAGCGTCAGTGGCGGCGGCCTGATCGATGCCCGCGGCGCCGATGCTTACAACGTGCTGAACGATGGCGCCGGTGGCGGCGGCGCGGGCGGCAGCGTCGTGTTGCAAACCTACAGCGGCGGCAGTGCCAGCGTGAACGTTTCCGGGGGCAACGGCGGTAACGCCTGGCGCTCGACAACCAGCACGACTGACCGGCATGGCCCGGGCGGCGGCGGCGGCGGCGGTTTCATCGCCTACAGCCCCGCGGCCGGCCTCAGTCTCTCGGCAAGCTATGCGAGCGGCCTCAATGGGCGCACCAGCAACAACGATACTTACGGCACGACTTCCTCGTCTGGCGGCCTGTCCGCCTTCGATACCCCGAATGTTCCGGGTGCGCAGGGTGGTGCCTTCTGCCCGCCCGCCATCAAGGCCGTGCGCCTGTTTACCGACGGCGGTACCGCCGGATATATCGATCGCGGCGACACGGTGGAATACACCGTGATCTACCGCAACGGTTCCAGCAACAGCATCACCGGGTTCAACATCACCGACACCCTGCCGGCAAACTTGAACTATGTATCCGGCTCGCTCGCCATCACCCCCAGCGGCGGCGCTTCCGGCAGCGCCAGCGGGGGCTATACCGGAACGGCGGGAAACTCCAGCCTGCTCGCATCCAACGTCACGCTGCCTGCCGGCGGCGTCATCCGGGCGCAGTTTCGTGCAACCGTGGCGAATGACGTCGCTGCCTGCGGAAACCAGTCGAATCAGGCGAATTCCGTGCAAAGCGGTGGTGAAGTCATCGGCCTCACCGACAACGCCGATAACAGCCAGAACAGCAACGGCCTGCCTAGCGCCACCTACATCAGCCAGGCACCATTCGGTACCAGTGGCGCCACGGACCCGACCGGCATCAATGTCTTCTGCCCGACCGTGTCCATCGGCAAGGCCTTCTCGCCCGCAACAGTCGACATGAACGGGACGACCACCCTGACGATCACCCTCACCAACTTCACGGGTGCCGCCCTGACCGGAGCGGCATTTACCGACACCTATCCGGCAGGCATCCTCAACGCGGCTGCACCTTCTCTCACCAACTCCTGTGGAGGCACCGCCACAGCAGCCGCAGGAGCAAACTCGATCTCATTGAGTGGGGGCACCATTCCCGCGAATGGCAGTTGCGTGTTGACGGTTTCCGTTGCAGGGACTGCAACCGCAACCAACAGCATCCCGGTCGGTGGTTTAACAGTGAGCGGCGGCGCAAGCAATTCTCTGGCAGCCAGCGCAACGCTAACCGTTGCGCTGCCGCCCGCCGTATCAAAAAGCTTCTCGCCCAGTTCAATAGCGACCGGCGGAAACAGCACGCTTACCATCACCCTGGCCAACCCCAATGCCACTACGGCAGCTACGGGTGCAGCGTTTACCGACACCTATCCTGCCGGTGTTACCAATGCGGCCACACCTGCCGTTTCCACAACCTGCGGCGGCACGGTGACCGCTGCTGCCGGGGGCAGCACGGTTGCGCTTTCGGGAGGAACCATTCCTGCGGGAGGCAGTTGTACGGTGACGGTGAGCGTCACCAGCAGTGCCGCTGGAAGCCATGTCAACACGATCCCTGTCGGAGGGGTAACGACTGCCAATATCGGGGCCAATCAGGTCGCAGCTACCAGCACGCTTACGGTATTGCTCCCTTTGACGGTAGAAAAATCCTTCTCTCCCCCGTCAGTGGCAGGGAGCAATGACAATCTGGCCAATCAGTCCGTCATGACGGTTACCTTGAGCAACCCGAATGGCATTGCCCTCACAGGGGTGGCATTTGTAGACACCTACCCTGAAAGATCCAGCGGAGGTGGCGAATACCTGATCAATTTGAATAACAACTTTACCGACGCAGGAGAGGGCAACACCTGCGGCGGCACGGCAACCGTACTAAGCACTGCAAACAGCACGCCTCCGATCTGTCGCTTTCCGGCGGCACCATCCCGGCAGGCGGCAGTTGTTCGGTGTCCATTCGTGTCTTCGCAGACGGTAGCGGCAGTTATATCAACACCATTCCAGCGGGTGACGTCACGACGGCACAAGGCATATCCAACACGGTTGCGGCGAGCGCGACGTTCTCTGCCAGATCGTCTGGGCATTACCAAAACTTTCTCGCCCAATGTCATCGGCACGAATGGCACCTCAACCCTGACGCTGGTGCTGAGCAACCCGACCGGCAACCAATCCGAAATAGGTCGGCGTGGTCGACAACTATCCGGTCGGAATAGTTAACGCAACGCCACTTACTACCAGCTCGCTGCACGGCAGTAGCACGGTCGGCACGGTGACGGCCACTGTCGGGGGCGGTTCCCTCACCCTTCCGGTTCCCCTGAACACCACCATGTCCTGCGGCGGTGAGGTATGTACCGTGACTATTCGGTTACATCCAGACCGCAGGGATTTACACCAATACCACCGATCCACTCACCGCAAGCGGCGGCAGTGGCGGCGCCACCGCCAGCGATGTGCTCACCGTGCTTGAGCACCCGGCCGTTGCCAAATCTTTCAGCCCCAGCAACATCAGCACGGGCGGCACCTCAACGCTGACCATCACGCTTAGCAACAGCAACACCATTGCCAACATTGCCGGCGTGGCATTTACCGACACTTACCCAGCCAATCTAGTCAATGCCCCCTCACCCAGTGCGTCGACAACCTGCGGTGGCACAGTGACCGCCACAGCGGGCGGCGGCACGGTCGCTTGTCGGGTGGCAGCATTCCGGCCGGATCGAGCTGCACGGTAACAGTCGACGTCACTTCGTCTACCGGCGGAAGCTACACGAACACCCTGGCCGCTGGCAGCGTAAGCTCGACCAATGCCGGTTCCAATACATCTGGCAGCCTCAGGCGTCATCACCGTTTCCGCCTATCCCAGCCTGGTCTTCCTGAAAACGGTTGCGATTTATTCGGACCCGGTCAATGGCACCGCTAACCCAAAGAGTATTCCGGGCGCCGAAGTCGATTACACCTTGATGGTCACCAACTCGGGAGCGGGCCCTGTTGACACCAACACCCTCACCATCATTGATCCGATTCCTGACAACACCGAACTCTTCATCGGCAATCATTACGGCGGCTTGCCTTTTGTCTTTGCCGAGGCAGCCCCAGCGGACTGGCCTGCAGTTTTACCGCACTCAACAATTCTGGCGACTGCGTGGATTTCTCTGCTTTGATAGCGGCAACGACTGTTACCTATGCGCCCAATGGCGGAATCGACCCCGACGGTAAGACCGATGTCCGCTTCAGCCCATCCGGCTGCATGAAGGCGACGCCCCGGCGCAGCCATTTAGCCTGCAATTCAGGGTACGGGTGAAATAAGTACCAAGCCGGACACCCTGTGTGTCGACCGCTCCATCGAAGGCGATATGATCGTTTTGCCCACACGCTCCGGTAAAATGGCGGCCTGCCTGTTACCGCTTTCCCTCCCCGTATGAACTCCACCGCAAGCGCGCCGGCCCAAACCGGCGCCTCGCCTTTGGCGCGCGACGTCAAGAAACGCCGCACCTTCGCCATCATCTCCCACCCCGACGCCGGCAAAACCACGCTGACCGAAAAGCTGCTGCTGTTCGGCGGCGCGATCCAGATGGCCGGCACGGTCAAGGCGCAAGAAAAGCGGCAAGTTCGCCACCTCCGACTGGATGGAGGTCGAACAGCGAGCGCGGCATTTCGGTCGCCAGCTCGGTGATGCAGTTCTCCTACGACGACTGCGTGTTCAACCTGCTCGACACCCCCGGCCACAAGGATTTCTCGGAAGACACCTACCGCGTGCTGACCGCGGTGGACGCCGCGATCATGGTGGTCGACGCCGCCAAGGGCGTGGAAGAGCAGACCATCAAGCTGCTGGAAGTGTGCCGCCTGCGCGACACGCCCATCATCACCTTCATCAACAAGATGGACCGCGAGGTGCGCGAGCCGCTGGAACTGCTGGACGAGATCGAGTCGATCCTGAAGATCCACTGCGCGCCGGTGACCTGGCCGATCGGCATGGGCAAGCGCTTCCAGGGCGTGTATCACCTGATCCACGACGAAATCCTGCGCTTCAAGGCGGGCGAGGAAAACGCCGGCCAGCAGTTCGAATCGCTGCAAGGGCTGGGCGAAGCGGCATTGAGGGAACGCTTCCCGCTCGAAGCCGACACCCTGCTGTCCGAAATCGAACTGGTGCGCGGCGCCGGCGTGGAGTTCGACCTCGACGCGTTTCTCAAGGGCAGGCAGACGCCGGTGTTCTTCGGTTCCGGCATCAACAACTTCGGCGTGCGCGAAGTGCTGCGCGCGCTGTCCGACTGGGCGCCGCCGCCGCAGCCGCGCGAGGCGGTCGAGCGCGTGGTCGACCCCACCGAGCCGAAATTCACCGGCTTCGTGTTCAAGATCCAGGCCAACATGGACCCGCAGCACCGCGACCGCATCGCCTTCTTCCGCGTCTGCTCCGGCCGCTACACCCCGAACATGAAAGTGCGCCACCGCCGCACCGGCAAGGACATGAAAATCGCCAACGCGGTGGTCTTCATGGCCAACGAGCGCACCCGCATGGAAGACGCGGTGGCGGGCGACATCATCGGCATCCACAACCACGGCCAGCTGCAGATCGGCGACACCCTCACCGAAGGCGAGGCGCTGCAATACAAGGGCATCCCCTACTTCGCCCCCGAACTGTTCAGCCGCCCGCGCCTGCGCGACCCGCTGCGCGCCAAGCAGTTGAACAAGGGCCTGCTGGAACTGGGCGAAGAAGGCGCGGTGCAGGTGTTCGAGCCCTTCGTCGACAACACCCTGCTGATCGGCGCGGTCGGCCCGCTGCAGTTCGAAATCGTCGCGCATCGCCTGAAAACCGAATACGGCGTCGACGCCAGCTTCGAAAACGCCGGCATCTACACCGCGCGCTGGGTCACCTGCCCCGATGCCGCGCATCTGGCCGAATTCACCAAGGCCAATACGCTCAAGCTGGCCAAGGACGTCGACGGCAACCTGGTCTATCTGGCGGACACGCGGGTGAATCTGCACGCTGGCACAGGAACGCTGGCCCAAGGTGGCGTTCCACGACACGCGGGAGCATGGGCAAGTCATGCGTTAGAGTCGAGGATCAGCGCGGGCGGGCCGCCGTTCAACGCTAAAGAGGCGGCACCGGATTCGACCTGCGGCTGAAACGCGCATGCCGCCATTGACCCGCTAAAATGCCCCCCCGGCCAGTTCCATTGGCCAGCGTACCGCGGCTGCCACGGCGAGGGCCACCCCGATGGACAGCACGACCGAATAGAGCGCGTCGCGCCGGCCGAGCAGCTTCAGCATCATGGCGAAGGTGGACACGCACGGCACATAGAAGGTCAGGAACACCAGGAAGGTGGCGATCTGCGTGGTGTCCATCACGCCGGACAGTTCGTGGGTGCCGAGCGCCTGGAACACCATCAGCAGCGACAATTCCTTGCGCAGCACGCCGAACAGGATCGGAACCCCCAGCACCACCGGCAGCCCCAGCCACCACCCCGTTATCGGCGTGAGCGCGAGATTGATCCAGGCATCGGCGCCGTAATAACCCAGCAGCGCCAGCACCACGCTGCCGGCCACCAATAACGGCAGCACAATGGTGACGATGTCGCGGCTGCGTGCCCAGGTATTGGCCAGCAGAGCACGCAAGGTGGGCACCGCGTAGGCAGGAATCTCCTGGATCATCCCGGGGGTGGTCTCCGGATAGCGGCGCTTGAGCAGCTTTCCGACCAGACTGACGACGACCGGTGCGAGCATGAACAGCGCGAACACCCCGAATCCGCCGAGATACTTGCCGCCCACCGCCAGGATGATGGCCGAACGCGCCGAGCACGGCAGGAAGGTGATCAGCAGAGAGGCTACGGTACGGTCGCGGCCATGGGTGACGGCCGCGGTGGCGGCCAGCGCCGGCACGTTGCAGCCCAGCCCCATCAAAAATGGCAGGGCGACGCCGCCGTGCAGGCCCAGACGATGGAAACCCTGATCCACCACGAAAGCCACACGATGCATGATGCCGGATTCTTCCAGCCACACCAGCAGCAGCACCAGCGGGATCATGTAGGGAATGACGATGCCCGCGAGGCCGATGAAACCGTCCAGCACGGCGCGGGCAAGAACGCCTGTGAGCTCGGTCGGCTGCCACGGTTCGGCCCATTCGATCAGGCGCGCGACGGTAAGGCCATCGAGAAACGCGCTCACCTCGAACACGAAGAACAGCACCAGCGCGAACACCCCCAGCGTACCGGCAAAGCCCCATTTCGGATGCAGAAAGAGATCGTCCGCCCAGCGTTGCCAGCGCGGCTGCTCGCCTTCCTGACCAGGGCGGGTCACGTCCTCGTAGCACAGTGCGGCGCGATGATGGCGGTCGGCGTGGATTTCCTCCGCCAGCGGGCGCGGTAGCGCCGCGCTGGCGGAGGCGCGAGCGGCCAACACCGCGGCGTATTGATCCGGGAAATGCGCCTGCAGTTCCTGCGCGAAATAGTCGTCGTTCTCCGCGAGCTGAAGCGTCAGCAGGGCCTCGGGTGCAGCGAATGCGGCGGCGACAGCGGGCTGCCGGGCGATCTCGGCGATCGTCTGCAACTGCGCTTTGATGTGCGGGCTGATCGGACAGGCAGGGTTCCGCGCGTGGGCCGAGTGCGCCTCCCGTGCAGTGCGCACCGCGGTGGTGAACAGGTCGGCCAGACCGATGCCCATATGCGCCACCGTGGGGACCACAGGCGCGCCCAGTTTGGCCGACAGGGTGCGCACGTTGATGAAGCGCCTTCTGGCACGCGCCTCGTCCATGCGGTTGAGCGCAAACACCATCGGCCTGCCCAGTTGCATCAGTTCCAGGGCGAATTCGAGATCGCGCTCCAGCGCCGTGGCGTCCATCACCATCAGCAGCACGTCGGGGGCGGCAAATGCACTTTCCGGCTTGTGCGCCTCGTGCTGGGCAATGGCCGGCCAGCGGTCGCCCCACAGCAGATACTTCAGCGTGACGCGCGAGTCGTCGTCCAGTTGGTGCAAGCCTTCGAAGGCGGGCAATGCGACCAGGGAAATTTGATCGATGCCTACCTCAACCAGGCATTCCTCATATGCCGGGCCGATGCCGGCCAAGCGCTCGTGGCGTGTGGAGGTGCTGGCAGCCGCGCGGAAGATGCTGTGCCGGCCGCTCCCCG
Source organism: uncultured Hydrogenophilales bacterium (assembly GCA_963818665.1). Lineage (GTDB taxonomy): Bacteria > Pseudomonadota > Gammaproteobacteria > Burkholderiales > Thiobacillaceae > Thiobacillus. The sequence continues at coordinate 112,815 of CAWFTM010000002.1, read as the reverse complement.
CGCGGCCGACGATGGCCACGCGAGGCCGCCTCGTGCCACGCAAGCCCGGGCCGTGGAGAGGAAAGGTGTGCGCGGGCAGGGTCATTGATTAGCGAGATCACACATGAGAATGTTTCTCATTTTCATGGGTTCTCGGCCTGGTTGTCAACCCTTGCCTTGATCCGCGTCGGCGATCATTACATGTCAAGCCGGCCAGTTGCGCAGACCGGTCGTCCAGGCCAAGGACTGGGCGCCCCATGCCCGCAGGCAGACGCGTGCCAGGCGGACGCTCGGCGGGCCCGTCAGGGTCAACTCATATCTTTTAACCAAGCCTGTCCGACCGGTGGGACAAGGCCAAACCTGAATTGTCACTACGCTTTCGCCCGCGCCCTCAGTGATCCCTGAAAAATCGGATCGCTTCGTCCAGCCTGTGCACCGCATGAATCTCCATTCCAGGAATCTTCTGTTTGGGCTGGTTGGCGGCCGGTACGATGGCCTGGGTGAAGCCGAGCTTGGCGGCTTCCTTGAGGCGCTCCTGCCCACGCTGCACCGGACGGATTTCACCGGCCAGGCCGACTTCGCCAAACATCACCAATTTGTCTGGCAAGGGCTGGCTTCTAAGTGAGGAGACAATCGCCGCCAGTACCGCGAGGTCGGCAGCGGGCTCGCTGATCTTCACCCCGCCTACGGCATTGACGAATACGTCCTGATCGAAGCAGGCGATGCCGGCGTGGCGGTGCAGCACGGCGAGCAGCATGGCGAGCCGGTTCTGCTCCAGACCAACGGACAAGCGGCGCGGACTCGGTGCATGGCTGGAATCGACCAGCGCCTGGATTTCCACCAGCAGCGGCCGCGTGCCTTCCTGCGTCACCAGCACGCAGGAACCCGGCACCGGCTCGCCGTGGCGCGACAGAAAAATCGCCGAGGGGTTGGACACGCCCTTGAGGCCCTTTTCGGTCATGGCGAACACGCCGATTTCGTTGACCGCGCCGAAGCGGTTCTTGAACGCGCGCACCAGCCGGAAACTCGATCCGGTATCGCCCTCGAAATACAGCACGGTATCGACGATATGCTCCAGCACGCGCGGGCCGGCGATCGCGCCTTCCTTGGTGACGTGGCCGACCAGAATGATCGCGGTGCCGGTCTGCTTGGCGTAGCGCGTCAGCTGCGCCGCGCATTCGCGCACCTGCGCCACCGAGCCGGGCGCCGAGGTCAGCGCTTCGGAATACACGGTCTGGATCGAGTCGATCACCGCGACTTCGGGTTTGCGCATCGGCGAGATGCGCCAGGATCGCTTCGAGCCGGATTTCCGGCAGCACCGGCAGATTGGTTTCGGGCAGGCTCAGGCGCCGCGCGCGCAACGCCACCTGGCGCGCCGATTCCTCGCCGCTGACGTACGAGCGTGTTCATCCGCCCGGACAAACCCGCCAGCGCCTGCAACAACAGGGTCGATTTGCCGATGCCGGGGTCGCCGCCGATCAGCACCACGCCGCCCGGCACCAGCCCGCCGCCGAGCACGCGGTCGAGTTCACCGATGTCGGTGGCGATGCGGCTTTCTTCCGAGCCTTCGACGTTGTGCAGCAGTTGCACCGTGCTGGTCGCCGCCAGCGACGCAAAGCGCGGCTTGGCCGATTCGGCGATGGTTTCGACCAGGGTGTTCCAGGCATTGCAGGCCGGGCACTGGCCCTGCCACTTGGGCGACTGCCCACCGCACTCGGTGCAGGTGTAGATTGTTTTGGTTTTGGCCATCAGGCCGGAAAAACGCCGGTGGACAGATAGCGGTCGCCGCGGTCGCACACGATGGAAACGATCACGGCGTTTTCGACTTCCTTCGACACTTGCAGCGCCGCCCACAGCGCGCCGCCGGACGAGATGCCGGCGAAGATGCCTTCCTCGCGCGCCATGCGCCGGGTGGTTTCTTCCGCATCGGCCTGGCTGACGTAAATCATGCGGTCGACGCGATCGTAATCGCAGATGGCCGGCACGTATTCGGCCGGCCACTTGCGGATGCCGGGGATTTGCGCGCCTTCGGTCGGCTGCACGCCGACAATCTGGATAGCGGGATTCTGTTCCTTGAGGTAACGCGAGCAGCCCATGATGGTGCCGGTGGTGCCCATGCTGGAAACGAAGTGGGTGATCTTGCCCTCGGTATCGCGCCAGATTTCCGGCCCGGTGGTGCGGTAATGCGCTTCCGGATTGTCGGGGTTGGAGAACTGGTCGAGGATCTTGCCGATGCCCTGCTTTTCCATCGCGAGGGCAAGGTCGCGCGCCCCTTCCATGCCGGCTTCCTTGCTCACCAGTTGCAGCTCGGCGCCGAAGGCGCGCATGGTCTGCCGCCGCTCGATCGACAAATGCTCGGGCATGATCAGAATCATCTTGTAGCCGCGCATCGCCGCTGCCATCGCCAGCGCAATTCCGGTGTTGCCGCTGGTCGCCTCGATCAGCGTATCGCCGGGCTTGATGTCGCCGCGCGCCTGCGCGGCATCGATCATCGCCAGCGCCGGACGGTCTTTCACCGATCCGGCCGGGTTGTTGCCCTCGAGCTTGACCAGCACGATGTTGCTGGTGTCGCCGGGCATGCGCTTGAGACGCACCAGCGGCGTATTGCCGACGGTGTCTTCGATGCTCTTGAACATTTTTATTGCCGCCCGATTGGCAAGTAATCGAACCCCATGTCGCGCATGGCCTGCGGCTCGTACAGATTGCGCCCGTCGAAAACCAGCGGGGTTTTGAGCAGCGATTTCATGGTGTCGAAATTGGGGCTGCGGAACACTTTCCACTCGGTCACGATGAGCAGTGCGTCGGCGCCCTTCAGTGCATCCATCGGGCTGTCGACCAGCAGCAGGTCGGCGCGCTCGCCGTAGATGCGGCGCGTTTCCTCCATCGCTGCCGGATCGTAGGCCGACACGCTCGCGCCCATCGCCCACAGGGCTTCCAGCATGCTGCGGCTGGGCGCTTCGCGCATGTCGTCGGTGTTGGGCTTGAACGCCAGCCCCCACATGGCGAAGCGCTTGCCCTTGAGATCGGTGCCCAGGCGCGCGGTCAGCTTGTTGACCAGAATCTGCTTCTGCGCCTCGTTGGCGTCTTCCACTGCGTCGAGCACGCGCAACGGAATGCCGTTTTCCTGACCGGTGCGGCGCAGCGCCTGCACGTCCTTGGGGAAACACGAGCCACCGTAGCCGCAGCCGGCGTACAGGAAGTGGTAGCCGATACGCGGGTCGGAACCGATGCCGTGACGCACCTGCTCGATGTCGGCGCCGAGCTTTTCCGCCAGCACGGCGAGTTCGTTCATGAAGGAAATGCGCGTCGCCAGCATGGCGTTGGCGGCGTATTTGGTGAGCTCGGCGCTGCGCACGTCCATCACCGTCAGGCGGTCGTGATTGCGCTGGAACGGCGCGTACAACTGGCGCAGCAGCGCGGTGGCGCGCTCGCTGTCGGTGCCGATGACGATGCGGTCGGGCTTCATGAAATCGTCGACCGCCGCACCCTCTTTCAGAAACTCGGGGTTGGAGGCGACGTTGAATTCGAGCGCCACGCCGCGCTTCGCGAGTTCTTCCTGCAAGGCGGCCCTGACCTTGTCGGCGGTGCCGACCGGCACGGTGGATTTATCGACCACCAGTTTGTAGTCGCTCATGTGGCGGCCGATGTTGCGCGCCGCTGCGACCACGTATTGCAGGTCGGCCGAGCCGTCTTCATCCGGCGGCGTGCCGACGGCGATGAACTGGATTTGCCCGTAGGCCACCGAGGCTTCGATGTCCGTGGTGAAAGACAGGCGACCGGCAGCGACGTTGCGACGCACCATGTCTTCCAGCCCCGGCTCGTAAATCGGGATGCCGCCGGCTTTCAGGGTGTCGATTTTTTTCGGGTCGAGGTCGAGGCACAGCACTTCGTTGCCGACTTCGGCGAGGCAGGTGCCGGTCACCAGTCCGACGTAACCCGTGCCAATTACCGTGATTTTCATTTCCTGTCCCTATGCGTTTTGAATATCGAATTGAATCTGTTGCAGTGCGGCGAGCGGGTCGGCGGCGGCCGTAATCGGGCGGCCGATCACCAGGTCGCTTGCGCCGGCGTGCAAGGCTTCCAGCGGCGTCATCACGCGTCGCTGATCGCCCGTGTCCGCGCCGGCCGGGCGTATCCCCGGCGTCACCAGCCGGAAATCGGCGCCCAGATCGGCGCGCAGCAGGGCGGCTTCCTGCGCCGAGCAGACGACGCCATCGAGCTGGCAGGCCTGAGTCAGGCGCGCCAGCCGCAGCACCTGGTCGGCAGGCGCAGCGGCTACGCCGACTTCGCTCAAATCCTCGGCGCTCATGCTGGTCAGCACGGTCACCGCGATCAACAGCGGGGGTTGCGGCAGATCAGCGAGCGCCTCGCGCGCTGCGACCATCATGCGGCGTCCGCCCGACGCGTGGACGTTCAGCATCCACACGCCCAGCGATGCCGCCGCGCGGCACGCCGCTGCGACCGTATTCGGAATGTCATGGAATTTCAGGTCGAGGAATACCTCGAAGCTGCGTGCGACCAGCGCCCGCACCAGCTCCGGGCCCGCTACGGTAAACAGCTCCTTGCCCACCTTCAGCCGGCACAACGCGGGATCGAGCTGATCCACCAGCGCCAGCGCCGACGCCGCATCCGGAAAGTCCAGTGCCACAATAATTTTCGACTGCTTCACCACGTTCCTTGCACCTTGTAACTTGCGGCTTGCATCAGCCTTCCCCCTCGTGCCGCTCGGGATCGAAGCTGTCCCAGCGACCGCAGGCCGGGCAGCGCCAGAAAAACTGCTTGGCCTTGAAGCCGCAGCTGTCGCACTGATAACGCATCATGCGCTGGCTGTGTGACGCCACCAGGCTCTTTTCCACCTGCAGCAATTCACGTTCGCCCGGTGCGGCATCGATGAGTTGCGCTTCCAGCAAACGATCCAGCGTGCGCAGGCTTGGCGTGCGGCGCAGTTCCTCGCGCGCGAGCTGGCTGGCGGCTGCCGCCCCTTCGACTTCCGACACGGCCAGATACAGGGCGCCAAACACATCCTGCGACGGCTGCCGCGCATACAGCGCACGCAACCATTGCACGCCCTCTTCCATCCGACCCAGCTGGCGATAGCTGGCCAGCACGCGATCCACCACCAGCGCCATATGCGCGGTGCTCTGCGTTTCGACCAGACGCCAGTCGGCTATCGCCGCCTCATGCCGACCCGCTGCCGCGTCCAGATCGCCCGCCATCAGGTTGGCGCGCACCGACAGGCGGTTGCTGGCGAGCGCCTGCTGCAAATGCGCAGCCGCCGCGTCGGGATTGCCTTTCGCCGCCTCCAGCAGCGCCAGTTCGCAATAGAAGTGGGCGATGTCGGCATTGAGCGGCTTGCTGGTGTCCTGTTCCAGCGCGCGTGCGGCGTCGATGGCTTTCTCCCAGTCCTTTTCCTGCACGTAGATTTCCAGCAGATAGGTGCGCGCCTGGCCATGCTGCGGGGTTTCCAGCAGCTTGCCGAACACCTGCTCGGCGCGGTCGAGCAAACCCGCCTTCAGATAATCCTGCCCCAGTTCGCACTGCGCACGCAGACGCTGCTCCTCGGCCAGGCCCTCGCGCTCCAGCAGGTGTTCATGCATGCGGATCGCGCGATCGAGTTCGCCGCGCCGGCGGAACAGTCCGCCCAGCGCGAAATGCAGGTCGATGGTTTCAGGTTCGAGTTTGACGACTTCGAGAAAGGCTTCGATCGCCTTGTCCGGCTGCTCGTTGAGCAGGAAATTCAGGCCGCGAAAATAGGAATTGGGCAGTGCGCGGGATTCGGTGACCACCTGCTTGATGTCCACCCGCGCGGCCAGCCAGCCCAGGACGAAAAACAGGGGGAAGGCCAGCAACCACCAGATTTCAAATTCCATCTTGAATCACACGACCGGCAGATCGGATTGAATGGTCGTATCGAGATCGAGCGCACGCTGCTTGCCGGCCGCTTCCCGCCGCAACCGGAACAGCGTCGGCAGCAACGCCAGCACGCCGGTCAGCACGCCTGCCACAAACGCCAGGCCCAGCATGATGATCAGTGGTGCCTGCCAGGTGGCGCCGAGATAAGAATAGAAAATAGCGGGATGGCTATTTTTCAATGCAAAGCCCAGCACCAGCAGGAAGAGCAACAGCTTGGCCGCCAGCCCCAGATAGCGTGTGAAATTTTTCATCGATATTCGCGTAGGTTTGGCGTCTATTCTACCTTTGCGGCCTGGCTTCAAAAAGCGCGGCGACAAAAGAAAACGGCGCATGCTGCGCCGTTTTCAAAGTCCTGCCTCCGCCCTAGAGCGGAAAATCCACCCGGTCTCGCAATTCCTTGCCCGCCTTGAAGTGCGGCACATGCTTGGCCGGGACCTGTACGCGCTCACCCGATTTGGGATTGCGCCCAAGTCGGGCGGGACGGTAGCTCAGGCTGAAGCTGCCAAAGCCGCGAATTTCGATACGCTCGCCGCGCGACAGGTTTTTCGCCAGCGCGTCGAGGATCGTCTTCACCGCCATCTCGATATCCGCCACCGAGAACTGCGTATGTCGCGCCGCCAGTTGAGCAATCAACTCGGACTTGGTCATGGATTACTCGGCGTTCTTGTTTTCGAGTTTGGCTTTCAGCAGCGCACCGAGGTTGGTCGATCCGCTGGCGGCAGCAGAGGACTCCGCAGCGAGTTTCTTCATCGCGGAATCCTGCTCGGTCATGTCCTTGGCCTTGATCGACAGGTTGATGACGCGGTTCTTGCGGTCAACGTTGATGATCATGGCTTCGATTTCGTCGCCGTCCTTGTAATGGGTGCGCATGTCTTCGACGCGGTCACGCGACACTTCGGAAGCACGCAGGTAACCTTCCATGTCGGAATCCAGCTTGACCGTCGCGCCCTTGGCTTCAACCGTGATGATGGTGCCCTTGACGATGCTGCCTTTCTCGTGGCCCGTTGCGTAGCTGGTGAGCGGATCGCCTTCGAGCTGTTTGATGCCGAGCGAAATGCGCTCGCGCTCGAGATCGATCCCCAGCACCACCGCCTCGACATCCTGGCCCTTGCGGAAATTGCGCACGGCCTCTTCGCCCGGCAGGCTCCACGACAGGTCGGACAGGTGCACCAGGCCGTCGATGCCGCCCGGCAGGCCGATGAACACGCCGAAGTCGGTGATCGACTTGATCGCGCCGGCAACCTTGTCGCCCTTCTTGTGGTTCATCGAGAAATCTTCCCACGGGTTCGACTTGCACTGCTTCATGCCCAGCGAGATGCGGCGCTTGTCCTCGTCGATGTCGAGCACCATGACTTCGACTTCGTCGCCCAGCTGAACGATCTTGTTGGGGCTGACGTTCTTGTTGGTCCAGTCCATTTCGGACACGTGCACCAGACCTTCGATGCCGGCTTCGATCTCGACGAATGCGCCGTAGTCGGTGAGGTTGGCCACTTTACCGAACATGCGGGTGCCCTGCGGGTAGCGGCGTGCGATGCCGACCCACGGATCGTCGCCCAGCTGCTTGATGCCGAGCGAGACGCGGTTCTTCTCGGTGTCGTAGCGCAGGATCTTGGCTTCGAGTTCCATGCCGACGGTGACCACTTCGGACGGATGCTTGACGCGGCGCCAGGCCATGTCGGTGATGTGCAGCAGGCCGTCGATGCCGCCCAGATCCACGAACGCGCCGTAGTCGGTGATGTTCTTGACCACGCCCTTGACGATGGAGCCTTCTTTCAGGTTCTCCATCATCGCTTCGCGGTCGGCACCCATGGTCTCTTCCAGCACGGCACGGCGTGACACCACGACGTTGTTGCGCTTGCGGTCGAGCTTGATGACCTTGAATTCCATTTCCTTGTATTCGAACGGCGTGGTGTCCTTGACCGGACGCATGTCCACCAGCGAACCCGGCAGGAAGGCGCGCAGACCGCCGACCAGCACCGTCAGACCGCCCTTGACCTTGCCCTGCACCATGCCGGTGACGATCCGGCCTTCGTTCATTGCCGCTTCCAGATCCAGCCACGCGGCCAGTTTCTTGGCGCGTTCGCGCGACAGCTTGGTGGCGCCGAAACCGTCTTCGATCGATTCGATCGCGACCGCCACAAAATCACCGATCTTGGCTTCGACTTCGCCCAGATCGTTCTTGAATTCTTCAATGGGAATCAGGCTCTCGGATTTGAGGCCGGCGTTCACCGTCACGAAATTATGGTCAATGCCGACGATTTCGGCAGTGATGACTTCACCCTGGCGCATTTCCTGATGTTCAAGCGACTCCTCGAACAGGGCGGCAAAACTTTCCATGGACTCGGGAGCTGAAGTAGCGGTAGCAGTAGACATTAAAAACCTTCTTGGTCCGTCGGTGAGGACGGGGTTAGTTGCACATCGCCAGCCTGCGGGCGCAGAACTGGCACGGGAAAAACATGACTTACAGCTTGTTGCGCGCCTTGCATAAATCGTGGTGCGCCAGCACTGCCTGCACTGCCGACTCGACATCCATCCGGGTGGTATCGAGAAACAGCGCATCCGGTGCAGGCTTCAGAGGCGCCACCGAACGGGCGGCATCACGCGCATCACGCGCCTGCATATCCGCAACAAGGGCGGATAGACTAGCAGAGTTCCCCTTTTCGATCAACTGCTTATACCGTCTTTCCGCCCGCGCCTCGGCGCTGGCGGTGAGGAAAACCTTGGTCCCCGCATCCGGGAAGATCACTGTGCCCATATCGCGGCCGTCGGCCACCAGTCCCGGCGCCTGCCGATAGGCACGCTGACGGTCGAGCAGCGCCGCGCGCACGGCGGGCAACGCCGCCACTCTGGACGCGCCCTCGCCGACCGATTCGGCACGAATCGCGTCGCTCACGTTTTCGTCCGCCAGCCACACCGCGCCGTCACGGAAGGCAGCGGGCAACGCGGCCGCCAGTTCCGCCACGCGCGCCTCATCCTCCAGTGCCACGCCGCTTTTCATCGCCGACAGCGCGGTCAGACGGTACAGCGCGCCGCTGTCGAGAAAATGGAAGCCCAGCGCGGTTGCCACCCGTTCGGCCACGGTGCCCTTGCCCGATGCCGACGGGCCGTCGATGGTGATGACTGATGCGAGCTGCGTCATTGAGCGATCTCCGCGAACACCTTGAAATACGTCGGAAACGTCTTGTTCACACAGGCCGGATCGTTGATGCGCAGCGGCACGCCCCCCAGGGTGGCCAGCGACAGGCACATCGCCATGCGGTGGTCGTCGTAGGTATCGATGACGGCGTCGGGGAGCAGTTTCTCCGGTGGCGCAATCCGAATGAAATCCGCGCCCTCCTCCACCATCGCGCCGACCTTGCGCAGCTCGGTCGCCATCGCTGCGATGCGGTCGGTTTCCTTCACCCGCCAACTGGCGATATTGGTCAACGTGGTCACGCCGTCGGCGAACAACGCGGCCACCGCAAGCGTCATCGCCGCATCGGGGATGTGATTGCAGTCGAGCTCGATCGCTTTCAAGCCGGCCGCTCTCCGGCGCGCGCGCCTCGATCCAGTTCGGCCCCATCTCGATCCGCGCGCCCATCAAGGCCAGCGCATCGGCGAAGCGCACATCGCCCTGCACGCTGTCGCGGCCGACGCCTTCCACCCGTACCGGACCGCCGCCGATGGCACCCGCCGCAAGGAAGTACGACGCCGATGAGGCGTCGCCCTCGACCCAGATTTCGCCCGGGCTCTGGTAGCGCGCCGATCCCGGCACGCTGAAGCTTTGCCAGCCGTCCTGCACGACGTCGATACCAAAACGCCGCAACATCGCCAGCGTGATCCCGATATAAGGCCTGGAAATCAGCTCACCCACCACTTCAATGGTGGTCGTACGCTGTCGCAGCGGCAGCGCCATCATCAGACCGGTGAGAAACTGGCTCGATACGTTGCCGCGCACCCGCGTGGCGTCCCCCGTCACATCGGCCGGATGAATGTGCAGCGGCGGATAGCCCGGCTCTCCCAGGTAATCGATGCGCGCGCCCAGCAACCGCAGCGCATCGACCAGATCGCCGATGGGACGCTCGTGCATGCGCGCAACGCCTTTCAGCACATAGTCACCGCTCGACAGCGCGCAAGCGGCAGTGAGCGAACGGAAGGCCGTGCCGGCATTGCCGAGGAACAGTTCGGCCCGCTTTACAGGAAAACCAGCGACGGGAAATGCGCCGCCGACGCCGGTGATGGCGTAGTCGTCGGATTCACCGATTCTTTGCACCCCCACCCCCAGCGTGCGCAAGGCGTCGAGCATCACCCGGGTATCGTCGGAATCGAGCAGCGCGCGCACCTGCGTCGTGCCTTTCGCCAACGCCGCCAGCAGCAGCACGCGGTTGGAAATGCTTTTGGAGCCGGGCAGACGCACGGTTCCGCTGGCGTGGTGGGCGGCGGGCAAATCGAGGAATTCCATCAAACGTCCTGAGTCTTCAACCAGTGTTCGCGTGCAGTACGGGCACGCGAAAAGATATCCAGCAAGGCAGCCGCGTCCTCGTCGCTCACCGCCCGACGCAGCGTTTGCAAGGCGTCCAGATAGGCATCCAGCTCGCTCAGCAGTGCCGCACGGTTCGCCAGCGCGACGTCGCGCCACATTTCGGGCGAAGAGCCGGCGATCCGGGTGAAATCGCGGAAGCCGCTGGCGGCGAAGCGAAAGAAGGTGTCGCCATCGTCACGACGCGCCAGTTCATCCACCAGGGCATACGCCGCCAGATGCGGCAAATGGCTCACCGCGGCGAAAATGCGGTCATGCTGCGTGGCGTCCAGCATTTCGACTTGCGCCCCCGCGGCTTCCCACAGTGCGCGCACGGTGGCGACAGCATCGGGGCGGGTCTCGGGCAGCGGCGTCAGCACCACGCGCTTGCCCCGGTACAGATCGGCGCGGGCAGCGCCGGGGCCGCTTTGCTCGGAACCCGCGATCGGATGGCCCGGCACGAAATCAACCAAACGCGCACCCAGCGCGGCACGCGCCGCCGCCACCACGTTGGCCTTGGTGCTGCCGGCATCGGTGACGATGGCACCGGGCTTCAGATGGGGCGCAAGCTGTCGCAGCACCGCTTCGGTTTCGCCCACCGGCAATGCCAGCAGGATGCAGTCGGCCTGGCCTGCCTGTTTCCAGTCGGCCATGCCGTCGATCAGTTCGAGTTCGCGCGCGAGGGTGAGTCGCGCCGGATTGCGACCGACGCCCAGCACTTCGCGCACTGCGCCGGCCTGTTTCAGCGCCAGCGCAAACGAGCCGCCGATGAGGCCGGTGCCGACGAGAGCGAGTTTCTCGATGATCACAGGCAGGCGCTCAGCGCGTCGAGGAAACGCGCGTTCTGGCCGGCCAGTCCGACCGATACGCGCAGGAACTCGGGCAAGCCGTAATTGGCGACCGGACGCACGATGACGCCGCGCTTCAGCAATTCGGCGTTGATGCGCGCGGCATCGCCGACCCTGGCCAACAGGAAATTGCCCTTCGACGGCACGGTCTCGATTTTCAGGCCGGCCAGTCCCGCCGCCAGCTGTGCCATGCCGGCGCGGTTGAGCGCATAGCTGCGCAGCAGGAATTCGACATCGTCGAGCGCGGCCTCGGCGGCGGCGAGCGCAGGCGCGTTGACGTTGAAGGGATGGCGCACCCGGTTGAGCAGATCGATCACGTCGGGATGCCCGACCCCGTAGCCGACGCGCAGGCCGGCCAGGCCATAGGCCTTGGAGAAGGTGCGACTGATCAGCAGATTGGGGAAGCGCTCGATCCAGGCGAGGGTGTCGCAGCGGTCGTCGGTGGGAAGGTATTCGCCGTAGGCTTCATCCAGCACCACCACGACGTGCGCCGGCACGCTTGCGAGGAAGGCTTCGATCTCCGCCCACGGCAGGAAGGTGCCGGTGGGATTGTTGGGATTGGCGATCCACAGCACGCGGGTGTCGTCGCGGATGGCTGCGCGCATCGCGGCGAGATCGTGGCCATAATCCTTTGCCGCCACCGCGATGCCCTGCGCACCGACCGTCTGCGTGGCGATGGGATACACCGCAAAGGCATGTTGCGCGTAGACCGCCGAGGTGCCCGGCGCGAGGAAGGCGCGCGCGACCATGTCCAGCACGTCGTTGGAGCCGTTGCCCAGCACGATCTGGCTGGCGGCCACGCCGAGCTTGTCCGACAGCTTTGCCTTCAGCGCAAACCCGGCGCCATCGGGATACAGCGCCATGTCGTGCAGCGCATCCTGCGCGGCTGCCAGCGCACGCGGACTGGGGCCGAGCGGATTCTCGTTCGACGCCAGCTTGACGATATCGGTCTCATTCAAGCCCAGCTCGCGCGCCAGTTCGGAAATCGGTTTGCCGGGCAGATACGGCGCAATGGCACGCACGTACGGCGGAGCAAGGTCACAACAGCTCATGACGCGGCGGCGGGATAGGAGCCGAGAATTTTCAGGAAGGCGGCACGTGATTCGATTTCAGCCAGCGCGGCGGCCAGTTTCGCGTCCTGCCGATGGCCTTCGCAGACGACGAAAAACAGATATTCCCAGTTGCCCAGGCTGCGATTGTCGAGCCGTGCCGGGCGCGATTCGAGCTTGCTCATGGAAATGCCCGCATCGGCCAGCGGCTGCAACAGCTTGACCACGGCACCGGGTTCATTCCTGGCCCCCACGACCAGCGAGGTTTTGTCGCGCCCGGACGGTGCGGCATCGCTGGCGCCCAGCACCAGAAAGCGCGTGGTGTTGCTGGCCTCGTCCTCGATGCGCGATTCGACCACGACCAGTCCGTACAACCCGGCGGCCGCTTCCGATCCCAAGGTCGCGGAATCCGGATCGGCTGCGGCGAGGCGCGCACCTTCGCTGTTGCTGACCACGCTGACTTTTTCCGCGTTGGGAAGATGACGGCTGAGCCACTGCTGGCATTGCGCGAGCGACTGGGCGTGGCCGTAGACGCGAGCGATGCCCTCCCGCCCATCCTGCTTGCGCATCAGCGTCTGATGGATCGGCAGCATCACTTCGCCGCAAATCCTCAGCGGGCTGGCGACGATGAGGTCGAGTGTGCGCGAGATCGCACCCTCGGTGGAGTTCTCCACCGGCACCACGGCGAAATCGGCACGCCCGGTTTCCACCGCATGAAAGCAGGCGTCGATGTCGGCTTCGGCCAGCGCATCGATTTCATGGCCAAACTGCTTGTGCGCCGCCTGCTGGCTGAAGGTGCCTGCAGGGCCCAGGTAGGCGACACGGATCGCCTGCTCCAGCGCGCGGCAGGCCGACATGATTTCGCGGATCAGGCGTTCGACCGACTCGCCCGACAGCGGGCCGGGGTTGGCGTCGCGCAGGCGCTGCACAATCTGCGCCTCGCGCTCGGGGCGGTAAATTTTTTCGCCATTCTTGGCGCGCCCGACCTGCTGGGCGATACCCGCACGCTCGGACACCAGTTTGAGAATGGCGTCGTCAATCCCGTCGATGCGCGCCCGCAGCGCTTTGAGTGCGTCGTTCATTATTGCGGCAGATATCGCACACCGAGCACACCGGCGATCGCTGCGAGTTGCGCGATGACGGCATCGTTGACCACGCTGTCCACGTCCACCAGGGTATAGGCCATATCGCCCTTGGACTTGTTGACCATGTTGTGGATGTTGAGCCCGGCGGCGGCGAGCACCGAGGAAATCTGTCCCACCATGTTGGGCACGTTGGCGTTGGCGATCGCAATACGGAAGGCCGATTCGCGCGCCATGGCGACGTTGGGGAAGTTGACCGAATTGAGGATGTTGCCGTTTTCCAGAAAATCGGCGAGTTGCTCCGCCACCATCACCGCACAATTTTCTTCTGCTTCTTCGGTGCTGGCGCCCAGGTGCGGCAGGGCGACGACTTTGGCGTGGCCTTTCAACGCATTGGCGGGGAAATCGCAGATGTAGGCGTGCAGTTTGTTGGCGTCGAGCGCCTCGACCACGGCGGCGTTATCGACCACCCCTTCGCGCGCGAAATTCAGCAGCACGGCGCCGGGGCGCATCACGCCGATGCGCTGGGCATTGATGAGGTTGCGCGTAGGATCGATGAGCGGCACGTGCAGCGTGACAAAATCCGCCACCCGCAGCGCGTCTTCGACGTTTTCCGCACGCTTGACCTGCGACGGCAGGCGCCAGGCGGCATCCACCGTAATCGCCGGGTCGAAACCCACCACATTCATGCCCAGCTTGATCGCCGCTTCGGCGATATAGGAGCCGATTGCGCCGAGGCCGATCACCGCCAGAGTCCGTCCCGGCAATTCCATCCCGGCAAACTGCTTCTTGCCGGCTTCCGTCGCCTTGTGCTGTGCTTCGTCGGTGCCGGACAGGCCTTCGACAAAATGAATCGCCGGCACGATATTGCGCGCCGCGATCAGCATCCCGGCGATCACCAGTTCCTTCACCGCATTGGCATTCGCCCCCGGCGCGTTGAACACCGGCACGCCGCGCTCGGACAACTTCTTCACCGGGATGTTGTTGGTGCCGGCACCGGCACGGGCGATGGCCCGCACGCTCGCCGGAATCTCCATCTCGTGCATGTTGGCCGAACGCACCAGAATGCCATCCGGATCGGCGATGTCGCCGCCGACGATGTAGTGTTCCGGCAGCCGCGCCAGGCCGCGTGCAGAAATCGCGTTGAGCGTGAGGACCTTGCGCGCCTCAGCCATGGCTTTTCTCGAAGTCGGCCATGTGATCGACCAGCGCCTGCACCCCCGCCACCGGCATGGCGTTGTAGATCGACGCGCGCATGCCGCCCACCGAACGATGGCCTTTCAGTTGGATCAGGCCGCGCTCCTTGGCGCCCTTGAGGAAAGCCTCGTCGAGCGCGGCGTCCTTCAGGGTGAACGGCACGTTCATCAGCGAGCGGTTTTCCCGCGCCACCGGCGAGTTGTAGAAGCCGGATGCATCGATCTTGCTGTACAGCAGACCGGCCTTCTCGCGATTGGTCTTTTCCATCGCCGCAAGCCCGCCGTTTGTCTTCAACCACTTGAACACCAGTCCGGCGGTGTACATGGCAAAGGTGGCCGGGGTGTTGTACATCGACTCGTTGTCGGCGTGGATCTTGTAGTCGAACATGGTCGGCGTGCCTTTGCAGCGTCTCGCCGATCAGGTCGTCGCGCACGATGACGATGGTGAGACCGGCCGGGCCGATGTTCTTCTGCGCGCCGGCGTAGATCAGGCCGTACTTCGATACGTCCATCGGGCGCGACAGGATGGTCGAGGACATGTCGGCCACCAGCGGCACGCTGCCGGTGTCCGGGGTCCAGAACAGCTCCACGCCGCCGATGGTTTCGTTCGGCGTGTAGTGGACGTAGGCCGCATTCGGATCGAGCTTCCACTGGTCCTGCGCCGGCGCGTAGCTGAAGTTCTTGTCTTCGCTGCTCGCCACCACGTTCACCGCGCCGTATTTCTTGGCTTCCTTGATGGCCTTTTTCGACCACTCGCCGGTGTTCAGGTAATCGGCGCTGGCTTTGCCGCGCAGCAGATTCATCGGCACCATCGCGAACTGGCTCGACGCGCCGCCCTGCAGGAACAGCACCTTGTAGTTGGCCGGAATGCCCATCACCTCGCGCAGGTCGGCCTCGGCCTCGGCCGCGATGCCCATGAATTCCTTGCCGCGATGGCTCATTTCCATCACCGACATGCCGCTGCCGTGCCAGTCGACCAGTTCGGCCTGCACCTGCTGCAACACGGCTTTGGGGAGCACGGCGGGGCCGGCGCTGAAGTTATAGATGGTCATGCGCTTATTCCTCTTCGTTGTCGGTTTCGGCTACTTTTTCCAGGCTGATCAGGGTTTCGCCCTTGTCCAGGTTGATCAGCGTCACGCCTTGCGTCGAGCGGCTCATGGCGCGAATTTCCTTGACCCGTGTGCGGATCAACACGCCGCCGGTGGTGATCAGCATGATCTCGTCATCCGGTTTCACCAGCGTGGCGGCGACCACGCGGCCATTGCGTTCGCTGGTCTGGATCGCAATCATGCCCTGGGTGGCGCGGGCGTGGCGGGTGTATTCGGTGATCGGCGTGCGCTTGCCGAAGCCGTTCTCGGTCGCGGTCAGCACGAAGTCGTTTTCGTCTTCGGCCACCAGCAGGGAAATCAGCTTCTTGCCCTTGGCGAGTTTCATGCCGATGACGCCACGCGCGGTGCGTCCCATCGGACGCACGTCGTTCTCGTCGAAGCGCACCGCCTTGCCGCCGTCGGAGAACAGCATCACGTCGTGGCGGCCGTCGGTGATCGACGCGCCGATCAGGAAATCGCCGTCGTCCAGCCCCACCGCGATGATGCCGGCGGTACGCGGACGCGAAAACTCGGACAGCGGCGTTTTCTTGACGATGCCATTCGAGGTTGCCATGAACACATAGTGTTCGTCGTCGAACGTTTTCACCGGCAACAACGCGTTGATTTTCTCGCCGTCTTCCAGCGGCAGCATGTTGACGATCGGCTTGCCGCGCGCCGCGCGGCCGCCCGCCGGGACGTTGTACACCTTGAGCCAGTACAGCCGGCCGCGGTTGGAGAAGCAGAGGATGAAATCGTGGGTATTGGCGACGAACATCTTCTCGATGAAGTCTTCATCCTTGGTGCCCGCCGCCTGCTTGCCGCGGCCGCCGCGCTTCTGCGCGCGGTAGTCGTCCATCGGCTGCGATTTCATGTAGCCGCCGTGCGAAAGCGTCACCACCATGTCTTCCGGCGCGATCAGGTCTTCCATCGACATGTCCTGCGCGTTCTCGACGATCACCGAGCGGCGCGCGTCGCCGAACTGGTCCTGGATCTGCCTTCAACTCGTCGCGAATGATCTGGGTGATGCGCGCAGGCGTGGCGAGGATATCGAGCAGATCGGCAATCTTCGCCATGATCTCCTTGTATTCGCCGATGATCTTGTCCGACTCCAGATTGGTCAGGCGCTGCAGCTGCATTTCCAGAATGCGCTGCGCCTGGATTTCGGACAGGTGATAGCCGTCGGCATGCAGACCGAATTCGGGGCCGATGTTCACCGGACGCGAAAACTCGGGATCGATGCGCGCCAGCATTTCCTCGACCATCGCCGATTTCCACGCGCGATCCAGCAGGCGCGTCTTGGCGATCACCGGGGTTTCAGACGTCTTGATCAGTTCGACGATCTCGTCGACGTTGGCCAGCGCCACCGCCAGACCTTCCAGGATATGGCCGCGTTCGCGCGCCTTGCGCAGATCGAACACGGTGCGGCGGGTGACGACTTCGCGCCGGTGGCGCAGGAAGGCGTCGAGCATTTCGCGTCAGGTTGAGCAGGCGCGGCTGGCCCTCGATCAAGGCCACCATGTTCATGCCGAAGGTGTCCTGCATCTGCGTCTGCTTGTACAGGTTGTTCAGCACCACGTCGGCGTTTTCGCCGCGCTTCAGCTCGATGTACACGCGCATGCCCGACTTGTCGGACTCGTCGCGCAGATCGGAAATGCCGTCGATCTGCTTTTCGCGCACCAGCTCGCCGATCTTGATCAGCAGGTTGGCCTTGTTCACCTGGTACGGCAGCTCGTCGATGATGATCGCCTGCTTGCCGCCTTCCCTGCCCACATCCTCGAAGTGGCAGGTGGCGCGCATCACCACCCGGCCGCGTCCGGTGCGGTAGCCGTCGCGCACGCCGGACAGGCCGTAAATGATGCCGGCGGTGGGGAAGTCCGGCGCCTTGACGATGGCGATGAGCGACTCGATATCGATCTCGGGATCGTCCAGCAGCGCGAACAGCGCGTCGCACGATCTCGGTCAGGTTGTGCGGCGGAATGTTGGTCGCCATGCCCACCGCGATGCCGGACGAACCGTTGATCAGCAGGTTGGGAATCTTGGCGGGCAGCACCAGCGGCTCGTGCTCGGAACCGTCGTAGTTGGGGCCGAAATCGACCGTTTCCTTGTCCAGATCGGCCAGCAATTCATGCGCGATCTTGGCCATGCGCACTTCGGTGTAACGCATCGCCGCCGCGTTGTCGCCGTCGACCGAGCCGAAGTTGCCCTGGCCGTCGACCAGCGGGTAGCGCAGCGAGAAGTCCTGCGCCATCCGCACCATGGTGTCGTACACCGCGGTGTCGCCGTGCGGGTGGTATTTACCGATGACGTCGCCGACCACGCGCGCCGACTTCTTGTAAGCCTTGTTCCAGTCGTTGCCCAGCTCGTTCATCGCGAACAGCACGCGGCGATGCACCGGCTTCAATCCGTCGCGCACATCCGGCAACGCGCGCCCCACGATCACGCTCATGGCGTAATCGAGGTACGACCGCCGCATCTCCTCTTCGAGACTGACCGGGAGGGTTTCCTTGGCAAACTGTTCCATAAACCGGCTTTTTTATTGATCTAAAGCCCGCGATTTTAGCATGGCTGCTGCGTCCGCCAGACTTTGCCAAACCGCAGCCAAACAGTGAGAATGCAGTCCACCATGAAACACCCCGCCGATCTCATTCTTCTGCCGCAATGGGTCGTTCCCGTCGAACCTCAGGGAACATTGACCGCCCACGCAGTGGTCGTGCGCGACGGCGAGATCCTCGATGTGCTGCCTGCCGACGCAGCGACTGCGCGCTACGAGGCGGCGCACACCCTCGCCCTGCCCGGTCAGGCCCTGATCCCCGGCCTGGTCAACCTGCATGGCCATGCCGCGATGTCGCTGTTGCGTGGTTTTGCCGACGACCAGCCGCTGATGGCCTGGCTCCGGCAGCACATCTGGCCCGCCGAGAAAAAACACCTGTCCGAAGCCTTCGTGCGCGACGGCACCCTGCTCGCCGCCGCCGAAATGCTGGCGGGCGGCATCACCACCTGCAACGACATGTATTTCTATCCGCAGGCCGCCGGCGAGGCTTTCCTGCAGGCCGGGATGCGCGCCACCCTGGGCATGATCGTGCTGGAATTCCCCAGCGCCTACGCCAGCGATGCCGACGACTATCTGGCCAAAGGCCTGGCGATGCGCGATGCGCTCAAGGACGAACCGCTGCTGTCGTTCGCCTTTGCCCCGCACGCGCCCTACACCGTCAGCGACGCCACCTTCAGCCGCATCAACACCCTGACCGAACAACTCAACCTGCCCATCCACACCCACATCCACGAAACCGCCGACGAAATCGCCGACAGCCTGAAGCAGTACGGCGTGCGCCCGCTGGAACGGCTGGCGCGGCTGGGACTCCTGGGGCCGAATTTCATCGGCGTCCACGCGGTGCATGTGAACCCTGCCGAAATCGAGTTGCTGGCCGCACACGCCTGCCACGTGGCGCACTGCCCGACGTCGAACCTGAAGCTGGCTTCCGGCATTGCGCCGACCGCCCAGTTCATCCGCGCAGGCATCAATTTCGGCTTCGGCAGCGACGGCGCCGCCAGCAACAACCGCCTCGACCTGTTTGCCGAAATGCGGCTGGCGGCGCTGCTGGCCAAGGGCGTCAGCGGCGACGCGACCGCCCTGCCCGCTGCCGCCGCGCTCAAGGCCGCCACCCTCGATGCCGCCCGCGCGCTCAACCTCGACGACAGGATAGGCAGCATCGTCCCCGGCAAGCGTGCCGATCTGGTCGCGGTGGATCTCGCCGCATTGTCGAGCCAGCCGGTATTCGACCCGATCTCGCATCTGGTGCATGTGGCCGGGCGCGAACACGTCACCCATGTGTGGGTGGATGGCAGGCTAAAATTGAACAATCGTCGTCTGGCGGGTCTCGACACCGACGATCTGGCCGCCCGCGCTGCCTATTGGCGCACCAAACTTACCGCTGGGAATGAACCATGAGCAACGTCGACGCCGCTGAAATCGCCAAATTTTCCGAGCTTGCCCACCGCTGGTGGGACCCGAACTCCGAATTCAAGCCGCTGCACGAAATCAACCCGCTACGGCTGAAATGGATCGCCCAGCAGGCGCCGCTGGCGGGCAGGAAAGTGCTCGACGTCGGCTGCGGCGGCGGCATCCTGGCCGAAGCGATGGCGGCTGCCGGCGCCACGGTCAGCGGCATCGACCTGTCGGACAAGGCGCTCAAGGTCGCCAAACTGCATTTGTACGAATCCGGCCAGAGCGTCGATTACCAGCTGGTGTCGGCCGAAGACTTCGCCGCGCAGCACGCGGGCGAATTCGACGTCGTCACCTGCATGGAAATGCTTGAACACGTGCCCGACCCGGCCTCGGTCGTCGCCGCCTGCGCCAAGCTGGTCAAGCCGGGCGGCCGGGTGTTCTTTCTCGACGCTCAACCGCAACGCCAAGAGCTATCTGTTCGCCGTCGTCGGCGCCGAATACCTCCTCAAGCTGCTGCCGCGCGGCACCCACGACTACGCCAAGTTCATCCAGCCCGCCGAACTCGCCCGCATGGCGCGCGAGGCCGGACTCGATACGCAGGAACTGATCGGCATGACCTACAACCCGCTGACCAAGGTCTACAAACTGGAAGCCGATACCGACGTCAACTACCTGCTGGCGACGCAGCGTGGGGATTAAAGCCGTGAAGCTCGATGGCATCCGCGCCGTGCTGTTCGACCTCGACGGCACCCTGGTCGACACCGCGCCCGACCTCGGCTACGCGCTCAACCTGCAACGGGTACGCCACGGCCTGCCACCGCTGGCTGATGATGTCATCCGCCCGCAGGCCTCGCACGGCGCGCGCGGCCTCCTCGGCGTCGGGTTCGACCTGCATCCGGATGATGTGCAGTTTGCGCACATGCGCGAGGAATTCCTCCAGCTATACGCCGACAACATCTGCCGCCACTCGCGGCCCTTCCCCGGCATTCTCGAATTGCTGGCTGCGCTCGAGCAGCGGGGCCTGGCCTGGGGCGTGGTCACCAACAAGCCGGCGCGTTTCACCGAGCCGCTGATGTCCATTCTCGACCTCGCCGAGCGTGCCACCTGCATCGTCTCCGGCGATACCTGCCCGCAACCCAAGCCGCACCCTGCGCCCATGCTCGCCGCTGCCGAGTTGTGCGGCGCGGCGCCCGCGCAGTGCCTGTATCTGGGCGACGCCGAACGCGACATCCAGGCCGCCACTGCCGCCACCATGCCGGCGCTGGTCGCCGCCTGGGGCTACCTCGACGCCAGCGACCAGCCGCAGACCTGGGGGGCGCACGCGCAAATCCACCATCCGACCGAAGCCCTCGACTTTATTGCCTGAGCGGTGGCCTTCGTCCTCCTCAAACAGCTGCATCTCACCACCCTCGCTGTCACCCTGGCGCTGTTCATCCTGCGCGGCGTCTGGATGATGCTTGATTCGCCCCGGCTGCAGGCGCGCTGGGTGCGCATCGTGCCGCACCTCAACGACACCCTGCTGCTGACCAGCGGCATCGGGCTGGCCGTGCTGCTGCAGCAGTATCCGCTGGTGCACGGCTGGCTCACCGCCAAGTTTTTCGCACTCATCCTCTACATCGTGCTCGGCACAATCGCTCTCAAGCGCGGCAAAACCCGCAGCCAGCGCATTGCCGCCTGGATCGCCGCCCTGTTCGTATTCGGCTATATGGCGTCCGTTGCGGTCACGCACGACCCTTTCCCCTTCCTGCCGTAAACCCGCACCGCAGAAATTTACCGGGTTCCGGAACTTTCCCATCGGCCAGACCTCTATGCGGTACACTTGTTGCAGCATCACAAGGGGGGCGACCTGGTTTCGACGGGGGTCGCGAAGCAGAGTGGGGCATACCGAGGGTCAGAGTACCTCGTAAATCCAACTGAAAATCGTTTAAACGCAAACGACGAAACTTACGCTCTAGCCGCTTAATTGCGCTAGACCCTGCACCAGCCAGCATGCGGGTTGGGTCAGGCAACTGACAGCAGGGTAAATTCAGCATGATCGTGGCTGTCCGGGTGGCTTGGGCAGACATTAAATCAAGGCCACTCGCCAAAGTTCAGCCTGTTCGGCGGGCGTGACCGAGGTTAAAGCACAAAATCACCGGACTAAGTATGTAGAACTGCCTGTAGAGGGCTTTCGGACGCGGGTTCGATTCCCGCCGCCTCCACCATCTACCCAAAGCCCAACCGTTCGCGGTTGGGCTTTTTTCTTGCCTGTAGAATGGCGTTTTTTCACAGGCACCCACCATGTCCGAACCCATTGTGTATGACCGCGCCCCCGCCGAACTCGAACTTGAGCCGGGTGAATACTGGTGGTGCTCGTGCGGACGCTCGATGACCCAGCCGTTTTGCGATGGCTCGCACGAAGGCACCGGGCTGGAGCCGGTATCGTTCGTCATCAAGGAAAAGGCCACCGTATGGCTGTGCAACTGCAAGCACACGGCGGACAAGCCGTATTGCGACGGCAGCCACAACAGCCTGCCCGACGACATTTTCTGAGGCGTTCATGATCGCCACGCCCGAAGCGGTGCTCGATTTCTGGTTCGGCGCGCCGGGCGCGGCGGCAGATATTGCGGCGCGGCAAAGCAAGCTCTGGTTCGGCAAATCGGCTGCCAACGATCAACTGGTCACCGAGCGTTTTGCCGAAACCCTCGTCGCCGCAGGCCGGGGCGAACTCGATGGCTGGAACGGCAGCCCGCGCGGCCGGTTGGCGCTGATCGTGGTGCTGGACCAGTTTCCACACCATATCCATCGCAACCATGGACTGTCGTTTGCCTACGATGCGCAATCGCTGGCGATCGCGCTGGACATGATCCAGCGCGGCGAGGACGCCCGCATCGCGCCGATCGAACGGGTGTTCGCGTATCTGCCGCTGGAACACGCCGAGACGATGGCGATGCAGGATTTATCCGTCGCGCAATACGAAAAACTCGCAGCGGAAGCCAGCCCTGCCGAGCAAGGCTTGTTCGAAGGCTTTCTCGACTACGCGCGCAAGCACCGCGATGTCGTCGCGCGCTTTGGCCGTTTTCCACATCGCAACGAACTCCTCGGCCGCCCGTCCACCCCGGACGAAATCGAGTTTCTCAAACAGCCCGGCTCGCGCTTTTAGGCATCCTCGCGGGTAAAATGGCCGCCTTCCGTAGCCCGGCTGTTTCCATGTCCCGCCAGATTCTTGTTACCTCCGCCCTGCCCTATGCCAACGGCAGCATTCACCTCGGCCATCTGGTCGAATACATCCAGACCGATATCTGGGTGCGTTTCCAGAAAATGCGCGGCCACGAATGCCATTACGTGTGCGCCGACGACACCCACGGCACCGCGATCATGCTGCGCGCGGAAAAGGAAGGCATCACCCCGGAAACGCTGATCGGCCGGGTGTGGGACGAGCACACGCGCGACTTCGCCGGCTTTCACATCGGCTTCGACCATTACTATTCGACGCATTCGGACGAAAACCGCGCACTGGCGTCGAAGATTTATCTGAGCCTCAAGGACGCCGGGCTGATCGACGTCAAAACCATCGCCCAGTTGTTCGACCCGGTGAAAAACCTGTTCCTGCCGGACCGCTTCATCAAGGGCGAATGCCCCAAGTGCGGCGCACTGGATCAGTACGGCGACAACTGCGAAGTCTGCGGCGCGACCTACAGCCCGACCGAACTGAAGAACCCGGTGTCGGCGGTGTCGGGCGCCACGCCGGTGCACAAGGATTCCGAGCATTACTTCTTCAAGCTGGGCGCATGCGAAGCCTTCCTGCGCGAATGGACGACCTCGGGCGCGCTGCAGGCTGAAGCCGCCAACAAGATGCAGGAATGGTTCGCCTCCGGCCTCAACAACTGGGACATCAGCCGCGACGCGCCCTACTTCGGCTTCGAGATTCCCGGCGCGCCGGGCAAGTATTTCTACGTCTGGCTGGACGCACCGGTGGGCTACATGGCGAGCTTCGCCAAATACGCTGCGACCAACGGCCTCGACTTCGATGCCTGGTGGGGCGCCGATTCGAAAACCGAGCTGGTGCACTTCATCGGCAAGGACATCCTGTATTTCCACGCCCTGTTCTGGCCGGCGATGTTGAAAAACGCCGGCTACCGCCTGCCGACTGCGGTGTACGCGCACGGCTTCCTGACCGTCAACGGCCAGAAGATGTCGAAATCGCGCGGCACCTTCATCACCGCCGAAAGCTATCTGGCGCAGAAGCTCAATCCCGAATGGCTGCGCTACTACTACGCCGCCAAGCTCAACGGCACGATGGAAGACATCGACCTCAACCTCGACGATTTCATCGCGCGGGTGAATTCCGACCTGGTCGGCAAGTTCATCAACATCGCCAGCCGCACCGCCGGTTTCATCCACAAGAACTTCGACGGCAAACTGGCCGACGGCGTCGCCAACCTCGAACTGATCGGCGCATTCCAGGCTGCCGCCGCCGACATCGCCGCGCATTACGAGGCGCGCGACTACGGCCGCGCGCTGCGCGAGATCATGGCGCTGGCCGACCGCGCCAACCAGTATGTGGCCGACGAAAAACCCTGGGAACTGGCGAAGAAGCCGGAAGCGGTGTATCGCCTGCACGAGGTCTGCACCGTCGCGCTGAACTGCTTCCGCCTGCTGACCCTGTATCTCAAGCCGGTGCTGCCGAAACTGGCCGAGCAGGTCGAAGCCTTCCTGAATATTGCGCCGCTGACCTGGGAGGATTCCCAAAGCCTGTTCATCCGCCACCGCATCAACGAGTACAGCCACCTGATGACCCGTATCGACCCCAAATCCATCGAAGCCATGGTAGACGCCAACAAACAGAACCTGGAACCCACCCCGGCTCCTGCGCCGGTACGCCATGCCGAAGCGCAAACACACGCCGCGCAGCCTGCGGCTGCCGCCCCGGTAGCCGAGACGATCAGCATCGACGACTTCGCCAAAATCGACCTGCGCATCGCGCGCATCGCCAACGCCGAACACGTCGAAGGCGCGGACAAACTGCTGCGGCTCACGCTCGATCTGGGCGATCTCGGCACACGCCAGGTGTTCGCCGGCATCAAGTCGGCCTACGCGCCGGAAGCGCTGGTCGGCCGGCTCACCGTCATGGTCGCCAACCTCGCGCCGCGCAAGATGAAGTTCGGCATGAGCGAAGGCATGGTGCTGGCGGCCTCCGGCGACGCGCCCGGCCTGTTCATCCTGTCGCCCGACAGCGGCGCGCAGCCGGGCATGAAAGTGAAATGAGCACGCAAACCCTGCGCCTGGTCATTCATGGCCGCGTGCAGGGCGTGTGGTTTCGCGAGTCGATGAAGCAGCAGGCCGAGCGGCTCGGCATCCGCGGCTGGGTGATGAACCGCGCCGATGGCTGCGTGGAGGCCGTGATTCAGGGAAATGACACCGCCGTGGCGGCGATGCTGGCCTGGGCGCATTCCGGCCCGCCCCTGGCCAAGGTAACGCAGGTGGAACAGACCGCAGCGGAAGGCGAATTCACGGACTTCCGGAAACACTCGACAACGTAGCGCCAAATCTCTGCCGAACAGGCAAAAAAATGCCCGGCTCTTTCTGGAGCCGGGCTGAGTTATCCACCAAAGGAGGAGGATTGGAGGAGACAACACCGAGAGCCATTGCGGCCACCTCAGCGTTATAAGAATTCTCTAATATAACGTTATACCTGTCAACACATTTGTTGCAAAAAAGCCTGAATGGGTACGTTTTTGCTACAGGAATGAGCGTCGAGCCGTTCAGTAGATCACGTTCACCGCGTCGGGCTTCAGCCAGCCCCCCAGCGATTCGATCAGCCGATCGTCCAGCCGCACCCGCCAGCCCTCGCCCAGCCGCACCCGACAGCGCGCATGCGGCGCAAGGTAGTCCACCCACACCGGGCAGCCGCCCTCGGGCACCTTGTAAGGCGCGAGCAGCTCGGCCAGCTTGCTGCCACTACCGGATTGGGCGTGACACTGGCCGTTGCACGTCAGCCGCAAGCCCTGCGCAAAACGGGTGCGCGCGCCCGCCAGATCGTAGATGCGTTCGGCCGTCACCCGCACCCCGCCGGAATAATCGTCACGGTTGACCTTGCCCTCGATCACCAGCAGGGCGTCGTCTTTCAGCAGGTGGCGGTTCTGCTCGTAGAGTTCGTTGAAAATCACCACTTCGACCTGCGCGGTCGCATCGTCCAGCAGCAGGATCAGCATCTTGCCGCGCCGCGTCATCTGGGTGCGCAGCGAGACGACGATGCCCGCGAGCATCACCGGATCGCGCGAAGGCTCCAGGCTGTCGAGCTGGCGTTTGGCAAAGCTCGACACTTCGGCCAGATACGAAGTGAAGGGATGGCCGCTGAAGAAATAGCCCAGGGCGGACTTCTCCTGCAGCAGCTTTTCCTGCTCCGGCCAGTGCGCCACCTCGATCAGGTCTTCGCCGCCGTCGAGCGCTTCACCGAACAGCCCGACCTGGCCGCCGCTGCGCGCCGCGCGGTCGGCGGTTTCCAGCGCCGCGCCGACCGAGGCCATCAGGCTGGCGCGATGATCGTTGATCGTGTCGAACGCACCGGCTTTGACCAGCGCTTCGAGCACGCGGCGATTGAGGTAGCGCTTGTCGACCCGCCGCGTCAGGTCGAACAGGCCCTTGTACGGGCCGTTCGCCTCGCGCTCGGCCACGATGGCACCGATCGCCGCTTCGCCGCTGCCCTTGATCGCCCCCAGTCCATAGCGGATGTCGGTTTTCGACACCGGTTCGAAGCGGTACAGCGACTGGTTGATGTCGGGCGGCAACATCACCAGGCCGTTGGCGCGGCAGTCTTCATAAAAAATCCGCACCTTGTCGGTGTCGGACATTTCCGACGACATCGTCGCCGCCATGAATTCGGCCGGGTAGTAGGCCTTGAGCCAGGCGGTGTGATACGCGATCAGCGCATACGCCGCCGAGTGCGACTTGTTGAAACCGTACTCGGCGAACTTCTCCATCAGGTCGAACAGCCGCCCGGCGATCTTGTCGTCGACCCCGCGCTGCTTCGCCCCGTCCAGGAAAATCGCGCGCTGCTGCGCCATTTCCTCGGCTTTTTTCTTGCCCATCGCACGCCGCAGCAGGTCGGCGCCGCCCAGGCTGTAGCCCGCCAGGATCTGCGCCACCAGCATCACCTGCTCCTGGTAGACGATGATGCCGTAGGTCGATTTCAGCACCGGTTCGAGATCGGTGTGGAAATACTCGGGCTTCTGCTTGCCCAGCTTGCGCGCGATGAAATCGTCCACCATGCCGGAGCCCAGCGGACCCGGGCGGTTCAGCGCCATCAGCGCGATGATGTCCTCGAAGCAGTCGCCCCTGAGCTTTTTCTCCAGATCCTTGGCCGAGCGGGATTCCGACTGGAACACCGCGGTGGTGTTGCCGTCGGCGAACAGCTTGAACACCACCGGATCGTCCAGCTTCAGATCTTCCAGCCGGAAATCCCTGCGATCCTCGTGGCGCTGCACGAAGCGCACCGCCTCGGCCAGGATGGTCAGGGTGCGCAGGCCGAGAAAGTCGAACTTGACCAGGCCGATCGCCTCGACATCGTCCTTGTCGAACTGCGACACCGCCGCATCCGAGCCTTCGGCGCGATACAGCGGGCAGAAATCGGTGAGTTTGCCCGGCGCAATCAGCACCCCGCCCGCATGCATGCCGACGTTGCGCGTCACGCCTTCGAGCTTTTCCGCCAGCGGCAACAGTTCGGCGAGCTCTTCCTCGGCGGCTGCGCGCTCGTCGATCTGCGGCTCCTTCTCACGCGCCTCGGCCAGCGAGATGCCCAGCTCGTTGGGCACCAGCTTGACGAACTTGTCGACGAACAGATACGGCAGATCCAGCACCCGGCCGACGTCGCGCAGCACCGCCTTGGCCGCCATGGTGCCGAAGGTGGCGATCTGCGACACCGACTCGGCGCCGTAGCGACGCTTCACGTAGTCGATGACGCGGTCGCGCCCGTCCTGACAGAAGTCGATGTCGAAGTCGGGCATCGACACCCGCTCGGGGTTGAGGAAGCGCTCGAACAGCAGGTCGTAGGCCAGCGGATCGAGGTCGGTGATGCCGAGGCTGTAGGCCACCAGCGAGCCCGCGCCGGAGCCGCGCCCCGGCCCTACCGGCACGCCGTTGTGCTTGGCCCAGTTGATGAAGTCGGCCACGATCAGGAAGTAGCCGGGGAAACCCATCTGAATGATGGTGCCGAGCTCGAATTCCAGCCGCGCGGTGTACTCGGGAAATTTCGCCGCCCGCACGGCCTCGTCCGGATACAGGCTGGCCATGCGGATCGCCAGACCCTCATGCGAACGTTGCCGCATGTAGTCGTCGAGACTCATGCCGTCCGGCGTCGGGAAGTCGGGCAATTTGCTCTTGCCGAGTTCCAGCGTCAGGTTGCAGCGCTTGGCGATTTCCACGCTGTTGGCCAGCGCCTCGGGCAGGTCGGCGAACAGTTCCGCCATTTCGTCCGGCGTCTTGAAATACTGCTCGGCAGTGAACGGCCGCGGGCGGCGCGGGTCGCCCAGCATCATGCCCTCGGCGATGCACACGCGCGCCTCGTGCGCCTTGAAATCGTCCGCCGCGAGGAACTGGATCGGATGGGTGGCCACCGCCGGCAGATTCAGCGCCGCGCCCACGTCCAGCAGGCCGTCGATCAGACGTTCGGTGTGCGGCTGGCCAAAGCGCTGCAGTTCGAGGTAATAGCGTCCGGGAAACAGCGCGGACCAGGCTGCGGCCGCGGCGCGCGCGGCATCGGGCTTGTCGTCGAGAACCGCCTGCGCCACGTTGCCGCCGTCGCCGCCCGACAGCGCCAGCAAGCCATCGGTGCCGTCGGCCAGCCAGGCCGGATCGATCTCGGCACGGCCACGATAAAGATTCTCCTGGTAGGCGCGCGTGAGCAGTTCGCACAGGCGACGATAGCCTTCGCGATGCTGCACCAGCAGCAACAGGCGCGAAGGCCGGTTTCTGTCCGCCGCATGGGTCACCCACACGTCGCAGCCGAAAACGGGCTTGATCCCCGCACTGCGCGCCGCGCGGTAGAACTTCACCCAGCCAAAGGTATTCGACAGATCGGACAGGCCCAGCGCAGGCATCGCGCTGTCGCGCGCGCGCTTGACCGCCCCATCCACCCGCACCAGGCCATCGGCGACGGAGTATTCGGTGTGCAGGCGGAGATGGATGAAACGCGGGTCGGTCATGGGGATGCGACAGAAAATCAGGCCGCTATTTTAACGCCGGGACGGGATGCCCCAAAAACAAAAGGCAGCCGCAGCTGCCTTTTGTTCAAACCCAAGCCCGAACTCAGTTGGCGCGGCGCTTGAATTCGTTGGTGCGGGTGTCGATCTCGATCTTGTCGCCGATATCGACGAAAGCCGCCACCGGCAGCTCGAAGCCGGTAGGCTTGATGCGGGCGGGCTTCATCACCTTGCCGGAGGTGTCGCCGCGCACGGCGGGTTCGGTGTATTCGACTTCGCGGATGACGGTGGTGGGCATCTCAACCGAGATCGCCTTGCCGTCGTAGAACACCACTTCCAGCGGCATGCCGTCGTCCAGATAGTTCAGCGCGTCGCCGAGGTTGTCGGCTTCGATTTCATACTGGTTGTAGTCGGCATCCATGAACACATACAGCGGATCGGCAAAATAGGAATAGGTGCAATCCTTGTGATCCAGCGACACCTGCTCGAACTTGTCGTCGGCACGATAAACGGTCTCGGTGCCAGAACCATTGAGCAGATTCTTCAACTTCATCTTGACGACAGACGAGTTGCGACCGGATTTCGAGAATTCGGCTCTTCACCACGACCATCGGGTCTTGGCCAATCATCACAACATTGCCGGCGCGGAGTTCCTGGGCGGTTTTCATGGGTGTCTGTCCTGCTGCAAGTGCGTGCCGCATAGAGCGCGGCAACGCCAAGGGGTTGAGAAAGCGCGATATTTTATTGATTCGGCACGATAAAGTCCAGAGAAACGAACGCGATCACCCCACTGGCTCAAACACCCTCTGGCCGGCTCGATAGCCTGTTTTCGACAAACTCCGCCAGCGTATCGACAAGCCCCGGCTGGGCCGCCAGTCGCGCCTGCCAGGCCATCGCGTGGCCGCTCAACGCATCCCTGTGCGCCCGCCAACCGGCCCAGCATGCGGCCATATCCGGTGCGCCGGGAACCCCGTTCCAGCGCTGCCAGGTGTCGATCAACACCTGCGCCGCAGGCGATTCCAGCGACGCGCTATAAATAGCCAGCAAGGCATCGAGCTTGTCGTGATGGGCGGCTGCGGCCTGCGGATACGCCTGCCACACCAGTGGCCGTGCAGCCCACTGCGCCCGCACACAGGAATCCTCGCCGCGCACGAAATTGAGATCGCACGCCCATAGCAAATGGTCGTAATCGTCCTGGCTGGCAAACGGCAGCACCCGCACCTCCAGCGCGCCACGCCGGGCAGCGTCCCCCGCGTGCAAGCCCGGCTCTCCCCAGCCAGTCCGCCACCTGCGGCAGGATGCGGCCTTCCGGCACCAGCAGCGTGACCGGCTCCGCACTCGCGTGCCAGGCGTCCAGCAGTTCAGCCAGCGCAGGATTCTCGTAGGCAAACAGCGATATCCGCCATTCGCCCGCCACGGGCGCGGGCAAATCCAGCGACTGCCAGTACGCAGCGACGTCATGCCGCACAAAATGTGCGTGCCGCGCGAGCACATCACGCTCGCGCAACAGCCCCCCTGTCTGCTCGGTATAACCGGGAAAGAAGAAATACTTGGTCAGCGGCAGCCGGGGATGCGGCGATGGCAGGCCGTGGTGCGCAGCTACCCAGGTTTCCGCACTCAGGTATTCAAGGTTGATCCACACCGGCGGTGGCGACCGCGTGGCCATATCGGCCACATACGCCTCGGGCAGCGTGCAGCCAAAGGCTTCGACCACCACGTCGGCAGGCCGTCCGGCAGACATGCCCGGCCGCCAGGCGCAGACGGTCACGCCATCGCACGACTGCTGCGCACGCTCGGGCCGAATGTCCGGGCGAATGCGCTGAAACGCGGTCAGATCGTCCACCCACAAGCGCACCTGCGCGCCCTGCTCACGCGCCAGACTGCGTGCCAGCCGCCAGCTCACGCCGACATCGCCATAATTGTCGATGACCGTGCAGAAAATATCCCAGGTGCGCATGCCCGCATCGTACCGCAATGAAAAAGGCTCCTGCAGGAGCCTTGTGATTCGAAACGTGCCGGATGATTTCGGCTTGTTTTGCATTCGCCGACAGCATGGCTGCCACGCCCCTTCTTCATTGATTTCAGCTTTCATGTCGAATGGAAACCACACTTTATCCAGCCCACCGAATGTGCGCATTTCCTGCTTGAAAAAAAATCTTGCCGAGGGTAAAAAGCCGATAGTTTGGTTTCAAGAACCGACAGGTTTGGCTGTTCCACAGGCATGTCCCGCTGGAGTTGCCAGAGCGCGCTTGAACTCAGATCGACGGCAATAAAAACCCGGCCGTCCAGTCATCCGCCAGTGCAATAGTGCTTGTCGCGGTTTTGTGTGTGGTTGTGTTTGATGATCCGCCAAGGAGGAAGCAGTAATGGCAACAGGTACGGTCAAGTGGTTCAGCGATGCCAAGGGGTTTGGTTTCATTACCCCCGATGACGGCGGCGAGGATGTGTTCGCGCACTTCTCCGCCATTCAGGGCAACGGTTTCAAAACCCTGAAGGAAGGCCAGAAAGTCAGCTTCGAAGTCAGCCAGGGGCCCAAGGGCAAGCAGGCTTCCAACATCCAGCCGCTGGCTTGAGCGGCTGCGCTGAATAAAAAACCCCGCTCGGCGGGGTTTTTCAATTCGGCCCATCCCCGCTTCGGCGGGGTTTTTTATGGGCGGGCGGCGCCGGTTTACATCTGCGCGACCATCGCTTCGGCAAACGCCGAGCATTTCACTTCGGTCGCGCCCTCCATCAGGCGAGCAAAGTCGTAGGTCACGTGCTTCGCCGCGATGGCCTTTTCCATGCTGGCGACGATCAGGTCGGCGGCTTCGAGCCAGCCCAGGTGGCGCAGCATCATTTCGGCCGACAGGATCAGCGAACCCGGGTTGACGTAGTCCTTGCCGGCGTACTTGGGCGCGGTGCCGTGGGTGGCTTCGAACATCGCCACGGTGTCCGACAGGTTCGCGCCGGGCGCGATGCCGATGCCGCCGACTTCCGCCGCCAGCGCGTCGGAAATGTAGTCGCCGTTGAGGTTCAGCGTGGCGATCACGTCGTATTCGTCCGGGCGCAGCAGGATCTGCTGCAGGAAGGCGTCGGCGATCACGTCCTTGATGACGATGCCGTTCGGCAACTCCATCCACGGGCCTTCGCCGATCAGCCTGGCGCCGAATTCGCGCGCGGCGAGTTCGTAGCCCCACTTCTTGAAGCCGCCTTCGGTGAACTTCATGATGTTGCCCTTGTGCACCAGGGTCACCGAGCGGCGATTGTTGTCGATCGCGTACTGGATCGCCTTGCGGATCAGCCGCTCGGAGCCCTCGATCGACACCGGCTTGATGCCGATGGCCGAGGTCGCGGGGAAGCGGATTTTCGTCACGCCCATTTCCTGCTGCAGGAAGGCGATGACTTTCTGCACCGCCTCGGTGTTGGCTTCCCACTCGACGCCGGCGTAGATGTCCTCGGTGTTCTCGCGGAAGATCACCATGTCGACCTTTTCCGGCGCCTTCACCGGGCTGGGCACGCCGGTGAAGTAGCGCACCGGGCGCAGGCACACGTACAGATCCAGCATCTGGCGCAGCGCGACGTTGAGCGAGCGGATGCCGCCCGAGGTCGGCGTGGTGAGCGGGCCCTTGATCGAAATCACATAGTCCTTCACCGCCTGCACGGTTTCCTCCGGCAGCCACTGGTCGCCGCCGTAGACCTTGACCGCTTTTTCGCCGGCGAACACTTCCATCCAGGCGATCTGCTTCTTGCCGGCGTAGGCCTTGGCCACGGCAGCATCGACCACGCGGCGCATCGCCGGGGTGATGTCGACGCCGGTGCCGTCGCCTTCGATGAAGGGAATGATCGGCGTGTCCGGCACGTTCAGGCTGTTGTCGGCGTTGACGGTGATTTTTTGTCCGTGCGGCGGGAATCTGGATATGTGTGCTCATGTGGGTCTCGAAACGTTGTTCCCTTAAATGGGTAAAATTGGGACTTTGCCCCCCACCGAAGTGTCGCGTCTTATTTTGTTCAACAAACCCTACGGCGTTCTGAGCCAGTTCACCGCCGAAGGCCGCTGGCAGGGTTTGGGTGATCACCTTTCGCTGCCGGGTGTATACGCAGCCGGACGCCTGGATGCGGACAGTGAAGGTTTGCTGATTTTAACCGATGACGGAAAACTCCAAAGCCGCATCGCCGACCCCAGACACAAACTGCCCAAAACCTACTGGGCGCAGGTCGAAGGCGCGCCCGACGACGCGGCGCTGGACGCGCTGCGGCACGGCGTCGATCTCGGCGACTTCGTCACCCGCCCGGCCCAGGCGCGGCTCATCGACGAACCCGCCGGGCTGTGGCCGCGCAACCCGCCGGTTCGCTTTCGCGCAGCCATCCCCACCAGCTGGATCGAACTCGTGATTGCCGAAGGCAAGAATCGCCAGGTGCGCCGGATGACGGCGAAGATCGGCTATCCGACGCTGCGGCTGATCCGCGCCGCCGTCGGCGAATGGACCCTGGATGCGTTGCAACCCGGAGAATGGAAAGAACTGCATGTCTGAACGTTGGCTACCCCACGTCGTCGTCGCCGCGCTGGTTCACCGCGACGGCAAATTCCTGCTGGTGGAAGAGCACACCGCCGACGGCCTGCGCCTCAACCAGCCGGCCGGGCACTGGGAACGCGGCGAAACACTGATCGAAGCCGTGCGCCGCGAAGCGCTGGAAGAAACCGCGCATCGCGTCGAGCCCACCGCCCTGCTCGGCTGCTACACCACGCACTACCCACGCAAGGACATCACCTACCTGCGCTTCGCCTATCTGTGCGATGTAACCGGATTCGATGCCGACCGCGCGCTGGACACCGGCATCGTGCGCGCCGTGTGGCTGACGCCCGAAGAACTGGCCGCCAGCCCCATCCCGCACCGCAGCCCGCTGGTGATGCGTTGTGTGCAGGACTATCTGGCCGGGCGGCGCTTTCCGCTCGATTTCGTGAACCACGCATGAGCACGCGCGTCGTCGTCGGCATGTCGGGCGGCGTCGATTCCGCCGTCGCCGCCATCTGCTGAAGCAGCAGGGCTACGACGTGCTCGGCGTGTTCATGAAGAACTGGGACGACGACGACAACACCGAGCACTGCACCGCGCGCCAGGACTTTCTCGACGTGCTGGCGGTGGCCGACGTGCTCGGCATCGAGGTCGAGGCGGTCAACTTCGCTGCCGAATACAAGGAACGCGTGTTCAGCTACTTCCTCGCCGAATACCAGGCCGGGCGCACCCCCAACCCCGACGTGCTGTGCAACGCCGAAATCAAGTTCAAGGCGTTTCTGCAGGACGCCATCGCGCGTGGCGCCGAGTTCATCGCCACCGGGCATTACGTCGGCAAGGGCGCGGATGCCGCCGGCCGCGCCACGCTGCTGCAAGCGTTCGGACGCCAACAAGGATCAAAGCTATTTCCTCTATCGCCTCTCGCCCGTCGCAGCTCGCCCCCGCGCTGTTCCCGCTGGCGCATCTGCCCAAGCCCGAAGTGCGCCAGATCGCAGAGAAGATCGGCCTGCCCAACGCCGCCAAGAAGGACAGCACCGGCATCTGCTTCATCGGCGAGCGCAACTTCCGCGAATTCCTCGAACGCTACCTGCCGCGCGACCCCGGCGAGATGCGCACGCCCGAAGGCAAATGCGTCGGCCAGCACCAGGGCCTGATGTATTACACGCTGGGACAGCGCCAGGGGCTGGGCATCGGCGGCCAGAAAGACGGTAACGACGACCCCTGGTTCGTCGCCGCCAAGGACATGGCCAGCAATACCCTGATCGTGGTGCAGGGCCACGAGCACCCGCTGCTCAAGCGCAGCAGCCTCGGCGCCGGCCAGCTCAGCTGGATCAGCGGCGAAGCGCCCCGACCCCGAACGCGCCTACACCGCCAAGACGCGCTATCGCCAGCAGGACGCCGCCTGCCACATCGCCACCCTCTACGACGACACGCTGGAACTGGTGTTCGACGCACCGCAATGGGCGGTCACGCCCGGCCAGTCGGTCGTTTTGTACGACGGCGAGGTGTGCCTCGGCGGCGGCATCATTACCTGAAGGACGCTGTTGACCATTCCCCCCTTTGGAAAAGGGGGGCCAGGGGGGATTCGAGCCGTGGCAAAGACCCTCAAATCCCCCTCACTCCCCCTTTTCTAAAGGGGGAAGCATGTCTACCAACGGCTTGACCATTACAATTCCCGCTTTCGGAACTCGCATCCCATCATGTCGCACGACACCGCCCCGCCCCCGCCGCCAACTTCATCCGCAACATCATCGACGAGCAGAACGCCGCCGGCAAATGGGGCGGCCGCGTCGAAACGCGCTTTCCGCCCGAGCCCAACGGCTATCTGCATCTCGGCCACGCCAAGTCGATCTTCCTGAACTTCGGCCTGGCGCGCGACTACGGCGGCGTCTGCCACCTGCGCTTCGACGACACCAATCCGGAAAAGGAAAGCCAGGAATACGTCGACGCCATCACCGAATCGGTGAAGTGGCTGGGCTTCGACTGGGGCACGCACCTCTACTTCGCGTCGAACTACTTCGACACCATGTACGCCTGCGCCGAGTACCTGATCAGCTCGGGCAACGCCTATGTCGATTCGCTGTCCGCCGACGACATGCGCGCGTATCGCGGCACGCTCACCGAGCCGGGCAAGGACAGCCCGCACCGCAGCCGCAGCATCGAAGAAAACCTCGCCCTGTTCCGCGCCATGCGCGCCGGCGAATTCCCCGACGGCGCCCACGTGCTGCGCGCCAAGATCGACATGGCCTCGCCCAACATCAACCTGCGCGACCCGGCGATCTACCGCATCAAGCGCGCGCATCACCACAACACCGGCGACACCTGGTGCATCTACCCGATGTACACCTACGCCCACCCGATCGAGGACGCGATCGAGCACATCACGCATTCGATCTGCACCCTGGAATTCGAAGACCAGCGGCCGTTCTACGACTGGCTGCTGGACAAACTGGCCGAAGGCGGATTTTTCCCGCGCCCGGTTCCCCAGCAGATCGAGTTCGCCCGCCTCAACCTCACCTATGTCGTGCTGTCGAAGCGCAAGCTGATCCAGCTGGTCGACGAAAATCACGTCAGCGGCTGGGACGACCCGCGCCTGCCCACCCTGGTCGGCGCGCGCCGGCGCGGCTACACGGCGGAAGGCTTCAAGCGCTTCACCGACCAGATCGGCGTCTCCAAGTCCGACGGCTGGATCGACTACAGCGTGTTCGAAGCCTGCCAGCGCGACGTGCTTGAACGATAGCGCCCTGCGCCGCATCGCCGTGCTCGACCCGGTCAAGCTCATCATCGACAACTACCCGGACGGCCAGTCGGAAGAGTGCTTCGCCCCCAACCACCCGCAGCAGCCGGACCTGGGCAAGCGCGCCGTGCCGTTCTCGAAAGAACTGTGGATCGAGCGCGAAGACTTCATGGAAACCCCGTCCAAGGGCTATTTCCGTTTATTCCCCGGCAACTCGGTGCGGCTGCGCTACGGCTACGTCGTCACCTGCACCGGCTGCGACAAGGACGCCGACGGCACCATCACCGCCGTGCACTGCGACTACCTGCCCGACACCAAGTCCGGCACCCCCGGCGCCGACTCGGTCAAGGTCAAGGGCAACATCCACTGGGTGAGCGCCGCGCACGCCGTATGAGGCCGAAGTGCGCCTGTACGACCGCCTGTTCTCCACCGCGCAGCCGGGCGGTGAAAGCGGCGATTTTCTGCTGGACCTCAACGCCGATTCGGTGAAAGTGATCCGCGCGCAACTCGAACCCAGCCTCCGCGACGCCGCGCCCGAGCAGTCCTTCCAGTTCGAGCGCCACGGCTATTTTGTTGCGGATCGCGTCGACTACGAAGCCGGGCGCGCCGGTGTTCAACCGCACCGTCACACTGAAGGATTCGTGGGGCAAGGGAGAGAAGTAACCCCCTCATGAGGCTTCCGCTTTCCAGTCCAATAGTGGGCCGCATTTGAGTGCTAGAATTTTTCACCATGGGATTTATTGCTGACGCCCGACCCCAAGCCAAGATACGCGTAAACAGCACTACCCGAACCCAAAAAACAAGCATAAGCAGATGAGCACTTGAATGCTTAGTCAAAAAACCATGACACTGGCTAACAATCGGCCCAAACCGAGCAGGTACCTTACCTTCTTGAATTGGCTGATTGTTTCTGCTTGCCTCTGTTTGGCGGGGTGTAGTGCACTTTTACCCAGCAGCGATGTCATTCTCGAGGGGCAATGGAATAGTTTTGAAGACGGGCAAAAGACCTTTGACACGATCATTCCCTACCAAACAACCGTCGAGGACCTGAACAAACTCGGCCTGGATCTCCGAACCACCCCGAACCTCACCCTGCTGAACTATTCGGATGTATTGCAGCGCTTCATCCCGAACCCCTTGATGAATCCCGATGAACTCGATTCCGGGGTAAATGATTGCATCAAGGCAAAAATGGCCTGCAGAGGCTTCGAGATCAATCAACGAATCGTCAAGCGCCACCGGTTTGGGAATTTCTGGGTGGACTTTCTGGGCTTCAAGAAAAAAACGGACGTGACCGGCTGGCATTTCAGGGGCATGGTGCTGATCAAGGACAAACTGGTCGTATACAAACTGGTAGGCGGCCAACCCATGATCCATGAAGTGGAAAAAAGCAATAACCCATTGGGACCATTCCAGGGCGTGGGAGAATCGACTTTGCGAGGTTTGTACTAACGGGGTGGCAACGCACTTCCATCCACAAAAAAGCCCGCGAGATGTGCTATCTCGCGGGCTTTTTTGTGGCATGTCCTCGTCAAATCAGACGGCTGATCTGCTCAGGCACTTTGCCCTTGGAGAACCCAACTGTTCATTAAAACAGCGAAACACCATCATCCGCTCTCTTTCAGGGAGTCTGCGATTTCACCACGCTCATCGCGCCCGCGATCAGGCTGCTGATATCCGCCATGTTCGACGGCACGATCAGGGTGTTGCCGGTCTTGGCGATACCGGCGAAGGCCTCGACGTATTTCTCCGCCACTTTCAGATTCACCGCCTGCATGCCGCCGGGCATTTCGATGGCCTGGGCGACGCGGGCGATGGCTTCGGCGTTGGCCACCGCGATGGCCTTGATCGCTTCGGCCTCACCCTGGGCGACGTTGATGGCGGCCTGTTTCTCGCCTTCGGATTGCTGGATGGCGGCATTGCGCTCGCCGGTGGCGATGTTGATCTGTTCCTGCATGCGGCCTTCGGACGAGGCGATCAGCGCGCGCTTTTCGCGCTCGGCGGTGATCTGCCGCTGCATGGCGTGGAGGATTTCCTTCGGCGGCGTCAGGTCCTTGATCTCGTAGCGCAGCACCTTGACGCCCCAGTTGGTGGAGGCTTCGTTCAGCGCCATCACCACGCCGCGGTTGATGTCGTCGCGCTCCTCGAAGGTGCGGTCCATTTCCATCTTGCCGATCATCGAACGCAACGTGGTTTGCGCCAGTTGCGAAATGGCCGAGATGTAGTCGCTCGATCCGTAGGACGCCATCTTGGGATCGGTGACCTGAAAATACAGGATGCCGTCGACCGACAACTGGGTGTTGTCGCGCGTGATGCAGATCTGGCTCGGCACGTCGAGCGGGATTTCCTTCAGCGAGTGCTTGTAGGCGACGCTGTCGATGAAGGGAATGACCAGATTGAGGCCGGGCGCGAGCACGGCGTGAAACTTGCCGAGGCGTTCGACCACCCAGGCGTTTTGCTGCGGCACCACGCGCACGCCCTTGGCGACGACGATGCCGATGACAATCAGAATGACCAGTGCGACGACATCCATATCCCTACCCCTTTTGATTAATTGCCGAGAACCAGCGTATTGCCTTTGACTGCGCGAATCACCAGCGGCTGCGTGCTGTCGGTGCTGGCCGATTCGGCCTCGGCATCCCACAGCGCGCCGCGATATTTGACCTGGCCGCGACCGTCCTGCCAGGACTCGATCTGCACTGGCTGGCCGATATCCATATCCTGCACGGTGGATTCGGGATGCGCGGTGCTGCGCGACCAGTGGCGCAAGGCCAGGGTGCCGACCGCCGCGATCACGGCCGCGATCAGCAGTTGCGCCGTCACGCCCGCACCGAACCAGGCGGCCAGGCCCGCCACCACCGCTGCAATGCCATACACCAGCAAATAAAACGTGCCGCTGGTGAGTTCCACCGCCACCAGCACCGCCGCCACGATCCACCACACCACATACGCCTGCATCTCAGCTCCTGACTATCACGGGCCGGTTGGCCAATTCGTTCGGGTTTCTGTCGAGCGGCGGGACATGGCTTGCCAGCAGCTCGCTCACCTGTTCAATGCCCTGCAACGCGCCGCGCTCGAACTCGCCTTGCCGGAAGGCGGCTTCCATCGCCTGCGCCACCGCGTTCCAGGCGGACTGCTCGACCTGGGCGGCGATGCCGCGGTCGGCGACGATTTCGATGTCGTGATCGGCCAGCAGCAGATAAATCAGCACGCCGCTGTTGTGCTCGGTGTCCCACACGCGCAGGTCGGCAAACACCTCGATGGCACGCTCGCGGCCGCTGATGCCGCGCCACACCCGGGCGGGCGCCAGGCTGGTTTCGATGGCAAAGCGGATTTCGCCATTGTGGCGGGCTTCCGACTGCGCGGATCGCCGCTTCGATCGCATCCAGCGTGGCCTGCGGAAACGCGCGCCGCCACGCCCACGGCGGCATGAACAGATGTTTGAACCAGCGACCGAGATTCACCATGAGCCTGACGCCCCTCCCCCGCCGAAACCGCCACCGCCGCCGCCCCAGGAGCCGCCGCCACCACCGCCCAATCCACCTCCGCCGCCGTAGCCGCCGCTGCCCCAGCCACCGCCGCCGCCACGTCCCATCGCGCCCAGCAGTAGCACGGCGAGCAATACCCCGCCGCCCATCAGCAGCGACGACAGCACCACGCCCGATGCCATCCAGCTCAAGCCTGCGGTTCCCAGCCCGGCCACGCCGCTGGCGGTGCCGCGTCCCAGTATCGGCACCAGAAAATTGCCGACCACAAAACCGATCACCAGCAGGGGCAGCAGGCTCTTCCCGCCGAACGGCTCGGTTGTGTCGGTGCGGGCAAGGGTTCGCCGTCGATGAGTTTTTCCAGTTGCCCGACCCCGGCTGCGATGCCGCCGTAAAAATCGCCCGCCTGGAATGGCGGCGTGATGGTCTCGGCGATCACCCGTTTGGCGATGGCATCGGGAATCACGCCTTCCAGGCCGTAGCCCACCTCGATGCGCAGCTTGCGGTCATTTTTGGCGACGATCAGGATCACGCCGTCGTCGACTCTGACACCGTTGACCACGCCGCGGCCGATTTTCCATTTTTCGGCCACCCGGATGCCGTATTGCGCGATGTCCTCGCCTTCCAGCGTGGGCACGATCAGCACCGCGATCTGGCTGCCCTTTCTGGCTTCGAGTGCGGCGAGCCGGCTGTCGAGTTCAGCGATTTGCTGCGCGGACAGCGTGGCGGTCAGGTCGGTGACGCGCCGCGACAAGTCCGGCACCGCCACCTGCGCCCAGGCGGACAGTGCGAACAGCGCGAGCAGGAAGCCGAACGCGAAACGCACCACAAGGGCACTCCGACTTTCTACGGGCTCTGTGCCCTCCGGGGTAGAAGCCCGTGAAAGATCGTATGCGCCGGCAACGTCCGGGTCATCCGCGCTCAATATCCGGGAACGGACGCTGGCGTGTCGTCACTGGTCGGCGCAGCTGCCGGCGCCGGTGCGGGCGCGCCGAAATCGACCTTGGGCGGCGTCGCGATCGCCTTCTCGTTCTCCACCGTGAAGCTGGGCTTGGTTTTGTAGC
This sequence comes from uncultured Hydrogenophilales bacterium, assembly GCA_963818665.1. GTDB lineage: Bacteria > Pseudomonadota > Gammaproteobacteria > Burkholderiales > Thiobacillaceae > Thiobacillus. Next base: position 72,258 of record CAWFTM010000002.1, on the reverse strand, counting down.
CGAACAGCATTGCGGTGAGATTGGACGGGAAGGAACGCACCGCGACGTTGTAGGTTTTCACCGAATCGATGTAGCGATTGCGCGCCACCGTGATGCGATTTTCGGTGCCTTCGAGCTGCGCCTGCAAATCGCGGAACAGGCCATCGGCTTTCAGTTGCGGATAGTTTTCCGCCACCAGCATCAGTCTCGACAGCGCGCCGGTCATTTCGCCCTGCGCGGCGATGTACTTCTGGAATGCCGCCTCGTCGTTGACCAGTTCCGGCGTCGCCTGCATCGCCCCGACGCGGGCACGCGCTTCGGTCACCTCGGTGAACACATCCTTCTCGTGCGCGGCGTAGCCCTTCACCACGTTGACCAGATTGGGCACCAGATCGGCACGCCGCTGATACTGGTTCAGCACCTCGGCCCAGGCTGCCTTGACCTCCTCGTCGGTGGTCTGGAAGGTGTTGTAACCGCAGCCGGACAGGGCCAGCGCCATCAATGAAACCCACAGCCATTTCAACATGATCATTCCTCGCTCAGGGTGCCACGCCCCAGGTGGCGAACAGGGGGTCAGACTCGGTCAGACGGTCAGCATAGCGGTCATCCTTGGGCCGTTGCAAGCCGCGCTCCAGATAGGTTTCCACTTTCTTGAAGCCGGCGTTCCGGATCAGCATGCCGACCCAGGCCATGCGCTCCATCGGATGTAGTTGGGTCCACAGCTTGATGACCTTGGGCGGAAAATAGCGGTTCGACAGCGTGACGACGAACATGCCGCCCGGCTTCAGCACGCGCCGCGCTTCGGCAACGATCTTTTCCGGCTGCGTCAGGTATTCGAACGACACCGTACACACCACCGCATCGAAACTGGCGTCGGCGAACGGCAACACGGGATCGGCATTGAGGTCGTGCACGATACGCTCGGCCAGTTGCGGGTTGTCGGCCAGCTCCTCGACGTTCATCCCCAGCCCGACGACGGATTGCACCGTATCCGGCAGGTGCGAGCGCCAGCCCGCCATCAGATCCAGCACCCGCGCGTTTTCCGGCAGCACGGTGCGATACAGCGCCTGGATGCGGCGCGCGCAGACGGCATCGACATGAACGAGCTTTCTGGGCTGGGCGTAAAACTCGGCATCGGGCGTTTCGTCCTCGCGCGCAAAGGCGTCGGCGCCGGCGAACTCGGTCGGCGTCTGCATCTGCGTTTCCATGCCGCTCCATTCCAGCAGCTGATTCACCTTGCCGACAGGCAGGGTACCGATGTCGCTCTTGCCGCTATCGATGCTGAAAATGCGGCCTTGCAGCGGGTGGCTGAAATTGGCCACGAAGCTGTCGCCATTGAGCTTCATCACGCGGAACATCGGCGCGGGCGCATCGTCGGCGTGCAGCAGCTGCGACGGATAAAAGCGCCCCAGCTGGAGCGGCGCAATGTCGCTGCGGAATGCCTCGACCGGCACCTCGTGCTCGATTTTCGGCCCGACATCGACCTGGGCGTCGACCGGCGGCGTGTCGCCCGGCATCCACACCACCACCTGATGGCGGCCGAGGTCGGAAAAATAGTTCACGCGAAAGCGCAGGGCGGAATGCAGGAGTTTCATAGATCCATCAGTCGAAGAGACAAAAAATCAAAGCGCGGCCATCGTCCGCCGCGCCAGACACAGGTCCTCCCACGCGCGCGCCTTGTCGGGCAGGTTGCGCAGCAGGTAGGCGGGGTGATACGTCACCACCAGCGGCACGTTCTGAAACTGGTGGACGCGCCCGCGCAGACGACCCACCGCTTCATCGGTATCGAGCAGGCTTTGCGCGGCGAAGCGACCCAGCGCGAGGATCAGCTTGGGCTGGATCAGCTCGATCTGTGCCAACAGATACGGACGACAGGCGGCCACCTCGTCGGGCTCGGGATTGCGGTTGCCCGGCGGCCGCGATTTCAGCACGTTGGTGATGTAGACCTTGTTGCCGCGCTTCAGGTCGATGGCCGCCAGCATCGCATCCAGCAGCTTGCCGGCCTGACCGACGAAAGGTTCGCCCTGCGCATCTTCGTCGGCGCCGGGCGCCTCGCCGATGATGAGCCAGTCGGCGTTGCGATCGCCGACGCCGAGCACGCCCTGGGTGCGGGTGCTGTGCAATTTGCAGGCGGTGCAGTGGGAGACGGCTTCGGCAAGCTGGTCCCAATCGGTGAGCGGTGAGCCGGGAGCAGTAAGCGGCGGTAGACGGGATGACGCATCGCGCAGCCGCCACACCGGGCCGATGCCGAGTTCGTCGAACACCTCGTCACGGCTCAGCACGACAGTTCCTTTTTCATGATCAGCGCATCCTCGCGGCCGACGCGCGCGGGGTAGTAGCCGCGCCGCACCGCCAGATCGACGAAACCGCTGCTGTGATACAGCGCGATGGCAGCGGTGTTGGAGGTGCGCACTTCCAGGAACAGGCTGCCGGCCTTGTGAGTACAGGCGCACGCCAGACAATGGCCGAGCAGGTCGCGGCCGAGACCGTGACGGCGCCAGCTCGGCGCGATGGTGAGGTTCAGCAAATGGGCTTCGCCCGCCGCGGCCATCAGCGCGTAATAGCCGACCACTTCCCCCTCGGTTTCGTGCACCCACATGCTGTAACCGGCGTGCAGGGAATCGGTGAAATTGCCGATGCTCCAGGGGTATTCATAACTGGCGAGTTCGATGCGATGGATGCGCGGCAGGTCGGCCTCGGTCATCGGGCGCAGCTTGTGTGCGATTTCGAATACCGCGCTCACGTCGATTTCCTTGTGCGGCGTTCGTCCACCGTCAGCGCCACCTTGTCGCGCAGGTAGATCGGGGCGGCGAGCGCGGCATCCATGCCGTCGCCACGCTCGAACGCGCGGACAGCGAGCGGCGCCATCGCCGCCGCGTCGGGCATCAGGGTGTCGTCGATACGCACCAGCCGCGCCGCCAGACGCGGGCGCAACGCCTCGCCCAGCGCGACGAAGCCATTGCCGGCGCCGACCCAGCCCTCGCCCGGCGGCACGGCCACCGACTCCGGCAGCGCCAGTTGCGGCTCGACCACGGCAGCCCAGCCGGCTTCTTCACGCTGGTATGCCGCCCAGTAGACCTCCGCCATGCGCGCATCGAGGACGGTCAGCACCCGCAAGGGGTACGCCGCCAGACGCTCGCCCTCCGGGCGGTCTTGGCGCAGTACCCGCTCCGCTCCGGTCTGTTCGGCAAGCGATTCCAGCGTGGAAACGCCCACCACCGGCAGATCGGCACCCAGGGCGAGGCCTTGCGTCACCGCACAGGCAATCCGCAAGCCGGTGAACGACCCTGGCCCCGCACCATAGGCAAGGCCGTCGAGCTGACGCAGCGTGATCGCCGATTCGCGCAGCAGTGCATCCACCATCGGCAACAACAGGCTGCTGTGCTGCTGTTCGGCCAGCACCCGCCGCGCATGCAGTTGCCCGTCCAGCCACAGCGCAGCCGAACACCATTCGGTGGAGGTATCGAGTACAAGCAGTTTCATCGACGCAATTTCTACCGGGTCGCGCGATAGACGACGCGGTAAATCGCACCGGCCTGGTCGTCGGATATCAGCAGGCTGCCGTCGGGCATCACCAGCACGTCGGCGGGACGGCCCCAGGCTGATTCGCCCGCCAGCCAGCCGGTGACGAAGGGCTCGTAGCCCACTGCGCGGTTGCCCTGCAGCCGCACCACGCTCACGCGATAACCGTTTTTGCGGCTGCGGTTCCAGGAACCATGCTCGGCGATGAACACGGCCTTGCGGTAGCGTTCCGGGAATTGCGTGCCGCCGTAGAAACGCATGCCCAGCGCCGCCACATGCGCGCCCAGATTCAGCACCGGCGGCACGAACTCGTCGCAGCGTCGATCCCGCCCGAACTCGGGGTCGGCGATCGTGCCGCCGTGACAATACGGATAACCGAAATGCTGGCCCGGCTGGCTCACCCGATTGAGTTCGTCCGGCGGCGCATCGTCGCCCAGCCAGTCGCGGCCATTGTCGGTGAACCAGAGCTCGCCGCTCCCCGGGTGCCAGTCGAAGCCCACGCTGTTGCGCACGCCGCGCGCAACCACTTCGATGGCGCCATTCGCCACATCGAGCCGGGTAATCGTCGCGTAGCGATCGGGGTCGGGTTCGCAGATATTGCACGGCGCGCCCACCGGCACGTAGAGCTTGCCGTCGGGGCCGAAGGCGATGAATTTCCAGCCGTGATGGGGGTCGGACGGCCAGGCGCTGCTGACGACTTCGGGACGCGGCGGCGTATTCAGCCGCGCCTCGATATTGCGTAGCCGCAGGATGCGGTTCACCGCCGACACATACAGATCGCCGTCGCGGAACGCCACCCCCACCGGCATCTCGATAGTCGTCGGCAATCACCAGCGGCTTGCGCGCGCCTTGCAGCGGCACCGCATAGACCTTGCCCTCGCGCATGCTGCCGACGAACAGCGTGGATTGACCGAGCGCCATCTGCCGCGCATTGGGCACGCGGGCAAACAGCTCGATTTCGAATCCGGGCGGCGCCTTGAGACGGGACAGCGGCAAGTCGGCAACCGGCTGCGCAGCCGCGAACGCCACTCCTGACACAAGCCAGCCCAGCAACATCCAGACGATGCGCCGCGTCATGGCGACCCCGATGGTTCAGGCTGCACCGGAATCAGGATTTCGAAGCGCACCCGCGACCACGGATCGCGCACATCGGCGAGGCGGGTGATACGCGCCACCAGGGTTTGTCCGCCATCCAGAAAACGCGCCACATCGGCGTTCTCGCGGCGCGGCACATAGCCGATCTTGTGGCCCTGCCATTCCACCCGCACCGCTTTCGCGTCGTGTGAATTGTCCGGCTCGCGGACCAGGGCAAGTGCATCCCCCACCTGCATCTGCGGCCACAGCGCCTTGCCTGCGTGGTACTGGAACCCGGCCAGCGGCGAATCCTGCAGCAGGATGTGCGCGGCAATCTGGGCGTGGAGCGGCAGCGCCCACAGCCAGACCAGAATCAGCCCGAGCAGACGAAACATGGCGCCGCGATCAAAAGCGAGCGAGGAAGTTGACGGCGGGCATCGCATTCATCTCGGGTCGGCGGGTTGGGAAGCCGATCATTCTACTGAGAAATCCCATGCCAAATCCGCGCGGACAGGCAGGTTTCAAGTTTAGTTTTTTGACTGGACATGCCCCCTTCAGCTTGAGGTAGGATGAATGCATTCGCTTTCCCACCACCCCGAGCACGCCATGCCAAGAAAAGCTGCCGCCCTGACCAAGCTGTTCGTCCTGGACACCAACGTGCTGATGCACGACCCCACCTGCCTGTTCCGCTTTGAAGAGCACGACATCTACGTGCCGATCGCCACCCTGGAAGAGCTCGACCAGCACAAGAAAGGCATGACCGAGGTGTCGCGCAACGCACGTCAGGCCAGCCGTTTCCTCGACGAAATGGTGAGCAAGCTCGACACCATCGAGGAAGGCGTGCCGCTCGCGCCGCACAGCCACAACGCCGCCACCGGCAAGCTGTTCCTGCAAACCCAGGCGATCACCGGCGACATCCCGCTCTCCCTGCCCACCAGCAAGGTCGACAACCAGATTCTCGGCGTGGTGCTGTTCCTGTCGCGCCACTTCCCCAAGCGTCAGGTCATCCTGGTGTCGAAAGACATCAACATGCGGATCAAGGCGCGCACGCTGGGGCTGCCCGCCGAGGACTACTTCAACGACAAGGTGCTGGAAGACACCGACCTGCTCTACGCCGGCGTGCGCGAACTGCCCGCCAATTTCTGGGACACCCACGGCAAGGGCATGGAATCGTGGCAGGCCAACAGCCATACCTACTACCGCATCAAGGGTCCGCTGGTCACCAACCTGCTGCTGAACGAATTCGTCTTCCAGGAAGGTCCCAACCCGCTCTACGCCAAGGTGCTGAAGGTCGAAGGCAAGCTCGCCGAGCTGATGACGGTCAAGGACTACAGTCATCAGAAGAACAACGTCTGGGGCATCACCGCGCGCAACCGCGAGCAGAACTTTGCCCTGAATGTGCTGATGGATCCCGAGATCGATTTCGTCACCCTGCTGGGGCAGGCCGGCACCGGCAAGACGCTGCTCACGCTGGCGGCGGCGCTGGCGCAGGTGCTGGACAAGAAAATCTATTCCGAAATCATCATGACCCGCGTCACCGTTCCGGTGGGCGAAGACATCGGTTTCCTGCCCGGCACCGAGGAAGAAAAAATGACGCCGTGGATGGGTGCGCTGGAAGACAACCTCGACGTGCTGAACAAGACCGACGACGAGGCGGGCGACTGGGGTCGCGCGGCGACGCAGGATCTGATCCGTTCGCGCATCAAGGTGAAGTCGCTCAATTTCATGCGCGGCCGCACCTTCCTCAACAAGTTCCTCATCATCGACGAGGCGCAGAACCTCACGCCCAAGCAGATGAAGACCCTGATCACCCGCGCCGGCCCCGGCACCAAGGTGGTCTGCCTCGGCAACATCTCGCAGATCGACACGCCCTACCTCACCGAAGGCAGTTCCGGCCTCACCTACGTGGTCGATCATTTCAAGGGCTGGCCGCACAACGGCCACGTCACCCTGCAGCGCGGCGAACGCTCGCGGCTGGCGGATTACGCGGCCGAGGTGTTATGACGCTTTACCTGTCAGGGAAACGCTGCCTGCAACGCGGGCTCCTGCTCGCCACGCTCGGCGTCGCCCTGCCCGCCCAGGCCTGGGAGATCGGCGAGTTCAGAAACGGCATGGCGCGCGGCGAAGTCGAGCAGGCGCTCAAGACCTGGAATTTCGACAAGGTTCTGCCGGTGGGCACCGATGGCCTGTTCGCCTACGACTTGCCCAACAACCCGGCCGGTCGCCGGTTCCTGTTCAGTTTCTGCAACGACAAACTGGTGGCGTTCGATCAGGAAGTCGAGCCCGCTTTCCGTTCGTTCATCGTCATCGCGTCGAACTACTCCAACCTCTATGGCAATCCGCTCAAGGTGATTCCGTATTCCAGCGTCGTCGCCAACGGCGAAAAAAATCTGCTGGCGATGTTCTGGCGCAAGGGTTCGGATTACATGGGTGTGAAATACGCGCTCTACCCCACCAGCGAACAGCTGTCGATGACCTGGCAGGTCAACAACAACTGCTGGCAGGCGCCGCGCTGACCTGAGTCAGCGCCATCATCCGGCCTGCGGCTCACCACGCATGCGTGACGCGCGGAAGCCCATTTTGGGCGTGTGCATGGACACATCCGACCAAACTCCGGTATTCAGAGCCAGCTTTCGATCTTCTTGCGATCCGGCACGCCGCCGGCATGCACCACCTTGCCGTCGATGACCACGCCCGGAGTCGACATCACGCCATAGCCCAGGATGGCGGCCATATCCTCGACCTTCTCGAGCTTCACCTCGACGCCCCGTGCTTTGGCCGCCTCCTCGATCAGCTTGAGGGTGGTTTTGCAGTTGGCGCAGCCGCTGCCCAATACCTTGATGTCTTTCATGGCTTTCTCCTGATCAGCAGCACGATTTGCCCGATGGCGTGGGCGTGCAGCAGGCGGCACCCGACTCCACCACGGCGATGTTGGCGAAGGGATCGGCCGGCTTCATGCAGGCCGCATAGGCCTCGTCGAACCTTGCGTCCATCTTCTGCGCTGCCTCGTCGCGGATATGGCGCGCAATCTCGATCACCGTGTCGATCTGCTCGCGGCTTACCCCGTATTGCTTGAGCCGGTCGATCTGGCACAGGCCCTGATTGGGATGACTGGACGCGATGTTGGCCGCCAGCGAAACCAGGGCGACGATGGATGGATGCAGGTCGGTACTCATAGAACCCCCTTCAGAGAATTGAACAGCAAGCCCACGATGACAAACGCAATGCTGAGGTAGCCCGCGAACAGCGCCAGCAAAGGCACTTTCACGACCTTTTTCAGAATGATCATTTCCGGCAGCGACAGCGCGGTGACCGCCATCATGAACGCCAGCACCGTGCCGATGGGAACGCCCTTGTCCAGCAGCACCTCGGCGATGGGGATGATGCCGACCGCGTCGGAATACAGGGGCACGCCGACCAGCACGGCGCCGACGACCGACAGCACGCCGCCGTCACCGGCGATGCGCGCGACGAAGTCGGCCGGCACGTAACCGTGGATGAAGGCGCCGACGCCCACCCCGATGAGGATGAATTTCCAGATGCGGCCGACGATTTCCTTCACCTGGGCGACGGCATAGTCGTGACGGGCGCGCGAGGGACTTGTCCTCCTCGATCTGCGCCGCCTCACCCATGTGGATCTTCCACACGTAGTCCTCGACCCAGCGCTCGGGCTTGAAACGTTCCAGTACGAAGCCACCGATCAGCGCCACCGTCAGGCCGGTCGCCACATACAGCACGGTGAACTTCCAGCCGATCACCGACGCCAGCACCACCACGGCCACTTCGTTGATCATCGGGCTGGCGATCAGGAACGACAGCGTCACCCCGAGCGGGATGCCGGCCTCGACGAAGCCGATGAAGAGCGGAATCGACGAGCACGAGCAGAACGGCGTCACCGCGCCCAGCCCCACCGCCATGAAGCGGCTCTGCAGGTTGCCGCGGTTGCGGATGAACTCGCGCACCTTCTCGGGCTTCAGCAGCGCGCGCAGCAGGCCCATGACGTAGATCACCAGGGTGAGCAGCACCAGGATTTTCGTCACGTCCATGACGAAGAAATGCAGTGCCGCGCCCAGCGGAGTGTCCGGCGTCAGGCCGGCCAGATCGAAGACCAGCAGGCTGGCGAGGGCGTCGAACATTATTGCGACTCGAACTCGGTGAACGCCCGGTTCATGTTGGCGCGGTGCAGGTCGCCGTAGTTCTCAAGATGCCTGAACTCAGGCAGGTCTGCGTAGCGGTCGAGGGTGGCGTCCATCGGTTCCATCTCCCTGGCGGCAGCGCCCACCTTTCCGGCGAGAAAATCGAAGTAATCGCCCGTTTCACGCTGTGCCTGCGCCAGATCGCACACCCGACCGTGGCCGGGAACGATGTGCGCCGGCTTCAGTGCGGCCAGCGCATGAAAGGCCTTCTGCCCGTTCTTCACGCTCGACCAGGGCAGCACACCGAGCAGGCGGTCGACATAGACCAGATCGCCGCTGAACAGTACGCCGCGCTTCGGCAGCCAGACCCAGGCGTCGCCCGGGAAATGGGCGTCGGTGTAGGCGCAGCATCGAGCATCTCGCCGCCCAGTTCCAGCATCGTCGCGTCGCGGCAGTGGTTTGGGTGCGGGTAACGGCCGGGTACCCTGCATGCGATCGCCGAGAAAGCGCTTCATCCCGTCCATATGCTGCGTGGCGTATTCGGCCTGGGTGGCGGCGGTGCGGGCGAGCGCGATGACCTCGGCACCCTTGCCGGCGAAATAGTCGTTGCCCAGCCAGCGGTGATCCTGGCTGCCGGTGTTGACGACCCAGCGCACCGGCTGGCCGGTGACCCTGGCGATGGCGGCGGCGATCTTCTCGGCACCGAGGCGGCTGGCGCCGGAGTCGATCAGAATCACGCCCTTGGGCGTGACGATGAAGCCGAAGTTGGCATTGAGGCCGTCGTTGTCGCCGCTGCGCTGACCCAACGGGCCGACGATGGCATAGACGTTGTCGACGACTTTTTCGGCCCTGGGTTGGTAGTCGGCCCGGACGCCCGGGGTGACGATGCCGGCCAGGACGGCCAGCATCAGCAGGACAAAACGCTTCAACATGATGACGCTCTCACCGAGTCGGCAATCCCGCTTCATACCATCCCTTGCTGCGGTTGACGATCTTCACCACCAGCAGCATCACCGGGACCTCGATCAGCACGCCCACCACGGTGGCGAGCGCCGCACCCGACTGGAAGCCGAACAGCGCAATCGCCGCCGCCACCGCCAGTTCGAAGAAGTTGGAGGCGCCGATCAGCGCCGAGGGACAGGCCACGCTGTGCTTTTCGCCGACCTTGCGATTGAGCCAGTAGGCCAGGCCCGAATTGAAGAACACCTGGATCAGGATCGGCACCGCCAGCAGCGCGATGATCAGCGGCTGCGCGATGATCGCCTCGCCCTGAAAGGCGAACAGCAGCACCAGCGTGGCCAGCAGCGCCAGGATGGAGGCGTGGCCGAGTTGCGCCATCACCGCATCGAACGCCGCCTGCCCGCGTCTTCAGCAGGATCTTGCGCCAGATCTGCGCCAGGATCACCGGGATCACGATGTACAGCACCACCGAGATGATGAGCGTGTCCCACGGCACCACGATGGCCGACAGGCCGAGCAGCAGGCCGACGATGGGCGCGAAGGCGACGATCATGATGGCGTCGTTCAAGGCCACCTGCGACAGCGTGAAATACGGATCGCCGCCGGTGAGCCGGCTCCACACGAACACCATCGCGGTGCACGGCGCGGCGGCCAGCAGGATCAGGCCGGCGACGTAGCTGTCGAGCTGCTCGGCCGGCAGATACGGCGCGAACAGATGACGAATGAAAATCCACGCCAGCAGCGCCATCGAAAACGGCTTCACCGCCCAGTTGACGAACAGCGTGACGCCGATGCCTTTCCAGTGCGACTTCACCTGATGCAGCGCGCCGAAATCGATCTTCATCAGCATCGGAATGATCATCACCCAGATCAGCAGGCCGACCGGGAGATTGACCTGTGCGACTTCCATGCGCCCGAGCGCCTGGAACGGTGCTGGCAGCAGTTGGCCCAGCAGCACGCCGACGACGATGCACAGGCCCACCCACAGCGTCAGCCAGCGCTCGAACAGACTCATCGGCGCGGCCGCTGCGCGTTTGGCGGTGACTTCGCACTGTGCGCTCATCGAGCGGACTCCATAAGTGGCGCGCTCAGCGAGCGAGCTCTATTGAAAGCTGGCGCGCTCATGCCGTCTTCCCGATCTCGCGCACAGCCTGTTCCAGCTTCATCTTGTCGAGCGAGGCGAACGGCAGGCTGACGAACATGCAGATGCGGCGCTGCAGCTGGTTCATCGCATCGACGAAGGCACGGCGCTTTGCTTCATCCGTGCCCGCAACCGCCGCCGGGTCGGGAATGCCCCAGTGCGCGGTCATCGGCTGTCCCGGCCACACCGGACACACTTCGCCCGCTGCGTTGTCGCATACGGTGATGACGAAATCGAGATGCGGTGCATCCGGCCGGGCAAATTCGTCCCACGATTTGCTGCGCATCGCGCTGGTATCGAAATGGTTCTTTTCCAGCAGTTCCAGCGCGAACGGATTGACCTGCCCCGCCGGATGGCTGCCGGCGCTGAAGGCGCGAAAACGACCCTTGCCCAGATTGGTGAGCAGGCCTTCGGCCAGGATCGAACGTGCCGAGTTTCCGGTACACAGGAACAGCACGTTGTAGACGGGTTCAGTCATGACAGGTCTCCGCGATGGCTGGAATAATCAGGCCGCAGCCTGCAGGCCGAATTTCTCGCGCACGGCCGCAATCAGGCGGGTGCGGATGTCGTCGCGCACCGTGAGGAAACTCTCCAGCGGTTCGCCGTGCGGATCGTGGAACGGCAGGTGAATGGCGGGAATCGGCTTGGGGAAAATCGGGCAGGCTTCCTTGGCGTTGTCGCACACGGTCACCACCAGGTCGATGTGCTCGTTCATCACGGCGTCGATGTCCTTGGGGTGCAGGCCGTCGGTGTTCAAACCTGCCTCTTTCAGCGCCGCGATGGCGCCATCGGCCACTTTCGGCTGCGGCTTGGTGCCGGCCGACAGTGCGCGCACCTGACCGGCGAGATCATGGTTCAGCAGCACTTCGGCCATTTGCGAGCGGCAGGAATTGCCGGTGCACAGCACCAGCACGGTATAGGGTTGAGTCACGGGATTTCCTCGAAGTTGAATGGAATGGATGGTTTGGATGGAACGGATTTCAGCCGCAGCGAAGGCTCAACAGCAGCCCGACGCCTGGCCCTTGACCGGGATGCAGCCGGAGATTTTGGCCACGGCAGGTTCCGGCACGCAGCAACCGCCTGCGCGCGCTTCGCCTTCCTCGGCCGCGCCGAACACGGGAATGCTGTCGAGCGTGTGATAGGTCTCCCACGCGATGCCGGTGGGATCGGTCGCCCAGTACTTGTCCGACTTGGCGTAGCAGCAGGCGGTACCCATTTCCTCGACCACATCGGCTTCCAGCTTCTGCAGGCGGCCGCTCATCTCGGCCAGCTCGTCGGCGTTTTCCACCTGCACGCCCAGATGGTTGAGGCCGGGGGTGGCACCGCGCGCCGAGATGGCGAAGTTGACGCGCGGATCGTCGAGCATCCATTTCGCGTAATCGGTTTTGGTGACGGTCGGCTCGCTGGCGAACATCGTGGAATAGAACTTGATGCTGGCGGCGAGATCATCGACCGCGACGTGTACGTGCAGGCGTTTCATGAGGACTCCTTTTCGGTGGAACAAACGGGTGTGCAAACGGGCGTGCAGGGATTGCCGCCGCAGCAGTTTTCAGTGAGGTAGGCCACCAGCGCATTCATCGCATCGAACTGCGCGGTGTAGATGACAAAGCGGCCGTCCTGGCGCGACAGCACCAGCCCGGCATGGCCGAGTTCCTTCAGATGAAACGACAGCGACGAGGGCGGGATGGCCATGAGTTCGCTGATTTTTCCTGCGGGCAACCCCGCCGGCCCCGCCTGGACAAGGGTGCGAAACACCGCCAGACGCGAAGCCTGGGCCAGTGCAGCGAGAGCGATGACGGCGTCTTTCGTTTCCATGTTTCGATGATATTGGAAATATGGAAATTAAAGCAAGCCTTATTTCATGCCAAGCCGACCCGGCCCGCCGTCAAGCAAAAAAATCGGTCAATAGATGGCGTTAAAAGAAGCTGGTTCGCGTCGCGACTCCGGGGCCGCGATACCCAGAATGTCCCGCGCCACCGCTTCCGCCGCCTTGATGCCGTCGACGCCCGCCGACAGGATGCCGCCGGCATAGCCCGCGCCCTCGCCTGCGGGAAACAGACCTTTCACGTTGAGACTCTGGAAATCATCGCCCCGCGAGATGCGCAGCGGCGACGAGGTGCGGGTTTCGACGCCGGTGAGCACCGCATCGTGCAGGGCAAAGCCCTTGATCTGGCGGTCGAACGCCGGCAGGGCTTCGCGGATCGCCTCGATCGCGTAATCCGGCAGACTGGATGCGAGGTCGGTCAGTCGCACGCCGGGTTTATAGGAAGGCTCGACGCTGCCCAATTGCGTAGAGGGTTTACCCGCGATGAAATCCCCCACCAGTTGCCCCGGCGCTTCGTAATCGCCTCCGCCCAGTTCGAACGCGCGCGACTCCAGCTTGCGCTGCAGTTCGATGCCGGCCAGCGGCCCGCCGGGAAAATCCTCCGGCGTAATGCCCACCACGATGCCGGCGTTGGCGTTACGCTCGTTGCGCGAGTACTGGCTCATGCCATTGGTCACCACGCGCCCCGGCTCTGAGGTGGCCGCGACCACGGTGCCGCCCGGGCACATGCAAAAGCTGTACACCGAGCGGCCGTTCTTCGCGTGATGCACCAGTTTGTAATCCGCCGCGCCCAGCAGCGGATTACCCGCGTTCGGCCCGAGACGGGCGCGGTCGATCAGTGACTGCGGATGCTCGATGCGGAAACCGACGGAGAACGGCTTGGCTTCCATGAATACACCGCGTGCGTGCAGCATCTCGAAGGTATCGCGCGCGCTGTGACCCAGCGCGAGGACAACATGTTTGCTGAGCAAAGTTTCGCCGCTGGCGAGCGTCACCCCACGGATGTTTTTACCATTGGGCCCGTCCTCGATCAGCACGTCGGTCACGCGCTGCTGAAAACGGATCTCGCCGCCCAGTTTCTCGATCTCGTGGCGCATGGTCTCAACCATGCCGACCAGACGGAAGGTGCCGATGTGCGGCTTCGATACGTAGAGAATTTCCTCAGGCGCGCCCGCTTTCACGAATTCGGTGATCACCTTGCGCCCGAGATGGCGCGGATCCTTGATCTGGCTGTAGAGTTTGCCGTCGGAAAACGTCCCCGCCCCGCCCTCGCCGAACTGCACGTTGGATTCGGGATTGAGCACGTGCTTGCGCCACAACCCCCAGGTGTCCTGGGTACGTTCGCGCACCGCCTTGCCGCGTTCCAGCACGATCGGCCTGAATCCCATCTGCGCCAGCACCAGCGCGGCGAAAATGCCGCACGGGCCGAAGCCGACGACGATGGGACGCTCGGCCAGATTCGCTGGCGCATGGCCGACGAAGTGGTACGCCATGTCAGGCGTCGGCGCGAGGTTGCGGTCGTTGCGGAACGTCTTCAGCAGGGCGGCTTCGTTCCTGACCTCGACATCGACCGCGTACACCATCAGCAATGCGTGTTTTTTGCGCGCGTCGTAGCTTCGCTTGAAGATGCTGAAACCGACCAGATCCTGATCCGTCAGTCCCAGACGCTGCAGAATTGCCGTGCGCAGCGCTTCGGGCGGATGATCGAGGGGCAGTTTGAGTTCAGTCAGTCGCAGCATGGTGTGATCGTAAGTAATTCAGCGCGCCCTGTCCCGCTGCGCGCCCGCTCGCCAGGCAGGCTGTCAGCAGATAACCGCCGGTAGGCGCTTCCCAGTCGAGCATTTCACCCGCGCAAAACACACCGGGCAGTCGGCGCAGCATCAGATTTTCATCGAGCGCTTCGAAGCGCACGCCGCCCGCGCTGCTGATCGCCTCGTCGAGCGGACGCGGGGCTACGAGCGTGAGCGGCAGCGATTTTATCGCGTGGGCGAGTCGGAGCGGATCGTTCAGTTGCTCGCGCGGCAGGATTTCATGCAGCAAGGCCATTTTTGCGCCCCTGATTCCGGCCCGGCTTTGCAAATGGCTGGATAGCGAACGCGCACCGCGCGGATGGGCGACTTCGGCGACGACCCGCTCCAGGGGCTTGTCGGGCGCCAGATCCAGTTCAAGCGTGACCGAGCCCTGCGCCGCGATGGTGTCGCGCAGCGGCGCCGACAGGGCATACACCAGACTCCCCTCGATGCCGTTATCAGAAAGCATCAACTCGCCCCTGCGTTCGTGCAGGCATCCGCCCGCATCGGTAAAACGCAGCGCCACGGTTTTCAGCGGCTGCCCGGCGAAGCGGCTGCGCACATGCGCGCTCCAGCCACCCGCCACGTCGAAGCCGCAGTTTGACGGCGCCAGCGGTGCAATGTCGACGCCGCGCTGTGCCAGCCACGGCACCCAGGCCCCGTCCGACCCCAGCCGCGCCCAACTGCCGCCCCCCAGCGCCAGCACCACGGCATCGGCTTGAACGAGGCGTTCTCCTTCCTGGGTGGCGAAACGCAGTGCGCCCGATTCGTGCCAGCCCAGCCAGCGATGACGCACATGGAACCGCACCCCGGCTTCGCGCAGTCGATGCAGCCAGGCGCGCAACAGCGGCGCCGCTTTCATCTCCTGGGGAAACACGCGCCCCGACGATCCGACGAAGGTTTCAACCCCCAGTCCATGAATCCACTCGCGCAACGCGTTGGGGGGAAAGGCTTCGAGCAAGGGTCGGATGTCGGGAACGCGCGCACCATAGCGCGACAGGAATATTTCGAATGACTCGGAGTGGGTGATGTTCATGCCACCCACGCCAGCCAGCAGAAACTTGCGGCCGACCGAAGGCATGGCATCGAACAGTTCAACCTGCATCCCACCCTGCGCCAGCACCTCGGCCGCCATCAAGCCAGCCGGGCCGCCGCCTATCACAGCAATGCTCATGACCTGAACGGCTCCCGAAGCAGGCACGAATTATGGATGGCGATGCAAAGGCACAATCAGGCGCATCAGTTTCCAGGCATGCCGCACCCCGACGCAATACAGGGCGAACATGGCGAGAAAGCCGTAGAACAGGACGGCATCAGGAACACCCAGCTGCCAGCCGAGAAAACCCACCAGGCCGCACGCCACGGCTACCAGCAGGATAAAGCGCACGACCTGGCTGTCGGAGTAGCCCACCCGCACCAGGATGTGGTGAAGATGGTCGCGGCCGGGCTGGAAGGGGCTTTTTCCCGTGAGCACCCGACGCACCATCAGGCTCACCGTGTCCCACAAGGGAATCGCAAAAAACCACAGTGCGGCAGCGGGCGGCAGCGCATTGTCCGTTTCCTGGGTGACACGGATGGCAGCCCAGGCCAGCAAGAAGCCCAGCATCAGGCTGCCAGAGTCGCCCATGAACACCCTGGCATGCTGCTGCCAGGGAAAACGCATATTGAAGAACAAAAATCCGATCAGCGCACCGCCCAGAATGAGCAGACCATCGAACGTCAGCTTCATGTCGGACAGGTAAGCGACAGCGGCGATGAATACCGTTGCGATCAGGGCCAGGCCGCCAGCCAGGCCGTCCATGCCATCCGAAAGATTCATCGCATTGGCCACGCCCACCGCCGCAAAGACCGTGAGCGGAATGGCGGACACCCCCAGAATGATCGTGCCCGAACCGAACAAGTCGCCCAGTTGGCCAAGCTGCACGTCGGCAAACAGGGATACCCCCAATGCCGCTGCCCCCTGGGCAGCAAAGCGGATGACGATCGGCAATTTCATCCAGTCGTCCAGAAAGCCGATCAGGACGATCATGAAGGTTGCAGCAAACATCACCCAGAAAATCTCATTCCCCGCGAAGTGGAACACGGTGCAAACCGCGATCGCCAACGCCATGGCCAGGCCACCCACCGCAGGAATCGCGCCCTGATGCTGCTTGCGTTCATCGGGGTAATCGAGAAACCCATAGCGATGCGCCGCCCCGATCAAGGCGGGCGTCGCCAGCAAGGTAAACAGGAATCCGTAAATCAGCTGCATGGTTTTATTGTTTGTTTGAACCCGCGGATCATGCGTCCGCAACGAGGTTCGGAGTCTCCGTTATTGCCGGCAATTATATAGTCCAAGGAGGGCGTTAAGGGCATGCCGCAAGTAGCCGGCATCAGCCAGCTACTTGCGCCAGAACTGGTGCAACTTGCCGACGTTTTTTCGAATGAGGGTGGCCAGGCCCCCTACTCCATGCCGCCGTACCGCCATGTAGTCTTCCCACGACTTGCGCAGTATGGTCCGCAACGAACGATTGCTGATGCCCCCCACCCGCATCCGCACCAGCACCTCGGGGATATAGGCCACGCGAATGTTGCCCCCCGCCAGAAAACGCAGGATGGAATCGTAATCCGCAGCGATCCGGTAACGCTCGTCAAACCCTCCCAGGCGCGCATACACAGCACGCCTGACATAAAAAGTCGGATGCGGCGGCATCCATCCTCTTGAAAGCGCAGCTCGATCGTAGTGGCCTGCCTGCCAGTACCGGACCACATGCCCGACATGCTCGTGACGCACGTAGACCAGATCCCCATACACCGCATCAACATCGGGATCCTCAAATGCTGCCGCGATCTTCGCGAGCACCCCCGCGTCTTCGAACAGATCGTCAGCGTGCAAAAAGCCGACCACATCACCGCTGGCGTACCGAATACCTTTGTTCAGGGCGTCATAAATTCCGCCGTCAGGCTCGCTGATCAACTTCCCGAGGCGGGATCGATAGGGTTCCAGAATCGACATCGTCGTGTCAGATGAGCCGCCATCAATCACCACCGACTCAACGGCTGGATAATTCTGGCCCAGTACGGACTCGATGGCCTGGGCGATGGTTTTCTCCCCATTGAAAACCGCAGTAACGACCGAGATCCTTGATCATGCCTGCACCATCAACCGGCAAGACTGCGATAGACCGCGAGCGTCTGCGCATGGGTCTTTTCCCAGGAATAGGCCTGGGCCACAGACAAGCCTCTTTCAATCAGAAACGAGCGATCCGCAGATACGGTTTTCAGGATCGCATCCGCCAATGCCCTGGGATCAAGTTCTTCAGCGATGGTCAGTGCACCCCGCCCGACCTCCATCACCGCCCTGCATGCCACACTGACGACCGGACACCCCGCGCGCATCGCCTCGACAACGGGGATGCCGAATCCTTCGTAGCTTGATGGATACACCAGGCATACCGCCTGGTTATAAAGCGCATTCAACGCCTCGTCGTCCACAAACCCGACATGCCTGACCCGCCTGGCAACCGAATCAGGAACCCCCGCCAGTTCCCTGGCGTGCAACGCGCCCCCGCCAACACAGTACAGTTCGAAATCAGGCAAAAAGGCCAGGGCATTCAACGCCAAGGGAAAGTTCTTGTAACCCGCGCGCTGCCCGACATAGAGCACATAAGACGCAGCCGATGGTGGCAGTCCAAGTGGACGAAAAATATCCGAGACTCCGTTGTGAATGACATGGATCGACTGTTCGTTTTTAAGGCCCATAAACTCAAGCAAATCCTGCCTGGTCGATTCTGAAACGCAAATGATGGCTTGGGCCGCATGGATGGCCGCAGCTTTTTGTGTGCCGTGAACCCAGCGTCGCGGCCCGCTGCTGAAGCGCTCGTAGATGAAGTCATGCACCGTCACGACAGTGGGGAAACTGCCCCCATCAGGTCGGCGGTAGTAGCTCGAATGGAACACCGAAGTGCCTGGCGGTACACGACACGTCCGGTAGCGTTCGAGCCAGCGAGCACGGCGGCGGATGACGGACATCCCGTCTCCGTCCCCGCCCGCCTCCTGCCTCGCCGGAGTTTCCACGGTGAGCGTTGCTGGTACACGTTGCCGCTTCAGGTAGTCAAGCAATGTGTGGAAGTAAACACTGATCCCCCCCTGTCCCTGCAGAGAAAAAACGATGCCGTCGATGGTGATCAAGATTGCGTAGTCCCGGAAGGCACCTGCCCCCCGTCCTGCATGAAACTGCGCCTGGAACGGGCTATACGCCTGGGTGAGCGACGCAGCATGCGCAACAATCGCAAGCACCCCAAGCAACAGCAGCAGGTAAAGCCCACCCGGCAAAAAGCTGCCAAAGGACGGGGCATACTGCACAATAAGAACCAGCAGTACCGTTGCCAGCGTCATCCGGTCGAAGCGCAAACCAGGACGCTTGAAAATCAGGTACGAAAGCAAGCCCGTCAAGATTGCCAGCGGGCTGAAAAAGCCGAGCACTGCAACGCCCAACGGCCCAAAGTCAGCGTGCTGCTCGACGGCCCCGCCGAAAGCCGGGGTATAGGTCATTCCGGCCAGGCCGGGATAAAAAATTTCATTAATGTGCAATATCCCGTATACCGTTGGCTTGTCCGGCCAGAGAACGCGCGGCACATAGGTCCACAGCGAGCTCAGGATCACCTCGCCATGGAACAGTTCCACTTCATTGTTGAGATAGCCGCGGTAGTAGTCCGCAGCATTCTTGAATAGTCGAAGTATCCAATGATGTTTCCGAGCTGAATAACCATTCAGCGGGCCAGATTGCCGGCTGATTGATCAGCAGTACCCAAACAGCAGGGGCGCACCGAGCAGCATCAGCTTGCCCAGATGGCGCAGCGCAGAGCCGACAGAAACCAGACCATTGCAATACCGTGAAGACAGCAGCAGCACAGCATGGAGCAGCAACATCAGCCTTAGCCAGCCGAACATAGTTCATGGTGGCTGGGTCGTTTAGTCGTCTGGATAGATTTACGCCAACCAGGTAAACCACGGCATCAATGCCACGTCGGATCAGCAACCCATGACGCTCAGCACCGATCTTTTGTATGTAGTACACCCAGCGCCTGCAGAGTCGATCCTGTAGCAGGCCAAAGTAGCCCAACACGGCACCCCAGGTAGTATGCCCAGCCAATCAGGTGTGAAAATGCGTCAACTGCATTGGCCGCCCGTCATGTCGCCAGCACCACTTTCTGACGACCCGGCATAACACGATCAGGCCATCGCCAAGGTGGCCAGCGACGTGATACCAGTGACCCTGCCCGGTCCGATAAAACTGGTAGCCCATGCGCGGATTCAGCAACCAGTTCACAACGCCGTAATCCGCATTGGCCAGTGCGAAAAGCGCCAGAAGAAAAATAAGCAGGAAGAAACCGCTCCCCGACGCACATCCCTTCGCCCAAGGTAGTCCGCCGCGGAAAAGGCAGATGGAGATCGCATGTTCCAGCGCCAATCGACGCCTGGAGAATCGAAAAAAAGTCAGCGCGCCTGCCGCCTGCGCCATGGCCAACAAGTTCGCCATGAGCAACGCATACTGGTATCCGGTATCGAACAGCCCGCCTTCAATCAGGAAAAGCGGGCCGATGAAGAGCCGCATCAGCTCAACCGGCGCCGCGACCATCAATACGATCGAAAACGGATTGATCCAGGGGAGTCGGAGCTGGGTACGTGCGAACCATAGCGGCCAGAACAGCAACAGCACCGAAACCGCGATGTTGAGGAAGTAAACAGGCGTCATGATTCGCTGCCAGCCCCTGGTTGTCGTGGCGACCGGGCAATGCCGGCAACGCAGAATATTTCCTCGCCCAGCGTTGGCTGCAGTTTGACTGTGCCCGCTTCCAGAAGCTGGAATGCATAGCCCGCGAGCTTCAAAAGACGGTGTGCGGATGGCCGCATGATCTCCAGATCGCGCCCGCCAGCACGCGCCAGATAACTCATGAACCAGATGCTGCGCGCCATCCGAACGTCCGTCTGCATGCGCTCGACCTGAAAGCCGGCGCGGTCCAGCGCCTGACGCAGCGAGTCCGGCGAAAATATGTTGAAGTGCCGCGGGGGTTCCAGCCCACGCCAGGATGCACCAAAGATACGCGCCCCCAGGCTTAGGGCGTTGGGAGTCGTCAACACAAGGCGTCCCCCAGTATCCAGCAGGCTGCGCAGCGCGATCAGCGTCTGCACGGGATCTGACAGATGCTCGATGACATGACCCAGCACGATAACGTCGAAACGCTGATCGTCCTTGCGGGTCAATTCCTCCAGCGAACGGTAGACCGGGAAACCTGCTTCCGCAGCAAGGCACGCCGCCGCCCGGGCATCCGGTTCGATGCCCGCAACCTCCCAGCCGGCCTTGCGCATGCGGCGCAGAAACGCGCCGCCGCCACACCCGACGTCCAGCATGCGCCCCGATTCCGATGCATGTATGCGCATCACTTCCATCTCGGCGGCCGCCCCCACGGAAGGTAAACACGACACCAGCCTGGCCAGCATGCCTGCCTTCCCCGAAGTGGGATAACCCAGCCTGGCTGACAGCGCCAGGCGCATTGCCTGTTGCCATACGCCAGCGGATGCATCAGGCACCTCGGCGGCGTGCGTGTAGTAATCGGCATAGAGTTCGCCGACGGATGCATCTGCCGGACGTGGATCAAGCCAGAGATGCCCGGCGTGACGATGCTGGCGGTAACGCCATCGCCCCGGCGTTCCAAAATAGGCGTCGTGGACACTGGCATATTTGACCGTGCCGGGGCTGCCGTCGACCGGACAGCCGGGCACTTCTAGGAGTTGCATGATGGCCCCCGTCTGAACCTCATTTGATGAGGATATTTCACCGCCTCGTTTCCTCGATCGCCTGCCGCGTGGCATTCAAATAGGCATAACCGATATTTTCTGTCGGGCTCGATGTAGGCGCCTTCGCCCCATTCGTTCCAGGCATTGATGAACACGAACGGTTCTTTCAAGTCGTGTCTGGTCCTGGTTTCCAGGAACACGTCTTTAAGCCACTGTTTGTAGAGTGCTGGCGTCGCCCCCTCGAAAATCATTCCGTTGTTGTTTCTTCGTGCGGTGTTATCCCACATCGGCATCACCGCACGATGCAATTTGGGAAAGTTGTAGCGGAAATATTTCTGATTCTCGACGATATCGCGATAGTCCAGCACCATCCCGCCAAAATCGTCACTTACAAAATCGATTCGACTGCTGATGTCCTCACAATATTTGAACAGCGTCCCCGGCTGAAATTCGCTCTGTGCATCAAAACCGAGGCTGATGAGATCGACATCCCAGGCATGCTCCCTGACCCCAACAATATGGGGATTGCCAACGCCCGCCGCCACACAATGCTGCCGCCATTGCTCAAGAACTTTTTCACAATCCGGCACACAAGAAGGTCGGTAAATGATCAGAAGAGGTCTGCCTTCAACGCGTATGTATCGAGAGTCACGCATATACGGAACAACACTGTCGATAAAAGACCTATAGCTTTCGACGGTGTCGCTTTGTTTGATCAATACCTCGCCACGACTACCATCAAATCGGCGTGTCCAGGATTCATTCGCCCAGCAGAGGCAGAATGGAAAATCCATGTCCATGGAATTCAGGAACATATCCAGGGGTTTGTCGAGCAGGCGTGTCCCATCAAACCAGTAGTAATAGAACGAAAACCCATACAAGCCATACATCTGTGCGAGTTCGATTTGACGCCGGAGATTCTCTTCTATGCGCAGATCGTAATAACCCAACTCGCCGGGCAAGCGCGGCTGGTAATGCCCAACATATTGGGGCACGGCACGTGATACGTTATTCCACTCTGTCACGCCCCTACCCCACCAGGCATCATTCTCGGGAGTGGGGTGGAACTGTGGCAGGTAGTAGGCAAGCACCTTCGGATCACCGCTTTGTCTCGCAAAGCTGTCCGACGTGATCCCTACGTGCTCCGGACCTGGCTTGCCAGGCTGCGCCAGGATCTGCGCCACATAGGCACGCAGCACTTCGTCCGTCCCGACCCCCGGGGTGGATTGCCGGTAAATCATTCGCCTGACCCGACGCAAGAGGATGCGAACCTGTCCAATAAACGCCTCTTTTGCGTTTTCGGGTAGTGGAAGTTTCCAGTAGGTGCGATGCAGAAACCGGTACAGCTTTTGATTCACTTGACCTCCCGATCAAACCTGTCATTCAAGCACGCAAGCAAAACTGCCTCTGCTCATTCCGGCTTGAGTTCCATATTGGCAAGCCGAAAACTTAAATGGCCTTAGGCCGTGAAAAAACGAGTTCTCTGAGAGAGCCCGGCGCTTTTCGCCAGGCCCAAATCATCATAACCAGCAAATGAACGGCCACCAGAAGGAACCATTCAGGTCGAGCCGGACTGCTCTGCGTTGCGATCAGAAAAGCCGCCGCCAACCATAATGCGGGCGTTAACAGCATCCGAAGTGACAGACGCAAAATACCGGAAAGCCCCGCGAGCAGTGCGAAATCCACGAGCACGCGTATGGAAAATGCCACAGCCACCCCGGCCAGGCCAAGGGTGCTCAGGCCCAGGTACAGCAGGCCGAAATACGGCAGCGCCTCGGCGAGATGGCATTTGGCGACGAGATCGGGTCGTCCGCGCGCCTGCAACTGCGCATACGGAATGATGGCAAAACTGTTCGCCCAGAATCCCAGCAGGATGATCTGGCCAATCCGTGCGGATTGCTGGGCGAACGCCGGCGATATCCACCATGACAGGAAAGGCTCCATGAACAGGATGCCTGCCGCCACCAGCGGCGTCATGACGACCACAAGCACACGCATCCCTTCGTGCGCGAGGCGCTGTTCCTCATGGCGAGTGGCCGCGGTAAAGCGCGGAAACAGCGCAGACGCGAGTGCATTGGAAATGATCGTGCTGCGCTCGCCCAACTGAAAAGGCACTGTGTAATAGGTCACCGCCTTTGCGCCGACGGTGGCGCCAATGATGAAACGGTCAAGAACAACCATCATGGGCCCCACGAATGCCGTCACGGTCACCCAGCCACCAAAACGGAGCAGTTGGCCAGCCTGTGCCTTCACAAAAGTGGCTGCGCAACCCAAAAAAATATGCCGCTTGCAGCGTTCCAGCAGCATCAGCAGCGTGAACAGGCGAGCGATTAACGCAGCTGGCAGGAGTACGCCAAGGTCTGCCCCCCAGAACATGGCAGCGGCAAGTGGCAGCATTTGAAACAGCACCGTCCCGGACACCGAGATGATGTTCAGCTCAAGAAACCGCTCCCGTCCCTGAAGGGCGCCGCTCAAGACGCCGGACAGGGTCGACAGGGGCACCGCAAGGATCAGCCAGGGAACAGCGGCCAGCACTTCGGGGCGCAATGCGGCCTCGATCTTGAAAACATGGCCAAAGAAATAGGTGGCGGCTGGCCAGATCAGCAGGCCGCCGACCAAACCGATGCCAAGGTTCAATGTGAAGGCGGTCCAGAATGTCTGCGCGCGTTCATCGGCGGTGCTGTCACATAACGCGGCGATGCGCTGCGCCGTTGCCCGCCCCAGTCCCAGATCAAATAATCCAAAGTAACCCAGCAACAACCAGGCAATGGCCAATACACCATAGCGAGCCTCTCCGATCAGATTCAGATAAATCGGGATGGTGACGAGAGATATCGCCAGCGGAACCAGCAGGCCGAGGAGGTTATAAGCGGTGTTGCGACGAATGCTCATGGAAGCATGGTGTCAGACACAATATTGATTCACGCAACCTGACAGGTTGAACCGTCAACCTGAATGAGATCAGCCGGAAAGCTTCATGAAAAGGAAGAGCGCGCCGGAACGGCCAGACATCGACCCGGCATCGTCCGCGGCGACATCAATGGGCCCCCGTCAGAATTGCGCGATGTTTCACTGGCATCGCGCCCAGCATGTCGCGCACAAACTGTTCCTCGGTTCGATAGGATTGCGCTTCGTTCGCTGAAATGGTCGAGACCCTGATCAATATCCCGAAGGGAATTTTCCCGGTCAGGCCATATTTCAACCGCGCCAAATGCTGCTCCATATTCCCCCGCACGGCCGAATCGCCCATCATGACCCAATAGGTTATCGGTTCGATTCTCGGACCTTGGGTGGCCACCAGTTTCATCACGGGCAATTTGGCCCCGCCGACATCGATCAACTCCCTTGGACATCGCTCCAACCTGAAAGCCTTGCGCGGGGTAGCACATCTCAGGCCGATGGACTTGCATCGAGTAGCTCTGCTCGCCGCCATAGGCGATGGACAGCATGATCTGCTCGCCTTGGCTATTGATGTAGGTGCGATTGAGCATCTGGTTGTAGATCTTGTCGAGCCCGGCTTGAACGTCCGGGCTGAACATGATGGGCGCGATCGTTTCGTCCAGTTTCCATTCCCCGAACTGCTTGGGAATCATGGCTTCCAGATTGATCTTCAGCCCCTGGTCGGCCACCTTCAGGCGCGGGGTCAGTGCCAGCGCCAGGCCGGCGGCTGCCAGCATGATCAAGCCGATGAGGAGATGGCGGGGATAAAGTATTTTCATGGTTTTTCCATCAGGGCAGATGGTGCCGTGTCTTGTCTGCCCGTCCTGGACTGTTTACAGGGGCGGTGATCATTTCGCCTGCACAGGGCGAAGTTCAGTTCAATCGGCCGGATTACGATTTACATACCGGCGCCAAGGCTTCAGAACCCGCCCAAAGCCCGCACGAATAGCCGCCAGTTTGGCTGCACTTTCCGGATCCTGGCGGGATTTTCTCAGGGCGCTGCGGACAAACACGAACATCAGCAATACAAAACCGGCGGCCAGCGTGGACAGGACAGTGATCAGCGCCTTGGACATGTTGGAATTGCGTTCTGGCGGGATGGCCACATCCACCACCTGGATCACTCCGCCGTCTCTGGACTCGTCGACCTTGGCCAGTTCGTATTGCTTGGAAAGCTGTTCGAACAGCACTTCGTTGTATTTGTAGTCCCGGTAACGGCTGATGTATTCGGCGTTGGCGCTGGAGGGGCTGGTGGCGTTTTTCTCATACTTGTCCAGTTGCGCACGCAGCGCAGCCAGTTCTCGCTGGGCTCTGACGGAAGTTCGGGCTGTTTTCGGTGAAATAGCCGCGCATGCTGGAGAGTTGCACTTCCTTGGCCATCACCTGCGCCTTGAGCGTGGCCAATCCCTCGTCCCATCGCCAGCGGGGTTGAATTTCAGCATGTCTTCGCTGACGCCGGCGCCACCCAGGGCGATTTCGGCACGAACCAGATTTTCCTTGACCTTGGCCACTTCTTTTTCAAGAAACAGCCGCCGCTGCTGTGCTTCGGTCACCGCCAGGCGAGCGGTCAGCGAAGAGAGTTCCTCCACATAGGCATTCGCCAATGCAGCGGAGAGGCCGGGGACGCGTGAAATGACCCCGATGGTGATCAGGCCATCCCGGCCGGCGGATATCCCGGTGATTCTGGCCAAAATATCCCGGGCATCCTCGCGGGTCTCCACACCGGGTACTTTCATCATGTTGAAGCGGTCAATCATCTCGGTCGGCAACCGTTCTGCTCTTGAGCAGCCCGATATACAGCTCAGCCGGACTTTTGAGCCCTGCACCCGCCGCACCGGCCACGCCCGCCAAGGCACCGAGTTGCGCCAGTGCGGCCGCCGCCGCACCCTGCTGTTGCTGCGGCGTCATGATGGTGGTTTTGGCGACATAGGAGGGCTTGAACAAAAAGCTCACGCCCAGGGCAAGCAGACCGACGATGAGCGGGCCAAAAATCAACAAGCGGGCGTTTTCAGCCAGCGTCTGGAGGATATCCAGCAGCTTGATTCCGCCGCTGTCTTCAGCCAAATCTTCAGGGAAATGGGGTTCGTTCATTCGTGATATTCCCCGCAGCGGGCCTTGATACGAGACAGATACCCGATCGACAGCGCAAGAAATGGCAGTCTAGGTTTCATCGCCCGTTCCTCACTCTC
This sequence comes from uncultured Hydrogenophilales bacterium, assembly GCA_963818665.1. Classification (GTDB taxonomy): domain Bacteria; phylum Pseudomonadota; class Gammaproteobacteria; order Burkholderiales; family Thiobacillaceae; genus Thiobacillus. Next base: position 45,922 of record CAWFTM010000002.1, on the reverse strand, counting down.
TCAGGATCTTCCAGGCGGCGACGCCCAGGCCCATCTGATACAGGATCTGCGTCCAGTCCTTCAGGCCGGTCACGAACTTGGTCCAGCCGGTTTGGCGATCCAGCTTGGCGGGCACGACCACCGTATCGCCCGGCATCAATTCGACGTCTTCAAAACCACCCATGCTGAACAGGCCGTTACTGTCGCGCGCGGTCTTGACGCTGCCATCGGCGCGAAGCACGAAGGCATTGTTCAGTTCGGCGTTATTGCTCGCTCCGGCAGACACGAGCACATCGCCCACGGTTCTGCCTGGGCGGTAGATGATGGCATTTTCACTGTACACCTCGCCCACGACCGACACAAAGCCCGGTCGGCTGGGAATATGGATGGCGTCGCCATCTTCCAGCGGCAGCGGCGGCAGGGCGGCCAGGGCCACCTGGGTCGGCGGCAGTTCCAGGCTGACGCGGCCATTGCTCTTGCAGCGTTTTCATGCGCTCAAGCTGCTGCTCCTGAATCTTCTGCTGCGCCAGAAGCTGGTTCTGCGCGTTCGGTCCTTCTGGAGATTGGCCACATTGTTCGCCCGAGTTCGGCCTGCAATTGCGATTCCAGCTTGCGGATCACGGTGTCGAGATTTTTCTGCTGCTGGGTGCGCACCGATTCGCGCGTGAATTCGGTGCCATACAGATAGGCATTGCGGGTGACGCCGCCCAGGCGCTGCAGCAATTGCGGCAGGGTTTCACCCGCCTCGACCTGATAGATTCCGGGCGCGACCACTTCGCCTTCCACCCGCACCAGACGGGTCTGGCGATCCTGCGGCACGCGCAGATCCTTTTTGGACAGGATGGTGACGATATCGCCGGGCTCGCAGCGCCAGGTTGTGTTGCTCATCGCCATCCACCACGGCACGCCCCAGATTGAAGGGGATCAGCTCGCGTGGTCAGGGTGGCGCGATCCAGGCGTTCGATCACGGCGTAATCCCAGTTGACCTCGTCCAGCAGATTGCGCTCGCCACGTTCCCGTAGGCCGAATCCATTTTTTCAGTCGGATCGGCTTGGGCAGCCGATTCAGCCTTGTCAACCGAATCGGCCCTGGCAGAAGGATCCTTGTCCGTCTTGGCTGATGCGTCCTGCCCGTCCCGGTCGGCTTGCCGGCTGCTCAAACTGCACCAGCTGGTTCTTGCGCTGGTAGTAATCGGGCGTGATCAACGCCTCGCGATTGGGAATCAGGTCGCGGACGCGCATGCCGGCGGTGTAGGGAGTAACGCAGGGGTTCTGCCACATTGCCGCGCAGGGTGACCGCGTTGGCGAACTGCGGGCTGATCTCGAACAAGGTGAGAATGTCGCCGTCGCTGCAGCGGCCGCTGCAGGCCGTCCTTGTCGAGCGCAAAGTCTTCAACGTGACGGGGCTTGTCGGCCGCCGGGTTGATCCGTTCCAGCAAGGCTTTTCCGGGTTTGGCCAGCACCGACACGCCACCGCCCAGGGCAAGCACCTCACCCACGCTGCTCCCCGCACCTTTCAACTCATAGATCGCTGGCTGTTCGAATGCGCCCAGCACCGCCACGCGCGGGCCAACGGGAGGAATGACGATGACGTCGCCGGACTGTAGCGGCACGTCGCCGCTGCGGTCGCCGCGCGCGATGAAGTTATAGAGATCCATCTCGCCGACGACACGGCCATCGCGCTTCAACTGGATATTACGCATCGAACCATTGTTGCTGGGACCGCCCACTTCAAACAGGGCATTGATCAGCGTGGAAAGGCTGGAAACGGTGTAGGTGCCGGGCTGGCGCGCCTGGCCGACGACGTAGATCTGGATGCTGCGCAGGCGGCCCAGCGTGGCATTGAGGTCGAAGTTGGTGAAGATCCGGCCAATTTTGCTGCGCAGCACGGATTCCAGATCGCCCGCACGCACGCCGGCCAGACTGACCGCCCCGACTTTGGGCAGGTTGACCTGGCCCTGCCGGTTGACGACCAGGTTGAGTTCGGCATCGATGCTGCCCCATATCTGCAGGACGAATTTCGTCGCCTGGCCCGAGTATGTAGTCGTTGGGAACCCCCGCCTGCGAAACAGGCGCATAACCCGAAGGTGCGCTGAATAATTGCTGGCCGTAAATCGGCAGCAAGCGGCCGGTAGCCTGCTGCACAAAGCGCTGGAACTGGCTGGGCGGTTCTTCCGGCGCGTGCTGCCTTGGCCTGTGCCTCCTGCGCTGCCTTGGTCGCTGCGCGAGCGCCTGCGCCTCCTGAGCCGCCTCTGGCCTGCGCTTCCTGCGCTGCCTTGGCCTGCGCCTCCTGGGCGGCCTGCGTCTGCGCGGCCTGCGCTGCCTTGGCCTGCGCAGCCTGCGCCTGTGCCGCCTGCAGCTGCGCAGGCGTAGGGGTACTCAGCCCATATAGAGAGGGGATAGCCTCTGTGGTTGTTTGCCCGGATGCCGCAAGACTGATGACCCACAAAATCGATCCCAGCAAAACGCCGATTTGATTTTTAATTCGCATTATTCATACCTGATTCACGGTGATATTCAGGCCGGCTGAATTCAAACTTCAAGCCCACCCCTACCACACTACTATCCAGCTCCCCATCCAGCGCCTTTACCCGGCCGGCCTCCAGACAGGCCGAGAATTGGTCATTGAGCCGCCAGGTCAAACCCAGTTGCGGCTGGATGATGGCGCCGCCGCCGACGTCAACCCCGCCCCCGCCCGCTGCCCCTGCGGCAAACTCGGCATTGAAACTCAAGCGGCCGTCCTCGCGCAAGGGAATTTCCCAGCCCGCGCCGATCAAGCCGACGGCATAACCGCCCGCATCGCCTGCAAAGGCGCCTTGCGCCTGACCGGTCAGGTAGACCGATTGCGTCAGAAATTTCTCGATCTTGAGACCCATCAGGCTCAGGTCCTGGTCGCTGCCATTTTTACGCGCGGCGTCGAAGCTGGTGTGATACGGTCCCGGTCAGCCTCCACTTGGCCAGACGCGTTTCCGCCCCGCTTTGCCATCCCTGATCGCGCGTGCTGGTGGCGATTTCGCCCAGCAGATAGCCCAGGTTCAGCGCATAAAAATTGGCGCTGAAACTGACCGGCGCTCTCGATCCGCCCCCCTTCCAGTTCCAGTTTCAGCGAGTCGGTCAAATCGATAATCCAGTCCCACGCGTCGCCTTGGCCACCAGGCCGCCGCTCCGTATCCACCTGGCCGCCGCCCGCCCCGCCTGCCGCAAGGCTGGCGTTCAGATGAAGGCGTGGACTCAACAGCAGGAACACGATAGCCCGCTCCGGCCAACAATTCTGCATAGCCGTCAGACTGGCCGTCGATCGCCCCCGCCGCTTCGACAAAAAAATAGCGATGCGGATCGAGATGCACCGCGGTATTCAAAGCCGACCCACTTGAGCGCAGCCGTCATTTCATCGTTCGCTGTGGTTCGGGCACTGTCGGCGGGACGATATTCGCCGAGCGTAGCGAGCCATTCCGATTCCTGCACCTTCAGGCCAAACAGATCGCTCTCGCTGACGATCATTCCGGCATCGCGCGCCCGGCCGTAATAAATGTCGAAAGGAATCCCCAGGGTGAGATTGAGTTGAGTGCTCTCGATGTCCCCGTTGGGAAACGAAACATACGACACCCCTGCGCCCAGCATCACGCTCCCCACATCGCGACTGATGTCCAGATAAGGGCGGAGCATCAGTCCCCCGCCTTGCGGCGCCGCGCCGCCACCTCCGCCGCCGACGAACAGGCCGGCATCGATTGACCATTTTGAGGCGAAATCGCTTGCCGGTTCCGACGGTAAAACCCCCTGCAAAAAATCCGCCGCGTTCACCTTGCAGCGCCCCATAACCCGAGGCGCCCACATACCAGTCGGAATTGATGTTGACCAGGTAATTCACCCCCGCCAAGCCCATGGTTTCGTCCGGCCCGATATCCAGCACCTCATAACTCATCCGCAGCAAAGCCGGCTTGCTGCGCAGAATGGCCGTGTCGGCCATGACCGAGCGGCAACCCAGCAAGCACCCCAATAGCAGTGCCGCGCCAAATCGGACCCGACCCATGGAGCTCACGACATGTGACAAACAAACGCCAGAAAAATCCCTGCTACGTTCAAAGGGTCATTCCCACTCGATCGTCGCCGGCGGCTTGCCGCAGATGTCGTAGACGACCCGGTTGATGCCGCGCACTTCGTTGATGATGCGATTGGAGACTTTGCCGAGCAGGCTGTAGGGCAGTTCAGCCCAGTGCGCGGTCATGAAGTCGCTGGTGACGACGGCACGCAGGGCAACGACGTAATCGTAGGTACGGCCATCGCCCATCACGCCGACGCTCTTCACCGGCAGGAAGACGGCAAAGGCCTGCGAGGTTTTCTCGTACCAGCCCGCCGTGCGCAATTCCTCGATGAAAATCGCGTCCGCACGGCGCAGCAGATCGGCGAATTCGCGCTTCACCTCGCCAAGAATGCGCACACCCAGACCAGGGCCGGGGAAGGGATGGCGGTAGACCATGTCGTGCGGCAGGCCCAGGGCGATGCCGAGTTCGCGCACTTCATCCTTGAACAGTTCGCGCAGCGGTTCCAGCAGTTTCAGGTGCAGCGTGTCAGGCAAGCCGCCGACGTTGTGGTGGCTCTTGATGGTGTGCGCCTTCTTGGTCTTGGCACTGGCCGACTCGATCACGTCCGGATAAATGGTGCCCTGCGCCAGCCACTTGGCCTTCGGCAGTTTTTCGGCTTCTTCCTGGAACACGTGGACGAACTCGCGGCCGATGATCTTGCGCTTCTGTTCAGGATCGGAAACGCCGGCAAGCGCATCCATGAAACGATCGCGCGCATCGACATGGATGACCTTGACACCGAGGTTGTCGGCGAAAGTCTGCATCACCTGCTCGGCCTCGTTCAGGCGCAGCAGACCGTTGTCGACGAACACGCAGGTGAGTTGCTGACCGATGGCACGGTGCAGCAGCGCAGCGACCACCGAGGAATCGACGCCCCCGGACAAGCCAAGAATGACTTCGTCACTACCGACTTCTGAACGTACCCGGCCAATCGCTTCGTCGACGTAATCCGGCATGTTCCAGTCGCCTGCGCAGCCGCACAGATCGCGCACGAAGCGATCGAGCATGGCCTTGCCTTGCAGGGTGTGGGTGACTTCGGGATGGAACTGCACGCCGTAGAACTTGCGGTCTTCATCGGCCATTGCGGCAATCGGCGTGGCAGCGTTGCTCGCCATCACCTTGAAGCCCGGCGGCAGTGCAGTCACCTTGTCGCCGTGGCTCATCCACACGTCGAGCAGGCCGTGGCCTTCGTCGTTTGCCCGATCCTGAATATCTCGCAGCAGCGCAGTGTGGCCGCGTGCGCGGATTTCGGCATAACCGAATTCGCGCTTGGCAGCGGACTCGACCTGGCCGCCGAGCTGCGCCGCCATCGTCTGCATCCCATAACAAATGCCCAGCACCGGCACGCCAAGCGCGAACACGACATCGGGTGCGCGCGGCGTTTCGTCTTCGTATACCGAATTCGGCCCGCCCGAGAGAATGATCCCGGCGGGCGCGAAGTCGCGCACGAATTGCTCGGTCACGTCGTTGGAGTGCAGTTCGCAGTAGACACCGGCTTCGCGCACGCGACGCGCGATCAGCTGGGTGTACTGGGAACCGAAATCGAGAATGAGGATTTTCTGGTGCATGGCGGCTAAGAGGCGAGAGGTAAAAAAAGAAAGCCACGCGCTGCGTGACTTTCCATCATTCCAGAACTACGGGCTAAGTCTTATTCGACACGGTAGTTCGGGGCTTCCTTGGTGATCTGCACATCGTGCACGTGCGACTCGCGCACGCCCGCCGAGGTGATTTCGACGAATTCGGCCTTGGCATGCATGTCGTTAATGTTGGCGACCCCCAGATATCCCATCGATGAACGCAGGCCACCCATCAACTGGTGAATCACGCCGAGCACGCTGCCCTTGTAGGGCACGCGACCCTCGATGCCTTCGGGCACGAGTTTTTCGGCGCTTTTTTCGTTGTCCTGGAAATAACGATCCGACGAACCCTGCTGCATCGCGCCGAGCGAGCCCATGCCCCGATAGGATTTGTACGAACGTCCCTGGAACAACTCGACTTCGCCAGGGGCTTCTTCGGTTCCGGCCAGCAAACCGCCAAGCATGACGCAATTCGCGCCCGCCGCGATGGCTTTGGCGATGTCGCCCGAATAGCGAATGCCACCGTCTGCGATCACGCCGACGCCGCTACCCGCCAGCGCATCAGCCACATTGGTGACTGCGGTGATCTGCGGCACGCCGACGCCCGCCACCATGCGCGTGGTACAGATCGAGCCGGGGCCGATACCGACCTTGACTGCGTCGGCACCATGTTCGACCAGCGCCGCAGCGGCCGATGCGGTAGCGATATTGCCGCCGATGACCTGCACTTCGGGAAAGTTCTGTTTCACCCACTTGACGCGGTCCAGCACGCCCTTGGAATGGCCGTGCGCGGTATCCACGACAATCACATCCACCCCTGCCGCCGCCAGCGCCGCAACGCGTTCCTCGGTACCTTCGCCGGTTCCGACCGCCGCACCCACGCGCAGGCGACCCATGGCGTCCTTGCACGCCAGCGGATGCTCGCTGGACTTTTGAATGTCCTTGACGGTAATCAGGCCGCGCAATTCAAACGCATCGTTAACCACCAGCACGCGTTCCAGCCGGTGTTTGTGCAACAAACCCAAAGCCTCTTCGCGTGACGCGCCTTCCTTCACCGTCACCAGGCGCTCTTTCGGCGTCATGATGTTGGCGATCGGTTGATCGAGACTGGTTTCAAAACGCAAATCGCGGTTGGTGACGATCCCGACCACCTTGCCACCATCGATCACCGGCAAGCCGGAAATGCGTTTGGCGCGGGTGATTTCCAGCACCTGGCGCACCGTCATCTGCGGCGCAACAATGATTGGATCCTTCACCACACCCGATTCGAAGCGCTTGACGGCTGCAACCTGGGCCGCCTGCATCTCGGCGTTCATGTTCTTGTGGATGATGCCGATGCCACCTTCCTGCGCCAGCGCAATCGCCAGACGTGCTTCGGTCACGGTGTCCATGGCAGCGGACAGCAGCGGCAGATTCAGGCTAATGGTGCGGGTCAGTTGCGTGGACAGACTGACTTCGCGGGGAAGTATGGCGGAATGGGCGGGAACGAGCAGAACGTCGTCGAACGTCAGCGCTTTTTGCAAAACACGCATGGGCTTTCCTTAACGCAAAGCCGGATTATACGCGCCCCTGCGCCCTGCACAAACAGTCCGGGCGGCCGGGCGGAAATGCTTGGTTGAAATCTACCAAGGCGAATGACACGACTGGCGGTTGACTCACGCGAGCGATGCGGCTAACTTTGCTTCAGTATTAAAGCTGTTCAATCCGGCAGCTCTCTTGAACGCCATACAACTCGTGGAGATAAAATAATGTCCAAAGTTTTGCTTGCCCTGACTTCCGCTGCCCTGCTGGGTCTGACTGCTTGTGCCGGCACACAGGAGTCGGCCGACAAACCCGCAACCACAGCTGCCAAGCCCGCGCTCAGCGCCGAAGCGCAAGCTGCGCTCAGCGCAGCCCAAGCCGACGTCAAGGCCGCCAAAGCCCAGAATGCACTGTGGACGACCGCAGAAAAAGCCCTCAATGACGCTGAAGCCGCGGCTGAAAAGGGCGACAGCGCTACCGTGCTGAAGCAAGCCAAGCTGGCCAGCGACCATGCAAAAAAAGGCATGGCCCAACTCAACCTTCCGGCGCTGACGGTCAGTGATAAATAAACTGCCCCACCCCGGCAACCCAGCCTTCCGGATTCACGCCGGGAGGCTTTTGTTTTGGGGTGCGCTTGCGCTGACGGCGCACGCCCACGCAGAACTCTATAAATGGACCGACGCCCAAGGCAAGGTGCATTACACCGACCAGCCGCCGACCCTCGATAGCCAGACGGTGAAACACGGCGCTGCGGGGCAGGCCGAAACCACCTCCAAAGCCACGCAATCGCTCGATGCCCAGGAGCAGGCCTATCAGAAGCGCCGCAAGGAGGCCGAGGAAGCTCGCGCCAAAGCTGACAAGGAAGCCGAGCAGGCACGCATCGCGCGCGAAAACTGTGACAAGGCGCGCAAAAACCTCGACACCGTGCAAAACACGCCGATGGTCTACACCACCAATGCCGCCGGGAAACGTATCTACATGGACGATGCGGCACGTGCCCGCGCATTGTCCAGCAGTCAGAACGACGTTTCCAAATATTGCAAATAAACCCGATGCACGCTCCGGCAGGGTTCATTCAGCTGCGGGTTATCAGGCATCAGGCAGGTTGGCGTCGTCCAAAGGCTTCTCTGGCGCAGCGTCGCCACCACCTTTCCTGGTAACTTTGCCTTCTTCCGCACGCTTGCGTCGCACTTCCTTGGGGTCGGCGATCAACGGACGGTAGATTTCCACCCGATCCTTGTCACGCACCCCTTCATCCAGCTTGACCAGCTTGCTGAAAATGCCGATCTTGTTTTTGGCAAGATCGATTTCAGGGAAGGCTTCCTGAATACCGGATGCGCGAATGGCATCGCCCACCGTCGCGCCTTCTGCCAGCTGAACCCGCAGCAGCGGTTGCTGGGTCGGCAAGGCATAGACGACTTCGACGTTGATACAGGCCGGACTTGGACTGGCTGAATTCATAGGGCATACACCTCGTCGGCACGGCGCACAAAGGCGTCAACAAAGGTATTGGTGATATGGCTGAAAACGGGCGCGAGGATCGTTTCCAGCACCCGACTCGAAAAGGCGTATTGAAGGCGAAACTCGATCTTGCAGGCGTCATTTCCCAGCGGAGAAAACGAGCCAGTCGCCTTCCAGCTCGGAAAACGGGCCGTCCTGCAACTTGATTTGCATCTCTCGCGGATGTGTTTTGAGGTTTTCCGTAGTGAAGCTCTGATGGATGCCCATGTAGGCGATATGGATCGTCGCCACCGTTCGGTGTGCGTCGCGCAGTTGCAATTCGGTGCCCCCGCACCAGGGCAGGAAGAACGGATAATCCTCGACCCGATCCACCAGCTCAAACATGCGTTCGGGAGGGTGCGCTACCAGCACACTTTTTTCTACGCGCGCCATGAATCCCTGAAGCCTTGTAAAATCAAGAATTGTACGCAAGCCAGTCTGCCATGAGCATCGCCGATAACAAAAAAGCCTTTCACGATTACTTCATCGAAGAAAAATTCGAGGCTGGTATCGTGCTCGAAGGCTGGGAAGTGAAAGCCATCCGCGCCAACCGGATTCAGCTGAAAGAAGCTTATGTCGTCATCAAGAACGGCGCGGTGTATCTGATCGGTTGCCACATCAGCCCGCTTCTGTCGGCATCGACCCACATCCTCCCCGACCCGACACGCTCCCGCAAACTGCTGCTGCATGCGGCGGAAATCAACAAGCTGATCGGCAAAACCGAGCGCGCCGGTTTTACGCTGGTGCCGCTCAACATGCATTTTTCGAAAGGCCGTATCAAGCTTGAAATTGGCCTGGCGAAAGGCAAAAAACAGCATGACAAACGCGCGGCGGAAAAGGATCGCGAGTGGGAGCGCGAGAAACAGCGTCTGGTTCGCTCCGCCCAGCACTGAGCGAAGTGTTGCTCAGAGCCGACAAACGGATGGAATGATCTGCCAACCGGTCCATTTAACCCTTGTGGGCTTGTCGAAATATCGACTAGAATCGTCAACATCTCAACAGGCAAGGAGACCTCAGATGTCTGCCCTTCCCGTTTATCACGTTGAATTCATTCCGCTGGAGCGACGTTTAGGCGACCGCCGCGTTGCACCGCGCGATGCCATTCTGCCCCCTGAAGTCACCGCAGACCGTCGCAAAATAACGGTATCGGGCCGACGCGCGGAAGACCGCAAACTGCCGACGCTCAAAGTCGTTTAAGGGTATTCACGCATAGAGGCGTGCCAACGGCACGCCATTTTGTTCAATCAGCCGCAACGGCTCTGCTGAGTCAAGACGGTCCATCCCCTCCCCCACTGCCTGCCCAAGGCTACACCAGGCACCCGACGCCGCGGCTCAACCCGCAGACAATGTTATTGTTTCGCTGTCGACACCCGTTTCATCCCTGAAAGTTGAGCCCAGCGTGCCCGCTACCGTAGCAGAACTCACGGCCTTCGATGAGGTCATCGACGTCCGTTCCCCTGGCGAATTTGCCGAAGACCACATTCCCGGCGCGATCAATCTGCCGGTGCTGAGCGATGCCGAGCGCGAACGCGTCGGCACGCTATACAAGCAGGTGTCGTCATTTGAAGCAAAAAAAGTAGGTGCGGCGCTGGTATCACGCAATATTGCGCAACATCTCGAATTGCATTTCGCCGGCAAATCAAAAACCTATCGCCCATTGGTTTATTGCTGGCGCGGTGGCAGCCGCAGCGGTTCGATGACGCATATCCTGCAGAAAATCGGCTTTGACGCGATGCAGCTCGATGGCGGTTACAAAGCCTATCGGCGACATGTGATCGCCGAACTCGCCAGCCAGCCGACACTGTTCGATTTCCGTGTGGTGTGCGCACCCACCGGCAGCGGAAAAAGCCGCTTGCTGCAGGCGCTTGCCGATCAAGGTGCGCAGGTGCTCGATCTCGAAGTGCTGGCCCAGCACCGCGGCTCCCTACTGGGTGCGCTGCCGGATCAGCCGCAGCCCGCGCAAAAATTTTTCGAGAGCGCCATCTGGCATGCCCTCACCCGCTTCGACCCTGCGCGCCCGGTGTTTGTGGAATCGGAAAGCAAGAAAATCGGCGCGCTGCGCGTGCCTGATGCGCTCATCATGGCCATGCGCGCCAGCCCCTGCCTGAGGCTTGAGGTCCCGCTGGCCGCGCGTGTCCAGTTGCTCACCGAAGACTACGCGCACTTTCTGCACGACCCCACGCTGATTAACAGCCAGCTTGCCCGCCTGACCGAATTGCGCGGCCAGGACACGGTGCAGGCATGGCAGGCGCTGGCCAACCAGCAGGCATGGGATCAACTGGTCGCCACCCTGCTGGAGCAGCATTACGATCCGGCCTATCTCAAATCCTTGTCGAAAAATTACCCCACCCAAGCCAACGATTTGAGCTTCAGCACCGCGGATTTATCCAGTGCAGGACTGCAGCGGCTGGCGCAAACCATCAAAGCAGCTTGCCCAGCACAAAACCGATGACAATGCCGATGATGACCGCCACGGTCAGTCCGCGATAGGTCAGGACATCCTTCGAATAACCGCGCCGGATGGCGATGTAGGACACCAGATAACCGAGCGCGTTGAGTAGCCAGATGAAGCCGATCGACAGCACCTTGACGATGATCGGGCCAATCAGCGGCACCAGTGCAATGACGCTCAGCAGCCAGGCAAACGCGTTGGAAATCAGGGCAACCGCCACCACGCTGCCGGCAATCACGCTGTGGTCGACGTTGTAATGCCACCCCAGCCACGCCAGTCCGCCGATGACCATCCACAGCGGCAGCATCACCTTCCAGTTGCGCCACCAAGGCAGGCACGACGGTAAGCCGTTTTCCGTCCCGTTCCCGGGCGGACAACCCATCTCCGATCCCATGCCTATCCCAGCGCGGAGAGATCGATCACCTTGCCCGCCACCGGCGGACACCAGTAATACCCGCCGGTCAGCGGTCGGGTGAAGCGGAACAGCGCATCGGTAATGCCATCGTCGTGGCCAGTCATGCGGCGTAATTGCGCTTCATATGCGTCAAACGACTTGCCGAAGGCAAGGAACACCAAGCCGGCATCGACGCCCGCCACCCAAGGCATCGAGCGGCGCACCACGAAGGCCTCGGGCTCGAAGTCCTCCTGCGCGGTGCGCTTGACGTGGGCCGATTCGGGCGCATCGTCGAGTTCTTCATTGCTGTCCTGGTTGCGGCCGATGCAATCGTCCTGTTCCGCACGCGGCATGGCGGCGTACTTGGGAAAATCATGCAGCCACTGCTGCACGGCGGCAAAACTGGAGCCGTCGATACCGGCGCCCTGCCCCTGCACCACGGCTGCCTCGACCGCGGCTTCGTCCTTGGGATTTTCGGTGCCGTCCTCGTAGCCGGTCAGATCACGGTAGTCCTGATGACGGAAGCTGACGATTGCCTGGGTCAACTTGAAAGCGGGCGCGATCAGCGCCTGCAAGGCATGACCGCGCAACAGCAGATCGCCCGGCTCGTCGCCGCGCAGCCACAGCCACAACGCATTTTGCGTCGCCGGAATCGGCGGGCGCGCGTCCGGCAGCAGCGGAAAACTGCGCAAGCCTGCAACCGTCACGCCCAGCGCCTGAGTGACGCTCAGACCGATGCCCAGCACCGCCGATTGGCCATCGCATTGCTCAGCCAGCGCTTGCAGTGCAGCGCGGGGATCGACCGCCGGATTCAGGTCGAAAAACAGATGCCGGGCATGGTCGGGGATGGGATCGAAAATGGCAGATTGGGCTGTCATGGCGTGAAATCAATCGATTCAAAAAGGGAAGAAAAAGCAGGTGTGCTTAGCCGCGCCTGACCTCGATCACATTCTGCACATGTTGCAGACGCGCCAGCAATCGCGACAATTGCTGCAGTTCCTTGATGCGCACGGTGATCCGCATGTTGGCATATTCGTCGCGGCTCTCGGTGTTCACCCGCAGCACGTCGAGCCGGTCCTTGGCGATGACGTCGGAAATGTCGCGCAGCAAGCCCTGCCGGTCAAACGCTTTCAGCAGGATATCCACTTCGAATGCCGCGCCGGCGTCGAGCACCCATTCGGCCGTCAGCATCCGTGCCGGATTGGCTCGCCGCAGCGCGGCGCAATCCGCACGGTGCACGGTGAGACCACGCCCGACCGTGGTGTAGGCGACGATGGCATCCGGCGGCTGCGGTTTGCAGCAGCGCGCCAGCGTCATCGGCACATCGCCCAGTCCCGGTATGACGACCGGATTGCCGGACTTGGTGCGCGCACGCGGTTTGGCGGTAGGCATCAGCGCAGGCGCCGGTTTGCCCGGTTCCTGCAGGGCGCCGACCAGATCGCGCTGGCCGACGTCGCCGCGTCCCAGCGCGGCAAAGAAATCATCCACCTTGCCGAACTTGAGCCGCTGCGCGAGCTTCTCCTGATTCGTATCTCCCACCCCCAGGCGTTTGAGTTCCTTCTCCAGCAGGGTGCGGCCCAGGCTGACCTGTTCGCCGACATCGCGCTGACGAAACCACGCGCGCACCTTGGAACGCGCGCGATGGGTCGCGAGATAACCGAGCGCCGGGTTGAGCCAGTCGCGGCTCGGCTCGCCTTCCTTGACCGTGATGATCTCGACGCGCTGGCCGTTATCCAGCGGCGTATTCAGCGGCACCATCGCGCCATCGAGCTTGGCGCCGCGACAACGGTGCCCCAGGTCGGTATGCAGCGCATAGGCGAAATCCACTGGCGTGGCGCCGCGGTCGAGCGCCACCACCCGCCCTTGCGGCGTCAGCACATAGACCTGATCGTGAAACAGCTCGGTCTTGAACTGCTCGGTGAATTCACTGCTGTCGGCAACATCGTCCTTCCATTCGAGGATGCGCCGCAGCCAGGCGATCTTCTCCTCGTATTGGGCGTCCTGCTTGCCACCTTCCTTGTAGCGCCAGTGTGCGGCGACGCCGAGTTCGGCATGGCGGTGCATGTCGAAGGTGCGGATCTGCACTTCGAGCGCACGATCCTCCGGGCCGATGACGGCGGTGTGGAGCGAGCGGTAGTCGTTGCTTTTGGGCTGCGAGATGTAGTCGTCGAACTCGCCCGGAATCGGCTGCCACAGGTTGTGCACCAGACCCAGCACGGTGTAGCAGTCGATCTCGTGCTTCACCAGCACGCGCACCGCGCGGATGTCGTAGAGCTGCTCGAACGACAAACGCTTGCGCCGCATCTTGTTGACGATGCTGGCGATGTGCTTGGGACGGCCGCTGACTTCGGCCTCGATGCCGTGCAGCGCGATCTCGGACTGCAGGCGCTCGATGATGCCCTTGATGTAGGCCTCGCGGTCGGCGCGCTTTTCGTCGAGTTGCGCGGCGATGGCCTTGTAGGTGTCGGCTTCCAGATAGCGGAACGCCCAGTCCTCCATTTCCCACTTGATCTGCCAGACGCCGAGGCGGTTCGCCAGCGGGGCGAACAGTTCGCGCGCCTGCTGGCCGAGCGCTTCGCGCGTGGCGGTATCCCGGGTGGCCGCGCAGCGCAGGGCATGGGTACGTTCGGCCAGCTTCACCAGCACCACGCGAATATCCTCCACCATCGCCAGCACCATCTGACGCAGGGCTTCCAGCTGGGCATGCGGGTCGACGCGCTTGTCGGTGGCGCTGGTCGCCAGCGTCTCGATGCGCGCCATCGCCGCGACGCCGCGTGCCAGCCGCGCGGCATTGCCGAAAGCTGCATCGAACTCAGGCGCATCGCCCAGACAGGCATGCAGCAGCGCGGCGGCGACCGCGTCCGCCCCCAGGCGCAACTCGGCGACGATCAGCGCAGAGCCTGTGCTGTGAGCAAAATCAGCGCTGCCGCCCAGCTGTTCATGGGCATAGGCCAATGCGCGCCAGGGCAAATCGTTTTCCGCCACCGGCAACACGCGCGCCAGCGCCTGCCGGGCCGACTCCAGGTCGGTCGCTTCAAAGCAGCGGGGGCGGACAGTTTCGTTCATGGATAAGACGCGTGCCAGTAACGGCGGTGGGATGGACGATATTCTGAGGCCTCCACCCCGGCTTCGCCAAACGTCAGCCGGATCAGGCCACCGGCATCGCTGCGCAGAATGCGGGCATCCCGCTCGCGCAAGCGCGCCACCACCTTCGGGTGCGGGTGGCCGAAACGGTTGCGATAGCCCACCGTGAACACGCCATAGCGCGGCTGAACCTCCGCGACGAACTCGGCCATCGACGAGGTGCGGCTGCCATGGTGGCCGGCCACCAGCACCGAGGCCGATACTTCCGCGCCGGACTCCAGCAATTCGAGTTCGCCGCGTCGCTCGGCATCTCCGGTGATCAGCAGACTGTGCTCGCCCCGGCTCACTTTCAGCACGCAGCTGTAATCGTTGTCACGGCGACCGGATTCTGCATAAGCCGTTGCGGACGGATTGAGGATGTCGAACTGCACGCCGTCCCACTGCCAGCGCTGACCGCGATGACAGTGGCGCGGCGACGGCGCGCCCGCCAGCAGCGGACTCGTGGCAGGCAAACCGTGCAGCAGCCAGCCGGTCGGGATGTCGCGCAGCACCGATAACAGCCCCCCGCTGTGGTCGTTGTCGTCGTGCGAGACGATCACCCCGGTCAATTCGCCGACCCCCGAGGCACGCAGATATGGCACGACGATGCGCTCGCCTGCGTCGCTGTCGGCAAACGCCGCACCGGTGTCGTAGAGCAGCGCGTGATGGGCAGTGCGGATCAGGATGGCGGTGCCCTGACCGACGTCGATCACGTCGGCCTGAAAGGTGTCGGGGGCGATGCTCGCGCGCAGCGGAAACACCAGCGGCAGCCACAGCACAAGGCCCAGCGCCCGCAGCGGAAACCCGCGCGGCAACAGCAGCCATAGCGTGCCGGTCACCGCCAGCAGGGTCGTCCAGCCGGCCGGCGCGGGCTGCGCCGCCACCGCCCAGGACAACTCGCTGGCCCATGCCAGACCGTGCCCCAGACCGGCCATCAACCACGCTGCCACGTGCCACAGCGGCGGCACGAGCACCCCCAGCAAGGCCAGCGGCGTCACCAGCCAGCTCACGACCGGAATGGCAACGGCATTGGCGAGCGGCGAAATCAGCGACACCTGCTGGAACAGCAACAGCAGGGCGGGCGCCAGTGCCAGCGTCACAGCACCCTGCACCGTCACCCAGCCGCGCAGCTTGTCCGGCAGCGCGATGCGCCCGAACGTCACCCACAGGATCACCGCCATGGCGCCGAACGACAGCCAGAACCCGGCCGACAATACCGCCCACGGATCGATCAGCAACACGACGAACAAGGCCCATGTCAGCGCCGAAAACGGCCGCGGCTCGCGTCGCCCCCAGAAAGCCAGCGCCAGCACCACCAGCATGAACAGGGTGCGCTGCGCCGGCACCTGAAACCCGGCCAGCACGGCATAGGCCATTGCAGCCAGCACGGCGGCCAGCAGGCCTGCCTGCCGGGCGGGCAGGCGCTCCGCCGCGCGCGGCCAGCGTCGCCAGCCAAACGCCACGCCCCAGCCCGCGAGTGCGGCAATCATGGTCACATGCAGGCCCGAGATCGAGAGCAAATGGTTCACGCCGGTGCGGGTGAACGTCCGCCATTGCTCATGCGGAATGCTGCGCTGGTCGCCGATCACCAGCGCGGCAATCACCCCGGCATACGGCGCATCGCCGAGCGAGCTCATGATTCGCTGGCGGATGGCGGCGCGGGTGGCGGCAATCCAGGCAGAGGGGGTGGCCGCGCGCGCATCCAGGCGCTGCGGCACGGGCTGCTCGCGCACATAGCCGGAGGCGGCGATGCCGCGCTCCAGCATCCAGGCCTCGAGATCGAAGCCGTATGGATTGTGCGTGCCGTAGGGAATTTTCAGCCGCACCGTGAAGCGCCAGCGCTCGCCCGCCTGCACCGTCGGAGTATGGCTGGGTGCATTGCGCGGCCAGTAGCGCGCCAGTTGCAGGCGCTGCAAGGCCGGGGCGCCAGGCGTGACGACCTGCTCGACATCCAGCACAAAACGTTCGCCGCGCGCATCGACTTGTGGCAAATCGCTCACCACGCCGACGACGCTGATATCGACACCCTGCCAATGCTCGGGCAAGCGATCGGCCAGCCGCAGATCGGCGCGCCAGGCCGCCCAGGCAAAACCGAGCGCGACGCACAGCAGCGCGACCGTCATCCGGCGCAGTGCCTCAGGGACAAGTCGGGAAGAGCGCGGCAGCCACAGCGCAGTGCCCAGCAGCGGCAGCAGCCATAGCCAGCGCGCGGGCGGCAACGTGGCCTGTTGTTGCAGCAGCCACACACCGAGACAACACGCGATGAGATAAAACCGCATCGCGTTGAGCGGTCAGACCGGCTGCAGCATCCCGTCGACCAGCCGCACCTGCCGATCCATGCGTGCGGCCAGTTCGCTGTCGTGGGTGACGACAATCAGGCTGGTGGCCTGCTTGCGGTTGAGTTCGCGCATCAGGTCGAACACGGCGTTGGCGGTGTGGCGATCGAGATTGCCGGTAGGCTCGTCGGCCAGAATGCACGCAGGTCGCGTGACCAGCGCGCGGGCGATGGCGACGCGCTGGCGCTCGCCGCCAGACAACTCGCCGGGACGATGGGCATGCCGATGGCTCAGCCCCACTTCGTTCAGCACCTCGGCCGCACGCGCCATCGCCTGGCTGCGTTCCAGCCGGCGAATGGTCAGCGGCATGGCGGTGTTTTCCAGCGCGGAGAATTCCGGCAGCAGGTGGTGAAACTGATAGACGAAGCCGAGCGCGGTGTTGCGCAACTCGCACCGCGCCGCTTCGGAAATGGCGAAGGGATCGCGTCCCAGCAGTTCGATTTGTCCGCGCGTCGGCGCATCGAGTCCGCCCAGCAGGTGCAGCAAGGTGCTTTTGCCGGAACCCGAGGCGCCGACGATGGCCAGCGATTCGCCTGCACGCACCTCAAGATCGACGCTGCCCAGCACCGGCACGTCATTTTTTCCCTGGCGAAAGGTCTTGCCCAACCCGACGCAGCGCAACACGGTTTCACTCATACCGCAGCGCCTCCGCCGGGTTGATGCGCGACGCGCGCCAGCTCGGATACAGCGTCGCCGCCAGGCTGATGAGCAGCGACACCCCGGCAATGATGCCGACGTCACCCCACACCAGTTTGGATGGCAACTGACTGATGACATACACGTCGGCCGGGAACAGGTCCATGCCGAAAATTCGCTCGATGAACGGCACGACGGTTTCGACGTTGAGCGCAATCAGCACCCCGCTCGCCACTCCCAGCAACGTGCCGAGCACGCCGATGAACGCCCCCTGCACGATGAAGATGCTCATGATCGACGCCGGCTTGGTGCCCAGCGTACGCAGGATGGCAATGTCGGACTGCTTGTCGGTCACCGCCATCACCAGGGTGGAGACGATGTTGAATGCCGCGACGGCGACGATCAGCAGCAGAATCAGGAACATCATGCGTTTTTCGATCGCCACGGCGCGAAAGAAATTGGCGTGCGATTGCGTCCAGTCGGTGAGGTAATAATCGCCGTTGAGGCTTCGTGCCAGCTCGCGGGTGACGAAGGGCGCACGGAACAGGTCGTCGAGCTTGAGCCGCACGCCCGACACATCCTCTCCCAGTCGCAGCAGCTTTTGCGCGTCCTGCAGATGAATCAGCGCCAGGCCGGAATCGTATTCGAACATGCCGGCTTCGAAGATGCCGGTGACGGTGAACTGCTTGACGCGCGGCATCACCCCCGCCGGCGTGATGTTGCCTTGCGGGGTGAGCAGCACCACCTTGTCGCCGGGATACACGTTGAGCATGCGCGCCAGTTCGCCCCCCAGGATGATGCCGAATTCGCCAGGTTTCAGGTCGGACAGTTTGCCCAGTTTCATGTGCCGGGCCAGGTCAGCCACCTGGCTTTCCCTCTCCGGCAGTACACCGCGAATGATCGCGCCGCGCACGCTGTCGCCGTTGGCCAGCATGCCCTGCGCGTTGACATAGGGGGCGCCGGATACCACGTCCTGATTCTGTTTGGCCTGCCTCAATACATCGCGCCAGTCGGCCAGTCGATCTGCAGGGCCGCTGATTTCGAGGTGCGCGGCCACGCCGAGAATGCGCGCACGCAATTCTTCCTGAAAGCCGTTCATCACGCTCAGCACGACGATCAGCGCCATCACCCCCAGCGCAATGCCCGCCATCGAGACGATGGAAATGAAGGAAATGAAATGATTGCTGCGCTTGGCGTGGGTGTAACGCAGGCCGATCTGTAGTTCAAAAGGAAGCAAAACAGGACTCGTTCAATGTTTGGCTCGAGTATGCCACAGCCACCCGCTTCGTCCGGCAGGTCGCACCGCCAATCCGGAGAATCCGCTTACACTCGGCACATGCTGTTACTGGTTCCCTACCTGTTCCCGACGGCGCGGCTGCTCGAAACGGCAGCGCAGGATCTGCATCTGCCCGCGCTGCAAACCCTGCTGGCGCGCGGCACCCGCCACCCCTGTACGGCCGATGGCGTGGAAGCCGCCCTGTGCACCGCCTTGGGCATTGTCCGCCAGCAGGATTGGCCGCTTGCCCCGATTACGCTGCAAGCGGATGGCGGCGTTCCGGAAAAAGACTACTGGCTGCGCGCCGATCCGGTGCATCTGCGGATCATGCGCGACCGCATCGTGCTCACCGACAACAGCGCATTGGAGTTGTCGCAGCTGGAAGCCGACGCACTGGCCAGCACGATAGGCCAGCATTTTGGCGATGCGCTGCATCCGCTGCCGCTGCGTCCGAAACGCTGGTACGTGCGCTACGCGCGTCCGCCCCGCCTGGTCACCACGCCGATTTCGGTGGCGACCGGGCGCGCCATCGAGCCGCTGCTGCCACAGGGCGACGATGCCACGTCCTGTCGGGCGCAGTTGAACGAACTACAAATGCTGCTGCATGAACACCCGGTCAATCAGGCGCGCGAGGCGCGCGGTGAACTGCCCGTGAATTCGCTGTGGCTATGGGGCGGTGGCAGCCAGGCCGCCGTGCCCGAGTCCCACACACAAGTGTATGCGTGCGAAGAGGACGCGCGCGCACTCGGCGCATTCTGTCGCTCACGCGTGCATCCCCTGCCCACCCATCTGGAACAAGCCCTGCTCAAAACGACAGGCGTGGTGCTGCTGGATCAACTGGCGCGCGCAGGCGCATGCGGCGATGCCTACGGCTGGCGCGAGACGATGCGCATGCTGGAGAATGACTGGTTCGCGCCGCTACTCGGGGCCCTGCGTACGCTCGGGCCGCGGGGCTTGCGCCTGGCCGATCCGGTCAACGGCCAGGCCCTGCTGCTGCAGGCACATGACGCATGGAAAATCTGGCGGCGGCCACGGCCGCTCATCACGATGCTGGCCTGAGGCCGCTCATTCAGATCGGCGTCGCCCACAAATCGTGTTCGTCGGCTTCGTCGACACGGACCTTCAGGCGTGTCCCCGGCGCCAGGTCGAACACGCCTTCGAGGTACACCACACCGTCGATTTCCGGTGCGTCGGCATGGCTGCGCGCAAGCGTGCCCACTTCGTCCTCTTCGTCGACGATGACCTCGATTTCCCGGCCAATCTTGGCATCGAGCCGCGCTGCCGAAATTTCGGCCTGGACTTCCATGAAGCGCTCCAGACGTTCTTCCTTCAAGTCTTCCGGGATGGCATCGGGCAAATCGTTGGCCGCCGCGCCCTCAACCGGCGAATACTTGAAACAGCCGACGCGATCGAGCTGCGCTTCCTTGAGGAAGGCCAGCAATTCCTCGAACTCGGCATCGGTCTCGCCGGGAAAGCCGACGATGAAGGTCGAGCGCAGCGTGAGATCGGGCACGGCAGCACGCCAGGCCTGAATGCGATCCAGCGTTTTTTCGACTGCGCCGGGGCGCTTCATCAGCTTCAAAATGCGCGGGCTGGCGTGCTGAAACGGAATATCCAGATACGGCAGGATGATGCCATCGGCCATCAGCGGAATCACGTCGTCCACGCTGGGGTAGGGATACACGTAATGCAGGCGTACCCAGGCACCCAGGCTGCCCAGCGCGCCGGCGAGCTCGGTCATGCGGGTTTTCAGCGGCCGACCGTTCCAGAAGCCGGGGCGATATTTCACGTCCACCCCATAAGCCGAGGTGTCCTGCGACACCACCAGCAACTCCTGCACGCCGGCGCCGACCAGCGCCTCCGCCTCGCGCATGACATCGCCCACCGGGCGGCTGACCAGGTCGCCGCGCATCGAGGGAATGATGCAGAAGGTGCAGCGGTGATTGCAACCTTCAGAAATTTTCAGGTAGGCATAGTGGCGCGGAGTGAGTTTGACGCCACCCGGCGGGATCAGGTCTTCGAACGGGTCGTGCGGTTTCGGTAGCGCCGTATGCACCGCCTGCATCACTTCGTCGAGCGCATGCGGACCGGACACCGCCAGCACCTTCGGATGTGCTTCGCGTATCACGTCAGCCTTGGCACCGAGGCAGCCGGTGACAATGACCTTGCCATTCTCCGCCAGCGCTTCGCCAATGGCTTCGAGCGATTCCTGCACGGCAGCGTCGATAAATCCGCAGGTATTGACCACCACCACATCGGCATCGTCGTAGCTGCCGACAATACCGTACCCTTCGGCACGCAACTGCGTCAGAATGCGCTCGGAATCAACGGTCGCCTTCGGACAGCCGAGCGATACGAAGCCAACGGTCGGCGAGCGGGCGAGGATGGCTTTGGTTACCATTGCATTAATCCTGATGAGGCGGTGAGATGTATATCGTAGCGATTGGCTGGGCGTATGTAATTCTGATGATGGCGATCACCGCCAGCAGTATCGGCAAGGCGCTAGCCATCCTGATTTTTTTGGGGATTCTGCCCCTGGCGCTATTTGTCTATGTGTTCGACCGGCCGCGGCGGCGACGCTCAATGGCCATCTCCGATGAAGTAGCCGGCCAGCGCGACGCTGCCGACCCCCAGTCCGATCAACACTAACTGCTGCAGCGTATGGCCGATTTCCGCGCGTTTGTGCAATCCCGGAATCAGATCCGACAACGCCACGTACAACATACTCGCCGCCGCCAGACCAAGCAGCACCGGTGTCCAGCCTTCCAGCATCGACAGCGCGTAATAGCCTACCAGCGCACCAATTAATGTGGCCACCCCGGTCAAAAAGTTGAGCAGCAGCGCCTGCGTACGGGTGTAGCCTGAATGCAGCAGAATCAAAAAATCGCCGATTTCCTGTGGGATTTCGTGCGCAATAATCGCCAGCGCCGTTACCGCACCCAGCCGGAAATCCACCAGAAAGGCCCCCGCGATGATGATGCCGTCGACAAAGTTATGGAAGGTATCGCCGACCGTGATCATCAGGCCCGATCGACCGTGGTCATGTTCGTGCTTGTGGCCCGCCATGCGCTTCGCAGATTTCATCGTGACAGTGTCGCCACAGCACCAGCTTTTCCAGTAAAAAGAATAGCAGTATCCCTCCTAGCAACGCCTTGGCAACCGTTTCGATGTCGCCGCCCATTTGAACCGCCTCCGGCAGCACTTCCAGCAAGGAAGCGCCAAGCAGCGCACCGATGGCATAACTCACCAAAATCGGTACCCAACTGGGCCGTGCAGAAAAAGCCAATACCGCAGCCAGCAACAAGCTCAGCAAACTGCCTGCAGCAGTTGCGATCAGAATGACTGCAAGGGTAGACATGAGGATACGGAACGGCCAAGGAAGAGCCGGATTATACCGGGTGGCGCGTCAGGCCAGACGGAACCGGTTCCGTTCGAAACAGACGTGCCTCACGATAACAATCATCAGGCACGTCAAATGGCCTTAGGGAAGGCCCACTGAAATTATGCGTAAAGCCTGATGGTTATTTCTTGGTATTTTCCGAACCAACCGTCAGTTCCCCTTTCAGTTTCTCGACATTGGCCTTGCCAAAGCCTTTGACATTGTCCAACTCATCCATAGTCTTGAAATTGCCATGAGTCTCCCGGTATTTGATGATCGCCTTGGACTTTTCCGGCCCAAGACCTTTGATGCCCTCCAACTCAGACTGCGTCGCGGTGTTGATATTCACTGCCGCAAAAGCCGGAAATGCAACCAAACCTAACAGTCCAACCAACATGGCTTGATACACTTTATTCATACATCCTCCTTGAGGTTATTGATCGTGAGCAAAAATACCCACGACAGAAATTTACCGCTTGCGAAAATGAATGGATATACAACTTTAGTTGTAGATAGAGCCTATCAATATGATTTTTATAATGAAATAGTTTGACCGTACCCAGCAACCCAAGAGAAAACACGGATT
This sequence comes from uncultured Hydrogenophilales bacterium, assembly GCA_963818665.1. Taxonomy (GTDB): domain Bacteria; phylum Pseudomonadota; class Gammaproteobacteria; order Burkholderiales; family Thiobacillaceae; genus Thiobacillus. Next base: position 23,082 of record CAWFTM010000002.1, on the reverse strand, counting down.
ACCGGCAATAAAAAACCCCCTCATGATGGAGGGGGTTAGTGTGTAACCGTTCGGGTTACGGATAAGGAGTCTGACGATGACCTACTTTCACAGGCGAGGTGCCTACTATCATTGGCGCGGGAGCGTTTCACCGTCCTGTTCGGGATGGGAAGGGGTGGTTCCACTCTGCTATGGTCGTCAGACAAAGGGGTGGGGATCAAGGCTGCCTTTGTGGTCCTGACCCCGCATTCGAATTGTCTGGGGTGCTGATTGTCTTGCGACGTTCAGCCGACTGAATTGGAAGAAGGTGTTGGGTTGTGACTGTATCGCGCATACACACGCTGTGCTGCTTCTCAAAATTATAGGATCAAGCCTCACGGGCAATTAGTACTGGTTAGCTTAACGCATTACTGCGCTTCCACACCCAGCCTATCAACGTCCTGGTCTCGAACGACCCTTTAGTGTGATCAAGTCACAAGGGATATCTCATCTCGAGGCGAGTTTCACGCTTAGATGCTTTCAGCGTTTATCTCTTCCGTGCTTAGCTACCCGGCGATACGACTGGCGTCATAACCGGTACACCAGAGGCACGTCCACTCCGGTCCTCTCGTACTAGGAGCAGGCCCCCTCAAATATCCAGCGCCCACGGCAGATAGGGACCAAACTGTCTCACGACGTTTTAAACCCAGCTCACGTACCACTTTAAATGGCGAACAGCCATACCCTTGGGACCGGCTACAGCCCCAGGATGTGATGAGCCGACATCGAGGTGCCAAACTCCCCCGTCGATATGAACTCTTGGGAGGAATCAGCCTGTTATCCCCAGAGTACCTTTTATCCGTTGAGCGATGGCCCTTCCATACAGAACCACCGGATCACTATGACCTGCTTTCGCACCTGCTCGACGTGTCAGTCTCGCAGTCAAGCCTTCTTTTGCCATTGCACTATCAGTACGATGTCCGACCGTACCTAGAAGACCTTCGTACTCCTCCGTTACAATTTGGGAGGAGACCGCCCCAGTCAAACTGCCCACCATGCACGGTCCCCGATCCAGATTATGGACCTAGGTTAGAACCGCAACGACACCAGGCTGGTATTTCAACGACGCCTCCACGAGAACTAGCGTCCTCGCTTCACAGGCTCCCAGCTATCCTACACAAGTCCCGTCACAGTCCAATGCAAAGCTACAGTAAAGGTTCATGGGGTCTTTCCGTCTAGCCGCGGGGAGATTGCATCTTCACAAACATTTCAACTTCGCTGAGTCTCGGGTGGAGACAGTGTGGCCATCGTTACGCCATTCGTGCGGGTCGGAACTTACCCGACAAGGAATTTCGCTACCTTAGGACCGTTATAGTTACGGCCGCCGTTTACCGGGGCTTCGATCAAGAGCTTGCACCCCATCAATTAACCTTCCGGCACCGGGCAGGCGTCACACCCTATACGTCCACTTTCGTGTTTGCAGAGTGCTGTGTTTTTATTAAACAGTCGCAGCCACCATTTCACTGCAACCCCATCGGCCTTCGCGAGTAAATCGCTACAACCTACCGGGGCGCTCCTTCTCCCGAAGTTACGGAGCTAATTTGCCGAGTTCCTTCACCCGAGTTCTCTCAAGCGCCTTAGAATTCTCATCCTACCCACCTGTGTCGGTTTGCGGTACGGTTCTCGTTTACCTGAAGCTTAGTGGCTTTTCTTGGAAGCTTGGTATCAGTGACTTCGGCTCCAATGGAGCACCGTCATCATGCCTCAGACATTAACCCCCCGGATTTGCCTAAGGGATCTGCCTACACACTTAAACCGGGACATCCAACACCCGGCTCACCTAACCTTCTCCGTCCCCACATCGCAGTAAACAAAAGTACGGGAATTTTAACCCGTTTCCCATCAGCTACGCATCTCTGCCTCACCTTAGGGGCCGACTCACCCTGCGCCGATGAACGTTGCGCAGGAAACCTTGGGTTTTCGGCGAGGGAGCTTTTCACTCCCTTTATCGCTACTCATGTCAGCATTCGCACTTCTGATATCTCCAGCATCCATTACCAGACACCTTCGCAGACTTACAGAACGCTCCTCTACCATATGTAATAAATTACATATCCGAAGCTTCGGTTACGTGCTTAGCCCCGTTACATCTTCCGCGCAGGACGACTCGACTAGTGAGCTATTACGCTTTCTTTAAAGGATGGCTGCTTCTAAGCCAACTTCCTAGCTGTCTATGCCTTCCCACATCGTTTTCCACTTAGCACGTCATTTGGGACCTTAGCTGTCGGTCTGGGTTGTTTCCCTCTTGACACCGGACGTTAGCACCCGATGTCTGTCTCCCATGCTCGCACTTCACGGTATTCGGAGTTTGCTATGCCGCAGTAAGCCGCAATGGCCCCCACTAACATTACAGTGCTCTACCCCCGTGAGTGATACATGAGGCGCTACCTAAATAGCTTTCGAGGAGAACCAGCTATCTCCGGATTTGTTTAGCCTTTCACCCCTATCCACAGCTCATCCCCTAATTTTTCAACATTAGTGGGTTCGGACCTCCAGTGCGTGTTACCGCACCTTCATCCTGGCCATGGATAGATCATCCGGTTTCGGGTCTACGCCCCGCTACTATGCGCCCTATTAAGACTCGCTTTCGCTTCGCCTCCCCTATTCGGTTAAGCTCGCAACGGAACGTAAGTCGCTGACCCATTATACAAAAGGTACGCAGTCACCCCTTGCGAGGCTCCCACTGTTTGTATGCATGCGGTTTCAGGATCTATTTCACTCCCCTCCCGGGGTTCTTTTCGCCTTTCCCTCACGGTACTGGTTCACTATCGGTCGACTACGAGTATTTAGCCTTGGAGGATGGTCCCCCCATGTTCAGACAGGATTTCACGTGTCCCGCCCTACTTGTCTCATGCCTAGTTCCACACTCTTGTTTTCGCGTACGGGGCTATCACCCACTATGGCCAGACTTTCCAGACTGTTCCACTAACAAGAATGCTAAATCATGAAGGCTCTTCCCAATTCGCTCGCCACTACTATGGGAATCTCGGTTGATTTCTTTTCCTCGCAGCTACTTAGATGTTTCAGTTCACTGGTTCGCTCTACCCACCCTATGTATTCAGGCGAGGAGTACCCTTGCGGGTGGGTTCCCCCATTCAGAAATCTCCGGATCAAAGCTCTATTGCCAGCTCCCCGAAGCTTATCGCAGGCTTACGCGTCTTTCATCGCCTGTAGTCGCCAAGGCATCCACCACATGCACTTAGTCGCTTGACCCTATAATTTTGAGGACCGACTACGCTTGCGCGCATCTCGATGCTCGCATTACAGGTGTGTTTGCTTTCCGTACAACCAGGCTCGGCGCCTAATTGCACGGTCGATACAATTTCAACCCATGTTGGGCATGTTCATCACAAACTGCCTCACCTTCTTCCAAATTTTTAAAGATCAGCCGTTACGCATAAAGCGTAAGCACTAAAGCCATAAGGCCTCACTGCTTACGATTCACACTGATAGGTACTGCATTTAATCCAGCTTGCTTTCCGGATTGTGTGGTGGAGGATGACGGGATCGAACCGACGACCCCCTGCTTGCAAAGCAGGTGCTCTCCCAGCTGAGCTAATCCCCCCTTGAGTCTTCGATAGCCCGCGAATTGCCGTGCTCGACGTCTGTGCGACAGCACCGCGGACGCCTTGCACTCTTGGTTCTAAATCGCCAAGCCACCACGCTGTCTGGTGGGCCTGGGAAGACTTGAACTTCCGACCCCACGCTTATCAAGCGTGTGCTCTAACCAACTGAGCTACAAGCCCGGTACTGAAACAACCGATAGGTGTGAGTGTTGCAGCGGCTTTCTCTAGAAAGGAGGTGATCCAGCCGCAGGTTCCCCTACGGCTACCTTGTTACGACTTCACCCCAGTCATGAAACCCACCGTGGTAAGCGCCCTCCTTGCGGTTAGGCTACCTACTTCTGGCAGATTCCACTCCCATGGTGTGACGGGCGGTGTGTACAAGACCCGGGAACGTATTCACCGCGACATGCTGATCCGCGATTACTAGCGATTCCGACTTCATGCTCTCGAGTTGCAGAGAACAATCCGGACTACGATCGGCTTTCTGGGATTGGCTCCACCTCGCGGCTTGGCAACCCTCTGTACCGACCATTGTATGACGTGTGAAGCCCTACCCATAAGGGCCATGAGGACTTGACGTCATCCCCACCTTCCTCCGGTTTGTCACCGGCAGTCTCATTAGAGTGCCCTTGCGTAGCAACTAATGATAAGGGTTGCGCTCGTTGCGGGACTTAACCCAACATCTCACGACACGAGCTGACGACAGCCATGCAGCACCTGTGTTCCAATTCCCTTTCGGGCACTCCCGCATCTCTGCAGGATTCTGGACATGTCAAGGGTAGGTAAGGTTTTTCGCGTTGCATCGAATTAATCCACATCATCCACCGCTTGTGCGGGTCCCCGTCAATTCCTTTGAGTTTTAATCTTGCGACCGTACTCCCCAGGCGGTCAACTTCACGCGTTAGCTTCGTTACTAAGGGATTTCACTCCCCCAACAACCAGTTGACATCGTTTAGGGCGTGGACTACCAGGGTATCTAATCCTGTTTGCTACCCACGCTTTCGTACATGAGCGTCAGTGTTATCCCAGGGGGCTGCCTTCGCCATTGGTATTCCTCCACATCTCTACGCATTTCACTGCTACACGTGGAATTCTACCCCCCTCTGACACACTCTAGACTGCCAGTTCAAAATGCCATTCCCAGGTTAAGCCCGGGGATTTCACATCTTGCTTAACAATCCGCCTGCGCACGCTTTACGCCCAGTAATTCCGATTAACGCTCGCACCCTACGTATTACCGCGGCTGCTGGCACGTAGTTAGCCGGTGCTTCTTCTGCAGGTACCGTCATTAGCACGCTATGTTAGAGCGTACCGTTTCGTTCCAGCTGAAAGAGCTTTACAACCCGAAGGCCTTCTTCACTCACGCGGAATGGCTGGATCAGGGTTGCCCCCATTGTCCAAAATTCCCCACTGCTGCCTCCCGTAGGAGTCTGGACCGTGTCTCAGTTCCAGTGTGGCGGATCATCCTCTCAGACCCGCTACTGATCGTCGCCTTGGTAGGCCTTTACCCCACCAACTAGCTAATCAGACGTCGGCCGCTCGAATAACGCAAGGTCTTACGATCCCCTGCTTTCCCCCGCAGGGCGTATGCGGTATTAGCACAACTTTCGCTGCGTTATCCCCCATTACTCGGTACGTTCCGACGCATTACTCACCCGTTCGCCACTCGCCACCAGGAGCAAGCTCCCGTGCTGCCGTTCGACTTGCATGTGTAAAGCATTCCGCCAGCGTTCAATCTGAGCCAGGATCAAACTCTTCAGTTCAATCTCTGCAATTACTTCAAATACTTCGTCGCTCAACTCAAAATGAATTAACTTCAATTCAAGTGTGAGCATTTATGCTAGTTGCCACCCCAGCCAAAGCCAGAACAACTACCGCAACAACACCCACACCTATCGGCTGTAAATTGTTAAAGATCAATCGATTAACTGACTTCGCTTTCGCTGCGTTGCCGTTTCGAGAGGTGCGCATTCTACGTAGTTCACATAAAACGTCAACACTTATTTCGAAATGGTTGCGGGGGCAGGATTTGAACCTACGACCTTCGGGTTATGAGCCCGACGAGCTGCCAGACTGCTCCACCCCGCGCCTGTCGCAAATGAAACTGCGTCAATCGAGAAGCGGAACTATAGCAAAGCGTGCTCCGGCACGTCAACACTTACCCGCCTTTTCCGGACAAACCGCAGGCTCAAAAATCGAATATTCCCAATGTTTTCAATTGACTTGGTATGTCAGCGTCCATCCGGACATGGCAGGTTCAAGTCACTGCGAATGCCAGCAAGTCCGGAAATTCTGCCCAATTTATGAGCAGACAGTCCGCCACCAAAGTCGCTACCATTCATTCACCCTGTGATCTGAAAGCCCTCTGTGCGCATCACTGATTTCTCCATTTCACGCTTGCCGCGCATCGAGTTTGGCTCGGGCGCGCTGGCCAAATTGCCGATCATCGCCCGCGAATACGGCACACATGCATTGCTCGTGACCGGTGCGGGCTCGCTGAAAACCTCGCCGTTCTGGCCGACCGTAACAGCCGGACTCGAGAGCACAGGGCATTTCGTGGCTGCACCTGGCCATTCCGGGCGAGCCTTCGCCGCAGATGGTGGACGAAGCCGTGCGCGCGTTGCGCACTGAATCGATCGATGTGGTGATCGGCATCGGCGGCGGCAGCGCACTGGATGCCGCCAAGGCGATTGCCGGCCTGCTCAAACCCGGCAATTCGGTGATGGATCATCTGGAAGGTGTGGGACCCGAACTGCCTTATGTCGGTCCGGCCACGCCGTTCATCGCCGTACCAACCACGGCCGGCACGGGTTCGGAAGCGACCAAGAATGCGGTGTTGAGCGTACAAGGACCGGATGGCTTCAAGAAGTCCTTTCGCGACGAGAAACTGGTGGCGGAATACGCGCTGATCGACCCCGATCTGCTGGCGACCTGTCCGCCCGCGGTGATTGCGGCGAACGGCATGGATGCCTTCACCCAATTGCTGGAATCCTATGTCTCCAGCCGCGCCGCGCCACTGACCGATTCGCTCGCCTGGGGCGGCATGAAGGCTGCGCGCGACGGCCTGCTGGCCTTGCATGCCGACGCCGGCGATGCAACTGCGCGCGAGCGGATGGCGTATGCGGCGTTGGTATCGGGCATCACGCTGGCGCAGGTCGGGCTCGGCTCGGTACATGGACTCGCCGCGCCGCTGGGGGCGTTTTTCCCGATTCCGCATGGTGTGGCATGCGGCACGCTGGTGGCAACGGCCACGCGCATCAATATCGAATCGCTGCGCACGCGCGAACCCGCACATCCCGCGCTGGAAAAATACGCGCAGGTGGGTCGCCTGCTGAGCCGGCAGGGGCAACTGGATCGGGATGCCGCCCATGCCGCCCTGATCGACACCCTGGAAACCTGGACGCGCGAACTCAAGCTGCCGGACACTGGCGCATTACGGCGTCACGTCCGCCGACATCCCGCGCATCGTGGCCAATAGCCGCGGCAGCAGCATGAAAACCAATCCGATCCGGCTGGACGACAGCGAAATCGCCGCCATCCTCGCCGCACGCATTTGACGGCGTGCGCGCTCAAGTTAAACGCGCGCCATCCGCTATTTCTGCGACTCAACTTTTCTGGAACACATCATGTCCGGTGGCCTGGTTCTCCTGATCGTGCTCGCACTGCTCGCCGTCTACGGCGTATTCATCTTCAACCAGCTGGTGGCGCTGAAGCACAACGTCGGCAAGGCCTGGGCGAACATCGACATCCTGCTCAAGCAGCGCCACGACGAACTGCCCAAACTGGTCGAAACCTGCAAGCAGTACATGAAATTCGAGCAGGAAACGCTGGAAAAGGTGATGCAGGCGCGCAGCCAGGTGGCGAGCGCGCGCGAATCGCAGAACATTCCGGCACTGGGACAGGCAGAAGGCGCGTTGCGTCTTGGACTGGGCAATCTGTTTGCGGTGGCCGAGGCCTATCCGGAACTGAAGACCAACGAAACCTTCCAGCACTTGCAGGCACGCATCACCGGGCTGGAAAACGCCATTGCCGACCGCCGCGAGTTCTACAACGATTCGGTCAACGTCAACAACGTGCGCGTCGAACAATTCCCCGACACGGTCGTCGCGCGCCTGTTCGACTTCCGCCAGTTCCCGCTGCTGCGGTTTGCAGCCGAAGAGAAGAAAGACGTCGACCTGAAGCAGCTGTTCAATAGCTGATGTTCCGCACGCGCCGGGCGGCCGAATGGCGGCACGATTACGCCAATCTCGCCCTGGGTGGCGGCAATCTGGCGATCCTGCTGCTCGGTTTCCAACTGCGGATCGGCGCTCGGCTGGACCATCAGCTCTGGCGCTGGTCGGCCTCACCAGCTTCTGGGCGTGGCATGCCAACCTCAAGCGTTATCGCACCATGGCGGATACGCCGACCTCGCGTATCGTTTCCGCGCCGCAGGGCTACATCGAACTCGTCGGACGTGGCCACCAGCCACCGGGCGACCGTCTGGTCAGTCCGATCAACGGACTGCCCTGTCTGTGGTACCGCTACCGGATCGAGCGCAAGCATGGCGACCGCTGGGAATATGTCGAATCCGGTGTGTCGCACGACACATTCGGCGTCAGCGATGGCAGCGGCCAGGTGCTGGTGGATCCAGACGGTGCGGAAATTCTGACTTCGCACAAACAGGTATCCAACGCGGGCGGCTACCGCAAAACCGAATGGACACTGATCGAGGGCGAAACGATTTATGTCATCGGCGAACACGTCACGCTGGGCGGCCCCAACGCCGTGCTCGACAAGAAAGCCGATCTCGCCACGCTGCTGGCTGAATGGAAAGCCGACAAGACCGCCCTGCTGACGCGATTCGACGCCGATCGTGACGGCGAAATCAGCCTGGAGGAATGGGAGCACGCCCGCAAGGCCGCGTCCGATGCAGTCGATCGCGACCATCTCGACATTCGCCTGAAAGACGGCATCCATCTCATGCGCAAGCCCGCACATGGCCGTCCGTTCCTGATCGCCAACCGCGAGGTCGCCGCGCTGGTGCGGCACTTCCGCCTGTGGAGTTGGGTTCACCTCGCCATGATGCTGGCCGCGCTGCTCGGCCTGATGCTCATCGACCGCACAGCCTGACGCTTGCCCTGACCGATATCGCCTCCTATAGTGTGAGTCACGGAGGACGCGTCATGAAACATCCCATACCCGAAACACCTGCCGACTACGACCATACCCGCATCATCGAACGGCCCGACGGCTGTTACTGGATCGATGCCGAAACGGGTGAGGAATACGGTCCCTTCGCCAGCCTTGATGGAAGCCGTGCAGGACATGGAATACAACGCCGACAGCGACTTCGAACCCGGCGAAACGGTGGAAGAAGCCGAGGACGAACTGGGCATTTCCGACTGGATCGATCCTGACACCGGCGACCCCGGCGAAAGCTCACACCGCCCGTCAGAGTGAGCCTGGCTGTTCAGGTTCAAGCCGAGCGACACACTCCGCCGCGCGCGCCTCACACTCAAACACATTATCGCGATACGGATGACCGCCACGCAGCCAGGCGTGCAGCCCGGCCAGCGGATACAACACCAGCAGCAAGACGCCCCAACGTTCGAATTGTCTGACATGCGCGCGCTCATGGGCGCGGGTTGCGACCAGATCAGCCAGTGACGCGCCCACCACCACGTGTCCCAGCGTGATCGCCGCGACCGATCCGCTGAACGGAAATCCTCGCCGCAACACCCAGGCCGGCCAGCCACCCGCCGCCTCCAGCACGCCGTCCACCCGCTGCAGCACGCCGCCGCTGCTGCGTGCGATCAGCCCCACCAGCAGGCCGAGCAGCGTCGCCGGCAATGCCCATAAATAGACCCCGACCCGCAGCATTCAGGCGTCGAGCGCGCCCGCGAACCAGCGTGCCTCGTGCAGCCCTCCGCGCACAAAATGCGCGTGCGCCCGTTCAAGTTGCGCGGCCGTGCCAGCCGCATACACGTCGAAGCGATGCAAATCCGGGTAATCCACCACCATGCTGTGCAACAGGGTGTCCAGATCGTCGGTCAACGCATGCGGCACATAGTTGAAATTGTCCAGTGCATCGGTCCAGGCACGGCACAGATTGTCCTGATACAAGCCAGCCTCGTCGGCCAGCCAGTGCAGATCCATCGACTCGGCCAGTTCCAGCGACATGGCATGCTGGATCAGACTCTTGATCGGCGCGAAGCCCGCACCGAATGCAAGGAAAATCACCGGGCGCGGCGAATCCTCGTCCAGAACGAATTCGCCGAACGGCCCTTCCACCTCCACCGTGTCATTGGCTTTCAAGCGGGTAAACAACGCCTCGGCAAAGGCATCGTCGGGATGGTGCGGGATTTGCACCTCGATATGGCGGTCCTCGCACGGGCAGCTGGCAATCGCATAGCGCCCGCTCACCCCATCGATGCCGAGCCGGATGCTTTGTCCGCCGAGAAAGCGCAAGCGCTGGCTGCGCGGCGCCAGAATATGCAGCGCCGCCATCCGCGGATTGAACACCTCGACCGACTTCACCTTGGCGCTGAGTTGCTGCACCGGAATATCGCGCGCACCCGCCACATTGGCCTCGATCACCACATCGTTCACCGGCGCATAGGAACACAGCAGAATCACCCCGGCGTCCTTCTCCGACTGCTTCAGCACATAGTCGTGAGCGTGAACCTTCTTCACGTCGCCCGACACCAGCCGCGCCTTGCAATCGCCGCAATTGCCGTTGCTGCAGCCGTAATTGAGCGACACGCCATTGCGCAATGCCGCCTCCAGCAGCGTGTCGTTGCCCTCCACGAAGAACTCGTGGCCGCTGGGCTGAATGGTGACGTGGGCAGACATGATTTTCAGTATCCTTTCCTGAGCGATGGCCGCCTGTGCCTGCGCCGCATTGGGTGGCGCTTCTGCCAGATTGCGCAGCAAAAAAGCACGCACGCTATGCAGGGCATGGTGGGTTTCGGCGCTCGCGCCCTCGTCGAGTTCGTCGATTTTTTCGTCCAGCCAGCTCATCACATTGCCGTAATGCAGCAGCAGCGCCCTGGCGGCCGCGTAGTCGTCGCCCAGTTCGTTCAGCCGCGCCGCCAGCACTTCCTTGTCCGGCAGCACCAGATCGCGCACCCGCCGGGCAAACGCCTTGTCCTTGATTTCGCTGACCCGGCGAAACTCCGCGTCGTCATCCCATTTCACCTCGGGGAACGCACGCAGCAATTCGTCGAGTTCGACCATGCCGTCGAAGGTCGCCAGGGTGCCGCCACGGATCATTTCCTGGATCACATGGCGCGACTGTCCGACCAGCTTGGCAACGCGGGAAAGCGGAAGTAAATGGCTCATGCCGCGATGGTACTCCGAGCGCCTGACAGACAGAATCGGCAATTCACCAGATTCTGAATTCCTGATTCATCCGGCCTGCGCATCTGCCTCTACAATCGCGCCATGCCCGTGATCACCACCCGTCCCTGCCCTGCCGAACCCTGCGCCGTACTCCAGCAATCCGGCCTCGCGCCGGTCTGGGCGCGGCTGTATGCGGCACGCGGCGTCACCCACCCGGAGCAGATCGCGCATCGCCTGCCGCACCTGCTGCCGCCTGCCGGGCTGCTGCACATCGAGCGCGCGGCCGCGCTGCTGGCCGATGCCATCCGCGACGGCAAGCGCCTGCTGATCGTCGCCGACTACGATGCCGACGGCGCCACCGCCTGCGCGGTCGGTGTGCGCGGCTTGCGCCTGCTCGGCGCGCAGGTCGATTACATCGTGCCCAACCGCATCGAACACGGCTACGGCCTCAGCCCGGACATCGTCCAGCTTGCCGCCGAGCGCGATCCCGACCTGCTGCTCACCGTGGACAACGGCATCGCCGCCGTCGAAGGCGTGGCCGCCGCCAACGCGTTGGGCATTCCGGTGCTGGTCACCGACCATCACCTGCCCGGCGACGCGCTGCCGGACGCCGCCTGCATCGTCAATCCCAACCAGCCCGGCTGCGCCTTCGCATCGAAGAACCTGGCCGGCGTCGGGGTGATGTTTTATGTGTTGCTGGCGTTGCGCGCGGAACTGCGCCAGCGCGGCGTGTTTGCCGATCAAGCCGAACCCGACCTGCGCAGCCTGCTCGACCTGGTCGCGCTCGGCACCGTGGCGGATGTGGTGAAGCTCGACGCCAACAACCGCACCCTGGTGGAAAACGGCCTCGCGCGGATGCGCGCGGGCAAGGCCAGCGCCGGCATCGACGCGCTGTTTCACGCTGCCGGACGCGACCCCGCGCGCGCCACCGTGTTCGACCTCGGCTTCATGCTCGGTCCGCGCCTCAACGCCGCCGGTCGCCTCGACGACATGTCGCTCGGCATCGAATGCCTGCTGGCCGACGATCCCGGCATTGCAAAAGAATTGGCGCAACAGCTCGACAGCCTCAACCGCGCTCGGCGCGAAGTCGAAGCCGACATGCTGGAAGAAGCGCTCGCCATTCTCGCCACCTTCAACCCCGGCGACAGCCACAGTCTCACCGCCTACCAACCGGGCTGGCACGACGGCGTGATCGGCATTCTGGCCTCACGTCTGAAAGACAAATTCCACCGCCCCACCGTCGTGTTCGCCGCCAGCGAGAGCGGTGAACTCAAAGGCTCCGGCCGCTCCATTCCCGGCCTGCATCTGCGCGATGCGCTCGATCTGATCGACAAACGCCATCCCGGCCTGATCCTCAAATTCGGCGGCCACGCCATGGCAGCCGGCCTCAGCCTGCGCGTCGGGTCGTCACGATGAATTTGCGCGCGCGTTCGAGACCGTGGTGCGCGAGCTGATCTCGCCGGCCGACCTGCAAGGCGTGATCGAAACCGACGGCGAACTCGACGCCGCCGATCATGGCTACGCCCTTGCCGAACAGCTCGACCACGCAGTCTGGGGACAGGGGTTTCCCGCTCCGCTGTTCAGCGCGATCTTCGACGTCGTGGCACAGCGCGTCGTCGGTGAAAAGCATCTGAAACTCAAACTGGCGCGCGACGGCGAAACCTTCGAAGCCATGCACTTCTTTCATGCCGACCCGCTGCCCGGCCGCATCCGCGCGGTCTATGCGCTGATGCCCAACGAATTCAATGGCCAGCAATCGCTGCAACTGAAGCTGCAACACTGGGAGCCGGTGCCCTGATTTTTGCTTGCATCTTGCAACTTGAATCTTGAAACTGCCTTCATGCCGCCCATCACCTTCGCCCTCATCCTGCTGAATGTCCTGGTCTATGCGCTGGGAATCGCCACCGGACCCGACATCGTTCGCGCGTTCGGCCTGTGGCCACCGGGCTCGGGAGGCGCGTTCCATTTCTGGCAACTGGTCACCTACAGTTTCCTGCACGGCTCGCTGCTGCATCTGGGATTCAACATGGCCGCCATCTGGATGTTCGGCGCCGAACTGGAAAAACGCTGGAGCGACCTGCGCTATCTGCTGACCTACCTGCTCAGCGTCGTCGTCGCCGCGATGACGCAAATCGCCGTCAGCGGCTATTTCCTGCACGCGACCGGCCCGGTCATCGGCGCCTCGGGCGGCGTGTTCGGACTGCTGCTGGCCTACGCGATGTATTTCCCCAACCGCGTCATCAGCATCATCTTCCTGCCCTTCATCCAGATTCCCGCGCGCACCTTCGTGCTCGGCTACGGCGCGATCGAACTGTTTCTCGGCGTCACCAACACCACCGCAGGCGTCGCCCACTTCGCCCATCTGGGCGGGCTGTTCGGCGGCTGGCTGGGGGTACAGTATTTCAGCGGGCGCGGCGTTTTCGGCATGCGCCGCTAGGCGCGGCGAGATTCAAGCAAGGCTAGTCGACAGGGGTTTATCTCGAATCTTGCAACTTGAGTCTTGTACCTGCTCAGGCGTAGCCGTCCGGATTGCCCGCCTGCCAGCGCCAGGCATCGGCGCACATCCGCGGCAAATCGTATTCCGCGCGCCAGCCCAGTTCCTGCGCAGCGCGCGACGGGATCGGCCCAGCACTGCGCCACATCGCCCGCACGCCGCGCCACGATCTGATACGGCACCGGCTTGCCGCTGGCCGCCTCGAACGCACGCACCATGTCGAGCACGCTCACGCCGCGACCGGTGCCCAGATTCCAGATCTGCACCCCACCCAGACCCAGCAGCTTGTTCAGCGCCGCCACATGCCCGCGCGCCAGATCGACCACGTGGATGTAGTCGCGCACCCCGGTGCCGTCCGGCGTCGGGTAGTCGCCGCCGAACACGTTGAGATGCGGCCGCCGGCCCACCGCCACCTGCGCCACATAGGGCATCAGGTTGTTGGGAATGCCGCGCGGGTCTTCGCCGATCAGCCCGGATTCGTGCGCGCCCACCGGATTGAAATAGCGCAGCAACGCGACGTTCCAGTCCGTGTCCGCCAGCGCGATGTCGCCGCAGCATTTCCTCGATGAAGAGCTTGGAGCGGCCGTACGGATTGGTCGCCGACAGCGGAAAATCCTCGGTGATCGGCACCGTCGCCGGGTCGCCGTACACCGTGGCCGACGACGAGAACACCACCGCCTTCACCCCGGCCTCGGCCATCTCCTCGAACAGCGCGATGCTGCCGGCGATGTTGTTGTCGTAATACAGCAGCGGCTTTTCCACCGACTCGCCCACCGCCTTCAGCCCGGCGAAATGCACCACCGCGTCGATGCGCGTGCGTCGGCGAACAGTTTGCGCAAGCGCCGCACGGTCGCGGATGTCGCCCTGCACGAATGCCACCGGCCTGCCGGCGATCTGCGCCACCCGGTCGAGCGATTTCACGCTGCTGTTCGACAGGTTGTCGAACACCACCACCTCGTGCCCCGCCGCCAGGCATTCCACCGCAGTGTGCGAACCGATATAGCCGGCGCCGCCGGTCAGTAAAACCTTCAATTGAATCTCCCTGATTTTTGCGCTGACCGATCGATCAGCATCAGTTTCATCGCTCGACGGATACCCTGACTCCAACTTGCAGATTGTGGTCTACCATCGATCAATTTCGACGTCCGCTCATACGGCTGGATTCAGCCGCCCATGTCAACATGCACCCGCGAGCATCGCCAGTGGCGATATTCACCAGTGCATCCAGCGAAATACGCGATATACGCCGGTAAACGATCTTCATGCACTGCCTTGCGAGTGCCATCGATCACGCTCCTGGAGCGCGTCCGGATTGCCTGGCAACTGAGTCCAGCACTCGCTCCACTTGCAATCGCTGCATAGTCGGCTCTTGCCCAAATTCGCTGTTCGCTGACGCATGGCATCCCACACACTCGCATACGTTTCCGATTTGCTCATTTTCGGCCTTTCGCTGATCGGGGAAGCGCTCCCTTGCAGTTTCCAGATCACGTTTCGACGTTGCCTGCGTCTTCTTCTGAAAAGCATGCCAATACGACCACTGCATCCGCCAGACGCGCCGTGTAGATCCAGCTCGATACGTGCCGGCATCGTCCCATATCCTGATTTCCTCAACCCCCTTGCCTATCGATGGCATCGGCTATGAAATCGTCCGGATGTCCTGCCACGCTGTACCTTATCCAGCTGATCGACCGCGTCTTGCCTGCATCCATCCGGAAAGTCCCGCAGACATTTGAGCGCATTACCCAGGAATCGAATGGGCTTCATGTGACGAATATACTGATACGGATATATTCATTGGCAATCAGGTAACGCCAGCAGCTTCGCCACATCATTCTTATCCAGGCACAGCGCCAGCGCCGCCCGCCAATCCTGCAACCGCAGGCCAAACGTCTGCTCCAGCCTGTCGTTGTTCAGACGCGAATTGAGCGGCCGCTGCGCCGGGGTCGGGTAGTCGCTGCTGGGGATGGGCAGCAAGCGGGCGGCGCGGTTTCGTCGAACTCATCGAGCGCCTGGATCGCCTCGGCAAAGCCGTGCCAGATGGTCTCGCCGCCATTGGTCATGTGATACACGCCCCACGGCGCTGTCTGAAGCCGCACGGCGCGACAATCTGGCTCAGCACCAGCGCCGTCGCCTCGGCCAGATCGCGGCACCAGGTCGGCGCGCCGATCTGGTCGGCGACGATTTTCAGTTCCGGCCGCTCGCGCATCAGGCGGCGCATGGTGAGCAGGAAATTGCTGCCGCGCGCGCCATACACCCACGAGGTGCGGAAGATGAGATGGCGGCAGCCGCTGGCCTGAATCGCGCGCTCGCCTGCCAGCTTGGTTGCGCCGTAGACGTTGAGCGGGTCGCAGGCGTCGTCCTCGCGCCACGGCGTGGTGCCGCTGCCGTTGAACACATAGTCGGTGGAGTAATGCACCAGCAGCGCATCGAGCCGTGCCGCTTCCTCGGCCAGCACGCCGGGCGCGATCGCGTTCACCGCATGCGCCAGATCCTGCTCGCTCTCGGCCTTGTCCACCGCGGTGTGGGCCGCCGGGTTGACGATGATGGCCGGCGCAATCTCGCGCACCTTGCTGCCGCACCGCATCGGCATCGGCCAGATTCATCGCCCTGGAATCCAGCGCGACCACCTCGCCCAGACTAGCTCAGCGTGCGGCGCAATTCCCAGCCCACCTGGCCGTTGGCGCCGGTGAGCAGAATGCGCGGGCGCATGCTCACGGATACACCTCGGCATCCTTCAGCAGCGGCAGCACCTGATCCTTGGCCGACAGCGTGGGCGCGCCGTCGAGCGGCCACTGCACCCCGATCGCCGGATCGTCCCAGCGCACGCCGCGATCCCACTGCGGCGCATAGTAGGCAGTGGTCTTGTAGAGAAAATCCGCGCGTGTCGGACAGCACCTGAAAGCCATGCCCGAAGCCGGGCGGAATCCACATCATGCGCTGGTTCTCGGCCGACAGTTCATAGCCCACCCACTGCCCGAAATGCGGCGAGGACTTGCGCAAATCCACCGCCACGTCGAACACCGCGCCGCTCACCACCCGCACCAGCTTGCCCTGCGGCTCGTTGAGCTGATAGTGCAGGCCGCGCAGCACGCCCTTGCTCGAACGCGAATGGTTGTCCTGCACGAAATCCAGATCGAGACCCAGCTCGGCGAAGGTCTGGCGGTTCCAGCTTTCCAGAAAAAATCCGCGCGCGTCGCCGAACACCTTGGGTTCGAGAGCAGCACGCCGGGGAGGGTTTCGATGAGTTCATTTGCGAGCGGGAGTGAGGTGCAGTGCGGAGTGCAGGTGTGCGAATTGCACGCTCTGCTCATCTCAGAACACCCGTTCATTCAACATGTTCAGCAGATACTGCCCATACGCATTCTTCTTCAGCGGCTCGGCCAGTTTCGCCACCTGCTCCGCCGTGATGTAGCCCTGGCGATAGGCGATTTCTTCCGGGCAGGCGATCTTCAGGCCCTGGCGTTTCTCGATCGTCTCGATGAACATCGAGGCTTCCAGCAGCGATTCGTGGGTGCCGGTATCGAGCCAGGCATGGCCGCGCCCCATGATCGACACGTTGAGCGCGCCCGCTTCGAGATAGTGCCGGTTGACGTCGGTGATCTCCAGCTCGCCGCGCGGCGACGGCTTCAGGTTGCGGGCGATGTCCACCACCTGGTTGTCGTAGAAATACAGGCCGGTGACAGCGTAGTGCGACTTCGGCTGGGCGGGTTTTTCTTCCAGGCTGATCGCCTTGCCGGTGGCATCGAATTCCACCACGCCGTAGCGCTCCGGATCGTGCACCCGGTAGGCGAACACCGTGGCGCCGGTTTCCTGCGCGCTGGCGGCGCAGCAGATCCTCGGTCATCTCGTGGCCGTAGAAAATGTTGTCGCCCAGCACCAGCGCGCTCGGGCCGTTGCCGACAAAGTCCGCGCCGATGACGAAGGCCTGCGCCAGGCCATCCGGACTCGGCTGCACCGCATAGTGCAGATTGAGCCCCCACTGGCTGCCGTCGCCCAGCAGCTGCTCGAAGCGCGGCGTATCCTGCGGCGTCGAAATGATCAGAATGTCGCGTATCCCCGCCAGCATCAGCGTGGTGAGCGGGTGGTAGATCATCGGCTTGTCGTAAATCGGCAGCAGCTGCTTGGACACGGCCAAGCGTCGCCGGATACAGGCGGGTGCCGGAACCGCCGGCCAGAATAATGCCCTTGCGACTCATTGCGCGCTCCTTTCGGCGTAATTCGTATCCAGCCACTTGCGGTATTCCCCGCTGGCGACGTTTTCCACCCACTGCATGTTGTCCAGATACCAGCGCACCGTCTTGCGGATGCCGGTCTCGAAGGTTTCCGCCGGCTTCCAGCCCAGTTCGCGGTGGATCTTGCTGGCGTCGATGGCGTAGCGGCGGTCGTGGCCGGGGCGATCCTTCACGTAGGTCAGCAGACGCGCATACGGGCCCGGCGGGATCGGGGCGCATCTCGTCGAGCAGCGCGCACACCGTTTTCACGATCTCGATATTCGGCATCTCGTTCCAGCCGCCGATGTTGTAGGTCTCGCCCAGCCGTGCCGTGTTGCAGCACGGTGCGGATCGCCGAGCAGTGGTCGGTGACGTACAGCCAGTCGCGCACGTTCATGCCGTCGCCGTAAATCGGCAGCGGCTTGCCGCGCGTGGCGTTGAGGATCATCAGCGGGATCAGCTTTTCCGGGAACTGATACGGCCCGTAATTGTTCGAGCAGTTCGTCGTCAGCACCGGCAGGCCGTAGGTGTGGTGGTAGGCGCGCACCAGATGGTCGGACGACGCCTTGCTCGCCGAATACGGGCTGTTGGGCGCAAACGGCGTGGTCTCGGTGAACGGCGCGTCGCCCGGCTCCAGCGAGCCGTACACCTCGTCGGTGGACACGTGCAGAAAGCGGAACGCGGCCTTCTCGGCGTCGGCCAGGCTCGTCCAGTGGCCGCGCACTGCTTCCAGCAGGTGGAAGGTGCCGACCACGTTGGTCTGGATGAAGTCTTCCGGGCCGTGGATCGAGCGGTCCACATGCGACTCCGCCGCGAAGTTGACGATCGCGCGCGGGCGATGCTCGGCCAGCAGTTTGTCCACCAGCGCACGGTCGCCGATATCGCCCTGCACGAACACGATGGCGCGCATCGCCCTGCAGGCTGGCCAGGTTTTCCAGATTGCCCGCGTAGGTGAGCTTGTCCAGATTGAGCACCGGCTCGTCGTTGACCCGCAGCCAGTCCAGAATGAAATTTGCGCCGATGAAGCCGGCGCCGCCGGTGACCAGAATCACGATTCCCAGATAGCCCTATTCCAGAAATCAGATAAACGATAGCAAGGCAGCATTACAGCCTCGAGGTGAAATCCCGATACGCCGCCGCCAACCCCTCGCGCATGTCGGTCGTCGCCTTCCACCCCATCGCATTCAGCCGCCCCACGTCCATCAGCTTGCGCGGGGTGCCGTCGGGTTTGCTGGCGTCGAATTCGAGCGTGCCCTGGTAGCCCACGACGTCCTTCACGGTCTCGGCCAGTTCGCGGATGGTGAGGTCGTGGCCGACGCCGATGTTCATCAGCGGCGGCAGGCCGTCGTTGCGGTCCTGCCCCAGCAGCGGGACGAACTGTTCGTCCGGCAGGTTCATCAGGTAGACGCAGGCGTCGGCCATGTCTTCGCTGTAGAGGAATTCGCGTTTGGGGGTGCCGGTGCCCCAGACGGTGACGCTCGGCGCGTTGGCGAGCTTGGCTTCGTGGAAGCGGCGGATCAGGGCGGGGATGACGTGGGAGTTTTCCGGGTGGTAGTTGTCGCCGGGGCCGTAGAGGTTGGTGGGCATGACGGCGAGGTACTGGGTCTTGTACTGGCGGTTGTAGGCCCAGCACATCTCGATGCCGGCGATCTTGGCCAGGGCATAGGGGCGGTTGGTGGGCTCCAGTTCGCTGGTGAGCAGGTGTTCTTCCTTCATCGGCTGCGGGGCGAGCTTGGGGTAGATGCAGCTGGAGCCGAGGAACAGCAGGCGCTTGACGTCGTTCTTGTACGCGGCGTGGATGATGTTGGTCTGGATGGCGAGGTTGTCGCGGATGAATTCGGCCGGGATAGGTGTTGTTGGCGTGGATGCCGCCGACCTTGGCGGCGGCGAGGAAGACGTAGTCGGGCTTTTCGGCGGCGAAGAAGGCTTCGACGGCGGCCTGGTTGGTGAGGTCGAGCTCGGCGTGGGTGCGGGTGACGAAGTTGGTGTAGCCCTTGGCGCTGCAGGTTGCGCATGAGGGCGGAGCCGACCAGGCCGCGATGGCCGGCGATGTAGATCTTGGCGTTCTGGTCCATGGACTTATTCGTGGTAGTCCATGGCCTTGTAGCCATGCTTCTTCACCAGTTCGTCGCGCTCGGCAGCCTTGAGGTCTTCGCGCACCATCTCGGCGACCAGTTCGGCGAAGCTGATCTTCGGTGTCCAGCCGAGTTTGTTCTTGGCCTTGCTGGGGTCGCCCAGCAGGGTTTCGACTTCGGTGGGGCGGAAGTAGCGCGGGTCGACGGCGACGATGCATTTGCCGTGGGCGTCGTAGCCCTTTTCGTCGACGCCCTGCCCTTCCCAGCGGATGGTCATGCCGAGTTCCTTGGCGGCGGCGTCGACGAAGTCGCGCACGCTGTACTGCACGCCGGTGGCGATGACGAAGTCTTCGGGCTGGTCCTGCTGCAGCATCAGCCACTGCATTTCGACGTAGTCCTTGGCGTGGCCCCAGTCGCGCTTGGCGTCCATGTTGCCGAGGATACAGGCAGTCCTGCAGGCCGAGCTTGATGCGGGCCAGGGCGCGGGTGATCTTGCGGGTGACGAAGGTTTCGCCGCGGATCGGGGATTCGTGGTTGAACAGGATGCCGTTGCAGGCATACATGCCGTAGGCTTCGCGGTAGTTGACGGTGATCCAGTAGGCGTAGAGCTTGGCGCAGGCGTAGGGGCTGCGCGGGTAGAAGGGGGTGGTTTCCTTCTGCGGGATTTCCTGCACCAGGCCGAACAGTTCGGAGGTGGTGGCCTGGTAGAAGCGGGTTTTCTTTTCGAGGCCGAGGATGCGGATGGCTTCCAGGATGCGCAGGGCGCCGAGGGCGTCGGAGTTGGCGGTGTATTCGGGTTCTTCGAAGCTGACGGCGACATGGCTCTGCGCGGCGAGGTTGTAGATTTCGTCGGGCTGCACCTGCTGGATGATGCGGATCAGGCTGGAGCTGTCGGTCAGGTCGCCGTGGTGCAGGATGAATTTGCGCGGTCTTGACCTGCGGGGCCTTCGTACAGGTGGTCGATGCGGTCGGTGTTGAACAGCGAGGTGCGGCGCTTGATGCCGTGGACTTCGTAGCCCTTGCTCCAGCAGAAACTCGGCGAGGTAGGCGCCGTCCTGGCCGGTGACGCCGGTGATGAGGGCTTTTTTGGTCATGTTCCTGGACTCACAACAATTACGGAAACCGGAATTGTCCTGTTTTTCAGGCCTGGCTGTCATTTCTTTTGCGGGCCAGCCGTCTGCTTAGAATTGAGCCATCTGACCCCGTCGTTTAGATCCCCCACCTGTTGCCCATTAACCCTGGCTGACGTCTGCCATGATTGGCTTGACCACTCACTTCCGGAATCGAACGACCGTAGCGACCAACCAATCCGTTGATCCGGCAGGATTTATCGCTGAGCAATTGCCGCGCCGATGCGCACGATCTGCCAATCGGGTGCGCATGCCGCACCGCACTTCGAGGTTGCGGATAGTCCGGAAGTAAGTGCCGGGATCAAGCGCAATGCGGCACCCTGCAGGCATTCACGCTGCGCGCACCAACAACAGCGATGCGCAACCGTACCTGACAGCTTCATCGGGAATTGGACTTACCTCATCCAAGGAGACCGTCACGTCGTCGCGTTTCCCTCCCCCAGATCACTGGCAAGCGCGTGTCAGGCAGAAGCGTTGAGTCCGGCTGCATGGTTCTGCCAGCGAAGTCATCCGCGAAGCATTGCGGCTTTTCGAATCTACGAAGACGTGCGCGCCGCCACGTTCGCCTCATCTGCGTGCGGATATTTCCCAAGGAATGGCCGACATCGAGGCAGGCAAGTTGAGAAATTCGATCCGAAGAAAATCAAGGCGCATGGCCGCCAGTCGTCGGAGCAACTCGAGTCGCGAACGCATGGCAAGCCGCTTGACCGCGAGCGCAAGAGACTTGATCCGATCTCTGGCTGTTCATCACGGAGGAGATCTACCTGCTGCCGACAACACGGCTGATTCAATCTACCGCAGTCGCCGCAGCGATTGGCGGCAACAGCCCATGATCGGACGTGCTCGACCAAACTGGCGGCTGGTCTGCGAGTTTCCCTACTCAGTACGCCGACATCCTGTTCACTTTCCGGACTCGCTGGCGGAATCATTGTGGCACGTGCATACCGCCATGCGCGGGACATCGAGCAGAGAACTCTGGCCGGCGACACTGCGATAAGCAGCGCACGCAGCGTGCCTTGCACCGCTGAAGAACCGGCGCCGATCCTCGGAGGACAACCGTCTGGCCGCGTGCAGAATCGTGCTTCTCATAGCGCCCTCCTTGAATCAGCAATAGCTATTTTCAGCAATCGTTTCTCTCCGTGCTGCGCCTCAGACATCAAATGATTGCAAGCATGGCAGGGTCAAGCATGCCCGCGCCATTTCCGGCTCCACCGACAGCCGCATCCCAACCGTCTTGAGAACTGCCAGCAGTGTTTTAAGCGTTGGATTCCCTTTGGCGACAGTGCGCGATATAACGACTCACGGCTGATCCCCGCCTCGGCTGCGACAGCACCGAGCCGCCATAAGCTTCAGCCACCGTGCGCAGCGCAAGCAGCCCGGCAGCCCGGTTGTCCGGATCGTCGAGCGATTCCATCGCAGCTTTCAGATATTCAACGGCCAGATCGCGATCCACGCGTAATTCAGCCACCTCGCTCTCGTGGTGGGATGTCACACCTTTTGGTTGTCTCATGATTGCCTCCGTTTCCATTCCTGCCCAATAAGCCTTGGCGCGCTTGATATCAGCCGCCTGAGAGCCTTTACTACCGCCACACAACAATATGACCATCGCCTTGCCGCGCTGCCCGCAATACACCCGATATCCCGCACCTACATGCACCCGCAACTCAACCACACCCTCGCCTACCGGCTCACAGTCGCCCATATTGCCTGCCTCCACTTGTCGCAAGCGGATCCGGATGCGCGCCTGTGCGACTTTATCCCGCACAAATCGCAGCCACGCTGTGAACGGTTCTTCGCCGTTCTCACCTTGATACCGAAATAGCTCTATCACGAAAATTATTGTAGCTTATAAGATACAGCCGGTATACGCACGGTGCGACCATTAAATTTGCGAGGTCGATTCGACCCCCCCCGAGCAGAACAGCCTCTCGAATCCCCCGAATCTTGTCCGAGGTGGCTCCACTTGTGCGGTGAGTTTTGAGGCGTTTTGTTTGGCCGTGCCGAAGCGTAATCGACTAACCACGACCACTACGCGCAGACGAATTGCTGACCCACTCGCGCAATGCATGCCGTAATCCTGCCCGTGGACGACGCACCAGATCTACAGGATATTGGTGTCCCGCAGATAACGACGCATCCGGGTCACAACCCGACATCGTCCAGAGGCAGACATCCTTATCGATATCCGGGCAAGTCCTCATCCAGGGCACGCAGCGTCGACAGCGTGGCGAGCAGGCTCCTTTTTCCGGATCGGCTCGATCACCAATC
>CAWFTM010000001.1:0-37674 GCA_963818665.1 uncultured Hydrogenophilales bacterium | reverse complement strand
CGCGCCGCCAGTTGCTCGATTTCCTCGGCGAACACAACGGTGAAGCCGGCATCGTGTATTGCAGCACACGCAAAAAAGTCGAGGAAACCGCCGACGCGCTGAAGCAGTCCGGACTCACCGCCTTGCCTTACCACGGCGGGATGGACAACGACACCCGCCGCCGCCATCAGGAAAAATTCCTGCGCGAGGACGGCGTCGTCATGGTCGCCACCCTCGCGTTCGGCATGGGCATCGACAAGCCCGACGTGCGCTTTGTCGCCCACCTCGACCTGCCGCGCTCGGTCGAAGGCTATTACCAGGAAACCGGCCGCGCCGGCCGCGATGGCGAGCCCGCCGAAGCCTGGATGGCGTGGGGCCTGCAGGACGTCGTCACGCAGCGCCGCTTCATCGACGAGGGCGAGGCCGAAGACGCTCACAAGCGCATCGGTCACGCCAAGCTCGATGCCCTGGTTGGCCTCGCCGAAGCCGCCAGCTGCCGCCGCGTGGCCTTGCTGAGTTACTTCGGCGAGACCAGCCAGCCCTGCGGCAACTGCGACGTCTGCCTGAATCCGCCCACGCTGTGGGACGGCACCGAAGCCGCGCAAAAGCTGCTGTCGGCGGTCTACCGCACTGGCCAGCGCTTCGGCGCGGGCCACGTCATCGACGTGCTGCTCGGCAAGAACACCGACAAGGTCGACAAATTCGGCCACACCCAATTGAGCGTGTTCGGCATCGGCGCCAGCCAGACCGACAAGGTCTGGCGCGCCGTGTTGCGCCAGCTGGTCGTGCGCGGCCTGCTCGAAGTCGATCACACCGCTTACGGCGCGTTGAAACTCACCGCCGCCGCCAAGCCGGTGTTGAAGGGCGAAGAAACCGTCATGCTGCGCGCCATCGAAGCGCGTCCGGCGCGCAGCAAGAAATCGCGCTTCGCGTCCAGTTCCGGTGAGGGCGTTAACAACGACGAAGATCCGCTGTTCCTCGCCCTGCGCGCCTGGCGCCGCGAAACCGCCAACGAAAAAGGCGTGCCCGCCTACGTCATCCTGCACGACGCCACCCTGCGCGAAATCGCCGCGCGCCGTCCCGCCACGCTGGCGGAGCTGGGCGAGATTTCGGGGCTGGGGACGAAAAAGCTGGAGGCGTATGGGGAGGCTGTGCTGGCGGTGGTGGTGGAGGGATGATCCACACGCATTCGACTATGCCACTTTCGGGCACATCATTCGCGGGAATGCGTTTTACTTGTTGCAGTTTGCACTGGCTGAATCAATGTTGGGCGGCGGGTATTCAGCCCAGGCAGGCACTTGCCGGTTGAATTGTCACTGGTCACTGTTGACCCATTGCTGCCGTTGAACTTCACCAACTTCGGATGGCCGGTACTGCTCACCTTGCGTCCTTTCGCTCTGCAATTGAAAATCATCCCACGTCTGCGCAAGCCGAGCTCGTCGCTACGCCATCGCGACGAATCACTCCCGCTTCAATCGTTATTAGACTTTGAAGTTTCCCACCTTTGACAAGGAACTGACGATGTTCAAAGAACCTCTGGTTAGCCGTAGGCGCCGCAATCTCATGCAGTCGTTGCTGATCGCCGCGTTTGCACTGACCGGTATCGGCATGGCGCAAGCCCAAGTCAGCGCCCCTGCAACCCCGGCCAAGATCAGCACCGTCTACACCGGGGATGTGATCAACGGCAAGAAAGTGGTGAGTTCGCTGAACACCGATGACCTGGAGCCCGGCAAGAAACACCTGCTGTACTTCCAGGGTGTGCAGATGTCCACGGGACAGCACTGGTACGTGTCGGTGATCGTGGCCAAGGGGGCCAAGCCTGGCAAGCGCATCACCCTGACCAGCGGTGTGCACGGTGACGAGATGAGTTCGGTGCACACCGTACAGACCGTCATGGGCCGGTTGAACGCGGCGGAAATGTCGGGCACCGTCATGGCGGTGCTGGACATTGCACGCCCTGCGATGGAGAGCATGCAGCGCCGCTGGCCGAGTTCCGGGCGCGGCTTCGAGCTGACCGACATGAACCGCGAATGGCCCGGCAACGAGAACGGCCTCGGTGCCGTCAGCCGCCAGGCCGGGCTGGTGTTCAACCGGCTGCTCAAGCCCAATACCGACCTGGCCATCGACTTCCATACCGGGACCACCGGCCTGGACGTACCCGCCTTTCACATCGGTGACATGCGCATCCCGGACGTGAAGACGATGATGATGCTCTACCCCGTTCCGGCGATCTGGGACAACCCGGCCTACCCTGGTGTGCTGCACAACGCCTACATCGATGCGGGCATTCCCGCTTTTACGCCCGAGGTGGGTGTGGCGCGGCGGCTGGATCTCGACATGATTCCGATCTTCGTCGAAGGCACGATGAACGTCTTCAAGCACTACGGCGTGGTTCCCGGAGCGATCGGACGCACCGCCGTCGATGCCAACGTCTATATCGGGAAGAGTGCGGTTCCCGTGCTGACCACCCACGGTGGATTCATCGAATTGTTGGTCAAACTGAATGCCAAGGTCACGCCAGGACAAAAGGTGGC
The DNA here is from genome assembly GCA_963818665.1 of uncultured Hydrogenophilales bacterium. Classification (GTDB taxonomy): domain Bacteria; phylum Pseudomonadota; class Gammaproteobacteria; order Burkholderiales; family Thiobacillaceae; genus Thiobacillus. Next base: position 35,161 of record CAWFTM010000001.1, on the reverse strand, counting down.
CATCCAGCGCAACGCTTTCGGCGAAGTGGTGGCGGAGTACACCAGCCCGGTCAACGGCCTTGTCGGTGGCCTGCGCAGCGACGCCACGTCGGAGCCCGGCAACGTGCTGCTCTTCATCCTGGCCGACGCCGCGCCGGTGTCCGGCGCAGCCCCTTACTCGGAGTAGCTCGCGGCACTCAGGTTGGCAGATTGTGTGCAGCCACGGTCTGAAACGTTTCTCGAGGGGTTGCGCGTTGCCGTGAGGCAGCGTTTCGAGCCAAGCAGTCGTTCAGATGACTGCTCTGGGGGATGGGCGACCGTCCGCAACTGGCCGGTTGCAGTCTGTTATTTAAATCCGCATCGGTCAAAAACCAACCCCCACACGCCCCGCACGAACGACGCGCATCCCCTGCGATCAAGCCTTTAACGCATTCCCCACCACTTCCGCCACATCCTTCGCCAGGCCCTCGACCGCCGCGATGCGCTCCAGCGCGGCGCGTGCATGCGCCTGCCGTCCGGCGTCGAACTGACGCCAGCGGTCGAAGCTGCGGGCGATGCGTGAGGCGACCTGCGGATTCATCGCCTGCAATTCGCTGATGACGTCGGCGGCCAGCGCGTAGCCGCTGCCGTCGGCGGCGTGGAAGTGGCGCGGGTTGGCGCCGCAGAAGCCGCGGATCAGGGCGTAGACGCGGTTGGGGTTTTTCAGGTCGAAGGCGGGGTGCTGCATCAGTGCGCGCACGTGGGCGACGGTGCCGGGCAGGCGCGAGGTGGCCTGCACGGAGAACCACTTGTCGATGACCAGGGCTTCGGTTTGCCAGCGCGCGTAAAAGTCGGCGAGTGCCGCTTCTCTTTCCGGCAGGTCGAGGTTGGCGAGCGTGGCCAGCGCGGCGATTTCGTCGGTCATGTTGCCGCCGGGCGCAAGCTGGGCGGTGAGGCGCGGCACGACCGAGGCTTTCAGATAGTCGGCATCGCTTTCGGCCAGGTAGGCGAGGCAGGCGTTGCGCAGCGCGCGCTGGCCGACCTGCGCGCCGTCGGGGGCGTAGGCGGCGGTGGGGGCGAGGGCGGTCCACACGGCTTCGAATTTGTCGCGCAGACGGGCGGCGAGGTGGCGGCGCAGGTTCACGCGCGCGGTGTGGATGGCTTCGGGGTCGATGGTGCCGCCTTGGGCGACCACCGCTTCGGCGAGCACGGCTTCGGCGGGCAGGTTGAGCGCTTCGGCGGCGAGCGCGGGGTCGCCGCGCAAACCGTCGTCGAGCACGCGGCCGCAGGCGGCGACGAAGGCGTCGGGAATCCAGTCGCTGCCGGCGCCGCCCGCCGCGATGCCGGCGAGCAGGACGCGCGTCGCCAGCCGCTGCCCGGCTTCCCAGCGGTTGAAGGCGTCGGAATCGTGCGCCATCAGGTGCGCGAGTTCGGCGTCGGTCTGTTCGAATTCGAGCAGCACCGGCGCGGAGAAATCGCGCAGCAGCGAGGCGACGGGGGCGGCGGGAATGGCTTCGAAGACGAAGGTCTGCGTGGGCTCGGTGAGCGACAGCACGCGCGTGGTGCCGACGGCCTCGGGCTCGCCCGCGAGTTGCAGCGGCGCGTCGCGGCCGTCGGGCAACACCAGGCCGAGCGCGACGGGAATATGCAGCACGCCTTCGACCACGGGCTGCCCCGATTCGGCCAGCCGCTTTTCGTAGGCGGTGGGCGCGAGGTGTTGCGTCAGCGTCAGCGTGTAGCGCTGGGTCGCGGCATCCCACGCGCCCGTGGCATGCAGGCGCGGCGTGCCGGCGCGCGCGTACCAGCGGCGGAACTGCGTCGAGGTCGACGCCCGATGCGTCCTGCATCGCCGCGACGAAGTCGTCGCAGGTGACCGCCTGGCCGTCGTGGCGCTGGAAATACAGATCCATGCCGCGCCGGAAGCCGTCGCGCCCGAGCAGGGTGTGCATCATGCGGATGACTTCCGCGCCCTTGTTGTAGACGGTGGCGGTGTAGAAATTGTTGATCTCGGCGTAGGAGGCGGGCCGGATCGGGTGCGCCATCGGCCCCGCGTCTTCGGGGAACTGGCCGATGCGCAGGCCGCGCACTTCCTGGATGCGGGTGACCGCGCGCGAATGCGTGTCGGCGCCGAATTCCTGGTCGCGGAACACGGTGAGGCCTTCCTTCAGCGACAGCTGGAACCAGTCGCGGCAGGTGACGCGGTTGCCGGTCCAGTTGTGGAAATACTCGTGCGCCACCACGCGGTCGATGCCCTGGTAGTCGGCGTCGGTCGCGGTGTCCGGGCGGGCCAGCACGTACTTGGTGTTGAAGATGTTGAGGCCCTTGTTTTCCATCGCGCCCATGTTGAAGTCGCCGACCGCGACGATCATGTAGCGGTCGAGGTCGTATTCCAGGCCGAAGCGCTGCTCGTCCCAGCGCATGGCTTTTTTCAGCGCCGCCATCGCGTGGCCGCACTGGTCGAGCTTGCCGGGTTCGACGTAGATTTCCAGCTTGACCGGGCGGCCCGAAGCGGTGGTGAAGCGGTCTTCCAGCACGTCGAGCTTGGCCGCGACCAGCGCGAACAGATACGCGGGCTTGGGGAAGGGGTCTTCCCAGCGCACCCAGTGCCGCGTCGCTCGTCATCGCACGCGCCGGCGGCGACGGGATTGCCGTTGGACAGCAGATGCGGAAAACGCGCGCGCTCGGCTTCCACCGTGCAGGTGAAGTTCGCCATCACGTCCGGCCGGTCGGGGAAGAAGGTGATGCGGCGGAAGCCTTCCGCCTCGCACTGGGTGAAATAGCCGTCCTTGGAGCGGTACAGGCCGGAGAGCTGGGTGTTCTGGTCCGGGTGAATGCGCACCGACGGTTTCCAGCACGCAAGTATCCGGCAGCGGTGCGGCGATCGTCAGCAGGTCGTCGGCGCAGGTGTAACGCGCCGGGTCGAGCGCGGCGCCGTCGAGCGTAATGCTCACCAGTTCCAGCGCCTCGCCATTCAGCACCAGCGCGCCGACCTGCAACCGCCGGATTGCGCGTGCAGGCGAGACGCGAGCGCACTTCGGCGTGGCCGTCGAGGATGGCCACATGCAGATCGACCGAGTCGATCCACCAGGCGGGCGGGGTGTAGTCCTTCAGAAACAGCGTGACGGGGGTTTCGGTGCGCATGGGGTCTCCGGCGGCAAACTGGGGTAAATAACAGGCACGACAGTCAAGCCGTCATTCCGGGCTTGGCCCGGAATCCAGCCGTTTGATTTGACTGGAGATACGATCTTTCAGGGCCATTAGCCCATAGAAAGTCGGAGTCCCCTTGTGGCATTCCAACTTCCAGGAAATTCCGAAAGCCGGATTGATGGACGTGCCAAACAATAAACAGGCAGGTGTAACAACAGAGCGGGCAGGGCGACGCTGCTGACCCTGCCCGATCTTATGGAAAATACCGGTCAATATCGAGCGCGCCGTGAAACACGCCAAGAATGTCCACTGATTTGTTATCTTGCCGGCGTAGATAGGCGATGCGGTAATGGCCGTACAACAGGATGCGGATCTCGCCTTCTTCAACCTGACGGTAGCGGTAGCCCACATCCGGAAAACTGAGCAATACCTGAGCTTTCGCATAGATGCCTTCCACCACGCTGGCGGCGGCCTGCGGGTTGTCGGCGGCGACGTGAGTCGAAGATGTCGCGAAGCCACGTCTGGGCTTCGTTCGTCCACCTCAGTTCGACCATGTTTTGATGCGGTGCAGAATCTCCTCGTTACCGACCACGCGACGCTTGCGTGCGTCTTCCAGTCCGCGCTGAACCATGCGGTCAAACGCCAGTTCGCGAACGATCTCGTCGTAAGTGGCATCTTCGGGCTGCGACTGCACCAGGTTCTGGATCAACTCTTTGGCGGTGTTCATGGTATGGGTCCTCTAGATATCTCTGCGGTCAACTATATGAAAAAGGAAGGCCGCATTGCAAATTGTGGTGCGCATGACGACCGGCTATCACAGATGCCGTGGCGATAAACCAGGGCATTACCGCGCGATCGTCCGCATCGCCTGCGTGATCCGCACCGTCTCCACGCTCACCGTGGTCACGCGCATCAGCAGGTCTATCACCTTTTCCTTGTAATCGGCAAAGCGGTAGGTGTCGAACTGCTCGCGGATGGTGGGGTCCTTGGGTTTCTTCTCCTTGTACTGGTCGAGCACCCAGTCGAGCGCGCTGCGGTTGCCGAGCTTGTACATCCAGGCGTCGGCCGGGATGCCGCGCAGCGTGGTTTCGGAGTCGAGCGTGATGCTGCCCGCTTCCGGGTCGGCGCGCAGCAGGGCTTTGGGGGGAAGACCGGCAGCGCGGGCTTTGTCGTCGGGTGTATCGGTGCGCGTCAGTGCAAACGGCGCGACCGTTTCATAGCCGATATGCAGCGCCATCAGCGCCTCGCCCCACGCCACCCATTGCCAGAAATCCGCATGGAACGGGATGCGCGGAAACTCGCGCTTCAGGTTCTGCGCGTATTTGTCGCGGTACAGCGGGTCGTGCAGCACGGCGTAGTCGTTGATCAGGAGTTGGCTCATGCGTGTATTCCGTGGTGATCTGGAAAGCCTACTCAGGCGGAAACCGCAGCCTGGAAAAATTGCGCCCGGCCTGGATCGCTTGGCGCTCGATCTCCGCCGCTGATGCCAACCAGCCTTTCTGCTCCAGAAAAAGCAGGAATGCCCGCGTGCTGATCTTGCGGCAGTTGTCCGGAACAAGAAAACTGGCGCGGGCGATCTTGTGGTCTTCGAACAGGAAAACGCTGGTTTGCGGCGGCTGTTCCAGGGCGAAATCATTCATGGTTTCCTGAATCGCCAGTTCTCCAAGGTTCGATTTGCGCGCAGCAGCGGTTCCTGCCGCAAGCCTCTGCTGGTAGTGCTGGAAAGTTTTGGTGGGATGTGTCGCCAGTTTGTTGGCGGCGACCCACTGCGCCAGTTTTTGACTGGTCGGCGTCTGGTTGCGCGTCACTTCGTGCAGCACCATATCGACCAGCATGACCGGCCAGCCGGGCTTGAACAAAACATCGAGCGCGTCGGCGTAGGCCAGCGTAATGAGTGGCCCGGCATCGGGCAGCAGGACAACAGGTGCTGGCATCGCGTTTGCGAACTACGCTGGCAGCGAATTCAGTTGGTCGGTCATGTCGCGCGTGACGGCATCGGGTAGTCGCGGCATCGGCAGGTGGGCTTGCGCCATCAGCAGAAACAAGTCTTCCTCGCTATCGATACCCAGCGCTTGCATGGCCTCAGCGCTATCGAGTTTGCCGAGCGAAAAATCGAGCAGAACCTTGAAGTTCTGGTTGCCGCTAGCCTCTGCCGCCTCGAAGGTCTCGACCAGATGGCGAAGCTCGGCGTTGAACAGTGCGTTGACCGACGTGTCGGTTTTGGCAGCGATGACCTTGGCGCGCTTGAGCAGGTCGCGATCGACCGCGCCGGTGAAATTGACAGTTGATGCCATTTTTTTATTGCCTTTTGCAGGTGACACTTGAATAAGTGTAACACTTAAATGAGCGCGATTGCCCGGCGTTTTGTGCGCGCTTTTTCAGACGTGCGTCGCTATGGAGCCAACTGGTTTCAGGGACACGTAGCCCCTGGCGTCCAGACAGCAGGAAGTCGATGAAGCTCCGCTGGTCTTCTCGAAATTTTCACCAAGCGCATCGAGATCGGATGACTTGATCGTTGCGTTGGATTCCAGGTCGGATATTGGCAGGCGCATCGCCCTCCGCGAAGAAACGCCAGCCTGCGGCTTCGAGCAGCTTGCTGATTTTGATGCGGGCGTTGGTCTTTAGCTGGAACACTCGGGTACCTGTTTCGCTGCGGGTGGTCAGGCGCTATCAGGCGTCCATTGACGCGGGACGTCCGGCTCCCATAGTCAGCCGAAAAACATGCATGTTTGTCTTCGGCCACCAGAGCGAGAAGGTGTCTAGCGTGTCGCACGTCCGGGTGGGCGCGTAGCCGTGCCATTTGAGGTCGGCGCGCATCCAATACACTTTCCAGATGTTTTGCGTTTTGACGTAGGTCCGTCTTTGCAACTGGAGATTCCATTTTTTACTCGGGTTGTCCCAGACGGGGCGAATTTCGAACAGCTCGGCGTCGGCCTGGCAGACGAAAACCGAGGCTCAGCTGGCTGCGGATATGCGGCGGTGGGCGGTGCGCCTCGACGAAGCGATCCAGGGCTTTTTCGATTTCGCTTATGTTCGAGTTCGCCAAATGCCATGCGATGTGCCTGTGGATATTGAAGTCTCGAACAGGAGTGCATCGCACTTACTGTTTGTCTGGCGGCTCCATGCCAAGCGCCCATTGTTTACACGCCCTGTTTCAGGCTCGCTTCGATAAAGATGTCCAGGTCGCCATCCAGCACTTTCTGCGTGGCGGAGGTTTCGACGTTGGTGCGCAGGTCCTTGATGCGCGAGTTGTCCAGCACGTAGGAACGGATCTGGTGGCCCCAGCCCACATCCGATTTGCCGGCTTCGAGCTTGTCCTGTTCGGCCTGGCGTTTGCGCAGTTCGGCTTCGTACAGTTTCGACTTCAGCATCGACATCGCTTCGGCGCGGTTCTTGTGCTGCGAGCGGTCGTTCTGGCACTGCACCACGATGTTGGTGGGCAGGTGGGTGATGCGCACCGCCGAGTCGGTCTTGTTGATGTGCTGGCCGCCGGCGCCGGACGCGCGATAGGTGTCGACGCGCAGGTCGGCGGGGTTGATGTCGACTTCGATGGAGTCGTCGACTTCGGGGTAGACGAAGATGCTGGCGAAGCTGGTGTGGCGGCCGCCGGACGAGTCGAACGGCGATTTGCGCACCAGGCGGTGGACGCCGGTTTCGGTGCGCAGGGTGCCGTAGGCGTAGTCGCCTTCGATCTTGATCGAGGCGGACTTGATGCCGGCGACGTCGCCTTCGGATTCTTCCAGCAGTTCGGCCTTGAAGCCTTTGCGCTCGGCGTATTTCAGGTATTGCCGCAGCAGCATCGAGGCCCAGTCGCAGGCTTCGGTGCCGCCGGCGCCGGCCTGGATGTCGATGAAGCAGTTGTTGGGATCGGCCGGGTTGTTGAACATGCGGCGGAATTCCAGCGTGGAGACTTCCTTTTCGATGCCGGCGAGGTCGGTTTGCACGGCGAGCAGCGTGTCGTCGTCGTTTTCCTCGCGCGCCATCTCGAACAGGTCGGCGGCGTCCTTCAGGCCGGCGGCGACGCGGTCGAGCACCAGCACCACGTCTTCCAGCGATTTGCGTTCGCGCCCGAGTTCCTGCGCGCGGGCGGCGTCGTTCCAGAAATCCGGCGCTTCGGCCAGGCGGACGACTTCTTCTAGACGATCCTGTTTGTGATCGTAGTCAAAGAAACCCCCTGAGTTGGGTGGCGCGGTCGCCGAGGTCGGCGAGTTTGGCTTGAATCTGGTTGAGGCTTTCGGCTTCCATGATCGGGCTCGGTACTAGGCGGAAAAGCCGCGCATTATAGCCCACGCGATGACCAGCCCCAGCCCGATTGCGCCCATGCCCGCCGTGGCGTGGCGCGCCATCTGCCAGCCGCCGATGACCATGGCGAGCACCGACTTGAAGACCAGATTGGACAGCGTGGCGATCGTGACGACATTGACCACGCCCGCTACCGGCAGTTTGTCCAGATTGTGCAGGCGCAGGCTGGTCAGCGTGATGGCATCGACATCGGTCAGTCCCGACACCAGCGCCACCGCATACACGCCCCGCGTACCCAGCCAGTCGGACAGCCAGGCCGCCGCCAGCAGCACCAGGGCATACATCAGGCCGAAGCCGAGCGCCGTGCGCAGCTCGGTGGGGTTGCCCATCGCCAGCGCCGGCATCTCACCCTGCGGCCGTAGCCGACGCACCCCGTAGACAGCGCCCAGTGCGCCCATGACCAGGCCGCCGAGCAACACCGGCAGCAGCTGCGGCAGCACCCCGGGCGCCACCACGGCGGCCAGCACGCCCAGCCGGACCTGCACCACCAGATTGGCCAGCACGATGACGATGACCGCGACCGGCAGCATGTCCTTGCTGTCGCGCGCGTGGCGGCTGAAGGCCAGGGTCGTTGCGGTGGACGACACCAGCCCGCCGAGCAGCCCTAGCATCACCGCGCCGCGTTGCTGCCCGACCAGCCGCAGCGCGGCATAGCCGGCCAGCCCCACCCCCGCGATCAGCACCACCATCCACCAGATCTGATACGGATTGAGCGCGCCGTACGGGCCGTAATTCCGGTTCGGCACCAGCGGCAGGATGATCAGCGACAGCACCGCGAATTGCAGCACCGACAGCAGATCGCGCCGTGTCATATGCTGGCTCCAGCCGCGCAATTCCGGCTTGAAATACAGCAGCATGGTCGCCCCGATCCCCAGCATCACCGCCAGCTGGATTTCGTCGTGCCACACCAGCACGCCGAGGCCGTAGCACAGCATCAGCGCCGCCACGGTCGTTGTTCCCGGGTCACCCGCCGGCTGGGGATCACGCAGATAGGCAGCGATCATCATGGCGCCGACCAGTAGCAGCCCCACCGCGATCAGCCACTGTTCGTCCAGCGCGGTCGCCAGATGCGCCGCCAGCACCCCCAGCAGCGCCGTCAGCGCAAAGGTACGCAGCCCCGCTTTGGCGGCCGGATTGCGCTCCCGCTCCAGTCCCATCAGCAGGCCGATTGCCAGCGCCACCACGTAACGCGGCAGGGAGGCCAGTTCGGCGGGTAGCCAGGGGATCAGCTCATTCATCTTGAGGTGCTTGAGTTTGCGTGGGGTGATTGTGCAGCCAATTTGACGCGCAATTGGATGAGCAGGTTTTATAGCCCGGAAGCTGGGCGATCAAAATAAAAATACTATAATGTCTTAAATGTGGGCCAAAGGAGGAATGGCATGCTGTTGCGACTACTGGTTTTGATCCTGTTCGCCGGGTTGGGTCTGTCGGCTTCGGCCGCCCCGAACGGCGCACAGCTATACGGGCGCAATTGCGCGTCCTGCCATGGCGAAAGGGGCAACGGCGGCATCGGTGTTCCACTGGCCTTGCCTTCATTTCAGGCCGGCATCAGCGACGACTACCTGCACAAGACCATCCGGATCGGGCGTCCCGGCCGGGTCATGCCTGCATTTTCCAGCCTGAGCGATGAAGAGGTCGAGGCCATTGTTCACCACGTGCGTTCCTGGAACAAGGGACCGGTTGCCCGCTTCTCCAGCCAGCCGGTCAAGGGTGACCCGGTACATGGCAAGCAGTTGTTCGAGCAAAACTGCGCGGCCTGTCATGGCGCTCATGGCGAGGGCGCCAAAGGCACCGGCGTCACCTTCTCGCGCCCGCGCGACCTGCCCATCATGGCGCCCTCGCTGAACAATCCGGGATTTCTCGCCGCCGCGCCCGACGCCATGATCAAGGCCACGCTGATGCGGGGCCGTGAAGGCACGCCGATGCAATCCTTTCTCAAGGCGGGGCTCAAGGAAAAGGACATCGACGATATTGTCAGTTACGTGCGCAGCTTCGAAAAGCAGTCACAACAGCAGGCGGCAGACACGGCGCGTGCGGACAAACCGGTGATCGTGCGCGATTCTTCCTACGATCTGAACACCACGGTCGAACGCGTCAAGACAGCAGTGACCACCAACAACTTTTTTTATGGACGGGTACAGACGCTGGAATACGGCCTGACCGAGCCGGAAAACGAAAATCCGAAGCAGGTCATCGTCTATTTCTGCAACATCAGCCTGCTCAATCAGGCGCTGGCCATGGATCCGCGGGTGGGCATGTTCCTGCCGTGCCGCATCAGCATCGTCGAGAAGGACGGCAAGGTGCAGGTGATGTCGGTCAATCCCAAGGTACTGAGCCGGCTGTTCAACAATGCCGAACTGAATCAGATGTGCGATGAACTGGAGCGGAGCTACACCGCGATCATGGACGAGGCGACGCTATGAACAGATTGATACACGGAATTGCGGTCTTCTTTGCGGCACTGATTTTTCTGACGGCGCCTGCCGCTGCGGGCGATTTGCTGATGGTGCGCATGGACAAACAGTTTCCGGAAGCCATGACGCTGCTGCAAAGCGCCATTTCGTCCCGCGGCTACAAGATCACGCGCTTGCAGCAAGTGAACGAGAATCTGGAGCGGCGCGAGTACAAAAGCGACATGTACCGCGTGGTGTATTTCGGCAAACACGAAGAAGTGCGGCAGGTCACGGCCGCGTACCCGGAACTGATCCCGTTCCTGCCACTGAACATCACGATTTTTGCAGAAGGCGATCAGACCATCCTGGTGGCGAACCATCCGCAAATGCTGCGGCATTATTTCCCCGATCCCGCCCTGGCTCCGGTGTTTGACCGCTGGGAGGACGATATCGTCAAGATCATGGATGAAGTGCGCGAGGGCGATCTTTGATCGGGGGCTGAAGCCCGGGCATGATGCCTGAACCAAAGAAAAGGGCCTGCAGCGATGCAGGCCCTTGATATTTGTGGCGTCCCCACGGGGATTCGAACCCCGGTACCTACCGTGAAAGGGTAGTGTCCTAGGCCTCTAGACGATGGGGACCCGGACGACGGTATGACCCGCCTGATTTTACTGCCACGACTTGCGCCGTTACTGCTTGCTGGAAAGCTGGGTCAAGGTGACGCCGAGCAACAAACCGACGAACCCCAATGGTACCAGCGAGATCCAGAGTTCGGCATTCTCACCGCCATTCAGCATTTTCCAGAATCCGACTACCAGTCCGACGACACTCAGTATCAACCCCAGCAGGGTGGTGATGACACCAAGCTTGTGCATCGTACTTCCTGTTAGTTGGTGGAGGTAAGCGGGATCGAACCGCTGACCTCTTGCATGCCATGCAAGCGCTCTCCCAGCTGAGCTATACCCCCAACGAAGCCGCGCATTCTATACATGCACGGCGCGCTTGTAAAGCGCGTTTGCACGAAAAAATCGTCGGGCTTGCAAAGTCCGGGGTGCAACATCAGTCCGGAAAAAGCTTGCCGGGATTGAGCAGATTGCGGGGGTCGAATTGCTGCTTGATCGCGCGCATCAGGCCCAGCGTGACGGGATCGATTTCCTGTGGAACGAAACGGCGCTTTTCGCTGCCGATGCCGTGTTCGCCCGAGAGCGTGCCGCCCAGCGCGAGGACGCGCTGCATGATGGCGTCGAGCGCGAGGTGGGCGCGCGCCATTTCGTCGGCGTCATCGGGGTGCACCATGAGATTGACGTGCAGGTTGCCGTTGCCGGCATGGCCGAACGAGACGATGGGCAGGCGCTGCGCGTCGGCGGTTTGGCCGATGAAATCAACGAAGTCGGCCAGTTGCGATACCGGCACCACCACATCTTCGTTGATCTTGAGCGGTGCAATCTGCTTGACTGCATGCGACAGCGATTTGCGTGCCGCCCACAGCCGGGTGATGTCGTCGGGCTTGAAACCGCTCTTCATGTCGAGCAGACCGTCGCCGGCGAGGGCTCTTTCCAATGCGGCGATCTGGCGCGGCACGTCCTGCACGGCACCGTCGGCTTCGACCATCAGCAGTGCGCGCGTGCCGGGCGGCAGGTCGTCCGTCGCGCCGGTCGGACGAATGGCGTCGAGGGCGCGGTGATCCATGAATTCGAGCGCGCAGGGCGTGACTTGCTGGCGCATGATGCGACTGACCGCGTCGAGCGCGGCACGGGTGCTGGCGTAGCTCACGCGCAGGGTGGCGACCGCTTCCGGCGCGGGCAGCAGTTTCAGGGTGGCTTCGGTCATGAGCGCGAGTGTGCCTTCTGAACCGACCAGCAGACGGGTGAGGTCGTAGCCGGTGACGCCTTTGGTGGTGCGGCAGCCGGTGCGGATTTCCTGGCCGCTGCCGGTGACGGCGCGCAGCCCCAGCACGTAATCGCGGGTGACGCCGTATTTGACGGCGCGCGGGCCGGCAGCGTTCATCGCCAGGTTGCCGCCGATGCGGCAATACGCATTGCTGCCGGGGTCGGGCGGATAAAACAGACCGGCGCTGCGTGCGATGCGTTCGATTTCTGCGGTGACCACGCCAGGCTCGACGACGATCAGGCGATTGTCGGGATCGAATTCGAGTATGCGCTGCATGCATTCAAAACTGACGACCACGCTGCCGGGTGTCGGCATCGCGCCGCCTACATTGCCGGAGCCGGCGCCACGCGGGGTCAGGGCGATGCGATGGTCGAACGCAATGCGCGCCAGCGCGACGACGTCGTCGTGTGAAGTCGGGAACAATACGGCGTCGGGTTCGACCTGGCGCGGAGTTTCGTCGTGGGCATACAGCGTTCGCGTGACCGCATCGTCGAGGACGCGATCCGGCCCCAGTGCGGAGCGAAAGGCGGCGAGCGCGGGGGCTGGCAGCATGGCTTGCGGTGGGGGTCAGGCCGTATGTTCGGGCGGGAGCTGGGCGATCAGTTGGCTGATCATGTCGGCGTCGAAATCCATGCCGACCTCCCAGCCGGGATTGAGTGCGATCGGCACGCCCCCGCCGATGCGGCGCAGCAGCCAGGAAAACTCGGTCAGGATGCCGCCCGTGAAACCGGGGTAATGCTCGACCACAGGCTTGGCGCGCTCGGGGCTGGTAAACACCGCCAGCACGCGCTCGCCGTCCTCGTCCTCGATGACCAGCAGATCGGCCTGGGTGGACCGCTGGAATCCCTGGATCGGGTTTTTCTCGTCGCGCACCGGCATGAACAGCTGTTGATCGACCAGATGCAGCACGAAGGTCTCGGGATCGAGCGTGCCGGCATGGACGGCCGCCAGTTGTTCTTCAAGCGCGTTGTGGGGGATGAAGTTCATTGATGTCGGACTCTTGCGCGGGGATGGGGGCAGTGTAACCGATGGCACGTGCGTCATGGCAGGCCCTGTGCGCCGCCGCTTGGTCCTCGCGACAAGGCATGCATCGTCGGCTATGGTTAGAATGGTTTCGCGAATGAAAAAACCGGGGGGAGTCGTGATGGAGCATTTGACTGGCTGCGCCGGGCTGCACGACTACAACCACGCCATTCGGGAAATTGCGGCCAGTGCCGACTGGCAGTCCGGACAGTTGGCTCGCCAGATGGGGCGCGTGGTCGAGGTCGCAGCGCGCTCCATGGGGGTGGATCGGGTCGGCGTCTGGTGTTTGCAGCCGGATCGGCAAGTACTTGATTGCGTATGTCAGTTCGATCGTCGCTACGGTCTGGTCGAGCCTGGAGCGCCGCTCAATGCAAGTGAATACCCCGCGTATTTTGCAGCGCTGGCAAACAATCGTGCGCTGGCTGTCAGCGATGCGCTGCGCGACGCCATGACGATCGAACTGGCCGACACCCTATCTTCGGCCGATGGGCATTGCCTCGTTGCTGGATGCGCCGATTTTGCTCGATGGCGAAATGGTGGGCGTGGTGTGTCATGAGCACTCTCGGCGAGCCGCGCGAGTGGCGTGACGAAGACGTAGCCTTTGCCGGCTCGATGGGCGACTTTGCCGCCATGGCGCTGTCGCAAAACCGCTATCAGCAGGTGGAAGCCGTGCGCGAGCGGCTCAGCCGGATCATCGAGGCGACGCCGGACATGGTTGCCGTCATGGCGCCGAATGGCCAGCTGATTCAGATGAACCCGGCAGGGCGCAAACTTCTGGGACTGTCCGCGCACGCCGATATTTCACGCTACCGCAGCCGCGATTTTCTGGGCGAGCAGACCACCTGTCTGCTCGAAACCGAGATTCTGCCGGCCCTGCATGGTTCGGGCCGCTGGACGGGCGAAGCGGTCTTGCGCGAAGGCACGCCCCTTGCACTGCCGGTGTCGGTGGTTGCACTGGCGCATCGCGATGCGCAGGGACAACTGGAATATTTTTCGGTCACCTTGCACGACTCTGACCCGGCAAAAAGCGATCCTGCGCGAAATCGAAACCCTGAACAATCAACTGGAAGCACGGGTCAGGGCTCGTACCCGGGAACTGGAATATGCCAACCGCAACCTGGAGTCGTTCGCCTATTCGGTGTCGCACGATCTCAAGGCGCCCTTGCGCGGCATCGAAGGCTACAGCCGTCTGCTGGCGAGCGACTATCGCGGCAGCCTGCCGCAAGAGGCGCGCGAATATGTCGACCTGATCGCAGTCGCCAGCCAGCGCATGGACCAGATGATCGAGGATATTCTGGCGTACTCCCGGGCGCAGATGCGTCCGCTCAAGCCGGTTCGAACCGAGGTGAGGCCGCTGGTGCAGCAGGTGGTCAGCGAATTTGAACCGCAGCTGCGCGACGGCGTCGAGCTGGAACAGGATGTCGAGGCAGGGGCGCTGGAGTGCGATCGTGAAGGCCTGATCCAGATCCTGCGCAACTTCTTGTCCAATGCACTGAAATTCTCGCGTGCACAGACGCCGCCGCGCATCCGGATCGAAGGGCGGTGGCGGGGACGCGATTATCGCTTCGCAGTAAGCGACAATGGCGTCGGTTTCGACATGCGCTATCACGACCGCATCTTTGAAATTTTTCATCGTCTGCCGAGCGAGGTGGGGCAGAGCGGAACCGGAATCGGACTCGCACTGGCGGCGCGTGCTGCCGAAAGGCTGGGCGGGCGGGTGTGGGCCGAGAGCGCACCGGGTCAGGGCGCCACTTTTTTCTTTGAATTGAATAGCGGGATGCAAACATGAAGCTGCTGTACGTCGAGGATAATCCATTCGACCGCGATCTCACCCGTCGTGCGCTGCTCAAGCAGATTCCCGATCTGGAATGGGACACCGCAGTGGGGGTGCAGGATGCGATCGGCAAGCTTGCCAGTACGCGCTTCGACGTGCTGCTGCTCGACATGTGGTTGCAGGATGGCTGCGGGCTCGACGTGTTGTTGCATGCGCGGCGCAACCAGATCGACGTTGCAGTGGTGGTGGTCGCGGGGGCGGGCGACGAGGCCAGCGTGGTTCAGTTTCTCAAAGCCGGCGCACAGGATTACGTGCCCAAGCGTGGGCAGTATCTGGAGCAGTTAGGAAGTCGCCTGGCGCGTGCGCAGCAACAGCAGCGCGAAAACAGTCGCCCGAGCACGGTGCTGACCGTGCTTTACGTTGAGTCGAGTCACGACGATATCGAGCTGACGCAGCGTTATTTCGAACGCCGAGCCCCTCATCTCAGCCTGGTGATCGAGGCGGACGGTCCGGCTGCGCTGGCCTGGCTGGCTGAGCCGGATCATCAGGCCGATGTTGCACTGATCGACTTGCGGCTGCCCGGCATGTCCGGGCTGGAATTGCTGGAAACCCTGCAAGCTCGCTACAAAATCCCGTGCATCCTCATTACCGGCCGCGGCGACGAAATCGCCGCAGCGCAGGCCATGAGCCTGGGCGCGGTCGATTATCTGATCAAGGAGCATGGCTATGTGGCGGCCTTGCCCTGCGTGATCGAGCACGCACACGTGCTGGCAGCCTATTCTGCGTTGCGGTTGGCCTACGCACGGCTGCAGAATGAAAACAATCCCGCTTGAATCAGGAGATGCGATTCTGCTATAGCGGAGCGCCCTTCAGGACATACGACTCCATCCCGCCTCGCGGGACTTCAGCGCGTAGTGGATCGGAGTCCTTCAGGGTTCCCAGCGTTCTGGATGCGCCCAGTAGCGGGCATTGAGCCAGTCCGGCACGTTTTTGTAGGTGTCGAGGTCGTAAAAATAAACCCGCACCTCCCCGGCCGTATCGAGGCCGGACAGCGTGAACCCGAGTGCGCGAAATGCGGCTTCATCGAGCGGGCAATCCGGCTGAGCGGCAAGCAGAATGCGTGGCGCGACGTAGAGGCGGGTCCGGCTGATCAGGTGTCGGGCGTGTTGGGCGTCGAGTCCGGCAAGCGCATCGATACCGAGTGCCAGCGCGCAGGGTTGTGGCGGCGTGCCATGCCTCTGCACCGTGCTGTCCGGCAATGCTTCGACGGCGAACCGGCGAGCGGTTTCATCCAGTGCATGCACGCTGGCAGGCTGGATGTCCTGCAAACGCGTCCGCAGATGCTCGCGCCAGTTCATTCGCTAGGTCTTGCGTGGCACGCGTATGAGCCGTGTTCCGACGATGCGGTCGTGCAGAAACTGCCGGTCGCGGTCGAACAGGGCCCACCAGAATCCGATCCCCGCCAGCAGCAGGCCGAGCAGGGCGATGACGAACCGCAGCGCAGCCTGCCTGAGCGTCAATCGGGTGCCGTCCGGATTGACCAGGCGGATGCGCCAGGTCTTCATTGCCAGCGTTTGCCCGCTGCGCAGCCAGAATGCGCTGAAGTAGGCGAACAGCACGCCGAGGATGTAAAGCTGAAACAGATGATGCAGCCAGCCGGTCTCGGCATTGCCGACCAGATAGAGAAAAGGCAGCGCGGCGACGAACATCACGGCGGTCACCAGCAGCAATTCGTAAACCATGGCAGCCATGCGAATCAGGAATGGGGCCGGAGCGGGGGCTATTGCGTTGTCTTGCATGGTGGCTCTATATTTCGGTCTGGCGCGACAAATTGCCACAGCGTATGGAACATAAGCAAGCTGCACAAGCGACACGCTGCACATAATCAAATCGCAAATGGAGGCGGCTCGATGAATATCGTAAAGCAACTCATGGCCATTCCCGGTGTCATTGCCGCCGGCGAATATGCATTTCGTGGCGATCGTTTTTCCTATGAGGGCGCGCTTACCGACGAGTTTGCGCGCATGGCGTCGATCCTGTGTCGCGCCAATACGCTGTCAGTCAACATGCAATCCGAGATAGTCGATTCCTTCGCCGAGAACTGCGGCTGTCGGCCGGTGCAGGGCTGGATCGCGCACGGCAATCAAATCACCATATGCGCGGTCGGCAACTACTTCGCCTTCATCGAAAACCGCGAGGAATTGCTGAACGACGTCATGACCATCATGCGCGCCAAGGTGGGCGACATACGGGATGACCTGCTGGTCAACCTGTACGCCAAACTGGGCGGCGATACCAAAGAAGCGCTGTACTGAATCTGGCCGTACTGAATCTGATACCGAAGGAGAACTGAATGAATCTGGACAAGATGATGGATTTGCCGGGTGCGATGGCAGCGTTTACTTACACCGACCGGGGCGATCTGCAATCGCAGGTGCTGCGCGAGGGCACCGAACTGACGCCGCAGGTGCTGGATTTGCTGGCGCACTCGTGCGTCGCCAATCTGGCGATTGCCAGCATGGAAGCGCGCGGCTGGGAGGCCGTCACCGGGCAGGGCGGGTTTCAGCCGCTCAAGGGCTTTTCGGTGGTGGGGCTGGAGTGGTCGGTGGTGGTGAACGGCAACTGTGGCGTCGTCGTCCGCAATCGCGATGCCGACTACGAAGCGACGTTCAAAGCCTTGCAGGCTGCCTAAGGAGCGCATATGTCGCTGAGAAAAATCCTGGTGCTCGATGGCGTGACGGCTGTGTGTCGCTTCCGCGACGACGGCGTCGTGATGGAGGCCGAAGGCATGTTGCCGCCTGAATTGATGGAGCGGCTGGCAAAATTTGCCCAGTGGTATCGCCGCATGGTGTCTGGCAACACCGACATCCTGTCGCTGTTTTCGCAGATGCGTGGCTGGTCGCCGTCGCAAGGCTGGATCGTGCAGGGCGACAGCATGACGGTGTGCAGTGTCGGCAATACCGTGTGTCTGGTCGACAATTCCCAGGGGTCGCTGAATCAGATCATGCAGGCGCTGGGCGAGGCGGCGCACGAATAACCCGGGATTGGCCGCATTTTTGTGGTGGCGGCAAGCTCAGACAAGCACCCCTCTGCTCGCAGCGGGGTTTTTGTTGGGTGAAAAATGCCGCTTGATCACGGTTTTAGCTCGATTTCTTGACCGAAACAGGGCAAAACGATTACCCTCACAGGTTCACCAACGAATTGATTTTTTGCCAGTTTATGGAAGTTACGGGCGCTGAGATCGTCGTACGTTGTCTGGCCGAAGAGGGCGTCGAGTTTGTATTCGGCTATCCCGGCGGAGCCGTACTCAATATTTACGACGCAATCTTCAAGCAGGACAAATTCAAGCATGTGCTGGTGCGCCACGAACAGGCAGCGGTTCACGCTGCCGACGCCTACGCGCGCGCCACCGGCCGTGTCGGCGTGGCACTGGTGACTTCGGGTCCGGGTGTCACCAACGCGGTGACCGGCATTGCCACCGCCTACATGGACTCGATTCCCATCGTCGTCGTCAGCGGTCAGGTACCGACGCCGGCGATCGGTCTGGATGCGTTCCAGGAAGTCGATGCGGTCGGCATCACTCGCCCCTGCGTCAAGCACAACTTCCTGGTCAAGGACGTCAAGGACCTGGCCGCGACCTTCAAAAAGGCCTTCCATATTGCGGCCACAGGTCGCCCCGGTCCGGTGCTGATCGATGTGCCCAAGGATGTGACCGCACACCTGACCGAGTTCGTTTATCCCGCGACGGTCGAGATGCGTTCCTACAACCCGGTGGTCAAAGGCCACAGCGGGCAACTGAAGCGCGCGGTGCAGATGCTGCTCGAAGCCAAGCGGCCGATGATTTATGCCGGCGGTGGCGTGGTGCTGGGCGATGCGGCGCCGCAGTTGACCGAACTGACCCGCCTGCTGGGCTTCCCCTGCACCAACACGCTGATGGGGCTGGGCGGCTATCCCGCGACCGACAGGCAGAACCTCGGCATGCTCGGCATGCACGGCACCTACGAAGCCAACATGGCGATGCAGCACTGCGATGTGCTGATCGCGGTGGGTGCGCGTTTTGACGACCGGGTGATCGGCAACCCCGCGCATTTCGCGCGCGAGCAGCGCCGCATCATTCACATCGACGTCGACCCGTCGTCGATCTCCAAGCGCGTCAAGGTCGATGTGCCCATCGTCGGCGACGTGAAAAACGTGCTCGACGACCTGATCGCCCTGCTGAAACAGTCCAGGGAAAAGAACGACGCTGCCGCGCTGAATGCCTGGTGGACGCAGATCGAACTGTGGCGTTCGAAGGATTGCCTCAAGTACAACCGCAACGGCAACATCATCAAGCCGCAGTACGTGGTGGAAAAGCTCTGGGAAGTGACCCAGGGCGATGCCTATGTGACGTCCGACGTCGGCCAGCACCAGATGTGGGCGGCGCAGTACTACAAGTTCGACAAGCCGCGCCGCTGGATCAATTCCGGTGGCCTCGGCACCATGGGCGTCGGCCTGCCGTATGCGATGGGCGTGCAGCTCGCCTTCCCCGATGCGCAGGTGGCCTGTATCACCGGCGAATCCAGCATCCAGATGTGCATCCAGGAACTGTCGACCTGCAAGCAGTACCGCATTCCGGTCAAGGTCATCACGCTCAACAACCGCTACATGGGCATGGTGCGGCAGTGGCAGGAGTTCTTCTACGGCAGCCGCTACGCCGAGTCCTACATGGAATCGCTGCCCGATTTCGTGAAGCTGGCCGAGGCTTACGGCCATGTCGGCATGCGCATCGACAAGCCGGAAGACGTCGAAGCCGCGTTGAAGGAAGCTTTCTCGCCCGCGCTGAAGGAACGCCTGGTGTTCATGGATTTCCAGACCGACCAGACCGAGAACGTCTTTCCCATGGTGGAAGGCGGCAAAGGGCTGTCTGAAATGATTCTGGCGGAGGAGCTGTGATGGTGCGCCGCCATATTATTTCGCTGTTGATGGAAAACGAAGCGGGTGCGCTGTCGCGCGTGGCCGGCCTGTTTTCTGCGCGTGGCTACAATATCGAATCCCTGACGGTTGCGCCGACCGAGGACGCGACGCTGTCGCGCATGACCATCGTCACGGTGGGTTCGGAAGAAGTCATCGAGCAGATCACCAAGCAGCTGAACAAGCTGGTGGACGTGATCAAGGTGATGGACCTGACCGAAGGCAGCCACATCGAGCGCGAGCTGATGCTGGTCAAGGTCAAGGCAGTCGGCGACGGGCGCGAGGAAATGAAGCGCACCGCCGACATTTTCCGCGGCCGCATCATCGATGTCACCGACGCCACCTACACCATCGAGCTGACCGGTACCGGTTCCAAGCTCGATGCGTTCCTGGAGGCGATCGATCCCGTCTTCATCATCGAAACTGTGCGCACCGGCGCGTCCGGCATCGGACGTGGCGAGCGCAGTCTCAAAGCCTGATTTTCAAATCGCCTGGTTTTCAAATCGCTGTATTCATTTATTTTTTGCCTGGGAATTCACCATGAAAGTTTATTACGACAAGGACGCAGACCTCTCCCTCATCAAGAAGCGCAAGGTCACGATCATCGGCTACGGCTCGCAGGGCCATGCGCATGCCAACAACCTGAAGGATTCCGGCGTCAAGGTCACCGTCGGCCTGCGCAAAGGCGGCGCATCGTGGGACAAGGCCAAGAAGGCCGGCCTCGACGTCAAGGAAGTCGGCGATGCGGTCAAGAGCGCCGACGTCGTGATGATCCTGGTCCCCGACGAACTGATGGCGGGCACCTACTACAGCGACATCGAGCCCAACCTGAAAAAAGGCGCGACCCTGGCCTTCGCTCACGGCTTCAACGTGCACTACAACCAGATCACGCCGCGCGCCGACCTCGACGTCATCATGATCGCCCCCAAGGGCCCCGGCCATACTGTGCGTTCCGAATACCTCAGGGCGGCGGCGTCCCCTCGCTGATCGCGGTGTATCAGGACAAATCCGGCAAGGCCAAGGACCTCGCGCTGTCGTACTCCTGCTGCCAACGGCGGCACCAAGGGCGGCGTGATCGAAACCAACTTCCGCGAAGAAACCGAAACCGACCTGTTCGGCGAGCAGGCCGTGCTGTGCGGTGGCTGCGTCGAACTGGTGAAAGCCGGTTTCGAAACCCTGACCGAAGCGGGCTATGCGCCGGAAATGGCTTACTTCGAGTGTCTGCACGAACTGAAGCTGATCGTCGACCTGATGTACGAAGGCGGCATCGCCAACATGAACTACTCCATCTCCAACAACGCGGAATACGGCGAATACGTCACCGGCCCCAAGGTCATCAACGAACAATCCCGTGCCGCGATGAAGGAATGCCTGGAGAACATCCAGAACGGCAACTACGCCAAGCAGTTCATCCTGGAAGGCCGCACCAACTACCCCGAAATGACCGCGCGTCGCCGTTTGAATGCCGAGCACCCGATCGAAGTCGTCGGCGCCAAGCTGCGCGCCATGATGCCGTGGATCAGCCAAGAACAAGCTGGTCGATCAATCGAAGAACTGATTTGCGTCAGGGCTGAGGGGTGAGGCGCAAGGGCATTTGCCTGCGCGCTTCACCCCTTTCTTCTTTCACATGACCCCTCAAACCGAACCGAATTTATGACACATCCCCTTATTGCCCGCGAGGGCTGGCTGTATTGCTGGCGGCATTTTCTGCTGCGATTCTGGCTACGATTTTTCTTGGCGCGTGGTCCATTCCATTCTGGATCATCGGGCGGTTTTTGCCTTGCAGTTTTTCCGCGACCCGGCGCGCGTGCCGCCGGCCGATGCCGATGCCGTGATTTCTCCCGCTGACGGCCGTATCGTCGCGGTCGAAAAAGTGCGTGACCCCTATCTCGATCGCGACGCGCTGAAAATCAGCGTGTTCATGAACGTGTTCAACGTGCATTCCAACAGCAGCCCGGTCGATGGCGAGATCAAAGGCGTCTGGTACACACCCTGGCAACTTCGTCAATGCCGATCTCGACAAGGCCTCCACTGAAAACGAGCGCAACGCACTGTGGATACAGACCGAACGCGGCGATGTCACCTCGGTGCAGGTCGCCGGACTGATCGCGCGGCGCATCCTGTGTTACGTGCGTATCGGCGACAAACTTGCGCGCGGTCAGCGTTACGGCTTCATCCGCTTCGGTTCGCGGGTGGATGTCTATCTGCCGACAGCAGCGCGTGCCGAAGTCTCGATCGGGCAAAAAGTCACCGGTGGGCGTACCATACTGGCACGCTGGTAACCCTGAAGCCCATGCCCGAATTCCAACATCGCAAAACAGAATTGGCGCGGTCGCGAATGCGCGACCGTGGCATCTACCTGCTGCCCAACCTGTTCACCACGGGTGCACTGTTCGCCGGTTTCTATGCGATCGTGCAGGCGATGAACGGCCGCTTCGAGCACGCTGCCGTGGCGATTTTCATTGCCATGGTGCTGGACGGACTGGACGGTCGCGTCGCCCGCATGACCCACACCCAAAGCGCATTCGGCGCCGAATACGACAGCCTGTCCGACATGGTGTCGTTCGGCGTTGCGCCGGCGCTGGTGATTTATGTGTTCGCCCTGCAAGGGCTGGGCAAGTTCGGCTGGATCGCCGCCTTTGTCTACTGCGCGGGCGCGGCCCTGCGCCTGGCGCGCTTCAACACCCAGATCGATACCGTCACCGACAAGCGCTTTTTCCAGGGGATGCCCAGTCCCGCGGCGGCGGCACTGATCGCGGGCTTGGTCTGGGTGATGGTCGAATATGGCGTGGCGGGTCAGGATGTGCGCTGGCTGGCTGGCGTTCATGGCCCTGTTTGGCGGACTCTCCATGGTCAGCAACTTCCGTTTTTACAGCGGCAAGGAAATCAACCTGCGCAAGAGCGTGCCGTTTTTCGTCATCCTGCTGATGGTGCTGGCCTTCATTCTGATCTCGACCAGCCCGCCCGAAGTGTTGTTCGGCGTGTTCGTGCTGTATGGCCTGTCGGGCTATGTCGATGCCTTGCTAAGGCGGGTGCGCAAACCGAAAACAGCCGCCCCCTTGCCGGGCGACGGAAAATAGATACAATTTAGACCATGTCTAATCAGCCGCATCCGTCCTCTCTTCTCTGCCTGTCGAACGTTCTGTTCGGCAGCCTGCTGCTGCGCGTCGCGCGCACATATTAAATCCCCTCCCCTGCAGTACCCGAGCGCCGCAATCTGTTTGCGGCACACCGATATAATGCGTCGGCCCGATCTTTGATGCCGACCCCCATGGAGCCTGCCATGAACGACCGTTTGTTTATTTTCGATACCACCTTGCGCGATGGCGAACAAAGCCCCGGCGCGTCGATGACCAAGGATGAGAAATTGCGCATTGCGCGCCAACTGGAAAAACTCGGCGTCGACGTGATCGAAGCCGGCTTTGCCGTAGCCAGCCCCGGCGATGCCGATGCGATCCGCGCCATCGCGGAAGTCATCAAGGACTCGACCGTGTGTTCGCTGGCGCGCGCCAACGAACGCGACATCCACGCCGCGGGCGGCGCGATCAAGCCGGCCAGGTCCGGGCGCATCCACACGTTCATCGCCACCAGCCCCATCCACATGGAAAAGAAGCTGCGCATGCAGCCGGATCAGGTGGTGGAAGCCGCGGTAAAGGCGGTCAAACTCGCACTCGAATACACCGACGATGTGGAGTTCTCGGCCGAAGACGCGGTGCGCTCGGAAATGGATTTCCTCGTTCGCATCTTCGACGAGGTGATCAAGGCGGGCGCCAAAACGATCAACGTACCCGATACCGTCGGTTACAGCATTCCCGCCTTGTGGGGCGAGCGCATGAAGCAGTTGATCGAGCGCGTACCGAATTCGAACAAGGTGATCTGGTCGACCCACTGCCACAACGACCTCGGCATGGCGGTCGCCAACTCGCTCGCCGCGGTGATGAACGGCGCACGCCAGGTCGAGTGCACCATCAACGGCCTCGGTGAACGTGCGGGCAATGCTTCGCTGGAAGAAATCGTGATGGCGGTACGTACCCGTCGCGATGTATTCAGCTGCGACAGCCGCATCGATGCGACGCAGATCGTGCCCGCTTCCAAGCTCGTCTCCACCATCACCGGCTATCCGGTGCAGCCGAACAAGGCCATCGTCGGTGCCAATGCCTTTGCCCACGAATCCGGCATCCATCAGGATGGCGTGTTGAAGCACCGCGAGACCTACGAGATCATGCGTGCCGAGGACGTCGGCTGGAATGCGAACCGTCTGACCCTGGGCAAACTTTCCGGCCGCAATGCCTTCAAAACCAAGCTGGCCGAACTGGGCATCGTGCTCGACAGCGAGGAAGCGCTCAACGCTGCGTTCGGCCGTTTCAAGGAACTTGCCGACAAGAAACGCGAAATTTTCGACGAAGACTTGCAGGCCTTGGTCAGCAACGAAGGCTACGCTGCCGAGCACGAACGCTACAAGCTGGTGTCGATGAAGGTGTGTTCCGAGACCGGAGAAATCCCGCATGCGCGGCTCGTCTTTACCGACAACGGCGCTGAAAAGCAGGCGGACGGCGATGGTTCGGGACCGGTGGATGCCGCCTTCAAGGCGCTCGAATCCGTTGTCGTCCAGCGGTGCGAACTTGCTGCTGTATTCGGTCAACAACATCACCAGCGGTACCGATGCGCAGGGCGAAGTGACCGTGCGGCTGGCGCATGACGGGCGCGTGGTCAACGGGCAGGGCGCCGATACCGATATCGTGGTGGCATCGGCCAAGGCCTACCTGCATGCGCTGAACAAGCTCGACTCCAAGCTGGAGCGTGCGCATCCGCAGGTGTGAGTGACCCGGACTCGACGCCCGTCTGGGCGTTAAGTCCGGGTGCCTGAGAACCCGGGCATCGAAACGGCTGCTGCATGGGCGTCTTCCCGACCATTACTTTGTTCGTGTTTGTGGGGGCCAGCCCGGTTCTCGCCTAAAATCGCGCAATTGCTACGCTTTGCCCACCGCACTTGCGCTTTTGTCTGCCACCCTTCGTTGTTCTGCTCCTGATCGGTCTGCTGCCCGGCGCTGCACACGCGCTGGTGGTGCAGGTGAATGCGCCGAAGGAGTTGAAGCCGATCCTGGAGCGGCATCTGGATACCGCGCGTGCCGCCCGCCTGGATGAAGACCTGACGGAAGAGGAACTGCTGCGCTTGCAGCAGGCGAGTCTGGAAACCGCGCGCGAGTTGCTGGCAACCGAGGGGTATTTCTCGCCGCAGATCACGTCGACCCTCGACGGGACGGGTGCGGATCGGGTGCTGCGTTATGAGGTGGAGGCGGGGCCGCGCACCCTGATCGGGGCAGTCAATATCCGTTTCGAGGGGGCGATCATGGATGAGCGCCCGACGGGTGCAGACCCTGACAGGATAAGCCGGCGCAACAAGCGCTTGCGCGAGCGCATCGAGCGCGATTTTGCGCTGAAGCTGGAGAAGCCGTTCCGCCAGGCGGACTGGGACGCGGCCAAGCAGGCGGCGCTGCGCCCCTTGTTGCAGAACACCTACCCGGCTGCGCGACTGGTGGCGAGCGAGGCGAAAATCGACCCGACGCAGCATGCGACACTTTCCCTCGTCATCGACAGCGGCCCGCCATTTTTCTACGGTCCGGTTCAGATCAGCGGCACTGAGCGTTACCCGGCCAGCATTATCGAGGCGCTCAACCCGACCGAGCCGGGCGAGCCTTTCCGCCAGCAGGACCTGCAGGATTACCAGCAGCTGCTGGATGCCAGTGGCTATTTTTCGCTGGCAATTGTGGCGATCGAGCCCGATCCTGCGCTGGCGGCGGCGGTGCCCATCCAGGTCACGGTGACCGAACGCAAAGTGCAGCAGTTGAGTTATGGCGTGGGCTACAGCACCGACACCGGCGCGCGCGTGCAGGCCACCTATCTGCACCGCAATATTTTCGGCGAGGGACAGCGCTTGAGACTGGACGGGCGCCTGGAGAGCAAATCGAATCTGGCCATGGCTGAACTGGCCTGGCCACGCACCGCCAAGGGCTACGAAAACCGGACGTCGATGGCGTACGAGCAGCAAGACATCGAGGGCCAGGAGACCGAGACCTGGAAGGCGGTGATCAGCCGCAATCGCCGACGTGGCTCCATCGACTCCACCGTGTCCCTGCAATACCAGTTCGAGAATCAGATCGTGGGCCCGACGGTGGACGAACAGAACGAGGCGCTCAGTCTGGGCTATGCGTGGACGCACCGAACCGCTGGCCGGGCGTTTTATCCGGTACGCGGCCACATCACGAATTTGCAGACCAACGTGGCTTCGGATGCGTTGTTGTCGGACACCAGTTTTTTACGCCTGTATGGTCGTCATTCCGAGTTCTTCCGGGTGGGCGCGCAGGGACGGCTGATCCTGCGCGGCGAGGTGGGCGCGGTGCTGGCCGATCGGCGCGAGGGCATTCCCACCGATTTCCTGTTCCGCGCCGGCGGTGAAAACTCGGTGCGTGGCTATGATTACCAAAGCCTCGGCCTCGACGTGCCGGGCGGGGTGAAGTCGGTGCGGAATCTGGCCACGGCCAGCGTGGAATACAACTATTTCTTCACCCCGACCTGGGGGGCGGCGCTGTATGTCGATGCGGGCGATGCGGCGGATAGCTTTGACCAGCTTTCCCCGGTATTCGGGATCGGGGTGGGCGCACGCTACAAATCGCTGATCGGTCCGATCAACGTCGATCTGACGTATGGTGAAGCAACCGGCGATGTACTCCTGCAATTCCAGTTCGGGGTGACATTTTGAAGCGCCTGCTGTGGAGCCTGTCCGGGGGCGTGACGCTGCTGCTGATGGTGCTCGGCGGGCTGGCCTGGCTGGTCGCGACGCCCGAGGGTTTTCGCTGGCTGACCAGCGAACTGTCCGTGCTGAGCCAGGGCACACTCAAGATTGAAGGTGTCGAGGGTCATCTGTTGTCCCCCCGTCTGGCGGTGCGGCGGCTGGAAATCACCCGCGATACCAACCGCATCCAGATCGACCATGCGCGCCTGGATTGGCGGCCGCGCGCGTTGCTGGATCTGCGCCTGGATGTCCAGCAACTTACGGTGCACCGGATCGTGGTGGAGACGCTGAAGCCCAGCACGGAGCCCGTCACGCTTCCCGCCAGTTTGCGTTTGCCGTTCGGGATGGTGCTCGGCCCGGCGCGTATCGATCTGGCGCGGCTCGACATCAAGCAGCCGGATCAGACCCTGAGCTTCTCGGATATTCGTCTGGGGATCGACGGCACGGGAAATGACTGGCGGCTGCAACTGGACTCGCTGGTCTCTCCCTGGGCGAATCTGCGCGGGCAGGCGAGCATCGGCCAGGATGCGCCGTTTGCCTTGAGCGGCCATTTCGATGCGGCGCGCAGCGAACCGCTGGCCGTCGCCGCCGCGCTCGACTTGAAGGGGAAGCTGGAGGCGATCCAGTTCGAACTGGAGGCACGGGCGACCAGGCCGGATACGGCAGACCAAGCTCTCGATTTCCTGGCGTCGGGCGAAATCGCGCCGTTTGCCGAGCTTCTGTTGCCGCGCCTGCTGGTGGCGGGGCAGGGCATCGATCCGGCGCAGTGGGCGGAGGGCGCGCCGACTGCCGATCTGGCATTTTCCGGCATCTTCGAGCAGCAGCCGGGCCAGCGCCTGCTGGGCACCTTCAGCTTGCAGAATTCGAACGCAGGCAGGCTCGATCGCGGGCGCTTGCCGCTGGTCGAACTCGTCGGCGCGGTGCTGGGCGATGCCAGACACGCCGATTTCAGCGCGCTGGAAATCGATCTGGGCGCGGCGGGCCGGCTGACGGGCGACGGACAGTGGCGTGACGGCAATTTCGCGCTGAATCTCGCCAGTGATCGCCTGAATCTGGCGGGCCTGCATGGCAGCCTGTATACCAGCCGTATCCGCACCGTTCTGCAGTTGAGCGGCGATGCCGCCCGCCAGCGCCTGCGCGCCGAGGTGGACGGCAACTATGGTCGGGGGCATTTCGTGCTGACGCACGATGCGGAACGACTGCGGGTGGAGGCGCTCGATTTGACCGGGACGCATGGCGGCCGCGTGTCTGCGCAGGGCAATCTGAACCTGAGCGGCACGCAGGCATTTGCTGTCCAGTTCGACGTGGCACGTTTCAACCCGGCACGTTTCGGCGCGTTTCCGCAGGCGCGCCTGAATGCACGCGGCCAGGCCTCCGGCGCGTTGTCGCCGGATTTCAGGGTCCAGACCCGTTTCGAGCTGCCGGCGGGCGAGCTGGAAGGCCATCCGGTGGTGGGCAGGGGCAGACTGAACTACACCGGTGGCCGGCTGTTCGACTCCGAGGTGGATGTGAATCTGGCCGGCAACCGGGTACAGCTGCGCGGTGACTATCAGCCAACCCGTGTGCGGGCGAACTGGCTGATCGATGCGCCGCAACTGGGGCGTTTGGGGCGCCTGGGCTTGAAATATCTGGGCGTCGATCTGGCCGGGCAACTGGAGAGCGAGGGCAGCCTGTCCGGCCATCCGGCGCGACCGCAGATCAAAATGAATGCACGTGCGCGCGGGCTGCGGCTGCCCGGCGGGGTGGCGGCCGACAGTCTGAAGCTGGACCTCGACATGCAGGCGTCTGCCAGCGGTGCGTTCAACGGCGAGCTGCTGGGCGCTGGGCTGGTGCTGGGCGAACAGGTGGTTTCGTCTGTCCACGTCGAAGTGCAGGGGCGGCGCAGCGCCCATGTCATCGAACTGGATGCGCGGTTGCCTGAATGGCACGTCGTGGCGCAAGCGAAGGGCGGGCTGGACGATGCGATGGTGTGGCAGGGCCGTCTGCTGAAAGCCGAGCTCCAGGGCGCATGGCCGCTGCGCCTGCGGGCGCCCGCCACCCTGCGCCTGGGCCAGGATGCGCAGCGTATCGATGCAGCCGAGCTCAGTTTTGCCGGCGGCTACGTGAAGCTGGGCAAGCTGGAGCATCAGGCCGGTCGACTCGCGACGTACGGCAGCTTCAACCAGTTCCCGCTTGCCCCGCTATTGGAGAAGGTGGACAAGCTGCCCCCCATCAACACCGATCTGCGACTGGCAGGGGAATGGGATATCCGGCTGGACGACGCGCTGAATGGCCATGTGGCACTGCGCCGCCAGTCGGGAGACGTGAAGCTCTCCGATCCGGTGATGGCGCTCGGCCTCACCACGCTCGACCTCGAGGTGAAGGCTGTCGAAAATCAAGTCACTGCGCGCCTCGATATCGACACGGCGAGGACGGGACGGGTCCATGCGGAAGGCCGTACCACCTTGACGCGCGAGGACGGCAAATATGTTCTGCTGCACAGTACGCCACTGGCCTGGACGGCTCAGGCGGACCTGCCGGATCTGCGCGCATTCCGTGCCTTCCTGCCCCTGGGCGTCCGGGCGGATGCCCATCTCGTGCTCGACCTGGCCGGCAGCGGCACGCTGGCGGCGCCCCTGCTGAACGGCACGCTGGCGGCCAGCGACATCCGCTTCAGCATGCCGGAAGAAGGCATCGCCATCCGCGACGGCACGATCAAGCTCAAGCTGGACGACAACATCATCAGCGTGAGCGAAGGCATTCTGGAAGGGCAGAGCGGCCGCATCCGGCTGGCGGGCACGGCATCCTGGCGCAACCCCGACAGGCGGACTGACGCTGAACTTCGAGAAATTTGCCGCGCTCACCCGCAGCGACCGCCGTCTGTGGCTGTCGGGGACCGCCCGGCTGGGGTATGCCGGTGGGCGGGTGAGTCTGGACGGCGCATTGCGTGCCGACCGGGCGCGTCTTGAAATGCCCGAAGCTGGCCGCCCGCGCCTGTCCGACGACGTGGTGATCGTCGGGCAGCCGCCACGACCCGAATCCCAAGCCCGGCGCACCCCGCTGGACCTCGAACCTGAGTCTTCGATCTGGGCGACGACTTCCTGTTCCTGGGCGCCGGACTGGATGCCCGTCTCGGCGGCAAAATCCGCGTGTTCACCCACAACGAGGCCCTGCGCGGCGAGGGCACGGTCAAGGTGGAAAAAGGGCGTTACTCGGCTTTCGGGCAAACGCTCGACATTTCGCGCGGCGTGCTGACCTTTACCGGCCCCATCAACAATCCCAGCCTCGACATCCTCGCCGTGCGCGAGACCGGTGCCGTGACCGCCGGTGTCAGAGTCGTCGGCACGGTCGAACGTCCACGGGCGAGCCTGTATTCCGATCCCTCCATGCCCGATACCGAAATCCTGTCCTGGCTGCTGTTCGGACAGGGCCTCGACAGCAGCGACAGTGCCAGGGTTCAAACGATGCAGATCATGGCGGCTGCGTTGCTGAGTCAGGCTGATTCGGTCGGCCTGCAGGCTCAACTGACCGATGCGCTGCCGATCGACAGTATCGCGCTGCGCAGCGGCGACAATCCCGAAGATCTGTCGGATACCATCGTCAGCGTGGGCAGGCGCATCAACTCCAAGCTCATGATGAGCTACGAGCAGAGCCTGGATGGCCTGGACCAGTTCGTGAAGGCGGTCTATCAACTCAGCGAACGGTTCCGGGTGGAAGCGACCGCCGGTTCGCAAACCAGTCTGGATGTGTTTTACACACGGGAGTTCGATTGACGCGCCGCCGTCAGGCCGGCAGCGGGCGGGTATAATGCGCGGCTTTCCCTGTTTCCAGACTTTGCCATGAGCCTCAACCGCGTCAGTCCCGGCCGCAATTTGCCCGACGATTTCAACGTCATCATCGAAATCCCCGCCCATGGCGAGCCCATCAAATACGAAGTGGACAAGGAGTCCGGCGCGATGTTCGTCGACCGCTTCATGTCCACTGCCATGCATTACCCCTGCAACTACGGTTACATCCCGCATACGCTGTCGGAAGACGGCGATCCGGTCGATGTGCTGGTGATTACGCCGATTCCGCTGATCACCGGGGTGGTGGTGCGCTGCCGGCCGATCGGCATGCTGAAAATGACCGACGAAGCCGGCGTGGACGCCAAACTGCTGGCCGTGCCGGTCGACAAATTGTGCGGCCTCTACAAAGGGGTGAACAAGCCGGAAGACCTGCAAGCCCTGTTGCTGGCGCAGATTTCCCACTTCTTCGAGCATTACAAGGATCTCGAATCCGGCAAATGGGTCAAGGTCGAGGGCTGGGTCGGTGTGGACGATGCGCGCGCCGAAATCCTGGCCGGGGTGGAGCGCTACCGCAACGCCGCCGACAAGCCCGCTTTCTGAACATGAAGGTTTGCATCGTTTCCGACTCGCACGACAACCGCAGACTGTTGGGGGCGGCGGTCGAGCATGCCAAGGCGCACGGGGCGGAAGCGGTGCTGCACTGTGGCGATGTCGTCGCGCCGACGACGCTGCGGGTGCTGCAAAAATACGAATTGCCGGTGCATGTCATTCACGGCAACAACACCGGCGATCTCTACAACATGTCGCGGCTGGCCGCCGAGCCCAACAGCGTGGTGCGTTACCACGGCATGGATGCGGCGTTTACCCTGGCCGACCGCAATCTGTTTCTGGTGCATTACCCGCATTACGCAGAGGCACTCGCCTGCACCGGCGACTACGACCTCGTCTGCTGCGGTCACGATCACAAATCCAGCATCACGCAGATAGACACCGTCAAGGGCGGACAGACCTGGCTGATCAATCCCGGCACCGTCGGTGGTGTCGGTGCGCCGCCCACCTACATCATGGCCGATCTCGCCACCATGCAGTTCGAGATCGTCACGATCGAGGCCGCCGCGGCGTCGGTGCTGCCGCCCGTTACGCCGCACGTCTGAGGCAGACGCAGTTCCGGCCAGGAATTGGAAGCAATAAAAAACGGGGCATTACGCCCCGTTTTTTATGAGTCATCCGCTTATTTTGCGGGTTTGACCGTGGTCAGGCCCAGTCCTTCCCAGTCCTGCATGCCACCCCGATACCATTTGATCTTGTTGGCCGGGTAGCCAATCTTCAACAGGCCTTTGATGTTGGTGGGCGATTGACCGCACCACGGGCCGTTACAGAACATGACGACGGTCTTGGCATTGTCGAACATGTAAAAACCGTCCTGGTTCTTCACGCCCAAGGTCTTTTCCAGAATTTCCTGGACGGTGATGGGATCGGATTTGCCGATGTTGAGCTTGTCCCACGGGATGTTGACCGCGCCCGGGATGGTGCCTTTTTCGACCCAGTCCGGGGTGCGCGAATCGACCACCAGGATGGACTTGTCGCCATCGCTCATTTTCTTCAGGTAATGGATGATTTCCAGTTCACCAATGGTTTCGACTCCCTCTGCGATCGCGCCCGGCTGAATACAGAAAGGCGGGCATTTGCGCGACGTTTTGGCGAAATCAGGATTGATCGTGTTGTTCTGGTTCTGGTTGCGCATGATGGTGGTTTTCTGACCGCCATGCATGACATCGACCGAGGGTAGATCGGCTGTGAGGTTCACATCCAGCGCACTTGCCGCCATCGGCATGGCAAACGAGGTAAACAGGGCGGATGCAGCGAAAAGGGTACGCAATTTCATGTATGTCTCCTAAATTATTCTGGACTAGCAATCCTGAGGATTACTCGCAATTCGGGTCATCTTTGGATTTGGCGGGATCGCCCTGGTTTGACTGGGTGCTGGGTGTTTCCTCCTTGGGGGTGGGTTGTTTATCAGATGGTTGCTCGGGGTGTTTTTCAACATCGGATTTGGGCGCGGCTGGTTGCGCATTGCCCTCGTCTGCCGCACTTGCGAAGCTGCAAGCCAGACACAACATGGCAGCCAGTACGTTCGTTAACCCGGTTTTTCTCGGCATGCTATCTCCTAATGTTTCTGAATGTAGCTGGTTTACAAATAACCAGGCGATTTTTTTGACTGAAAGGCTAAGCAAGGTGTGTTCCACCGTTTTTGTTGTTTGATTCGAAACGTTTATTCATGTTTTTTGACATGGGGTGCTGACGTGCATGTCATATTGTTTGTCATGCTGTCATGACGCATGTCAGTGACGGTTTGCACTGGGTCGAAGCGAGGTGGGTGAATTGGAATCAATTTACACTCAGCGATCTGTGGCTTGTCAGACGAAACCATGATCCTGTTTGCAAGAGTCTGCAAACACTTCCTCTTATTCGCGCATAGAAAACTTCGATTGAATTTGCCCGCTTGTTCGTGGCGGCAAGAGCGGCCTTCGGAGTACCATTTCAAGGATTCACATTGGGCTGAAAAGCCCAGCCGGCCGGGAGGAAACCCCGGGTGGTTTCAGATAAATTTGCATCCATCGGATGGAGGAAACAATGACGGACATCGTTGCAACCAACGAGACGATCCTCGTGGTGGGCGGCGGCATTTCCGGCATGACCGCTGCGCTCGAGGCAGCCGAAACCGGCAAGAATGTCGTTCTGGTCGAGAAAAACCCCGCGCTCGGCGGGCGGACTTCCCAACTGTACCGCTACTTTCCCAAGCTGTGCCATCCGACCTGCGGGCTGGAAATCAACCAGCGTCGTCTGAAGAACAACCCCCGTATCCGTGTGCTGACGCTGGCAGAAGTGACCGGCCTCGAAGGCGCGACCGGAAATTACACCGCATCCATCAAGGTCAGGCCGCGCTACGTCAACGAGAACTGCACCGGTTGCGGCGATTGCGGGCGTGCGGTGTCGATGGAAGTCCCCGATCCGTTCAACTACAACCTCGGCAAACATAAAGCCGCGTACCTGCCGAACGCAATGGCGTACCCGCAGCGTTACGTGCTTGATCCCGCGATCATCGGCAGCGCCGACGCGGACAAGGCCAAGGCCGCCTGCAAGTACGGCGCGATCGACCTCGACATGAAAGAGGAAACGATCCAGGTCAAGGCCGGCGCCGTGATCTGGGCGACCGGCTGGCAGCCTTACGACGCGGCGAAGATTCAGCCCTACGGCTACGGTCGCTTCAAGAACGTCATCACCAGCGTCGAATTCGAGCGCCTGGCCGACATCCACGGCCCCACCGGCGGCAAGATCCTGCGTCCCGGCGACGGCAAGGAAGCCAAGAACATCGCGTTCATCCAGTGCGCCGGCTCGCGCGACGAAAACCATCTGCGCCACTGTTCGCGCATCTGCTGCATGGCGTCGCTGAAGCAGACGCACTACGTGCGCGAGAAATTTCCGGAAGACGGCAAGTCGACCATCTACTACATCGACATCCGTGCCATCGACCGCTTCGAGGACTTCTATCAGAAAGTCCAGGCCGATCCCGCGGTCAGCTTCATCAAGTCCAAGGTGGCCAAGATCACCGAAGACGCGAGTGGCAATCCGATTTGTCACGGCGTCAACACCGAAGGCTACAAGCGCTACACCACGACGCACGACCTGGTGGTGCTGGCGGTGGGCATGGAACCGTCGGTCAAGGGCATCAATATTCCCGGCCACATCGTGGCGGATTCGAGCGGCTTCATCGAGGCCGACCCGGCCAACGGCGCGGTGTTCGGTGCAGGGTGCGCATCGAATGCGCTGGACGTGAACCGGGCCGTGCAGTCGGCCACGGCGGCCGCGCTGCGCGCAATTCAGGTAGTGAACAAAGTAGCAAAGGCGGAGGCTTGAAATGGCGGATGTAAAAGTTGCAGCGTATATCTGCAAGGGCTGCGGACTCGGCGAACGGCTCGACGCCGACGCGCTGGTCAAGATCGCGCAAAAAGACGGCAAGGTGCCGATGGCGAAGTCGCACGATTTCCTGTGCAATGCCGACGGCGTGGCGATGATCAAAAACGACATCGCCAACGAGGGCGTCACCCACATCATGATCGGCGCGTGTTCGCGCCGCGCCAAGACCGAGGCCTTCTTTTTTCCTGAAAACGCCGTGGCGCGCGCCAACCTGCGCGAAGGCGTGATCTGGATTCGCCCCGACACCGACGAGGCACGCGAAACCACGCAGGAGATGGCGGAAGACTACATCCGCATGGGCTGCGCCGAAGTGAAGGCGATGACCGCACCGGCAGGCAACACCGTCACCGGCAGCAGCAAGACTCTGCTGGTGGTCGGCGGCGGCGTCACCGGCATGACCACGGCAATCGAGGCATCGAAAACCGGCTATCCGGTGGTGCTGGTGGAGAAGTCCGGCGCGCTCGGCGGCTGGGCGGCCAAGCTCTACAAGCGCGTGCCGGTGCATGAGCCGTTCAAGTCGCCGGCCGATACCGGCGTCGGCGAACTGGTGTCGCAGGTGCTGGGCGACAGCAACATCAAGGTGTACCTGAACGCGACCGTCGCCAAGACCGACGGCGCACCGGGTCGCTTCATCGTGGACATCGCCACCGAATCGGGTGCAACCCACACCGAAGACATCGGCGCCATCGTGCAGGCGAGCGGTTTTTCTCTGTACGACATGAACAAGCTGCCGGAACTCGGCGGCGGCAAGTCGGCCAACGTGGTGGATCAGGCCGGCCTCGAAGCGCTGGCGCTTGCCGCTGCGGCAGGCGATGGCGTCATCCGCCGCCCGTCCGACGGTCAGCCGGTGAAGTCGGTGGTGTTCGTGCAGTGCGCCGGGCAACGTGACCCCAGCGGCACGCACCTGGCCTACTGCTCCGGCTATTGCTGCAACACCAGCATCAAGCAGGCGATGTACTTCAAGGATGCCAACCCCAGCGTTGACACCACCATCATCTACACCGACCTGCGCACCCCCGGCAACGGCGAGGATTTCTACCGCAGCGCGCAGGAAAAAGGCGTCATCTTCACCAAGGGCAAGGTCGCCGAAGTCGTACCCGGCGGCAACACCAGCACGGTGAAATTTCACGACCTGATTCTCGACGACAAAGATGCCGCCATGCTGGATGTCGATCTGGTGGTGCTG